>CAWEEN010000005.1:0-526413 GCA_963808115.1 uncultured Actinomycetota bacterium
CGTTGCGGCACAGGGGGTTCTGCCGGTAATTCCATCGACGGTCCGTGGCCAGGTCCTGGCCGTCACGGCCCACCGAGGAGCCGAAGTCGTCTCGGCTGCGGCCTTCGTCTTGGCCGCCGCGTTGTTGACGTGGGGGCTGCTCACGATCAACGCCAGTGGCTTCGAGCGGGGACGCAGAGTGGCCCGGATTGGCTTGCTGCTCAGCACGTTCGGGGCGTTCTGGCTGATCGGCGGCCGAGCGGCGTACAACCTGTTCGAGGTGGCGATCACCGGGTCCCAGCCGTTGAGTGAACTGGCGGTGTCGGTGACTCAGTCCGTCACGGACAGCGGTGCCTTCGCCGTGCTGCTGATCAGTCTCGCAGCGTTCGTGCTGGGTCCGGTCGTCCTGGGCGTCGGCCTCTGGCGAGCCGGGGTCTCAGCCTGGTGGCCGGCGGCCGCCTGGCTGCTCGGTGCGGTCGTGGTCGAGTCCACGGAGGCGAGTCTGCGCTGGGGCCCGGCCATCGGCATGCTGGGTCTTGGCGGCGGCCCTGGTTGCCTGGGGCCGGGCCGTTGCAGCGAGTGACCGCGGCAGCTCGGTGGAACTCGAGCAGATGAGCCGGGTCTAGCTCCTGCGGCCGGTCCGGATCAACGGGCGCCGCCTGGACGCGACCAGGAGGCCTACGCCGGCGAACACCAGTCCGACACCTAGGCCGGTCAGCCACCGGAGGCCGGCGGGTGCGCCGGTGGCGGGCAGCCCGCCCTGGCTCGCGCTCTCCGGCAGGACCGAGGGACCGGGCTCCGGCTTGGTCGTAGGACTCGGCGGCGCCGCGCCGTAGGTGTCCGTCACCGTCACGGCGACGTGGTGGCCGGAGCGGACGGGGAACGTGATGCTGCTCCCGTCAACGCTGGTGACGCCACCGTCGTCCAGGTCGATCGTGGTGGCCACGCTGGCGCCCGGACCGGCGCCGGTGGCGGTCTCGCGCGCCGTACAGGTCGTCGGGTCGCGGAAGACGAGCTGATCAAGATGGAAGGGTCCGGGTTCGGCCGGCCGGTCCGGTCAGGGTCAGGTCGGTGCCGTCCCGGCAGGTCAGGTGCACGGTGACCGGACCGGTCCGCGCGGAGTCCGGATCGATGACCACCTTGGACAGGTCGAGGGTCGCGGTGGGGACGAAGGTGTTGGTGAAGTCGCAGGTGACGTGCGGGTTGGTGGTCTCGTCAGGTCGAAGGTGAGGTGGGCGTTGACCGGCGTGCGGAGCAGGCCGTTCGTGCAGGAGGCCGCGGTCAGCCGCCAGCTCCCGGCGGCGGTGTCCGGCGGGGCGATCTCGGCGACGGAGTAAGGATGGCTGGTGCTGTTGGCGTCATTGGGATCACTGGCGTAGAGGTGGTCCAGCGAGTCGCCGGTCGCGGTGACCGCAGTGCCCGGAGTCGTTGTCGTGGCTTGCTGTTGGGCGATCACGGTCGGGTTGCTCGGGTCCAGCTGGTCGGTCACCACGTAGGTGAATGTGCCCACTCCGCCGAGCGGTGGTTTTGCGGATCGTGATCGAACCGTCCGGGGTGAACGTGTTGGTCATGTTGCAGATCGTCTGCGCCCCGACCCCGACGGTGCGGGACAGGGTGCGGTCCTGCCCGCTGGACGTCACTGTTCCGGTGACGTCCGTCCCGTCGCACTCGGCCTTGGTGAAAACCCAGCTCCCCGCGGCCGCCGCGGCCGGCAGGGTCTCGGTGGCTGTGTAGGTGCCGGGCGTCGACGCGGGTGAGGCGACCACCGGGACGGCGACGCCCTGAGCGGTCGTCGTGACTGTGGTGTCGAGTGGGGCTGCGGGAGGCGGGCCTGTGACATGGAAGGGGAGTCCCGACCGCCCCGAGTGTCGTCTTGTCCAGCTCCAGGGCGCCGGTCGGATCGCGTTCGTTGGTGTAGGTGCACGTGACGGTCTGGTTCGCAGCAGGAGTCACCACGACTTTCGCGCCGGTGATGACTGCGGCCGCGGCTGGTGTGCAGGAGGCTCCGACCAGGGTCCAGCCCTGACAATCGGTTGTTCGGTGAAGTCCCAGGGCAGGTCCGCGGCGCGCACGAAGCTCATCGACGAGGTGGTGCCGACGTCCGCCGTGAGGAAGAAGTCATTGGCCGCGGTATAGGAGATGTTGCCGACGTAGCGGAACGTGCCGGGGCCGTCGGTGCCGCCCTGGAGCTGCTTGCGGACCACGATCGTCGCCGGGTGTGGTGGTGGCGTGACGACGTACTCGTAGCAAAAGACGTGGTGATAGGTGGTCGGGTAGGAGACCCACTCGACGTTGTCCGCGTTGTAGTTGTCGATCGCGCAGCGCAGCGCCGCGAACCCGTACTGGCCCGGGAAGAGGGGTGTTGAGCAGCGGGTCCCCGGGGGTGCCGCCCTGGACCCAGAGCTGCCGGTTCTGAGCATCGGTCACCTGGCCCCGGTGTCAGCGGCACGGTCACCGCCCCGGCGATCGTCTCACCGGTGTCGTTGCCGGCCGAGTCCAGCAGCGCCACCGTCGACGTGGCCGCAGTCGGCGCTCCGCCGGCCGTGACGGTCGACAGGTGGTCGACCTTCGGCCCGTCGCCGCTGCGCCCGAGGGTGAACTTCCACCCGTCCAGCGGCTGGCAGTTGGGGTTGTTCGGCTCCTCGATCGCCGGGTCGACGGGCTGGCCGGTCTCGTAGACGCTGTCCTTGCCGAGGTCCTGCAGCGACTCCGGGATGTTGTTGCGACCCCGGTTGGCCATTACGTCGGCATAGGTCGGGCACACGCGGGCGACCAGAGTCATCGAGTAGGTGTCCGAATTGGCGACCAGTTGCGCCACGGCCGGGACCACGTGGGGAGCAGCCACAGTTGCGGAGGCGCCGCTCGGCGCCGGAACTGTCAGGACCAGCACTCCGGCCGCGACGAGCATGGCCCCCACTGCTCGGGCTTGCCGGGTCGCGCGCACCCGCCCGATCCTGGTCGGCCGACGTGGCCGGGGCCTCCCCCGACCCGGGTGACCCCGGCCAGTCGCGCCTCATCGCCCGGGCAGCAGGCGCTGGGCCTCCCGGATGCCACTGGCCATCGCGCCATCGACATAGACGAGCCGCTCGCTCTGGGTGTGCTCGCCGGCGAAGAGCACGCGGCCATGGACGGGTTGTCCGAGCCGGTCGGCGTCGTACGGCGTGGCGCCAGGAGGGATAGGAGAAGCTGCCGCGGCTGTAGGGATCGCTGGCCCAACTCGTCACGGCGCTCGCCAGCGGAGCAGGGCAGGGCTGGCCGATCGCCTGGCTGAGCAGGTCGAGGATCCACTCGACTGCTTCGTTGGGCGTGCCGCCCAGGATATGGTGCGCCGCGCTGTGGGGGACCAGGGTGGTGAGGGTGGGATGCGGAGCGTCCGGGCCGAGGTCGAAGGCCCAGAGCGCGCCTTCGTCCGGGTCCGGCGGCAGGATCATCAACTGCGGCAATCCCATTGCGCGCCAGAAGGGTTCGGCAAACGCGAGCGAGACTTTCTCGAGGTATCCGAAGCCGAGCCGGTCGATGGCGTCGAGGTGATTGTCGGGCAACGGCGGCACGAACCGCGGCCGCCCGTCCTTGAGTACGCCGAGGGGGACGGTCACGACGACGTGGGACCCGATCTCGACCCGGCCGTCGGTGCCCGTCGACGCGGACGCCGTCGTCGATCACGGCGATCTCCTTGACCTCGAAGCCGAGCCGGATCGGTAGGTCGGCGGCGAGGGGAGTGACCAGTCGTTCGTAGCCCCCGACCGGGACATCGCCGAAGAAGCCGCCGTCGTACTCTTGAGCTCGTGCCACATCCACTGGAGTGACTGCCGTTCGGTGAGGTCGGCCGACTTGCTCTCGATCCCAGAGCGGATCGCTTGGCGGAGCTGGCGGTGCCGTGCGGGCGGCAGCGCCAGATCGGCCAGGTAGGTCTCGATCGCTGGGGCCATCGGCGAATCGGCCCCTGTGTTGGGCGTTGGCCTGGGCTTGGGGCTGCTTCACCGCCTCGGGGAAGTCCTCGAACATCACCCGCACGCAGGTGTCCATCTCGTCCGCGCTGAGGCGACGACCTTCGGCGCAGTCGTAGCCGACGAGGCCGGGCAACGGATCGGCCTCGATGTACTCCACGCCGAGCCGATCGGCCTGTGCGCGAAGCGGATTGCCGGATCGGGTGGTGGATCCACGATCCACCAAGATCGACTGGAGTGCCCGCCAGGTCGACTGTGTGCAGGCGGCCGCCTATCCGGTCGCGCGCCTCCACGATCAGACAGTCCACGCCGGCGTCGTGCAGCGTGCGAGCCGCCGCGATGCCGGAGATGCCGGCGCCCACGACAACCACCCGCCCCACCGGCTGCTGGATGGACGGTTCACTGTTGTGGCTCTGGGAGGGTTCCCGCGGGATCAAAGTGGGCATCTGCGGATTATCGCGACGCCGGGCCCCTTCGTCGACGATCCAAGCCGTCGATCAACGCTCCGACCGTACGAGGTCTCTCGTCGAAGACTGCGTCGTGTGGAGCGGCTCTGCTCTCCCGCAGCCCAGGGCCACCCCCGATGCGCACTCATTGGCTCCCCTCTGTGTCAAGACGCAGTGGGGAGGGCGGTTCTAGGCTCGTGGTTGGCGGGTCCGGGAAGTGACTGATCCGAAGTGTCGATGTCGGGGTGTGAGTCGGCCACGCTGGATTGAAGAGTCGTCCCCGGGTGTCCTCCCGGGCCGTCTTGGGTGGTGCTAGCGCGTCCACGATCAATTGCCGGTAGACGATGTCGGAGAGGCGTCGTTTGAGTGCGCGCATGGCTTCCATCGAGGTTTTGCCTTCGGCTTTGCGCCGGTCGAAGTAGGCCCGTCCTTCGGTGGGGTTGCGCAGCTGGACGGTGGCCATGATGTGCAGGACCCGGTTGATCTGACGGTTGCCGCCGCGGGAGAGCCGGTGCCGGACCTGGTCACCGGAGGAGGCGTCGATGGGTGCGGTGCCGTTCCAGGACGCGAAGTGGGCCTTGGTGGGGAAGCGGGTGATGTCGCCGACGTCGACCAGCAGTCGGGCGGCGCCGGAGGGGCCGATGCCGTTCAGGTCGGTCAGCGTGGTGCCGGTCGCGGCGAGCAGCTCGTTCAGCTCCTTGTTCGCGGCCTTCTTGCGGGCGTAGATCCGCTCGAGGTCGCCGATCAACTCGGCGGCGACCCGCCGGCGGGTCTTGCCTGCGGCGTCGCGGGGTCGGACCGTGGCCAGCAGCGCTTTGGCCTGGGCGGCGGAGAGGTCCTTCTTGGCCCCGCCCGGGATCAGTTCCAGCAGTAGCTGATGCAGTTGGGAGACCATCCGGGTGTGGTCCTCACCCAGGGAGCGGCGACGGTCGACCAGGATCCGCAACACGGTCAGCTGCTCGTCATCGACGACCGGGCGCAGCCCACTCATCCGGGTGCCGACCAACGCGATCGAATGCGCGTCGGTCTATCGGTCTTGCGGCCTTGGCCGGTGGCCAGGATCCGGGTGCGAGCCGACAGCTTCGGCGGCACGTCGACGATCTGCTCACCGTCGGCCAGCAGCCGGTTGGCGATGTGCCGGCCGATGCCCGAGCAGCCCTCGACCGCCCAGACACGCTCCGGGAACCGCCGCCCGTAGCTGAGCATCGCCCGGTAGCCCTCACCGTCGGTGGCGTACCGCCCGCCGCCCAAAACGACCTCGTCGCCGGCCATCACCTCGATCGTGGCCGATCGCTTGTGCGGGTCCATGCCGATCACCACAGCGCCCATATCTGTTCTCCCACAACTCGATCCAGTACCGGTGTCCGAGCCGGGAGGGCACCACGACTTCGAGTAGCACAAACCCCTCTTGAGCCTCTCCCCGCTCCTAGAGCGACGCCCGGCCCGCGCAGGCCAAATGCGAGCCACACCCCCCGCGGGGTGGGCAGTCGATGTGAGAGCGACGAGCCGGGCGACTAGACCGAGCCTTGCCAGGCACCGGTCATGGGTCAAGGAAACAAGTAGTCGATGTGCGTACGTCCGCTCCTGGGGCGGCCACGGACGTCAGGAGCGAGGGCTCCCTTGCTCTTCATGTTGCGCGGCTATGAGAGCGCCCCAGATCGACTCGGGATCATCTGGGGTTTCAGGCGGCAGCGACAAGCCCCGTCCGCTGCCTCCGAGCGGAGCAAGTTGCTCAAGTACGCCAGGCGATTCTCTTGGGTCCCGAGCAGGGTGACGGGTCCCCACTCGGGTCCCTCGACCGTCGCCGCGTAGACGGTGCCGTCCGCGCCGAAGTACTCCAGACTCGTGGCGTCGTAGCCCTCGATCGCCCTGGCCGCGCCTTCCGCATCTGGGTACAGGTCGATGTCGTGACCATCGACCACGAACGCGGCCGCGCCCATCACAGATGCTCTGCTCTTGTCGAGGGCATGCCGACAGTGTGCCGGAAGAAGCGACCGGACATGCCGCTGTCCGCTCGCTCGTGCCGAGATTCGAATGCGCAGGACTGCCGAGAGGAGGTGCGTGATCTGAGCGCTGGGCGCAGGTCCTCACCGTTCGTGTTGTCGGGCGCGACAAGGACTAGGCCAGTGCGCCCAGGAGGTCTTGTACGACTTGGTCCAGTACTGCGTCCTGCTGTACGGCGAGGACCGCTATGGACAGGTGTCGTGTGGGATCCACCAGGAGGAAGCTGCTGTACCCGATGGTCGAACCGGTGTGACCGACGGACGGATTGGACGTGATGGAACCGAAGACCTGGGTTGCGAGTCCGTAGTCGACTGCCTTGCGGCTCAAAGATGCCGGCGGCGTGGTCATCGCCGCCACCGAGGCCGGTTTCAGCAGGCGGGCGCCGTAAAGGACGTAGCCCCATCTGGCCAGGGTGGGCGCATCGGCGGCGATCCCGCCCACCGCGCCGGCGTAGCTGGCGGCAGCTCGACAGGGCAGATAGCCGTCCGGTGTCGTCAAGTGGTAGGTCCGTGACGGGAGGGCGATCGGAGGGGTCGGTTTCTCGGCATCTTGGGCCGCGATCCGGCTCAGCCCGGCGGGCGTGAAGAGTTCGCCTCGCTCGACCTGCGCCAGCGTGCGGCCGGTGATTGCCTCGATCGCTAGCCCGAGCAGGGCGAAGTTGGAGTTGGTGTACACCCAGTCCCCCCCGGGAGGGGCCGCCGCGGTGGCCTTCGCCGTGGCGAGGTATTCCCGTGGCGTCCAGTGGCGGTGCGGGTCGATAAGCACGCCGTTGAATATGCGGTCGATCACGGCTTCGGGCGGTTCCGAGATGCCGCTGCGCATGCCGAGCACCTGCCGGACGCTGGGGCCGTATTTGAGCAGGGGAGAGGTGACGTATCTGGAGAGCGGGGATCGAGGTCGATCTTGCCGAGTTCGGCCAGCCGCATGATTTCCGCGCCGACGAAGGTCTTGGAGATGCTGGCGATCTCCGTCATCGTCTCTGGCGTCATCCGGGCGCCGACGCCATCAACGCCGGCCGCGCCAGCCCATTGCCCTCGATCGGTCAGGATCGCCGCGGTCAGACCGGGCGCGCCGTCGGTATGGCTCTGCGGGAACTGTGCGACGGCGGCTGCCAGCACCGCATCCAGCGCCTGAGCGGTTTGGGAGGCCAGCGGAGCGGAGCCAGGCGGGGGGAACTCGGCTCCGGGCGACGACGTCGTCGGTGCGGGCGCCGACGGCGGCCGCGCAGGATGACGAGCCGATGAGCAGCCCACGTGGAAACAAGGACTGCAACGAGCAGTCCTTGAAGTGGTACCGAGCACGCGGAAAACTGGGTCGCGAAGCGCGATGCACCGGGCACCTCCCAGCGGAGCGGCCCGGATCCGGGCCGCTCTCACCGGGTATACGCCCCAAGCCGGCCGATGGCAACGAGTTGACCTGCCCTGTGTCGGCCGAGGGCCCAGGCGTCCGGACATGCCGCGTTCCGCTCGCGTCCCGGTGTTGCCGATGACCCGCACAGGGCGTCGATAGGCTCGCGAGGTGGATGGCCGTCAATACGAGGTGACAGAGACGTACGAGAGCTCTCGTCGGTTTCAGATGTGGCTGTACACCGTGGGCCACGCACAACTTGTCCTGCGGAGTGTGAGGGACGAACTCCACGGCACCCGCGTCGAGATCCTCTTCAAGGGCGTGCAGTCGCTAGACCTGCCGACCGCGCTTGACGGTCTCACGATCAGTCGAGGAGCAGGGCGATTCCTGTTGTCAGGCACGGGTTGGGACGGACACGTTGAGGCCGCCGTCTGCTTCGCCGCTGAGGACGACGGCGAGTACTACGACCCCAGCTCGTTCGCTTCGTCACTTCCCTGACCATCCGGATTTGCCGGCGAGCGGGCGCGGACCTGCTGAGATCCGTGGTTCGCCACTAGACGTTCTGACGCCCAATGACGCCGGTCCCGCCCCTCCCACCGGCAGTGGATGAGATGGTGCCTGCGTGAAGGTGCCTGCGTGAAGGAGACTGCGGCGGGAGTGCGCAGATGGGTCGCGCATGGATCTCAGCCAGCGCAGGCGAGCGGACCCTCTCGTCCGGCCACGACCTGGGACGCCAAAGTCCGCATGGCCCGCGGTTGATGTTGGATCCAGCTCAGGCAGTGCGATCGTCGCCGCGCCATGTCGAGGGAGTGATGCCGGTCGACCGCTTGAATGCCCTGCTGAACGCCGCCTCGGAGCCGTAGCCGACCCGGTGTGCGACGGCAGCGATCGTGGCTCCGTCGTTGAGGAGCGAGGCTGCGAGCTCGAGACGACGGCGCGCGAGGTACTGCATCGGCGTCTGGCCGACGGCCTTGGGGAAGCGCTCTGCCAGCGCAGAGCGGGACGCCCCGACCTCGGCCGCCAGGGCGGCCAGGGTCCACGGGTATCCGGGGTCGTCGTGCAAGAGCGCAAGTGCGTGGGCGGCCACGCTGTCGTTCGTTCCACACGTCCAGGCAGCAGTCTCACCGCTGATGAGATGCTGCCGCAGAGTCTCCAAGAACATCGACTCACTCAGGCGTTCGCGCACCGACGTGCTGCCGGCTCCGTCGACCCCCGCGAGCGCGAGCTCAACGAGCGTCGCGAGCTGCCCCTTCACCTCGCGGGCCACCAGCATCGGCGGCAACGACGCAAACAGCGGGTCGAACGGCAAGGGGTCGCAGCCAAGGAAACCGCAGACGAACGTCGTCTGCCCGGCTCCCTCGCCGAACGTGAACGACGGCGGCACGGTTCCCGACGCGACGCCACGCAACAGGTCCACGAGAGACCCCGCCTCTGCTGGGGGCTTGCCAGGCGGGAGCTCGCAGGCCAGGAAGTACGGCGCGCCCGTCGGAAACGCCACTATGTCCCCTTCGCCGAGCTGAACCGGATCGCACTCCTCGGCCGCTGCCCAGCACGAGCCTTCGATGACGACGTGATAGGACGCGACGTTGCGAGTCCGGCGAGCGAACGCCGGCGCAAGCTCCACGCCGAGGGGTGCGCGGATCACCGGCCACGGCGTAGTGGTGCTGACGCGGTAGTAGAGCGCACCGGTGAGCCTGACCGCGCGCAGCGCATCCGAGAGCAGATCCGGACGCATCGTCAAGGAAGCCGGATGCTCGGTCATGGAGACCCCTCGATGCCCGCAGTAGCGTCGCGGCACCCACCTCGACCCGAAAGGAACCGCCATGACCGCGACGACAGCCAACAGCGACATCTTCTCCGATACCTACCCCGAGCAACAGACCGAAGTACGCCAGCGTCTCGACGAGATCTGGGCAGCCTGCGCCGCCCGCGACTTCGACCTCCTGGAGTCGTTCCACGGCTACGGGCCCAAGTTCACCTCGTTCAAGGACGGCGCCCTCCGGGCGGGAGCCGACGCCAACGCCGCAGACGAGCGCACGTTCTTCTCGATCCTCGAGGGGAACAGCGTCGACATGGCCGACCTTGCGATCAACGTCTTCGCCGACGTCGCAGTGGTGACCTTCAACGGCCGCTACAGCGGGGTTCTCGGGGGCAACCCGATCTCGGCCGACCAGCAGACGACGATGGTGCTCGTCAACGACGACGGGGCGTGGAAGATCGTGCACGAGCACATGTCTCCGATCGGATCGCCTCCGGAGCGCTGAACCCAGCGAGCCACAGCCATCGGTGCCCCCACCGCCCCCAACCGAAGACTCCACGAGCTACCCCTTCGCCCCCCTGTCAGCAGATCAAGGTCCTTGTGCTCTCGGGTCACGCGTCCCAGGAGAGCGTCCACGCCCAGCACCTGACACCAGTCGAGAAGTTCGTCGACCGCGTGCGCTTGCTCAGCGGACATTCCCCCCATCATCGGCGGAGTCTGCATCACGGCTCGGGCTGGATACGAATGCCATGTCCGAACATGCCGCCGTCAGGGCGCTCGTGCCGAATGAGCGGTTTGCAGTCAGCCGACTGAAGGTGGCCACCGATCCAGGCGCCACGCGTCCCATGTGTCGAAGTCCGTGGGCGGATCATCGATCGCCTCGCCGCCGTCGATCTCTCCTGGCGTCGGAACCTGCAGGGTCGCGGCCCATCCAAGCAGCTCCTCGTCAGAGATAGGCCACGTGGTGTGCGGTGCGTCAGTCTGCCTTTGGTCGAGTCGCCTCCGCTGTTCGTCTGGAGGGACTTCGAAGTACAGCATCTCCACACCGGCGCCACGGTCGGCTGCCGCCTGCCTCAGGGACGAGCGCTCGTCACGACCCCATAAGCCGAAGTCGATCACCACATTGGTTCCCAGGGCGAGGGCTCGCAGACCGATGTCGATCAGCCGCCCTTCGATCACGTCGGAAGCCGACGGCGGGTTCTGCTCGCCGTAGAGCGCCTTCATCCACTCATCCTTGGTGAGACGAAGAGCGTGATGGTCGACCTCGAGGCGACGAGCCGCAGTCGTCTTGCCCGTGGCCGGAAGCCCCACCGTCAGGAAGAGCGTTGGTTGGGTCATCACCATCCCTTGTCTCCACGCCAGCGGTCCGAATCATCATCCCCGATGCGCGTCTTCCCAACGCCCTCACCCGCACCACTGTCAGTACGTTTCGCATGCCGATGGGAAGGCGACGCGTAGACGTCACGATCTTGCGACGAACCCGCTGGGACCTCAAACCCGGGCACACTCCTTGCGTGCGTCGACTGGCTGGTGGTGGTGGTGCTTGGCGTCGTCGCCACGGGCTGCGGCGGCAAGACTCGAGAGCAGAACCTTCCGCCGGGCCGGGATCGGCGCCGCCAAGGGCAAGGCTTGGTCGCAGAATGACGGCAACACAGCCGCCCGCGCCGAGATCGACTCTCAGGCCACGAGCCACCCGGCTTGGACGACGACCCAGCGCGATGCCTACCAGGCGACGTCCGTGGACGGGTGCCTGTCCGCACTCAAGCCGCTGCAAGGGACGGGCCCGGTAGCGACTGACTGCATCGCCCGCACCGCTGTCCGTGCTCGCACATGCCGAGGTGCTCTACATCGTTCGCCGCTGAATCAACCCGGCGAACGACAACATGTTTCCGCCGAGCACTATCAGCCCGCCCATGCCGAGGAACCACACGGCAGCGGAATCGTAGGCCGGGCCACATCACCGCGCCCTCACCTGCCGCCGTCACGACGGCACAGCGTCCGGTGGATAGGCATATCGATGGTTGTCCCGGGCCCGGTACATCGTCACCGCAGGTAGATCCTGCGTCACACCCCCCCGCGGCGCAGCACGTCACGCTGTGCTACGGCGGGCTGGAACAAGTCGGTCTTCAGATCGCTGCCGTACGAGCACCGGCGACGCTCAGATGGAAGCTTCGGCCTCGCTAGGTGGGCCCCGTTTCCTCCTTGCCGCGGTTACCAACGCGTGCGACCGTGACCCCTGCACCTGTGGTTCGGAGGGAGGCGCCATGGCCCAGATCCCGGTTGCGCAGATCCCAGGTCGCCGGACCCGCGCTCACCACTTGACAGTGCGGATGGCGGCCCTGTGCGGCGCACTCGCTGTGGTCATCGGCTCTGCCGGTTCCGCGATAGCGGACGTGACGGCTGAAGGCATCAATCCCACGTCCCCGGCCGGGGACCTGGTATCAACGTATGTCCAGTACTTCCATCGACTCCAAATCGGTGCATGTCTGAGCCTCCTGGCGTTCGCCCTCCAGTTGGTGTTCTTGGGCCCGCTGTGGGCGCGCGTGCGGGCTGGTTCGGAGCAACTCGCCGTGGTCGCGGCGCTCGGCGGGGTGAGCAGCGCGGCGACGCTCTGGATGCTCGGCGCTGTCCTCGACACGGTCATGGCAACCGCGTCCCACTTTCGCGACCCTGCCGCCGCGCGGATCCTGCTGCTCACCGGTTGGGATACGGCGCGCGTGGCGACCGCTCCCAATGCGGTGATGATCGGCGCATGCGCGATCGCCGGCTCGATCTACGGCGTACTTCCCAGGTGGCTCACGGTTTTCAGCTTCGTTCTGCTCGTGCTGTCGGTCGGCGGAATGCTCCCGTCCGGACCCGCAGGTGGGGCCGGCCTGCTCGGCGGTCTCTGGATCCTGGTCGTGTCGGTCTATCTGACGTTCGCACACCCTCCAGAGCCGAAAGCCGGAGATTGAGCAGCGAGTCCAACTGCTCGCGTCGCACCGTCCATGATGCCTGGGGACCGGGCCCCGTCATGCGGCCGCGACCGTTGCCTCTCTGAGGCAGACACGTTGGACATCCAACCTGAGCCGTCGTCCCCGTGGGGTGTGCAGAGTCCGGGTGGGCCGGCGGCGTCCACCCCTCAGACCCGGTCGGCCTCGAGCTCCTGCAGTTCGGGCCGCGGCTGCGCCTTGCGCTCCCGCACGGAGACCCAGGCGACCAGGACCACGATCGCCGCCAAGAGGACGAGAGTGACCGGGCCGTCGCCGTACCCGAGTCCGCTCCGGCTGGGCGGCTTGGCGAACCAGTCGGCGAACGACGCCCCGAGAGGCCGGGTCAGGATGTAGGCCGCCCAGAATGCGACCACGCCGTTCAACCCCAGCAGCCAGGCCACCCACGGGATCAGGATCAGGATCCCGAACAGCAGACCGGACTTGAAGTAGCCGAGGTTCAACGAGGTGGCCGTCAGGTCTCCGGCCGCGGTGCCGAACGCGAAGCTCGCCATCACGGTCGCCCAGTAGAAGAGCTCGCGACGTCGGGTGGTGATGCTGTGGATGGACAGGGTGCGCTCCGAGAGCCACCACCAGGTCAGGGCGGCCGCCAGCACCAGACCGCAGAAGGGGGTGGTCACGACGTAGGAGATGCCGAGGAAGCGGTGTAGGAAGTCGGCACCCATCGTGCCGGTCACCGCGACCATCGCCACCGCGGTCCAGTACGGCCAGGCCTGGTAGTGCGAGGTACGGAACTGCCAGACCATCGCGAACAGCAGCCCACCGGCGCCCACCACGCCCGCGAGAATGAGGTTGGTGAAGGCGAGGTAGTCCGAGGCGGCCTCGCCCATCCCCGTGGTGAGGATCTTGATCACCCAGAAGATCGCGACGATCTCGGGCACCTTGGCGGCGGCGTAACGCGCCGCGTGGCGGCCGCGCGGCATGGCCGGGTCGGTCACGGGCGTCCTTTCGGGATGTGGGGGGTGGCTCCGCAAGAGCCTGTCGGCGCGACCTGAGAAAACACCAAGATCCGGACTCTCCAGACGGCGTTGTGCCCGACCAGTCAGGCTGTCGTCAGGTGCGGACGCGTACGCGCCCGGTTACGGGGACGCGCACACCACCACCTCGCGCCACGTGAGCGGGCCCCCACCGGTCGTCAGCCCCGACGCCCGTGCCGTGCGCCTTGCCCCATGACTCGCTCGCAACCGAGCCCACATCTCATCCTCATGTCGCAACCTCCTCCCATCAGGAGGTCTTGCGCTGAGCCATGGAGACCACCCCGCGTACCGTGCAACGTGCGTGGCAGGTGACGTGCCGTCGGCGACACGCGGCACTCCGCACGTCGATGTCAGCGGGCACCGGCGCAGTGGATACAGGTCCGAGCCACAGGTCTGGCCACCAGTCTGTCGTTGCCGATGGCCCCAGCGCACCGCTCGCAGGTTCCGTAGGTCCCCTCGTCCAGCCGCTGTATGGCGGCATCGATCTCCATGAGGTGGAGCTGCGCCTGGCGAACGAAGGCCCCGATCTGCGACCGTTCGAAGGCGATGGTTGACCCTTCGGGGTCGTGCTCGTCGTCGGCGTTGGTGTCCCGAGACGCCGCCAACACGGCGTCGTAGTCGCCGGTGAGGTGTGCCAACCGTTCGAGCGTTTCGTTCCGGTCGACCGCAAGTCGGTCACGTGCTCCTTTCACGTCCTCCATGGTGACGGGACGCGCAAGCCAGATGGCCAGTGGCATCGATGCCGAGCCGGTGCCCTACCCGATGTCGTGTTCAGGGCGGCGCACGGCGTCTGGACGGGACCCGGCCGCGACGGGACCCCGTGAGGCAGCGCTCGCCGCGCGAGCGGCCGGCGTACCGCTGCGCATGGCCGCCAAGCTCCGGGAGACCGCCGAGCGGCCGTACTTCGACTGGCTGGCCTGATCAACGCCCTGAGCGCGACCTGCTCCCAGGGCAGCTCGAAGCCAGGGTCCTCCATCGCCTCTCGACCCCAGGCCCTGCTGTCGTAGCCGTCTGAACCGCCACCGCAGCCCGTATGCAACAACGGTGCGCCCCCGGGTGCCCAGCGCCGGACGACGGGCAATGCCGGCCTACAGCGCGCCGTGGGGACGGAATTCGAAGGTCAACGAGTCGTCCATCGAGAACCGCTCCGCCCCAGGTCAGAGCCGGTTCTCTCCAGCAGCGCGACGCACTCCACATGATGCGTCATCGGGAACAGGTCGAAGGCGCGTAGCTCGCGCAAGGCGTAGCCCAGGCCGGCGAACGTCGCCAGGTCACGGGCGAGGGCCGCCGGGTCGCAGGCGACGTAGGCGACGGCGCGGGGTGCGCGGTCGGCGATCTGCTCGACGACGGTGCGACGAGCACCCTCCCGCGGTGGGTCGAGGACGACGAGGTCGAAGGGCTCGTCGTACGACGACGTCAGCACGCGGTCGACCGAGCCGTGGGCGACCTGCACGGTCGACGGCAGGTTCGCCCGGGCGTCCCGGCAGGCCGGTGCGGAGCCTTCGACCGCCACCACCCGTCCGGCCAGCCCGACCGCGTCGGCCAGGAATGCGGCGAACAGCCCGACCCCGGCATAGAGGTCGAGCGCCCGCTCCCCCGGCTGTGGCCGGAGCAGGGAGAGCATGGTCTCGACGAGGACGCGTGGCGCCTCGACGTGCGACTGCCAGAACCCCTCGGGCTGGACGACGAAGTCGTGGGCGCCGTACGACGTCTCGACGGCCTCGCTGACCCGGGACGGGCCGCCCGCATCGATCAGGCAGTCGTCGATCTCGACCACCTCGTCGGAGCGGTGCACGTGGAGGCCGCGGGCACCGCCTGGCAGCTCGACGTAGCGCATCCGGGTGCGCCACCGCAGCGTCGGCGGCACCTCCTCGACGGTCACGGCCACGTCCAGCCCGGCGAGCCTCGTCAGCTGCTCCCGCACCACGGCCGCCTTGAGGGCGCGCTGGCCCCGAGGGGTGACGTGCTGGAAGTCGCAGCCACCGCACAGGCTCGGCCCGGCGTAAGGACACGGCGCCGGTACCCGGTCGGGTGACGCCGTCATCACGGACACGGCGTCGCCGCGCCAGAAGCGGTCACCGTCATGCCCCTCGGTCACCTCGACGACGACCCGCTCCCCCGGCAGGGTGTGCCGGACGAACACGACGCGGTCGTCGTGCCGCACCACGCAGTGGCCACCGTGGGCGACCGGGCCGACCTCGGCCTCGAAGCGCTCGCCGACGTGGGAGGCACCGCGAGCGGTGCGCTCGCGTCGCCGGCGCCGGGCCGGGCGCGAGCCGGTCACCGGGGCACTTGGCTACGCGGGGGCACCTGGCTGCTGGACTCCACCGTGCCGCGGCGCAGGTCGCCGGCCTTCACCCGAGCCAGGTCGCGCTCCTCGCGGGCCTTGGCGATCTGCGACGACTGCAGCTGGTAGGGCACCGAGGTGACCATCACGCCCGGCGTGAAGAGCAGCCGGCCCTTCAGCCGGAGGGCGGTCTGGTTGTGCAGGAGCTGCTCCCACCACCGGCCCACGACGTACTCGGGGATGTAGACCGCGACCACGCCGCGCGGGTTGGCACTACGGATCTGGGTCGCGTAGTCGATGATCGGCTTCACGATCTCGCGGTAGGGCGAGTAGAGGACCTTGAGCGGGACGCCGAGGTTGCGCTCCTCCCACTCCTTCATCAGCTGCTTGGTCGCCTTGTCGTCGGCGGCGACATAGACCGCCTCGAGCACGTTGGGCCGCGACGCCTTGGCGTACGCCAGCGCTCGCAGGGTGGGCTTGTGGAGCTTGGAGACCAGGACGATGGCGTGCACCTTGGTCGGCAGGACCCGGTCCTCCTCGTCGGCGGCCAGCTCCCGGTTGACGTTCTCGTAGTGGCGGTGGATCGACTTCATGATCGCGAAGAAGACGATCATGGAGAGGATCGCGATCCAGGCGCCGGCGAGGAACTTGGTGAGCAGGATGACCACGAAGACGATGGCGGTCATGCCGAGGCCGAACGTGTTGATCCCCCGCGACCGCATCATGCGTCGTCGCCGGCCGGGGTCGGTCTCGGTCTTCAGGTATCGGGTCCAGTGCCGGATCATGCCGAGCTGGCTGAGGTTGAACGAGACGAACACACCCACGATGTAGAGCTGGATCAGCCGGGTGGTCTGGGCGTCGAAGGCCACGATCAGCACGATCGCGAAGCTGGCCAGCAGGATGATGCCGTTGCTGTAGGCCAGGCGGTCACCGCGCGAGCCGAGCGCCCGCGGCATGAAGCCGTCGCGGGCCAGGATCGACCCGAGGACCGGGAAGCCGTTGAACGCGGTGTTGGCGGCCAGCACCAGGATGATGCCCGTCATCGCGATCACGAAGTAGTAGCCCAGAGGGAAGGTGTCGAAGACCGCCTTGGAGATCTGGGCCATGACGGTGGGCTGGTCGTACCCCGGAGGCATCTTCTGGCCTTCCGGACCCCGCAGCCGGTCGACGTTGTCGACGTACTTCAGGCCCATCTTGTTGGCCAGCACGATGATGCTGAGCAGCATCGTGATCGCGATCGTGCCGAGCAGCAGCAGGGTGGTCGCGGCGTTCCGGCTCTTGGGCTTGCGGAACGCCGGGACGCCGTTGGAGATCGCCTCGACGCCGGTCAGCGCCGCGCTGCCGGACGAGAACGCCCGCGCCAGCAGGAAGACCAGAGCCAGTCCGGTGAGGTTGCCGTACCCAGGGGCCGGGATGATGTGGTCCTGGGCGCTCTCCACGTCGGGCAGGTTGCCGGCGAACGCGCGCACCGCGCCGTAGATCGCCATCCCGATCACGCCGATCATGAACCCGTAGGTCGGCAGCGCGAAGAACGCACCGGACTCGCGGACGCCGCGCAGGTTCAGGGCCGCGAGGATCGCCACCAGCGCGACGGCCACCGGTGCCTCGTGGTGCGAGACCCAGGGGATCGCCGACGCGGCGTTCTGCACACCGGACGAGATCGACACCGCGACCGTGAGCACGTAGTCGACGAGGAGCGCTGAGGCGACGGTCACGCCGGCGTTCTGGCCGAGGTTGACCGAGGCGACCTCGTAGTCGCCTCCGCCGCTGGGGTAGGCGTGGACGGTCTGCCGGTACGACGCCACGACGGTCAGCATCACGATCGCGACGCCGATCCCGATCTTCCACGACCAGACGTAGGCCGAGGCCCCCGCCAGCGACAGCGTCAGGAAGATCTCGTCAGGCGCGTAGGCCACCGAGGACAGGGCGTCACTGGCAAACACAGGTAGGGCGATGCGCTTCGGCAGAAGCGTCTCGCCCAGCTGTGAACTCCTCAGCTTGCGACCCAGAAGGATCCGCTTGGAGACGTCGCCGACACCCACGTGGGGACACGATACGGTTCCAAGCGTGCACGTCGTGATCATGGGTTGTGGCCGGGTGGGCTCGACCCTCGCCCGGAGCCTCGAGGACCGCAACCACACGGTGTCGGTCATCGACAGCGAGCCCGACAGCTTCCGCCGCCTCGGACCGGGTTTCAACGGGGACAAGGTCACCGGTTACGGCTTCGACCAGGAGGTCCTGGAGAAGGCCGGGATCCGTCGCGCCGACGCGTTCGCGGCCGTCTCGAGCGGTGACAACTCCAACATCATCGCCGCGCGTGTCGCGCGCGAGACGTTCGGGATCGACCATGTCGTCGCCCGGATCTACGACCCCGGCCGCGCCGAGGTCTACCAGCGGCTCGGCATCACCACCGTCGCCACCGTGAAGTGGACCGCCGACCAGGTGCTGCGGCGGCTGCTCCCGGCCGGCGCCGAGCCCGACTTCCGCGATCCCTCCGGCACGATCCGGGTCGACCAGGTCCCGGCACCGACGCCGTGGGTCGGTCACCAGACCGTCGACTTCCAGACCCAGTCGCGGTCGCGGATCGCCTGGATCGACCGGCTGGGCGAGGGCATGCTGCCGACCCGCGAGACCGTGATCCAGGAGGGCGACCTGCTCCACCTGGTGATGCGCGAGGAGAATGCGGCGCAGGCCTACCAGATCATCCACGAAGGTCCAGAGGAGTAGCGCGTGCGCGTCGCCATCGCCGGAGCCGGCGCCGTGGGCCGCTCGATCGCCCGCGAGCTGATCACCAACGGCCACCAGGTGCTCCTCATCGACAAGGAGCCGGCGTCGATCCGCCCCGAGCGGGTGCCGGACGCCGAGTGGCTCCTCGCCGACTCCTGCGAGCTGTCGTCGCTCGAGGAGGCCCACCTCGACCAGTGCGACGTCGTGATCGCGGCCACCGGCGACGACAAGGCCAACCTGGTGACCTCGCTGCTGGCCAAGACCGAGTTCGCCGTGCCGCGCACGGTCGGCCGGGTCAACCACCCCAACAACGAGTGGCTGTTCACCGAGGCGTGGGGCGTCGACGTCAACGTCTCGACCCCGCGGATCATGTCGGCGCTGGTGGAGGAGGCGGTGACGGTCGGTGACCTGGTGCGCCTGTTCACGTTCCGCCAGGGCCAGGCCAACCTGGTCGAGCTCACCCTGCCCGACGACTCGCCGTACGTCGGGAAGCCGTCAGGCCTGATCCCCTTCCCGGAGAACGTCGCGCTGGTCACCATCCTGCGCGACGGACAGGTCTACGCTCCCGACGGCGATCAGCCGATCGAGGCGGGTGACGAGCTGCTGTTCGTGGCGGGTGCCGACGTGGAGTCGGAGCTCGAGGAGCTGCTCAGCCCCGACAAGTCCGAGTCACCGCGGACTCACGACAAGGGCTGACCCGGCCGCAGCTGGAGCGGGGTGTGGTTGCGACCCGAGCAGCCACGACATCGCACCGAAGGCGGCGAGCTGGAGCGGCCAGCCCATCACGACCTTGAGCACGCCGATGGCGGCGACCGCGGTACCGGCGTAGATCGCACCGGAGTGCCCGGCCAGCCAGAGCGGCCACTGCACGACGGCGCGGACGACGCAGGGCAGGACCAGCAGCCAGGTCAGCTGGGAGCAGAGCCGGACCACCTGGCGGTCCTCGTGCCAGGCGGTCGGGTCACCGGTGACGCTGCCGATCATGAAGCCGACGAAGGGCCAGCCGACCAGGCAGGTGAGCCCGAAGACCACGGCGTACCCGGTGTTGTAGAGCAGGCCCGGCAGGAAGTAGGCCAGCGCCTGGTCGTCGGCGGACCCACCGCGGCTCGCGGACGAGGTGGACGAAGAACCAGCCGATCCCGATGCCGACCAGGGCGTTGAGGCAGAACTTCACGGTCTGCCGCTGGGCCAGCCGCACCACCAGCTCGACCAGCGCCACCGCGACGCTGGTGCCGACGGCCACGGTCAGGTTGCGGGTGGTCAGCCAGAGCACGGTGAAGGCCAGGGTCGGGATCGCGGCCTCGACCATGCCCCGGCGGCCGCCGAGCGCGGCGCTGAGCTGACGGCGGACGAGGGCCTCGACGCGTCTCGGTCGTCGGCGGGGTCGCGCCGGTGCCGGCGTGCGGTCCGGGGTGGGGAGTCGTCACGGCAGCAGCTGGTACCGCGGGTTGTAGATGATGCGGTCGGGCCCGTGGCGCCCGATCCGGCCCTCGACCTCGATCGGTCGTCCCGGTGTGATCGCGGCGATCTCGCGACGGCCGAGCCAGACCAGGACCAGCGACGCCGGAGCCGTCGAACAGCTCGGCCTCGAGGGCCGGGACGCCGCCGCGCGGGTCGCAGGGTCACGGTCTTCAGGGTGCCGCGGAGCCGCACCGGGGTGCGGTCGGCGCACTGGGAGATCAGGTCGCAGCGCCCGGCCTTGCGTGGTCGCGCGCAGCTCACGGGCGTGCTGCTCGTCGGAGCTGGCCCACTTGCTGATCGTGCGCCGCAGCTTGCTCTTCTCGCCCATGGGTCCCAGGGTAGTTCGGTCGGCGTCGTGCGGGGGTGGCGGCCGGTCAGGCCAGGCGCTGGGCGTCGTCTGCGGCAGCACGAGCGGGCAGCGCGTCGCCGGCCGGCATCGCATGGGTGCCGCGGTGGACGACGACGGCGGCCAGGGCGTCCTCCCAGGCCTGGGCGTCGTCCGCCTCGAGGGCCGGACGGCCGAGGAAGGTGCCGCGCAGCAGCCAGCGCCCGCCGTTGACCCCGACGATCCGTGAGGGCTGGATCACCCGGCTGCCCTCGGGGCTCACGACCTGCATCTGGCACACCAGCTCGACACCCCAGCGACCGTCGCGCTCGGTGGCGGTGCCGCCGTGCGGGCGACGTCGCCGGCGATCTGCGGCCGGACCTCGCTCCACAGGTCGCCGTTGCGGGGTGCGGCGAACGCCCGCAGCTCCAGCGCGCCGTCGGGGCCGGCGAGCATCGCGGCCTGGACCTCGCCGGTCTGCTCGTCGACCTGGAGCTGGAGCTCGGTGCCCTCGAGGGCCGCGATCCGCAGCGACCCGAGGTCGATCCGGTCGAGCCCGTCGTCGGGGGTGTCGTCGGAGTCCCAGGGTCCGAGGGGCGCCTCGAAGGCCGGCGGGGCGTCGTCGTCGTCGTCTTCGAGGTCGATCGGCGCGGCTGGTCTCGGACGCGTCGGTCGTCTCGGACTCGTCGGCCGAGCGCCTGCGGCGGAACATCAGTGTGTCGTCTCCTGGGTCTGGACTCCGGTTGAACCGTATCCCCCGGCGCCCCGGACCGACTCGGGCAGGGCCTCGACCTCGGTGAAGACGGCGCGCTCGAACCGCTGGACGACCAGCTGGGCGACCCGGTCACCGCGCCGGAGCTCCACCGGCTGGGTGCGGTCGTGGTTGACCAGCAGCACCTTGATCTCGCCCCGGTAGCCGGCGTCGATGGTGCCGGGGGTGTTCACGATCGACAGCCCGTGCCGGGCGGCGAGGCCCGAGCGGGGATGGACCAGCGCGACGTACCCCTCGGGGAGGGCGATCGCGATGCCGGTCGGCACCAGCGCCCGCTCGCCGGGCTGCGAGGACCAGGTCGACGGTGGTCATCAGGTCGGCGCCGGCGTCGCCGGGATGGGCGTACGACGGGAGCGGGAGGTCGCGGTCGAGCCGCTGGACGGCGACGGGCAGGCCGGGGTCGGACACGGATCGGACCCTATCCCCGAGCCTCGGCGCCGCCCGGGTGGATAGGCTGTGCCCTCGTGCCGTGAGCGCCGACCCCGACCCGGTCCGCCTACCACGAGCGCCTCAGCGTCCCGCTGCGCTGGTGGGTGCAGGGGACGATGCTGGTGGCGATGTTCTGGCTGGCGTTCGTGGTCTCGATGCCGGCCAGCGGCGGCCTGGTCGGCCACCGCGGTCCTGGCCGGTGCTGATGGCGCTGCTGTTCCTGCCTACGGCGCTCCTCGCGCGTCGTCGTCGAGGACGGGTGGCTGCGAGGCCGGCCGGGCCCGGATCCCCGGGCGAGTACCTCGGCAGCGCCGAGGCGCTCGACCCCGCGGAGACCCGGCGGGTGGCCGGTCCCGGCGCCGACGCCCGCGCCTACCTGCTGCTGCGCCCCTACCTGAAGCGGGCGGTCCGGGTGACCCTGCACGACGACCGGGACCCCGCGCCGTACTGGCTGGTGTGCACCCGCGACCCCGAGCACCTGGCCACCGCCATCCGGGTGATCTCGGGCGACCAGGCCTCGCGATAGCCTGCGGCCATGGCTGACTCCGACGGCGGCAGCAAGATCTGGACCGCCTTCTCCCTCGTGTCCGCGCTGCTGGCCGCCGCGGTCGCCAAGAAGGCTCTCGACACCGGGTGGAAGGCCGCCACCGGCAAGCACCCGCCGGAGAACCCCGCCGACCCCGACGTGCGACACCGGCGAGGCGGTCGCCTGGGCCGTGGCGAGCGGCACCTTCGTGGCGCTGGCCCGGATGTTCGCCCAGCGCCGCGCGGCGAACTACTACCGCCGGTCGGCCGGCCACCTGCCCCCGCAGCTGGAGAAGGACTGACCGCCCCGATGGTCGGTGAACACGAAGCCCGCCCGGTGACCCCGGGCGGGCGGTGTTCGTCGGTCGAGCCTGTCGAGACCACGGGCCGAACCAGGTCGGCGCCCCGAGCACCGTCACAGGGTCTCGACACGCTCAGCACGGCTCGCTCGACCTGCTTGAGCCCACGGAGCCCGCTCGTTCCTCGCGGTCTCCTGCTCAGGCAGCGCAGTCGCGGCAGATGAGCCGCTTCTCGTCCGCGAGCTGGCTGCGGTGGTGGACCAGGAAGCAGCTCATGCAGGTGAACTCGTCCTCCTGGCGCGGCATCACCTCGACCGCCAGCTCCTCGTGCGAGAGGTCGGCGCCGGGCAGCTCGAAGGACTCGGCGGCTTCCGCCTCGTCCTCGTCGACCTTCCCGGAGTTCTTGTCGTGCCGACGCGCCTTGAGCTCTTCGATGCTCTCTTCGGACTGGTCTTCCTCGTTCTTGCGCGGTGCGTCGTAGTCGGTGGCCATGCGTTGTGTTCTCTCTCCCCATCCTTGCGCCGGTGACCCAGCGCCCTCGTCAGCGGCGCGCCGCATTGTGCCCGAAGCCCGAGCAGACCGCATCATCGGTCGCGCCGTGTCTCATGAACAGAAGGTGTGGTCGGGCTATTCCCCGTCGCCGGACCGGTCAACCCCCTCGCCGGTCGCGGGCTCGGAAACGGTCGGTCAGGACTCGGTGGCCGGCGCGTGCGGCCCCTCGCCACCGACGAAGCCGGCGTCCACGACGGCCTCCCGGAGCTCGGCGAAGCCGTCGGCCGGGGCGGCCAGACAGCAGCCGCTTGCCGCCCGGCGACCGGGTCGACCTCCAGCACGCCCCCGGCCTCGGAGCACATCAGTCCGGCGGCCGCGTGGTCCCAGATGTGGGCACCCTCCTCGACGTAGCCGTCGAGATGGCCGTCGGCGACGGCGCAGATGTCGAGCGCGCACGAGCCGAGGCGGCGGATGTCCCGGATCCTGGGCAGCAGCCGGGCGACGTACGCCGCCTCGCGGGTGCGCGCCTCCTGCTCGTAGCTGAACCCGGTGCCGACCAGCCGCTGTCCGAGCGGTACGACGGGCCGCGGGCGGACGGGCTGTCCGTTGCAGGTCGCGCCGCCGCCCCGGGTCGCGACGTACTCCAGCCCGAGCGCCGGGTGCCAGCACGACCCCCGCCACGACGTCGCCGTCGACCTCGGCGGCGATGCTGACCGCGAAGTGAGGCAGGCCGTAGAGGTAGTTCACGGTGCCGTCGATCGGGTCGACGATCCAGATCACACCGCTGGTGCCTCGCAGGTCGTCGCCCTCCTCGCCGACCAGCCCGTCGTCGGGCCGGGCGCCGAGGAGCCGGTCGAGGACCAGGCGCTCGGAGGCGCGGTCGGCAGCGGTGACGATGTCGATGTCGCTGGACTTGGTGCCGGCGACCTCGACGCCCTCGCGGCGCAGCCGCACGATCAGCTCGCCGGCCTCCCGCGCCGTCGCCACCGCCAGGTCGCGCAGCGCGACCGGGTCGTGGTCGCTCACTCCGATCGCCGCTCAAGCGCAGGGCGCAGGTCCCGCGTGGGTTGGGGCAGCAACCGGCGGCGCACACGTCCCAGCAGGCCGGCTCCCCGGCCACGGCGGTCCGGTCGACCGGGTCGCCGCGCTCGACGGCGGCCCGCTCGACGAGCAGGTCGCGGACCATCGCCACGAACCGCGGGTCGGTGCCCGACGTCGGCACCCGGACGGCATCCAGCCCGAGCCGCTCCGCGGTCGCCAGCGCCTCGGTGTCGAGGTCGTAGACGACCTCCATGTGGTCGGACACGAAGCCGATCGGCACCAGCACCACCGAGGGCACCCCCTCGGCGACCAGCTTCTCGAGGTGGTCGTTGACGTCGGGCTCGAGCCAGGGCACCTGGGGCGGCCCGGAGCGGGAGCAGAAGACCAGGTCGTGGTCGTGCGACCGGCCGGTCACCTCGGCGACCCGGTGGACGACGTAGGCAGCCGCGGCCCGGTGCTGAGCCAGGTAGGCGCCGCCCCGGGGGCCGCTGCCGCCGTTCATCGAGTCGGGGATCGAGTGGGTGACGAACACGATGCGGGCCTCGGTCGCGGGAGCGCACGGCGTCGACCACCGAGTCGACGACCGGGTCGACGAAGCCGGGGTGGTTCCAGTAGGACCGCAGCCGCTCGAGCACCGGGGCCCCGTCGACCGCGGCCGCCGCGTCGGCGAGGTTCTCGCGGTACTGCCGGCACGAGGAGTACGACGAGTAGGCGCTGGTCGTGAAGCACGCGGCCCGGGTCACGCCGTCGGCCTTCATCTGCGCCACGACGTCGCTGAGGTAGGGGTCCCAGTTGCGGTTGCCCCAGTAGACGGGCACGTCGATGCCGTGCTCGGCCAGGTCGGCCCGGATCTCGGCGAGCAGCGTGCGGTTGATCTCGTTGATCGGCGACTTCCCACCGAAGAGGAAGTAGTGCTCCCCCACCTCCTCGAGCCGCTCGCGCGGGATGCCCCGGCCGCGGGTGACGTTCTCCAGGAACGGCACGACGTCCTCGGGCTCGTCGGGGCCGCCGAAGGAGACCAGCAGGAGCGCGTCGTACGGCGTGACGTCGGTGGGGCTCACCAGTCCATCGTGCCCTACGCTCGCGAAGCAATGTTCACCCGCTACCGGACCGTGCTCAGCCATCCCGGTGCCCTGCGCTTCAGCCTGACGGCGTTCGTGGCGCGGCTGCCGATCTCGATCGACACCCTCGGGATCGTGCTGCTGGTGACCGGCCTCGGCGGCTCGTACGGCCTCGCCGGCGGCCTCTCCGCGACGTACACCATCGCCAACGGTCTCTGCTCCGTCGTGCAGGGGCGCGTGCTCGACCACCTCGGCCAGTCCCGGGTGCTCCCGGTCGTCGCCACCCTGTTCGCCGCGGGGATCGGCGGCCTGATCTGGACCGTCGAGTCGGGCGGTCCGGCCGGGCTGGCCTACCTGTGTGCCGCGGTGGCCGGTGCGTCGTACCCCCCGATCGGGTCGGCGGTCCGGGCTCGCTGGTCGTTCGTGCTGGCCGGGAAGCCGGTCGAGGTGCAGACCGCCTATGCGCTGGAGTCGGTGATCGACGAGGCGATCTTCATCGTCGGCCCGACGATCGCCACCGTCCTCGCCACCCAGTGGCATCCCTGGTCGGCGCTCGGCCTCGGTCTGGTCGCCGGCCTGCTCGGGTCGCTGGCGCTGGCGATGCAACGGAGCACCGAGCCGACCCCGCAGCGGTCCGCCCCCGACGCCGGGCCGCGTCCGCCGATGCCCTGGGTGCCGGTGGTCGCTCTCGCGACCGTCTCGCTTCGCGCTCGGGTCGATGTTCGCCGCCGCCGAGGTGAGCACCGTCGCCTTCTCCGCCGAGCAGGGTGCCAAGCCGTACGCCGGCGTGCTGCTCGCCGCCTGGGCGCTCGGGAGCCTGCTGGCCGGCCTGGTCACCGGCACGTTCCGGTGGACCTGGTCGTCGGCCGAGCGGGTCCGGCTCGGCGCCGTGGTGCTGGCCCTGGTGATGGTCCCGCTGTCGTTCATCGGATCGATGGTGGGCATGGGGATCGCGCTGTTCGTCGCCGGGTTCGCGATCGCGCCCACCCTGATCGCGACCATGACGGCGGTCGAGCAGACCGTCCCGGGGCCGCGGCTGACCGAGGGGATCGCGATCATCCACACCGGTCTGGCGGCCGGGCTGGCTCCCGGAGCGGCCCTCGCCGGCCTGGTGATCGACTCGCACGGCGCGTCGGCGTCGTACCTGGTGGCCCTCGGCGGCGGCGTCGTCGCCGCCCTGATCGGGCTCTGGCTGCCACGGCTGGTGCCGCGCGGGCCCGGCGCCGTGGTCGAGGCGCACTCGGCCGCCCCTTAGGCTGCGCGCGTGCAGTGGCAGAACTGGGCGGGCCTGGAGTCCGCCGAGCCCCGGACCGTGATCACCCCGACCTCGGTCGACGAGGTGGTGGCCGCCGTCACCGGTGCCCGGCGCGTCGGCGGCACGGTGAAGATGGTCGGCAGCGGCCACAGCTTCACCGCCATCGCCGCCCCCGAGGACGCGATGCTGCGCCCGCAGCGGATGACCGGCCTGGTCTCGGTCGACCGGGACGCGATGACCGTGACCGCCTGGGCCGGGACCCAGCTGAAGGTCCTCAACGCCGAGCTCGAGCGGCTCGGACTGTCGCTGCACAACATGGGCGACATCGCCGAGCAGACGCTGGCCGGGGCGATCTCGACCGGCACCCACGGGACCGGCGGGGTGACCGCCGGGCTGGCCGCCCAGGTGGTCGGCCTCCAGCTGGTCACCGGCACCGGTGAGGTCCTCGACGCCTCCCCCGAGCAGAACCCCGACGTCCTCGAGCTCGCCCGGGTCGGACTCGGTGCCCTGGGGATCCTGACCCAGGTCACCTTCGCGGTCGAGCCGCTGTTCCTGCTCCGGGCCGACGAGCAGCCGATGGCGTGGGACCAGGCGCTCGGCTCCTTCGACGAGATGGTGGCCGGCAGCCACCACGCGGACATGTACTGGTTCCCCCACACCGACCGGCTCCTGGTCAAGCAGAACACCCGCCTCGACGCCGACGTCTCCGAGGCCGAGCCGCTGTCGCGGTTCCGGGGCTGGCTCGACGACGACTTCCTCTCCAACACCGTCTTCGGGGCGCTCACCGCGGCCGGGAACCGCGTCCCCCGCATCGTCCCCCGGCTGAACCAGGTGGCGGCCCGAGCCCTGTCCGCCCGTACCTACAGCGACGTGGCCCACCGGGTCTTCACCTCGCCTCGCCACGTCGTGTTCCGCGAGATGGAGTACGCCGTGCCACGCGAGGCCGGGCTCGAGGCGCTGCGCGAGGTGCGCCGCGTGGTCGACGACTCCGACTGGCAGATCAGCTTCCCGGTGGAGATCCGGGTGGCGCCGGCCGACGACGTCCCGCTGTCGACGGCGTACGGCCGCGACTCCTTCTATCTCGCCTTCCACACCCACCAGCATTCCGACTGGGCGACCCACACGGCCTACCTGCAGGCGATGGAGGACGTCATGTGTTCGCATGGCGGCCGCCCGCACTGGGGCAAGCTGCACACCCGGACGGCGGCCGACCTGGCACCGGCGTACCCGCGCTTCGGTGACGTCCTGGCGCTGCGTGACCGGCTCGACCCCGACCGGGTGTTCGCCAACGACTACCTGCGGCGGGTGCTGGGCGCCTGACCGGGCGCTCGCGGCCCTCTCGGCGGCCGGTGCGGCGGCTCGGGGCGCGCCGTCGCGGGAGCGGGGCGCGAGGCGTGCGCTGGCGTAGGCTCAGCGCACCGGAGCAGGTACGGGCGGGAGCGAGGCAGGAGCAGTCGGAGCCATGGTGCACCTCAGGCTCACCGGGGTGAGCGAGGACGGCCGGTCACTGCTGCTCGTGAGCGACGCGGGGGTGGAGTTCACCGTCGACGTCGACGACCGGCTCCGGGCCGCCGCATCAGGCCAGGAGCCCGACCCCGGTGGCGACCAGGCACGGACCGGCCAGTGGGAGACACAGATGGAATCGTCGCTTCGCCCGCGGGACATCCAGGCACGGATCCGGGCCGGGGAGTCGGCCGAGTCCGTCGCCCAGGTGGCCGGCACGTCGGTCGACAAGGTGATGCCCTACGCCGCGCCGGTGCTGGCCGAACGGGCCCACGTCGCTCAGCGCGCCCAGCGCGCGTCGATCCGCCGCCGCCCGGTCGAAGGGGGCGCGACGTCCGCCTCGCGGACGCTCGGTGACGCCGTCGGCGGACATCTCCGCTCCCTCAACGTCGACCCCGACACCGTCTCCTGGGACGCCTGGCGGCGTGAGGACGGGCGGTGGACGCTGACCGGCTCCTACGCGACCAGCGGCCGCGTCGGAGCGGCCCACTTCTCCTTCGACGCCCCCGGCAACTACGTCGTCGCCGATGACGACGACGCCCACTGGCTGCTCGGTGAGATCGCCGACGAGCCCGAGGCCACGGCTGCCGCATCGAGCCGCGACGATCTGTCCGACGCCCGCCGGCGGCACCTGTCCGCCGTACCGCCCGACGAGCTGCCGCTCGGCGAGGACGCCATCGAGCTGGTCAGCGAGAGCCCCCAGCCCGAGGTCGCCCACGACCGGGCCGAGGAGAGCGCCGCCCTCGGCGCCGAGGCGCCGGTGGAGGCCGACCTCGACGACGACGCGGCGGAGGCCGAGACCGACGCGGCCGAGAGCAGCGACGCCGACGACTCAGACGACGCGGACGACGACTCCGACGACTCCCGCCGGCACGAGCCACCCGCCCGCAAGCCGGTCAAGAAGACCCGCGGCCGCGCCTCGGTCCCGAGCTGGGACGAGATCATGTTCGGCGGCCCCGGCGACGGCGCCGGCACCTGACCCAGGCCACCGCTTCCCGGGTCGTCCGCCTCAGCCTCCCCTCACAGCGACTCTCCAGCGGACGACCGGAAGCGCGTGACCGGTCGTCCGCCCCAGCCTCACCCCTGGCGGATGCTCGGGCGGACGACCGGCGAAGCGGCGCGAGTAGGGTCCACGCATGTCGTACTTCGTCACCGGCGCCACCGGGTTCATCGGGCGACACCTCGTCGAAGAGCTCCTCGACCACCGGGACGGCACGATCTACGTGCTGGTGCGGGAGGGCTCACTGCCGCGCCTGCAGAAGATGATCGAGCTCTGGGAGACCGACCGGGTCGTCCCGGTGGTCGGTGACCTCACCGCCGAGCGGCTCGGGGTGACTCCCACCTGGGTCAAGCAGCACCGCGGCGAGATCGACCACTTCCTCCACCTCGCCGCCGTCTACGACATGACCGCGGACGACGCCACCAACGAGGAGATGAACGTCGGCGGCACCCGGCACGCCCTCGAGCTGGCCGAGGCGCTGCGGGCCGGTTGCTTCCACCAGGTCAGCTCGGTGGCCGCGGCCGGCGAGTTCGACGGGCCGTTCGACGAGACCATGTTCGACGTCGGCCAGGCCCTCACCTCGCCCTACCACCGCACCAAGTTCGAGTCCGAGAAGCTGGTCCGCGACGAGGCGACCATCCCGTGGCGCGTCTACCGCCCGGCGATCGTGGTCGGCCACAGCGAGACCGGTGACATGGACAAGGTCGACGGTCCCTACTACTTCTTCCCGCTCATCAAGACGCTGCGCGACCGGTTGCCTGCCTGGCTCCCGCTCGTGGGGCCCGACCTCGGCGACACCAACGTCGTCCCGGTCGACTACGTCACCGCCTCGATCGACCACCTGGCCCACCTCGACGGACACGACGGCGAGGCGTTCCACCTGGTCAACCCCGACCCGCAGCCCGTGATCGAGGTCATCAACACCCTGTGCGGCGCCGCCGGCGCACCGCAGTTCGCGACGCCGGTCGACCGTCGTACGGCGAGCGGGCTGATGTCGCTGGTCCCCTCGGCGTGGCGCCCGCTCCGGCTGACCGAGGCACTGGTCCGCACCGGACCGGTGCGGGCCGTCCTCGACCAGACGGTAGGCCGCTTCGGGGTGCCGGCCGAGGTGCTGGGCCACTCGTCGTTCCGACCGGTGTTCGACTCGCGTCGTACCGAGAAGGCGCTGGCCGGCTCGGGCATCGCGGTGCCCGACTTCGAGTCCTACGCCCGCACCCTCTGGAGCTACTGGGAGGACCACCTCGACCAGTCCACCGGCAACGACCCCGCCGCGCGGGCAGCGCTCACCGGCAGGTACGTCGTGATCACCGGCGCCTCCTCGGGCATCGGCCAGGTGGTCGCGCTCAAGGTCGCCCAGGCCGGCGGCATCCCGGTGCTGGTCGCCCGCGGCAAGGACAAGCTCGAGGCGACCCGCGCGACGATCGAGAACCGCGGCGGGACCGCCTACGTCTACCAGTGCGACCTGTCCGACCTCGAGGCGATCGACGCGCTCTGCGAACGCCTGGCCACCGACCTCCCCCAGGTCGACGTCATCGTCAACAACGCCGGCCGCTCGATCAGGAGGTCGCTGCGGCTCTCCCACGACCGGTTCCACGACTTCGAGCGCACCATGCAGCTCAACTACTTCGGTGCGATCCGGCTGGTGATGGGCCTGATGCCGAGCCTGCGCAAGGCCAACGGCGGCCACATCGTGAACATCTCCTCGATCGGCGTCCAGACCAGCCCGCCGCGCTTCTCGGCGTACGTCGCCTCCAAGGCCGCGCTCGACGCGTGGAGCAACGTCGTGTCCTCCGAGGTGGTCGGCCACGGCATCACCTTCACCAGCATCCACATGCCGCTGGTGCGGACGCCGATGATCGCCCCGACCAAGATCTACGACAAGTTCCCCACGATCTCGCCGGCGCAGGCAGCCGATCTCGTGATCAAGGCGATCGTCGAGAGGCCGCACGAGATCAACACGCTGCTCGGCAACGTCGGCGCGGTCGCCCACACGGTCGCCCCCAAGCTGGCGTTCCGGGTCCTGAACATGGCCTACCAGGTGTTCCCCGACTCCGCCGCGGCCAAGGGCCAGGCCGCCTCCGGCACCCGCGAGTCGGAGCAGCTGATGATGGCCAAGATGTTCAAGGGCGTGCACTGGTAGACCGTCGGAGCGCCTCGGGCCGCCGCCCGGCCGGCGGTCTGACCCCCAGCGACTAGTTCTCGGCGACCGATCGGCCGCTCCTGGTCCGTTGTGCCACGAGACGCCTCCGCACGGCCCTACGGTCATGGCAGTTCTCTGGACGGAGGGGTGCCCAGAGGCCCACGATCACCGGGAGGGCTCGACCGACACGGGGAGGCCGAGCCTGACCGGAACTCGTGGCCGCCGGGACGAGTGCGGGAGCGCCCGCCCGCCCGTCCGGCGCATCAGGGCAACGTGACGTAGCCGCCCAGGAAAGCTCGCGCCGAGTCGGTGTCGAGGCGGTAGGCGGTGTTGGTCGAGCGGCACACCGAGTCGCCGGTGATCGTGGTCGCGGCCTCGATGTCGGTGCCGGCCAGGAAGTTCGGGCCGCCGGAGTCGCCGAAGCAGCCGCCCGCGTCACCGGTGGCGGGGTTCTCCGAGATCCGGAGCCATGACGTGGTGACCGAGTCGAGCGACCCGGTGCCGGCCTGCCGGACGTCGTCGTAGAGGTACTGGTGGCCGCCCCCCTTCCCGCTCGTCACCTGGTAGGCCCCGTACCCGACGGCGGTCACCGGCGCGCCGTGCGCGAGACCCGAGAGCGAGCCGGCGGCCGGGAGTCGGACCGGGGTGACTCCGGGGACCGGTCTGTCGAGCACCACGACCGCGATGTCATGAGGATCGCTGGCGGCGCCGCCGTAGCGAGGGTCGGCGTGGAACGTACCGTCGTACACCGGGTCGCCGTCGTGGTAGGCGCTGCTGAACGTCACCCGCATCCGGTCGTCGCCACCCTCGCCGCAGTGGGCCGCGGTCAGGAACACCTGCGGCGCGATCAGCGATCCCGAGCAGTAGGTCCAGGTGCCGTCGGAGAACGCCTGGTCGGCGACCAGGCCTCCCACCGCCGGGTGGGCGTCTCCGTCCGGGGTTCCGTGGGTGACAGCCTGGGCGGCTGAAGCGGTGACGACGAGAGCAGCGACGGCCGCGGCCGCCCCGAGCAGTGGACGCATGCAAGGCAACCTAACACCGGTCGCCGGAGCCGCCTCGAGGAGATCGTGCCTGCTCGAGGGCTCGGCTCACGATCCGTTCGGGTGACGGCTGCCGGTCAGGGCGTCGGCGGGCCGGTGCGAGGTGGCACAATCCCGCGCGATGGCTGAACTCCACTTCTTCACCGGGACCATGGACTCGGGCAAGAGCACCCTCGCCCTCCAGACCAACCACAACCACGCCCAGCGCGGCCGCTCCGGGCGGATCTTCACCACCCACGACCGAGCCGGCGAGGCGATCCTCTCCAGCCGGCTGGGCCTGACCCACGACGCGATCGAGGTCGACCGCGACTTCGACTTCTGGCGCTACGTCGTCGACTCGCTGACCGCGGGTGCCCGGATCGACTACCTGATCTGCGACGAGGCGCAGTTCTACACCACCGACCAGATCGACCAGCTCGCCAAGGTCGTCGACGAGCTGCAGATCGACGTGTTCGCGTTCGGCATCCTCAGCGACTTCCGGACCCGGCTCTTCCCGGGCAGCGGACGCCTGGTCGAGCTCGCCGACCGGATGAACGTCCTCCAGGTCGAGGCGCTCTGCTGGTGCGGCAAGCGGGCCACGCACAACGCCCGCACCGAGGACGGCGTGATGGTCGTCGAAGGAGAGGTGATCGTGGTGGGCGACGTCGAGACTCCTGAAGGGCCACCGGCGGAGGTCGCCTACGAGGTGCTCTGCCGCCAGCACCACCGACGCCGGCTCACCGCCGCCCGCGCCCAGTCCGTCGCCCTGTCGGCCGAGCCGCTGCCGTTCGGCTCCTGATGCTGCGACCCGGCCTGCTGGTCGACGTCGCCTCGATCCCCGGCGACGCCGTCCTCCTCGACACCCGCCTGGCCCTCACCGGGCCGCCTGGCCGTGCGCGCTACGACGCGGGTCACCTCCCGGGCGCGGCCTACGTCGACCTCGACGACGACCTGGCCGACCCGCCCGGCGCCGGCGGCCGTCATCCGCTGCCGTCGTCGGGGCGGTTCGTGGCGGCGATGCGTCGGTCCGGCGTCTCCGGGTCGTCGACCGTCGTGGCGTACGACGACGGGCCGGCCACCGCCGCTGCCCGGCTGTGGTGGCTGCTGCGCGACCACGGCCACGATGACGTCCTCGTGCTCGACGGCGGGCTGAGCGCCTGGGTCGCCTCCGGTCGCAGCCTGTCGACCGAGCCGGTTACACCGGCCCCCGGCGACCTGGTCGGCAGTCCCGGTCACCTGCCGGTCGTCGACGCCGCAGGCGCGGGCGACCTGACGCGGGTGGGTGTCCTGCTCGACGTCCGGGCCGGCGAGCGCTTCCGCGGCGAGACCGAGCCGATCGACCCCGTGGCCGGCCACGTCCCGGGTGCGGTGAGCGCCCCGCTGGCCGACCTGACCGGCCCCGACCAGCGCTTCGCACCGGCCGAGGCGCTCCGCGGACGGTTCGCCTCCCTGGGTGTCGACCACGGTGTCGAGGTCGCGGCGTACTGCGGCTCCGGAGTCACCGCGTGCCAGACCCTGCTCGCGCTCCGGCTGGCCGGCCTCGACGATGCCGCCCTCTATTCCGGCAGCTGGAGCGGCTGGATCACCGACCCGGCCCTGCCGGTCGCCACCGGCCCCTGAGCAGGCTCGCTCAGTCGACCAGCACGGGGACCCGCATCTCCACCGGCGTGAGCGAGCCGTGCAGACCGACCAGGCGCAGCTCGTAGGGGAAGTCCGCCGGCGAGAACAGCCCCCAGTTGCCACGGGCCGCGACCATGACGTCACCGAGCCGCGGCAGCACCGGTGCCGACACGGCGCCGAACCAGCCCCGCGCGATCGCCTCGTCGCGGGTCAGGACCGAGGCTCGGTCGCCGAGGAGCCCACGCCACCGGGCGGCCACGTCGTCGACGGCGCCGCCGGCGCAGTAGACGTGGCGGAACCTCGCCTCGCCACCGATCAGCACCACCCCGTCGCGGTACGCAGGGTCGTCGTCGAGGTCGACCCGGCGGCCGGACGGGCAGTCGACCATGCCGTGGTCGGCGACCACGAGGAGCCGGGCGTACGACGGCAGCGCGTCGCGGAGCTGCTCGGCCTCGGCGTCGATGATGGCCAGCTGCTGGAGCCACTGGGCCGAGGCGACGCCGTAGCGGTGGCCGGTCCAGTCGAGGTCTCCGTCGTAGAGGTAGGTCAACGAGGGCCGGGGCGTCGCGGCAGCCACGGCCCCGGCCACGCGCTCCCCCGCCCGGTCGGCACCGACGTAGTCGCCCCCGCGCTGGGCCGCGACGGTGAGCCCGGAGCCACGGAACTCACGCTTGTTGACGGTCGTCACCGCGACCCCTGCGGCCTGGAGGGTCTCGAACATGGTGCGGTGCGGCTGCCACTGGACCGGGTCGACGTCCTTGTCCCACGAGAGCGCGTTGAGGAGCCGGCTCGAGCCGGGCACGCGCGAGGTGAAGCCGACGACGCCGTGGGCGCCCGGCGGAAGGCCGGTGCCGAGCGAGGTCAGGCTGGTCGCCGTCGTCGACGGCACCCCGGAGGTGGCGGTCGTCTCGGGGCGCAGGAGCGCGGAGAGGTACGGCGCCGCGTGGGCGTGGGCAGCGAGCAGGTCGGCACCCAGTCCGTCCAGGAGGAAGACGACGTACGACGGCGCCTCGGGCAGGTGGAGCCCGGCCGGGTGCTCGGTGGCGGCCGCACGTCCGAGGGCGACCGCCACTGCGGGTAGCACGTCGGCCAGCGACCGGGCGCCGTACCCGGGGTCGAGGAACCCCTCGACGGGGTCGCCACCGTTCATCGAGGTGGGCTCAGCCCTGCGTCCGAGCCGACAGGGAGTCGGCGAAGGACAGCAGCGTCGGCACCGCGTCGGGGCCGTCGGCCGCCGCCGACACCCGGATCGAGAAGTCGTCGGCCGCCAGGGTGCCGGTGTAGCCGTGGTCGGCGTCGCACTCGGGGTCGCCGCAGGTCGCCGGCTCGAGGTCGAGACGCGAGACCCCGCCCCAGCCGATGGTCAGCACGGCCTCGGCCGCCGGGGTCGGTCCGTCGGTGCGGGTTGGTGACCATCCGGGTCACCACGACCGACTTCACCGAGGCCAGAGAGATCGCCTCGGTGGAGGTCGAGGTGTACGGCGCCGGCAGCATGTCGTCGCCCTCGTGCTCGTCGGTGTGGGCCAGGATGAGCCGGCTCGGCGTCAGCACCACGACCGTGAGGTGGCGCCGCACCTCGTCGCGGTCGAACGTCGGCTCGTGGTGGACGAAGAACGACATCACGTCCTCGCCCGCGACCGCTCGCATCACACCGTCGGCGACGACCTCGGGGTAGTACCCGGTGCGGTCGATCGCCTCCTTCAGACCCTGCATGGGGCCGAGTCTGTCACGCCGGGCCGCGGGCCGCTCAGCCCGGGATGGTGTCCTCGACCGCGGCCGGCATCCGGCGCACGAACCAGTCGGACCGCGGGTCGGAGACCGGGTCGACCCGCGCGCGGGCGGTGAGCACCGTGAGGTGGTCCGCCCCGGCGAGCACCAGCGACAGGTCGAGGGTCGAGACCTGCGGCAGGTCGTGCTGGAGCTGGGCCACCCGGGCGATCAGGTCCTCCACGCCGTCGACGTCGACCACCTCGGAGCCGCGGTAGCCGAACAGCATCGGTGACGCCTTGATCTCGCGGATCATCCCGGCCGGGTCGTGGGCCCCCAGCGGAGGGATCCGGTAGGAACGGTCGTCGAGGAGCTCGGTGAGCGGGCCCGAGATCCCGAACGAGACGACCGGGCCGAACAGCGGGTCCTCCATGCTGCGCAGGGTGAGCGGGATCCCGGGCTGGGCGTTCTTCTGCACGACGAACCCGGCACTCTCGGAGTCGTCGATGAGCAGGCTGAGGGCCTCCCACGCGTTCCGCATGTCGGCCGGACGCAGGATGTTGCGCCACACGTGGGCCAGGTCGGGCCGCTCGCGGAGCCGGTCGGTGGTGGCCTTGAGCACGACGTCCCAGCCGAGCTCACGTGCGGCCTTGGTCGCCTGCTGCAGGGTCGTGACCGAGCGGGCCGCCCACAGGTCGATCCCGTAGGCCGCGAGCAGGGCGTGCAGGTCGCCCTGCTCGAGCTCGACGCCGTCCGGGTGGTCGATGAGCAGCCGGTGCACGAGCGCCTTGGCCACACCGGGGCTGATGCCCGTCCGGCACCAGCACGGAGCCGTTCGGCGTACGCAGCCACACGGCGTACTCGACGACGCGGGCGAGCGCGCGCACCGCCGCCTCCACGGCGGGGTACGACGGCACGGAGCCGCGGCCGGCGGTGGAGCCGGCCACGTCGGGCACCCGCAGCAGCTCGGGGACGCCCTCGGCGCCCAGGAACGACGAGACGAGGGGCTTGTCGGACTGCTCCCCCACCGCGGCCAGCACGTCGGCCACCTCGTCGCCCGACACGTCGATCGGTGGGATGTAGACCGCGACCACCGAGTCGACCTCGGGGTCGTCGATCGCGGCGTCCAGCGCGTCCTCGAAGTCGGGGCCGGTGGCGTCGGCGCCCAGGGCGACCGAGCGTGCGACCACGAGTCCCACGGCGGCGGCGGCGTCGGCCGCGAGCAGACCGAGGGCGTCGGAGTTGCCGACGATGGCGACCCGGCGGCCACGGGGCAGTGGCTGGTGCGCGACCAGCTGGGCGACGTCGAACATCTCGTCGAGGGTGTCGACCTGGATCACGCCCGCCTGACGGAACATCGCGTCGACGGCCTGCGGCGGGGCTCCGATCTTGCGGACCGAGTGGCCCATCGGCACTCCCTGCGTGGTGCGACCCGACCGCATGGCGATGATCGGCTTGCGCAGCGAGACCCGGCGGGCGATCCGGCTGAACTTGCGCGGGTTGCCGATGGACTCCAGGTAGAGGAGCACGACCTCGGTCGAGTCGTCCTCCTCCCAGTACTGCAGGAGGTCGTTGCCGGACACGTCGGCCCGGTTACCGGCACTGACGAACGTCGAGAGGCCGAGGCCGCGGTTGTTGACCTTCTCCAGGATCGCCGTTCCGAGGGCTCCGGACTGGCAGAAGAACCCGGCCCGTCCGCGCGCCGGCTTCTGGGTGGACAGCGAGGCGTTGAGGCTGACCTGGGGGTCGGTGTTGATGATCCCGAGGCAGTTGGGCCCGATGACGCGCAGGCCGTAGGACCGCGACAGCCCCACCAGGCGCCGCTGCCGGTGGCGACCCTCTTCGCCGACCTCGGCGAAGCCCGAGGAGATGATGATCAGCCCGTGCACGCCCTTGGCCGCACAGTCGAGCACGACGTCCTGCACGGACTCGGCCGGCACCGCGACGATGGCGACGTCGACGTCACCCGGGATCTCCCCCACCGCCGCGTAGGCCGGCAGCCCGGAGACCGCCTTGGCGGTCGGGTTCACGACGTACACCCGTCCGGTGTAGTCACCGAGCACCAGGTTGCGCACCAGCGCCTGGCCGACGGTGTCCTGGCGTCGGGAGGCGCCGATCACCGCGATCGACCGCGGGTGGAAGAACTTCTCGATCGAGGCGGACTCGGCGCGATGCTCGCGGCTCGACATCACGCCGATCGCGGTGTCGGTCGGCTCGATCGGGAACTCCAGCGAGATGACGCCGTCCTCGTAGCCGCTGACCAGGCGGTAGCCGGCGTCGCGGAAGGTCTGGATCATCCGGTGGTTGTCGGGGAGGATCTCGGCGACGAACCGCTCGATCCCCCGCTCGCGACCGGCCTGCGCGAGGTGCTCGAGCAGCAGCTGGCCGATCCCGCGCCCCTGCTGGGAGTCCTCCACCAGGAAGGCGACCTCGGCGACCTCGACCTCGCCGGTGTCGGAGCCGGGAGTCCCGGGGACGTGCCCTTCGTAGCTGCCGAGCGCGATCATCCGCCCCGAGAGCAGCATCACGAAGGCGACCCGGTGCACGTGGTCGACGTGGGTGAACCGGTTGACGTCGCGCTCGGACAGGTTCGGCATCGGCGAGAAGAAGCGGTAGTACTTCGACTGGTCGGAGACCCGGCTGTAGAAGTCGACCAGCAGGTCGCGGTCATCGGTGCGGATCGGCCGGATGTGCGCCGTACCGCCGTCGCGCAGCAGGACGTCGGCCTCCCAGTGCTGGGGCGCGACGGGTGCTTCGGCGTCGGCGGCGGTCACACCGGAGAATCTAGCGGCCGGAGGTTTCGCAAAGGTTGCCGAATCCGTTGCGGGCCGGGTCCGGCGCAGGCCAGACTTTCGGCTGCCCCCCGGCCATGCCCCGTGGTCAGGCGCGGCCATACGGAGGATTTGTCATGAGCAATCTCAAGAGGTCGATGTCCATCGCGGCCTGCGCCGCCACCGGGCTGACCGGGCTGATGCTGGTCTCGGCGCAGCCAGCCACCGCAGCCGGTGTCACCCTGGCGCCCGGTTCATACACCGCCAACACCAGCACCCTGACGCTCACCGGACCGTCGGTGACCATCCACGGCTCCAACGTCCACGGTGTCGCCGTCTTCTCGTTCGCCAGCCTGACCATCCCGAGCGGCGCCACCATCACCGCCACCGGCAGCCGTCCTCTCGAGCTCAAGGCGAAGGGCTCCCTGACCCTGGGCGGAGAGATCGTCAGCAACGGCACGAGCGCCGTTAACTTCGATGTCGCGCAGATCCCCACCCCCGGAGGCGCGGGCGGCGGAGCCGGTGGCATCGACGTGACCCAGAAGGGCCGTGGCCCGGGCGGTGGCGGTGTCCAGAGCGGCAACCCCGCCAACGGTGCCGGCGGCGGCGGCTTCGGCGGCAAGGGTGCCCGCGGTGGCGATGTCGGCACCGGCACCGCGGGTCCGGGAGGCAAGGCGTACGGCGACTTGACCATCGCCCTGCAGGGCGGCAGCGGCGGCGGCGGCGCGGGCGGCAACGGAACGGGCTCCCCGGCCGCCGGCGGCGGCGGAGGCGGCGCCATCGGGCTCTTCGGCAACACCGTCACGCTCCTGGGCACTGCAGATGTGGTCGTCGACGGCGGCAACGGCGCCGAGGGCGGCAACGGCGCATCCGGCGGTGGTTCCGGCGGCGGCATCATCGTCCACGGGAACACCGTGAACCTTGGCGGGATCCTCCTCGCCGAGGGCGGCGAGGGCGGCGGCGGTGGCTGCTGTGGTGACGGTGGCGGCGGGGGCGGCGGCCGGATCTCGGTCCAGTACAAGACCTTCCTCTCCAGGACCGTCCTCATCACCGAGGTCAACGGTGGCACGTCCGGCGCCGCCGGCGCCTCGAGCGGAACCGCGAGCCCCGACGCGACGGGCGAGAACGGCCGGTTCAGCGTCGCCCAGATCGATGCCTCCAAGCTGACGATCGGCGGCCCGGCCAGCGCGGCCCAGGGCAAGAACGTCACCTTGTCCACCAAGCTGACCGACGCCGGCACCGGCCGGCCCGCTGCTCACCTCCCGGTGACGCTGTACAAGAAGGCAGGGGGCGGGTGGTCGAAGGTCGCGACCAAGACCACGTCGGCGACCGGCGTGGCGAAGGCCTCGGTGAAGCTCACCAAGTCCTCGACCTTCCAGTGGCGGTTCCGCGGCACCCTGATCCACCTCAAGGTGAGCTCGGCGACCAGGACCGTGCGGGCTCGCTGACCTCCTGAACGACGCTACGCCCTCCGACGCTCACCGTCGGAGGGCGTAGCGCAGGTGGAGCACTCGCTCGCCCTGGGTCACGACGCGCGGGTCGTCGAGGACGATCTCGTCGGTGAACGCGCCCAGGAACCGCTTGCCCTGGCCCAGGAACACCGGCGCGAGGTCGATCGCCAGCTCGTCGGCGAGCCCGGCTGCGACGACCTGCCCGCCGACGTCGCCGGCGCAGACCACGACGGTCCCGTCGCCGGCGTGCTCGGTGGCCCGGCGCATCGCGTCCTCGACGCCGCCGGTGCAGAACGTGTACGGCGCGTCGGGGTAGCGCTGCTGCCACTCCGCGGCGTCGCGGTGGGTGACCACGAAGACCCGGTCGCCGACGATGGGGAGGCCGCCCCAGCCGTCGGTGATGTCGAACAGGTGCCGCCCGATCACCTGGCAGCGCGTGTCGGAGGCGTCGAGGTAGTCCTTGGACTGCTGGGACACGTGGAAGACGTGGTCGGGGTTGAAGCGCAGCGCGGTGTCGCCGGCCTCGTACCAGTCGAAGATCGGCCCCGGGAGGTCGTCGGGGCGGGCGATGAAGCCGTCGAGCGAGGCGACGGCCTGGACGACCACGGTGGTCATGGGAGGCTCCTCTCGTGTTCAACTGTCTGGTTGAGCACACCTCATCACGCGGTGTCCTCCTTTGTCAATCATCAGGTTGAGCACGCGTTCGTCCCGGACCACCCGCCGTACCTCGGCGCGCCCCGTGTCACCGCATCGGGGGCGCCGGGGAGAATGCCCCCATGGCACGCGGCACCACCCGGCAGGACCTCCCCGACGACTTCGAGGAGCACATCCTCGACACCGACATCAAGCAGGAGATGGAGTCGTCGTTCCTCGAGTACGCCTACTCGGTGATCTACTCCCGCGCCCTCCCCGACGCCCGCGACGGTCTCAAGCCCGTGCAGCGCCGGATCCTCTACACGATGAACGACATGGGGGTGCGGCCCGACCGCGGACACGTGAAGAGCGCCCGCGTCGTCGGCGAGGTCATGGGCCGGCTCCACCCGCACGGCGACGGGGCCATCTACGACGCCCTCGTGCGGATGGCGCAGCCCTGGTCGATGCGGCTGCCCACGATCGACGGCCACGGCAACTTCGGCTCCCCCGACGACCCGCCGGCCGCGATGCGCTACACCGAGTGCCGGATGGCGCCGGCGGCCGTGGCGATGACGGCGTCGATCGACGAGGACACCGTCGACTTCAAGCCCAACTACGACAGCCGCGAGCTCGAGCCGGTCGTGCTCCCGGCAGCGATCCCCCACCTGATCGTCAACGGCACCACCGGCATCGCGGTCGGCATGGCCACCAACATCGCGCCCCACAACCTGGTCGAGGTCGTGCAGGCCCTCCGCCACCTGGTGACCCACCCCGACGCCACGCTCGACGACCTGATGCGGTTCGTCCCCGGTCCCGACCTCCCGACCGGCGGCATGGTCGTCGGCCTCGACGGCATCCGCGACGCCTACGAGACCGGTCGCGGCAGCTTCCGGATGCGGGCCACCGCCCGCGTCGAGACGGTCGGGCCGCCGCAAGGGGATCGTGGTCACCGAGCTGCCCTACGGCGTCGGCACCGAGAAGGTCTTCGAGCGGATCAAGATGCTCGTGCAGGCCAAGAAGCTCCAGGGCATCGCCGACATCAAGGACCTCACCGACCGCGACCACGGCCTGCGTCTGGTGATCGAGGTGAAGAACGGCTTCGTCCCCGAGGCGCTGCTGGAGCAGCTCTACAAGCTGACCCCGATGGAGGACAGCTTCGGCATCAACACCGTCGCCCTCGTCGACGGCCAGCCCCGCACCCTCGGTCTGGGTGAGGTGCTGCGGGTCTTCCTCGACCACCGCTACGACGTCGTACGCCGACGGACGGTCTTCCGGCGCAGCAAGGCCGCCGACCGGCTGCACCTCGTCGAGGGCCTGCTGGTGGCCATCCTCGACATCGACGAGGTCATCCAGGTGATCCGCTCCAGCGACAACGCTGCGGCCGCCAAGGAGCGGCTGATCTCGGTCTTCGACCTCACCTCGATCCAGGCCGACTACATCCTCGACATGCCGCTGCGCCGGCTCACCCGGTTCTCCCGGATCGAGCTGGAGAAGGAGCAGGAGGAGCTCCTGCGCACGATCGAGGCGCTCGACGCGATCCTCGGCGACGACGCGCTGCTGCGTAAGGTCGTCTCCGACGAGCTCGCCGAGGTGGCGAAGACCTACGGCACCCCGCGCCGGACCGTGCTGCTCGAGTCGGCTGGCGTGTCCGTCGCCGCCACCGCGACGTCGCTCGAGGTGGCCGACGACCCGTGCTTCGGCTCCTCTCGTCCACCGGGCTGCTGGCCCGGACGACCTCCGACGAGCTGCCGACGGGCGAGCGGCCAGCGGGCCAACCACGACGTGGTCGTCTCGGCGGTCCGGACGACGGCCCGCGGCGAGGTCGGCGCGCTCACCTCGCGCGGGCGGCTCGTCCGGCTGAGCGTGCTCGACCTGCCGGCGCTGCCCGGATCGGCCAACCACCCCACCTGCAAGGCGGGCTGCCGTTCGACCTGGTGCGTTCGCTCGAGCCGGCGAACGGGCGCTCGCGCTCTGCACGCTGCGGGCCGACGGTCCCGGGCTCGCGCTCGGCACCCGCCAGGGCGTCGTCAAGCGGGTCAACCCCGAGGTCCTCGGCCAAGGACGACTGGGACGTGATCGGGCTCAAGGACGGCGACGAGGTCGTCGGCGCGGTCGAGCTCCGCACCGGCGACGAGGAGCTGTGCTTCGTCACCACCGACGCCCAGCTGCTGCACTTCGGCGCGGCCGGCGTCCGCCCGCAGGGCCGCAGTGGCGGCGGCATGGCCGGCGTCAAGCTCGGCTGCCGGGCAGCACGTCGTCTGGTTCGGTGCGGTCGACCCCGACGCCGGCCGTCGTGGTGACCGTGAGCGGCTCGTCGACCGCACTGCCGGGCACCGAGCCGGGTGCGGTCAAGGTGACGCCGTTCGGCGAGTACCCCGGCAAGGGTCGCGCCACCGGGGGCGTGCGCTGCCACCGGTTCCTCAAGGGCGAGGACGCCCTGATCTTCGCCTGGGCCGGAGCGGCACCGGCCCGGGCCGCGGCCGCCAGCGGCGCGCCGGTCGACCTGCCCGAGGCGACCGGCCGCCGCGACGGCAGCGGCGTCCCGCTCGCCCAGCCGGTCGTCGCCTGCGCCGGACCTGGTCGCCCGGACCCTGCTCTGACAAGGTGACGCCATGCTGCGACGCCGTACGCTCCCGCTCCTCGTGGTGCTGCTCGGGCTCGCCCTCCCCGCCCTCACCGCCTGCGGCGGCGGCTCGTCGTCGTCCGGTGTCGACCCGGCGACTGCGCTCGAAGACCGCCGAGCAGAAGATCGAGGACACCTCCGGCCTGACCTTGACGCTGTCCACCGACGACCTGCCCGACGGCGTCCAGGGCGTGAAGGGTGCCTCCGGCACGGTGACCGACGCCCCCGCGTTCGACGGCACGCTGACCGCCAGCATCGCGGTCGGTGCCTTCCCGGTGCCGATGAAGGCCGTCGACGGCAAGGTCTACGCCCAGATCCCGCTCACCCCGGGTGGACCACGGTCGACCCGGCCGACTACGGCGCCCCCGACCCGGCCCTGCTGCTCACCGCCGACCAGGGCATCCCGGCGATCCTGGCGGCCACGCAGGACGTCAAGCAGGGCGGCCAGACCCGCGGCGGCCAGGACAACAAGGAGGTGCTGACCACCTACACCGGGACCGTCCCGGGCTCGGCGGTCGCGCACCTGATCCCCGGTGCTACCGGCGACTTCGAGGCGTCCTACGGCATCGCCGACAACGGCGAGCTGCGCACGGCGAGCCTGACCGGCGCCTTCTACCCCGGCCACCCGGCGGTCACCTACACCCTCGGCCTCGACGACTACGGCACGACGCAGGACATCACCGCCCCGTGACCCGCTCGCCGCGGGTCCTGCTGGGGCTCGCCGCGGTCGCCGTCGCCTTCGCGGCGGCCGACACCTACGTCGTGGTGCTCGCGCTGCCCGACATGATGGCGAGCGTCGGGCTCTCCATCGACCAGCTCCAGCGCGGGGCGCCGATCGTCTCCGGCTTCCTGCTCGGGTACGTCGCGATGCTCCCCCTGATCGGGCGGATCGCCGACCTGCGCGGGCGGGTCCCGGTCCTGGTGGCCGCACTGGTCTGTTCGCCCTGGGGTCGCTGGTCACCGCGCTGGCCTACGACCTGCCGAGCCTGGTGGCCGGCCGCTTCCTGCAGGGCGTCGGCGGTGGTGGGCTGGTCCCGGCGACCCTGGCGCTGGTGGCCGACCTCTACCCGGTCGACCGGCGCGGCGTCCCCTGGGCGTCGTGTCGGCGGTGCAGGAGGTCGGCAGCGTCGTCGGCCCGCTGTTCGGCGCCGCTCGTCCTGGCGGTCAGCGACTGGCGGGTGATCTTCGCGATCAACCTCGTGGCCGGCCTGGTGCTCGCGGCGCTGATCCATCTGGCCCGGACCGACCGCACGGCACCGCAGGTCGCGGTCCCGCCCGGCGGGCGGAGGCGGGTCGACGTTCGACTGGCTCGGCGCGGCCCTGCTCGCCGTCGCGCTCGGGCGCCGGGGTCCTGGTCTTCGTCCAGCCCAGCCGCGCTGGTCAGCGACGTGACGTGGGGGCAGCTGTTCATCCCGGTCACCGGATCGAGCCGCTGGCTGACGCCTGTCGGGCTGGTCGCGATCGGCGCGTCGGTTCTGTTCGTGGTGCGCAGCTGCGACGGCGCGCCGTCCGCTGGTCGACCTGCCGAGCTGGTGGCGCAGCGTGCGCGAGGCCGACCTGGTCGGCGCACTGCTCCTGGCTGCCGCGCTGGCCGGGGTGATCCTGGCGTTCGCGACCGCCGACGCCCGGGTGCAGGTGTTCGCGCCCCAGGGCCGCTGGTACCTCCTGGGCGCCGTCGTCGCCACCGGTGCCCTGGTCTGGCACGTGCGGACCGCCGAGCACCCGTTGGTGCCCCGCGGCGCCCTGGGTCGTACGCCGGCGTGGGGCGCCCTGCTGGTCAGCTTCTTCGTAGGGGCCGCCCTGGTCGCGGCGCTCATCGACATCCCGATCTTCGCCCGCACGACCGTCGACCAGGGCTCCCAGGTCTCGGCCGCGCTGGTGCTGGTCCGCTTCCTGGTCGCGCTGCCGATCGGAGCCGTGGCCGGTGGGTACCTCACCCGATGGCTTCCTGCCGGCGTGGTCGCCGCGGTCGGGATGGCACTCGCGACGCTCGGCTTCGTGCTGATGAGCGGGTGGGACGTCGCCACGCTCTCCCACGCCTCCGCCAACGTGGCGCTCCTGGTCGGCGGGTCTCGGCTTCGGCCTCGCGCTGGCGCCGGTCAACGCGGTCGTGCTGGCCAGCACCGACCTCGGAGGTGCACGGGCTGGCCAGCGCAGGAGTCGTGGTCGCGCGGATGGTGGGGATGCTGGTCGGCATCTCGGCGCTGACCACCATCGGGCTCCGGCGCTACTACTCCCGAGACCTCCGACCTCCCACCGCCGCTGCAGGTGTGCGGCGGCGGCTCGACGCGCTGCGACGCCTACGACAACCTGCTCGTCCACGCCGGGATCCCCAGGAGCACACCGTGTTCGCGGGCGCGGCGTGCTGTGCCGCGGTGGCGGCCGTCCTGGCGCTGACTGCTCTTCCGTGGCGCCGCGACCCGGGCGCTACCCTCGCGTCCGTGGGTGAACCCGTGACCACCGACCCCTTTGCCGACCTGCTCGCCGCCAACGCGTCGTACGCCGAGAGGTTCGAGCACAGCAACTTCGACGGCATCGCCAAGGCAGGCGTCGCGATCGTCACCTGCATGGACTCGCGGATCGTGCCGCTCGCCCTGCTCGGCCTGGAGCTCGGCGACGCGAAGATCTTCCGCAACCCCGGTGGCCGGGTGACCCCTCAGGCACTGGAGGCACTCGTGCTCGGCGTCCACCTCCTCGGGGTCGACCGGATCCTGGTGGTGCCCCACACGCGCTGCGCGATGGCGTCGGCGAGCGAGGAGGAGCTCCACCGGCGGGTCTCGGAGTCCGCCGGGATGGACGCCTCGTGGCAGCCCTTCCACGTCGTGGCCGACCAGCTCGCCGCGCTCGCCGACGACGTCAGCCGGGTCCGCAGCCACCCCCTGATCGCCGACCGGGCGGCCGTGGGCGGGTTCCTCTACGACGTCGACACCGGCCTGCTCACCCGCCACGCCTGACCGCGCTCCACGGCGTCGAGCCGGACGCCGCGGGACTCGACCGACGGGCGGCGCCCACGATCCCCATGGACGACCGGCCGACCGAGGGTGGACACTGGGGCCCGTGGGGGGATTGCTCGAGCGCGAGACCCAGCTCGGCGTCCTTGCGCCAGTACGCCGAGGAGGCGCGCGGGCGTGACGGCCGGCTGGTGCTGGTGTCCGGTGAGGCGGGCATCGGCAAGTCGTCGCTGCTCGAGGAGCTCCAGTCCGGGCTGCGCGACGCCACCTGGGTGTGGGGCGCCTGCGACGGCCTGTTCACCCCCCGCCCGCTGGCGCCGTTCCACGACATCGCCCGCGAGGTCGGCGGCGACGCTCGCACGACGCCGTCGCGCGAGGGCGCGTCGCGCGACGCGGGTCTACGACGAGGTCCTGACCTGGCTCGGCGACCCAGGACGGGCTGCATCGTGCTCGTCGTCGAGGACGTCCAGTGGGCCGACGACGCGACCCTCGACCTGCTCCGCTTCCTGGGCCGCCGCCTGCGCAGCCTCCCGGTGCTGCTCCTGGTCACGTTCCGCGACGACGCCCTCGCGCCGGCGGACACGCTGCGCATCGCCCTCGGCGAGCTCGGCGGCCAGCGGTCGACCCGCCGGATCGACCTGCCCCGCCTCTCCCCCGACGGCGTACGACGCCTGGCCGCGGGCACCGCCGCACCTCCCCGAGGAGCTCCACCGGCTCACCGGTGGCAACCCGTTCTTCCTCACCGAGGTGCTCGGCGGCGGCGAGGACGTGATCCCGTCCTCGGTGCGCGACGCCGTGCTGGCCCGGGCCGCCTCCTCGACGACGACGCCCGCACCAGCCCTCGAGGTCGCGGCCCTCGACGGTCTCCGCGTGGAGCCCGCGCTGGTCGTCGGCGGCGACCGGTCCGACGCTGGCGACCTTCGACCGGCTCGTCGACGCGGGGCTGCTCACCGCCGACGGCGACGCCCTGCGCTTCCGGCACGAGCTGTCGCGGCGCGCCGTCGAGTCCGGCGATCCCGCCTCACCGGCGGACCGCCGGTCACCGGGCCCTCCTCGACGCGCTGGTCGCTCGAGCCTGCGACGACGACGACGCGCGGCTGGCCTACCACGCCGAGGGAGCCGGCGACGCGGCCCTGGTCCAGCGACTTCGCCCCGCTCGCCGCGCGGCAGGCGGCGGCGCTGGGTGCCTACCGCGAGGCAGCCGCCCAGTACGAGCGCGCCCTGCGCTTCCCACCGGACGACCCGCGGGCCCTCGCCGAGCTGTACGACGAGTACGCCGACCAGCTCGCCCTGGTCGACCGCTGGCCGCAGGCCGCCGAGGCGCGCGCAGCGCGCGATCGGCCTCTGGCAGAGCTCGGGGACGCCCGGCGCGAGGGCCACGACCAGCGCAAGCTGTGCTCGGTGATGTGGCGGCTGTGCCGGGGCCCGGAGTCCGAGGCAGCCGGGGACGCGGGCGATCGAGCTCCTCGAGCCGCTCGGCGACGACCCCGAGCTCGCCCGGATGTACTCGCAGCACGCCTTCCAGATCTGGGAGGCCGACGCGGACGCCGCGACCCGAGATGCTGGCCCGGGCGCAACGGATGGCCGAGTCGATCGGGGAGCCGGACGTGCTCAGCGACGTCCTCAACAACGTCGCCTTCGGGGCGTTCGCCCGCCGCGAGGACTGGGTCCCGGCGATGCGCGAGGCCCTCCGCATCGCCCTCGAGACCGGACTCCGGGCGCCCAGGCCGGGCGCGCCTACGCCAACGCCTACACCTTCTACGCCGCCCAGTACCGCTTCGCCGAGGCCGAGCGGCTCTACCGCGACGGCGTCGCCTACTGCGACGACCGCGACATCCCGACGTACGGCACCTGCCTGCGTGGCCACCGGGCCATCGCGCTGATGGACGCCGGTGGGTGGGACGACGCGATCGCCATCGCGGAACGGGTGCTCGCCACGGAGGCCAGCCCGATCAACCTGCTCACCTCCCAGATCACCGTCGGCCTGGTCCGGGCGCGCCGCGGGCTGCCCGGAGCGCTCGAGGTGCTCGACCCGGCCGTCGAGGCGGCCGACGGCGTCGACGAGGCCGAGTGGATCGCGTACACCCGGCTGGCGCGGGCCGAGGTGGCGTGGCTCGCCGGCGACGACGACGCGGCCCGGCCGTGACCTCGAGGTCGTCCGCCCCGGGATCACGCGACTGGAGTACCACGAGGACGCCCAGCTCAGCGTCTGGGAGCAGCGGCTGCTCGGTGCCCCACGGCCGGTCTCGCCCGCGCCGGAGCCCTGGGCGACCTGGCTCGCCGGCAACCACCGAGCGGCGGCCCGACGGTGGGACGACCTCGGCTGCGGCTACCACGCGGCGATGGCGCTGTACGACTCCGACTGCGACGACGACCTCCGTGAGGCGATCACCCGCTTCGAAGCGCTCGGCGCCGAGGCCGCCGCACGCCGTACCCGGCAGCGGATGAAGGACCTCGGCCACCGCGCCCCGACAGGAGCCCGGGCGAGTACCCGCGAGCACCCGCTCGGCCTGACCCGGCGCGAGGACGAGGTGCTGCTGCTGCTCTGCGAGGGTCTGACCAACGACGAGATCGCCGACCGGCTGGTGCTCTCGAGCCGCACCGTCGACCACCACGTCTCCGCGGTGCTCGCCAAGCTCGGTGTCGGCTCGCGCACGGCCGCCGCCGCCCAGGCCCGGTCGCATCGGCCTGGTCCCCGCCTCCACCTAGCTCCTGCGGACGACCAGCGGGCCCCGGACCTGGGTGTCTGCCCGGGCGAAGGTGGGCAGTTCCCCCGAAGATCCGGCCGGCACGGCTCTACCTACCGTGCGGGAGTCCGGTCGACACCGACGTCGGCCGCAATCCCTACGGAGGAGAACGACATGCCGCTCTACATGGACGTGCACCACCTCGACGGTCCGGTCAGTGCCGACGACGTCGCCAAGGCCCACATGGCCGACCTGCAGGTGCAGGACAAGTACGACGTGCAGTACCAGCGCTACTGGGTCGACGAGGCCACCAGCACGATCTTCTGCCTCGTCGAGGCACCCTCGCCGGACGCCGCCAACACCGTGCACCGGGAGGCGCACGGCCTGGTCGCCGACGAGGTGCACGAGGTGAAGGAGGGGTCGTGATGAGGATCCGGAGACTGCTGGTCGCGGCCACCGCCGCGCTCGCGCTCGCCGCAGCCGGCGCGACGTACGCCGCGCAGGCGCCCGCCGAGCGCCCACGGTGGGACGCTGCCGTCGCAGATCCGGGCCGCGACGGCGCAGTACCACAGCCTCGCCGCCGCCCAGGACGCCGGCTGGAGCACCCTGTTCCAGGACATCAACGGGCTGACCTGCATCGAGGACACCGACACCCCGTCGATGGGCGGCATGGGGTTCCACTGGCTCAACGCCGCCAACATCGGCTCCACGCGACCCGACCCAGCCGGCCGCGCTCATCTACGCGCCGGGACCGTCGGGTCAGGTGCGGTTCGCCGGGATGGAGTACCTCGTGCCGGACCCGACGGGCACCATGCCGCAGCCCTTCCTGGGCGACCAGGGCTTCATGTACACGCCTCCGGGCAACCGCTTCCTGGGCGACACCGGCTTCTGGTCGCTGCACGTCTGGGCGTGGGAGCCCAGCCCGGACGGGCTGTACTCGATGTGGAACCCGCGGATCAGCTGTCCGTAGGTCGCTGCCGACCGAGGATCACCTGACCGTCGCGCAGACCCGGTCCGACCACCTGCCAGCCCTCTTGGGCGTAGAGGTGTCGGGCCGGGTCGTCGACGTCCGCGGTGGCCATCAGCAGCCAGCGTCGGTGCGGCAGCCCTCGGGTCACGGCACGCAGCAGGCCGGCGCCGACGCCGTGGCCCCGTGCCGCGTCGAGCACGCCGATGCTGACCAGCTCGAAGTGACCACCCAGCCAGGTCTGGGCCGTCTCGGGGGGAGGACCCGGGCCGCCTGGTCGGTCCACCACTGGCCGCGGTCGCCGGTGTAGCCGTAGGCGAAGCCGACCAGGCGGTCGCCGTCCCGGGCTCGCGCCAGCCGGAAGCCCGCTCGGGCGGCGTGCCGGTCCCACAGCGCGACCCGCCACCCGACGTAGTCGGCCTGGTCTGGGAACACCGCGTCGTAGACCGGCCAGAGCTCCTCGGTGTCGCTCTCGGTCACCGACTCCATCACGTCGTACGACGGCACGCCACGATGGTGCCACCTCGCAACCCGACCGTACGAGCCCGTGACCTCGCCGTCCCCGAGCTCGGGACCTCAGGCGTCGAGGGCCTCGACGTCGACGTCGTAGGCGCCCTGCACCAGGAACTCCTTGCGCGGCGCGACCTCGGAGCCCATCAGCAGCTCGAAGACCTCACTGGCCGACTCGGCGGAGTCGACGGTGATCCGGCGCAGGGTGCGGTGGCGGGGGTCCATGGTGGTCTCGGCCAGCTGCTTGGCGTCCATCTCGCCGAGGCCCTTGTAGCGCTGGACGGGGTCCTTCCAGCGCAAGCCCTTCTTGGCCAGCTCGGCGAGCTTCCGCTGCAGCTCGGCGTCGGAGTAGGTGTAGACGTACTTCTCCGTCCCCTTCTTGGGGTTGGTCAGCTCGATCCGGTGCAGGGGCGGGACCGCGGTGAAGACCCGGCCACTGGTGACCAGGTCGGGCATGTACTTGTAGAACAGCGTCGCCAGCAGGCAGCGGATGTGGGCGCCGTCGGAGTCGGCGTCGGCCATGAAGATGATCCGGCCGTAGCGACGGGCCTCGAGGTCGAAGGTGCGGCCCGAGCCGGCCCCCACGACCTGGATGATCGAGGCGCACTCGGCGTTCTTGAGCATGTCGCCGATCGAGGCCTTCTGGACGTTGAGGATCTTGCCGCGGATCGGCAGCAGCGCCTGGAACTCGGAGTTGCGGGCGAGCTTGGCGGTGCCGAGGGCCGAGTCGCCCTCGACGATGAACAGCTCGGTGCGGTCGTTGTCGGTGGCGCGGCAGTCGGCCAGCTTGGCCGGCAGGGCCGAGGACTCCAGCGCGTTCTTGCGGCGCTGGGTGTCGCGCTGCTGACGGGCGGCGAGGCGGGTCTTGGAGGCCGCGACGACCTTCTCCATGAGCAGCCGGGCCTCGGCCTTCTCGGCCCGCTTGGTCGAGGTCAGGAACTTCTTCAGCTCCGAGGCGACCACCCGGCGTACGACGCCACGCACGGCCGGCGTGCCGAGGATCTCCTTGGTCTGGCCCTCGAACTGCGGCTCGGCCAGCCGGACCGTGACCACCGCCGTCATGCCCTCGATCACGTCGTCCTTGATCACGTCGGCGTCGTTGACCCGCAGCGCCTTGGTCTGGCGCATCACGTCGTTGAAGGTCTTGGTGACCGCGCTCTCGAAGCCGCTCACGTGGGTGCCGCCCTTGGGCGTGGCGATCACGTTGACGTAGGAGCGCAGCTCGGTGTCGTAGCCCGTGCCCCACCGCAGCGCCACGTCGACGCCGAGCTCGCGCTCGACCTCCTGCGGCGTCATGTGCCCCTGGTCGTCGAGCAGCGGCACCGTCTCGGTGAAGTGGTCGGTGCCCTGCAGCCGCAGGATGCTGGTGACCGGCTCGTCGTGCGAGAGGTACTCGGTGAACTCCGCGATGCCGCCGTCGTGGCGGAACTTCTCCTCGACGGGGGTGTCGCCGCGCAGGTCGCGGATGACCAGCTCGAGCCCCGGCACGATGAAGGACGTCTGGCGGGCCCGACCGAGCAGGCCGTCGAGCTCGAACGTCGCGTCCTTGGTGAAGATCTGCCGGTCGGGCCAGAACCGGATGCGGGTCCCGGTCTTGGCCTTGGCGACGCGGCCGCCCTTGCGGGTCAGCCCCGACCTCTCCTGGAACGACGCGTCCGGGCCGTCGCCGGCGAACACGCCCGGCACGCCACGGCGGAAGCTCATGCCCTGCTGGGACGGCGTGCGGTCGACGTCGACGTCGAGCCGGGCCGACAGTGCGTTGACCACCGAGGCCCCGACGCCGTGCAGACCACCGGTGGCGACGTAGGACGAGCCGCCGAACTTGCCGCCGGCGTGCAGCTTGGTGAACACCACCTCGACACCCGGCAGGCCGGTCTTCGGCTCCTTGTCGACCGGGATGCCGCGCCCGTGGTCGTGGACCTCGGCCGACCCGTCGCGGTGGAGGGTGACCTCGATCAGGTCGCAGGCACCGGCCAGGGCCTCGTCGACGCCGTTGTCGATGATCTCCCACAGGCAGTGCATGAGGCCCCGGGTGTCGGTGGAGCCGATGTACATGCCGGGCCGCTTGCGGACCGCCTCGAGCCCCTCGAGGACGAGGAGGTGCGCGGCGTTGTAGGTGTTGTCGGCGATGGTGGTGCTCCTGCGGCTGTCCGGCGACGGCTCGCCGGTCGAGCCTGTCGAGACCTCGACCCTACCCGCGACACGCCCGAGGCCGACGAAGGCTCGCTTGCCCGGGTGGAGGCCTGAGCGGGTCTAGCGTGAGCGCATCACGAGACGGACACGAGGCGGCAGGATTTTCGTGGAAAGCACGGCACGGGTCGGCCGCACCCGGCACACTCGACAGCACAGCATCACGAACACGAGGCAGCAGTCTCCAGGGTTGAGAAACCTCGGATCTGGGGACGATCACCGTGGTTGGATCCTGGTGTCGTAGGACACGCGAGGCCGTGGGGGGCTCGAGGGGAATGTTCCCACCTCCCGGTTACGTTGAGTACGACACCGGAACGATGAGAAATGAGGCCGATGTGACCACTGCACTAGCCACGAGCTCCGCGTTGAGCGCCGCGGACCGCTGTGACCGTTGTGGAGCGCAGGCCTACCTGAAGGTCGAGCTCCAGTCAGGCGGCGAGCTGCTGTTCTGCGCCCACCACGCCCGCGAGCACGGCGACAAGCTCCGCGAGGTGGCCGCCCACGTGGTCGACGAGACCGACAAGCTGGGCGAGGTCCGACCGACCGCCCCCGACAGCGAGCACTGACCGCTCGTCCCGACCAGCACCACGATGGCCCCGGACCGACAGGTCCGGGGCCATCGTCGTCCTCCGCCCCGGAGCGCGCTGCCGGCCATGTGGAAGGCTGCGGCGGGTGAACCCGATCGTGCTCGGCAGCGGCGTGCTGGTCGTGGTCGGTCTGTTCGGGATCCTGGTGCCGGTGCTGCCCGGCACCGTGCTCGTCGGCGTCGGGATCCTGGTCTGGGCCGTCGCCGAGAGCACCGGTGAGGCCTGGGCGACCTTCGCGGTGGCTGCCCTGTGCCTGGCGCTCGGCACCGTGGTCAGGTACGCCGTTCCGGGACGCCGGCTGAAGGCGGCGGTGCCGACCCGCACCCTGGTCGTCGGCGGGGTCGCCGCCGTCATCGGCTTCTTCGTGATCCCCGTGGTCGGGGCGCTGGTCGGCTTCCCGGTCGGGATCTACCTCGCCGAACGCGTCCGGGTCGGTCATGCCGGCGCCTGGCCCTCGACCCGGGCCGCCCTGCGCGCCCTGGCCCACAGCATGCTGATCGAGCTGCTCGCAGCCCTCGCGGCGACCGCCGTGTGGCTGACCGGGCTCGCCCTGTCGTGACCGGCGCATGATCGCGGTCCTCCTCGCCCTCTCCGGGGCCGTCTCCTACGGCGTCTCGGACTTCATCGGCGGCCTCGTCTCCCGTCGTACGGCGGTCTGGCCGGTCGCCGTGCTGTCCTGCTGCGGCAGCCTGATCGGCGCGTTCGTGCTGGCCCTCCTCGACCCGGGTGCCCCGACCGCGGCCGACCTGGCCTGGGGAGCGGTCGGCGGGATCGGTGCCGGTGCCGGCACCGCGTTCCTCTACCGGGGGCTGGCCGGAGGCCGGATGGGCGTCGTGGCGCCGGTCAGCGGCGTCGGGGCGACCGTCATCCCGGTACTGATCGGGGTGCTGGCCGGAGAGCGCCCCGCGGCGCTGGTGTGGCTGGGCATGCTGGCCGCCGTCCCGGGCATCTGGCTGGTCTCCCGGGAGGAGTCCTTGGGCGCCGCAGCGGCGCGTGGCTCGGGCCTTCTCGAGGGGGTGCTGGCCGGCATCGGGTTCGGCGTGCTGTTCGCCGCTCTCGGTCAGGTACCGGCCGGCGGGGGTCTCTGGCCACTGTGCGCGGCCGAGGCGACGTCGGTCCTGACGACCCTGGTCGCCGCGCTGGCCCTGGGCGGCGACCCACGCCCGAGGGGTGGCTTCGAGTGGTGGGGACTGGTCAGCGGGCTGCTGGCCGCCGCGGCCGGGCTGTCGTTCCTGCTGGCCACCCACCACGGCCTGCTGAGCGTCTCGGCCGTCCTGGTCTCGCTCTACCCCGCCTTCACCGTGCTGCTCGCCGCGCTGGTCCTCCGCGAGCACATCCACCGCGCCCAGGCCTGGGGCCTCGGACTGTGCGCGGTCGCGGTGGTCCTGGTCGCGGCGGGCTGACCGGCCACGGCCCCGCCACGACCCTGCCAGGGGCCCTCGGAGAGGTGTGGGGGCGTGGAGGAGGCGACCACCGACCGCCGTAGGGCCTCGCCGCGGCGGCCGGCGCGGGACTTCCGGGCGGAAATAAGTACCCCGAAACCGCGTCACGCACGCCCGTGAGCCACGTCTCACTCGCAAGGAGGCACACCGATGAGCACACCATCCCCCCGCCATGGTGCCGAAGGTTGCCCGTGTGAGGAGTGCCTGACGGCACGCATCCGGCTCAGCGCTGCCCAGGCAGCGGACGGCCGCGACATGTCCGGGCTGCGCGCCCGCCTCGACGGACACAAGGACTGCTACCAGCCGTCCGCCGGCACCCTCAGGAGCGCCTGATGACCGCGATCACGGCCCAGACCAAGGTCGGCTGCCCGACCTGGTGCAACGTCTCGCAGACCACCCACCAGCGCGAGCTGCAGTGGGAGGGCCACGCCGTGCACTGGAGCGACTCCCGTGCCGGTGAGGGGTGGGAGATCCGGCACATCTCGGTCACCGACGCGGCCGGCACCGACCAGCACCCGCCGCGGGTCCACGTGACCACCAGCGGCGCACTCACCTTGGGGGCCGCGGAGTCACTGGCCCTCACCCTGCTCGCTGCCTACGAGGAAGCCACCGGCTGAGGCTCGCTCCCAGCGGCCGCGCATGGGGCGCCCGCTGGGAACCGGTGGCCCACTCCGCACCGCGCGAACGTGCAGAGCGGACCCACCGGGAGCACCACACCGGACTCGCCAGGCGCGGCGCCGAGGCCATCGGCGCCGACCGGCTCTCGTCCCCGGCTCAGGGGGACCACAACTTCACAGCACGTCGTCGACGGCGAGGGTCAGCCCGACTGCTCATCGGTGCCCCCGCCGTCGACGCTGACCACGCCGGGACCTCGGTCCCTGTGGGATGCATGGGGCGTCCTGCATACTGGTCGGCGAAGCCGCCGGTGACCCGAGACGCCGGCGGCTTCACCTGTCCCCGGCACCCGGGGTGTGCGCTGCGGGTCTGCCGGACGATCACGGCTCAGGCGTTCGCCGTCGGATCCTCGTCGACGTAGTCGTCGTCGACGGTCAGGTGCCCTCTGATCAGCCGCCCCACGATGCCCGGGTCGATGGCGATCACCCGTCCCAGGACAGCCGTGCCGAGCAGCGCCCAGGACACGCAGTACAGGTAGGTCAGGTAGGTGAAGGCCACCCCGATCGGTCCGAACCTGGCTGCGCTGACGGCGATCGCGTTGGCCAGGTAGTGGTCGGCGAACGGGTGTGCCAGGACCATGGCCGCACCGAACATGGCTGCCCCCGGGGCCAGCAGCCGCACCGGCACCCGTGCCGCCATCAGCATCCACGGGATGAAGCACGCGACGACAGTCGGGACCGCGAAGATGAGCAGCAGCCTCCAGAAGTCCGGTGGCGGGACCTTGTCCGCGAGGTTGCTCAGCGACTTGCTGACCACGATCGACAGCGCCAGGGCCATCACGGCCGCCAGCCAGCGCCAAGCCCCCTTGGGCGGCAGCCTGGTCCGGCCGTGTCGCCAGACCGTGTCGTAGGCGCGGGTCATCGCTCGCGACAGGCTCGTGGCCGACACCAGGACCACCAGCACCCCGACGATGCCGAACGTGCTGGACCCGCCGGACTTGACCACCTCGTCGAGCACCTGCTCCGCCTCGGGCGGCAGTCCGGTCCCCCCGATCGCCTGTGAGGCGCTCTGCGCGCCGAACAGGCTCGCTCCCATGATGATGATCGGGAACACGGAGGTGAACAGCTGAGCCGCGATCGTCATGGCCCGGTCGAAGATCTGCAGGCGCCGTAACCCGGACACGGTCCGGAAGAACACCCGCCCCGGCCAGTTGTCGACCATCCAGAGGAGCCGTTCCTTGCTGCGCGGCGACAGCCGGTCGAGCACCTTGCGCTGGACGTCGGTGAGGTCGTCGGGAGTCCCGCCGACGGCGGCCAGGAGGGCGAGGTCCTGGTCGTCCAGCGGCCGGACCTCGGGGCCGGCGTCGGGGCCGGCCTCGCGTCCGTTCGTGGGCTCCACGTCACTCACGGGAGCAGCGTCGCGGCAAACGGGGCCGGTGTGCCTCACCCACGCCGGGCGAGCGTGCCCCAGTTCGCCGAGCCACCGGTCACCCGAGGACCTCGCGCAGGTTGCGCCGCATCCGCCGCAGGGGGGCCTCGGGGTCGGACCCCTCCACCGCGTGGCCGTGCTGGCTCTGCTCCAGGGCCACGTCGGCCTCGAAGAGGGCCTGGCTCACCTCGCGGTGGGTGCTGCCCAGGGTCCCGCGGAGGTCCTCGACGACGGCCTGCAAGCCGGCATGGTCGAGGTCACCGCGCTCGTGGTCGGCCAGCGCCGCGAGCAGCCTGGCTCGCATCCGCTGGTAGTTCTCGTCCACGGCACGCATGATGGCGGGCGCCGGTCTGTGCGCGCTTCCTCAGTCGAGGTAGTCGCGGAGGACCTGCGACCGGCTGGGGTGCCGGAGCTTCGACATCGTCTTGCTCTCGATCTGGCGGATCCGCTCGCGGGTGACGCCGTAGACCTTCCCGATCTCGTCGAGGGTCTTGGGCTGGCCGTCGGTGAGTCCGAAGCGCATGCTCACGACCCCGGCCTCGCGCTCGGAGAGCGTGTCGAGGACGGCGTGGAGCTGCTCCTGGAGCAGCGTGAAGCTGACCGCGTCGGCCGGGACGATCGCCTCGGAGTCCTCGATCAGGTCACCGAACTCGCTGTCGCCGTCCTCGCCGAGAGGGGTGTGCAGGGAGATCGGCTCGCGGCCGTACTTCTGGACCTCGACGACCTTCTCGGGCGTCATGTCGAGCTCCTTGGCGAGCTCCTCCGGGGTCGGCTCGCGCCCGAGGTCCTGGAGCATCTGCCGCTGGACGCGGGCGAGCTTGTTGATGACCTCGACCATGTGGACCGGGATCCGGATGGTGCGGGCCTGGTCGGCCATGGCCCGGGTGATCGCCTGCCGGATCCACCAGGTGGCGTAGGTCGAGAACTTGTAGCCCTTGGTGTAGTCGAACTTCTCGACGGCACGGATCAGGCCGAGGTTGCCCTCCTGGATCAGGTCGAGGAAGAGCATGCCGCGCCCGGTGTAGCGCTTGGCCAGGCTGACCACCAGCCGCAGGTTGGCCTCGAGGAGGTGGTTCTTGGCACGACGGCCGTCCTCGGCGATCCACTCGAGCTCTTCGGTGAGCTTGGCGGAGATCTTGCCGCCCTTGGCGAGCTTCTCCTCGCTGAAGAGGCCGGCCTCGATCCGCTTGGCCAGCTCGACCTCCATCTCGGCGTTGAGGAGCGGGACCTTGCCGATCTGCTTGAGGTAGTCCTTGACCGGGTCGGCGGTCGCACCCGCGACCATCACCTGCTGCTCGGGCTCACCCGCGTCGTCGGCGTCGGAGACGACGAAGGTCGCCTCCTTCTCGTCCTCCTCGATCGTCGGGTCGGCCTTGACGTCCTTCTCGAACTCCTCGTCGGGGAGGTCGGGCAGGACCTTCTTGCCGTCAGGCCCGACGGCCACCACGGCGACCTCGTCGACGACGGTCTCGGTGACCTCGACGCCGGCAGGGTCGGACGCCTTCTTGGCGGCGGTCCGCCCAGCGGGCGCCTTGGCCGCGCTCTTCGCGGGCGCCTTGGCTGCAGCGGCCTTGGCCGCCGGCTGGGCCGGCGCCTTCTTGGCCGCCGTCTTCGCGGCGGTCCGGGGGGCCGGACTGGTCTTCGTGGCCGTCTTGGAGGCAGCCGGTTTGGCTGCCGTCTTCGTCGGGGTCGCCGTGGTCTTCTTGCGCGCGGTCGAGGACACGAACACCTCTCGTCAAGAGCAGATGGGCGCGGCAGAGCCCGGTTTGGTCAAGAGCCGCACTGTCATTCTGCCATGGAGGTGGTCGCTTCCACGAAGCGGCGGTCACCCTGGGTACGCACCGCGTCGTCGGAGACGACGTCGTCAGGCAGTGGCCTGCTCCGCCTTCGCCCGAGCCTTCTTCTCCTGCTTGTACTCGCGCACCTTCAGCAGCGAAGCCGGGTCGGTCACGTCGGCCACCGAGCGATAGCCGGGCAGTGCGTAGTCGCCGACCGCCGTCTCCCAGCCTTCGGGGCGGACATCGAGCTGCTTGGCCAGGAGGGCGACGAAGATCTGGGCCTTCTGGCGGCCGAAGCCCGGCAGCTCCATCACCCGCTTGAGCAGGTCGGCGCCCGAGGTCGCTCCCGTCCACAGCTGCTCGGCATGGCCGTCGTACCGCTCCTCGACGATCGCCGCCAGCGTCTGGAGCCGCTCGGCCATCGAACCCGGGAAGCGGTGGATCGCCGGCGGGGTCGAGCACAGCGCCTTGAACTCGACCGGATCGGCCGCGGCGACCGCGGCGGGCTCGAGGCTCCCGAAGCGGTCCAGCACCTTCGCCGGTCCGCGGAACGCATGCTCCATCGGGTACTGCTGGTCGAGCATCATGCCGACCAGGAGTGCGAACGGGCTCTCGGAGAGGACCTGGTCGGCGCGCTCGTCACCGGTGATGTGGATCGCCATGGCCCCATCCTGCACCAGAACGCCGACTCGCCGGTCCGGCCGAAGGTCAGCCGACCTTGACGGCCAGGACCGGGCAGGGTGCGTCGAGGAGGATCCGCTGCGCGTTGCTGCCGAGGATCAGCTTCCCGACCGGGGTACGGCGGCGCAGGCCGATCACGATCAGGTCGGCGCCGGTCGACTCCGCGATGCTGATCAGGTCCTCGGCGGGCTCGAAGCCGCGCACCAGCTGACGCACGTCGTACTCCAGGCCGGAGGCAGCGAGCTTGGCCTCCAGCGCCTTCAGCTCGTCGTCGGCGCGGCTGGAGTCCTCGGCGTCGAAGTCGCGGCCACCGCGATGGGAGTTGACCACGACCAGGGTGGCGTTGCGCAGGCGCGCCTCGGCGATGCCCTGCTCGACCGCGGCCTCGCCCTCGGGCTTGGCCACGTAGCCCACGACCACCGCACCCATCGGGAACTCCTCTTGTCGCCCTCGGCTCTACCCTGCGCAACCTATCCCACCCCGTGCGCCGGGCGGCACAGCGACCTCTGTGGACAACCCGCCTGGTCCACGCCGTGTCGGCGGCAGGCTGGTCGGGTGCCTGCGCTCGTCGAGCCTGTCCCGCCGACCGTCGCCCGGCTGCTCCGCCGCGCGGTGCTCGCCCTCGCCGCCGGCGAACGTCGTCGCCACTTCCCTGCCGTGCTCCACGTCGGGACGCCGGGCGGCCGCTGCTCGACGGTCGTGGACGACCGAGACTGGGACGCCGGCCTGCGCGCCGACATCGCCGGGGCCGCTCTGCGTGGCGCGGGCCGGACACCGACCGCGTGGCTCACCCGGCCCGGCGGCCTCGACCTCCAGGACGTCGACGCCGACTGGCTCGGTCCGCTCTTGCGCAGTGCCGAGGAGAACGACGTCGACCTGGTCTACGTGGTCGTGACCCGTCACGGGTGGTTCGACCCACGCACCGGCGTCCGGCGGGAGTGGCGACGGATCCGCGACCGTCGTCGCTGAGCCGTGGCGTCGCCCGCTCAGTCCCAGGTGTGCACCGGCTCGTTGCTGTGCATCCGCTCGGCGTACTCCAGGAGCGTCTCCCGCAGCGTGGCGAACCGGTCACCTCCGGGGCGTCGGTGGACGCGGTCGACGAACCAGCTCGCGCCGTTGACACCGCGCTGGCAGCGCTGCTCGATGATGCCGAGCAGCCGGTCGACGCTCGGGGCCGTCGACACCCCACGACTCGAGGCCGGCCTGGGCCAGCGGCAGCAGCCGGCGCAGCACCAGCTCGGTGGCCTTCACCTGGCCGATGCCCGGCCAGTAGATGCTCGCGTCGATGCCGTCCTCGGCGGCGGTCTCGAAGTTCTCGTAGCGCCGCCTGGAACGACATCTGCGACCACAGCGGGCGGTCGCTCTCGGCGAGCTGGCGCACCAGCCCGAAGTAGAAGGCCGCGTTGGCCACCAGGTCGGCGACCGTGGGCCCCGCCGGGAGGATGCGGTTCTCCACGCGGAGGTGGGGGTGCCCGTCGGTGATGTCGTAGACCGGGCGGTTCCAGCGATAGATGGTGCCGTTGTGCAGTCGCAGCTCGCTGAGCTGGGGCGTCTCACCCGACTCGAGGACCGCGACCGGGTCCTCGTCGGAGGTGATCGGCAGCAGCGCGGAGAAGTAGCGGACGTTCTCCTCGAACAGGTCGAACACCGAGTTGATCCAGCGCTCCCCGAACCACACCCGGGGCCGCACCCCCTGTGCCTTGAGCTCCTCACTGCGGGTGTCGGCGGCCTGCTCGAAGAGCGGGATCCGGGTCTCGCGCCACAGCTCCTTGCCCAGGCAGAACGGCGAGTTGGCGCCGACGGCGAGCTGGACCGCAGCGATCGCCTGCGAGGCGTTCCAGTATGCCGCGAACTGCTCGGGAGAGGTCTGGACGTGGAACTGGGTGCTCGTGCAGGCCGCCTCGGGGAGGATCGAGTCGGTGGTCGTGATCAGGCGCTCAGGGCCGGTCACGTCGATGCGGATGTCCTCGCCCCGGGCGTGGAGGATCTGCTCGCTCAGCAGCCGGTAGCGCGGGTTGACGCTCATCGTGCTGGGCGTCAGGTGCCCGGCCTGGAGCGTCGGCAGGATCCCGATCATCACCTGGTGGGCGCCCACCTCGGAGGCACGGGCCTCGGCGTCGTTGAGGGAGTGGCGCAGGTCGTCCTCGAACGTGCGCAGGCCGCCCTCGCGCAGACGGGCCGGCGGCACGTTCAGCTCGATGTTGAACTGCCCGAGCTCGGTCTGGAAGGCCGGGTCGGCGATCGCGGCGAGGGCCTCGGTGTTCTTCAGGGCCGGGTCGCCGGCGTCGTCGACCAGGTTGAGCTCCACCTCGAGCCCGGTCATCGGGTCGTCGGTGTCGAACTTCTGCTCGCTGAGCATCCGCTCGAAGACGTCGAGGCAGCGGTGCACCTTCTCGCGGTAGCGCGTGCGGTCAGCGCGGGAGAACTCTTGGGCGTCGACGTCTTCTCCCATGCGGTCACCATAGAGCGCACCGCGCCGTCTCAGGCAGGGTCGGACTCGGCATCTGGGCGATCGGCGCCCTCCCCCACGCGCTCGGCGGCACCGCGCGGACCAGGCACTCCGCCAGCGCCAGGCCCAGTGAGTGGCCCGGCTCGACCTCGAAGCACCGGTCGAGGGCGCACCACGCCAGCGCTCCGTGCCCGGCCTGCCAGGCGCAGAAGGCGGTGACCGCCGCGCAGTCGGGCACCTGGGCGTCCGCCGCCCGGCGCAGCAGCGAGCACCACACGTCGAGGTGGGCCACGGCCCGGTCGCCGGTCACCGCGAAGAGGGCCGCGTCGCGGATCTCCACCGCCGTCACCACGCGCAGCACCCGGGCAGCCTCGTCGTCGTCGGGAGCACGCCCACCGCCCACGCAGCGCTCGAGCAGGGCCAGCACCGCTGCGTGCTCGTCGGCCGCGGGCGCCGGCAGGGACCGGAGCGCCCGGAGGGTGTCGCGACGCAGGTCGGGATCGGCGGCCAGCCCGGTGCGCAGGTCGTCGCGGCTGGCGTGGGTGACCCGGCCGTCGAAGACCGCCTGCGCGGCGAACGGGTGGGTGCGGTCGTCGTAGGGGCGCAGCGGCTCCTCACGGCGGCCGCTCCGGACGGGCACGCTGGTCCAGCGGCCGCCGTCGGCCCGCAGCACGTCGATCACGGCGACGTCGGCGGCGAGGAACGACGCCACCAGACGGGTCGCGATCCGCGCCGCCAGTGCTGCGTCCGCCGTGTAGGCGACGAACGCGACCCGGTCGACACCCTGGTCGAGCGCCGGCGCCGAGCAGCGTGTCGGCCAGCTCGTCGATCGCCTCGGCCGGCGCCCGTGCCTCGGGCAGGTCGACCCGGGCGCCGAAGCAGTGGCGGCCGCCGAAGGTGAGCATGACGACGGACTCCGCCGGCCGGAAGCCGAGCACGACGGGGACGGCGGCGAGGAGGTCCACGGGGTTGCGGGCGGTGAGCTGGGTGGTCATGGCTCCACGGTGCGCGTCGGCGCGGACGTCGCGGGTGGGTGCGGGCGAGACCTGTGGAAGGCGGCTTCCGGCAGGCTCGCTGTGGACGGTGGGTGGGCCGAGCCGTGCGGACCGGTGTCGGCGCGGGGCGGTACCTTGCCCGCATGCGTCCTGAGGCCTCGGTGATGCACCTCGACCTCGACGCCTTCTTCGCCTCCGTCGAGCAGCGCGACAAGCCGTCGCTGCGCGGCAAGCCGGTCGTGGTCGGCGGCGTCGGGGGCCGCGGGGTGGTCAGCACCGCGTCCTACGAGGCCCGCAAGTACGGCGTGCGCTCGGCGATGTCGACCCGCGAGGCCCGCGCTCGCTGTCCGCATGCGGCCTTCCTCAACCCCCGCTTCCACGCCTACCGCGAGACCAGCCAGCAGGTCATGGAGGTACTGCGCGCGTTGTCCCCGCTGGTCGAGCCGCTCTCGCTCGACGAGGCGTTCGTCGACCTCGCCCCCGCCGGTCTCCCGGCGTACGACGACGCCACGGTCCGCGCCCTCGCCGAGCAGGTGCGGGCCGACGTCCACGAGGTGACCGGCGGCCTCACCGCGTCCGTGGGCATCGGGACCTCCAAGTTCATCGCCAAGGTCGCCAGCGACCTCGACAAGCCCGACGGGCTCGTGGTCGTCGCTGCCGGCTCCGAGCAGGAGCTGCTCCGCCCGATGCACGTCACCGTGATCCCGGGCGTCGGCCCGGCCACCGCCGAGCGGCTCCGCCGCGCCGGCATCACGACCGTCGCCGACCTGGAGCGGGTCAGCGAGGACGAGCTGGTGCGGGTGCTCGGCAAGGCGCACGGGCACGGCCTCCACCAGCTGTCGCGCGCGCAGGACGACCGGCCGGTGGTCCCCGAGCGGGAGACCAAGTCGGTCAGCGTCGAGGGCACCTACGACACCGACCTCACCGACAAGCGGCTGATGGAGGGGCTGGTGAGCCGGCAGGCGGCCAACGTCGCCGAACGCCTGCGCAAGAGCGGGCTCTCCGGCCGCACGGTCACCCTCAAGGTCCGGCTCCACGACTTCACGACCCTGTCGCGGTCGACCACGCTCGACGCGCCGACCGACACGGCGCCCACGATCGCCCGCCTCGCGCGCGGGCTCCTGGCCGAGCTCGACACCACCGGTGGCGTCCGCCTGCTCGGCGTCGGCGTCTCGGGGCTCGCCGACTGGATCCAGGACGACCTGTTCGGCGAGACCGAGGCCGACGCCGCGGACGACGAGCTCGACGTGCTGCCCGACCTCCCCGACGTCCGTACCTGGGTCCCGGGGCTCGACGTCGTCCACGACGAGCTCGGCCGCGGCTGGGTCTGGGGAGCCGGCCGCGGCATCGTGACCGTCCGGTTCGAGACCGCCGACACCCCGCCCGGTCCGGTGCGCTCGCTGTCGGCCGACGACCCGGCCCTCAGCGCGTGGCGGCCCGCCTGAGCGCCACCCGCTCCCCCGGCCTGAGCTGCGCGCACCGCCACAGGTCGGCCTCGTCGACGACCGCGACGACCGGGTAGCCCCCGGTCGTCGGATGGTCGGCCAGGAAGACCACCGGCCTTCCGTCGGGGGGCACCTGCACCGAGCCGAGCACGACGCCCTCGCTCGGCAGCTCGCCGTACGACGCGAGCGGCAGCGGCTCACCGACGAGCCGGAGCCCGACCCGGTCGGAGTCGGGCGAGACCGTGTACGACGTGCGCTCGAGGAGGTCGAGCACGTCACCGGCCACCCGGTCGGCCCGGGGTCCGCGGGTGACGGCAGCGGCCCGGGCACCGGCGGACGCGGCGTGTCGAGAGGCACCGGTGGCGAGGGGGCGGCTCCCACCGGCAGCACGTCGCCGACCGCGAGCGGCGCGGGCCCGAGTCGGCCGAGGGTGTCGGTGGACCGGGAGCCGAGCACAGGCGGCACGTCGAGCCCGCCGCCGACCGCGACGTAGGACCGCAGGCCGCCGCCGGGCCGGCCGAGCGAGAGCCGTCCGCCGGCGGGCAGCCGGACGGCGCTGCCGAACGCCTCGGCCCGTCCGTCGACCTCGACCGCGCAGGGTGCACCGGTCACCGCGACCCAGACGCCCCGGTCGGCGGAGAGCCCGAGTCCGCCCAGCAGCACCTCGAGGCACGCGGCGCCCGGGTCGTTGCCGACCAGCCGGTTGGCCAGTCCGGCCGCGGGCGGGTCGAGGGCTCCCGAGCGAGGGACTCCCAGATGCGCCCAGCCGGGTCGGCCGAGGTCCTGGACGAGCGCGGACGCGCCGACCGACGTCACCCGCAGCGTCACGACAGCGCCCCGGTGAACCGGACCCGCGTCCCCGGCGCCAGCAGAGCCGGCTCGGCGCGGTCGGGGTCCCAGAGGACGGCGTCGGTACGGCCGATGACCTGCCAGCCGCCGGGTGACGCGACGGGGTAGACGCCGCACCACCGGCCGGCCAGGGCGACCGACCCCGCGGGTACCCGGGTACGGGGCGTCGCGAGCCGTGGCACCTCGGGCGGCGCGGGTGCCGGTCGGGGACAGGTAGGCGAAGCCCGGGGCGAAGCCGCAGAACGCCGACTCGTACGCCGTGGCCCGGTGCCGGCGAACCACCTCGGCGACGTCGCAGCCCCAGTGCACGGCCACCGCGCCGAGGTCGGGGCCGTCGTAGGTGACCGCCAGCTCGACCTCCGGGCCGGCCGGCGCCGCAGTCGGTTGCCAGCCGGCCAGGCGGGCCCGGAGCCCGTCGAGGTCGAGCAGCCCCGCGTGCAGCCCGTCGAGCAGGACGGTCTCGGCTCCGGGCACGGCGTCGCGGGCCAGGCCTGCGTCGCGGACCCAGGCGGCCAGCGCGACTGCCTCGTGGGAGGAGGTGACCTCGACCAGCACCGCGGCACGGCCGACAGGGAGGAGGTTCACGGGCTCATCCTCCCGGCATGCAGGCTGGGATTCGAGACGCGCCGCTCGGTCCCTCGCTTCGCTCGGGTCCGAGCCGGACGCTCCTCGACCTCCCGCTGCTCTCGTCGTCCTCGCAGGCTGGGACGACGGCAGCGTGAAATAGGTGAAGGGCTCTCGATGGTATGAGCACCAAGAGCCCTTCGGGTTGATCGCGTGGTGGCACCCGATCTCGGACAAGCTCTCAGATCCCGCCATGACCGCCACCGGCCGACGACCCGGGGCAAGCCCCAGGCTGTGGATCTTCCTTCTTCTCCGACCCAACCCTCCGCAAGCGGCGGGCTGGTAGGAGAGTTCTATGCCCGGCGCGGTCGGCCGCGCAAGGGGCTCGGGCCACAATTCTCGGGGCAATTTCCGCGGCTCGGCGTGTCCTCCACAGACCGGGCCGGTTCGTCCACAGAACGGGCCACTCCCTCCACAGGTACGGCCCCCAGGCTGTGGAGAGAACCCGGTCAGGCGAACGGTCTCAGGGAGTAGTCCGCGGACCTCAGCGCTCGTCGTACGGCGCGGGCGTGGCCGACCGCACCAGGTGCGTCGCCGTGGACGCACAGCGAGGCGACCCGCGGCGCCAGCGCGACCGCCTGGGCGGCGACGGCCTCGTCGTCCTCGAGCAGCGCACCCGGCTCCCCGCGGGGCACCAGGTGCCCGTCACGGGTGTACCCCCGGTCGGGGAAGCCCTCGTCGTACGTCGCCCGGCCCGCCTCGGCAGCGAGGGCGAGCAGGCGCGACCCGGGGAAGCCGAGCACCGGCAGGTCGCCCGAGCCGGCCAGCACCGCCGCTGCCTGCACGTCGTCGCGGGAGACCCGGTGGTAGAGCGCGCCGTGCGGCTTGAGGTAGGTCACCGGCGCGCCCTCGGCCCGGGCGATCGCACCCAGCACCTCGACCTGCTCGGCGACCTGGTCCCGCAGGACGTCGGGTGCCACGTCGAGCTCGACCCGACCGAAGTGCTCGCGGTCGGCGTAGGAGACCTGGGCCCCCACCACCACCCCGAGCCGGGCGGCCTCGGCACACACCGCACGCATCGTGGCGGGCGTCCCGGCATGGAAGCCGCACGCGACGTTCGCCGAGGTGACGACCGCGAGCAGGCCGGCGTCGTCGGTGACCTCCTCGCCGAGGTCGGCGTTGAGGTCGACCGTCAGGTCGCCGGGGTGGGAGTCGTCAGGCATCCGGGACGTCGAAGGTGCGGTAGTCGACGGTCACTCGGTAGCCGAGCTTCTCGTAGAGCGCCTTGGCACCCGGGTTGTGGGCGAACACGTTGAGCCCGAGGACGGGATGGTCGTGGTCGCGCGACCAGAGCGCGGCGGCGTTCATGATCGCGGCGCCGTAGCCCTTCCTCCGCTCGGGCTCGACGACCTCGACGTCGTAGACGAACGCCATCGGCTGGTCGGCGTTGAGCCACAGCACGCCGACCGGTGTGTCTGCCCACCCAGCCCGTGGAAGAACTCCATGCCCGGCGAGTCCAGGCCGCTGGGCAGCAGCGCCGCCATCTGGGTACGGCTGCGCTCGGCGGCCGCCTCGGGCGAGAGCCCGGCCTCGACCAGCGTCGGCGGCGTAGCCGTCGCCCTGGGCGACCACGAACACGTCGAACTCCTCGGCGGTCATCGGCCGCAGCTCGAGCCCGCCAGGGTCAGCGATCGGGTCGGTGAGGTCGAGCACCATGTTGAAGGCGCGAGGCGTCGAGCCCGGCAGCTGGACGAGGGCCTCGAGCGCCGGGTCGTAGGGACGGCCGCCGACTCCGAGCATCCGGACCCCCCGGTCACGGGCCACCTCCAGCAGCGGCGGCAGCAGCTCGGCGACCCTGGTCGCGGATCGTCGAGGTGGACGTCGTAGACCGCGAGCTCCTCGCCCTCCTGGACCACCCAGACCTGGCCCACCGCCCGGTCGCCGTCCACGACGTCGAACAGCCAGCCGCGGTCACGAGTGTCGGTGAAGAGCTGCTCGACCTGCTCACGGGCCTCGTCGGGGTCGACGAAGCGGGCGACGCTGCGACCCTGGGCGACGCGCTCCACCGCCTGGCGGCGTCGGTCGGGCAGGTCCTGGTCGGTCACGGGTCGCAGCTCGAGCACGGAGCCGATCGTAGGACGACTACTGTCCGCAGCGTGACCACCACCGATCCGGACGTCGCACCGGAGGCACGCCCCCGTCGCCGCGCGCCGGCCCGTGACCACCGAGCACTTCGGCCGCACGCGCACCGACGACTACGACTGGCTGCGCGCATGCCGACGACCCCGAGGTGACGGCGTACCTCGAGGCGGAGAACGCCTGGACCGCGAGCGCGGACGTCGCACCTGGCCGGCCTGCGCGAGCAGATCTTCGACGAGATCAAGAGCCGGACCAAGGAGACCGACCTCTCGGTGCCGGCGCGCAACCGCGGCTGGTGGTACTACAGCCGCTCCTTCGAGGGCCGGGAGTACGGCGCCTCGTGCCGGGTGCCCGTCGGCGACCCGGACGACTGGACGCCGCCGCAGCCCGCCGAGGACGCCGGTGTCGACGAGCCCGCGCTGCCCGGCGAGCAGGTGATGCTCGACCACGACGCCCTGGCTGCCGGCCACGACTTCTACTCCGTCGGCGGCGTCTCGGTCAGCCTCGACGGCACCCGCGTGGCCTGCGCCACCGACACGGTCGGCAACGAGCGCTACGTGCTGGAGATCAAGGACCTCACCACCGGCGACCTGCTCCCCGACCGGCTCGAGGGCGTGCTCGGCGGTGGCGTGTGGAGCCCCGACGGGCGCGACCTCTACTACTGCACCGTCGACGAGTCGTGGCGCCGCGACAAGGTGTGGCGACACCGGCTCGGCACGCTCCAGGCCGACGACGAGCTGGTCCACCACGAGCTCGACGAGCGCTTCTGGGTCGCGATCGGCCGTAGCCGCACCGACCGCTTCCTGGTCGTCGCGGCCGGCTCGAAGAACACCACCGAGTGCCGCTACCTCGACACCCACGACCCGGCGGCCGGATGGGTCGTCTTCCACGCGCGCGAGGAGGGCCTGGAGTACGGCCTCGAGCACGCCGTGGTCGGCGGCGAGGAGGTGTTCCTCGTGCTGCACAACCACGCCGGGGCCGACTTCGAGCTCGGCCGTGCGCCGATCGCGCCCACCGCGCCGGACGGCGTGGCAGCCGCTGGTCCCCTACGACGAGCGGGTCCGGCTCGAGGACGTCGCGGCGTACGCCGGGCACCTGGTGGTCCACCAGCGCAGCGGGGGCCTGACCCAGCTCCGGATCATCGAGCTCGACGACGCGACTCCGTCGGGCCTGGGCGACGACTACCTGGTGGAGTTCCCCCAGGAGCTCTACACGGTCGGCGGCAGCGGTGGCTGCCAGTTCGACCAGCCGACGGTGCGGGTGGGCTACACCTCGCTGACCGTGCCCTCGTCGGTCTACGACTACGACGTCCGGACCCGGACCCTGACGCTGCGCAAGCAGCAGGAGGTCCGCGGCCACGACCCCGCGGCGTACGAGGAGCACCGGCTCTGGGCGACCGCCGACGACGGCGCCCAGGTCCCGATCTCCTTGGTCTGCCGCGCGGGAGCCCGCGGACGCCGGCCCGATCCCGTTCCAGCTCTACGGCTACGGCGCCTACGAGATCTCCATCGACCCGGGCTTCTCGGTCGCCCGGCTCTCGCTGCTCGACCGCGGCGCCGGGATGGCGATCGCCCACGTCCGGGGCGGCGGCGAGATGGGCCGGCGCTGGTACGACGACGGCAAGATGCTGCACAAGCGGCACACCTTCTCCGACTTCGCCGCCTGCGCGCGGCACCTGGTCGAGACCGGCTGGACCACCCACGACCTGATCGTCGGCGAGGGCGGCTCGCGCCGGCGGACTGCTGATCGGCGCGGTGGCCAACCAGTACCCCGACCACTTCGGCGGCCTGGTCGCCGACGTGCCGTTCGTGGACGCCCTGACCTCGATGCTCGACGCCAGCCTCCCGCTCACGGTCACCGAGTACGACGAGTGGGGGAACCCGGCGGGCGACGCGGAGACCTACGACTACCTGGCCGGCTACGCGCCGTACGACAACGTCGGCGCGCAGGCCTACCCGCGCGATCCTGGCCACCACCTCGCTGCACGACACCCGGGTGCTCTACGTCGAGCCCGCGAAGTGGGTCGCCCGGCTCCGCGCCACGGCTCCCGACGGGCGGGGCCGACCCGACGTACTGCTCAAGACCGAGCTGTCGGCCGGCCACGGCGGCGTCTCCGGGCGCTACCAGGGGTGGCGTGACCGGGCGTTCACCCTGGCCTGGATGCTCGACCGGATGGGCCTGGCCTGAGCGGTCCGGAGCCTGTCCGGCGAACGCCGCGGCGGGCTGGCTCGCCGGGCACGCTGCCCGACTGAGAAGTCCCTGAGAGTTCCGCGCGGACGCAACTCCGGAGGCCCCTCCACACGTCGTGTCGGGTGAAGGGTTTCGCACCGCTCCCACCCGGGAATCCCCCCGGACCCGGGTGCGTTGCAGTCGATGTGGGTACTTACCGGTCGGTAGGACCCGCGCCGTACAGGAGGGCGACATGGCAACACGTTCCGTCAGCGCGACCCGCGAGATCGAGGGCCGCGACAGCGTCGGCCTCTACCTCGACGAGATCGCCCGCACTCCCCTGCTCGACGCCGCCACCGAGGTCGAGCTGTCCAAGACCATCGAGGCCGGGCTGTTCGCCGAGCACCTCCTCGCCGAGGGCCGCGTGGGCCGCCGGAAGGGTGGCGCCCCGATGTCGGCCACCGAGGCCGAGCTCGAGTGGCTCGCCGAGGAGGGCCGCAAGGCCGTCGCAGCAGTTCATCAACGCCAACCTGCGGCTGGTGGTCTCCATCGCCCGCAAGTACGGCCGCGCCCAGATGCCGATGCTCGACCTGATCCAGGAGGGCAACACCGGCCTGATCCGCGCGGTCGAGAAGTTCGACTACGCCAAGGGCTACAAGTTCTCGACGTACGCCACCTGGTGGGTGCGCCAGGCGATCACCCGCGGCATCGCCCAGCAGGCACGCGTGGTCCGGCTCCCCGTGCACGTCGTCGAGGAGCTCAACCAGGTCGGCGGCGCCCGCCGTACCCTCGAGCGCCAGCTGGGCCGCGACCCGGAGCCCGAGGAGATCGCCACCGAGCTCGGCATGGACGTCGACCGGGTCCTCGACCTGATCGCCTGGGGCCGCGACCACGTCAGCCTCGACACGCCGGTCGACGAGGACGGCGACACCTCGCTGGGCGACCTGATGGCCCAGGAGACCTCACCCGGTCCCGACGACACCGTGCTCGACGTCGAGGCGCGCTCGCGCCTCGAAGACCTGGTGGGTCAGCTCGACGACCGGGCCGCCGACATCATCCGGGCCCGCTACGGCCTGCTCGACGGCCGCCAGCACAAGCTCGCCGACATCGGCGCGCGCCACGGCATCTCGGCCGAGCGGGTCCGCCAGCTCGAGCGCGAGGCCCTGCAGAAGCTCCGTCGCCTGGGCGACCCCGACCTGGCCGCCTGAGCCGCGACGCCGAGCGTGACGAGTCCGCTCGGCGCCGACCGCCTCAGCTGCTCCTCTCCGTCCTGAGCAGCTGATCGAGGACCTCCGCCACACGCTGGCGGAGGTCCTCGAGCGTCCCGGTGTTGTCCAGGACATGGGTGGCAGCAGCCAGCCGGTCCTCGCGCGACGCCTGGGCCGAGATCCGGCTCCATGCCTCCTCCTCGGCCCAGCCGCGGTCGCGGGTCGCCCGCTCGACCTGCACCTCGGTCGGCACGTCGACCACGAGCACCGCGTCGAACCGGTCCGCCTGGCCGGTCTCGACGAGCAGCGGGATGTCGTGGACGACCAGGTCCCCCGCGGGGACCGAGGACTCCAGGTCGGCGGCCCGGGCCCGGACCAGGGGATGGATGATCGCCTCCAGGGCCGCCCTCCGACCCGGGTCGGCGAAGACGAGTCGCCCCATCTCGGCGCGGTCCAGCGCGCCGTCGGCGTCGAGCACGGCCGGCCCGAACTCCGCCGCGACGCTCGCCAGCCCGGGTGTCCCGGGGGCCACGACCTCGCGTGCGAGCGCGTCCGCGTCGACCACGACCACGCCCAGATCGCGCAGCATCGCCGCCACCGTGCTCTTGCCCGAGGCCACTCCACCTGTCAGGGCCACTCGCATGGACTGAACCCTACGCAGGCCCTTCCCAGCAACGCATCCAGATGATTGGGTGTGCCCCACCTCTCCCGGCACCGAATCACGAAGGGAACCCCCCAGTGAGCTCCATCCGCAACAGATCGCTGACGGTCGCGGCCGTCGGCGGCACCGCTCTCGCCGTCACTCTGCTCGGCGTACCGAGCGTGGCTGCCTCCACGCACGGCACCCCTGCGGGCGCCAGCTCGCGCGGGCCACTCTCCGAGGGTGCTGATGCCCGCCAGCCCGGCAACTACGACGCGCGGCAGCTCTCGGGCACCGCGCTCTACCGCGCCGACAGGTCGCTGGTCACCAGCCGCACCCGGGCGGACTCCACCTACTACCGCACCCTGGGAGCGACCGGCGACGTGTCGCTCGACCCGCTCACGCACACCGTCCGCTCGGTCTCCCGCACCAGTGGCTTCCTGACCGGCCGGTCGGCCGCACCCGCGCGCTCGGTCGCGCTGGGCTACGTGCGCAGCCACCTGGCCGAGCTCGGCCTCCAGCAGGCCGACCTGGCGACGTTCCGCTTCCGCAAGGACTACGTGGACACGATCGGGGTGCACCACCTGATGTGGTCGCAGTCCGTCCGTGGCATCCCGGTGTTCGGCAACGGGCTCAAGGTCAACGTCACCCGACACGGCCAGGTCGTCTCCGTGCAGGGCAGCCCGGTCTCCGGGCTCGCCCACCTCGCCTCCACCGCCTCCAGCACGGCGAGGCTGAGCCCCACCGCGGCTCGCTCGGCGGCCGCTCACGACGTACACGGCAAGCCGGCCGCTGCCCGGGTGACCGCGTCGCGTACCGGTGGTCGCGGGCAGACCGTCTGGTCCAACCACGACTACAGCAGCAAGGTCTGGTTCCTGACCCCCGGCGGGTTGCGCCTCGGTTGGTCGACCTATGTCCAGACCGGCGGCGGTGCCTACCAGCACGTGGTCGACGCGCGCACCGGGTCGGTCCTGCTGCGCAACGACCTCAGCCACGACGCCGCCGGTGACGCCTTCGTCTTCGACAACTACCCCGGCGCCAAGCACGGCGGCACGGCCAGGACCGTGAACTTCTTCAAGCGGGGCTGGCTCACCAAGCGGGACACGTTCCTCGACGGCAGCTCCGTCGTGGCGTGGTCCGACGTCAACGACGACAACGCCCTCCAGCAGAGCGAGAAGACGCCGGTCCCCGGCACCAGGTCGGGTGCCCAGTTCAAGCTGAGGCACTTCACCAGCCCCGACTCGGCTTTCTGCTCCACGATGGTCTGCACGTGGAACCCGGCCACCGCCGACTCCTGGAAGGCCAACCGCCGGGCCGACGTGACCAACGCGTTCTACCTGGCCAGCAACTTCCACGACTACCTCGCCCGGAAGCCGATCGGCTTCACCGCGGCGGCCGGCAACTTCTCCGCCAACGGCGGGGACCCGGTGATGCTGAACGCGCTCGACGGTGCCGACACCGGCGGCGGCGTGCCCGACGCCGGCCACATCGACAACGCGAACATGGACACGCCCCCCGACGGCGTGCCCCCCACGATGCAGATGTACCTGTGGCACTTCCCCGGTGTTCCCGACGACCCGACTGTGGGCGGCGACCCCTTCGTCCCGGCCAGCGGCGCCTTCGACGCCTCGATCCTCTACCACGAGTACACGCACGGACTGTCCAACCGGTTGGTCGTCGACGCTGACGGCAACGGGGCGCTCAACACGATCCAGGCCGGGTCGATGGGCGAGGCATGGAGCGACTACTACGCGCTCGACTACCTGGTGACCAAGGGTCTGCTGACCGACACGGCCAAGCCCGGAGAGCTGCTCGAGGGCCGGTACGTCGCCGGCGGGCTGCACACCATCCGGACGATGGCCATCGACTGCCCACCGGACGCGACCTCGCGTGGCTGCACCTCCGGCTTCGACGGCAGCAAGGGCGGCTACACCTATGGCCAGTTCCCGGACATCGTGGGCGGCCCGGAGGTCCACGGCAGTGGCGAGATCTGGGGCCAGACCCTCTGGGACCTGCGCACCGCCCTCGGCCACACCGTGGCCGACACCCTGATCACCCGGGCCATGTCGCTCTCGCCGGCCGAGCCGTCGTTCCTCGACATGCGCAACGCCATCCTGCAGGCAGACGCGATCGCCTACGGACAGTCGCACACCCCGACGATCTGGAAGATCTTCGCGGCTCGTGGCATGGGCTTCTTCGCGGCAGCCACGGACGGGACGGACAGCGCCCCGGCGCAGGACTTCCACCGTCCGCCGGCAGCCACCACGCCCCGGACGACGATCTCGGGAACCGTGACCGACCCGAACACCGGCGCACCGGTGAGCGGGGCCCTCGTGCAGATCGCAGGTCTGGGAGACCAGTTCCACGCCGTGACCAACGGCGGCGGTCGGTACACGATCCAGCACGTCTTCCCGGGTGTGTACCCCAAGGTCGTCGCCTCGGCGCCGGGCTACCTCCCCGACACCGAGTCGGTGGATACCGGAGCGCCGGACGCGGCCGACTTCTCGGTCACCCGTGACTGGGCCGCCGGGACCGGTGGGGCGCAGGTCGTGGACTTCACCGGACCCGACCTCTCGCCGACCTGTGGCCCCGACCGGGCCATCGACACCAACGAGGGTCTGGGCTGGGGCAGCTTCGTGGGCAACGACGACCAACCCACCGGTGACTTCGTCGCGAAGTCGATCGTGGTGGACCTGAAGCAGCCGATCGACATCGACTCGTTCCAGGTCGACCCCAGCAGTACCTGCGGTGACGCGGGGAGCGCCTCGACCGGTGACTACGAGATCGACACCTCACCGGACGGCGTGACGTTCACGCTCGCGGCGAGCGGTCACTTCGGGGTCGACGCCCGTGGCCGGCTCAACGACGTCGCGCCGCTGGCCAATGCCGACGGTGTGCGCTACGTGCGCTTCGTCATCAAGGGAGACCAGGTCCTCGAGAGCGCCGCCGCGAACGGCGTCCCCGGCACCTTCGCCGACATCTGCAACAGCCCGGTCACCCAGGGAATGTTCGACGGCTGCCGGTTCGCCGACCTGAGCGAGCTCGCGGTGATCGGGGCGCCCAGCCCCTGACCGGCCACCGGACGCCGGCCCGGACCACACACGGTCCGGGCCGTCGTCCGGCCACGGGTGCTCAGTCCGGCAGCACCATCCAGTGGTAGGCGAAGCGCTGGCCCTGGTTCCATGACGCCTGCTCGTCCTCGGGTACGGCGGCGAACCCGGCCGCCGAGTAGCAGCGGGTCGCCTGCTCGTTCTCCGGACGGACCCGCAGGACCACGGTCGGCAGCTCGGGATGGGTCTCGTGGGCGCGCGCGCTGAGCGCCCGGACCAGGGCCCGCCCCACCCCCGTACCGCGGCGGTCCGGGGCCACCAGGAGCCGCGCCAGCTCGACCTCGGCCTCCTCGTCGTCGAGCCACAGCTCGCCGTACGCCACCGGGAGGCCCGCGTCGTCGCGGAGCAGGAAGGCCTCGACGTCGTCGTCCTGCGACCACGCGGCCACCACGTCGGCAGGCACTCGGTCGCCCTCGACGGCGCACCACGCCCGGACGACCTCGTCACCGACCGCCCAGCTCGCGACCAGCTCGGCGTGGGCGGGGTCGAACAGCTCCAGGCTCACGCGGTCATCGTGACGCGGCAGCACGCGGTCCGCACCCGAGTTGTCCGGGGTCGTGGCCGGAGACGACGAACGGCCCGCCCCGAGGGGACGGACCGTGTCGTCGGGCTGGCCGCGGAGCGGTCAGGAGCCGTTGCCGCCGGTGAGCTTCTCACGCAGGGCCTGGAGCGCCTCGTCGGAGGCCAGCGAACCGCCGGTCTCGCCCTCCTCGGCGACCTCCTCGCTGTCGGAGGAGTAGGTCGTGGCCTCGCCGGCCTCGACCTCGGCCTGCTTGGCCTCCTCCTGCTGCTTGACGTGGGCCTCCCAGCGCGCGTGCGCCTGGGCGTACTGCTCCTCCCAGGTCTTGCGCTGCTCGTCGTAGCCCTCGAGCCACTCGCCCGTCTCGGGGTCGAAGCCGTCGGGGTAGATGTAGTTGCCCTGCTCGTCGTAGGTCGCAGCCATGCCGTAGAGGGTCGGGTCGAACTCCTCGACGTCGGTGGCCGTGGTGGTCTCGTTGGCCTGCTTCAGCGACAGCGAGATCCGGCGACGCTCGAGGTCGATGTCGATGATCTTGACCATGACGTCGTCGTTGACCTGCACGACCTGCTCGGGGATCTCCACGTGGCGCTCGGCCAGCTCGGAGATGTGCACGAGGCCCTCGATGCCCTCCTCGACCCGGACGAAAGCACCGAACGGCACCAGCTTGGTGACCTTGCCGGGCACGATCTGGCCGATCTGGTGGGTCCGGGCGAAGTGCTGCCAGGGGTCCTCCTGCGTCGCCTTGAGCGACAGCGAGACCCGCTCGCGGTCCATGTCGACGTCGAGCACCTCGACGGTGACCTCGTCACCGACGGCCACGACCTCGCTCGGGTGGTCGATGTGCTTCCAGGACAGCTCGGAGACGTGGACCAGGCCGTCGACGCCGCCGAGATCGACGAACGCGCCGAAGTTGACGATCGAGGACACGACGCCCTTGCGGATCTGGCCCTTCTGGAGCTGGGTCAGGAAGCCGTGGCGCACCTCGGACTGGGTCTGCTCGAGCCAGGCACGACGCGAGAGCACGACGTTGTTGCGGTTCTTGTCGAGCTCGATGATCTTCGCCTCGAGCGTCTGGCCGACGTACGGCTGGAGGTCGCGCACGCGGCGCATCTCGACCAGCGACGCGGGCAGGAAGCCACGCAGACCGATGTCGAGGATCAGGCCGCCCTTGACGACCTCGATGACGGTGCCCTCGACGACGCCGTCCTCCTCCTTGACCTGCTCGATCGTGCCCCAGGCACGCTCGTACTGAGCGCGCTTCTTGGACAGGATCAGCCGGCCCTCCTTGTCCTCCTTCTGGAGCACCAGGGCCTCGACCTTGTCGCCGACGTTGACGACCTCGTTGGGGTCGACGTCGTGCTTGATCGACAGCTCACGCGAGGGGATGACGCCCTCGGTCTTGTAGCCGATGTCGAGCAGGACCTCGTCCCGGTCGACCTTGACGATGGTGCCTTCGACGATGTCACCGTCGTTGAAGTACTTGATGGTGCCGTCGATCGCGGCGAGGACGTCCTCTTCGGACCCGATGTCGTTGACCGCAACCTGCGGGAAGTCGACCTCGGCGTAGTAGGTGCTGCTCATATGGGAAGGAGTTCCTTGGATGGGTGGAGTTGGTGGGCGTGCACGCGTGAAGCCCGTGTCACTGCCCCGTTGGGATCACCGTGACCCGGCGAGTGCCGTCACGCGGTGAACAGAGAGCGAGCCGGTGTCCGCTCCGTACGGGACGCAGGCAGACTCCAAGCGCCTTGCAAGTCTACGCGGGCGGCGTGTCGGGCGTCCAACCAGCGCCGCTCGCTACAGGCCGCCCGACTCCGGCCAGTTCTCCCAGTGCGTGTTCGGCCCCTCCGTCGGCTGGTAGTACGCCGGGTCCGCAGTGGCCAGGACGGCGGCCAGCAGACGGTAGGCCTCGCTCTGTCCGGGCTCGGTCTCGAGGAGGTCGGGCTGGTGCCACTCCTCCAGCCGGAGGACCTCCGCCAGGTCACCCGGGATCCTGACCCGCAGCTCGTCCTCCTCGGCCAGGAGCAGGTCGCGGTGCTCGGGTACGAGGCTCCGGAACACGTCGACCAGGTCGGCGCCGGGCTCGGCGTCGACGCTCAGGTCGCGGCCGCGGACGCGGACCGCGACGTCGCCGGCATAGGTCTCGGGCTCGTCGGCGTCCTCGACGTCGTCCATGTTGTCCACCCGGTGCCGGAAGTCCTCGTCACGGATCCCCGGCACGCCCGCGGTCAGGCAGTTGCCGTAGACGTGCACCTCGTCGAAGAGGTTGGAGCCGCGCGGGTTGTAGCCCAGGGTCTCGACCACCAGGGCCCACCGACCGGCGTCGGCATAGGCGTGCAGCCGCGCGTCGACGGCGTAGGAGTAGGGGTGCCCCACGTCGGCGAACCCGTGGGCGGCCGCGATCTCGTCGAGCTGAGCCAGCACCTGCGTCGCGCGCGCGGTCTGGTCCGGGTCCAGGCCCAGCTCAGCGAACGACGGCTCGGGCTCCGGCTCGACGGTGCGTCTCGCCTCCGCCTCGGCGAGCCTCCGGGCGTGCACCTCCTCGACGAAGGCGTCGCTGATCGCCTGCTCCTCCTCGCTGAGCTCCTCGTCGTCCTCCTCGACGTCGTCCTGGTCGTTCTCCGGAGGGACGTCGGAACCGTCCCGGACGGGCTCCTCGGCTGACCAGATGTGCACCCAGAGCTCGGCGTCGATCCCCTTCGGCTGCCAGTCCTCCGGGGCCGCCAGCCCGTAGACGATGCCGACCTGGCCGGTGGGCGTCGCGACGTCGGCGAGCACCGCGCCGGACAGGGTGCGGACCTGGACGCGCCCGCTCGAGTCCAGGACGTGCGCGGTCGCGGGTGACAGGCTCGCCTCGCGGAAGATGCTCTGCTCGACCGGCGTCATCTGTCCTCGTGTCATGACGTTCAGCTCGACGCGACCTGGCCAGCCGGGCGGACCGGGGACCACCAGCGCGTGCGGCCCCGAGGTCACCGGCCAGGCGCCGGTCTCCGTGCTCGACCCGGTGTGGTCGGCGGTCGGCTCCTCGGCCGCGGCGATGACGAAACCCCCGTCGAGGTCGACGACGTCGTCGAAGGAGTCGCCTCCGAAGTAGGGGTAGGCCACCTGTCCCCCCGTGGTTCCGCACTGTCGGGCTGGGACGGATCCTAGGCGTACGCCGCCGGCTCCGCGTGCACATCACCCTGCGCGGCGACTGCCCGCAGGAGCAGGTCGGCCCGGTCGGCGACCGGGTTCCGGCCGGCCCGCGAGGCCAGGTCGACCAGTGCCCAGAGGTCGGCCGCACGGGCCAGCGCGAGCGCCTCGTCGGGCGGCACGCCGTGCCGCCCCTGGTAGGACGCCAGCACTCCCTCGACGTACGCCGGGGTGCGGTCGAAGCGCAGGACGTTGCCGAGGTCGGTGAACGGATGGCCCGCGTGGGCGAACTCCCAGTCGAGGACTGCGGTCACCTCGAGGGTCTCGGGGTCCACCAGGAGGTTCTTGGGGTTGAGGTCGCTGTGCACGAGGCAGGACCGGTCGACGGCGTCGAGCGAGGTCTGGGCGTCGGTCGCCACCTCGACCAGTCGGGTGAGCAGGTCGGCGTCCCAGCGGAGTCCGGCGCCCTCGGCGAAGGCGGGCAGGCCGTCGGGCGGCCCGAAGTCGCCGATGCGCAGCGTCGGGTCGACGAACGGGCCCGGCCGGGTCGTCGGCATCCCGCCGAGGACGCCGACCAGTCGCCCGACGTGACGGCCGAGCCGAGCCTGGCCCGCGTCGTCCAGGGTGGGCAGGACCTGGTCGCCCCGCGCACCCTCCACCCACGACGTGACCAGCAGCCCGGGGCGGTCGGCGGCGACCGACCCGCGCCGTACCTCGAGGACGTCGGGCACCGGCAGGAGGCCGCGGACCAGGTGCAGCACAGCGGCGTCCACCTCGGGGGCGTGGTCGTCTCGCAGGCCGGGCGGGTAGATGCGGACCACCGAGCGTTGGCCACCGGTCTCGGCCAGGAAGGTCTGCCCGGACCAGCCCCCGGCGAGCGGGACGAGGTCGGCGGCATCCACGGTGCTCAGGCTGCCACACGCGCGCGGGCGGCTAGGGTCGCCACCGTGGAGGACCACCTGCCGCAGCGCGTCCGCGTCGAGCGCCGCACGGTCACCGAGGCGGAGTCGCGACGGGCGAACGGCCCCGACTGGGACCGGTACGCCGACGAGTACCAGGCGACCCATGGCGACTTCCTCGGCGACACCGGCTTCGTCTGGGGTCCGGAGGGCCTGCGCGAGGAGGACGCCGGGATGCTCGGCGACGTCGCCGGCCGGGACGTGCTCGAGCTCGGCTCCGGGGCGGGCCAGTGCGCGCGCTGGGTACGCGTCCGGGGTGGCCGGTCCTTCGGGCTCGACCTGTCGCTGCGCCAGCTGCAGCACTCACGCCGGATCGACGACGAGTCGGGCGTCGTGGTGCCCTCGGTCCTCGCCACCGCGACCCAGCTCCCCTACGCCGAGAGCGCCTTCGACATCGTCTTCTGCTCCTTCGGCGCCCTCCAGTTCGTCGCCGACCTCGAGCAGTGCCTGGCCGAGGTCGCGCGGGTGCTCCGTCCCGGTGGGCGGTTCGCGTTCTCGGTGACCCACCCGACCCGGTGGAGCTTCCCCGACGACCCGTCCGAGGCAGGGCTCACCGCCACCTCGTCGTACTGGGACCGCACGCCGTACGTCGAGGTCGACGACGACTCCGGGCAGGTGTCCTACGTCGAGCACCACCGCACGCTGGGTGACTGGGTGGCGCTGCTGGCCCCGCGGTTCAGGATCGTGGCCCTGCTCGAGCCGGAGTGGCCCGCGGACCACGACCGGGTGTGGGGTGGGTGGTCGCGGGTCCGTGGTCGGCTCACCCCCGGGACGGCGATCTTCGCTGCCGACCTCGTGGGGTGACGCCTGCGGGCCGCGGCCCCGGACCTACGCCGACCGGCGGCGGAGCGCGAAGGCGCCCAGTCCGAGTCCGGCGAAGACCGCTGCCAGCAGGAGCTGGAGCGCGTTGTGCGAGCTCTGGCTGCTGCTGCCGTCCAGCTCGAAGTCATAGGCCATCAGCCCCATCGCTCCGGTCGGCGCGCCGTACATCATGCCGTCGGTGTGGGCGCGCTGGGCTCCCGCGGTCAGGCTGGCGTAGAGCTTGCCGTACTGCTGGGCGGTGCCCTCGCCGGCCTTGACGATCTTCACGACGCCGCGCTTGGACAGGGCGTTGGCCCCGTCCACCAGCTGCGGGGAGCCCGCCGCTGCCTGCTGCGTGCCGTCGGCGAGCTGCGTGCTCCCCGAGGCGGCCGTGCCCAGCCCGGTGGACAGCTGCTGGGCACCGGTGGAGAGCTGCTGCGAGCCGTCGTCGAGCTTGCCGAGGCCGTCGGAGAGGGCCGCCGCGCCGCAGCGCAGGGTCTTGGTCGGGTTGCAGCCCGCGGTCGGGGACCCGAGCCCGGCGAGGAGCTGCTGCTGCAGCGAGGACACCAGCAAGGGGATGCCGGCCTGCACGGCCAGGGCGGCTTCCTTGATCCCGCACTGGGTGTGGGTGCAGTCCTGGTAGTTGCCGTGGGACAGGCCGTCGCGCAGCTGGTCGAGCCCCGCGCCGGGGTCGAGCAGCTGCTGGTCGGCCTTCGTCACGATCGTGTTCAGGCTGGTCTGGAGCAGGGCGAGCTGCTGGTCGTAGTCACCGCCGGTCGCGAACCTGGCCCGCATGGCGTCCACGGCGTTCTGGCAGGCGGGGTCCTGCTGGCAGCCGGTGGTGCTGCCGATCGAGCTGAGCTGGGTCCGGAGGTCACCCTCGCTGATCACCTTCAGGGTGCCCAGCTGGAGGCCGGGTCCCTGCGACCGGCTGAGGCCGACCGAGGAGGCCAACGACCCGACGGCGTCGATCGCGCCGCAGTTCTTCGGCTCGGTGCCGGCGATGGTGGCGCTGAGGCAGTCGTTGCTCGGGCCCACCTCGAGACCCTGCTGGATCGCGTTGAGGCCGCCGAGGATCGTCTTCTTGGTGGGCGGGTCGTCCCGCTTGCCCACGCCGTCCGCGATCTGGGTCAGCGCCCCGAGCAGCTTCTGGTAGTCGGCGTTGTGGGCAAGGGTGTTCGGCAGGGTGGCGAGCGCCGAGTGCAGCTTCGTGAGGCCGTCGGCCAGCGCCTGCCCTCCGGCGTTCGCCTGGTGCGTGCCATCGGCCAGCTGACCGGCACCCGTCGCCAGCTTCGCCGAGCCGGGTGCCGCCTGGTCGACCAGGCCGGTGCTGAGCAGGTGGGCACCTGCGTTCAGCTTGACCAGCCCGGTGACGAGCTGGCCGGCGCCGTCGCGGAGCCGGAGGAGGTTGGTGTTGATCTTCGTCGCCCCGGTGGCGAGCTGCTCGCCGGTGGCCGCGCCGGACTGGTAGCTGTCGGCGGCGGTCGCGAAGGTGGGGTTGGTCAGCGGGTCGACCGGGACGGCGGTGAAGGAGACCGGCGGGAGCGACCCGGCGGTGAGGTGTGCGGTGTAGCCGAACTTGGTGGTGACGGAGCCGATCGGCGGGAACATCGTGAGCAGGTACTCCATCTGGGTCCCACCGTGGCCGTCACCGCCCATGCTCGCCGACCTCGACTGGACATGGCTGAAGTTGGAGGGAAGGTCGAAGACCACGGTGCCGACCAGCGGGATCGGGACGTCGGTCATCGCCGTCTTCGTGCCCCCGGCACCGTCGCTGAAGCTCAGCGGCATCTTCTTCGAGGTCAGGTTCTTGACCGTGTAGCTCACCTGCAGGTCACCGGTCGCGCCCACGAGGTCGCTCGCCGACACGGTCTTGCCGTCGAGGACGTAGCTGACGTCGACCGAGATGGGGAGCTTCGAGGGGTCGAAGTCGGACACGGTGCGACCGCGGGCCACGCCGTTCACGTCGAACTGCTGCTTCTGGACGCCGTTCGAGACGTCGACACCGCCGAACCCGTCGAGGTTGCGCACCTTGTTGGGCCCGACCGGGTTGTCGACCGTGACCGAACCGTCGCCGACGAGGGTCAGCTGCTCGTAGATGCGCGAGGTGTTGATCTTCGCGTCGGCGTCGAGGTAGGTCTGGATCGTCTCGGTGTTGACCGTCTGGACGTCGCTCGAGCCCTGTCCCGACGCGAACGAGCTCCCCGGGAGGACGGCGACCACGGCGACGACGCCGAGGACGGCCGCGTACCGCGGGAGGCGCTGGGGGATGGCCTTCATCGAGCGTCTTCCTTCATCATGTCGTCGAGATCTGCGGGCTTCTCGTCCACGTGCTTCGCGGGCTCGCGAGGGGCGGGTGGCGGTGTCTCGGGCTGGTCGGAGGTCTCGCCGCCCGGCGCCACGAGGGCGGCGGCGAAGAAGCCGAGGGCGACGGCGAGCAGGACGCTGGTCGCGGACGCCGTGGAGGTGCTCAGCACCTGGCTGGGCGCCGCGAGATAGATGGTCTCGTAGCTGCCCGCGAGCGTGGCCGCGCCGAGCAGCGTGCTCCACAGGGGGATCCGGTTGCGGCTCAGCGCCGCGGCGAGCGTGCAGACGACCACGACCAGGGCCACGGCGATCGAGTGACCGGCCGCGGTGTCAGGGAGCAGACCGGCCCGGATCAGGTAGGCGAACCACGACGCCACGAACCCGATCAGGAAGCCGATCAGGCGCGCCTGCGGGCTGCGATGCGGGACGAGCGCCACCACCGCGCCGCTGGACGCGCCCATGAGCGCGACGGACTCGACATCGAGACCCAGACTCGAGCTGAGCATGACGATGACGACGGCAGCGACGACGAGCACGCCACCCGTGAGCATGGTTGTGCGCACGGCACTCCTTCCGGTGCGGCGCCGCCCGGGCCAGCCGCACGCCTACTCCGCCCCCACCGTGGCACGGATGGGCGGATGGTATACCGAGTCCCGCGAGACGACGAACTCGCGGGTAACAACGTATTGACGGGTCCCGCTGGTGCGACCGCCCACCTACCTGAGCCCCGGTGGCGTGACTCGTCCCCGCGCGCGGGCTTGGCGGTTGAGGAGGCGCGCCCGGCCCGGCGGTTGAGGAGGCGCGCCAGCGCCGTCTCGAAACCCCGGGTCCCTCTTCGCCTCGGTTTCGAGACCGTCGCAGAGCGACCTCCTCAACCAGCGGCGGCGGTCGCCTCTTCTACCAGCGGCGGCGGTCGCCTCCTCTGCCCGCGGCGGCATCCGCCTCGCTGGGTCAGTGGGCGGCGTCGTGCCAGCTGCGGCCGGTGCCGACGGAGACGTCGAGGGGGACGGCGAGGTCGGCGGCGCCGCCCATCTCGCGGCGGACGACGGCCTCGAGCGCCTCGCGCTCGCCGTCGGCCACCTCGAACACGAGCTCGTCGTGCACCTGGAGCAGCATCCGGGAGCGAGCCCGGCCTCGCGGACGGCGGCGTCGACGTGGAGCATCGCGACCTTGATCAGGTCGGCGGCGGAGCCCTGGATCGGGGCGTTGAGCGCCATCCGCTCGGCCATCTCGCGGCGCTGGCGGTTGTCGCTGGTCAGGTCGGGGAGGTAGCGGCGGCGGCCGAGGATGGTCTCGGTGTACCCGGTACGGCGGGCCTCGTCGACGACGCCGGCGAGGTAGTCGCGGACCCCGCCGAAGGTCTCGAAGTACTCGTCCATCAGCCCGCGCGCCTCACCGGGGTCGATCCGGAGCTGCTGGCCCAGGCCGAAGGCGGACAGGCCGTAGGCGAGGCCGTAGTTCATCGCCTTGATCTTGGCCCGCTGCCCCGGGGTGACCTCGTCGGCCGGGACGCCGAAGACGCGCGACGCGGTGATCGAGTGGAAGTCGCGGCCGGACCGGAACGCCTCGATCAGCAGGGCGTCCTCGGACAGGTGGGCCATGATCCGCATCTCGATCTGGCTGTAGTCGGCGGTCAGCAGGCAGTCGTAGCCCTTGCCGACGACGAAGCCCTCGCGGATCCGGCGACCCTCCTCGGTGCGGATCGGGATGTTCTGCAGGTTGGGGTCGGTCGACGAGAGCCGGCCGGTGGCGGCGATCGTCTGGTTGAACGTCGTGTGGATGCGACCGTCGGACTGCACCGTCTTGAGCAGGCCCTCGATCGTCTGCCGCAGCCGGCTCACGTCGCGGTGACGCAGCAGCGCCATCAGGAACGGGTGCTCGGTCTTCTCGTAGAGGCCCTGCAGCGCATCGGCGTCGGTGGTGTAGCCGGTCTTGGTGCGCTTGGTCTTGGGCATGCCGAGCTCGTCGAACAGCACGACCTGGAGCTGCTTGGGCGACCCGAGGTTGATCTCCTTGCCGATCACCCGGAACGCCTCGGCCGCGGCGTCGCGGACCTCGGTGGCGAAGTGGCTCTCGAGCATCTCGAGGTGGTCGGTGTCGACGGCGATGCCGACCTGCTCCATGGTCGCGAGCAGGTCGACCAGCGGGAGCTCGACCTCGGCGAGCAGGCGGGTGCCACCGGTCTGCTCGATCTCGGTGTCGAGGGTGGCGGCCAGGTCGAGGACGGCGCGCGCGTGGAGCATCGCCAGGTCGGCGACGCCTCCCCCGGGCTCGTCGTCGAAGAGCAGCTCCTCCTGGCCGTCGTCGCCGCCGGTGCCCTGCTTCAGCTCGCGCTTGAGGTAGCGCAAGGTGAGGTCGGCCAGGTCGTAGGAGCGCTGGTCGGGGCGCACGAGGTAGGCGGCGAGCGCGGTGTCGGAGACCAGGCCGTGGAGCGGCCAGCCGCGCGCGGCCAGCGCCAGCATCGGCCCCTTGGCGTCGTGCAGCACCTTCGCCCGCGTCGGGTCGCCGAGCCAGGACATGATCGCGGCGTCGTCGGCCGGCGCGACGTCACCGGCGTCGAGCCAGGCCGCCTGCCCGTCGGCCGCGGCAAGGGCGAGGCCCCGCACCTCGCCGGTGCCGGCGCCCCAGGCGCCGTGGACGGTCAGGCCGGTGCGGGTGTCGGGCCCCGCGTGCTCGTCGAGCCAGCCGGCGACCTCGCCCTCCCCGAGGTGGACGCCGTCGAGGTCGAAGCCGCTGTCGTCGACCATCGTGGCGTCCTGGACGTCCCACGACTCCAGGAGCCGGTCACGCAGCACCCGGAACTCCAGGGAGTCGAACAGGGTGTGCACCAGGTCGCGGTCCCAGGACTGGGCCTCGAGGTCGGCCGGGGTCAGCTCGAGGTCGAGGTCGCGGACCAGGGCGTTGAGGTGGCGGTTGCGGATGACGTCGCCGAGGTGCTCGCGGAGGTTGTCGCCGGCCTTGCCGGTGATCAGGTCGGCATGGGCGACCACGCCCTCGAGCCCGTCGTACTGGGCGATCCACTTGGCCGCGGTCTTGGGACCGACGCCCGGAACGCCGGGGAGGTTGTCGGAGTCCTCGCCGACGAGCGCGGCCAGCTCGGGGTAGCGGGCCGGGGTGACGCCGTACTTCGTCTCGACCGCCTCGGGCGTCATCCGGGCCAGCTCGGAGACGCCCCGCATGGGGTAGAGCACCGTCGAGTGGTCGGTGACGAGCTGGAGGGAGTCGCGGTCACCGGTGAGGATCAGCACCTCCATGCCGTCGGCGAGCGCGTCGGTGACCAGGGTGGCGATGATGTCGTCGGCCTCGTAGCCCTCGAGCGAGAGATGGCGGATCCGGAGGGCGTCGAGCACCTCGTTGATCAGCGGGAGCTGGCTGGAGAACTCCTCGGGCGTCTTGTTGCGCTTGGCCTTGTACTCGGCGTACTCCTGCAGTCGGAAGGTCTGGCGCGACTTGTCGAACGCCACGCCGATGTGGGTCGGCTGCTCGTCGCGGAGGACGTTGATCAGCATCGAGGTGAAGCCGAAGACCGCGTTGGTGTGCTGGCCGGTGGTCGTGGAGAAGTTCTCCACCGGGAGGGCGAAGAACGCGCGGTAGGCCAGCGAGTGGCCGTCGAGGAGCAGCAGCCGTGGCCTGGTCTGCGTCGCGCTCGCAGTCTCGGCCGGGGTCGCGGTCGGTGTGGCAACGTCGGGCACCCGTCGACTCTATCCAGTGCCGCCGACAGCCTGCCCGGCCGCGTCGCGCCGCTCCGCCGGTCTGTCACGATGGCGTCATGACCGACGGGATGACCGAGCCCCTGACCGAGGACGAGCTGCTGGCGGCGTTCATCGCCGGCGACGAGGCGGGCATGGGTGCCCTCAACCAGAAGATGGGCGTGAAGATCCTCGAGGCCTCCGCCGAGCGACTGGTCGCCACCATGCCGGTCGAGGGCAACACCCAGCCCTACGGCCTGCTCCACGGCGGCGCGTCGGTCGTGCTCGCCGAGAGCCTCGGCTCCCTGGGGTCCGCCATCCATGCCCACCCCGACCGGGTCTCGGTGGGCGTCGACATCAACGCCACCCACCACCGGGCCGCCACCAGGGGGCTGGTGACCGCGACGGCGACCGCGATCCACCTGGGGCGCACTGTCGCGTCGTACGACATCGCGATCACCGACGACCGCGGCAAGCGGGTGTGCACCTGTCGGATCACCTGCGCGCTGATCCCGCGCGACCGGGTGCCGAGCTGAGTCTCAGCTGTTGGAGACCGAGCGGGCGTTGCGCAGGCTGCGGCGTACGGCGAGCACCTGGGTGACCTGGCGGCCGGCCGGGTAGCGGCCCGCGAGCTTGGCGCGCACGGCGGGCGTCGGCGCCATCCGCAGCACCGCCTGCGGCCCCAGCGCGAGACGCGCCATGAACCGGTTGGCCTCGCGGGACCCGGACGCGGCCGCGGTGGCGACGTGCCCGATGCCGAGCTCCTCGGCCCAGGTCACCGCCGCCTCGACAAGGGCCTTGCCGATGCCGCGGCGCCGGTGGTCGGCGACGACGGCGGCGTTGTGGACCTGGAGCACCGGCTCGGGGTTGACCGGCGAGTACGTCGTGGCCTTGAGGAAGACCGCGCCGGCGAAGGCGCCGTCGTACTCGGCGACCACGAGTCGCTCGCCGGGCGTCTGCTGCGTGCGTTCGATGGCGCCGACCAGGTCGTCCATCTGGTCGTCGTCAGCACGGCGCAGGAACGGCTGCCACAGGGCTGCCAGCTGCTCCACATCAGCCAGGTTGGCATCACGCAGGGTCACCAGGGACCGACTCATCCGTCGACCTCACTCACGGAAAGGGAAACGGCATCTCGGTCCCCCCGTCGACGCCGTAAGCGGCAGACTACGCTCAGATCCCCGACTTGTCCCCAGGAGCCCCGTGATCATCGGAAGCGGCACGGCGGTCAACGTCGCCACGGTGCTGGTCGGGTCGGCCGTGGGGGCGCTCGCCGGCAACCGTCTTCCGGCCCGGACCCGCGACCTGGTGACCGACGCGCTGGGCCTGGTGACCCTCCTGATCGCAGGCCTCTCCGCGGTCGCGGTCACCGACCCGGCGTTCGCGGCCGAGGTCGGCTCGCACGCGCCGCTGCTGATCGTGCTCGGCTCTCTGGTGCTCGGCGGGATCATCGGGTCGTTCCTCCGGCTCGAGCAGCGCGTCGAGGCCCTCGGCGGTGTGCTCCAACGCCGGCTGTCGGGGTCGTCGGACTCCGCGGAGCGGGCCCGGTTCATCGAGGGCTTCGTGACCTCGTCGCTGGTGTTCTGCACCGGGCCGCTGACCATCCTGGGCTCGTTGTCCGACGGGCTGGGCCACGGTGCCGACCAGCTCTATCTCAAGGCCACGCTCGACGGCTTCGCCGCCGTGGCCTTCGCGGCGTCGTTCGGCTGGGGCGTCTCGGCGGCGGCGCTGACCGTCCTGGTCGTGCAGGGGTCGATCACGCTCCTGGGCGCGGCCCTGGGTGACGTGCTCTCCGACTGCCGCGCTGGCCGCGATCACCGCCAGCGGTGGCCTGATGCTGGTCGGCGTGGGTCTCCGGCTGCTGCGCATCCGCGAGATCGCGGTCGCCGACCTGCTCCCAGGCCTTGTCGTCGCACCCCTCCTGGTCGGGCTGGTCTCAGCCCTGCGGTAGCGCGTCCCGTCGTACCGACGCGGCGTACCCCCGGCTAGAGATCGCCCCCGAGGTACGCCGCGCGGACGGCCGCGTCACCGGAGAGCTCCTCGCCGGTGCCGGAGCGGACGATCTCACCGGTCTCGAGCACGTGGGCCTCGTTGGCCACGCGCAGCGCCTGCGCGGCGTTCTGCTCGACCAGCAGCACGGTGGTGCCCTGCGCGTTGATCTCCCCGATGATCGAGAAGATCTGCTTGATCAGCTGGGGCGCGAGCCCCATCGACGGCTCGTCGAGCAGCACCAGCCGCGGCTTGGCCATCAGGGCTCGGCCGATGGCGAGCATCTGCTGCTCCCCGCCCGACATCGTGCCGGCAGTCTGGTTGACCCGCTCCTTCAGCCGCGGGAACAGCGTGAACACGCGTTCGAGGTCGTCGCGGTAGGCCTGCGACTTGCGGTCCTTGCGCGTGTAGGCGCCCATGTCGAGGTTCTCCCGGACGCGTCATGCCCGGGAAGCAGCCTCGTCCCTCGGGGGCCTGGCTGATCCCGAGCTTGACGCGGTCGTAGGACGGCAGCCGGGTGATGTCCGTGCCGTCGAAGACGATCTTGCCCTGCCTGACCTTGCGGAGACCCGGAGATCGTCTTCAGCGTCGTGGTCTTGCCCGCGCCGTTGGCACCGATCAGCGTGGTGATCTCGCCCTCCTCGACGCCGAACGTGATGTCACGGATGGCCTCGATGTGGCCGTAGTTGACGCACAGGCCTTCGACCTCAAGAAGCATCTTCGTCGTCCACTCCCAGGTAGGCGGCGATCACCGCAGGGTTGTCGCGGATCTCGGCCGGCGAGCCCTCGGCGATCTTGCGGCCGAACTCCAGCACCACGATCCGGTCGGTGACCCCCATGACCAGGCGCATGTCGTGCTCGATGAGGAGCACGGTGTAGCCCTGGTCACGCACCTTGCGGATGAGCTCCATCAGCCGCTGCTTCTCCGCCGGGTTGAAGCCCGCCGCCGGCTCGTCGAGGCACAGCAGCTTCGGCTTCGTCGCCATCGCCCGGGCGATCTCCAGGCGACGCTGGTCGCCGTAGGAGAGGTTCTCGGCCAGCTCGTCGGCCCGGCCGCTGACCCCGACGAAGTCGAGCAGCTCGAAGGCGGCGGCCTCGGCGTCGGCTTCTCGGTACGCCGGTGCAGGGGGGTGCGGAAGAGCGCGTTCAGCAGACCCACCTTGCTGCGCGCGTCGGCGCCGACCATGACGTTCTCGAGCGCCGTCATCGCCTTGAACAGCCGGATGTTCTGGAACGTCCGGGCGATGCCGAGCTTGGTGATGTCGTGCCGCTTCCGGCCGGCCAACGGCTGACCGTCGAACCTGACCTGTCCGCTGGTCGCCTGGTAGACGCCGGTCATCACGTTGAAGCACGTCGTCTTGCCGGCGCCGTTGGGCCCGATCAGGCCGAGGATCTCGCCCTGCTTGATGTCGAAGTGCACCCCGTCGAGGGCGGTCGACGCCGCCGAAGCGGATGGTGACGTCGTCGACCTCGAGGAGGGCCTTGCGGTCCACGACGTCGGTAGCCGGTGGTGCGGTCGTCTGGCTCTCAGACATCGACGGCCTCCCCTTCCAGCTCCTCGATCTCCTCCTGGGCCGCGATCGCGCGTCCGGGCCCGTCGTGGAGGCAGCAGGCCCTGCGGGCGGAAGTAGACGATCAGCATCAGGCTCACCCCGAAGATCAGCAGCCGCCAGTCGCTCAGCGCGCGGAAGCGCTCGGGGAGGTAGGCGACCAGCACGCCACCGAAGACCGCACCCCAGCGGTTGCCGGCGCCACCGATGATCACCGCCGCGACGAAGAGCATCGACAGCAGGATCAGGAAGCTGGTGGGGTTGATGTAGCCGCCCTGCCCCGAGGCCAGCATGGAGCCGGCGAGGCCGCCGATGGCGGCGCCCATGGAGAAGGCGAGCAGCTTGTAGCGGAACGTCGGGACGCCCATCAGCTCGGCGGCGTCCTCGTCCTCGCGCGTGGCCTCCCACGCGCGCCCGACGCGGCTCTCCTTGATCAGGAAGTCGGCGAACAGCACGATCAGGAGCACCGTCAGCAGCAGCCAGTAGTAGGGGATCGCGTCGAGCACGCCGAAGACCAGGAACGGCGTCTTGTGCGCGTTGTCGATGCTCGGGATCAGGCCGTTCCAGACCAGGTGCGGGATCTGGAACAGACCGTCCTGGTCGATCCCGATCGGGTTGGGCCCGAGGCTCGGCGGGGACGGGATGTCCTTGATGCCGGCCGACGCCCCGAGCCAGCTGGTGTTGTTGATGGTGATCCGGATGATCTCGCCGAAGCCGAGCGTCACGATCGCCAGGTAGTCGCCGCGCACCCGCAGGGTCGGAGCCCCGAGGATCACGCCGGTGACCATCGTGACCGCGATGGCGACGGGCAGGGCCAGGAAGAACGGCCAGTGCCAGTGCTGCGAGGTCAGCACGCCGGTGGTGTAGGCGCCGACGGCGTAGAAGCCGACGTAGCCGAGGTCGAGCAGCCCGGCGTACCCGATCACGATGTTGAGGCCGACCGCGACGAGCGCGTAGGACGCCGCCTCCACCAGGACGCCGCCGAAGTCGGAGCCGGTGGTGGTGAGCACGGGCGGCCGGATGATGGGCAGCGCGTAGGCCAGGAGGATGCCCACCACGATCATCGTCAGGCGGGCGCCCGCGGGTGCGCAGGAACGACGGCAGCTCGAACTGGGCCGGGCTGCTCGACGCGGCGGCGAGGTGGTGCTCTCGGCGGCGCTCATGCCCGCGCCTTCGCGAGGGACTCACCGAGGATGCCGGTCGGCCGGACCAGCAGGATGAGCACGAGCAGCACGAAGGCGACGACGTCCTTCCACTGCGTCGCCGAACAGGGCGGCGCCCCAGTTCTCCGCGACGCCGAGGACCAGGCCGCCCAGCGAGGGCGCCGCGCAGGTTGCCGATGCCGCCCATGACCGCGGCGGTGAACGCCTTGACGCCCAGGATGAAGCCGGCGTCCTGCCGGGTCGTCCCGATCCGGACCATGTAGAGGGTGGCGGCAGCGCCGGCCATCACGCCGCCGATCAGGAACGTCGTCCGGATCACCGCGGTGGAGTTGACCCCCATCAGGGCCGCGGACTCGGGGTCCTGGGCGACCGCCCGGATGCCGCGACCGAGCCGGGTCCGGCGGACGAAGGTGTCGAGGCCGACCATCATCAGCACCGCCGCCACGATCACCAGGATGTCGACATCGGTGACGCGGTAGTTGACGAGGGTGAACACGCCGTGCGGGTCGACCGTGATCGGGACGCGAGTAGACGTTGCGGGCCTGGGCGACGTAGTTGCTGAGCTTGTCCTGAGGCCGAACCAGCCGGCGATCCGGTCGCGCAGGCCCATGACCTCGGCCAGCGAGAACGACGCGCCGATCGCGGAGATCAGGATGATCAGCTTGGGCGCGCCCTTCTTGATCAGGGGGCGGTAGGCGACGCGTTCGAGCAGCAGGGCGATCGCGACCGGAGGTGAGCATCGCCGCGACCAGACAGAGCACCAGCAGGCCGATGCGTGCCCGCGAGGCTCTGGTTGGTCTGGCCGGTGCCGTGGAGGAACACCACGGTCCAGGCCACCGCGAAGGTCCCGAACATGAAGACCTCGGAGTGGGCGAAGTTGATCAGCTGCAGGACGCCGTAGACCATCGTGTAGCCGAGGGCGACCAGGCCGTAGATCGCACCGAGCGCCAGACCGGTGATGGTCAGCTCGGCGAAGTGGTTGAACAGGAACGCGAAGTCCACGGCGGTCCCCTCACGGGCTGCTGCGCAGCGGTTGCGGCCGGGAGGTCCTCCCGGCCGCAACCGTCGCGTGCGGTCCTAGTCGAGACTGGGTCACTGTGATGGGCGTCGGGTTGGCCGTGTCGAGCTTCCCGTTGACCACCTTGTAGGCGTAGATCGTCGACTGCTTGATGTCGCCGTTCGCGTCGAATGCGATCGGCCCGCTGATGCCGGTGCCGGTGTAGGCGCCGATGAAGGAGTTGATGTCCGCGGGCGTGGACTTCCCCGCCTTCAGTGCGGCCAGGAAGATGTTGGTGGCGTCGAAGGACTGCGTGGAGTACAGACCCGACGGGCTGCCGATGACCGCCTGGTACTTGGTGTCGAAGCTGGCCGGGGCAGGGCCAGCAGGAGCCGTCAGGACCGCGCCGTTCGGCGGCGGCCGGGACCGGCGACCTTGACGAAGTTGGGGTCCTCCGAGCCGTCACCGGACATGAACAGGCCCTTGTAGCCGGCCTGGCGCAGCTGCTTCGACCAGAAGGCCGGCCTCGGTGTAGTAGCCGCCGAAGAAGACCGCGTCGGCGCCGGAGCCGGTCACCTTGGTGACCGTCGCGGAGAAGTCGGTCTGACCGACCTGCACGGTGTCGTGGCCGATGACCGTCGAGCCGAGGCCCTTCTGTGACGTAGCTGGCGAGGCCCTTGCCGTAGTCCTCACCGTCGTTGATCACGTAGACCTTGGTGGCCTTGGCCGTGTCCTGGAGGTACTTGGCCGCAGCGGCGCCCTGCGCCGAGTCGTTGCCGATGACCCGGTGCCAGGTGGTCCACCCCTGCTGGGTGATCGTCACGTTGGTGGCCGAGGGGGAGATCGAGGGCAGGCCGGCGCCGCGAAGGTCTTGCCGGTCGCCAGCGACTCACCGGAGAAGCCGGGACCGATCAGACCGATGATCGAGTTGTCCTGCACGATCTGGGTCGCCAGCGGGGTGGCCTTCGTGGCGTCACCCTGCGAGTCGAAGACCTTCAGACCGATCTTGCAGTCGGGTTGGCCTTGGTGTAGTCGTCCAGGGCCAGCTTGATGCCACCGACCATGTTGAGGCCGAGGGCGCCGGCAGACCCGGTGGTGGCGCCGAGGAAGGCGAGGTTCTTGCCGCAGCCTGCACCGCCGCCAGCCGCTCGCGGCGGTGCTGCTGTTGCTGCTGCCGCAGGCGGTGAGCGCGAGTCCGGCCGCCGCCAGCGCGGCGAGCGTCCGCAGGTTGTGCTTGGTGCGCATGTGAGTCCTCCGTCAGGGAACTTCTGCCGCTGGCGTCGGCGCTGTCGAGATGTGCGGCAAGTTAGCACTCAGGGGGTCGCGTCTCGCCCCTCGACACCGGAATGTTTGCATAGTTTCGCGATTGTGACCTGTCCAGGTGGCCGGAAAGCCGCCCCGGGCCGCTCCTGGGGACCCGGCAGAGGCTTGGTCAGCGGGCTAGCCGACGCCGTGCTCGACGACGCCCTCGGCGACCTCGCGCATCGAACGGCGCAGGTCCATGGCGGTCTTCTGGATCCAGCGGAAGGCCTCGGGCTCGCTGAGCCCGAGCTCCTTCTGCAGGACGCCCTTGGCCCGGTCGACCGCCTTGCGCGCCGCCAGCTGCTCGCCCAGGTCGGCGACCTCGGGCTCGAGCGCCCCGAGCTCGGCGTAGCCGGCTGACCGCGATCTCGATCGCCGGCACCAGGTCGGTGCGGGTGAACGGCTTGACCAGGTAGGCCATCGCGCCGGCGTCCCGGGCGCGCTCGACCAGCTCGCGCTGGGAGAAGGCGGTCAGGATGACGACCGGGGCGATCCGGCCCGGGCGATCCGCTCGGCCGCGGCGATGCCGTCGAGCACCGGCATCTTCACGTCGAGGATCACCAGGTCGGGCCGGTGCTCCTCGGCCAGCGCGACGGCCCGCTCGCCGTCGGCGGCCTGGCCCACGACGTCGTACCCCTCCTCGCGCGAGCATCTCGGCGAGGTCCATGCGGATCAGCGCCTCGTCCTCGGCGATCACGACGCGCCGGGGCTCGGGAGTGGTCACCGGCCCAGGCTATCCGGGCGCGGTCGGGGCAGGTCGGTCCGGTAGGTTGGGCGCCGTCGCCCCGGTATCCCAACGGCAGAGGAAGCGGTCTCAAACACCGTCCAGTGTGGGTTCGAATCCCACCCGGGGCACCCCGCCCGTCCGCAGTAACGCGGGGTTGTCACCGCAGAAGTGCCGCCACAGCACCGCGTAAGTAGCCACAGCACCGCAGAAGTCGGCCGCGGGTCGGGCCAGCGGGTCAGGTCAGTCGCGGCGACGGTACGCCGGGGTGACCTCGTGGATCGCGTCGCCCATCCGGTGGATGCGCAGGGCGTTGGTGGAGCCAGGGATCCCCGGGGGCGAGCCGGCGATGATCACGACCTGGTCGCCCTCGGAGACGCGGCCGATCTCGAGCAGCGCCTCGTCGACCTGCCGCACCATCTCGTCGGTGTGCTCCACGTCGGTGATCAGGAACGTCTCGACGCCCCAGGTCAGGGACAGCTGCGAGCGGACCTTGGCCACCGGGGTGAACGCCAGCACCGGGACCCGGCCGCGGTAGCGGGCGAGCCGCTTCGCGGAGTCGCCGGACTGCGTGAAGGCCACGACGTACGACGCGCCGACGCGGTCGGCGACCTCGGCGGCCGCCTTGGCGATGACGCCGCCACGGGTCCTGGGCTGCCAGTCGATGGCCGCCATCTTGGCCAGCTCGTGGTCCTCGGTCGAGGCGATGATCCGGGCCATCGTCTCGACGGTCTCGAGGGGGTACTCCCCCACGCTCGTCTCGCCGGAGAGCATCACCGCGTCGGCGCCGTCGAGGACGGCGTTCGCGACGTCGGAGGCCTCGGCGCGGGTGGGACGCGGGTTGGTGATCATCGACTCCAGCATCTGGGTGGCCACGATCACCGGCTTGGCGTTGCGCCGGGCCTTGTCGATCACGCGCTTCTGCAGGAACGGCACGTCCTCGAGCGGGCACTCGACGCCGAGGTCTCCGCGGGCGACCATGAAGGCGTCGAAGGCCTTGACGATCTCGTCGAGGTTGTCGATCGCCTGGGGCTTCTCGATCTTGGCGATGATCGGCAGCATCACGCCTTCCTCACGCATGATCTCGCGCACGTCGTCGGCGTCGGCCGCCGAGCGCACGAACGACAGCGCGATGAAGTCGACCGAGGTCCGCAACGCCCAGCGCAGGTCGTCCTTGTCCTTCTCCGACAGCGCAGGGACGCTGACCGCGACGCCCGGGCAGGTTCAGGCCCTTGTGGTCGCTCACCTTGCCGGCGACCTCGACCCGGGTGGTGACGTCGGTGTCGTCCACCTTCACCACCACCAGCCGGAGCTTGCCGTCGTCGACCAGGATCGGGTCGCCCTCGGCGACGTCGCCGGGAAGCCCCTTGTAGGTCGTCCCGCAGATCGTCGCGTCGCCCTCGACGTCGCGCGTGGTGATCACGAACTCCGCACCCTGGGCGAGCTTGACCTTGCCGTCCTTGAACGTCTCCAGCCGGATCTTCGGCCCCTGGAGGTCGGCGATGATGCCGACCCCGTGGCCGGTGGCGTCGGAGGCCTGCCGGACCAGCTCGTAGCGGCGGCGGTGCTCCTCGTGGTCGCCGTGGCTCATGTTGAGCCGGGCCACGTCCATGCCGGCGTCGACCAGCTTGCGGATCATCTCGGGCGAGTCGACCGCAGGGCCGAGCGTGCACACGATCTTGGCTCTTTGCACGCGCCCAACCTACCGGGTGTTGGAACGTTCCAAGAACCTTTCAGCGCACCGAGATTGTCAGGACCCCGTCGGTGACCGACGGGTCCTCCCCGCCGAGCAGCCACATCCGGTCGCCGTCGCTGGCGACCGCGGCGTCGCTGAGCGGACGCGGCAGCCGCCCGGCGCGCCGGAACCGCCCCGTCGCCGGGTCGAACCACCACATCGCGTCGGTCTGCCGGCCCGGGGTCACCCGGCCTCCGACCAGCAGGACCTGGTCGCCGAACGGCGCGGCCATGGCGTGGCCGAGCGGCACGGCGTGTGGGCGACCACGCGGGTGCGGCCGGTCCGCAGGTCGAGCGCCTGGACGTCATCGAGCTCGCGGCCGTTCACCTCACCGCCGAAGACGTACGCCGTGTGGCCGACCACCGCGGTGGCGGCGTACCGGACGCCCTGGACGAGCCTGCCCACGGGACGGCTCGACCCGTCGGCCGACAGAGCCAGCACGGTGGTCGGCGTCCCGGTGCCGTCGTAGCCGCCGACGACCCAGGGCGTGGTGCCGGCCTGGACGACGCGAGAGGTCGGAGCGGGTGGTCGGCAGGTGCCCCGCGACCTCCCAGGTGTGGCCACCGCGGGCCTGGACGACGTCCTGCTCGGTGGCGTTGCCACCGCCCACGACGAGCGGCGTCGTACCGGCCAGGCCACCGGCGACGTCGTGCACCGGGACGGCGAGCGGCCGCCGCGGCGTCGTACCACCGTGTGCCAGGTCCACCTCGACCACGCGGTCGGTGGACTGGTCGCCCGCGACCAGTCCACCGGCGACCAGCACCCGGCTCGGACCCACTGTGACGACGGCCTGCCGGCCGGCGGCGAAGGGCAGGTGCCAGGGGGCGTCGGCCACCGTTGCCGTGGTCGGGGCGCCGGTCGAGCTCGGGCCGCCGGCGGCCTCGGGCGCCGCTCGGGCTCGGGCCGCCGGTCGGGCTCGGGCCGCCGGTCGGGCTCGGGCCGTCGGTCGAGCCTGTCGAGACCACGCCGGACGGACGAGCCTGGCCCGTGGGTGCGGCGTCGGTGGGGCCGGCGCCGCAGGCGGTCAGCAGTGCCAACGACACGAGCAGGAGCCACCTCACCGCATGTTCCCGGTGTGCCCCAGGGAGTAGCGACCGGGCTGGGGCCAGACGGCGAGGCCGTGGGGGCTGCCGCCGACCGGGATCGTGGCGACCAGCTTCCCGGTGCGCGTGTCGAAGCCGTAGACGACACCGTCGTTGCGCCCCGAGAGCCACAGCATCCTGCCGTCGGCAGACACCCCGCCCATGTCGGGACTGCCGCCGCCGGGGATGGTCCAGGTGTCCACGATCCGCTGCCGCGCCGGGTCGACGACGCTGATCTCACCCGCGCCGCGGTCGGACACGTACAACCGGGTGCCGTCCCGGCTCGGGTAGATGCCGTGCGGCATCCGGGGCATCCCGATCACCCCGACCTGCCGGAAGGTCCTCGCCGAGATCAGACGGAGCTCGTTGGTGCCCATGTCCGCGACGTAGAAGATGCGCCCGTCGGGCGAGAGCCGGACGTCCTGCGGCACGCTCATGCCCATCGTCATCGGATCGGCGTGCGGAGCGGTCGGGTGCGGGTCAAGGTGGATCGTGTCGAGCACCCGGTGGCTGAGCGTGCCGATCTTGAGCAGCTCGCCGGAGAACTCGCAGGTGACCACGAAGAAGCGCCCGTTGCCGGAGAAGTCGGCGTGGTTGGGGCCGAGGCAGCCGGGCGCCTTCAGGTCCGTGATCGTGCGCCACGTGTGCGGGTCGGCGAACCGGATCGTGTCGTACTGCTCGACCATCACGATCGCGGTCTTCCCGTCGGGCGTGAAGTAGAGGTTGTAGGGGCGCGGCATCGGGATCGCTCCGGTACGCCGTCCGGTGCGTGGGTCGATCGTCATCAGCTGGTTGGCCGCGCTGGAGTTGGTGTAGAGCGTCCGCAGGCCGTAGCCCGGAACGACGTGCTGGCTCAGGTAGCCGGCCGGGATCACCCGCACGATGCGGTGGGTGCGCTGGCTGATCACGGTGACGCGGTAGCCGTTGGAGTCGGGGACGTAGAGCAGGGCCGGGTCGTGGCGCACCTGCGGCGCGAGCATCCCGGCCCGGGTCTGGGAGTACACGTCGTTGCCGATCACCGGTGGCATGCCGGGGAGCGGGTGCCGGAACGGCGCCGCGACGCGTGGTGACGACGCCGCGCCCGCCGTGGCGGACGAGGTGGGCGCGCTCGGTGTCGCGGAGCGGCCTGCCGAGGCGCTGGGGGCCGACCCGGAGGCACCACCGCACCCCGCCGCGAGCAGGAGCGTCGCGAGTGCCGCGGCGTGCCTGGCACGCAGCTTCCACGACACGCGCGCACATCCCCTCGAGCAGCCGGCCAGGACCACCTAGGAGGCTAGCGGCGCTACCTGACCAGCGCCTGACCGCTGCCCTGAGGGATCACACCACCAGCGGGCGCGCGGTCGGCGGGATCGGGCTGGGCAGACTGGTCTCCCCCGTCAGGAAGCGGTCGACGGCGGCGGCCGCGGCCCGGCCCTCGGCGATCGCCCAGACGATCAGGGACTGTCCGCGACCGGCGTCACCGGCGACGAAGACGCCCTCGACGCTGGTCGCGTACGTCGCGTCGCGGGCGACGTTGCCGCGCTCGTCGAGGGCGACGCCGAGCTGGTCGACCAGGCCGGCCCGCTCGGGGCCGGTGAAGCCCATGGCGAGGAGCACCAGCTGGGCCGGGAGCTCGCGCTCGGTGCCGGGGACCGGCTGGAACGAGGCGTCGACCTCCACCAGGGACAAGGCCCGGACACCGCCGTGGTCGTCGGCGAGGAACTCCTGCGTCGACACCGCGTAGACCCGGTCACCCGCCTCCTCGTGGGCCGAGGAGACCCGGAACGTCATCGGGTACGTGGGCCAGGGCTGGTGGACCGGACGGTCGGCCGGAGGCTGGGCCAGGATCTCCAGCTGGGTGACCGACGCGGCGCCCTGGCGGATCGACGTACCGAGGCAGTCGGCACCGGTGTCCCCGCCGCCGATGATCACGACGTCCTTGCCGGCCGCGGTGACCTGTCCGTCGACCTCCTCGCCGAGGGAGGCGCGGTTGGACTGCGGCAGGAACTCCATCGCCTGGTGGATGCCGCGGAGCTCGCGTCCGGGCACGGCGAGGTCGCGGGCGACGGTCGACCCGATCGCGAGGACGACGGCGTCGTAGCGGTCGCGCAGGTTGTCACCGGTCAGCTCGCCTCCCACGTCGACGCCGGCCCGGAAGACCGTTCCCTCCCGCCGCATCTGGTCGAGGCGCCGGTCGAGGACCGCCTTCTCCATCTTGAACTCGGGGATGCCGTAGCGCAGCAGCCCACCGATCCGGTCCGCGCGCTCGTAGACCGCGACGGTGTGGCCCGCGCGGGTCAGCTGCTGGGCTGCGGAGAGCCCGGCCGGCCCGGAGCCGATCACCGCGACGGTGCGGCCCGAGAGCCACTCGGGGGGCTCTGGCCGGACATAGCCCGAGGACCAGGCGCGGTCGATGATGGCGACCTCGACGTTCTTGATCGTCACCGGATCCTGGTTGATCCCGAGCACGCAGGCGGTCTCGCACGGTGCGGGGCAGAGCCGGCCGGTGAACTCGGGGAAGTTGTTGGTCGCGTGGAGGCGGTCCATCGCGCCGTCCCAGTCGTCGCGCCAGACCAGGTCGTTCCACTCCGGGATCAGGTTGCCCAACGGGCACCCCTGGTGGCAGAACGCGATCCCGCAGTCCATGCAGCGGGAGGCCTGGGTGGCGATGATCGGCAGCAGCGCCCGCCCCGGCCCGCCGGGGTAGACCTCGTGCCAGTCGTGGATGCGCTCCTCGACCGGACGGCGTGCCGCGAGCTCGCGCCCGTACTTGAGGAAGCCGCGGGGGTCAGCCATGAGTTGAACCAACCTCCCCCATGATCCGCCTCTCGATCGCAGCCGGCTGCCGGTCGTGAGGACGGCTGAGCTCAGCCATGGAGCACCTCCATGATCCGCTTGTCGATGTCGTCTCCGGACAGCCCCTGCGCCTCTGCCTCGGCCCGCGCCTCGAGCACCCGACGGTAGTCGCGCGGCATGATCTCGGTGAGCCGGGCGACGGTGGCCGGCCAGTCGGCGAGGAGCTCGTCGGCGACCTCGGAGTCGGTCTCGTCGCGGTGCCGGGCCACCAGCAGCCGCAGCTCCTCCGCCACGCCGTCGGGCACGGGCCCGAGGTCGACCAGCTCGGGGTTGACCCGGTGGGGCTTGAGGTCGAGCACGTACGCCGTGCCTCCGCTCATGCCCGCGGCGAGGTTGCGGCCGGTCTTGCCGAGCACGAGCACCCGGCCGCCGGTCATGTACTCGCAGGCATGGTCGCCCACGCCCTCGACCACCGCGGTGACGCCGGAGTTGCGGACGCAGAACCGCTCCCCCACACCGCCGCGCACGAAGATCTCACCCGACGTCGCGCCGTAGCAGATCACGTTGCCGGCGATGATCTGGTCCTGGGCGGCGAACGTGGCCGCGCGGTCGGGGCGGATCACGATCCGGCCGCCGGAGAGGCCCTTGCCGACGTAGTCGTTGGCGTCGCCCTCGAGGCGCAGGGTGATGCCGCGCGGGAGGAACGCCCCGAACGACTGGCCGGCCGACCCGGTCAAGGTCAGGTCGACGGTGTCGTCGGGCAGGCCCTCGCCGCCGTACGTCGTGGTGACCCGTGGCCGAGCATCGTGCCGACGGTGCGGTGGACGTTGCGGACCGCGAGCCGCGCGCGCACGGGCTCACCGCGCTCGAGGGCGGGCGCGGCGATCCGGATCAGCTCGTTGTCGAGCGCCTTGGCGAGCCCGTGGTCCTGCCGCTTGGTGTTGCGCAGGTCCTGTCCGGCGAACTGCTCACCGACCTCGGCGACGTGCAGGATCGGTGACAGGTCGAGGCCCGCCGCCTTCCAGTGGTCGACCGCCGGGGCGACGTCGAGCGCCTCGACCTGGCCGATCGCCTCGTCGAGGGTGCGGAAGCCGAGCTCGGCGAGGAGCTCACGGACCTCCTCGGCGATGTACTCGAAGAACGTGACCACGAACTCGGGCTTGCCGCTGAACCGCTCCCGCAGCACGGGGTTCTGGGTGGCGACGCCCACCGGGCAGGTGTCGAGGTGGCAGACCCGCATCATGATGCAGCCGCTGACCACCAGCGGCGCGGTCGCGAAGCCGAACTCCTCGGCGCCGAGCAGGGCCGCGATGACGACGTCGCGGCCGGTCTTCAGCTGGCCGTCGGTCTGGACGACGATCCGGTCACGCAGGCCGTTGACCAGCAGCGTCTGCTGGGTCTCGGCCAGGCCGAGCTCCCAGGGACCACCGGCGTGCTTGAGCGAGGTCAGCGGGGAGGCGCCGGTGCCGCCGTCGTGCCCGGAGATCAGGACCACGTCGGCATGCGCCTTGGAGACGCCGGCCGCGACCGTGCCGACCCCGACCTCGGCGACCAGCTTGACGTGGACCCGGGCCGACGGGTTGGAGTTCTTCAGGTCGTGGATCAGCTGCGCGAGGTCCTCGATCGAGTAGATGTCGTGGTGGGGCGGCGGGCTGATCAGGCCGACGCCCGGCGTGGAGTGCCGCGTCTTGGCGACCCACGGGTAGACCTTGTGGCCGGGCAGCTGGCCGCCCTCACCGGGCTTGGCACCCTGCGCCATCTTGATCTGCAGGTCGTCGGCGTTGCTGAGGTAGTCGCTGGTCACGCCGAACCGGCCGGAGGCGACCTGCTTGATCGCGCTGCGCCGCGACGGGGTCGTGGAGACGGTCGGTGTCCTCGCCGCCCTCGCCGGTGTTGGACTTCGCACCCAGGGAGTTCATCGCGATCGCCAGCGTCTCGTGGGCCTCGCTGCTGATCGAGCCGTAGGACATGGCGCCGGTGCTGAACCTCTTCACGATCTCCGCCACCGGCTCGACCTCGTCGAGCGACAGCGGCTGCCGACCGCCCGCGGCGGCGTCCTTGAACCGGAACAGCCCGCGCAGGGTCATCAGCCGCTCGGACTGCTCGTCGACCCGCGACGTGTACTGCTTGAACACGTCGTAGCGCTGGTGCCGGGTCGAGTGCTGCAGCCGGAAGACGGTCTCGGGGTCGAACAGGTGGGGCTCGGCGCCGAGGTCGGGACGCCGCCACTGGTACTCGCCACCGACCGTGAGCTCCCGGTGGGCCGGGCTGATGCCACCGCGGGGGTACGCCGTGGCGTGCCGCCGGGCGACCTCCTCGGCGACCACGTCGAGCCCGATGCCGCCGAGCTTCGACGTCGTACCGGTGAAGTACGTGCCGACGAGCGACTGGGAGAGCCCGACCGCCTCGAAGATCTGGGCGCCGGTGTAGGAGGCGACGGTGGAGACGCCCATCTTGGACATCACCTTGAGCACGCCCTTGCCGAGCGCCTTGATCAGGTTGGCGACCGCCTGCTCGGGCTCGGCGGTGACGTAGTAGCCGTCGCGGGCGAGGTCCTCGACCGACTCCATCGCCAGGTAGGGGTTGACCGCCGCCGCGCCGTACCCGATCAGGAGCGCGACGTGGTGGACCTCGCGCACGTCTCCGGCCTCGACGAGCAGCCCGACCTGGGTCCGGGTCTTCTCGCGGACCAGGTGGTGGTGGACGGCGCCGGTGAGCAGCAGCGACGGGATCGGTGCCAGCTCGGCGGTGCAGTGCCGGTCGGAGAGCACGATCACCCGGGCGCCCTCGGCGATCGCGGCCGAGACCTCGGCGCAGACCTCGTCGATGCGGCGGGCCATGGCCGCGCCGCCGCCCTCGACCTCGTAGAGGCCGCGACTGACGTGGGTGATGAAGCCCGGCATGTTGCCGTCGCGGTTGATGTGCCGGATCTTGGCCAGGTCGTCGTTGTCGAAGACCGGGAACGGCAGCACGATCTGGCGGCAGCTCGGCGGGCGTCGGGTCGAGCAGGTTGGCCTCGGGCCCGATGGTGCCGGCCAGCGAGGTGACCAGCTCCTCGCGGATCGCGTCGAGGGGCGGGTTGGTCACCTGCGCGAACATCTGGGCGAAGTAGTCGAACAGCAGCCGCGGGCTTGTCGCTGAGCGCGGCGATCGGGGTGTCGGTGCCCATCGAGCCGATCGGCTCGGCACCGGCGTTGGCCATCGGCGCGAGCAGGATCCGGAGCTCCTCCTCGGTGTAGCCGAACACCTGCTGGCGCCGGGTGACCGAGGCGTGGGTGTGGATCACGTGCTCGCGCTCGGGGATGTCGGCGAGGTGGATCTGGCCGGCGTGCAGCCACTCGTCGTAGGGGTGCTCGGCGGCGAGCTCGCCCTTGATCTCGTCGTCCTCGATGATCCGGTGCTCGTCGACGTCGACGAGGAACATCCGGCCCGGCTGCAGCCGGCCCTTGCGGACGATCGTGGCCGGGTCGAGGTCGAGCACCCCGACCTCGGAGGCCAGGACGACGAGCCCGTCGTCGGTGACCCAGTAGCGGCTGGGACGCAGGCCGTTGCGGTCGAGCACCGCGCCGATCTGGGAGCCGTCGGTGAACACGACGCGCCGCCGGGCCGTCCCAGGGCTCCATCAGCGAGGAGTGGAACTCGTAGAACGCCCGGCGTCGCGCGTCCATCTCCTGGTGGTTCTCCCAGGCCTCCGGGATCATCATCAGCACGGAGTGGGGCAGGCTCCGCCCGCCCATGTGGAGCAGCTCGAGCACCTCGTCGAAGCTCGCGGAGTCGGAGGCGCCGGGCGTGCAGATCGGGAAGAGCCGGTCGAGGTCGCCGGGGATCAGGTCGCTAGCGAGCAGCGCCTCGCGGGCCCGCATCCAGTTGCGGTTGCCCATCACGGTGTTGATCTCGCCGTTGTGGGCGATGAACCGGAACGGGTGCGCCAGCGGCCAGCTCGGGAAGGTGTTGGTGGAGAACCGGGAGTGGACCACCGCCAGCGCGCTGGCGACCCGCTCGTCGGTGAGGTCGGGGTAGAACGTGTCGAGCTGCTCGGTGGTGAGCATGCCCTTGTAGACCAGGGTGCGGCTGCTGAGCGAGGCGAAGTAGACGTCGGTCTCGTGCTCGGCGCGCTTGCGCAGGCAGAAGGCCATCCGCTCGAGCGCCATGCCGGTGATCCGGACGCCCGTGGCCTGCACGAAGAGCTGGCTGAACAGCGGCATCACGCCGCGCGCCGTCGCGCCGAGGGTGGCGGCGTCGACCGGGACGTCGCGCCAGCCGAGGACGGTCAGCCCCTCCTCGTCGGCGAGCTCCTCGACTGCGTCGCCGGGTCTTGGCGACCTGCGTCGGCGTCGCCCTCGAGGAACGCCGTGCCGACGGCGTAGGCGCCGGGGCCGGGCAGCGCGAAGCCGACGACCTCGCGCAGGAAGGCGTCGGGGACCTGGAGCAGGATCCCGGCGCCGTCGCCGGAGTTGACCTCGGCGCCGGCTGCGCCGCGGTGGTCGAGGTTGCGCAGCGCCGTGAGCGCCTGGCGCACGATGGTCGTGGCTGGGCTCGCCGGTGAGGGTGGCCACGAACGCGACGCCGCAGGCGTCGTGCTCGAAGCGCGGGTCGTACAGCCCTTGGGCAGGCGGGCCAGCATGCAGCGCGCGCAACTGGAGCTCCCGTCGTCGGCGCCCTCCGAGGGAGGCGGTCGGGCGGATGCGGGCGAGGCGTGCAGGGGACGGCGTTGGCCCAAGCGGGGTCAGGCTAGCAACCGGAGGCCCGCTGCCGATGGGCGTTCTGAGGCGCGGACACGTCACCGGCGACGTGGACGGCCGCCGGGCGCCCGAGGCCGCCCGGCCGCTCCGGCTGGTCGCGGCCCTGGTCCGGCGTCGGCTCCGTCGCACTCTCCGGTGCCGTCTCCAGGATCGGCTCGCCCGTCGGTCGGGCTCCTCGGCCGCTCGCGACGGCTCGGTCCGGCTCGGTCGTCGCCGGACGCCTCGTCGTCCTCGACGCCGTCGCCGTCGTCGTCCCCCTCGGCTCGGAGACACCGGTCAGCCTCGGCGGCCTCGGCTGCGGCGCGGTCGTGCGGCGAGGCGCGCCTCGGTGTAGACCTCGGTCTCGCGGCCGGGGTGGCGGCGCCCGACCACCACGAAGTAGACGGCCGCCAGGACGAACAGCACGATCGAGGTCCAGACGTTGAGGCGCAGGCCGAGCACGTGCTGGTACTCGACGTCGTCGATGCGCAGCATCTCGATCCAGCCGCGGCCGGCCGTGTAGGCCATCACGTAGAGCGCCATCACCCGGCCGTGGCCGAGCTTGAACCGGCGGTCGGCCCAGATCACGAAGCCGAACGCCGCGAGGTCCCAGATGCGACTCGTAGAGGAACGTCGGCTGGAAGGTGGCGTACTGCTCGTAGCCGGGAGGGCGGTTCTGCGGGTCGATCTTCAGGCCCCACGGCAGGGTCGACGGCTTGCCGAACAGCTCCTGGTTGAACCAGTTGCCCCACCGGCCCATCGCCTGGGCGACCAGGACGCCCGGCGCCATCGCGTCGAGCACCGGCGGCACCCGGATGCCCTTGCGCCTGGCGCCGATCCAGACGCCGACCCCGCCGAGGGCGATCGCGCCCCAGATGCCGAGCCCGCCCCGCCAGACGTAGAGGGCGGTGACCGGGTTGTTGCCGTCGCCGAAGTAGAGGTCGTGGTCGGTGATCACGTGGTAGAGCCGGCCGCCGACGACGCCGAACGGCACCGCCCACAGCGCGAGGTCGGAGACCTCGCCCTCGGTGCCGCCGCGGGCCACCCAGCGCCGTTCGCCGATCCAGATCGCGGCCAGGATGCCGGCGATGATGCACAGCGCGTAGCCGCGCATCGGCAACGGGCCGAGGTACCAGACGCCCTCGGCGGGGCTGGGGATGAACAGGGTCGGTCACGGGTCCTCGGGATCGTCAGGAGAGCAGCTGGTGGATGTCGTGGGCGAACTCGGGCGCCGTGGTGCCGAGCGTCCAGACGACGGGGACGGTGTTGCTCGCCGTCGACGGCGAGGACCTGGGTGCCGTGGGTGACGTCGTAGCCGCCGCTGGGCAGGCGCTTGCCCTTGCGCGACCGGGACGCCCGACGTCGTGGCGACGTGCGTGATCGTCGGGCAGCGGGCCGGTGAGCCCGACGAACGACGGGTCGAAGCGGTCGAGCCAGTGCCGGATCACCGGGCCGGTGTCGCGGGCGGGGTCGGTGGTGACGAACACGACCTGCGACGTGGGCGCGGTCGGCGTCGTCGAGCTGGAGCATGGCCGAGGCCAGGGTGGCCATCGTGGTCGGGCACTCGTCGGGGCAGTGGGTGTAGCCGAAGAAGACCAGCGTCAGTCGCTTGTCGGTGCTGCCGCCAGCGAGAACGGCTTGCCCTCGGTGTCGGTCAGCATCGTGGCCGGTACGTGGTACGGCTCGTGGCAGCACCGCCCCGGTAGAACGTGCTCGCCTGAGCTCTTCGAGCGCGCGGCCAGGACGAGGGCGACCAGCGGCCAGCGAGGCGAGGGGCAGGACGAGCGAGCCTACGCACGGCGTACTCCCCGGGCGAGGTCCTCGGTGAGCGCGGTCAGCGCCTTGAGCGCCTCGCCCCGGTCGTCGTGGTCGAGCAGGCACCGCACGAACGCCGAGCCGACGATCACCCCGTCGGCGTACGACGCGACGCTCGGCCGCCTGCGCGCCGTTGCTGACCCCGAGGCCCGACCCCGATCGGCAGGTCGGTGGTCGGCGCGGGTGCGCGCGACCAGCGGACCCGGCGAGGTCGCTGGTGGTCGCGCGGGCGCCGGTCACGCCCATCACCGCGGTGGCGTAGACGAAGCCCGCGGCAGGCCGCCGTGGTCATCGCGATCCGCTCGTCGGTCGACGACGGTGCGACCAGGAAGACCTTGTCGAGGTCGTGGGCGTCGGCGGCCGCGATCCAGCCGCGCCGCTGTCGGGCGTCAGGTCGGGGGTGATCAGCCCGGACCCGCCGGCCTCGGCGAGGTCGGCGGCGAACCGCTCGACGCCGTACCGCTCGACCGGGTTCCAGTAGGTCATGATCACCGTCGGGGTGCCGGTCGCGGCGACCGCCTCGACGGTGCGCAGCACGTCGCGGGTGCGGACGCCGCCGTCGAGCGCGCGCTGCGCGGCGGCCTGGATGGTCGGCCCGTCCATCACCGGGTCGCTGTAGGGCAGGCCGATCTCGATCACGTCGCAGCCGGCGTCGACCATGGCCCGCAGCGCCTCGATGGCGCCGTCGACGTCGGGGAAGCCGGCCGGGAGGTAGCCGACCAGGGCCGCGCGCCCGTCGGCGCGGGCCTTCTCGAAGGCGGGTGGCTGCGTGCTCATCCGACGGGCTCCTGCGGGCTCGGGCCACCTCGGCGTCGCCGAGGTGGAACCACTCGATGGCGGTGCCCATGTCCTTGTCGCCGCGGCCGGAGAGGTTGATCAGCATGATGTCGTCCGGGCCGTAGTCCTTCGCGACCTGGAGCGCGCCGGCGATGGCGTGGGCGGACTCGATGGCCGGGATGATCCCCTCGGTGCGGCTCAGCAGGGCCATCGCCTCCATCGCCTCGGCGTCGGTCACCGGGATGTACGACGCCCGGCCGGACGCTGCGAGGTGGGCGTGCTGCGGGCCGACCCCCGGGTAGTCGAGCCCGGCCGAGATCGAGTGGGACTCGATGGTCTGGCCGTCCTCGTCCTGGAGCACGTAGGTCTTCGCGCCGTGCAGCACCCCGGCGTCGCCGGCGGTGATCGTCGCGGCGTGGCGGCCGGTCTCGAAGCCCGTCTCCCCCGGGCTCGAAGCCGTGGATCTCCACGTCGTCGTCGAGGAACGCGGTGAACAGCCCGATCGCGTTGGACCCGCCACCGACGCAGGCCGCGATGCCGCGCGGCAGCACGCCGTACCGCTCCAGGCACTGCGCCCGCGCTTCGTCGCCGATGGCGCGGGTGAAGTCGCGGACCATGCTCGGGAAGGGGTGCGGCCCGGCCGCCGTGCCGAACAGGTAGGCGGTGTGGTCGACGGAGGCGACCCAGTCGCGCAGCGCCTCGTTGATGGCGTCCTTGAGGGTGGCGCTGCCCGGAGTCGACCGGGATCACCGTCGGTGCCGAGCAGCTGCATCCGGGCGACGTTGAGCGCCTGGCGCTTGACGTCGACGGCGCCCATGTAGACGGTGCAGTCGAGCCCGAAGTACGCCGCCGCGGTGGCGCTGGCGACGCCGTGCTGGCCGGCGCCGGTCTCGGCGATCACGCGGGTCTTGCCCATCCGCCGGGTCAGCAGCGCCTGGCCGAGCACGTTGCGGATCTTGTGGGCGCCGGTGTGGTTGAGGTCCTCGCGCTTGAGCAGGATCCGGCAGCCGACCTGCTCGGAGAGCCGCGTCGCCTCGTAGAGCGGGCTCGGCAGGCCGGCGTACTCGCGGCCGATGGTCTCGAACTCCTCGAGGAAGACCGGGTCGGCCATCGCCTCCTGCCAGGCCACGGTCAGCTCGTCGAGCGCCCTGACCAGGGCCTCGGGCATGTAGCGGCCGCCCCAGCCGGCCTCCGCGCCGCCGAACCAGCCGTGCTCGTCGGCGTCCCAGCGGGTCGTCGGCGGCTCGTCGAGACCGCGGTCGTCGCGCTCACGCCGCACTCCTGTCATCGCCGCGGACGGCGGCCTCGGGGTCGCCGTCCTGGACCAGGGCCTCGCCGACCAGCACGACGTCGGCGCCCTCGCCGACGAACCGGCGTACGTCGGCCGGGCCGGCGATGCCGCTCTCGGCGACGCGTGACGACGCCGGCCAGCAGCGGGCGCGACCTTGCCGAAGGTGGCGGGGTCGACCTCGAGGGTCTTCAGGTTGCGGGCGTTGACGCCCGACCAGCCGGGCGCCGACGGCCAGCGCGCGCTCGGCCTCGGGCTCGTCGTGCACCTCGACCAGGGCGGTCAGGCCCAGCTCGCGGGCGTGGTCGTGGAGGGCCTGCAGCGCGTCGTCGTCGAGCGCCGCGACGATCAGCAGGACCAGGTCGGCGCCGGCCGCCCGGGCCTCGAGGAGCTGGTAGGGCTCGACCACGAAGTCCTTGCGCAGCACCGGGATCCGACGGCGGCGCGCACCGCGCGCAGGTCGGCGAGGCTGCCACCGAAGCGGCGTTCCTCGGTGAGGACGCTGATCGCCGCGGCTCCCCCGCGCTCGTAGGCCGTCGCCAGCGCCGCAGGGTCGGGGATGTCGGCCAGGTCGCCCTTGCTGGGGCTGCGGCGCTTGACCTCGGCGATCACCGACGAGCCCGGCGGCCGGAACGCGCGGCATCGGGTCGAGCGCGGGCGGGACGTCGAGCAGCCGCGCGCGGAGCTCGGCTCTCGGGGAGGTCCGCCTGGCGCCGAGCGAGGTCCTCGCGCACGCCCACGACGATGTCGTCGAGCACGGACATGCAAGGACCTTCCTTTCGGCGGCCTGTCATCGGCATGGTGGCGGCAGGGAAGCGCTGGACCGCCGCCAAGCCTCTCACGCGGGACCAACGCGACCGGCATCCGCCCGGCCCGCGGTCGGAGCCGGGCTGCGCTTCGTAGGGTCGCGCCGCATGAGCCCCGACGTCACGCCGCTACCGCCGTCGCCCGACGACCCAGGCCCCCCGGCGGGAGCCGAAGGCCGTGGGCCATGATCCCGGCTCGTGAGCCTGCCGGTGACGTGCCTGTCGGGTTCGGCTGATCCTGGGGATCCCGGCCTGATCGGGCTGGCAGTCGAGACGAGCAGACCGGCCGGTGGCTGGCGCGGCGGCGATCTGCGGGGCCTTCTCGACCTTCGGCACCCGTGGCTGGCTCTCGGCGTGCCGTGCACCCGCGAAGGCCTGAGCACCGCGCCCGCTCTGCGTGCGTCTCGCACCCACCCGGCGCACCCCGCAGAGAACCCAGGAAGGGCCTCGGTTCGCAGACCGGCCTGGCGACCCTCCTCACCGGCGGCACAGCCCGTGCACCCGGCTGAGGTCCGACCAACCGCGCCCGCGCCACCGCGGCGGCAGGGGTCAGGGCGCGAGCCAGCTGCCGGGCAGGTTGCGCAGGACGGTGAACACGACGGCTCCGACGATCAGGCCGGTGCTGAGCCAGCGCGGCACGGGCGGCACCACGCGGATCTCCTCGCCGCGCCAGGACGCATAGACCCACCGGCCGAGCAGCACGATCGCGACCGGCGCCAGGAGCACCAGCAGGAGGTTGCTCGAGGCGGCGGCACCGACGTGCCCGTTGGTGAGGTCGTTGACACCGCGGAGGCCACCACAGCCCGGGCAGTAGAGGCCGGTGAGGGCGTAGAGGGGGCAGACGCCCCACGAGTGCGTGACATGGGGGTCCCGGACGTGCAGCGCCAGGGTGGCCGCCGCCAGGCCGCCGATCGCGACCAGCGGGGTCCGCATCCGCTCGGCACGCGAGCGGAGGGCAACGGGTTGGGTGGCCAGCGCCATGGCGGAGTCCGTCAGTGACCGGGGCCGTTGAGCCCCATCTTGGCCATCACCACGAACACGACGAGGGCGACGACGCCGAGCGCGACGCCGACCCAGAACACGGTCATGCTGACGGGGTCGAACATCAGACCGATCCCACCGACCACGAACCCGAGCATCGCGATCGCCACCGCGGCCCATGCGGCCGGGGTGTTGCCGTGGTTGTCAGACATGCACGCTCCTCAGCGTTCGGGTGGTCCGCATCCTAATGGGCGCTCGGGGTCCGTGGGATCGCGACCCTGGTCGAGGGCGCGCCACAGATCGCCCTCGTCCATCGCGGCCAGGTCGTCGGGCGTACCGGCTGCCGTCGGCGCGTCGTACCGACGGCCCATCTCGGGCCAGGAGCCGGCACCAGAGCACGGCGGCCACGGCTGCCACGAGGGCCAGCAACGAGGCGGGGACCGCCACCCACCACCACCCGGTGACGTGGGCGCCGGAGACGGTCTCGCCGAGGTCGACGGTGGCCCTGCGGGCCGAGTCGAGCGCCGACGACCGGCCGAGCAGCGTCGTCGCCACCAGCCCGGCCGAGACCACCGCGACGAGCACCGCGACCGCGCGCCGTACCCGACCGCGGGTCACCAGCAGGACGCCCCAGCCGGCGAGCGCCACCAGGCCGAGAGCCGAGGCCAGCGGGACGTGGCCACCGGTCTTGTCGACCAGGGTGCTGCCGGCGGTGCCGTCGGGCGCGGCCCAGGGCTTGCTCCCGGCCAGCGTCGCGAGGCCGGAGCCCACGAGGCCGGCCAGCACGACCGGCCCGAACGTACGCCGGCGGTCAGGCATCGAGCGCGCCCGGCTCCCAGACCAAGCCGTCGTCGAAGCAGGTCCGGGCGCCCGTGTGGCAGGCCGGACCCACCTGCTCGACCTGGAGCAGGACCGTGTCGCCGTCGCAGTCGAGGCGGACGCTACGGACGGACTGGTGGTGCCCGGAGGTCTCGCCCTTGACCCAGTAGGTCTGACGGCTCCGGCTCCAGTACGTCGCGCGGCCGGTCGCGAGGGTCCGGGCGAGCGCCTCGTCGTCCATCCAGCCGAGCATCAGCACCTCGCCGGTGTCGTGCTGCTGCGCCACCGCCGGCACCAGGCCAGCGTCGTTGCGCTTGAGCCGGGCGGCGACGGCCGGGTCGAGATCCATGCCGCCATCCTCCCATCGGCACCCGAACCGTCCGCACCCCCGACCTATGCTCGATCCACGTGACCTCCTTCGCCCGCCGTGAACGCCTCGCCCTCTGCGACACCGCCCTTCGGGTCGGCCCCGACGCCCCCACCCTGTGCGACCCGTGGGACACCCGGATGCTGGTGTGTCACCTGCTGGTCCGCGAGCGGCACCCGATCGCCGCGACCGGCATCACGGTGGGCGCGTTGTCCGGCGTCACGCGGCACTCCATGGACGAGCTCGCGCGCGACGACTTCGCCGGGCTCGTGGAGCGGTTCCGGTCCCCCGGCTCGGTGGTGCCGTTCGGCTGGCCCGGTGTCGAGCAGCTCGTCAACGGGCTCGAGCACTTCATCCACCACGAGGACATCCGGCGGGCCGCGCCCGCGTGGGAGCCGCGCGACCTGTCCGGGTCCGACGAGGCCTCGATCTGGAGGACCCTCGCTCTCCTCGGCCGGGCCCTGGTCCGCCCTGCCGGCGTCCCGGTCCGGATGCAGTGGGGGTCGCGCTCGGCCACGCTGCGAGGTGGCGACGACCCGGTGGTCCTGAGCGGCCGGCCGTCCGAGCTCGCGCTGGTCCTGCACGGTCGCGCCCGCGCCGCTCGGGCGTCGTACGACGGGCCGCCGGCGGCGCTCGAACGGCTCCGCGGGGCCGAGCTCGGCGTCTGAGGAAAATCTCTGGCAAACCGCCGGTATGCCGAGGTGAAACCGCTTACCTTCGTCGGTGCGGCCACACCCCCCAAGCCCATGGCTGCACGAACGGCGCTCGCGCTCTCCATGCGAGCGCCGTTCCTGGGTCTCGGGAGGTCCGCGAGGACGGTCCGGGCCCGGCTCCCCGCCGGCTCGGCGGCGTTGCTCAGGGAGGGCCTGCCTGCTGGTCGGTCGCGTCCTCGGCGAGCGCGCGGGTCACCACGTCAGCGCACCGGGTGACCGGTCTCGGCGAGTGCCTGCTTCACCTCGGCGATGGAGACGGTGCCGAAGTGGAAGACCGTGGCAGCCAGGACGGCGTCGGCCCCGGCGTCGACGGCCGGCGGGAAGTCGCCGGCCGCCCCGGCCCCGCCGGAGGCGATCACCGGCACCGACACGGCGGCCCGGACCAGCCGGATCACGTCGAGGTCGAACCCGGCCTGGGTGCCGTCGGCGTCCATCGCGTTGAGGAGGATCTCGCCGGCCCCGAGCTCGGCGGCCCGGGACACCCACTCGATCGCGTCCAGACCGGAGGACTTCCGGCCTCCGTGCGTGGTCACCTCGAAGCCCGACGGCGGGCTCCCGGCCGCGCCGGCCGACACCCGCCGTACGTCGAGCGAGAGCACCAGCACCTGGTTGCCGAACCGGTCGGCGATCTCCGCCACCAGCTCCGGGCGCTGGATGGCCGCCGTGTTCACCGCCACCTTGTCCGCGCCGGCCCGCAGCAGCCGGTCGACCTCGTCGACCGACGACACCCCGCCACCGACGGTGAGCGGGATGAAGACCTCCTCGGCGGTGCGGGCGACGATCTCGAGGGTGGTCGCCCGGCCCTCGCTGGAGGCCGAGATGTCGAGGAAGGTCAGCTCGTCGGCGCCTTCGGCGTCGTAGCGCCGCGCGAGCTCCACCGGGTCGCCGGCGTCGCGCAGGTTCTCGAAGTTCACGCCCTTGACCACCCGGCCGGCGTCGACGTCGAGGCAGGGGATGACCCGGACGGCGAGGCTCACCGGTGACCGTCGCCGTCGGTCGAGCCGGTCGAGACCAGGGCCAGCGCATCCTCCAGGGTGAACCTGCCCTCGTAGAGCGCTGTCCCGATGATCGCGCCCTCGACCCCCGCCGGCGACCAGCCCGGAGAGAGCCGCCAGGTCGGCCAGCTCGGTGATCCCGCCACTGGCCACGACCGGTCGGTCGGTGGCGGCGCAGACGTCGCGCAGGAGCTGGAGGTTGGGGCCCTGCAGCATGCCGTCCTTGTTCACGTCGGTGACGACGTAGCGGGCGCAGCCCTCGGCGTCGAGCCGGGACAGCACGTCGTAGAGGTCGCCGCCCTCGCGGGTCCAGCCGCGCGCCGCGAGGGTCCGGCCGCGCACGTCGAGCCCGACGGCCACGCGGTCGCCCCACCGCGCGATCGCGGCCGCGCACCACTCCGGGCTCTCGAGGGCGGCGGTGCCGAGGTTGACGCGGCGACAGCCGGTGGCCATCGCAGCGGCGAGAGAGTCGTCGTCGCGGATGCCCCCGCTGAGCTCGACCCGGACGTCGAGGGTGCCGACGATCGTCGCCAGCAGGTCGCGGTTGTGCCCGCGGCCGAACGCCGCATCGAGGTCGACGAGGTGGATCCACTCCGCGCCTGCCTCCTGCCACCGCAGGGCTGCCTCGACCGGGTCACCGAACCGCTTCTCGGAGCCGGCGACGCCCTGCACGAGCTGGACGGCCTGGCCCCCCGCGACGTCGACGGCGGGCAGGAGCTCGAGACGCGGCACCCGGCGACTCTAGCGACGCGGAGCGCGAACCCGGGTGGGTGTCTCGCCGCGTACGGCGACGACCAGGTCGTCGAGAGCGACCGGCCGGCTGGTGTCGACCACGACCGTGCGCGGGGCACCCAGTGCCTCGGGACGAGCAGCGGCGTCGCGCACCCTGGCCAGCGTCTCCTCGTCCGCCGGCAGGTGCGGTGGCCAGTCACGGTGGCGGGCGGCGTACCGCTCCGCGGCCAGGTCGGGCGGCACGTCGCAGCGCACCTCGACCAGGTCGCGCCACCACGGGCGGAGCAGGCCCGTCACCCGCTCCACGTCGCGTCGTGGGGCCACCCAGATGTCGACGACCGCCTCGCCCTCGACCGCCTCCAGCCGACGGACGACCTCGGCCTCGGCGTCGTACCGGAGCCAGTCGCGGGGGGTGTCCGGGGCGTCGGCAGCCAGCTCCTCCTTGATCTCGTCGAGCGAGACCAGGGCGCAGCCGAGCCGCTCGGCCAGGGGCCACGACAAGGTGGACTTGCCGGCACCGGGTGCGCCGGTGACCACGACCAGGGGGCTCACCGCCGCGACACCAGGAGCCGGAGCACCGGGAACACCAGCACGCTCACCACGAGCGCCCCCAGCCGGGCCGCCCAGTCCGGCCGGACCAGCCAGACCAGCAGGTTGAGCAGCAGCAGCACCCCGACCGTCGCCATCAGCTCGGTACGGCGCCGCGCGGCCAGGACGCCGGGCGTCAGGTGGGGTCGGGGTACCCAGCCGGTCAGCGCCTGCCGGCGCGCCTGTGCCTTCGACCGGCGCACGGCCTCGCGCTGCCGTGCGGCCTGCCGGATCGCCGCCTCACGCTCCCGCTCGGCGCGGCGACGGGCGCGCTCCTTGCTCATCGGTCGCTCACCATGGCCCCCACGACGCTGGGCTCATCAACCCCAGCAGCCCCACGGCGTACGGGCTCCCGTCGCTTGTCAGGCGTTGCAACGGCCGACAAGCGACGGGATCGCCGGTCGACCGGCGATCCCGACCGCGGCCCCCACCCGGCGCTCACAGGGAGCGCACCCAGGTGCGGAGGAGGGCGGCGCCGGCGTCGCCCGACTTCTCGGGGTGGAACTGGGTGGCAGCCAGCGGGCCGTTCTCGACCGCGGAGACGAACCGGTCGCCACCGTGCTCGGTCCAGGTCACCAGCGGCGAGCGGGTGTGACCGTCGGTGTGCAGGTCCCAGGAGCGGGCGGCGTAGGAGTGCACGAAGTAGAAGCGCTCGTCCTCGAGACCTGCGAACAGCTGCGAGCCGGTCGGCACCTCCACGGTGTTCCAACCCATGTGCGGCACCACCGGAGCCTGCAGCCGCTCGACCACGCCCGGCCACTCGTCGCAGCCCGCGGTCTCGACGCCGTGCTCGACCCCGCGGGCGAAGAGCACCTGCATCCCGACGCAGATGCCGAGCACCGGTCGGGCCCCTGCGAGCCGCCGCCCGATCGCACGCGGCCCCTCGACCGCGTGCAGTCCGGCCATGCAGGCGGCGAACGCCCCGACCCCCGGTACGACGAGCCCGTCGGCGGCCTCGGCGGCCCGCCGGTCGGCGGTGAGCTCGACCGCCGCGCCGGCCCGCTCCAGCGCACGCACCGCCGACCGGAGGTTCCCCGAGCCGTAGTCCAGGACGACGACCCGTTTCACCGCGGCGCAGCCATCGGGATCGGTGGTCTCACAGAGAACCCTTGGTGGACGGCACCCCGGTCTCACGAGGGTCGACGGCGACGGCGTCGCGGAACGCCCGGGCGAACGCCTTGAACTGGGCCTCGACCAGGTGGTGGGGGTCGCGTCCGGACAGCACGCGCACGTGCACGGCGATCTGGGCGTGGAAAGCCAGGGTCTCGAAGACGTGGCGGGTCAGTGAGCCGGCGTAGTCGCCGCCGATGACGACGTAGGCCTGGCCGTCGGGCTCGCCCACGTGGACGCAGTAGGGGCGGCCGGACACGTCGACCGCGCACTGCACGAGCGCCTCGTCGAGCGGCACCAACGCGTCACCGAACCGCCGGATGCCGGACTTGTCGCCGAGCGCCTCGTGCAGGCCTGGCCGAGCACGATCGCGGTGTCCTCGACGGTGTGATGGGCGTCGACGTGGGTGTCTCCGTCGGTGGCGACGGTGAGGTCGACGAGCGCGTGCCGCGCGAAGGACGCCAGCATGTGGTCGAAGAAGCCGACCCCGGTCGACACCTCGGAGCGGCCCGAGCCGTCGAGGTCGACCGAGACGTGGACCTTCGACTCCTTGGTCTCGCGGTCGAGCGTCGCGGTGCGGCTCCCTGTGCGAGTCATGGTGCTGCCTCTTTCGTGTCCGTCACCGCGGTGAGCGCCTCCCTGAATGCTGCCATCTCCGCGGGTGTCCCGATGGAGACCCGGAGCCAGCCGTCGGGCCCGGTCTCCCGGATGAGGACACCCCGGTCGAGCAGACCCTGCCAGACCGCGTGCCGATCGGCGAACGGGCCGAACAGCGCGAAGTTGGCGTCGCTGTCGGCGACGGTGAGGCCTTGCGCGCGCAGCCAGTCGACGCACGCGTCACGGTCGGCGCGCAGGTCGTCGACCCGCCCGAGCAGCTCGTCGGCGTGCCGCAGGGCGGCCAGCGCGACCGCCTGGGTGACCGCCGAGAGGTGGTAGGGCAGGCGGACGACGCGCAGGGCGTCGCAGACCTCGGTCGAGGCGGCCAGGTAGCCGACCCGCGCTCCGGCCAGCGCGAACGCCTTGCTCATGGTGCGGGTCACGACCAGGTTCGGGTGGCGGGGCAGCAGCTCCAAGGCGCTCGGCGTGCCGGTTCGGCGGAACTCGGCGTACGCCTCGTCGACCACCAGCACCCCGCCGTCGAGGGCCTCGCACAGCGCCGTGACCGCCGCCGGCGGGAGCGCGGTACCGGTCGGGTTGTTCGGCGACGGCAGCAGGACGACGTGGGGACGGCGCGCGCGGACCAGCTCGACGGCGCGGTCGACGTCGAGGGTGAAGTCCTCCTCGCGGCGGCCGGTCTCCCAGGTGGTGTGGGTGTCGCGGGCGTACTCGGGATACATCGAGTACGTCGGGGCGAAGCTCAGCGCGAGCCGGCCCGGGCCGCCGAAGGCCTGCAGCAGGTGGAGCATCACCTCGTTGGACCCGTTGGCGGCCCAGACCTGCTCCGCGGTGATGCCGTGGCCGAGGTAGGCGGCCAGGGCCTCGCGCAGCGCGACGAACTCGCGGTCGGGGTAGCGGTTGAGGGCGCGGGCGGCCTCGGCCACTGCACGTTCGATGTCCGCCACCACGACGGCCGAGGGCGGGTAGGGGTTCTCGTTGACGTTGAGCAGCACCGGCACGTCGAGCTGGGGCGCGCCGTACGGCTCGATGCCGCGCAGCTCGTCGCGCAGCGGGAGGCCGGTCACCGCCCGAACCGCACGCGCACGGCCGCGCCGTGGCCCGGGAGGTCCTCGGCCTCGGCGAGGGTGACGACGTGGTCGGCGACCTCGCGCGAGCGCGTCGCGGGAGTAGTCGACGACGTGGACCGCCTTGAGGAACGACCGCACCGAGAGCCCGGAGGAGTGGCAGGCGCACCCGCCGGTGGGCAGCACGTGGTTGGAGCCGGCGCAGTAGTCGCCGAGCGACACCGGCGCGAAAGGCCCGACGAAGACGGCTCCCGCGTTGTGCACGCGGGCTGCGACCGCGGCGGCGTCGGCGGTGTGGATCTCGAGGTGCTCGGCGGCGTAGGCGTCGACGACGGCCAGACCCTGCTCGAGGTCGTCGACGAGCACGATCGCGGACTGCCGGCCGCCCAGCGCGGCCAGGATCCGCTCGGTGTGCTTGGTGGCGAAGACCTGGGTGTCGAGCTCGGTCTCGACCTGGTCGGCCAGCCGGACGGAGTCGGTGACCAGCACGCTGGCGGCCAGGGGGTCGTGCTCGGCCTGGCTGACCAGGTCGGCGGCGACGTACGCCGCGTCGGCGGTGTCGTCGGCGAGGATCGCGATCTCGGTCGGGCCGGCCTCGGAGTCGATGCCGATCCGGCCCTTGAGCAGGCGCTTGGCGGCGACCGTGTAGATGTTGCCCGGGCCGGTGACCAGGTCGACCCGCTCGCACTCCCCCGCGCCGTAGGCGAACATCGCGATCGCCTGCGCGCCGCCGACGGCGTAGACCTCGTGGACCCCGAGCAGGGCACAGGCGGCCAGGATCGTGGCCGCCGGGAGCCCACCGTTGTCCTTCTGCGGCGAGCTGGCCAAGGCGATCGACGAGACCCCCGCGACCTGCGCCGGCACGACGTTCATCACGACGCTCGAGACCAGCGGAGCCAGGCCGCCGGGGGCGTAGAGCCCGACGCGGCGGACCGGCACCATCCGGTGGGTGACGGTGGCGCCTTCGCCGAACGACGTCGTGACGTCGAGCTCGCGCTCGGCCTCGCAGCTGCGCCGCAGCCGGGCGATCGACTCCTCGAGGCCGGCCCGAACGGCGGGGTCGAGGTCGGCGAGCGCAGCGTCCAGGCTGGCCTGCGGCACTCGCAGGTGCTCGGGGGCGACCCCGTCGAACTGCAGGGAGAGCTCCGTGATCGCCTCGAACCCCCCGGACCCGGACCGCCTCGCAGATCGGGCGCACCGCCTCGACGGCGGCATCCACGTCGAAGCTCGGCACGCGGCACGACGTCGCGGTAGTCCGCGGGCGCACTCCCGCGGAGGTCGACGCGGCGGATCCGCTGGATCGAGCCTGTCGAGGTCATGTGCTGATTCTACGAACGGCACGCGCGGGCGAGGACCCGCCGTCCACGGGCGTGGACGACTACGCTCTCTGCATGAGCGACACGCTCCCGATGTTCCCGCTGAACACCGTGCTGTTCCCCGGGATGAGCGTGCCGCTGCGCGTCTTCGAGGACCGCTACCGCGCGCTGGTCCACCACCTGCTCCGGGTCGACGATCCCACCGAGCGGGTGTTCGGCTCCGTCGGCATCCGCGAGGGCTACGAGGTCGGTGAGCACGGTGCGCAGTGGCTGTTCCGGGTCGGCTGCCGGGTGAAGATGACCGAGGTCGAGTCGCTGCCCGACGGGACCTTCGAGCTGGAGGTGCTCGGCCTCGACCGGATCGAGCTCGAGCACCTCGACACCACCGGTACCTACCCGGTGGGGCGGGTGACCGCGCTCAGCGAGCAGTACGTCGCCGTCCCCGAGCGAGTGGTGGACGACGCCCGCGAGACCTGGGCGTCCTACTGCGACGCGCTGCTGGAGATCGAGCGCGAGCCTCCGGCCTCGGAGCTGCCGGAGGACCCGACGTACCTGTCCTGGGCGCTGGCCGCCCTCTCCCCGCTCAGCCTGGCAGAGCGGCAGGCCCTGCTGGAGGCCGAGGACACCACCGGCCGGCTCCGGATGGTCACCGACGTGCTGCGCGGCGAGCTCCGGGTGATGAGCGTCTTCCCGTCGCTGCCGGCCACCGAGGTCGCCCGCACCCGCTGGTCGCCGAACTAGAGCCCGCGGCTGAGCGGGCGAAGCCGCGTCCGGGGAGTCACCCCGGGTGACGGTGGGCGGGACCGGTCAGTGGGTGCCGACCCGCAGCGACACGTGGCCGAGGTCGCCGTCGACCCACGCCGAGAACCCGGTGGCCCCCGTGGGGCGTGCCGCGTGAGGGGGTCCCGGCGCACCGGGTCAGCACTCGGGATCGACGCGAACGACGTCGCCCCGGCGGACGCGGTCCGGTCTCAGGCCCCGGCGCGCAGGCGGGTCAGGAACGCGTCGACCTCGGCGGTGTCGTAGCCACGGCCGCGCTGCACGGTGGCGACGGTGGTCTGGAGCACCGGCTGCGGCGAGCGACGCTGGCGCACCGCGACGAACGCCTCGTCGAGCAGCTGGTCGACGGCCGCGACGTCGTAGCCGCCCCGGGACGTGCGCACCCGGAAGGAGGCGTCGGCGATCGTCGTGAGCAGTCGGCCCTCCGACTCCGACAGGTCGTCGTCGGAGCCGCCGACCCGGGCCGCCTCGTAGGCCCGGCCCAGCGGCCCGGTCAGCAGCCTCTCGACGAGGCTGTCGACGTCCGCGGTCGCGTAGGTCTCCCGTGCCGACGCACGTGGCAGGTCGCGGCGGAGCACCGGCTCGAGCGGCTCGGAGGCGAGGGCGGCTCGCTCGGCGTCGTCGAGCATGGTGTCGACGTCCCCCATCACGTAGCCGGTGCGCAACCGGACGGGCGTGAACAGCGACTCACGGATCCTCCGGGCGACCAGCCGAGCCTCGAGCGAGGCTCCGCCCACCGCCGGCGGGACCGCCACCTCCTCCTCGTCCGAACGAGGACCGCCGGGACGAGCCGGCCAGGCGAAGAACGTGAGCGCGACGACGAACAGGGAGGCCAACGGCCAGACCAGCAACGGGGTGAGGCCGGTCACCTGGAGCTGGGCGTGCAGCCGGGTGCCGTCGGCGGCGGTGGCCGCCTTGATCGCCGGGTCGGGCGGACCGAGTGCGTAGCCCACCTCACGCATCACCACCGCAGCGACCACCGAGCCCACGACCACCAGCCCCAGCGTCACCAGCTCGTGGCGGCGGGTGCGCAGGCACACCACCAGCGCGACCAGGGCCGAGGCGAGCGCCGCGATGAGGGCGTAGAGGCCGGTGCCGTCGAAGACGCGGCGCAGGGAGGCGTAGTCGACGTAGTAGAGCTGGTGTTGCTCGACGAACTGGGTGGGTGGGGTCCAGACCCACTGCCAGATCACCCCGCTGATGGCGGCCACGACGACGTAGGAGGAGAGTACGACGACCGCGAACCGCCAGGGGACGTCGCGGCGTGGCTCGGTGGTGGCCGCGCCGGCCGGCGCAGGCTCGGCGGTGTGCGCGGGGACCTCGCTCATCCGCTCAGGCACCCGGGACCGAGGAGCTGTTTGAGGTCGGCGAACAGCGGGGCCCCGGCAGCGACGCGGAGGTTGTCGTCGACCCGCATCACGGTGGTCTGGGCACGCCCCAGCAGCCGGAGGTGGACCTCGGTGACACCGGGGTGGGTGCGCAGGACCTCCTTGAGCTGGTCGACCACGGGAGGGGTGCAGCGGGTGATCGGCAGGCTGACCACCACCGGACCGGTGTGGTCGTCGGTGAGGTCGGGGACCGTGACCTCCTCGCCGCGGATCTCGGGGGTCTCCTTGCTCCGGGAGAGCTTGCCGCGCACGGTGAGGATCGCGTCCTCGGCGAGCAGGCTGCCGGCCAGCTGGTAGGTGCCCGGGAACATCAGCACCTCGATCGCGCCATCGAGGTCCTCGAGGGTCACCACCGCCCAGGTGTCGCCCTTCTTGGTGATCTTGCGCTGCACCGAGGTGACCAGACCGGTGACGGTGATCGGGCTGTTGTCGGGTCGCTCCTCGTCGAGGAGGAGCTGGCCGATGCTGCAGTCGCTGGCGCCGGCGAGCAGGTGCTCGAGCCCCATCAGCGGGTGGTCGGAGACGTAGAGGCCGAGCATCTCGCGCTCGTGCCCGAGCAGGGTCATCTTGTCCCACTCCTCGATGTCGGGCACCGCGACGGTCATGTCGAAGATCGGCTGGCCGCCGCCCATCAGGTCGTCGAAGAGGGAGTCCTGGCCGACCGCCGGCGTCCTTCTTGGTGTCGACGTAGCGGTCGACCGCCTGCTCGTGGACGGCCACCAGGGCCCGGCGCCCGTGCCCCATCTCGTCGAAGGCGCCGCCCTTGATCAGCGACTCGATGACCCGCTTGTTGCACACGAGCGGGGTCGACCTTGTCCAGGAAGTCGTCGAAGTCGGTGAACCGCCCGCGCTCGCGCCGCGCCTCGACGATCTTGTCGACGACGTTGGCGCCGACGTTGCGGATCGCGGTCAGGCCGAACCGGATGTCGCTGCCGACCGGGGTGAAGGTCGGCGTCGGACTCGTTCACGTCGGGCGGCAGCACCTGGATCCTCATCCGGCGGCACTCGTTGAGGTAGATCGCCATCTTGTCCTTGTCGTCCTTGACGGACGTGAGCAGCGCGGCCATGTACTCCTGGGGGTAGTTCGCCTTGAGGTAGGCGGTCCAGTAGGACACCAGCCCGTAGGCCGCGGTGTGGGCCTTGTTGAAGGCGTAGTCGGAGAACGGCACCAGGATGTCCCACAGCGTCTTGATCGCCGGCGCGGAGTAGCCGTTGGCCTGCATGCCCGCTCTCGAACGGCACGAACTCGGCGTCGAGGATCTCGCGCTTCTTCTTGCCCATCGCCTTGCGCAGCAGGTCGGCCTGGCCCGAGGGAGTAGCCGGCGACCTTCTGGACGATCGCCATGACCTGCTCCTGGTAGACGATCAGGCCGTAGGTCGGCTCCAGGATCTCGGCGAGCGGCTCGGCCAGCTCGGGGTGGATCGCCTGGATCTCCTGGCGGCCGTTCTTGCGGAGGGCGTAGTTGGTGTGGCTGTCGGCGCCCATCGGGCCCGGGCCGGTAGAGCGCGAGGACCGCCGAGATGTCCTCGAAGCTGTCGGGCCGCATCAGCCGCAGCAGCGAGCGCATCGGCGCCGCCGTCGAGCTGGAAGACGCCGAGGGTGTCGCCGCGGGCGAGCAGCTCGTAGGCGGCCGCGTCGTCGAGCGGCGAGGTCCTCGAGGACGAGCGTCTCGCCGCGGTTGCGCTGGATGTTGGCGAGGGCGTCGTCGAGGATGGTGAGGTTGCGCAGCCCCAGGAAGTCCATCTTGATCAGCCCGAGGTGCTCGCACATCGGGTAGTCGAACTGGGTGATGATCGCGCCGTCCTGGGTCGCGCGATCATGATCGGGATGATGTCGAGCAGCGGGCTCGCTCGACATGATCACGCCGGCGGCGTGCACGCCCCACTGCCGCTTGAGGCCCTCGAGCCCGATCGCGGTGTCGACGACGGTCTTGACGTCGTGGTCGGCCTCGTAGAGCGCGCGGAACTCCCCGCCCTCGCCGTAGCGCTCGGTGCTCGGGGTCGAAGATCTCCTTGAGCGGGATGTCCTTGCCCATCACCGCCGCCGGCATCGCCTTGGTGATCCGGTCGCCCATCGCGAACGGGTAGCCGAGGACTCGCGGCGGAGTCCTTGACCGCCTGCTTGGCCTTGATCGTGCCGTAGGTGACGATCTGGACGACCCGGTCCTCGCCGTACTTCTCGGTGACGTAGCGGATCACCTCGCCGCGCCGACGCTCGTCGAAGTCGATGTCGAAGTCGGGCATCGAGAGGCGCTCGGGGTTGAGGAAGCGCTCGAAGATCAGGCCGTGCTCGAGCGGGTCGAGGTCGGTGATCCGCATCGCGTAGGCGCACGATCGAGCCGGCGCCGGAGCCGCGGCCCGGGCCGACCCGGATGCCGTTGTCCTTGGCCCAGTTGATGAAGTCGGCGACCACCAGGAAGTAGCCCGGGAAGCCCATCTGGAGGATGACGCCGACCTCGAAGTCGGCGCGCTCGCGGACCGCCGTCGGGACACCCGTCGGGGTAGCGGTGGCGCAGCCCGGTCTCGACCTCGCTGACGGAACCAGGACTCCTCGGTCTCGCCGGCGGGCACCGGGAAGCGCGGCATGTAGGTGCCGTTGCCCTCGGTGAAGTCGACCTCGCAGCGCTCGGCGATCAGCAGGGTGTTGTCGCAGGCCTCCTTCATGCCGTGCTTGTGCGCCCACAGCTCGCGCATCTCGGCCGGCGGACTTGATGTAGTAGCCGTCGCCGTCGAGCTTGAACCGCTTGGGGTCGGCCATCGCCGAGCCGGACGAGACGCAGAGCAGGTGCTCGTGGGCGGCGGCGTCCTCGCGGCGTGATGTAGTGGGAGTCGTTGGTGGCGATCAGCGGGATCGCCGAGGTCCTTGCCGAGCTGCAGCAGGCCGTCGCGGACCCGCTTCTCGATGTCGAGGCCGTGGTCCATCAGCTCGAGGAAGTAGTTGTCGCGGCCGAGGATGTCCTGGAAGTCCGCGGCGGCCTGCGCGGGCCTTGGCGTAGTCGCCGATGCGCAGCCAGGTCTGGATCTCACCGCGACGGGCAGCCGGTCGTGCCGATCAGCCCGTCGGCGTACTCGGCGAGCAGCTCGCGGTCGGCGCGCGGCTTGTAGTAGTAGCCCTCCATGCTGGCGCGGCTCGAGAGCCGGAACAGGTTGTGCATGCCGGCGGTGGTCTCGGCCAGCAGGGTCATGTGGGTGTAGGCGCCGCGAGCCGGTGACGTCGTCGTCGCCGCCGTCGTTCCAGCGGACCCGCTTCTTCTCGAAGCGGGAGGTGTTCGGGCGTGAGGTAGGCCTCCATGCCGATGATCGGCTTGATGCCGGCCGCGGTCGCCTTGCTGTAGAAGTCGTAGGCGCCGAACACGTTGCCGTGGTCGGTCATCGCGATGCCGGCATGCCCAGCTCGGCGGTGCGCGGCGAACAGGTCGTCGAGCCGGGCCGCGCCGTCGAGCATGGAGTACTCGGTGTGCACGTGCAGGTGGACGAAGTCCCCACCGGTGACAGGCGCCGACGACATGGGTGGAGCGGTCCTCCTCAGCGGCACGGGTGAACACGGGTGCAGTCGGTCGGGCAGGCAGGCAGATGCGACGGCCTGGACGGACCAGCTGGGGGAAGGAACGTCAGCCTACGCGACCACTCCGCCGATCCTGGCAGGGCACACCGACAGCCCCGGCCGGGGTGGTCGTGACGCGCTCCCCGGCCCCCCACCGCGATCCTGCGTGGGCCCGGCGCACACTGGTCAGGATTCGAGAAGCCCTCCTGGTCGTGGGCTTCCTAGGCTCGGACCCGTCACACCCGGACGACGACGAAGGACGGACGACATGACGACAAGGGCACCAGCACCCAGGCCGGCGACGCGACCCAGTGGACCGACGAGGAGCGGGCTGCGATGAAGGAGCACGCCGCGGAGCTCAAGCGGTGCCGGCGGGAAGGGCGCCGCCAAGAAGGCGGAGGAGGCGCAGGCCTGCCTCGACAAGATCGCCGAGATGCCCGACGCGCGACCGGGTGCTCGCCGAGCGGATCCACGCGATCGTGACCGAGACCGCGCCCGGACCTGGACGCGAAGACCTGGTACGGGATGCCGGCCTACGCCCGCGACGGCAAGGTGGTCTGCTTCTTCAAGCCGGCCGAGAAGTTCAAGGCCCGCTTCGCGACCCTCGGCTTCGAGGACGCCGCCGACCTCGACGACGGCGGGATGTGGGCCACGTCGTTCGGGGTCACGGGCTGACGAAGGCCGACGAGAAGCAGATCGCGGACCTGGTCAGGCGCGCGACGAGCTGACGATGCCGCTGCGCTAGAGCTTCGACATCTTGTGGAACGGGCTGACGACGCGGACGGTGCGGGACCCGAAGTCGACCGTCACCGCGGCCGCTTCCAACTGAATGACCCGCCCCATCCCGTAGGAGTCGTGGGAGACCAGGTCGTTGACTGCGTACTGCTCGATCGTCGGCTCGGGATCCGGCTGGAACGGACTGCTCGCCAGATGCCGCCGTGGTCCTGCTGAAGATGTCATATCGCCCCCAGTATCTCACCTTTTCGGGCGAGGGACCGCTTCGTCGCGCGCGTGCCGGTCGGCGGGACCGCCGGAGGTCGGACGCACCGAGGGTCAGGGACGCCAGGCCATCCTGATGTCCGGGGACCTCTCCTCGTTGCCCGAGCCGTCGGTGCGCTCCACCTCGACCAGGCCACGGCGCCCGTAGAACCGACGCGCGCCGGCGTTGCTGACGAAGACCCACAGCTCGTAGCCGTCGGGGTGGGTCGCCTCGACGACGTCGAGCAGCAGCGCGCCGAGGCCCTGGCCGGTCAGGTCGGGCCGGACGTAGAGGCTGTCGAGGAAGGTGGGGGTGCAGGTCGCGAAGCCGAGGAGCTCACCGTCACGCTCGGCGACCCACATCGTCACGTCGGGCTCCTCGACCCTGCGGGCGACGTAGGCGCGGTTCTCGGCGTTGGTGTGCAGGGCAGGCGGCATCTGGGGTACGGCGTGGACCCGGGCCTCGGTGTAGAGGTCCGCGATCGCCTGCGCGTCGTCGGGGGTCGCCTGCCGGATGCTGACCACGTCGGGCTCAGTGGGAGTCACGGATCACCTCCAGGGCGTGGGCGAGGTCGTCGGGGTACGACGACTCGTACTCGACGTGCTCCCCGGAGTCGGGGTGCTCGAAACCGAGGCGTACGGCGTGCAGCCACTGCCGCTGGAGCCCCACCCGCTGGGAGAGCGTCGGGTCGGCGCCGTAGGTCAGGTCGCCCACGCAGGGTGCTTCAGGGCGCTCATGTGGACCCGGATCTGGTGGGTCCGGCCGGTCTCGAGATGCACCTCGAGCAGCGAGGCGAAGCGGTGCGCCTCGAGCGTCTCGTAGTGGGTGACGCTGTGCCGACCGTCGGCCATCACCGCGAACTTGTAGTCGGCCCGCGGATGCCGGCCGATCGGGGCGTCGATGGTGCCCCGAGAGCGGGTCGGGATGTCCCTGCACGAGCGCGTGGTAGACCTTGTCGACCGTGCGATGCCGGAAGGCGTTCTTGAGCACCGAGTAGGCCCGCTCGCCCTTGCAGATCACCATCACTCCCGACGTGCCGACGTCGAGCCGCTGGACGATGCCCTGCCGCTCGGAGGCGCCACTGGTGGCGATCCGGAAGCCCGCGGCGGCCAGGTGCCCGACCACCGTGGGGCCGGTCCAGCCCGGCGAGGGGTGGACCGCGATGCCGACCGGCTTGTCGAGGACCACGATCGACGTCGTCGTCGTGGATGATCCGGATGCCCTCGACCAGCTCGGGGGTGACCTCGAGCGGGTCCGTGGCGGCCGGGAGCGTGACCTCGAGCATCGACGCCGGCGGACACGCGGTCGCTCTTGGCTGCGGCCGCGCCGTCGACCTGGACCAGCCCGTCGGCGATCAGGGCTGCGGCCCGGGTCCGGGACAGCCCGAACATCCGCGCCATCGCTGCGTCGACCCGCTCCCCCGCCAGCCCTTCCGGGACGTTGACGACGCGGTGCTCGGACCCGGCGGTGGTCACGATCGCCGCGTCGCGACGACGTCCGGAGATGCCGATCCCGCGCCAGGTCTGCACGATGATGAGCACCACGGCGGCGTCGATGAGCATGTCCGCGACGTTGAACACCGGCCAGTGCGGCAGCGCCAGGAAGTCGACCACATGACCGCGGAGGACGCCCGGCTCGCGGAAGATCCGGTCGGTGAGGTTGCCGCACACTCCGGCCAGCAGCAGGCCGAGGGCGACCGCCCAGGTGGGGTCGCCCAGGCGGCGTCCGAACCGGATCACCACGCCCGCGGCGACCACCGCGATCACCGAGAGCAGCAGCGTGTACGACGTACCGGTGCTGAAGGCGGCCCCCGGGTTGCGGACCAGGTCGAGCTGCAGCAGCGACCCGATCACCTGACACCGGCTCCTCCGGGGTCAGGTGCCGGACGGCCAGGACCTTGGTGACGACGTCGAGGGCGTACGCCGCGAGGGCGACCACGACGAACAGGCGCCGAGCGTGCGGACTCGAGGTGGGGCCAGGGACGACGGGGTCGACGGAGCCGGCTCGGGAGCTCAGCGACGTTCCTCGCGTTGCTTGCATGTCAGGCACAGTGTGGCACGCGGGAACGCCATGGCCCGACCCTTGCCGATGGGGTTGCCACAGGACTCGCAGATGCCGTAGGTGCCGTCGGCGATCCGGGCCAGTGCCCGGTCGATCTGGGCGAGCTTCTCGCGCTCGTTGTTGACCAGGGTCAGCTCCTGGTCGCGCTCGAAGCTGGTCGCGCCCATGTCGGCCTGGTCGTGCCCGGCGCCGTCACCGGCGTCCCGCATGAGGCCGGCGAGCTCCTCCTCCTGGGCGGAGAGGGTACGGATGACGCGAGCCCGGTCGTCGTGGAGGTCGGACACCACCTCGTCGATCTCGGCCTGGGTCCAGGCCTTCTCCCCCGGCAGGACGGGCAGGCTCGAGGGCGCCGCCGCCTTCTTCCCGGACGGCGCGCGGGCGCCTTCGTGGCGGGGGAGCGGTCTTCTTGGCCACAGGGCTGCCTTCTTCGCGGGCGGAGCTGACGTCGCGGCCACCGGGGCGGCCTTCTCGGGCGGGAGCCTTCGTGGCGGGCGCCTTCTTCGCGGCCGGCGCAGCCTTCGTGGCCGGCGCCTTCTTCGCGGCCGGCGGTGCGCCTTCTTCGCCGGCGCCTTCTTGCGCCCGGGGGTGGCCTTCTTCGCGGGCGCCTTCTTGGCCCGGGGCGGCCTTCTTCGCGGGCGCCTTCTTGGCCACCGGGGTGGCCTTCTTCGCGGGCGCCTTCTTCGCGGCCGGCGCAGCCTTCTTGGCCACCGGGGGGCCTTTTCGCTGGTGCCTTCTTGGCGGCCGGTGCCGCCTTCTTCGGCCGGGGCCTTCTTGGCGGGTGGCGCCTTGACCACCTGGGCGGTCTTCTTGGCCGGGGCCTTCGTGGCGGCGGCGCTCGTCGTCGCAGACGCAGCGGTGCCCCGCCGGCCCACCACCTTGCGGGCGGCCGAGGCTGCCTTGCCGGCCAGGGACCGGGTGCTGCTGCGAACCATGGGTACCTTCCGAGGGGGAGGGCGCGGGACGCGATCGGTGAGGACGACCGTCGGGGCGACGTCGTCGCCGGGTGAGGGTATAGCGCGCAGCACCCTGGCTCAAAGCAGGCACGCAGGGCGGGACGCCGCCGACTTCTCCGAGCGTGCCGCGACCAGACCCGCAGGAGACGCCGAACGGCCGGCACCCGAGGGTGCCGGCCGTGGCTGAGGATCCGGAAGCGGGTGGCTCCGGCTCAGGCCTCGTCGTCGCCGAGGACCGAGCGGAGCCGCTTGGGCTGGGCGAAGCCGCTGTCCTGCTGGGAGGTCGACGGGTCCGCGGAGCCGGAGCTCTCGAGAGCCTCGAGCTGCTGGGAGAAGTAGGTCTTCAGACGCGAGCGGTACTCGCGCTCGAAGGCCCGGAGGTTGTCGACCTCACCGGAGAGCGTGTCGCGCTCGCGCTCCAGGTCACCGAAGAGCTGGGTCCGCCGCTCGGCCGTCTCGCTGTCGAGCGACTGGGCGCGGCCACGGGCGTCGGCCTCCATCTTGTCGGCGTTGGTCTTGGCCTCGCCCTCGAGACGCTCGGCCTTGGTACGGGCCTCGCCGACGATCTTGTCGGCCTCGCTCTTGGCGTCCTCGACCAGCTGGTCGGCGTTGCGGCTGGCCAGCTCGAGCAGCCGCGCCGCGGCGTTGGAGGCGTCGCCGATGGTCTCGACCCGGATCGTCTCGACACCGGCGGCGACGGCGCCGACCGGGGGAGACTGGATCGCCTGCGTCTGCACCGTCGGGGTGGGCTCGGGCTCCGGCTCGGGCTCGGGCGTCGCGGCCACCGGCTCGGGGGCGGGGCTGCGGGTGTCGCACTCGACCGGGGCGCCGCTCTGGGCAGCCGAGAGCTTGCTGCGCAGGTCGTCGTTCTCGCGGGTGAGCCGGGCGAGCTCGGCCTCCACCTCGTCGAGGAACTGGTCGACCTCGCCCATGTCATAGCCCTCGCGGAGCCGGACAGGAGTAAAGCGCTTGTTGCTCACGTCCTCAGGCGTCAGCGGCATGACCTCACCCAATTCCTAGTTTCGCGGATCCGTACGTCTTCTGCGTCGAACAATAGCCCCTCCCCCGCGTGCTCGGTCACCCGCGGGGAGGGCATGAGGCGACCACCCGGCCCGCGGCATCGCTGCAGGTCGGAGCCGCCGTCAGCTCTGGTTGAAGAACCCACCCTCGACCAGCCGCTGCTTCTCCTCGGCCGCCACGGTCACGTTGGGCGGGGAGAGCAGGAAGACCTTCTTGGTCACTCGCTCGATGGTGCCGCGCGTGGCGAAGACCAGGCCCGCCGCGAAGTCGACCAGACGCTTGGCGTCGGTGTCGTCCATCTCCGAGAGGTTCATGATCACCGGCACGCCGTCGCGGAAGTTCTCGCCGACGACGCGGGCCTCGTTGTAGGTGCGCGGGTGGAGCGTGGTGATCCGCGACAGCTCGGCGACGGCGGCGGGCGCACCGCGCCGGGGTGGAGGTACGGCGTCGCTGCGACAGGTCGGCGACCGGGCGCCGGGCGTGGCCGGCGTACGGCGCGACGAGGGCTCCGGCTCGGCATAGCCCTGCTCGTCGTACTCGTCGTCGTAGACGCCGGTGTCCTCGAGCAGGCCGAGGTACTCGCCGATCTTGCGCATCGCGCCGCTCATGGAATGTCATCCTCCGGTTCGCGGGGCCCACCAGGGCGCCCAGTCGTGGTTGTGACGCTACTGGATCGCGGGCCGCGGCCCGAGGATTGCCGAGCCGACACGCACATGTGTCGCCCCCGCCTCGATCGCGGCCTCGAAGTCGGTGCTCATGCCCGCCGAGAGCCAGGTCGCGGCGGGGTGTCGCGAGCGGAAGTCGGCGCGGATCGCCGGCCAGCCGCGCGAAGGCCGCAGCCGGGTCGTCGCCCAGCGGCGCGACCGCCATCAGCCCGCGCAGGCGGAGCTCGTCCGGCGTCGTCGACGGCCCGGGCGAGCGCCGGCAGGTCGGCCGGCGTCGGCGCCGGAACGACCTGCGTGGTCGGGCGGGTCGAGGCTGACCTGGAGGAGCACGTCGACCTCGTGGCCGCGCTCGTGGGCGCCGCGCTGCAACGGCGGTCGACGCAGCTTGGCCCGGTCGACGGACTCGACGACGTCGGCGTAGGAGCCGACGACGGCCGCCTTGTTGCTCTGGAGACCGCCGATGAAGTGCCAGCGCAGGCCGAGGTCACTGCACGCGGCCTGCTTGTCGGCCGCCTCGGGGTGGCGGTTCTCGCCGACGTCGGTGACGCCGAGGTCGGCCAGGATCCGCACGTCGGAGGCCGGGAAGAACTTGGTGACCACGACCAGGGTCACCTCGTCGGGATCGCGGCCGGCCCGCGGTGGCGGCCTCGGCGACCCGACGTCGTACGGCGTCGAGACCGGCCGTGATCTCGCTCGCGGCGGTCGTCGCTCATGGGGTGATCCTGATGATGCCGGCCTGCCGACCGGACCGGGCGCCGTCGCGTCGGTAGGAGAACAGGTCGGGGACTCGCGGGTGCACCGCGAGAGGTCGACCACCTCGACGTCCGTCGCGTGCGAGCTGGGCGCGGACGCCGGCAGCCGATGTCGAGCGACGGCGTACCCCACGACGGTGGTCGACACGGCTGGCCGGCTCGACCGCGGCCACGTCGTCCTGCATCTCCTGCGGGCACCTCGTAGCAGCGGCCGCACACCGACGGCCCGACCCAGGCCGTGAGCCGGCGTCGCGCCGAGGTCGCGCATCGCCGCGACCGTGGCCGGCACGACCCCCGCCACCAGCCCGGGGCGGCCGCAGTGGGCCGCTCCGACGACACCTGCCGTCGACGGTCGGCGAGCAGGACCGGGACGCAGTCGGCCGCCCGGACCATCAGGCTGACGCCCGGCTGGGTGGTGACCAGGCCGTCGCCCACCGCATGGAGGTGGCCGTGGACGTCGTGCCTGGGACCCTCGGGCCCGACGACGTCGACGTCGCCGGCCGTGCACCTGGCTGAGCTGGGCCAGGCTCTCGAGCCCGCGCACCGGGCGCGAAGTCGTCCAGCAGGAGGCGGTGGTTCTCCGCCATCGCCTCCGGCTCGTCGCCCCCGGCCCAGGCCAGGTTGAGGGAGTCGAACGGCGCAGCACTGACCCCGCCGTGCCGGTCGGTGAAGGCCAGCGCGACGGGGCCGTGGGTGAGACGTGCGGCGTACAAGACCTGGGGTAGCCGCCCTACTTCAAGAAGTCGGGGACGTCGAGGTCGTCGTCGTCGAACTGCATCGGCGGACGAGCGGACGCTCCGGCTGGACTGCGGTCGGGCCGCGGCACCGACCGGCTCGGGCTGCGGTGCCGACGGCACCGGCCTTCTTGGCGGCCAGCGGCCTGGGCTGCGGCCTTGGTCTCCTCCTGGGTCTGCTGCTGGGCCGGCGTACGGCGGAACCCGGACTCGGAGTCTCGCGGCGCTTGGGCATGCCGCCGTCGAAGCCGGCCGCGATCACGGTCACCCGCACCTCGTCGCCGAGGGCGTCGTCGATGGTCGCGCCGAAGATGATGTTGGCCTCGGGGTGCGCCGACTGTGACGACCAGTGCGGCCGCCTCGTTGATCTCGAACAGGCCGAGGTCGGAGCCACCGGCGATCGAGAGCAGCACGCCGTGGGCGCCGTCGATGCTGGCCTCGAGCAGCGGGCTGGAGACCGCCATCTCGGCGGCGGTCGACCGAGCGGTCCTCGCCGCGGGCCGAGCCGATGCCCATCAGGGCGGAGCCGGCGTTGGCCATCACCGACTTCACGTCGGCGAAGTCGAGGTTGATCAGGCCCGGGCGTGGTGATCAGGTCGGTGATGCCCGAGACGCCCTGCAGCAGCACCTGGTCGGCCTGCTTGAAGGCGTCGAGGACGCTGACGCTGCGGTCGCTGATCGACAGCAGCCGGTCGTTGGGGATCACGATGAGGGTGTCGACCTCCTCGCGGAGCTTGGCGATGCCCTCCTCGGCGGAGTTGGCGCGACGCCGGCCCTCGAACGCGAACGGCCGGGTCACGACGCCGATGGTCAGCGCGCCGAGGCGAGCGGGCGATCCGGGCCACGACCGGCGCGCCGCCGGTGCCGGTGCCGCCACCCTCGCCGGCGGTCACGAAGACCATGTCGGCGCCCTTGATGACCTCCTCGATCTCGTCGGCGTGGTCCTCGGCCGCCTGGGTGCCGACCTCGGGGTCGGCGCCGGCGCCGAGGCCGCGGGTCAGCTCGCGGCCGATGTCGAGCTTGACGTCGGCGTCGCTCATCAGCAGGGCCTGGGCATCGGTGTTGATCGCGATGAACTCGACGCCCTTGAGCCCGACCTCGATCATCCGGTTGACGGCGTTGACGCCGCCGCCACCGATGCCGACCACCTTGATGATGGCCAGGTAGTTCTGCGCTGCTGCCACGGTTCAAGCCTCCGGTGATCGCACCCGGCCGGGGCCGGACGACATGGGTCCCCGTGCGCCGGTGAGGGCGAACGGCTGTCAGGTTCGGGGAAGACACGCGGTCTGGCCGGAACCGTCACCCTCAAGTGGAGGGTTATAGTTATGTCAACCTCGTGTTGGCGACGACGTTAGGGACAACCCGGTGGCGATCGGTGCCGACACGCCGCGGGTCGCGTCGTCGAGTTGGCCCTCCGGGTTCGACACCTGCACGGGCAGGGCAGCTCGAGGGACCCGGAGGGCCGACTCGACGGACCCGGAGGGCCAACTCAACGAGTGCTGGTGACCGGCTGGCCCGGGACGCTGACGTCGTAGGTGTGGGCCGGCTGGCGGAGGAGCTGGGTGAGCACCTCTGCCTTGAGCGCGGACTGGGCGTCGCTCCCCCAGACCACCACGGCGCCGTGCGTGAGCACCAGGGAGATCCGGTCGACCCCGGCGACCTGGACGTGGTCGACGCGCCCGGCCAGCCCGGTGGGCAGGGCCGCGATCACCCGGGCGGCCTGGGCGAGGGCCGTGCTGTCGACACCCTCGGTCGAGACCACGCGCGGGAGCCCGGGCGGAGGTGAGTGGTAGGAGCGGAACAGCACGCCGTCGGTGTCCATCGCCTGGAACCGGCCGTCGAGGGACACCACCGCGACCGGGGTGCGCTCGGTGACCGTGATCAGGACCCCGTCGGGCCAGTCCCGGGAGACGTCGACCTGGCGCACCGGGGCCAGCGCCGCGACCCGGGCCCGGATCGCCTCGAGGTCGAGCTGGGCGAGGTGGGCGCCCTGCGGCACCTGCGCGGCGGCCAGCACCCGCTGCTCGGCTCAGCTGGGACTCACCGCGGACGTCGACGTGCTTGACGGTCAGCGCGGAGCCGACGAACACCAGCCAGATGACGCCGGCCACGAGCGCCACCAGGAGGACCGAGCCGATCACGTAGCGCCAGACCAGCCACCGGCGCAGCCACTGGCGGCGTACGAACCGGCGCCGCGGACCGCGTGTCGGACGTGGTGGCAGGGTCGCGCGGCTCAGTCCCCTTCAGGGGGTTGCGCGGCAGCGTGATCACGCGCTCTCCTCACCACGACGCAACAGCTCGAGCACGACGGGTCCGACCTCGGTGACGCTACCGGCGCCGAGGGTCAGAACCAGGTCACCGGGCCGGGCGAGCCGGACGAGTTCTGCCGCGACGTCGTCGAGGTCGGGCACGAGGTGGACGTGCTCGGCGGGGAGCGGGACGGCGTCGGACACCAGGCGACCGGTCACCTCGGGGTCGGGCTCCTCGCGGGCCACGTAGACGTCGAGGACGACGACCTCGTCGGCGGCGCCGAGGGCCTCGCCCATCGCGGCGCCGAAGATCCGGGTCCGGGAGACCAGGTGGGGCTGGTAGGCCACCACCAGGCGCCCGTCGCCGGTGATCGCCCGCGCCGCCTGGAGGTCACCGGCGATCTCGGCGGGGTGGTGGGCGTAGGAGTCGTAGACCCGCACTCCCCCGGCCTCGCCCTTGGGCTCCATCCGGCGACCGGTGCCGGTGAACTCCCCGAGCTCCTCGGACCAGGTCGACGAACCGGCCGCCGAGGCAGAGCCCGGTCGCCAGTGCCCCCGCTGCGTCCAGCACGTAGTGGCGGCCGGGCACCTGAAGGGTCACCCGGGGGAGCGTCGTGGCGGAAGCCTGGGAGACCAGGGAGAACGACGAGGTCGTGCCCGACATCTCGAGATCGGTCACCTGCCAGTCGTTGTCGGACCCCTCGCCCACGGAGAGGGCGATCAGGTCGCGCTCGCGGGCCGGCCCGAGCAGCGCGCGGGCACCGGGGTCGTCGCCGCACACGACGAGCGTCGAGTGCGGTGCCATCGTGCCGACGAACTCGGCGAACGCGGCGTGGTAGGCCTCCTCGGTGCCCCATACGTCGAGGTGGTCGGCGTCGACGTTGGTCACCAGGGCGGCGTCGGGACGGTAGACCAGGAAGGCACCGTCGCTCTCGTCGGCCTCGGCCACGAAGAGGTCGCCAGCAGCCGGCGTCGGCGTTGCGGCCGGTCGCGGCGAGCACACCGCCGATCGCGTACGTCGGGTCGGCACCGGCCGCTCGCAGGGCCATCGTCAGCATCGAGGTGGTGGTGGTCTTGCCGTGCGTGCCGGCCACGGCCACGACCCGGCGCCCGGCCATGGTCGACTTCAGGCCGGCCGAGCGGGGCAGGATCCGCAGCCCGCGCGACCGGCCCTCGAGCACCTCCGGGTTGTCGTCGTGGGCCGCGGTGGTCACGACGAGGGTGTCGGCGTCGCCGACGTGCACGGCGTCGTAGCCGAGATGGACGGGGACGCCGAGCTCGCGCAGCGAGGGCAGGAACGGGGTGTCGTGGTCGTCGCTGCCGGTCACCGGAACGCCCTGCTGCGCCATGATCCGGGCGATCGCCGAGAGCCCGGCTCCGCCGACGCCGACGAAGTGCACCCGGCCCAGCTCGGAGGCGGGCGGGATGTCGTCGGGGACCGGGATCCTCATGCGGTGGACCCCGCGGCCTCGAGGATCATCCGGGCCAGCTTCTCGTCGGCGTCGAGCGGGATCAGGTCGGCGGCCGCCGCACCCATTGCCTGGAGCCGTGCGGGGTCGGTGAGCAGCGGGTACGACGTGCTCGGCGACCCAGTCGCTGGTCAGGTCAGGCGTCGTCGACGAGCACCGCCACCGCCCGCCTCGACGACGGCACGCGCGTTGAGGGCCTGCTCGCCGTTGCCGTGCGGCAGAGGCACGAACACCGCCGGCAGCCCGACGCCCGAGACCTCGGTGACGGTGTTGGAGCCGGACCGGCACAGCACGGCGTCGGCCGCGGAGTAGGCGAGGTCCATCCGGTCGACGAACCCCACCGTCACGTAGGGCACGCCGGTCTCGGGCGGAGTGGCCTCCTGGGCGGCTCCGGTCACGTGGAGCACCTGCACGCCGGCGTCGGCGAGGGCGCGAGCGGCGCCGAGCGACGGCCCGGTTGAGGGACGCAGCACCCTGCGACCCCCCGGTCACCAGCAGCACCGGCAGGTCGGGACGCAGGCCCCAGGTCGCCAACGCCTCGGCCCGGTGGGCGGACCGGTCGAGGGTGGCGATCATCCGCCGGATCGGCAGTCCGACGTAGGACGCGTGCGGCAGGTGGGTCTCGGGGAACGACGTGGCGACGTGGTCGGGTGAACCGGGCGCCCAGCTTGTTGGCGACGCCGGGCACCGTGTTGCCCTCGTGGACCACCAAGGGCACGTGCCGGGTGCGCGCGGCCAGGTAGGCGGGGACGGAGACGAAGCCGCCGAACCCGCAGATCACGTCGGGCCGGACCCGGTCGACCACGTCGAGGGCGGTACGGCGCGCCGCCAGCAGCCGGCCCGGGAGCCGGAGCAGGTCGGCGTTGGGGCGCCGCGGCAGCGGCACGCTCGGCACGAACTCGAGGGGGTAGCCCGCGGCCGGGATGATCGTGGCCTCGATCCGGTCGCGGGTGCCCAGGCAGGTGATCTCGACACCGGGGTGGAGGCGCTTCAGCGCGTCGGCCGTGGCGAGCAGCGGCGACGTGTGACCGGCCGAGCCCCCGCCCGCGAGCAGGACCCGCATGGCCTACGGGCCCGGCCTGGTGGCGCGGCCGGCGGCGACGCCGGTGTTGCGGGCCTTCTTGCGCGATGCGAGCGCACGCGCGGCCTCGGGCTCACGACGCGCGAACCCGACCAGCAGCCCGAGCGCGACCAACGACGGCACCAGCGCCGACCCGCCGTAGGAGACCAGCGGCAGCGGGATGCCGATGACCGGCAGCACCGCGAGCACCATGCCGACGTTGATCATCATCTGGCCGATCAGCCAGACCACGATGCCGAAGGACATGTAGCGCACGAACGGGTCCTTGGTCCGGCTGGCGACCCGGATGGCCGCGTAGGCGATGGTCAGGAACAGCCCGATCACCAGCAGCGTGCCGACCAGGCCGAGCTCCTCGCCGAGCACGGCGAAGATGAAGTCGGTGTGGGCCTCGGGCAGGTTGCCCCACTTCTGCTGGCTGGCGCCGATCCCCTGGCCGAACAGGCCGCCGTTGGCGAGCGCGAACAGGCCGTGCGCCGGCTGCCACCCGGCACTCTGGTAGTCGCGGAAGGGGTCGGTGAAGTGGGTGATCCGGGTGAGCCGCTCGGGGTCGGTCGCCGCCAGCGCACCGGCGAACACCGACACCACCAGGAAGGAGAGGGCGAAGACGCGCGCGGGTGCGCCGACCACCCAGAGCATGCCGAGCAGGATCGCGAACAGCACGAGCGCCGTGCCGAGGTCGTGGCCGAAGATCACCAGGGCCGTGGCCAGCAGCAGGCCGGGCACCACCGGCATCATCACCTCGTGGAGGTTGCCCAGCCGGCGGTCCTTGTTGGCGTAGACGTGGGCGGCCCACAGCACCAGCGCGAGCTTGGCGATCTCGGACGGCTGGATCACGATCGGGCCGAGGGCCAGCCAGTTGGTGTTGCCGTTGCGGGCGACGCCGAAGAACGCGGTGAGCAGCAGCAGGCCGAGGGAGAGGATGTAGCCGGGCCAGGCCAGCCGCCGGATCCAGCGCTGGGGAAGGCGCCCCGCGACCCACGCGCACGGCAGCCCGATGCACACCCAGATCAGCTGCTTCTCGACCACGGCGTAGGAGTTGTGGGCGTAGTTCTCGAACGCGTAGACGCTCGAGGCGCTGAACACCATGATCAGGCCGATCGTGAGCAGCAGCGCCGAGGCCCCGAGCAGCAGGTAGTACGCCGTGAGCGGCCGGTCGAGGGCGCCGCGCAGAGCGGCGTACCAGGTGGCCATCGTGCTCGGGCGCCGGACGTCATCGGAGCGTCGCCAGGAGCGGGCCCGCAAGGGGCTCACGATGGCCATCGGTGGTGTCGTCCCCCTGTCGTGCCGGTGGTCGGCCGGGTGCGGGTCAGTCGCCCAGCATCCGTACGGCCGCGGCGAACGCCTCGCCGCGGTCGGCGTAGTCGGTGAACATGTCCATGGAGGCGCACCCCGGGGCCAGCAGCACCGTGTCGCCCGGCCGGGCGAGCTGTGCTGCGGCCACGACCGCGGCCTTCATGGCGGCATGTCCGGTGCCAGTCTCGCCGGGCTCGAGCACGATGACCGGCACATCGGGCGCGTGTCGCGCGAGGGCGTCGGCGACCACGTCGCGGTCCTGCCCGATCACGACGGCGCCCCGCAGCCGAGGTCCGACGGTCTCGACCAGGTCGTCGAAGCGAGCGCCCTTGGCCAGGCCGCCGGCGACCCAGACCACCGGGTCGAAGGCCAGCAGCGACGACCGGGCGGCGTGGGGGTTGGTGGCCTTGGAGTCGTCGACGTAGGTGACGTCACGACGAGTGCCGACGACGGCGATCCGGTGCCCGTCGGTACGGAAGCCGCGCAGCCCCTCGCGGACCGCCGCCTGCGGTACGCCGTGGGAGCGGGCCAGGGCGGCGGCGGCCAGGGCGTTGGCGATGACGTGGGGCGCCGGGCTGAACAGGTCGTCGATGGTGCACAGCTCGGCGGCGCTCGTCTGCCGCTCGGGGATGAACGCGCGGTCGACCAGGATGTCGTCGACGACGCCGACCATGCCCACCGGAGGCAGCCCGAGGGTGAAGCCGATCGCGCGCGCGCCCTCGGCGACGTCGGCCTCGCGGACCAGCCGCTCGGTCTCGGGGTCGGCGGCGTTGTAGACGCAGGCCCGCTCCACCCCGCTGTAGATGCGGCCCTTGTCGGCGGCGTACGCGGCCATGCCGTCCGAGCCGTCGTACCAGTCGAGGTGGTCCTCGGCGAGGTTGAGCACGGCGGCGGACTCGGCGCGGACCGACGTCGGTGTAGTGGAGCTGGAAGCTGGACAGCTCCACCGCGAGCACGTCGTACGGCGTGGGGTCCATCACCGCCTCGACGAGCGGCAGGCCGACGTTGCCGGCCGCCACGCTGCGCAGCCCGGCCGCGCGCAGGATCGCGTCGAGCATCTGGACCGTCGTGGTCTTGCCGTTGGTGCCGGTGACCGCGAGCCAGGGCGCGGGTCGGCCTCGGGTCCGGCGTCGCGCAGCCGCCAGGCGAGCTCGACCTCGCCCCAGACCGGGACGCCGCGCTCCCGGGCCTGCGCCAGCAGGGGCGCGCTCGGGCCGCCACCCGGGCGAGACCACGAGCAGGTCGGTGTCGGCGGGCAGCGCGGCGGTCGCGCCCGGGCCGAGCCGGACGTCGGCGCCGAGGACGCCGAGCAGCTCGGCCTGCTCCTCCTTGCCGTCGGCGCGCTCGTCGAGCGCGACCACGGAGGCGCCGAGATGGGTCAGGTTGTCGGCGGCCGCGAAGCCGCAGACGCCGAAGCCCGGCGACGGTGGCCCGGACGCCCGACCAGTCGTCCGCGGCGCCCCAGCTGGTCGACGCGACGCGTCATCCGACGGATCTCATGTCACGGCGACCCAGGCGGCGTAGAAGACCCCGAGCCCGGCGGCGACGCACAGGCCGGTGATGATCCAGAACCGGATCACGATGGTGACCTGGTCCCAGCCCGAGCAGCTCGAAGTGGTGCTGGAGCGGTGCCATCCGGAACACCCGGTGGCCGGGCCCGACCCGGAAGACCTTCCGGACGACGCCGGACCTCCGGGAGAGCTTGAAGAAGCCGACCTGCAGGATCACCGACAGGGTGATCACGAGGAACAGGCCGCCGAGGATGACCAGCAGCAGCTCGGTGCGGGTCATGATCGCGAACCCGGCGAGGGCGCCGCCCAGCGACAGCGAGCCCGTGTCGCCCATGAAGATCTGGGCCGGCGGGGCGTTCCACCACAGGAAGCCGAAGCAGGCGCCGGTGATGGCGGCCGCGACCAGCGCCAGGTCGAGCGGGTCGCGCACCTCGTAGCAGGCGGTCCCGGCCGGGTGGCGCAGTTCTGGTTGTTCTGCCAGATGTTGACCAGCATGTAGGCGCCGAAGACCATCACGCAGGCGCCGGTGGCGAGCCCGTCGAGGCCGTCGGTGAGGTTCACCGCGTTGCTGGTGCCGGTGATCATCAGCCAGAACAGCGGCCAGCGCGACGACGGTGAACAGCTCGACCCTCGAGTCGCGGATGAACGAGAGGCTGTCGGAGGCGGGGCTCACGTGGCGGCCGTCCTCGAGCACCGGCGACAGCGCCAGCCACCCGAAGACCAGCGCGATCACGGTCTGTCCGACCATCTTCGCCTTGCTGCGCAGGCCCAGCGAGCGCTGCTTGGAGATCTTGATGAAGTCGTCGAGGAACCCGACCACGCCCATACCGACGAACAGGAAGATCAGCAGCAGGGCGGAGGCGCTCGGCTTGGTCTGGGTGAGCAGCTCGGCCAGGAAGTAGGCGAGCACCGCCGAGGCGATGATCACGACGCCGCCCATGGTCGGCGTGCCGCGCTTGGTGTGGTGGCTGGTGGGGCCGTCGTCGCGGATCTCCTGGCCGTAGCCGAGCTGGGTGAAGAGCGGGATCGCCGCCCGGGTCCCGAGCAGCGAGAAGAGCAGGGCGAGACCTCCGCCCAGCAGAATCGCCTTCATCGGCTCGTGGCCCCGCCTTCCTGGTCCTCGGCCGGCTCCTCGACCAGCACGTCGGCCACGTGCTCGAGCGCGGCGCCCCGTGACGCCTTGACCAGGACGACGTCCCGGGCGGAGACATTCTGACGTAGCCAGTCGGTCGCGTGCTCGCGGCCCGCCGTGACGACCGTCCGCCCCGACCAGCCCGTCGTACGCCGTGCGCCGTCGGCGATCGCCTCCGGCTGCGTCGCCGACGGTCAGCACGACGTCGATGCCGAGCGCGGCGGCGTGGGCTCCGACCTCGGCGTGCTGCTCGGCGGACGACGGCCCCGAGCTCGAGCATCTCGCCGAGGACCGCGACCGTACGACGGTCGCCGCGCTCGCCGATGGCCGCCAGCGCGTCGAGGGCGGCCTTCATCGAGGCCGGGTTGGCGTTGTAGGCGTCGTTGACCACGACCAGGCCGTCGGAGCGCTCGTGGAGCGCCATCCGCCACGGTGACAGCGAGCGGGCCTGGCCGAGGGCCTCGACGACGGCGTCCCACGCGACGCCGGCAGCCAGACGCCAGGGCGGCGGCGGCAGCGGCGTTGGCGACCTGGTGGGCTCCAGCCTCCAGCAGGCGCACGGGGGCCCAGCGCCCGTCGTACCCGAGCTCGAGGGTCGGCCGTCCGAGCTCGTCGAGGTCGAGCCCGCGCCAGGTGACGTCGCCGGCGCGGCCGAAGGTGAGCACCCGGGCCGCGGTGCGCGAACGCCATCGCCGCCACCAGGGCGTCGTCGGCGTTCAGGACGGCCGTGCCGTCGGCCGGGAGGGCCTCGACGATCTCGCCCTTGGCCTGGGCGATCGCCTCGCGGGAGCCGAACTCGCCGATGTGGGCGGTGCCGACGTTGAGGACGGCCGCGACCGTGGGCGGGGCGATCTCGCACGAGCTCGGCGATGTGGCCGACGCCTCGGGCGCCCATCTCGAGGGCCAGGAAGCGCGTGTCGGGGGTGGCACGCAGCACGGTGAGTGGGACGCCGATCTCGTTGTTCTGGTTGCCCTCCGTCCAGACCGTCCGTCCCGCCGCCGAGAGCACCTGGGCGAGGAAGTCCTTGGTGCCGGTCTTGCCCTGCGAGCCGGTGAGGGCGACCACGGTCGCGGGCAGGGTGTCGAGGACGTGGCGCGCGAGCCGCCCAGGGCGCGCACCGGGTCGTCGACGACGACGGTCGGCGCGCCGGTCGGGCGGCCTGCCGAGCACGCCGGCGGCGCCCGCGGTGAGGGCGCCGGCGACGAAGTCGTGCCCGTCGACGTGCTCGCCGACGACGGCGACGAACAGCCCGCCCGCGACGGGCGCCCGGGTGTCGACGAAGGCCGGTGCCGTGACGACGGCGCCGGCGGGGTCGTCGTGCACCTCTCCCCCGACGACGGCCGCGATCTCGGCCAGGCTCAGGGGGATCATCGGCGCAGCTCCGCGCGGGCCACCTCGCGGTCGTCGAACGGGAGCACGTCGCCCGCGACCTCCTGGCCGGTCTCGTGACCCTTGCCGGCGACCAGCACGACGTCGCCGGGACCGGCGCGGCGGATGGCCTCGGCGATGGCCGCCCGGCGGTCGCCGATCTCGAGGACCGAGCGCCGACCCGGTGCTCGTGCCGTCGAGGATCGCGCGCCGGATGGCCGCGGGGTCCTCGGTGCGCGGGTTGTCGTCGGTGACCACCAGGACGTCGGCGTCGCGCGCAGCGATCTCGCCCATCAGCGGTCGCTTGCCCGGGTCGCGGTCGCCACCGGCGCCGAGGACGACGATCAAGCGACCCGGCCGTCAGCGGGCGCAGGGTGGCCAGCGCCGCCTCGATCGCGTCGGGCTTGTGGGCGTAGTCGACGACGACCACGAAGTCCTGGCCCTCGTCGACCCGCTCGAGCCGGCCTGGCACGCCCGCTCCCCCGGCGATCGCGGCCGCGACGCTCTCGGGGTCGTAGCCCGACACTGGTCGCGGCGGCCACGGCAGCGAGGGTGTTGGCGACGTTGAAGGCGCCGGGGATCGGGCAGCCGGCACCCACCTCAGTCCCAGCCGGGCCGGTGACCCGGAACCGCGAGCCGGTCGCGGTCAGGTCGACGTCGAAGGCGCACCAGTCGGCCTCGTGGCCGACGACCGAGAGGGTGCGCACCGGGATCGTCCGCCCGGTCCACGAGGCGGCGGCCCCACTCCCCGTCGATGTCGACCAGCCCCCGCCGGGACCGTGGTCGGGGTGAAGAGGCGAGGCCTTGGCGTCGAAGTAGTCGTCCATGTCGGCGTGGAAGTCGAGGTGGTCGCGGCCGAGGTTGAGGAACACCGCGACGTCGAAGACGATGCCGTCGACCCGGCCCATCACCAGCGCGTGGCTGGAGACCTCCATCGCGCACGCCTCGACCCCGCGTCGACCATCCGGCGCAGCAGGCGGTGGAGGTCGGGGGCCTCGGGCGTCGTCAGGGCGCTCGCGACGTCCTCGCCGAGGATCCGGGTGCCGACCGTGCCGATCACCGCGGCCGGGCACGCCGGCTCCGGTCAGCCCGCTCTCGAGCAGCCGGGTGGTGGTGGTCTTGCCCTGGGTGCCGGTGACGCCGATCATGCGCAGCCGTTCGGCCGGGCGGCCGTAGACCTCGGCCGCGAGCGCGCCCAGCACCCGCCGCGGCTCCGGCACGACGAGCAGCGGGCACGCTCCGTGCCGACCCGGGTCAGGCCGTCGGGATCGGTGAGCACGGCGACCGCACCGGCGTCGCGGGCCTGCGCCCAGTGGTCGGCGCCGTGGGCGCGGGCGCCCGGCAGGGCGGCGTAGAGGTCACCCGGCCGGACCCGCCGGGAGTCGAGGGTGACCCCGTCGACGCGGACGCCGCAGGTCGCCGGCGGTCTCGGCAGCGGTGCCGGTCGACGCGAGGTGGGCCGACCAGGTCGGCCAGGGTCGGCGGGCGGTCGTCAGGCGGTCGGTCATGTCGGCCCGAGGCTATCGGCGAGACGCGGCCAGCCGACGGACGAGGCGTCTCGAAGGGTCACCACGTCGTGGGGATCTCCGAGGGCTTCGCCCCCGTCGGCGGTACGCCGTAGCGGCGCAGCGCGAAGGACATGATCTTGCTGAACGCCGGGCCGCCCACCGAGCCGCCGCCACCGGCCGCGGGGTCGCTGGACGACGACGTAGACGGTGAAGCGCGGGTTGTCGGCCGGGGCGAAGCCGGCGAAGGAGACCGTGAACTGGCCGTTGTAGCAGCCGCACTTCGGGCCGACCCGCTGGGCCGTACCGGTCTTGCCGGCGACGACGTAGCCCGGCACCTGGGCCAGCGGCGCGGTGCCGGCGTCGGGGTTGACCACCCGCTCCATCATCAGCGGTCATCTGGTGCGCGGCGTTCTTGGAGACCACCCGGTGCCGCGTGGTGTGGTCGGTGCCGACGACGCTGCCGTCGTTGGCGGTGGCCGTGCCCTGGATCAGGCTCGGCGAGACCCGGACGCCGCCGTTGGCGATGGTGTTGACCGCGGCGGCCATCTGCAGGCCGTTGACCGACACGCTCTGACCGAACGCGATCCGGTCCTGGAGCATGCTGTTCCAGGCGACCTGCGAGGGCAGCAGCCCGGCGGTCTCGCCGGAGACGCCGATGTCGGTGCGCTGGCCGAGGCCGAACTCGGTCAGGTAGTGGTGCAGCTGGCCCGGCGCGAAGTTGCGGGACGCGATCGCCGTGCCGATGTTGGACGACTGCGCGATCACGCCGGCCAGGGTCAGGTGCAGCGTGTTGTGCGGGAACCAGTCGTGGATCGGCCGGTCACCGCTCTGCAGCTCGGCCGGGCACCACGAGCCGGGTGTGGTCGGTGACCTTCTTGGCGTCGATCAGCGAGCTCAAGGTCAGCACCTTCTCCACGGAGCCCGGTTCGTAGGGGCTGGTCAGCGCCAGCGAGTTGCGGTCCTTGCGCGGCGAGGCCTGCGGGTTGGTCGCGTCGTACGTCGGGTAGTCGGCGAGCGCGAGCACCTCGCCGCTGTGGGTGTCCATCACGATCGCGAAGCCGGACTCGGCCCGAGCGCCGCAGCACCGTCTGGCGCAGGACCCGCTGGGTGTAGAACTGCAGGTCCTCGTCGAGGGTGGTGTGCAGGTCGCTGCCGTTGCGGGCGGGGACGATCGGTGCTCTTGCCGAGCGGGATCCGGTTGCCGGCGCCGACCTCGTAGGTCTCGGACCCGTCGGTGCCCGCGAGCTGGTGGTTGAAGGCGAGCTCGAGACCGGCGAGCGGCCCGTCGGTGCCCATGAAGCCGACCAGGTTGGCCGCGACGTCGTGGTCGGGGTAGCTGCGGACCGGGTCGTTGCGGGTGGCCAGGCCCTTGAAGCCCGCGCTGGGTGCGCCTGGTCGACGACGCTGAGACGGCGAGCGCGCGGGCACCCGGCGGGCGACGTAGGCGAAGCGGCTGTCGGGCCGGGTCAGCGCCTGGAGGGTGTCGAAGTAGTCGACGTGCAGCCGGGTGGACAGGAACTTGGCGAGCGCCGGCGCCTGGGCCGGTGGTCATCGACGGGTCGGCGACGACCATCCGGCCGTCGACCGAGGTCGGCCAGCGGCCGGCCGTTGCGGTCGACGATCTCGCCGCGGTCGGCCGGCAGGTCGACGGTGACCGTGCCGCCGGTGGACGCGGCCAGCGTGGCGTAGTGGTCGGCCTCGACGCCCTGCAGCTGCACGAGCCGGGCACCGAAGAACGACAGCACCAGGGCGATGAAGAGGAACCCGGTCCGGAGCCGGAGCTGGGCCGAGCCGCGTGCCGCGCGGCCGCTCCGGCGCAGCCGCGACCGGCCACCGCTGGGGGTCCGACCGGCGGGACGCGTCGGGCGCGAGCGACCGGGGCGGGATCCGCCGCCGCGGGGGCTCTGGGAAGGCACGTGACCGGTTCCTGCTCTGACGTCGGGTGGGCTCGGTGGGTCAGCGGCTGCTGCCGGTGGTGGTGCCTTGTCTACCCGCGCGACGGGCCGTTCGCGGGTGAGGCGTGGCCGGTGTGACGCTGTGAATCCTGCGTACCGGACGTCGCCGGTGCCGTGGACGACCGTCACGTGCGGCTTGGGGTCGAGCGCCGCGGGCTTCGGCCGGCGGCGGCGGGCGCAGCCGGAGCCGGTCGGCGCCGGTGGCCGGGGCGGGCTGGCCGAGCACCTTGCCGGTGCGCAGGTCGAGGACCGCCGGGCTGGTGGGCAGCACCATGCCCAGCTGCTGCGCCTTGAGCGCGATCGTCTGCGGGTCGCGCAGCTTGTCCAGCTCCATCTGGAGCGACTGCTGCTGCGCGAGCAGGGTGTCGGCGCGCTGCTGCAGGTCGGTGGCGGCGAACGACGCCTGCTGCATCGAGGTGTTGAACAGCAGCAGCCCGACGATGCCGCCGACGGCGATCATCGAGATCACCATGACGAACGGCACCGGGCTGGTGCGGCGGCGCCGCCGCCGCGGGACGACGGTGAGGCGGGCCCGCTCGAGGGCGGCGCCCGCGAGACGCGGGACGCGTGGTCCGGAGGACAGGTGCGGTGCTGCTCATGCGAGGCCCCGTCCGGGGTTGCGCTCGTGGCGCGAGGCGTCCTGCTCGTGCGGTGGCGTGGGGTGTTCATGTCAGGCAGCTCCCTCGGTGGCACGGATCCGTTCGACCGCGCGCAGCCGGACCGAGGCAGCGCGGGGGTTCTGGGCGATCTCGTCGGCATCGGCCTGCTCGGCGCCGCGGGTGACCAGGCGGAGGGCGGGCTCGCGGTCGGCCGGGACGACCGGCAGGTCCGGTGGCACGTCCAGGCGGGTGACGGCGGCAAAGGCCTGCTTGACCAGGCGGTCCTCCAGGGACTGGTAGGACTCCACGACGACGCGGCCGCCGACGGCGAGGACGTCGATGGCGGCAGGGATCGCCCGTCGCAGCACCCCGAGCTCGTCGTTGACCTCCATGCGCAGCGCCTGGAAGGTGCGCTTCGCCGGGTGACCACCGGTCCGACGGGCCGGGGCCGGGATCGCGTCGTAGAGCAGGTCCACCAGCCTGGCCGAGGTCGTGAACGGCTCGGTCGAGCGCTCGCGCACCACCGCGGCGGCGATCCGGGAGGCGAACCGCTCCTCGCCGTACTCGCGCAGCACGCGGGTCAGGTCACCGTGGGAGTAGGTGTTGAGCACGTCCGCCGCGGTGGGACCGGTGGTCGGGTCCATCCGCATGTCGAGGGGCGCGTCCTCGCGGTAGGCGAAGCCGCGCTCGGCCACGTCGAGCTGCATCGAGGAGACCCCGAGGTCGAAGAGCACGGCGTCGGCCCGGGTCAGCCCCAGCCTGGCCAGCACGTCGGGGATCTCGTCGTACGTCGCGTGCACGCCGGTGAACCGGTCGCCGTACGCGGCCAGGCGCTCGCCGGCCAGGCGGAGGGCCTCGGGGTCGCGGTCGATCCCGATGACCCGGGCCAGCCCGAGGCGGGTGAGCACGGCCTCGCTGTGGCCGCCGAGACCGAGGGTCGCGTCGACGAGGACGGCGCCGTCGTGCTCGAGCGCCGGGGTCAGCAGCGCGACGACCCGGTCGAGCAGCACCGGGACGTGGGCGGGAGTGGTCATCGCCGCTAGCGCCCTGCGCCCGAGAGCTGGGCCAGCAGGAGGAAGCCCACGGCGACCCCGACGGAGGCAGCGGCGGAGAACGCCATCAGCGCCACCGCGTCGCGAGCCTGCTCCCGCACCCGGCGCGGCCCGGGGGTCGACGCGGGGTCGGCGACCGGAGCCGCGACGCGTGGTGCGGTGGGTGTGAGACTCATCGGTTCGACCCCGCTCGGTGGCGCTCGCTGGCTGGTGTGGCTGGTGTGGCAGAGGGACTCGCCCAGTCAGGTCCCTGCCCGCTCCCGGATCCGTGGCCCTCATGGGGTGGGCCGGCGGACTCATGGGGAAGGTCGTCTGGAGCCGGGGAAGGTGCCCCAGATGACGTGGGAGCGGGCGCGAGACCTCGCTGTGCGAATCCCTCTGTGTGGTTGTGGCTGTGGTCGGCGTGCGGCTGTGTCGGTGGACGCGCATCCCTGCTAGGCGGGGAAGACGTCCTCGCTCATCTCGGCGAACGTCTGGCTGTGCTCGTCCTCCCAGGCAGCGATCCGGCTCGGGTCCCAGATCTCCACCCGGTTGAGTGCGCCGATCACGACCACGTCGCGGTCGAGTCCGGCGTACTCCTTCAGCAGCGGCGGGATGGTGATCCGCCCCTGCTTGTCCGGGGTGTCCTCGACCGCCCGCATCGCCAGGAACCGGCCGTACTCACGGGCCTCGCGGACCGTCAGCGGCGCTTCCTGGATGCGGTTGGTCATCGCCGCGAAGTCGGCACGTGGGAAGACGGTGAGGCAGAAGTCCTGACCCTTCGTCACCACGAGCCCCTCCACGAGCTGCTCCCTGAACTTGGCCGGAAGGAAGAGCCGGTTCTTCTCGTCGAGCTTGGGGGTGTAGGAGCCCACGAACATCCGGGCACCTCCACCTGGCTGGACCTTCCCTCCACTTCGCACCACTGTACTCCACTTCGCTCCACCGTCAACCACTTTCACCGCATTCGCGCCACGTGTTCGGTCGCCGCCGCGGCGGGCCGGGGTCCGGCCGGCTTCGTCGGGCGCCCCCTCACCCGCCCCGCCCCGCGGGCTCGGATCGACCCTCGTGAACGCGAACCTGCAGGTCAGCGCGTTGTCAGGTCGGCACGACCGGCGGCTGCGGGAGCACGGTGGAGCGCGACAGCGGACGGCCCGGCCGCTCGGTGGAGCGCAGTGGAGCGGAACTGCCGCCAGGGTGGGTCCGGGTGGAGCGAGCGGGCCGGACGGCGTACGACGGGCCGGTCCAGCAGGCGCCGCCGGCTCGCCGTCGAGCGGGGGCAATCCGCAACCAAACCGTGATCCCGGGAGTCAGAACCAAGCGCGCGCCTGACGCGTAGGTTGTGGTCGCACGACCTGTCACCGGCCGGCCGCACCGGCGCGCCCGGTAGCCGGTCCTGGCAGATGAGCAGGGACAACGGGTGGGCGCCGACGGCGCGGAGTTCGACGGGAAGGACGGCTCGTGGCTGGTCCGGTTTCGCAGGGGGCTGACCTCGACACCTTGGAGAAGGTGGTCGAGAGGGTCCGGGGCAACATCAAGAAGGTCATCGAGGGCAAGCCCGACGTGATCAGCGCCGCGATCACGGTGCTGCTCGCCGAGGGGCACCTGCTGATCGAGGACGTCCCCGGCGTCGGCAAGACCATGCTCGCCAAGTCCCTCGCCCGCAGCATCGACAGCACGGTGCGACGCATCCAGTTCACGCCGGACCTGCTGCCCTCCGACGTCACCGGCGTCTCGGTCTACAACCAGGAGAACCGGACCTTCGAGTTCCGGCCCGGCGGCGTCTTCGCCAACATCGTGGTCGGTGACGAGATCAACCGCGCCTCGCCCAAGACCCAGTCGGCGCTGCTGGAGTGCATGGAGGAGCGTCAGGTCACCGTCGACAACACCACCTACTTCCTCGACGCGCCGTTCATGGTGATCGCCACCCAGAACCCGATCGAGATGGAGGGCACCTACGCCCTCCCCGAGGCGCAGCGCGACCGGTTCATGGTGCGGCTGTCGGTGGGCTACCCCGTGGAGGCGGCCGAGATCGCGATGCTCGACTCCCACACCATCACCAACCCGCTCGACGACCTCGAGCCGGTCACCGACGCGGCCGAGATCACCAAGCTGATCGGGATCGTCGGCCAGGTGCACGTGTCGCAGGCCGTGCAGCGCTACACCGTCTCCCTGGCCGCGGCCACCCGCCGTACGACGGAGCTCTCGCTGGGCGCGTCGCCCCGCGCCTCGCTCCACCTGGTCCGGGCCGCCAAGGCGTCCGCGGCCATGCAGGGCCGCGACTACGTCCTGCCCGACGACGTCGTCGGGCTGGCGCCGTCGGTGCTGACCCACCGGCTGCTGCCCAGCGTGGAGGCGGCGATGGGCGGGCGCACCACCGCGAGCATCCTGGAGAGCCTGCTCGGCTCGGTACCCGTGCCCGAGGGGACCCGTGCGTGAGGCGCTCTCCGGCCTGACCGTCCGCGGACGGGCGTTCCTCGCTGCCGGGATCACCGCGATCGTGTGCGCGGTCCTGCTCGGGCAGCCCACCTTGACCAGGGTCGGCGTCCTGGTGGCGGCGCTCCCGCTGCTCACGGCCGCCACCCTGGGCCGCAGCCGCTACCGGCTCGCCCTGGTGCGCGCGGTGAGCCCGCAGACCGTGACCGCAGGGCAGCCCGCGACGGTCAGCCTGACCATGACCAACGAGGGCCGGACTCCCTCGGGGGTGCTGATGCTCGAGGACCACGTCCCCTACGTGCTCGGCACCCGGCCGCGGTTCGTCCTCGACGGCATCGGGCACGGCTGGCGCCGGCACGCCACCTACCAGGTGCGCTCCGACGTGCGCGGGCGCTTCGAGATCGGGCCGATGAGCGTGCGGGTCAGCGACCCGTTCGGGCTGGTCGAGCTCGGCCGCTCGTTCCGCAGCGCCGCGACCCTGACCGTCACCCCACGGACCATCCCGCTGCCGCCGATCCCGCTCGGCGGCGCCTGGACCGGCTCCGGTGACAACCGGCCACGCGCCTTCGCGACCGGCAGTGCCGAGGACGTCACGGTCCGCGAGTACCGCCGCGGTGACGACCTACGGCGCGTCCACTGGCGCAGCTCGGCGCGGGTCGGTGAGCTCATGGTCCGCCGCGAGGAGCAGCCCTGGCAGTCGCGCGCCACGCTCTTCGTCGACAACCGGCTCGGCCGCCCACCAGGGGCAGGGCATCGCGTCGTCGATCGAGGCCGCGGTCTCGGCGGCCGCGTCGATCGCGGTCCACCTCGGCCAGCGCGGCTTCACCGTCCGCCTGGTCACCGCCGGCGGTGACGACCTCACCACCACCTGGCACACCCGCGATGCCGAGCTGAACACCCGCGCGATGCTCGAGGCCCTGGCCGTGGTCCAGCCCGTGAACAACCTGCGCATCGACACCGCGTGGCTCTCGGAGTCGACCCACGGCGGGCTGCTGCTCGCGGTCATCGGCGCGATCACCGAGGCCGACGGCCCGATGCTGCGCCGGATGCACCACCACGCCACCTCCGCCCTGGCCCTGGCACTCGACGTCTCCGCGTGGTCGCCCTCGGGTGCCGGTCTGGGCACCGTCCCGAACTCGGCTCGCCCGCTGCTGGTCCGGCAGGGGTGGCGTGCGGTCACCCTGCGGCCCGCGCGACCGGCTCGAGCAGGTCTGGCAGGACCTGGGCCGGACCAGCTCGCACGCCGCTCGAGGCGGCGGCACCGCCGACGAGGTGCGCGCCGTACCGGAGGGAGCACGATGAACCGCCCCGCGACCGGGATCCCCGGCGACGTCCGCCGCGACCTGCCGTTGGCGGCCGTCGGAGCTGCGACGACCTGGCTCACCATGCTGGCGTGGCGGGGGTTCACCGTCGAGTGGGGCGCCTACATGTCCCCGCTGATCGTGGTCGCGATCGCCGTCGCCGCGGTCGGGGTCGCGCTGCGGGCTGCGCCGCTCTCCCGGCGTACCGGCGCTCTCGTGCACGTGCTCGTGATCGCCGCCCTGGTCTGGCTGCTGCTCGGTGGCTCGCTGCTCCACCCGATCTCCAGCACCGCGGCGATCTCGCTCCGCATCCAGGACGCCTGGATCACCGCGCAGACCTACCAGACTCCGCTCCCGACCACCGAGCCCAGCATCGCGCCGCTGATGATCCCCTGCGGAGCGCTCGCACTGCTGCTGGTCGACCTGCTGGCCTGCTGGCTGCGGCGGGTACCGCTGGCCGGGCTGCCGTTGCTGGCCGTCTACTGCGTCCCGATCAGTGTGATCGGCCGCGGGGTCTCGGTCCTCGTGTTCCTGGTCGGTGCCGCCGGCTTCCTGCTGATGATCTTCCTCCAGGAGTCCGCCCACGTCGCCCGGTGGGGCCGGCCGCTCGGCGCCGGTCGGGCCGACCCGACCGGGTTCGGGGTCAGCACCGGCGCCAGCCGCAGCTCGGCGGCCTCGGTCGGTGGGGTCGCGGTCGTGCTCGCGGTCGTCCTGCCGTTGCTCATCCCGACGCTCCACCTCGACGGGTTCGGGCTCTTCGGCCCGGGTGGCGGCGGGGGTGACGGGGATGTCCACGTGGTCAACCCGGTCGCGAAGATGAACCGCGACCTCTTCCTTCCCCGCGACGTACCGCTGCTCGACGTCAAGACCGACGACCCCGACCCGTCGTACCTGAAGATCGCGGATCTCAACGAGTTCGACGGCAACGAGTGGAGCTCCGGCCCCCGCGAGATCGTCAGCAACCAGCTCGCCGACGGGATCCTCCCGCCCGAGACCGGTTTGACCGAGCCGACGACCGCCTACAACTACACGGTCACGGCCACCGATGCCTTCGACTCGATCTGGCTGCCGACCGCCTTCCCGGCGTCGTCGGTCAACGCCGCCGGGGCCTGGCACTACGACCGGACGACCCTCGACTTCTTGAACTCCGAGCAGCAGACGACCGCCGGACTGACCTGGTCGATGGTGGCGGCCAAGCCGCACTACTCCGCCTACGACATGCTGAACTCCCTGAGCGCCCCGGTCGCGATCCAGTCGGCGTACACCTCGCTGCCCACCTCGCTGTCCAACGAGGTGAAGACGAAGGCCGAGGAGGTCACCAAGGGCACCAGCTCGCGCTTCGAGCAGGCCAAACGGCTCCAGGACTGGTTCCGCAGCACCGGCGGCTTCACCTACAGCCTGCAGCGTCACGCGAACGAGGGCGACGGCAACCAGGCCATGCTGCACTTCCTGTTCGGCAGTCCCGCCGAGGGTGGCAGGTCGGGCTACTGCCAGCAGTTCGCCGGCGCGTTCGCGGTGATGGCGCGTGAGCTCGACATCCCGGCCCGGGTCGCGGTGGGCTTCCTCCAGCCCACCCAGATCGGACCGCACGAGTTCCAGTACAGCGCCCACGACATGCACGCCTGGCCCGAGCTCTACTTCCAGGGCTCCGGCTGGGTGCGCTTCGAGCCGACCCCGGGCGCCCGGCAGGGCAGCGAGGCGCCGAAGTGGACCACGGAGACGGTCTCGAAGCCAGGTGCGCAGTCCAGCGACACGGCCAAGGGCGGTGGCCAGAACGCCACCGAGTCGACCTCCCCGGCCCCCAAGCCCGCCGCGAAGTCGCAGTCGACGACGGGCTCGTCCGGCCCGTCGGTGCCGTGGCTGGTGGTCCTGGAGGTCCTGGTCGCGATCGCGATCGGGGCGGCGCTGGCCCTGGTGCCACGCGCCCTCCGCCGCAGGCGTCGCACGCAGCGACTGGCCGGTCTCGCCGAGGACGCCTGGGCCGAGCTGCGCGACAGTGCGGTCGACCTGGGAGTCGCCTGGCCCTACGGCCGGTCACCGCAGGAGACCGGACACCGCCTCGCCGCGTGGTTCGGTCACGAGCCCGACGGGCCGCCACCTCTCCGGCCGCCGCGCGGCCGCGGGCTCAACCCGGCCGCCGAGGTCTCCCTCGACCGGATCGTGAGGACACTGGAGCGGGCCCGGTACGCCCGGACCTCCGACGACGCCCCGGGCGCGTTGACCGAGGACGTCGAGGTCTGTCTGTCCGCGCTCCGGCACGGCAGCAGCCGGGGGGCGCTCCGGCGGGCCGAGTGGTGGCCCCGGACCCTGTTCGCACGTGGACGCCGCGGCGCCGCTCGTCGGCGCGACCGCGAACCCGAGGCGGTCTCGGCCGGTGGCGTGGTCGACCACGTCGGCTGACGGGCCGCTCGGCCGGCGAGCGAGCTCGCACGGCCGCTCGCTACGGCGTTGCGTCCCGGCTGCGCCGTGACGCAACGTCCTCGCTCGGGTCAGGCCTCGTCGTCGTGGTGACGGCGGCGCCACGGGCTGCCGAACCGGTCGAGCATGCCCGGCTGCGGGTTGGGCCGGGCCGGGGCGCGACGTACGGCGGAGGTGCCGCGGATCGCGGACAGCGCGACGGTCGCCGACAGCAGCATCACCACGAACCCGAGGATGCCCACGAGGGTGATCCGGGCGACGGCGCCGACCATGAGGATCGCGATGCCGGCCACGAAGCCGACGGTGGCCAGGACGGCGCGGCGTCGGGCGGCGCGGCGGAGGTTGGTGCCGCGGAGGGTCGAGGCGAGCTTGGGGTCGTCCTGGACGAGGGCGCGCTCCATCTGCTCGAGTGCTCGCAGCTCCTCTTCGGAGAGTGGCACGGATCCTCCCCTCGCACGTGATGACTCGAGGCCAGTGTAGGCAGCGCCACGGGCGTGCGGTAGGCGGGCGCGGGAAATAGTGCAGATGTGAGACATCGGTGGGCCGATGGCGGTGCCGGCGACCTCTTCCCGGCGGCTCACGGGAGCAGGCTGGCGGGGCGCACCGCGTCGGAGCCGAACCTCCGGGTGACCAGGTCCATGGCACGCTCGGCCTCCGACCAGCCGCGGTCACGCTGCCCGAGGACCAGCTGTCGGTGGACCCGGGTGCGCGGCACCAGCCCCTCGACCCGGACCCCGACCAACCGGATCCGGGCCCGCTGCAGGCCCAGCGCGTCGTAGGAACGGACCGCCTCGCGGTAGATCTCCTGGGTGACGTCGGTGGCCTCGGTGAGGGTGCGGGACCGGGTGACCGTGGTGAAGTCGGCGAAACGCACGGTGATCGTGACGGTGCGGCCGGCGACCTCCGCGGTCCGCATCCGCCCGGTGACCCGGTCGGTGAGGCGGAGCAGCTCGCGCACGATCACCGACCGGTCGTCGGTGTCGTGGCCGAAGGTCTCGCTGGCTCCCATCGACTTGTCGGGGTCGCCGAGCAGCACCCCGAAGTAGGAGCCGCCGGTGCGAGCCACCACCTGGCGCCCGTCGACGCCCCAGGAGAGGTCGTGGAGGTGACGGCCGAGATGGTCGCCGAGCGCACGCTGGAGAGTACGGCGGGGGGTGTGGGCGACCTGGCCGACGGTGACCAGCCCGAGCCGGTGGAGGAGCTCACGGGTCTTCTCCCCCACCCCGAACAGGTCGCCGACGTCGAGCGGGTGGAGCACCGTGGTCACCGAGGCCGGCGTACAGACGAACACCCCGTCGGGCTTGGCCCATCGGCTCGCCATCTTGGCCATCGTCATCGACGCCGCCACCCCGACCGAGCAGGTGATGCCCTGCTCGTCGTGGATGGTGGCGCGCAGGCGCTCGGCGATCTCGGCCGGCGGGCCGAGCCGGCGGGTCGAGCCGCGGACGTCGAGGAACGCCTCGTCGAGCGAGAGCGCCTCGACCAGTGGGGTGACCCGACGGAAGGTCTCCATCACCGATGCCGAGACCGTCGCGAAGGTCTCGAAGTCGGGCGGGACCACCTCGGCGGCCGGGCACAGCCGCCGGGCCCGGGTCATCGGCATGCCCGACCGGACACCGCTCTCGCGGGCGCGGTAGTCGGCCGAGAGCACGACGCCGCGGTAGCCACCTCCGACGATGACCGGGACGTCGCGCAGGTCGGGCCGCTCGCGCACCGCGACGCTGGCGTAGAAGGCGTCCATGTCGACGTGGAGGATCGGGGTCGCGGCTACCAGCTCTGCGGGGTGCCCGGGGTGCCCGCCGGCGAGGCGCTCATCGTGCCGCCCCGGCGGGGTCAGGGCAGGTGGGCGAGCAGGTGGAGCTGGGTGGCCAGCGGGAGGTACTCCGGCCGGGCCGCGACGGCCTGCTCGAGCTCGACCAGCGCAGTGGTGGCACCGGGCTCGAGGTCGAGCAGCGAGCCGGGCACGAGGTCGGTGAAGACCCGGATGCCGTGGACCGCGTCGACGGCGAACCCGGCTCCCTGCGCCAGCGCGACGAGCTCGTCGTGGGTGAAGCGACGGCCGGCACGACCCGGGGGTGCCGGGTGCCCGGAGCCGGTCGCGGGGTCGAGCAGGGCGAGCGCCTGCTGGAAGTGACCGGCCATGGCCCGGGCCACCACGGCGGCGTGACGCTGAGCGACCAGGAGGCTGAGCGTGCCGCCGGGACGCAGCACCTGCGCCAGCGTGGCGAGGGCGGCGGCTGGGTCGTCGACGACCTCGAGGACACCGTGGCACAGCACGACGTCGGCCCCGGCGGCGCTGACCACGTCGAGCAGGGTGGACAGGTCGCCCTGGCGGCCGGTGACCGCGACGTCGTGCTCGCGGGCGCGGCGGTCGAGGGCGGCCAGGGCGTCGGGGCTGGGGTCGACGACCACCACCCGGTGGCCGAGCGCGCCGATCCGGACCGCGAGACCGCCGGTGCCACCCCCGATGTCGAGGACGTCGCGCGGCTCACCGCGCAGGCCGGGCTCGAGCCCGGACCACACCACGGCCGTACGGGTGGACCCCCGGCCGGAGATGCGCTCGCTCGCGGGGGTGGGCATGGCCGCCAGCCTAGAGGGCCCGGTATCACGGGGTGGAGCCCTCCAGGGCCTCGGGGGTTTGCGGGAGGTTGTTTCATCATGTGAAGACGTCGAACCTGCACTTCTCGTGCCGTGCTCACCGTGAGACGTGCAGGTTCATCTGCATCACATGATGAAACGCCCTCGACGAAGCGCTCGAAGAACGTCGTGGAGGGAGTCATCCGGGACTCCCGGGGCTGCGGTGCCACAGGTTGCGAGACGGTTGCTTCACCACCTCCTCAACCCAAGGCTTCCCGCGCACGTTCTTCGGGTCGTCGCCGGGTGGCTTGACGTCGGCGTAGGGCGACATCCGGAAACCGCTGGAGTGGACCAGGACGCGGTGGTGGGTGACGTCGGCGACCGTCGACACCACGGCCAGCTGCGCGCGGACCGCCTCGATCCCGCCGTCGGGACCGGGCTTGGCCCAGAGCGCGTGGAGGTCGGCCAGCGGCCAGGCGCCGGTGGCCCGCAGCGAGATGCCGCGGTGGCCGGTACGGCGTACCTCACCACGGACCACCAGCAGCCAGGAGCCGAACACGGTGGCGGCGTAGGGACCCTGGACGTCTTCGAAGAAGGTGGCGTCGACCGGGCCGGTGCCGTCGTCGAGGGTCAGGAACACCACTCGCCGACCGGAGCGGACCGGCGGGGTCTGGGTGGCGACCTTGACCCCCGCGACCAGGATCTCGGCGCGGCTGCGCTGGGTGAGCAGGTCACGGCTGCGGACCGCACCGAGGGCGTCGAGGAACTCGGCGTAGGTGTCGACGACGTGACGGCTGGCGTCGAGGCCGAGGATCTCCAGCTCGGCCCGCATCCGCTCGTCGGCACTCATCTCGGGCAGACCGCTGACGTGCTCCTGCGGCTCGTCGCCGAGGTCGAGGGTGAGCTGGACCGAGGTGACCGGGCGGGGGTCGGCGGCCGCCCGGGACTGGGCGGCCGCCCGGGCCCAGACCCCCTGGGCGGCCAGGGCGTGCCGCTCGACCGGGGCCGCGGCCTCGCGGGTCGTCGGGTCGGTGCTGGTGCGGGCGGCGGCCTCCTCGACCCGGAGGTCGGCCGGACGCGGCGGCGCGGACCGGGCCCGGCCGGCGGCCAGGCCGCGGGCGCGACCGGCCCGCTGGACGGCGCGGGCGTGACGGTCGAGCTCGGCCACCTGGAGCAGCAGGTCGCGGCGGGTGACCTTGGTCCGGCGGCGGACGCCGCCCAGCGAGGCGGTGGTGGAGCCGAGGCCGTAGAGGGAGTCGAACCCGCCGGCCAGCACCAGGCGCTCGGCGATCGGCCGGGAGACCTGGGCGCGGTGCCAGAAGTCGGTCAGCGAGTGATAGGGGCGGGAGGAGACGATGCGCTCGACCTCACCGGCGTTGATGCCCTTGACCTCGGCCAGCGCCAGCCGGAGACCCCACGCCCGGCCGTCGGGCCAGCCGCGCTCGGTCGGGTCGGGCCGCGACGGTCTCGCCGAGCACGACCGGCGGCGGCTCGTCCAGCGACGACATCCGCTCGACGACGTAGGTCTTCTCGCTGGCGTTGACGTCGAGCCCGAGGATCGCGATGCCGCACTGGCGGGCGTCCTCGAGGATCAGCCGCTTGGGGTACATGCCGGGGTCGTGGGTGAGCACGCCGGCCAGGAAGTGGGCCGGCCAGTGGGCCTTGAGCCAGGCCGACTGGTAGGTCGGCAGCGCGAACGCCGCGGCATGGGCCTTGCAGAAGCCGAACGACGCGAACGCCTCGATCACCTGCCAGACCCGCTCCACCACCGGCAGCGGGTAGCCCCGGCCGAGGGCGGCGGGGAAGAACCACAGCCTGGTCTCGGCCATCCCCTCGGTGTCGCCGAGCGCACGGCGCTTCTCGTCGGCCTCGGCGTTGGTGACGCCGCCGAAGCAGGCGATCATCTCGATCACCTGCTCGTGGAAGACCACCACGCCGTTGGTCTGCTCGAGGATCGGGCGCAGGTCGTCGTGGAGGTAGGAGACCTCCGACCAGCCGTGCTTGGCCTCGAGGTAGGGGGTGATCATGTCGCTCTTGACCGGGCCGGGCCGGAACAGCGAGATGTCGGTGATGATGTGCTCGAAGGTCTCGATGCCGGACTTGCCGACCAGCTCGCGCTGACCCGGCGACTCGATCTGGAACACCCCGAGGGTGCGGGCCTGGCTGATCATCTGGAAGGTGTCGGGGTCGTCGAACGGCACCTGCTCCTCGTCGTCGAGGTCGATCTCGACGCCGTCGGTCTGGCGGACCAGGTCGACCGCGTGGGCCATCGAGGACTGCATCCGGATGCCGAGCACGTCGAGCTTGAGCAGGCCGAGGTCCTCGACGTCGTCCTTGTCGAACTGGCTCATCGGGAACCCGGCGAAGCTCGCCTCGACGGGAGTGCGGTCGAGCAGGGTCGCGTCGGAGAGCAGGACCCCGCAGGGATGGACGGCGATGTGGCGGGGCAGCCCGTCGAGCCGCTCGACGAGGTCGAAGAACAGGTCGAGCCGCTCGTGACCGAGCCCGGCGGCCCGGAGCTCGGGCAGGTCGCGCATCGCCATCCGGGCGTCGCGGGCCCGGATGTGGGGGAAGGCCTTGGCGATCGCGTCGGTCTCGCCGGGTGGCATGCCGAGCGCGCCGCCGACGTCACGGACGGCATGGCGGACCCGGTAGGTGTCCATCATCGAGACGCACACGCACCGCTCACCGCCGTAGCGGTCGAGGATCGCGCGGTAGATGTCCTCGCGCCGCGCGGACTCGACGTCGACGTCGATGTCGGGGAGCGAGGCGCGCAGCGGGGAGAGGAACCGCTCCATGAGCAGGCCGTGGCGGATCGGGTCGACCCCGGAGATGCCGAGGAGGTAGTTGACCAGGGAGCCGGCCCCGGAGCCGCGGCCGGCGGCCCGGACCCCCATCTCGCGGATCAGGTCGGTGACGTCGCCGACGGTCAGGAAGTAGGAGGCGTAGCCCAGGCCGCGGATCATCTCCAGCTCGTCGTCGAGCCGCTTCCAGATGCGCTGGCGCGGGGCGCCGCCGTAGCGGCGGCCGACCGCGCCCTCGCAGCGCGCGCGGAGCATGGCATCCGCAGGTGACCCCCCCACCGGGTTTCGAGACGCGTCGCCGAGCAGGCTCGGGTCGCGCGCGAGCTCGAACTCCGGGAAGTGGACCTCGCCCAGCCCGAGGTCGGCGCGTGGGTCGAGGGCACAGCGGTCGGCGACCAGCCGGGTGTGGGCCAGCAGCCGGTGGGCCTCGCGCTCGGAGTCGCCGAGGCCGGCCAGCCGAGCGATCTCCTCGGCGACCTCGGCCATCTGCTTGCCGGACTTGAAGAAGCCCTCGGCGTTGCCGCGGTCGACGTGGCGCCGGTCGAGGGCCACCAGCCGGCGAGCCGCGTCGAGGACGTCGACGACCGGGGCGTCACGGCGGTCGGCGTAGCGGACGGCGTTGCTGAGCACCGCCCCCAGCCCCGTGCTGCGGGCGAACCCGGCCATCCGGGCGGCATGGGGGGTGGTGCCGGGGCCCCACACCGTGCCGGACCCGGGCAGCCGGTGGGAGACCAGCTCGAGGAGGAGGTGGTCGCGCGGGACGACCTCGAGCCACGGCTCGAGCGCGGCGCGGGCCAGGTCGTCGCGGCGCCGGGCCACCGCCGCCCCGACCTCGGAGGTGGGCCCGAGCAGCACCATCACCTCACCGCTCTCGAGCCAGGGCGCGAGCAGGGACAGGTCGGCGACCGGTGCGCTGCGCTCACCGGACAGCCGGACCGCGGACACCAGCCGGCACACCGCCGCCCAGCCCGCCCGGCCGCCACCGGCCGACCCCCCGGAGTGGGCCAGGAAGGTGACCCGCGGCAGCAGCCGGTCGTCGCGGAACGCACCACCCCGGACCGGGGTGCGCGGACGCGGGCCACGGCCCGGCTGCCGGTCCGGCTGCTGGTCCGGTGAGGGGTCGGACCGCCAGGTCGACGCCGAGGACCGGCCGGATGCCGGCCCGGCGGCAGGCCTGGGCGTGCTTGACCGCGCCGTAGGTGCCGTCGCGGTCGGTGAGGGCGAGGGTGTCCATCTCCTGCTCGGCTGCTCGCTCGACCAGGACGTGGGGCAGCGACGCGCCGTACTGCAGGGAGTAGCCCGATGCCACGTGCAGGTGGACGAAGGGGTCCATCGAGAGACCGGACCGCCGGCTAGCCGGCCCGGACGCGCGAGGACCGCGCCGGCTGACGGTGGGGGTCGGCCAGGACGCACAGCTGGGGTGAGACGGCGTGGGGCACCAGCCCCAGCGCCTGCTCGACCACGCCCAGGAACCGGTCGGCGTCACGGACCAGGTCGTCGGCCTCGCGCTCGGTGACCGCCCGGGTCGACCCGGCCTCGGCCGCGGCCCGCTTGCCGGCACCGGCCGCGAAGAACGTCGCCCACTCGGTGAGCTCGGGCGCGATCTCGGCGAGGAGGACCCAGGCGTTCTTCTGCGGGCGGCGACGGGAGCCGGACGAGCCGGCGGGTCTGGCCCGGGCGGCCAGCAGCGCGGCGGCCGCCCGGAGGGCGGCGACATGGGCGCAGGCGTAGCGGGTGGGGACGTCGGGGGCGACCACGGCCTCGTGGAGCGACTCGGCGGCGCGGGCGAGGTAGGCGTGGGTGGTGGCGGGCAGGGAGAACGGACCGGTCATCTGGCTCACCTCAGTCCACACAGCCCACGAGCGCCCAGCGCCCGTCGCTCCAGTCGAACGCGAGGTCGAAGACGCCACCCGTGGCGTGACCGGGCGCGACCTGGCCGCCGGGAGCGGGCACCGAGCCGCGGCCGGCCTCGACCCGCCACAGCTCGCGCTCCCCCAGGAGGTCGGCAGAGTCTCGGAGATCGGCCGGCGGTCTCGTCGGAGCCGATCACCGCCCGGGCGCTGTCGGACTGCCACCACGGGCCGGTCTCCACCCAGTGGGCCAGCACCGCCCGGACCTTCCACAACCGGCCCCGCCACAAGAACTGCTCGGGGCCCTCCTGGCCCGACACCAGACCCATCCGGGTCTCGACGGGATCGTCGTAGCGCCTCATGCCCCTGCCCTCTCCCACGCTCGGTCGACCCCGGGTGGACCCGGGCCGGTGAGGACGGGGGTCGAGGTCGCCCTCACCGGTGGCCGGGTGATCGAACATGTGTTCGAACAAGCAGCACGCTACACCCCGCCGCCGACCGGCACCAGAGGCCGGCCCGAACCCGGGAGGGCAGCCGGCCGGCCCGTCAGCCGGCGTTCACCGCGGGGTCGGCCGGGTCACTGCAGGGTCGTCGGCGGAGTGGTCGCCGGGGTGGTCACCGGGGTGGTCACGGGGTCGCCGGGGTGGTCGCCGCGGTCGTCGGCCCAGGGCCCGGCCAGGTAGCCGAGGGTGTCGGGGTGCCACAGGCACACCGCCAGCAGGCGCCTCGACGGCCAGGGAGAGCACGGCGACGGCGACGAACACCGTCGGCGGGTCGAGCACGAACCCCAGGACGATGCTCGCGAACAGGCCGGTCAGCACGAGACCGAACAGCCCCAGCTGACCCCACCGGTGGCCCTCCCGGAAGAAGACGGTGAGCACCCAGACCAGCATCGCGGCCACCACGAGCATGGTCGCGGCGACCGGCAGGAACGCCGGCGCCACGAACCCGGCCCGCTCGAGCCCTTGCCGGCCGCCCGCGGCGAAGGCCTGCCGGGCACCGTCGTGGCGGCTCGCCCACGAGCCGACCACGTCGTCGTAGAAGACCACCATCAGGAGCACGGTGAGGCCGATGACCCCGACCAGCCCCCAGGCAGCACGGATCGCGAGTGCGACCGACGCTGGGGAGCCGCCGCCGTTCCATCTCTTCGCGGACCGTCCCTTCCGGCTAGCCTCGGCGCATGACCGCCGAGCACGCTGCTGTCACGAGGTTCAAGCAGGCCCACTCCGCCGCAGGAGGCGGGGGCCGCATCGTCATCCTGCCAGACTCGGTGCACACCGCAGCCCTGGCCGCCGAGGCCCTCGGCTGCGAGGTGGGGGCGATCGCCAACAGCCTGCTCTTCGACGCCGCGGGCACCCCGGTCCTGATCCTGACCTCGGGCGCCCACCGGGTCGACACCGGCGCGACCGCCGGCCGGATCGGCGTCCCGGCCCTGAAGCGGGCGACGCCGGAGTTCGTGCGCGAGCACACCGGGCAGGTGATCGGCGGGGTCTCGCCGCTGGCCCACCCCTCCCCCGTGCCGACCTACCTCGACCCCGCCCTGCGTCAGTACGACGAGATCTGGGCGGCTGCCGGACACCCGGCCGCCGTCTTCTCCACGACGTACGACGAGCTGCTGGCGATGACCGGAGCCGTCGAGGTCGACGTCGAGGGCCCCTAGGCTCCCGGCGTGGGCGCCCTCGCGTTCGTCTTCTCCACCGGCTGGGCCAGCGGCCTCAACTGCTACCTCGTGGTGCTCGTGCTCGGCATCTCCGACCGCGTCCACGACACGTCGCAGGTGCCCGACGTGCTCGGGCGCTGGGACGTGCTGGCGGCGGCGGGGTTCATGTACGCGATGGAGTTCGTCGCCGACAAGGTCCCCTACATCGACTCCACCTGGGACGCGATCTCGACGTTCATCAGACCGACCGTGGGAGCCGTGATCGGCATCCTGATCGCCGGCCAGGCCGACTCTCTCAACGGTGCGGTCGCCCTCGCCGTCGGGGGTGGCACGGCCCTGGCCTCGCACTCGGTCAAGGCCGGCGCCCGACTGGCGATCAACGCCTCGCCCGAACCGCTGAGCAACATCGCGGCCAGCCTCACCGAGGACCTCGCGGTGCTCGGTGTCGTCTGGTACGCGATCGAGCACCCGCGCGCGGCGGCGCTGGTCGCCGCGGTGCTCCTCGCCGGCGGGCTGGTGCTGCTCTACCTCGTCGCCAAGGTCGTACGACGGGGCTGGCGGCGGTGGAAGGGCAAGGACCGAGTCCCCACCGCCACGCCAGCCCCGTGAGGGGAGGCGTACCTCTCCCCTCGCCCCGGACGGTCAGCGAGCCCGGGGAGTCCTGCGCCGCAACGTCGCGTCGGCGACGGCCGGCGGCACGTAGCCCGCGTCAGCGTCGTTGAGCGTCGTGGCGGGCGGCACGATCTCGTCGATCCGGTCGAGGACGTCGTGGGACAGCTGGACCTTGTCGGCGTCGAGCGCGGCCTCGAGGTGGTCGAAGGTGCGCGGGCCGATGATCGCCGAGGTGACCGCCGGGTGCTCGAGCACGAACGCCAGCGCCAGGTGGACCAGCGAGACGCCAGCCGCCTCGGCCAGGTCGGTCAGCGCGAGGACGGCCTCGAGCTTGCGGGCGTTCTCCGGGAGCGCCGGGTCGTGCCGTCCGGGCTGGCGCTCGGCACGGGTCGACGTCGGCAGCGCGGCGTCCCCGCGGCGGTAGCGGCCCGACAGCCAACCGCCGGCGAGCGGGCTCCACGGGAGCACGGCGACGTCGTACTGCTCGGCCACCGGCAGCACCTCCCGCTCGACCGCGCGGGCCAGGATCGAGTACGGCGGCTGCTCGGCCACCGGGCGGACGAGCCGGCGCTCGCGGGCGACGTACTGAGCCTCGACCAGCTGGGACGGCAGGAAGGTCGAGGTGCCGACGTAGCGGATCTTGCCGGCGTGGACCAGGTCGCTGAGGGCGCCGAGAGTCTCCTCGATGTCGGTGTCGGTCTCGGGGCGGTGCACCTGGTAGAGGTCGATCCAGTCGGTCTGGAGCCGGCGCAGGCTGTCGTCGACCTCCTTGACGATCCAGCGGCGGGAGTTGCCGAACCGGTTGACGTCGTCGCCCATCCGGCCGTGGAACTTGGTGGCCAGGACGACGTCGTCGCGCCGGCCGCGCAGCGCCTTGCCGACGATCACCTCGGACTCGCCGTGGGAGTAGACGTCGGCGGTGTCGACCAGGTTGATGCCGGCGTCGAGCGCGCGCTGGATGATCCGGATGCTGTCGGCGTGGTCGTGGTTGCCGTAGCCCCCGAACATCATGGTGCCGAGGGTCAGGGGGCTGACCTTGAGGCCGGTGCGGCCGAAGGCGCGGTACTCGCTCATGGTTGTCTCCTCTGGTCAGGCGGTGGCGGCCGGTGCCGGCCGGGAACGGTCGACCTCGGGACGGGCGAGGCCGTAGTGCTCGCGCAGGGTGGTGCCGGCGTACTCCTCGCGGAACAGACCGCGCCGGACCAGCACCGGGACGACGTGGTCGACGAACGCCTCGAGGCCCGACGGCAGGACGGCCGGCATGATGTTGAAGCCGTCGGCGGCCCCGGCGTCGGACCACTCCTGGATCGCGTCGGCGACCTGGCCGGGCGTGCCGGTGAAGGTGCGGTGACCGCGGCCTCCGCCCAGGCGACCGATCAGCTGCCGCACGGTGAGCCGCTCGCGGCGGGCGAGCGTGACGATCAGCGTGTAACGGCTCTTGGCGCCCTCGATCTGGTCCTCGTCGGGGAGCTCGGCGGGCAGCTGCTGGTCGAGGGGCAGGTCCTCGGGCCGCACCTTGAGGGTGCGGGCGAGCTGGGCGACGGCGTACTCCGGGCGGATCAGCTCGTCGAGCTCCTGCTCCAGCGCGAGCGCCTCGGACTCCGTGGACCCGATCACCGGCACGATGCCGGGCAGGATCTTGATGGTGTCGGGGTCGCGGCCGACGGCGGCGGTGCGGGCCTTGAGGTCGCGGTAGAAGGCCAGGGCGTCCTCGAGGGTCTGCTGGGCGGTGAACACCGCCTCGGCGTGCCGGGCGGCGAGCGCCTTGCCGTCCTCGGACGATCCGGCCTGCACGATCACCGGGTGCCCCTGGGGTGCGCGCGGGACGTTGAGCGGTCCGCGTACTCGGAAGTGCCGCCCGACGTGGTCGACGCGGTGGACCTTGTCGCCGTCCGCCCAGACGCCCGCCGCCTTGTCGCCGAGAGGCGCGTCGTCGTCCCAGCTGTCCCACAGCCGGTAGGCGACCTCGAGGAACTCGTCGGCCCGCTCGTAGCGCTCGGCGTGGGCCGGCTGGTCGTCGAGACCGAAGTTGGCGGCGGCGTCCGGCCCGGCCGTGGTGACGACGTTCCACCCGGCCCGGCCGCCGCTGACGTGGTCGACGGAGGCGAACCGACGAGCCAGGTTGAACGGGTCGTTGTACGTCGACGACGCGGTCGCGATCACGCCGATCCGCTCGGTGGCCATCGCGATCGCGGTCAGCAGCACGGTCGGCTCGAGCTGACCGGCCGGGCGTCGCCCCACGTCGCTGAACAGCGCGGGCGAGTCGGCGAAGAACACCGAGTCGAGCTTCCCGCGCTCGGCGATCTGCGCAAGGTGCTGGTAGTGGCGGACGTCGAGGTGGGCGAACGGGTCGCTCTCCGGAAGCCGCCACGACGCCTCGTGGTGGCCGGTGCTCATCAGGAACGCGTTGAGGATCAGGTGCTGGGGGTCGGTCATGCGGTCGCCTTGTCTCTCGTGTCGCGGGCGGTGGTGGCCTGGTGACGTCGTACGCCGAGGGCGTCGAGCAGCTCGCGTCCGGATCCGGCCGAACTCCGGGGACGAGGGGTCGCGCTCGTCGCCGAGCTCGATGGTCTGCTCGAGGAAGACCCGACCGTGGGCCAGGACCACGACCCGGTCGGCGAGGGTGATCGCCTCGTCGACGTCGTGGGTGACCAGGAGGGTCGCCGGCTGGTGCTTGCGGTGGAGCTCACGGAGCAGGTCGTGCATCTTCAGCCGGGTGAGGGCGTCCAGGGCGCCGAAGGGCTCGTCGGCCAGCAGCAGCTCGGGGTCGCGGACCAGCGAGCGGGCCAGGGCGACGCGCTGCTGCTCGCCGCCGGACAGCTGGTGGGGCCAGTCCTTCTCGCGGCCCGGGCAGCCCCACCTCCGCCAGGGCCTCGCTCCCCCGGATGCGCGCCTGCTTGCTGCGCTGGCCCAGGGTGACGTTGGTGACCAGGTCGGCCCACGGCAGCAGGCGGGAGTCCTGGAAGACCACCGACACCTTGCCCGGGACCCGGATCCGGCCGCTGCCCGAGACCGCTGCGTCGAGGCCGGCCAGGGCCCGCAGCAGCGTGCTCTTGCCGCAGCCGCTCGGGCCCAGCAGGGCCACGAACTCCCCGCGCCGGATGTCGAGGTCGACGCCGTTGAGGACGCCCTTGGGCGCCGTAGCCGCCGGACCGAGGTGCGTCGACGGTCGACCGGCGGGGGTCAGCGCCGGTCATCGTGACTTGCCATGCCAGTGCCTTTCTCTGCAGGAGACGGACAGCGGCATCGGAGACCAGGCCGAGCAGGCCGTAGACCACCAGGCCGACGAGGATGACGTCGACCTGGCCGTAGGTCCGGGCGAGCTCCATCATGTAGCCGATGCCGCTGGTGGCGTTGACCTGCTCGACGACGACCAGGGCGAGCCAGGCCGCGGTGACCGCGAAGCGGAGGCCGAGCAGGAAGTACGGGAGGGTGCCGGGGAAGACGACCCGGCGCAGGAAGTCCCAGCGGCTCAGGTCGACGGTCTGGGCCAGCTCGACGTACCGCGACTCGATCGCGCGCAGCCCGGCGTGGGTCTGCAGGTAGATCGGGACGAAGACCCCGAGCGCGATGGTGACGACCTTCATCTCCTCGCCGATGCCCGAGCCAGAGGATCAGCAGCGGCATCAGGGCGAGGGCCGGGATGGCGCGCTTGAACTGGACGTTGGCGTCGATGAGCGCTTCTCCGGTCCGGCTCAGCCCCGACGCCAGCGCGAGCAGCACCCCGACGCTGGTGCCGAGCAGGAGGCCGAGGAACGCCCTGCGGGCCGAGACCGAGGAGGTTGGTCTGCAGCCGGCCGTCGTCGATCGAGGTGACGCGCCGTCTCGAGCGACCGTCCAGGGCGGCGAGAGCGTCTGCGGACTGAGCCACCCGCTCCAGGAGGCGAGGCACCACAGGCCCAGCACGAGGAGCGGTCCCACCCCGGCGGCGAACCGGCGCCGCGGTCCGGGCCCGAGCCGGCGGCGCAGCGGCCGCTCGTCGACGGTGAGGACGACGGCCTCGTCGGTGGCCTGCGGCGGCCGGGCCAGCGTCGTACCGCCCGCGCTCACTGCGCCGCACCGAGGACGCGAAGGCCTGGCCGGCGACGTGCTCGTAGCGCAGGTCCCACAGGGAGGAGGCCTTGAAGTCCGGGCTTGTCCTCCTCGTGGGCCAGCAGGTCGATGGTCTTCTGGTGCGCGGCGATCGCCTGGGTCCAGGACGTCGGGATGACGGCGTGGCCAGCGTTGTGGATCAGCCACTGGCCGTCGGCCGCGGAGACGCCCTGGTTGTCCTCGTAGTAGGCCTTGAGCCACGCCTGCGGGTGGTCCTGCTCCCACCGCTGCGCGAGGGCCCAGTACTTGACGTAGGCCTTGATCGCGGCCGCCTTGTCGGGGTCGGCGAGCACGCTGTCGGGCGCGTAGAGGAACGACGCGTCGTCGCGGATACCGGTCTTGAGCACTGCGGCCCCCTTGGAGCCGTAGTCGTTGACATAGCGCTTGATGTAGACGCCGCCGAGGGGCGCGACGTCGACCTGGTGTCCGGCCAGAGCGTTGTTGTAGGCGTCGAGCACGCTGGGCATCTCGACCAGGTCGACGTCGCTCTGCTTCAGGCCGAGCTTCTGCAGCAGGCGGAGCACGAGCGCGCCCTGGGCCTGGCCCGGGCTGTAGGCGACCTTCTTGCCCTTGATGTCAGCCAGCGTCTTGACGTCCGAGCCGGGCGCGACGCCGAGCTCGTAGACGGGGTGGTTCAGCGGGTCCTAGCGGTACTTCGCCGCCACGATGTGGGTGTCGAGCCCGGTCCACTTGGCGAAGATCGGCGGGATGTCGGCCACGGCCCCGAGGTCGAGCGCGTGTGCCCGGAAGGCCTCCATCGTCTGCGGTCCGCCGGAGAGGTTGGCGAACTTGATGTGGAAGGGGATCTTGTCGATCAGGCCGGAGGCCTGCAGCGCGACCTGCGTGACCGGGTCCCCGACGGTGATGGTCGTCGTGGGCTTGACGTGAGCGGCGACCGGCTTGGCCAGGTCGGCCGCCGACGGCTCGTCGGACTTGGCGCCGCACGCCGTGGCCACCAGGGCCAGAGCGCCGAGCACGCCGACGAGGGTCCGCCGGCGAAGGGGGGCGGGAGCATGCATGGAGGGCCTTTCCGAGAGCGGGAGGGACCGGGTACGGCGGACCGGGTGGGCCGTCGCGTCGGTAGCGTGTGGATCGGTCGATCCCTGTTCTACACAAAGTCAATCAACTTTATCCAGTTTGAACTCGCGGAGTGGTGCGTCGGAACTTCCTGGCAGGGCGCCAGCGTCCCCTGACCACCGGCGATCGGTGGGCTCGCCTAGGGTGCGCGCATGGCGCGCGCGGTGGTGGTCGGAGGGGGCTTCGGCGGCCTGGCTGCGGCGCTCCGGCTCGCCAAGCTCGGCCACGCCGTCACCCTCGTGGAGCAGAGCGAGCTCGGCGGGGCTCTCGCCCCCGTGGCCCGCGACGCGTTCGCGTGGGACACCGCCACGCACACCCTGGTGCCGGGAGTCGTGCGCGACCTGTTCCGCAAGACCGGCCGGCCGCTGGAGCGCGAGCTGGACCTGGTGCAGCTCGACTGCCTGCGCGAGCACTGGTTCGAGGACGGGACGTCGCTGGTGCTCACCGCGCGGCGGAGCGAGCAGCTCGCGGCGTTCGACCGCCTCCGGCCGGGCCTCGGGCGAGGCCTACGTCGACCACGTGGCGTCGTACGGCGACCCGTGGGAGGTGCTGCGGCGCGGGTACGCCGAGGAGCCCTGGGACCCCGACCACCTGCCGCGGCCGCTGGCCGCGCTGCTCGGGTCGCGCGAGTCGCTGGCCGGCGGCTGCGCAGGGTCTCCCGCGACGAGCGGCTCGGCCGGTCGCCGGCGACGCCCTTCACCGCCGCGGTCACGACCTGCGCGACGTGCCCGCGTGGGCCGGGGTGACGGCGTACCTCGAGCAGCGCTTCGGGGCCTGGGCGTCGTCGGTGGGACGGCGTGCTCTGCGCGACGCCCTGGTCGCCGGCTCGACACCCGGGGGGTGACCTCGTGCGGCCCGGGCCGACGACGTCGTGGTGCGCGACGGGCGGGCCGCGGCGGTCGCGACGTCCGCCGGGGACCTCGACGCCGAGGTCGTGGTCTGCGCCGTCGACCCGCGCGGCTGCCCGCGCTGGCGCCGTACGTCACCCGGACGACGCCGGTCGCTCCCGCCGGTCACCTGCCACGTCGGGCTGGCCGGCCCGGTGCCCGACCTGCCCCACGAGCTGGTCGTGCACGGCGACCCGACGCTCGTCGTCCGCACCCTCGGCCGCGCGCCCGACGGCCACCACGCCTGGACCGTGCCGGCCGGGGCCGGGTCGACGAGGACCTGCTCGCGACGCTGGCCCGCGCGGCCTCGACGTCCGCGAGCAGGTCGTCGCGCGCGTCGACCTCTCGCCGCGCGACCAGGTGGAGCGGTGGGGCGGGTCGCCCGGGGGCGTGGCGTGGCGGGGCGGGCACCGTCCGGCGCCGGCTCGGGCCGCGGACGCCGGTGCCCGGGCGTGTTCGCCGCGCGGTGCCCACGCGACGCCGGGCGCGGGCCTGCCCTTCGTCGGCCTGTCGGCGTCGCTGGTGGCCCAGGTGGTCGGGCCGGCGTGAGGGGTGGGTCGCGGTCGGGATCGCCGGTCGACCGGCGATTCGCGCACTTGTCGGCCGTTGCAACCCCTACGAAGCGCAGGGAGTGCCACGGCCGGGGGCTCGAGTGACGCATGGGACGACGGGCGGGCGTGAGGGGTGAGGGTCTCGGTCGGATCGCCGGTCGACCGGCGACTCCTGCACTTGTCGGCCGTTGCGACGCCTAGAAGTGCAGGGGGTGCCACGGCCGGGGTCGAGTGAGGCAGGGGACGACGGGCGGGCACCGGGGACGACGTCAGCGCAGCTGGAAGGTCACCGTCACCGACGACGACACGACCATCTCGCCGGGCTCGAGCGAGGTCGGCGCTCAGGCTCGCCTTGACGGCGCGGCCGACCGGCGCGCCGCGTGGCCACCCTCCTGCACCGGCCTGCGGGTCACCGAGGGCGGCGCCGGCGAGGGTGGCCAGCTGGGTGCGCGCGGTCGACCGCGTCGGCGTACGCCGCCTCGCGGGCTCGGGCCTCGGCGCGCCGTCCGGTCGGCCAGCTCCAGCGAGACGCCCTCGACCTGGAGCCGGTCGCCGACGTGCCTCGGCCAGGGCGGTCAGCAGCGCGCCGGCGGTCGCCACGTCGGGGCAGCCGGACGGTCGAGGGAGTGGCGGGCCTCGAACCCGGTCTGGCCGTCCCTCCTGGTCGTGCACGGGCCAGATCTGGACACCGGTCGTGCCGATCCGCTCCGGGGTCGTGTGCTCGCGGGCGGTGGCGACGATCTGGGCGGCGGCGCTGTCGGCGCCGGCCAGGGCCTCGGCCACGCCGGGTCGCCCGGTGGGTCGCGGCGACCCGGACCGCGGCGGAGTCGGGGACGACCCGGGCCTCGCCCTGGCCGGTGACGGTGACGGTGCGCATGCGTGCATCCTGCCGGACGCGCGGGGCTCAGACCGCGAGCTTGAGGGCGGCGAAGATCTCGCGCGTCGCCTTCGACCGGTTCAGCGTGTAGAAGTGCAGGCCCGGTGCGCCGCCGGCGAGCAGCTCCTCGCACAGCTCGGTGGCGATCCGGATCCCCTCGGCCCGGAGCGCGACCGGGTCGTCCTCGAGCGGGAGGATCCGGTCGAGGGTCTCCTGCGGCATCTCGCGGCCGGAGAGCCGGACCATGGTGCGCATCGAGTTGAGGTTGAGGATCGGCATGATGCCCGGGGACGATCGGGAAGTCCGCGCCGATGTCGCGGGCCCGGCGTACCAGCCCGAAGTAGTCGTCGGCGCGCAGCACCATCTCGGTGATGGCGAACTCCGCGCCGGCGTCGTACTTGGCCTTGAGCACCTGCGCGTCCATGCTCGAGGCGAGGCCGCGTCGCGGTGTCCCTCGGGGAAGGCGGCGACACCCGACCGACAGGTCGGCGGTCGTCCTTGAGGAACCGCCACCAGCTCGGCGGCGTACTCGAGGCCGCCGGGCGTCGAGGTCCAGGTGGTGCCCGGGCCACCCGGGCGGGTCGCCGCGCAGGGCGAGCACGTTGTGGACGCCGGCCGAGCGCAGCTCCTCGACGATCGTCGCCAGCTCGGCCGTGGTGTGGCCGACACAGGTCAGGTGGGCCATCGGCAGCATCGAGGTCTCGCGCGCGATCCGCCGGGTGATCCCGACCGTGCGCTCGCGGGTGCCGCCGCCCGCGCCGTAGGTCACCGAGACGAACGTCGGTCGCAGCGACTCGAGCTCGCGGATCGAGCGCCAGAGCACCGCCTCGCCGTCGGCGTCCGCGGGCGGGAAGAACTCGAAGGAGAACGAGCGCTCCCCGTCGCGGAGGATCTGGCCGATGGCCGGCTGGTCGGGCATGCGGCAGGAGTCTAAGGAAGGCGCGGGCCTCGCTCCGGCGACGGTCCGTCTGCTGCGTGGCGGTGGCGCCGCGTCGTACGACGACACCTAGGCTCGGCGCGTGACCAGCACCGCCCCCGCGTGGGACCCGACGCCGTTCCGCGGGCAGGTGCAGGCGGCGCTCGACGCGTTCCTCGACGAGCAGGCCGAGCGGCTGGCCCCGCTCGGGTGCCGACGCGACCCGGCTCCTGGACGAGGCGCGCGCCGCGGTCTCCGGGGGCAAGCGGTTCCGGGCGGCGTTCTGCTACTGGGGCTTCCACGCCGTCGCCGGCCCGTCCGGCGTGGACGACGACGCCCTCGTGCGGGCCTGCGCGTCGCTGGAGCTGCTGCACGCGAGCGCGCTGGTGCACGACGACTACATGGACGCCTCCGACACCCGCCGCGGCCGGCCGGCCACGCACCGCGGGCATGGCCGAGGTCCACCGGCGCGACGGCTGGCGCGGCGACCCGGAGCAGTACGGCGCGTCGGCGGCGATCCTGCTCGGCGACCTGCTGCTGAGCTGGTCCGACGAGCTGCTGCGCCGGTGCGGGCTCCCGCTGGAGCGCGTGGTGCCGGCGCTCGACGTCTTCGACCGGTGCCGCTCGCGAGGTGATCACCGGGCAGTTCCTCGACGTCTCGGTGCAGGCCCGCGGGCGTCGCCGACGTGGACGCCGCGATGACGGTGCTGCGCTACAAGTCGGCGAAGTACTCCGTGGAGCGGCCGCTGCACATCGGCGCCACCCTGGCCGGCGCGAGCGACGACCAGCTCGCCGAGCTCACGTCGTTCGGGCTGCCGCTGGGCGAGGCGTTCCAGCTGCGCGACGACCTGCTCGGGCGTCTTCGGCGACCCGTCGGCCACCGGGAAGCCCGCGGGCGACGACCTGGTCGAGGGCAAGCGCACGGTGCTGGTCGCACTCGCGCTCGACGCGGCGCCGCCCGACGACGCGGCGCGGCTCGACGCCGCGCTCGGTACGGCGCTCTCCCCCGCCGAGGTCGAGGCGCTGCGCGGCGTCATCGACCGCTCCGGGGCGCACCACCAGGTCGAGGAGGTGATCGGGCAGCTCGCCGGCCATGCCACCGACGCCCTCGTCACGCCGCGCTCGACGACCACGCCCGCGCTGTGCTCCACGAGCTCGCGACCGCGGTCACCGCGCGCGGACCGGGTGGTGTCGAGCCGCAATCGCCCTGGCGCTCGACAGGCCCGACCGGTGACGCCGCGTCAGTCGAGGCTCGGGGACGCCGTCGATGGCGGGGCCGTCGCCCCGGAGGAGGACGGCGAAGCGGCCGCCCTTGTCGGCGTTGACCCGGCCGCCGAGGACCGAGAGGGCGACCGAGAAAGCGCGCTCGTCCTCGCGGGCCAGGGGGCCCCAGCCGTCCCACAGCAGCACCCAGCCCTCGCTGTCGCCGGCGGTGACGTCGGCCAGGCAGTCGGCCAGGGCGTCGAAGTTCTGGCCGTAGTACGCCGGGAAGTCCAGCGCCTCGCCGATCGCCGCCAGGAACTCCGCCTTGGTCGGTGCGTGCCAGCCGTCGACCTCGGCGAAGCGCCAGCCCGCGTGCTCGACGGCGTGGCGCACGTCCTCGGACGGGGAGGTGGCCGTGCCAGGTGTAGATGCCGGGTTCGACGCGGTGTGCCAGCAGGCCGGCCAGTCCGCTCATGGGCTGATGATCCTCTCGAACGTCACGTAGTGGTCGTCGGTCCAGTACAGCTCTCCCGAGGCACCGGTGATGATCCTCCGCGCCCCGCGGTCGCTCTCACCCGGGGTCGGCACGGTGTACTCGTGGTAGTACCCGCTGTCCTCGTCGGGCAGCAGCTCCTCGCGGTTCTCGAAGACGACGCCGTCACGGTCGTAGGGGAACGGCCCGCCCTCGTCGATCAGGACCAGGGTGTGCTGCGCCTCGGAGGGCAGGTCGGCGGCGGCGACGCTCGGCAGCGAGGCCGGGTCGGCGTCGCCGTCACGACCTCCGCCGGAGAAGCCCCCCTGGTTGAGCGCCCAGGTGAGGACGGCGACCACCAGGACGGCGAGCAGCCCGAGCCACAGCCGGCCCCGCTTCGGGGTCGGCTCAGAAGCTGAGGGCCTGCGCACGTCGTTTGACCTCCGACCCGCGGTTCTCCCGCAGCGCGTCGATCGGGCGGCCGGGCAGGTCGGCGTCCAGGAACAGCCACGCGATGCACTCGCGGTCGTCGTACCCGCCGTCGTGGAGCACGGTCAGCAGGCCGGGCAACCCCTTCACGACGCAGGTCACCGTCGATGAAGGCGGCGGGCACCGACGGCGCCTGCCCCGGAGCCGGTACGGCGGCCGCGAGCTCGTGGACCTTGACCATGGTGCGCACCTTGGCCGGCGTGACCCCCAGCCTGCTTCCGACCTCGGTCCAGTCGAGCCACTCGTCGACCAGCTCCGAGAGGTCGGCATCTGCCAGCGACGTCATGGCGCAACTCTGTCACGCCCGGGCGCCGGTACGGCGCGCCGGGGGGCCGCTGGAATCGGGCGGGCAGAGCCGCCGTCCGTAGGATGTGCTGACCGGGTCACTTCCCCGACCGGTGCAGGAGGGTCGACGTGGAGCACGACACGCGCGCCCATGCGGGCGGCGCCATCGCTCGCCGACCCCGCAACCGGGCGGCTGCTCGACGGCCGCTACCTGATCGGCCCGCCGGATCGCCCGCGGCGGCATGGCCGCGGTCTACGAGGCGCTCGACACCCGCCTCGACCGGGAGTGCGCGGTCAAGATCATGCACCCCGGCCTCGGCGACGACGGTGCGTTCGCCGAGCGGTTCAAGCGCGAGGCCCGCGCCGCCGCCCGGCTCTCCCACCCGAACGTCGTCAGCGTCTTCGACCAGGGCGAGGACCCCACCGTCGACGGTGCGCTCTACCTGGTGATGGAGCTGGTGCCGGGCCACACCCTGCGCGACGTGATCCGCGACGAGGCGCCGATGCAGCCGGCCCGCGCCGTCGCGCTGATCGAGCCGGTGGTCTCGGCGCTCGCCGCCGCCCACCGGGCCGGCCTGGTCCACCGCGACATCAAGCCCGAGAACGTCCTGATCTCCGACGAGCAGTCGGAGGGCCGGGTCAAGGTCGCCGACTTCGGGCTGGCCAAGGCGGTCAGCGCCGACACCCAGCACACCGCGACCGGCGGCGTCATCATCGGCACGGTCTCCTACCTCGCGCCCGAGCTCGTGGTCGACGGCACCTGCGACGCCCGGGTCGACGTCTACGCCGTCGGCGTGATGCTCTACGAGCTGCTGACCGGCCGGAAGCCCCACGAGGGCGAGTCGCCGATCGCGGTCGCCTACAAGCACGTCCACGAGGACGTCCCTCCGCCGTCGCGGCTCGTCCCCGGCATCCCGCCCTACGTCGACGCGCTGGTCGCCCGGGCCACCGCCCGCGACCGGGCGCAGCGCCCGGCCGACGCCGGCGTGCTCCTCCACCAGCTCCACCGGGTCGCGCCAGGCGCTGGCCGGCGGGGTCTGGGACGACGAGGAGCTCACCACCGACCTGACGCCGCCCGCCGGCCGCTCCGGTCACCGACGAGACCACCGCCCTCGAGCTGCTGCCGGTCACCCCGCACGAGCTCGTCGTCTCACCGGCTCCGGCGCAGCCGGACGTCGGCCCGACCGACCGTCGCCCCGCCGCCCGACCGCCCCGGCAGGCGCCGCGCCACCGGCCACGCCGGTCGCGGCGCGGCCCGGTCCTGCTCGTCGGTCGCCCTGGTGATCGCGCTGGCGGCCGGTCTGGGCGCCTACTGGTTCGGCTGGGCGCGCTACACCGCGACCCCGGGCGTGCTCGGGCATGACCCAGACCGCGGCCGTCCACCAGCTCGACAGGGCCGGGCTGACGGCGACGGTCGGCCCGCCGGCGTACTCCGAGAGCGTGCCCAAGGGCCACGTCGTCGGGACCGACCCCGACCCCGGCGCGCGGGTGCTCGACCACGGCACCGTCACCCTCACCCTGTCCAAGGGCAAGGAGCGGCACCCCGTGCCGAAGGTCGCGCGGCCTCGACCGTCGACCAGGCCCAGGACGCGCTGCCCGGACCGCACACCTGACCTTCGGCCGGACGATCGGCCGCTGGTCCGACACCGTGCCGCAGGGCACCGTGCTCGGCAGCAACCCCGCGCAGGGCACCCGGCAGCCGCCCGACACCGTCGTCGACCTGTTCGTCAGCCAGGGGCCCGGCGCCCGGTGAAGGTCGGCGACTGGACAGGGCCGCAGCGCCGACCCGGGCCCAGCAGGTGCTGACCGCCAAGGGCTCGTGGTCGACACCAGCGCCCAGGAGTTCTCCGACTCGGTGCCGAGGACCACGTCATCTCGCAGGACCCGCCGGCCGGGGCCGGCTCCACCGCGGCGACACCGTGAAGCTCGTCGTCTCGAAGGGTCCTGAGCTCGTGGAGGTGCCGGGCCACCTGACGCGCCATGGGCGTCGGACGCGGCCGACCCAGCTGCTGGAGGGCCTCGGGTTCAAGGTCACCATCGACCACGCCGACATCTACCTCGGGCTCGGCTACGTCGCCAGCACCACCCCGAGCTCCGGCGCGATGGTGCCCCAAGGGCAGCCGTCATCCTCCACATCGTCTGACCACGTAGCGTGAGGCGGGTGCCCACCGCCCGTCGCGTACCACCCTGCTCGCGACCGGCGGCGCTCCTGGCCGTCACCGCCTGCTGGGGCTCGACGTTCTTCCTGATCCACGACCTGCTCACGCGGGTGCCGACGCTCGACTTCCTGGCCGTCCGGTTCGCGATCGCCAGCGTGACCCTGGTCCTGCTCGCGCCGCGCGCGCTGGGCCGGCTCACCCGTGAGTCGCGGCGCCAGGCCGTGGTGCTCGGCTGCCTCTACGGCGGCGCGCAGATCCTGCAGACGGCCGGGCTCGCCGACACCCCGGCCACCGTCTCCGGCTTCATCACCGGCATGTACGTCGTGGCGACGCCGGTCTTCGCGGCCCTGCTCCTGCGCACGCCGGATCGGCGGGCTCACCTGGGTGGCGGTGGCTGCTGGCGATGGTGGGGCTCGGCGTGCTGACCCTGGGCGGCCTGTCGGTCGGGTACGGCGAGGCGCTGATCTTCGTGGCGGCCATGATCTACGCGCTGCACATCGTCGGGCTCGGCGCGTGGTCCGAGCCGCAGCAGGCGCTGGGATGGCGACCGTCCAGCTGATCGTGATCGCGGTGATCTGCACCGTCTGACCGCGCCCAACGGGATCGTGCTCCCCTACCGGCTCGAGCGACTGGGTGAGCATCGTCTACATGGCGGTCGTCGCCGGCGCCGCCGCGATGATCGGCCAGACCTGGGCCCAGGCCCACCTGCCGCCCACCCGGGCGGCGATCATCATGACGATGGAGCCGGTCTTCGCCGCGCTCTTCGCGGTGCTGTTCGGCGGCGAGAGCATCACCGTCCGGATGGTGTTCGGCGGCCTGCTCGTGCTCGCCGCGATGCTGCTGGCCGAGCTCGCGCCGCGGCGCAAGGTCGAGGTCGAGGTCACCCACCTGATGGTGTGAGGTCGCGGCGCCGCTCGGCGCCGAAGCGGCGGTGACGCCGCGTTCTCGCTTAGATTGAGGCGCCATGGACGGCCGGACGACGCCGTGCGCGCACTGCGGCGTACCCCTGTCACGGCGGCCGCTTCTGCACCAACTGCGGCGCGCCGGTCGCTCCGGTGCACCCTGCGCCCGACCGTGCCGGCGCCCTCCGGCGCGGTGGCGACGCGGCAGCCGACGACCCCTACGAGTCGCTGTACGCCGCACCCGCGCCGGCCCCGGTCCGCCCCCGGTCGTCGAACCGGCACCACCGCCGGCGCCGCCACCGCGCCGCCGCCGTACGCCGAGCCGCTGCCGCCCGAGCCCGCCGCCACCGCGGCGCTCGCCCGGGCCCGGGCCTGTGGTCGGCGCCGCCGTCGCTGCTGGTCGTGGTGCTCGTGCTCGGCGTCTTTCTGCTCGCTCCACGGTGCGCGGCGGCGGCTACCCCTCGGCGTCCTCGACGCCGCCGTCGTCCCGAAGACCACCACCCGACGCTCCCCGGCCCCGACCGCGAGCCTCGAGCGGCCCGACCTCCGTCGCCGACCTCGCGGCCGCCTCGACCGGCGCCCACCGACGGACGTCGCCGGTCTCGCCCAGGCGTCCGCGCCCCGGCCACGCCCCGGCCGGGCGTCGACTTCGCCGGCCAGCCGGTCACCTACGTCGCCCCGAACATGGTCGACGGCGGCGCCGACACCTGCTGGCGTATGCCGGCGACGCCAGCGACATGGTGCTCACCTTCCGGCTCGACCAGCCGACCACGCTGACCCGGGTCGGGCTGATCAACGGCTACGCAAGATCGCCGTCGCCGGCGGCCACGCCTACGACTGGTACCACGGCAACCGCCGGGTCCTGGCGGTCGACTGGATCTTCGACGACGGCTCGACGGTCACCCAGCCGCTCGCCTCACCCGGGCGATGCAGACCGCACGATCGCCCGGTGACGACCTCGACCGTCCGGCTCGGATCACCTCGGTGCGCCCCCGGGCCACGGCCGGGCCGCCCGCGACGACACCGCGGTCAGCGAGGTGTCGCTGGTCGGGGCGGTCTCTGACGCGGCTCAGAGGCGCGCCGAGCACGGCGGCCGCCGCCTCGGCGTCGGCCGTGCTGATGTCGAGGTGCGTGACCAGGCGTACGGCGCGCGGGCCGACCGGCGAGACGAGCACGCCGGCGTCGCGGGCGCCGGCCACGAAGGCCGGCCGCGTCGTCGCGCTGGACGACCACGATGTTGGTGTCGACGGTCTCGGGGTCGACGCCGCAGGCCTCGGCCAGGAGCCGGGCGTGGGCGTGGTCGTCGGCGAGCCGCTCGACGTGGTGGTCGAGCGCGTGGAGCCCGGCCGCGGCCAGGATCCCGACCTGGCGCATCCCGCCGCCCATCCGCTTGCGACGGACGCGGGCCTCGGCCATGGCCTCCGGCGAGCCGACCACGAGCGAGCCGACCGGTGCGCCCAGCCCCTTGGAAGGCACACGGACATCACGTCCACGCACGCGCCGTACGACGCGAGCGGGACGCCGGTGGCGACGTGCGCGTTCCAGAGCCGGGCGCCGTCGAGGTGGACGCCGACGCCGACCGAGTCGGCCCAGGCCCGCAGCGCCTGCAGGTCCGCGAGCGGCAGGACCGCGCCGCCGGCGAAGTTGTGGGTGTTCTCGACCGAGACCGCCGTGGTGCGGACGAAGAACGGGCCCATGTCGGGGGCGTACATCTCCTGGACCGCCGCGAGGTCGACCTGCCCGCGCGGGTCGCGCCAGGTGCGCATCGTCAGCCCGGTGACGGCGCCGTGTGCGCCGAGCTCGGCGCGCGCGATGTGGGCCGACGCCTCGCAGAGCACCTCCTGGCCGGGCGCGACCAGCGAGCGACCGCGAGCACGTTGGCCATCGAGCCGGTCGGGGTGAACAGGGCGTCCTCGTGGCCGAACAGGTCCGCGACCCGCCGCTGCAGCTCGAGCACGGTCGGGTCCTCGCCGAACACGTCGTCGCCGACCTCGGCCTCGGCCATCGCCCGTCGCATGGCGTCGGTGGGTCGGGTCAGGGTGTCCGAGCGCAGGTCGATGGTCACGGGGCCACGCTAGCGAGCGGATGCGTCAGTCCAGGTGGTGCAGGCGCGGGCCACAGCACGGCCCACGAGGCGGACCGGGCCGGTGCACACCGCGACCGGCAGGCCCTGCTCCTCGTTGTCGACGCCGACCCCGTTGTCGAGCTGGGCCTCGACGCGGCAGCGGGCGAACAGCCGGCGCACCTCGGGGTACTGACCGCCGACGACGACCACGGTGGTGACGGCGGCGGGCGGGCGGGCCTGGTCGTAGAGCGCGTTCTGGGCGCTGTAGACCGGCACGTCGGGTCGCTCGTGGTGCACGGCGCCGGCCTCGCCGTAGTTGGACGCGAAGACGGCCGCGTGGCCGCGGTCCGGCAGCGCGTCGTACACCGCGGTGACCTGGCGGACGTACGCCGGCCAGCCGACGGAGTCCTGGGCCAGCAGGTTGACGCCGGGGACCGGCGTCGCGCCCACCGACGCCGACCGGGACCAGCGGCAGCCCGAGCACGCAGCGAGACAGCGCCGTTGACGGCGAAGAGCGCAGCCCAGACGCGGCCGAGATGGCGCTCCATCGCGACGATGCCGGCGGCGAACGGGATCGGCAGGATGAAGACCGGGTAGTGCGGCTGCGCGCCGGAGACGAAGGTGAACGAGCACGACGCGCGAACACCACGACGAAGAACCGCACCCGCGCGGTCGCGCCACAGGGCGCCCAGCCCGGCGACCCAGATCACCGACCAGCGGCGGCCCGAGCAGCACGAGCAGCAGCAGCCACATGCGATCCGGACGTCGCCGGCGTTGTTGTCCGAGAGCGCGCGGCCCATCCGCAGCTGGGGCCGGTCGTGGGTCACCTGGTAGACGCACGTTGGGCAGCGCCGACGACGAGCGCGACCGGCCGCGCCACCGAGACGTACGGCGACGGCAGCCGCCGGCGTGGGCCGACCAGCGCCAGACCCAGCGCGATCCCGGCGAGGAGCACGAGCGACGAGGAGCTTGTTGTACGTCGCGAGCCCGGCGACGGCGCCGGCGGCGAGCCACCAGCGGGGCTGCGTCGCGCAGCTCGGCGCGGATCACGCACAGCGAGACCAGGGGCCAGGCCACCAGGTCGAGCGACGAGGTCAGGAACACGTGGCCGAAGGAGCAGGACCGCCGAGGTGGTCGCCATCCCCCAGGCCGTCCAGGTCTGGGCCTTGGCGCCGCCCCCGAGCTCGCGGGCGATCAGCGCGGTGAGCACGAGGCAGCCGACCGCGGACAGGGTCGCCGGGACCCGGAGCAACCACGGGCCGCCGTCGTACAGCGAGAGCGAGGCCGTGGGCGAGCAGCGGCGTGAGCGGCGGCTGGTCGACGTATCCCCAGGCGGGCTTGAGCATCGCGAAGTAGAGCTCGTCGCGGTCGTAGCCGTAGCCGTTGCTGAACACGCTCAGCACGACGCCGACGCAGCAGGCCGGCGGCGCGATCCGCCGCCAGGCGACGGGCGGCGGGCGTTCCCGAGGTCACGTCGCAGGCTAGGCGGTGCGGAGCATCTCGGCGACGAGGAACGCCAGCTCCAGCGACTGCACGCGGTTCAGGCGCGGGTCGCAGACCGACTCGTAGCGGGTCGCGAGGTCGAGCTCGGCGACCTCCTCGCCGCCGCCGACGCACTCGGTGACGTCGTCACCGGTGAGCTCGACGTGGATGCCGCCGGGCCAGGTGCCGAGCGAGCGGTGGACGTCGAAGAAGCCCTGCACCTCGGCGATGACGTCCTCGAAGCGACGCGTCTTGTAGCCCGTGGAGGTCTCGAAGGTGTTGCCGTGCATCGGGTCGCAGACCCACGCGACGTCGAGCCCGGCGGCGGTGACCTTCTCGACCAGCGACGGGCAGCGCGTCGTGTGATCCTGCCGGCGCCCATCCGGGTGATGAAGGTCAGGCGGCCGGCCTCGTTGTCGGGGTTGAGCCTGGCCGCCAGCGCGATCAGGTCGTCGGGGGTCGAGCGCGGGCCGACCTTGACGCCGATCGGGTTCTGGACGCGGCTGAGCAGCTCGACATGGGCGCCGTCGAGGTCGTTGGTGCGCTCGCCGATCCAGACGAAGTGAGCCGGAGACGTCGTAGGGGGTGCCGGTGCGGCTGTCGATCCGGGTGAGCGCGTGCTCGTACTCGAGGATCAGCGCCTCGTGGCAGGTGTGGAAGTCGACCCGGTGGAACTCGTCGGGGTCGGCGCCGATCGCGGACATGAAGCTCATCGCGCGGTCGATCTCGTAGGCGATCTTCTCGTAGCGCTTGCCGACCGGCGAGTGGGAGCACGAAGTCGGTGTTCCAGGTGTGCACCTGGCGCAGGTCGGCGTACCCGCCGGTGACGAAGGCGCGCACGAGGTTCAGCGTGGACGCGCTGGAGTGGTAGGTCTCGAGCAGCCGCTGCGGGTCGGGGATCCGCGACTCGGGGGTGAAGTCGAAGCCGTTGACGGCGTCGCCGCGGTAGGCCGGCAGGGTCACGCCCTCGCGGGTCTCGAGGTCGGAGGAGCGGGGCTTGGCGTACTGGCCGGCCAGCCGGCCGAGCTTCACCACCGGCACCGAGGCGGCGTACGTCAGGACGACGGCCATCTGGAGCAGCACGCGGAGCTTGTTGCGGACGTTGTCGGCGGTCGCGCCCTCGAACGTCTCGGCGCAGTCGCCGCCCTGCAGCAGGAACGCCTTGCCGTGGGCGACGTCGGCGAGCTTGGCCTTGAGGTCGTCGCACTCACCGGCGAAGACCAGGGGCGGGAGCCTGCGCAGGCGGGCCACGGCGGCGTCGACGGCGGCCGGGTCGGGGTACGACGGCTGCTGCGACGGCCCGAAGGCGTGCAGCGTCGCCAGGTCGGGGACGGCCCCACCCGTCGGGTCCTGGATGGTCACCACCGCTCCAGGGTACGGGGAGCCGGCCCCCGGGCCGGATTCGGTGGCGGAATGCGGACGCGGCTGGCTGACGACCGGCGGGCCGCACGTACCTGGCGTGCCGCATCCGCCGAGGTGAGGAGCCGCCAGCAGCGCCGAGTACCGCAGGCCTGCTGGTCGCGCACGGCGGCAGGGCGCGGAATGTCCGCCCGCCGGCGGGTTGCCGCAGCATGAGCATCGCCGCAGCGCGTCGTGGCGGCCGCCTTCGGCGGCCCCGAGGTCCTCGAGGTGCAGGAGGTCACGCTGCCCGAGCCCGGGCCCCGGCCAGGTGCACGTCGAGGTGCGCGCGGGCGGGGTGAACCCGGCCGACGCGAAGGCGTACGCGCGGGCCGGCGACCCCGCGGCGCTGCCGATGCTGCTCGGCTTCGAGGCCGCCGGCGTGGTGACGGCGGTCGGTGACGGCGCCGCCGACGACCAGGGCGCGCTCGAGGTCGGCGACGAGGTGATCGTCGTTCCGGGCCAGTGGCGCCTACGCCACCGACCTCGTGGCCCGACCCGGCCGCTGACCCGCAAGCCGCCGTGGCTCGGCTGGGCCGAGGCCGCGTGTCCTGCTGCTGCCGGCGCGACGGCGTTCCACGCGCTGACGGCGACCGGGGTCGGCGAGGGCGACACGGTGCTGGTCCACGGCGGCGCCGGCGGCGTCGGCCTGTACGCCGTCCAGCTCGCCCGGCTGCGCGGGGCCCGGGTGATCGCCACCGCCAGCGAGAGCAGCCACGCGCTGCTCCGCGACCTCGGCGCCGAGCCGGTGGTCTACGGCGACGGTCTGCTCGAGCGGGTCCGCGCGCTGGCGCCGGACGGCGTCGACGCGGCGCTCGACCTGGTCGGCACCGACGAGGCGATGGACGTCTCGCTGGCGCTGGTGCCCGACCGGGCGCGGGTCGCCACGATCGCGGACTTCGCCGCGGCGCCGCAGGAGGGCATCGCTGCTCGCCGGCGGCCCGGGAGCCGAGGCCGATCCGTGCCGCGGCCCGGCCCGAGCTGGCGCGGCTGGCCGGCGACGGGCCGCTGCGCGTGCGTGGTCGCCGCGACGTACCCGCTCGACGAGGCGGCCGACGCCCACCGCCAGATCGCGCACCGGCCACACCACCGGCAAGCTCGCCCTGCTCCCCTGACCTGCCAGGACCGCGGCAGCCAGGAACCTGGAGCGGACCGGGAGGTCCGGACTCACCCGAGCGGTCGGTAGCCGCGGGGTAGTCGAAGCCGCACGCCGTCCATGGCACGTTGCACCGCAGGGTCGACCGGCCGGTCGAGGAGCAGCACCGGCGGCGGTCGCTCGGGACGTCGCCGTTGCGACAGGCGAGCTCGAGGATGCCCGCCGTCCGGCTGGGGCTCGGCCGTCGGTCCACGTCGAGCCCGACCGGACGCCGCCGAGAGGTAGGTGAGCCCGGCCATCTGGTCGAGGGTGAGGATCGGCGTCGCGCCCCGGACGACGTACGGCGCGAGCGCCGTGGCCAGCGCCGCGTACTGCGGGGCGACGGTCCGGGTCGACACGCAGGCCCGAGTGGCGGCACCGCGCACCGTGTCGCTCCGGAAGCCGAACCGGTCTTGAACGGCGATGATCAGGGTTGTCGAGCCCGCGATCATCGCGGTGGCGACCACGACGACACGCCAGGTTGGTCAGCACGGCGGTCACCGCGAGTGTCGGGCAGTCGTCGCGGGCCGACGAGCATCAGCACCAGAGCGATCCACATCGCCACGCACTCGACGGCCACGTAGATGCAGCGGCACGTTGGTCCCCGCCGCCTGAACACGGGTACGAGCAGGAGCACGACGGCGACCGCCGCCGAGGCGCCCCCGGGCAGCGCCGCGGAGTGGACCGCATCCGGGCGACGACGGCCACGACGAGCGCAGCAAGAGGCCGCCCAGCGCGAGGGCGACGACGCCGCGGCCGTCGGTCGCCGCCTCCGTGCCAGCCGACGACGAACGGGAGCACGCCTGGCCGTCACGGCCGCGCCGACAGAGCCACCAGGCCGCACGGTCGGCGCCGGCCGCTGCGGTGCCTGCTGGCCGCGCGAGGCCAGATAGGCCACGAGGAGAGGCAGCGCGAAGACAGCGGCTCCGACGATGAAGCTCACCGTCGTTCGAGGCGTAGGACTGCGCCAGGAATCCGAAGCTGTGGCTGCCGACGGCGGTCAGCGACGAGACCGTGTGCATGCACCGAGACGACGCGGCCGAGGGGCACCAGGAACACCTGACAGAGGCCAGGGCCGCAGCGAGGCCAGCCGGCGACCAGGGCGACGTAGCGCACGGCCGCTTCCCGACGCTCGACCGGTCCAGTGACCAGAGCGGCGACGCCGACCGTGAGCACCGCCACCGGGATGGCGGTCCACTTCGTCATCACCAGCACCACGGCGAAGAACGCCGACTCACCGCCTGTATCCAGGCGGCGCGGCGGCAGCCGCAGCGTGAGCGAGCATCAGCGGCGACCAGCGCCAGGCTGGCGTCGGCGGTGAGGTCGTAGTAGCCGGGCGTCAGGGGCGTCCAGAGGTAGGACATGCCGCCGGACGCGGTGAGCAGCAGGACCAGCGCGGCTCGCGAGGCTGGGAGCCGGGCCCGGGCGCTGGCGCTCCAGCCAGCGCGACGAACGACAGGGCGAACCACGCGTTGGCGCCGACCACCATCAGCCAGGCGGAGCGAGCCGGAGCAGCGGGATGCTCTCACCGAGAGCCTCGAACACCGGTCCGTAGACGTACTGCGAGCCCGAGACGAAGTACGGGTTCGAGCTCCAGAAGCGGTAGGAGAGGACGTAGGTGCCCTCGTCCTGGACCGCGAAACCGCGGCCCAGCATCAGCAGCGCCGGGACCGCCCAGCCGAGGATGCAGGCGACGGAGACGAGGGCGAAGACATCGCGACCCGCGGACGCGGGCCGTCCCCCGTGCGCGCCGCATGCGCCGAACTATCCCATCCGGGAGGCCGCGCACCGGGCAGGTTGGCCGAGTGCTGACGGAGTTCCGCGTCGCCGGCCGCGGCATCGGCGATGCTTCAGATCGGGGACAGCGCGGGTCAGCCGAAGAAGACCTGGGCCTCGGCGTACTCCGCGGCGCTGACCAGCTTGAGCTCGCCGGTGCCCTCGATCAGCGGGACGCGGACGATGTCGGTGCCGCGGAGGGCGACCATGGTGCCGAAGTCCTGCTCGGCGACGGCGTCGACGGCGTGCAGGCCGAAGCGGGTGGCGAGCCAGCGGTCGAACGCCGTGGGGGTGCCGCCGCGCTGGACGTGCCCGAGCACGACGGCGCGCGCCTCGGCGCCGGTCCGCTGCTCGATCTCGCCGGCCAGCCGGTCGCCGATGCCGCCGAGGCGGACGTGCCCGAAGGCGTCGTTCTCGCCGGACACCAGCGTCATGTCGCCGCCCTCGCGCGGGGTCGCGCCCTCGGCCACGACGATGATCGGGGCGTACTGCGTGTCGAAGCGCTTGCTGACCAGGTCGCAGACCTCGTCGATGTCGAAGGGGATCTCGGGGATCAGGACGACGTTGGCGCCGCCGGACATCCCGCTGTGCAGGGCGATCCAGCCGGCGTGCCGGCCCATCACCTCGACCACGAGGACCCGGTGGTGGGACTCGGCGGTGGTGTGGAGGCGGTCGATCGCCTCGCTGGCGATGTTGACCGCGGTGTCGAAGCCGAAGGTGAAGTCGGTGCCGGAGAGGTCGTTGTCGATCGTCTTCGGTACGCCGACGACGTTGACGCCGAGGTCGGCCAGCTTGGTCGCGACGCCGAGGGTGTCCTCGCCGCCGATCGCGATCAGCGCGTCGACGCCGTCGCGGCTCAGGTTGTCCTTGATCTGCTCGACGCCGCCGTCGATCTTGAACGGGTTGGTCCGGCTCGAGCCGAGGATCGTGCCGCCGCGCGGCAGGATGCCGCGCACCTGCGGGCATGCCGAGGTCCATCGTCAGCCCCTCGAGCGGGCCCTTCCAGCCGTCGCGGTAGCCGACGAAGTCGAGCCCGTGCACGTCGACGCCCTTGCGGACCACCGCCCGGATCACCGCGTTCAGCCCTGGGCAGTCGCCGCCACCGGTGAGCACTCCGACCCGCATCCTGGACTCCTGTCGTTGGATCGTTACAAGCACACGCCAGCCTAGGGCCCAGGGGTCCCACCCGCCAACAGGCCGGCCGTCGGTCGGTGCAGGACCTGTGTCACCTGCCCGACCCGGGTCGCCCGAGGCCCACGGATCCCGTCGTACGCCGCCGCGGACGGCGGGGTCCGTGGGCCTCACGCCACTCAGGCGATCTGGCCGAGCGCCTCACCCAGGGTCTTCTGCAGCCCCGGGCTCCCCGCCTCGACCAGCCGCAGCGCCCCGTCGGTCACCAGCGTGGTGACCGGATCCGAGACGTCGTCGAGCACGCCCCGGTGCGGGTAGGGCCAGCGAGGGCCGTTGCCGCAGTAGAAGTCGTCGAACTCGGCGACTGCCGAGAGCGCGCCGAGCTTCTGCTCGGCGTGGCCGGCTCCTCATTCGCCCCCGTCCCCTGGGCCGCGGCCTGGGCGATGGTCTGGACCGCGTGGATCGAGCCGACCTCGGCGATTCGGTTGAGCACGACCGACGCGATCACGGCGTCGACCTCGCGCACGGTGCGCGCGCGGATCAGCAGCTGCCAGGGCACCTTCGAGAGGTCGGTGTCATCTGTGAACATTGCAGGAGTCCCTTCGTCCGGCCCGGCCCCGTGCCGGGCCTGCACCGCTGAGGAGCGCCTCCGGAGGAAGACTGATACGCGGGCCCGAGCCGAGACCGGCCGCGCGCCGCGTCATCGGCGGCTACGTCGGGTCGACCGCGGGGGTCGGCTCGTCGGCCGAGACGGCCGGCCGCGGCGCGTTGGTGACCGCCAGCCCGCGCGAGCGGCATCCGGGCTCCGAGGACGCGCGACCAGTGCCGACCAGACCACGCAGACCGCGAGTGACGCCCCCCAGGCGGCCCAGGCGCCTCGCGCGAGCAGGACCGACTAGAACAGCGGGCCGATCGCGCCGGCCACGCTCCAGGCCAGCTGGGTCGCGGCCATGAAGCGCCCGCGCTGGGCGTCGGGGGCGGCGCCTCTGCGGCCAGGGCCGAGACGACCGGACCCGCAGTGAGCTCACCCAGGGTGTAGACGACGGCGGCGACCAGCACGACGACGACCCCGGCCTCGACCGGCACCAGGTCGGCGGCCCACAGCAGGAGGAACGAGGCGGCGGCGAAGACGACCGACGCCTGCGAGCACCCGCCGGCGTCGACGCCGGTCATCGCGCCGGACGACCAGGCCCTGCCCGACGCCGATCATCACCGTGTTGATCACGAAGACGGTGCCGGGCACCCAGCCGGGCAGCCCGAGACCGTCGACGAAGTAGACCGGCATCGCGATGTTCAACGTCGTCCCGACGAGCGCGTAGCAGAGGATCACCGCGATCAGGACCCGGTACGCCGCGGTCGCCGAACGCCACCCACGCGCCCGCTCGAGGCGTGCCTCGGCCGTGCCGGCGCAGCGACCGGCCCCCGCCGGCCACCCCGAGCATCAGCACGAACGGCGACCACGTAGGAGCGGCGTTGCCGAGGACGACGGACTGGTACGCCGCCTCGGTGCCGATCGAGAGCGGCGACCGCGGCGAGCACGCCGCCGACGCCGAAGCCGGCGTTGCGCATCGCCTGCAGGAAGCCGAACCACACCTCACGCTCTCCCGGCTCGGTGATGCCGGTGACCATCGGCCCGAGCGCCGACCAGAACGCCGTCCGCGTCAACGACGCGACGAACACGAGCACGGTCACCGCCCACAGCGAGTGCGCGAACGGGTAGAGCAGGAAGGCGACCGCCGCGCCGGCGTTGCCGGCCTGCATGACCCGCTTGGGACCGATCCGGTCGACCAGCACGCCGAGACAGGTGACCAGCGGGATCACCACGGTGTTGGCGATCGTCATCGCCAGCCCGAGCCGGACCAGGCCGAGCGAGGTCTGGTGCAGGAAGTAGAGCATCGAGAGCGGCATCCAGATGCCGCTGCCGATCGCGTCGATCGCGAGCGCGCCGACGAAACGTCGGTGGGGACCGACGTCGGGGAACCCGAGCTTCGACAGCACCTCGCCATCCTCCAACTTCAAGCGCGGGTTCAGGGCAATCGGACTATGGCTACGCTGCGCGCATGACCTTCTCCATCGTGGCCCGCTCCGCTGACGGCGAGTCCTGGGGCGTGGCGGTCGCCTCCAAGTTCCTGGCCGTCGGGGCCGGCGGTGCCGGCGGCCGTGGCCGGGGTCGGGTGCGATCGCCACCCAGGCGGACGCCAACGTCGCCTACAAGGGCCAGGCGCTCGCCCACCTGGACGAGGGGCCACCGCGTCGGTCGCCCTGCAGCGCCTCCTCGAGGAGGACGAGGGTCGCGACCACCGCCAGGTCGGCATGGTCGACGCCGAGGGCGGCGCCGCCAGCCACACCGGGCACGCCTGCCTGGAGTGGGCCGGCAGCGCACCGGCCCCGACGGCGGCTACGCGATCCAGGGCAACATCCTGGCCGGGGAGTTCGTGGTCGCGGCGATGCAGGACGCCTTCGAGGCCACCGACCCCGAGGAGCCGCTCGCGCGCCGGCTGCTCGCGGCGCTCGCGGCCGGCGACGACGCGGGCGGCGACAAGCGCGGCCGCCAGTCCGCCGCGCTGCTCGTCGTCACGCGAAGGGGCGGGGTACGGCGGCGGCGACGACATCGCGGTCGACCTGCGGGTCGACGACCACGCCGACCCGGTCACCGAGCTGGCCCGACTGCTCGACCTCAACGACCTCTACCTGACCGCCTCGACCCCGGCCGAGCAGGTCGCCATCACACCCGACCTCGCACACCGAGATCACCCACCGCCTCCACGAGCTCGGGTACGACGACCTCAACAGCTGGGCCGGCACCGAGAACTACGAGATGCGGATCGACCCCGGTGGCGCCTGGATCGACGAGCAGATCCTCGACCGGCTACGCGATGCCACGCCCGGAGATCGGTCGTGAGCGTTCTGGCCATCGACGCCGGCACCACCGGCGTCACCGCCCTGGTCGTCACGCCCGAGGGGCGGATCGCAGCGCGGGGCTACCAGGAGTTCGCCCAGCACTTCCCCCGGCCCGGGTGGGTCGAGCACGCGCCCGAGGAGATCTGGCAGGCCACCCTCGAGGCCGTCCGCGAGGTCCTCGACGCGCGTACGACGCGGCCGAGCTGCGCGCCGTCGGCATCACCAACCAGCGCGAGACCGTCCTGCTCTGGGACCGCGAGACCCTCGGCTCCCCCCGTCGCGCGATCGTCTGGCAGGACCGTCGTACCGCCGTCGATCTGCAACCGCCTGCGCGACGAGGGCCACGAGCCGCGGGTCACCGAGCTGACCGGGCTGCGCCTCGACCCCTACTTCTCCGGCACCAAGCTGACCTGGCTGCGCGAGCACGAGCCGCACACGTGGGCCCTGGTCGAGGGCGGCCGGTACGCCGTCGGCACGGTCGACTCCTACCTGGTCGCCCGGATGACCCGCGGCACCTGGCACGTGACCGACGTGTCCAACGCCAGCCGCACCCTGCTGATGGACCTCGTCCACGGGCGAGTGGTCCGACGAGCTCTGCTCCCTGTTCGGCGTCCCGCGCGACGCGCTGCCCGAGCTGGTGCCCACCTGGGGCGAGATCGGCACCACCGACCCTGCCGTCGTTCTGCGGCCTCGACGCTGCCGATCGCCGGCATGGCCGGCGACCAGCAGTCGGCGCTGTTCGGCCAGACCTGCTTCGACGCCGGCGACTCCAAGTGCACCTACGGCACCGGCTCCTTCATCCTGACCAACACCGGGACCACGCTGGAGCGCTCCGACGCCGGGCTGCTCTCGACGGCCGCGTGGCGCTCCCCCGACGGCGAGCTCACCTACGCCCTCGAGGGCGCGATCTTCGTGACCGGGGCGGCCGTCCAGTGGCTGCGAGACGGCCTGCAGATCGTCGGGTCGGCCGCCGAGACCGAGGCGATCGCCGCGACCGTCGACTCCTCCGAGGGCGTCGTGTTCGTGCCGGCGCTGACCGGGCTCGGCGCACCTCACTGGGACCCGCACGCGCGCGGCATCATCGTCGGCCTCACCCGCGGCACCACCCGCGCCCACATCGTGCGCGCCACCCTCGAGGCGATCGCCTTCGAGGTCCGCGACGTGCTCGACACGATGCCGCGGGCCGAGCTCGGCTCCGCTGCGGGTCGACGGCGGTGCCGCCGCCAACGACCTGCTGTGCCGGCTCCAGGCCGACCAGGTCGGCGTGCCGGTCGAGCGGCCCCGGATCGTCGAGACGACCGGGCCTGGGCGCGGCGTTCCTGGCCGGGCTCGGTACCGGCGTCTGGGACTCCACCGACGACCTCCGCGAGACCTGGCAGCTCGACCGGCGCTTCGAGCCCGATCCGAGCCCCCCGCCCGCGCAGCGGCGCCGACGCCGCCTACGCGCGCTGGCAGGACGCCGTACGACGCTCGCTGGCCTGGGCGACCGACTGATCGACCTCTCCGGGGGCAGTCAGCCGAGCGCGTCGAGTGCCCGCTGGGCGGCGTCGCGGGCCTTGGCCGCCGTGGCCGCGACGACCTGCGCGTCGTCGCGCACCTCCTCGGCCTCGGTGAGCTCCTCGTCGGTCTCCTCGGCCGAGGCCTCGAGCTCGGAGAGCCTCCGTCGCAGCTCGTCGATCTCCGACTGCACCTGGAGGCTGCGAGCCTCGAGCTCGGCGACCGCCTCCTGCGCGGTGGTCAGCTCCTGCTCGGCCGCCCCGGCCGCCTCCTCGGCGTCGGCCAGCACCTGCTCGGCCGCCTCACGCCTGCGCTGGGCCTCGTCGTCACCGTCTCCCGGTACGACGCGCAGGTCGGGAGGTGCGGGCCTTCCGGCCGTGGTCGCCGACGCCGTGAAGCCGAGCGCCTCGGGCACCGCGACCGCCGACGCGACGTCGACCTGGTCGACACCGGTCGACGCGAGCGCGGCCGTCAGCAGCCCGCTGCGGACCGCTGCGGCGCAGTGTGGGTCGAGCATCGCGGCGGTCAGGGTGGCCTCGACCTGGTCGGCCACCGCCTGGGTGACCTTGAGCCCCTCGTCGCGGGCGATCGTGCGCGCCTGCTGGGTCACGGCCGAGGTGAGCTGTCGCCGTTGCCGGGTGAGCGCGCGCAGCTCCGCGCCGTCCATGCCCTCCTGAGCCTCGCGCAGCGCGTCACCGACGGCGATCACCTGGTCGACCTGGGCGGCCTCGCGGCGGACGAAGAGGTTGACGACCCACGCCGCCACCGACGGCTTCTTCAGCTTCTTGACCGCGGCCGCCAGCTCCTTGTCCGCCTTCAGCTCCTTGGCGCGGGCGTCGCGCGCCGGCGTGAAATCCTCCATCGGGAGGGCGTAGAGCGCATCCGCGATCTCGAGCAGGTCGTCGGTGGCGGTCATCGGGAGTACTCCAGCTCGACCGGGTGCGGAGGCCACTCCGCGGTCTGCCGACGACCGGTGGGCGCCCACCCGAGATGCGCATAGAGGCCGCGGGCACGGTGGTTGTCCGCGAGCACCCACAGCCGCCGGGTGCCGGCGGCCCTCTCCATGGCAGCGCGGGCCAGCCCCTCGCCCCAGCGGTCCGGACGCACGCCGAGGTGCCGAAGCCTCTCCACGTCGTAGGCGAGGTAGACGTCCAGCCGAGTGGACGGGCCCACCACCTCGACGGTCACGTCGGGGTCGGCGAGCAGCGTCCGCCAGCGCTGGAGGACGTCGTCCTCGGGATAGGCCACCCCCGGGAACACGTGGGCCAGTGCCACCAGGTTGGTGTCGCGCTCGAGCCACATCAACGCCTCGGCGTCGGCCTCGGTCGCCGCCCGGAACGTGGTGGTCGCGGGGTCAGCCGTCGTCACCGTCGAGACCCTGCTCGATCGCCCACCGGGTGAGCTCGACGCGGTTGTGCATCTGGAGCTTGCGCAGCGTGTTCTGCACGTGGTTCTGCACGGTGCGGTGGCTGAGCACGAGCCGGTCGGCGATCTGCCGGTAGCTCATGCCGGTCGCGACCATCTTGAGGATCTCGGTCTCGCGCGGCGTCAGCTCGTTCTCCGGCTCGGGCACGGACCCCTCGTTCATCCGCCGGAACTCGCCGAGCACCAGCCCGGCCAGACCCGGCGTGAACACCGTGTCGCCGGCGGCCACGCGCCGTACGGCGTCGACCAGCTCCTGGCGTGACGCCGACTTCACCAGGTAGCCGGTGGCGCCCGCCTTCACGGCCTCGAGCACGTCGCGCTGCTCACCGGACGCCGAGAGGATCAGCACCCGCGCGGACGGGTCGCGACCGAGCACGTCGGCGGTCACCTCCACGCCGCCGGGGCCCGGGATCTGCAGGTCCAGCACGACCACCTGAGGTCGAGCAGCCGGGAAACGAGCGATCGCCTGATGACCGTCGGCCGCGACCGCGACGACGTCGAACCCGGCGTCCTGCAGGTCTCGCTCGACGGCGTCGCGCCACATCGGGTGGTCGTCGACGACCATCACCCGCAGCGGCGTCGGAGCCTCGCCGTCGGACATGCGCAGACCCTAACGCTCGTACCGCCCGCGGCGGTGACGCAACGGCTCGTCTCCCTCGGGCCCTTCGTCGACCTCGAGGTGCTCGACGACGGTGGTGACCAGCCTCGACCACCCGACCTCGGCACTGCCTTCGACCCGGACACCGGCCCAGGTGGACGCCGACGTCAGCCGAGGCCCCCACGTGGTCGGCTCGAACTCCGCCTGCCGGAACATCCCGCCGGGGGCCGGCGCCGTGCCGGCGAACATCTCGGCCAGGTCGCGGTGCTCCCACGCGAGCAGTGCCACCACGCCGCGACCGGTGTCCAACAGGGTCTCGGTGAGTGCCGCGTCAGGATCGAGGAGCGCCAGCAGGCGGGTCTGCTCCCCGGCGGCGAGCAGGAACGAGGTGACCGTCAGCCCCGCCCTGGTCTCCGCGTCACCAGCGGTCCAGAGACTGACGGTGCCGCCCACCCGGCCCCGGAAGCGCCGGACCGGATCGGGCTCGGCGTCGGCGAACGGGTGGCTCGCGTGGATGGTCACCCCCCGAGCCTACGTAGCGAGGCTCGCCGCCGGCGAAGCCCTCGGTGTCGACGCCGAGGTCCGATACTGGGGTCGCGCCAACGGCAGCATCCACCACGAGAAGAGGGAAGCCCCGCATGCGATCCGAGCGTCCCTCCCGCCTGACGGACAGGCTGTCGGGGGCGTCGGAGGGCCGGCCCACCACACGCCGCCCGTGGCGGACCGCGGTCCAGGTCTGTTACGCGGTGCTCGTCCTCGGGTTCGGCGCCCTCTACGTCTCCTCGCGGTGGGATGCGCTGCGCGACGTCGCGACAGCCGCGCAACCGGGCTGGATCGCGGCGTCCTTCGGCCTGGGTATGGCGGGGCAGCTGGCGGCGATGTGCGGCTTCGGCGTCGTCTTGCGGGCCGAGACCCCGACGGCGCTCGGTCAGCGGGCCGTGGCGCGCGTGTTCTACGTCAGCCAGCTCAGCAAGTACATTCCCGGCTCGGTCTGGCCGGTGGTGGCCACCGCCGAGATGACGCGTCGGATGGGCCTGCGCGCCGTACAGGGAGCACGGGCCGTCATCGTGAGCATGGCGTTCGCGATCACGGCCGGAGCCCTTGCCGGATCGTCGATCGTCATCAGCTACGTCGGCCACGGCTGGGTCCGGCTCCTGCTGGTCGTGCCGGCCGCGCTGCTCGGCGTCCTGATCCTGCGTCCAAGGCTGCTGCTCGGTTGGTGCCGACCCGCTCTGGAGCGGGCGATGCCGCTGCGCATGGACGACGTCGGTCGGTGGCGTCGGGCCTTCGCCTGGCCGCTCCTGGCCTGGCTGCTGCTCGGACTGCACTGCTGGGCGCTGGTCGTCGGCGTCGGTGGTCCCACGCTTCGCGCGCTCGCGCCCGCTATCGGGGGTTTCGCGCTCGCCTACGTTGCCGGGATGGTCTTCCTGCCCGCGCCGGGTGGGCTCGGCGTGCGTGAGGCCGTCCTGGCAGTGACCCTGGCGAGCTGTCTCGGCGGCCAGGGGGGGCACGACAGCGTGGTCGTTGTCGTGCTGGCGTCTCGCGTACTTCTGGCCCTCGTCGACTTCGTGCTCGCCGGCGGGATCCTGCTGCTGACACGAGGCTCCTCACCCGGCGCGGTGGCCCCGTCGGGACGGCTCCACGGGGAATGAAGGAACCGAGGACCGCACCTGGTTATCCTGCGGAGATGCGCTGGGTTGCGTTCGGCACCTACGACGTCACCCGCCACCCCCGTGTGCGCGTGATGATCGAAGGCCTGCGCGAGCACGGGGTCGATGTGAGCGAGCTGAACGTCCCACTCCACCTCGACACCGCAGCCCGGGTACGGGGCCTGCGGCAGCCGTGGCGGTTGCCGATGATGGCTCTTCGGTTGCTGTCGTGCTGGGTGCGTCTGATGATCCGCGCGCGAAGGTTCCGCGGGACCGAGCGGCCCGGCGTCGTCCTCGTCGGCTATCTCGGCCACTTCGACGTGCGCCTGGCGCGCAGACTCTTCCCTCGGTCGACCGTCGTCCTCGACCACCTGGTGTCGGCCGAGGAGACGGCCGCGGACCGGGGCCTCGCCCGCCCAGGTGGTTTCCTGTCCCGAGCCCTCGAGGGCGTCGACGACCGCGCACTCCAGGCCGCCGACGTCGTGGTCGTCGACACCGCCATGCGTCTGCCCGGCCTCCCGCCTTCCCCTCGGTCCCGGGCGGTGGTGGTACCGGTCGGCGCCGACGCGTCCTGGTTCGAGGTGGCAGCGACCGCAAGTCCTTCGACAGCACCCCTCCGAGTGATCTTCTTCGGCCTCTTCACCCCTCTCCAGGGGACGCTCGTGATCGGACGCGCCCTCGCCCTCCTGCGTGACGAGCCCCTGATCGACGTCACGATGCTGGGAACCGGCCAAGACCTCGCCGAGTGTCGGCGACTGGCGGCAAGTCATTCCGGGGTCAGCTGGCGCGACTGGGTCGCCATCCAACGGCTGCCAGGTCTGGTCGCCGACCACGACGTGAGCCTGGGGATCTTCGGCACGACCACGAAGGCCCGCCAGGTCGTGCCGACGAAGGTCTACCAGGGGGCAGCGGCCGGGTGCGCCCTGGTCACCTCCGACACCCCGACACAGCGTCTGGCCCTGGGCGACGCCGCCCGCTACGTCCCACCCGGTGACCCGGAGGCGCTGGCCGAGGCACTTCGCGCCCTGCTGGCAGATCGTCGAGAGGTCGCCACGCTGCAGCGCTCGGCCCGAGACCGGGCCGAGTCGCAGTTCGCACCGCGGACGGTCGTGGTCCCCCTGCTCGAGGCAGTCGGCACTGCCCGTGCGCGTAGCGACGGGGTGAGCCGGTGAACGACGGCTTCCCACCGCTGGCCCCGGGCGCCCGGCTGCGGTGGGCGACGGTCCGTCCGTTGGTGGAGCATCTGCGCCCCCGCGACATCGTGGAGCTCGGATGCGGGGGCGGGGCATTCGCCGCTCGCCTCGCGCGACTTGCTCCCAGCTACCTCGCGATCGAGCCCGACGACACGTCCTACCGGCTCGCACGCGAGCGTCTCTCAGGCACCTCGGGCAGCGTCGTCCACGGTGACCACACTGCGGTGCCTCCCGGCGAGCTGTTCGACCTGGTGTGCGCCTTCGAGGTCCTCGAGCACCTGCCTGACGACAGGGGCGTGCTCGCCGAGTGGTCGGGCCTGGTGCGGCCGGGTGGGCACATCCTGGTGTCGGTGCCTGCCGGTCCGTCCCGGATGGGCGCATGGGACGAGGCCGTGGGCCACTTTCGCAGGTACTCGGCCCCGCAGATGCGCGACCTGCTCGGCGGCGCCGGCTTCGACGACATCGAGGTCACCCATTACGGCTGGCCGATCGGCTACCTCCTCGAAGGGGTCCGCAACCGGATCGCGCGCCGCCGCGACTCGGCCCGAGACCGGTCGGTCGAGGAGCGTACCGGCAGCTCAGGACGGCAGCTGCAGCCGCACAGCCGGCTCACGGGATGGCTCATCGGGGTCGCCGTGCTCCCGTTCGTCCTTCTCCAGCGCCTGTCACCACACCGCGGCACCGCCATGGTCGCCGTCGGTCGGCGCCGCTAGCCCGGTCAGCCGCGCAGTGACGGGTCGCCCAATGACTCGACCATCCCCGAGGCCACCTGCGAGCCGTCGAAGCGGGCCCGCTTGACGTGCTCGAGGCTGCTCTCCAGGAGGATCCGATTGGTTCGGATCAGGTCGGAGATGATGCCGAGCATCACACTGAGGAACCCCAGGATCATCAGCACGGAGCCGACCAGCAACGACTGGACGTGACCATGGCCGGGTTCGCCCAGGGCCACCAGCACGACGTATCTGACGAAGGGCAGGAGGCCGAGCACCGCCAACGTGAAGGCCACCCAGCCGAAGATCGCATAGGGCTTGTACATGATGTAGGACCGGATGATCGCTGCCGCCGACTTGAACACGTGCTGCCGGGTGGACCTGAACAGCCGTGACTCGCGCGTCTTCGGGTTGGTGACGACCGGCACGCTCTCGATGCGCAGCCGCTTCACGCCGGCCTGGATGATCGTCTCCATGCAGTAGCTGAAGCGCGTGACCGTGTTGAGCCGCATCAGGCTCTCGCGGGAGTAGGCGCGGAAGCCGCTTGCAGCGTCGGGCAGGGTCGTGCCCGCAGCCCTGTTCACGACCCGGCTACCCAAGCTCTGCAGGGCCACCTTGGACCGCGAGAAGTGCTCGACCAGGTGGACCTGACGGTCGGCGATGACGATGTCCGCTTTGCCCTCGACGATCGGCCGGACCAGGTCGCCGATCCGCTCTTGCGGGTACTGGTTGTCGCCGTCGGTGTTCACCACGATGTCGGCGCCGATGCTCAGCGCGTAGTTGACGCCGTCCTGGAACGATCGTCCGAGTCCTTGGGTGCCGGCGTGGCGCACGAAGTGGGTGACGCCCAGCGAACGAGCCACCTCGACGGTCTTGTCGGTCGAGCCGTCGTCGATCACGAGGACGACGATCTCGTCGATCCCCGGGATGCTTCGCGGGATCGAGTGCAGCACGAGAGGCAGCGTGGCTTCCTCGTTGAGGCAGGGGATCTGCACGACGAGTTTCACGGCACACCCCTCTCGCTCAAGCGGCCTTCGCATCCTAGGGCTGACGATCGGAAAGTTTTACCTTTTCGAGGAAAACAAGGCGACGGTGCGCGGTTCGGGCAACGATGGGACCATCATGTCCGTCGTACCTCAGGTCCTGCGCGCAGCAGAGCCGACGATGCCGCTCAGGCGACGCCGGCGGCTCGGGCCGTTGACGTTGGTCGCGCTCGCCGTCCACGCATCGGTGACCGCCCCTTCCGTCGTGCCAAGCGACGCGGCGGAGATCGGATGACGGCCGCCGACGAGGTCTCCACCACCCGCCACCCGCAGAAGGAGACACCTCGTCTCCCGCCGTGGGTCCTCCCGGTGTCCTTGTTCGTTCTCTGAGCCGTCGTCTACGGGGTCACCATCGCGCACCAGACGGTCAGCATGGACGTGTGGACGGCGAACTTCGCCTCGTGGCACGTCGCCAGGACCGGCAACCCGTGGTTCGACACCACACCCATCCCACTGCTCGAGCACAATCCGCTGCGCGGGACCTGGGTGCACGTCGCGCACGGGCACACGGTGATCGGCCGCGCCCCCGGCGTCATCGCAGCGGCTCTCCCGGCGTACTGGCTCCTGGGCCGCGGCAGCTTCAGCACGGTCCCTGGTGGGCTGAGCGCCGCCCTGATCACTGCTGGCTCGGTGACTCTTCTCTTCCTGGCCCTGCGGCAGGCTGACGGTCCCCCAGTGGCAGGCCCTGGTGGCGGTGCTGGTCTTCGGGTTCGCCACTCCCATCTGGACGGTCGGGTGCGAACGGCGTGTGGCCGCACACCATCACCGTGTTCGGCATCTGCGGCATGGCCTGGGCTGCCTCCGGCAACCGGTGGTGGTGGGCCGGCCTCTTCGGAGGGATCACGCTCTGGGGGCGGCTGCACGCCGCTCTGATCGTGGCGCTCTTCGGACTGCTGGTCGGGTGGCGGCGGCGATCACCGGCGATCGTGCTGAGGATCGGTCTGGTCAGCGGCTCTCTTCCTGGCCCTGCTGTCGGTCTGGACGCACTGGATGTACGGGACCTGGGACCCGACCGCCGCCTACGACGCGGGCGCGTTCGCGGACTACGCCGCGGCCCACCCGATCAGTCTGGTCAACCAGCTCGGCTTCTGGGTCGCTCCCGACCGGGGCATCTTCGTGTGGACCCCGGCCACCCTCCTGCTGCTGCCCGCGCTGGTGCGCTCCTGGCGTCGGCTTCCCGACTGGTCCACGTCCCTGGTGTGGGGCGGCCTCGCCTACACGGTGATGCAGGGGGTGCTGAACCGGTTCTGGGGCGGCGACGTCTTCTACGGGTACCGGCTGGGTCTGGAGATGCTCGCCTGCGCCGCTCCGGCGCTTGCCCTCTCTGCCGGTGCGCATGGGTCGGGTCGAGCGCATCCTCTTCGGACCGGTCGTCGCCGTCGAGATGTTCGCCACGGCGTACGGCGCGCGTCCACGACGATGCGTGGCTCCCTGGCAGCCAGGTCTGGCACCACAATGCCTTCGTCGTGAGCCTCCAGCACGGCGGGCCGTCGGGTTGGGTCGGAGTCGCTCTCGCTGCCCTGATCGGCTTCCTGGCCCAACGGATCCTCAGCGATCGGATCTCTCAGCGCGGAACGGTCAGCTCCCAGACCGTCCCGTAGTCGCCGGTCGACACGTCGGCGGTGCCGCCCAGGTCGCGCAGCCTCCCCTGGATCGAGCTCGAGACCCCGAGCCGGCCCTCCTGTGCCGCCCGCTCGAGCCGGCCCTCGGGGATGCCCGGCCCCTCGTCGCGCACCGTGAGATGCACCTGATCGACGGAGGTGTCGAGCAGCACCCAGGCCGGCGCGTCCGGCTCCACGTGCGCAGCGACGTTGTCGAGGCAGGCGGCGACCGCGGCCACGACCTCGGCCACCACGTCGGAAGGCAGCAGCACAGGGTCCGGCGGGGCCGCCACCGAGACGCCCGGCCGGCGCTCGAGCCCCGAAAGGGCGGCCACCAGGTCGGAGGCGCCGGCAGCGGCTCCCTCGTCGACGACCGCGGTGGTCACGGCGTCCTGCTGCCGGATCAGCGCCCGGAGCGCCTGCTCCTGCTCCCCTGCCAGCCGCCCGAGCTCGACGCCTTCGGGGCCGAGGTCGGGACCGCGTCGCTGGACCAGGGCGAGAGCCTGGAGCACCCCGTCGTGGACGACGCGGGCCAGCCGGGTGCGCTCGGTGGCCGCCGCCGCGGTGCGCTCGGCCACGGCTGTCCGGGCGGCCGAGCGCAGCAGCGAGTCGACCATGAGCCCGACGATGGGGCCGCCGATGAGCAGCAGGAAGAGGTTGCCGTAGACGGTCTCGGACAGGTAGTGCCGGGTCAGGAAGTCGTCGAGCGACAGCAGCACCGCCGCCGACCAGCCCGCCGTAGAAGCGCCAGTGGATCGACCACGCGAACATCGCAGCCATCACCCAGAAGCCCGGCAGGGTCGAGTGGTAGCCCGGCTCCTTGACCAGTGCGGTGGAGGCCACCGCGAGCAGCGCCACCACCAGGTCGGCCACGACCCAGAACGTCGTACGACGGGCGTAGGAGCTGTAGACCCAGCTGATCAACACCGTCCAGACCACCAGGCCGAGCAGCACCAGCGCCGCCCACGCCGGGTGGGAGAACCCGCCGCGATGCAGGTTCAGTCCGATCGTGTTGGCGAGCAGCACGAACCGGAGCACCGCCAGCCAGCGGTACATGCGGTCCTCGACGGCGATCGCCGCCGGCTCCGTCGGCCGGACCGGACGCCGGAGACCGGGGATGAGCTCACGCGGCGAAGGCCCAGTCAGGCCGGTCAGGATGCCTGCTTCTGCTCGCCCGAGATCGCCTCGGCCGCTTCGCGCTCGGCCCGCTTGGCGTCGGCGGCGGAGGTCTGGGCGAGGTCCTTGGCCTTGGTGGCGTAGACGTCGACGTACTCCTGGCCGGACAGCTGCATGATCTCGTACATGATCTCGTCGGTGATCGCGCGCAGGATGTAGCGGTCGTTCTCCATGCCCTCGTAGCGGGAGAAGTCGAGCGGCTCGCCGAATCGCACCCGTGGCCGGGTGAAGGTCCCGAACGTCTTGCCGGGAGGCGCCACCACATCGGTACCGACGACCGCGACCGGGATCACCGGCACCTGGGTCTCCAACGCCAGCCGGGCCACGCCGGTCTTGCCGCGGTAGAGCCGACCGTCGTGGGAGCGGGTGCCCTCGGGGTAGATCCCGAACAGGTCGCCCTCGGCCAGGATCCCTCGAGCCGACGCGAGCGCTCCCTCGGCGGCGTTGGCGCCGGAGCGGTCGATCGGCACCTGACCCGCACCGGAGAAGAACTTCTTCTGGAACCAGCCCTTGATGCCGGGCGTCGTGAAGTACTCAGCCTTGGCCACGAACGTCACCCGCCGCGGCAGCATCAGCGGCATGAACATCCAGTCCGTGTAGGACAGGTGGTTGCTGGCCAGGATCGCGGGGCCGGTGGCCGGCACGTGCTCGGCCCCCTCGACATGGGGACGGAAGACCAGCTTCAACCAGGGCCCGAGAGCAACCCACTTCATGAACCAGTAGAGCAACCCGACCCCCTCGTCTGTCTCTGGCGCCCGTCGTCGGCGCTGCTGCCCACCCTAGTCCCACGCCTGGCGCGGGATCCGTGACGAGCCGTCACGCGTACGGCAGGATGCGCGCATGTCGCAGCCTGCCCCCTCGAACCCCGAGGCGCCCACCGACCCGATCGCTCTCCCGGCCCGGCCGGAGCTGACCGGCGGTCGTCCGGTCGGCGTGCTGCTCGTGCACGGCTTCACCGGGTCACCCGCGTCGATGAAGCCTTGGGGGCGCGCGCTCCACGACCTCGGTTACGCCGTCGAGGTCCCCAGGCTGCCCGGCCACGGCACGAGGTGGCAGGACCTCAACCAGGTCGCCTGGACCGACTGGTACGACGAGGCGGAGGCGGCGTTCGACCGCCTCCGCGACTCCTGCGACGCAGTCGTGGTCGGCGGCCTGTCCATGGGCGGCTCCGTCGCGCTCCGGCTGGCCGAGGAGCGGGGCGACCAGGTCGCGGGCGTCGTGCTCGTCAACCCGTTCGTCTCCACCGACCGCAAGGAGCTGGTGGCGCTGCCGGTCCTCAAGCACCTCGTCCCCGGGCTGAAGGGTGTCGTCAACGACATCAAGAAGCCCGGCCAGGACGAGGTCGGCTATCCCAAGCTCCCGCTCAAGGGCCTCGCCCAGGTCCTGGAGATGTGGAAAGCCGTGGTGCCCGCCCTCGGTCGGGTCACCCAGCCCCTGCTCTACTTCCGCTCGACCGTCGACCACGTCATCGACCCCTCGTCGTCGCCGACGGTGCTCGAGCACGTCTCCTCGACCGATGTCGAGGAGCGGATGCTGGACAACAGCTTCCATGTCGCGACCCTCGACCACGACGCCGACCGGATCGTCGCGGAGTCTGCGGAGTTCGTGGCTCGGGTGACCGCCCCCACGGGGTCGTCCGCCTGAGAGTCACCTTGACGCGAGCCTGGGGCGGACGACCCGGCACGGACGACCCGGGGGCGCGCGTTCCCGGGTAGCGCTTAGGCTGACCGGTGTGAGCAGCCGCGACGACGGCCCGCGGGACGAGCGGGCCGAGCGCGCACAGGCCGAGGAGCTGGCCTGGCGCGAGATCGTCGACCACTACGGTGACCTGCCCCTGGTGTCGGACGACCTCTCCGGCCCCGAGGACGGAGAGATCACCGACGGCGCCGCCGAACCGGCGGGTACGACGCCGCACGCCGACCCCGAGCTCCCCACGGACCGGCCTGAGCTGGCCGCCGAGATCAACAGGTCCGAACCGGACGACGAGAAGTTCGTGCCACCTCCGCTGCCACCACCGCCCGAGATCTCGACCGACCGTCGGTTCGCCTGGATCGGTCTGATCGCGCCACCGGTGCTGCTGCTGATCGTGGTGGTCCTCGACTATCCGCTGCCCGGCATCCTCACCGGCGCTCTCGTGGTGGCGTTCCTGGCGTCGTTCGCCTACCTCGTGGCCACCATGTCGACCGAGCCACGCGACCCCGACGACGACGGCGCCCGCCTCTGAGGCTGCCTCGGCGTCGGGTCTACCCGACATGTAGGTGGTGCCTGGGAGAACGAAGGAGCACGAATCCTGCGTCGGTGGCGACCGATGTCCAGCCGCGCTCCTCCAGTGCCGCCGCCAAGGAAGAGTCCGCATCAAGGATGGCGACCCGGGCGCGCGAGCCGCGAACCAACGCGTACCACCCGGGGGACTGCTCGTTGAGCTTCGCGGTGTCCCGAAGCTGGGATACGGGATAGGCGTCGGCCAGGCCATCGATCCACCGGTTCAGATCCGGATGAGCCCACGCCAGCCAGCCTCCGAGCATGTAGGCATTGAGGACAGGGGTACCCGGCGGGCAGCCTGTCCAGGGCCTCGTTGAACTCGCTCGGGACCTTCCCGGGCTTCTCCGCGGTATGGGGAACGACGACGGCTGTGAGCGCCAACAGTGCAACGGCTACGCCCATCAAAAATCCAGAGCCCCCCCGAGGACCGACGCGCGACGCGCGACCGACCGGTACCCCGGCCTTCCGGAGCGATCACTTGCTGAAGTGCGGAGGCCACCAGAGGTGACATCACGACGCCGGCCAAGGCGACGGTGCGCACGGCATACCAGGTCAGGACCAAGGCGCCGACCACGAGGAACACCTTGAACCAGGTGATCTCGCTCCGGCTCCAAGCCCAGATGGCGACAACGCAGAGGACCATCGCCAAGGACGATGAGAGCCGGCCCCGACGTCAGGGAAGTGCGCTGCCATTCCGTGATGTAGTGGCCACGGGCCGAGACCACGAAGGGCGCCAGGAACACGCGGGGGCCCACTGGGTTGAGCAGCACCACCAGACCCGAGCCGACAGCCACCGCCGCCAGCCGCCACAGCTCCGCGGCTGAGGCGCGGCGGCTCAGCATCACGGCCAGCGACAGCCAGAGCGCCGTAGCCGACCCCGATGAACCAGAATCCGTGGCACAGGGACCACAGCCAGCACAGCGGGATCAGCCACCAGCGCGGACGAAGGTCCCGCTCGGAGCGCAGCCACGTGGTGACGACGACCGCAAGCAGGCCGTAGCTCACCAGCTGCGGACGCGCCGTCATCGCATTCTCGGCGGCTGCCACGAAGAGAAGCGTCGCAACTGCGGCCGGTAGGGGATCTGCCCAGACCCGGTCGAGGAAGTAGGTGCCCAGGACGAGCGCGATGAGCGAAGCCACGTACAGCCAGACCACTCCTGGCAGTCCGAACAGGCGCTCGGTCACCGCGGACACCACCTCGGGCAGAGGCTGGGTGGGGACCCAGGTGCTCGTGGCGAAGCGACGACCAGTGAGTGGGCGCGGAGAGGGACCCTTGTTGGAGGAACTCATGGCCCAGCCGGAGGTGCCACCACGAGTCCGGGTCCGACAGCGGACGCCCAGGCATGAACGGTGACCCAGACGAGGGTGCAGCCCACCAGCACGGCGGGCAGCCGTGCCACGAGTTTGTCGCCGGCTGAGGCCATGCCCCGGATCGTGCCATCGCCACCCGATCAGGCTGCGCTTCGAATCGCGCAACAACAATCCAGGAACGTCAGTACCGGGTGAGGTCAGCGGCCCCGATGAGGCCGGCCCGGTTGCCGAGCCGGGCCTTGCGGATCTCCAGCATCGGCCGGTGGCCGCGCCCGGTGAGCTGTCCGGCGAAGGCTCTCCGCGTCGGTTCGAGGAGGAGCTCGTCAGCCGCGCTGACGCCACCGCCGACCACGACCACGGCCGGGTCGAGGACCGCGGTCAGCGACGCGATCCCCTCGCCCAGCCAGCGACCCAGCGACGCGAGGTGCTCGATCGCGAACGGGTCGCCGGCGACGGCGGCCTCGGTGACCAGCGGTCCGGTGATGTCGGCCGGGTCGCCACCCGCCCGGTCGACCAGGTCGGCGGCCAGCAGCGATCCGGCGCGGGCGGCCGCCCGGACCTCGCGGACCAGCGCCGAGCCGCTGGCATACATCTCCAGGCAGCCGTAGTTGCCGCAGCCGCACAGGATCCCGTCGGGGACGACGCGCATGTGTCCGATCTCGGCGCCGACGCCGAAGGCGCCGCGGTAGAGCGCCCCGTCGAGAACCACCCCGCCACCCACGCCGGTGCCGACCGTGACCAGCAGCAGGTCGTCGACGTCGTGCCCGGCACCGAACTGGAACTCCCCCCACGCCGCTGCGTTGGCGTCGTTCTCGACGACCACGCGAAGGTCGAGCTTGGCCTCGAGGTCCGCCTTGAGGTCGAGGTCGCGCCAGGCAAGGTTGGGCGCGAACAGGACGACGGCGCGGGCCTTGTCGATGTAGCCGGCGGCACCCACCCCGACCGCCTCGATCTCGTGGCGGCTCCGGAGGTCGGTCACCAGGCCCTCGATCGCCTGCTCGATCGCGGCTGCGTCGGTGGCCGGGGACTCGACCCGGAGCTCCTCCAGGATGAAGCCCTTCTCGTCCACCACGCCGCCCGCGATCTTGGTGCCGCCGACGTCGATCCCGCAGGCCAGGCTCATGACTCCGCGTCCTCGGCCCAGGTGACCCACCCGGCGTCGGCAGGCTCGTCCGCGTCGGCAGCGGCGTCGGCGACCGTGCCGCCTGCCGTCGCGGGGTCGTCGTCGAGCCGGATCCGCTCGACCCCGGTCGCGGCCCCGCGGCGCGGGTCACGGGCCGGTGGTCGGGTCGCCAGGAGGCCGGACACCGCCAGCATCAGCGACGAGGCCGCGGTGCTCAGGTGGGCCCTCACCTCGGGGCTGGCGTGCCGAACTGCGGCGACGGTCCGGCAGACCGGGCACCACGCGCACTCCGGCGAGCCGGTCGAGGCGTGGTCGTGGAGCTCCTCCGCCATCGACGACAGCCCGTCCTGCACGCCGTCGTAGAGGCCGTCACCGTTCTCGCGCGCCCAGCCCGAGAGGGCACCGAGGAGCTTGGCCGCCTCCTCGGCGACGCTGCCCACGCCGGTGTCGACGGGATCGTCGGTCTGTGTCATGCGGGGGTCACGTCTCCTCTTCTGGTACCGCGGAGAACCTCACCTGCAGCTCGCCTCCGTCCACGCGGGCACCGGCGACCCGGTGTCGGGACAGACCGGCGGGCAGAGTCAGGAGACGACGATACGACCCCACGGTCACGACCAGGTCGTCGCCGTCCCTCGCGAGATCGACGTCGGTGCCGGCGACCAGCGGGAGTCGCAGCCGGAGCACGGCTCCAGCGGTCGTGCGGGTGATCCGCAACGGCTCCGCCGCGGGTGGTACGGCGAGCGGGTCGCGGTCGCCGTAGAGGGCACGACCGAAGGCGGCAAGGGCGTCGAGCCCGACCGGCTCAGCCGGCTGGTAGGGCGACCGCCAGACCTCGATGCCGGTGAACGAGTCGTCGACCTGCCCCAGCACGGCCCGCTGGGCCGCGACCCAGCCGGCGCGCCAGGGGTCGTCGCCTCCGGCGGGAAAGATCCGGTTGGCCACGACGCCGTCCACGCGGTAGCCGAACAGGGACAGCGTGGTGTAGCTGCGTCGGGCCTCGGCCAGCACCACCTGTTCCGGGGTGAGCACGATCCGTACCCCCGCCTCGGGCCCGGTGAGCAGCCCGCGCACCTCGTCGAGCTCGGCGTGCAGTCGCTCGACCGCCGAGAACACGTCGTCTTCGGGCATCGGGATGCCCGCCGCCCGCGACAGGACCGGTCGCAGGGCCTTGACCACGCGTCGTTCGACCGGGAAGACCCGGCTCATGTACCAGCCCAGGGCTTCGGGCAGAGCCAGCAGCCGCAGGGTCTCCGCGGTCGGCGCACAGTCGACCACGATGGTGTCCCACTCCTCGGACAGCGCGTGCAGCCGGAGCTCGAGGAGCGCCAGCACCTCCTCGGCGCCCGGCACGACGGTGAGCTCCTCCGCCGCGACGGGGTCGACGCCCGCGACCTCGAGGACGGCGAGCAGGTAGCGCTGGATGTCGGCCCACGACTCCTCGAAGCGGCGCTGCGCGTCGACCTGGTGGACGAAGAGCCCCGGGGCGACCTCCTCCGCCTCGGTGCCGATGCTCGCCCCGAAGGCGTCGGCCAGGGAGTGGGCGGCGTCCGTGGACAGCACCAGGGTGCGTCGACCCGAGCGGGCGGCGAGCGTCGCGGTCGCGGCAGCGACCGTCGACTTGCCCACCCCGCCCTTGCCGGTGAACAGCAGGATCCGCGTCATCTGCCCGCCCGGCCGTCAGCCGAGCGACTCGACGCGCTTCTTCAGGCCCTTGAGCGCGGCGTCGATGAGGATCTTCTCGCCCTTGCGCTTGAGCATCCCGATCAAGGGGATCGACACGTCGAGGGAGAGCCGGTAGGTGACGTCCGTGCCGCCGGCCGGCAGCGCGGTGAGGACGTAGGCGCCGTCGAGAGCGCGGAGCATCTTGCCCTCGACCAGCGTCCAGGTGACCTGCTCGGACCCGGTCCAGACGTACTCGAGGGTGTACTCATCCTTGATCGGCGAGACATCCAGCTCGAAGTAGACCTGCTCGGCGCGACCGTCGGGGAAGGTGGCGACCACGTCGGCGGACCGGACGCCCTTCGCCCAGGTGGGGTACGCCGCGAAGTCGGCGATGACGTCCATGACCTGGTCGGGGGGTGCGTCGACGACGATCGACGACTCGGTCTGGTCGGCCATGTGACCCCTTCTCGTCCTCGTCCGCCCAGGCGCGGTGGTCGGCGTCCCGGGCTCGGCGAGCCTACCGGACGCTCTGCCGGTCACCTGGCCGCTCACCTGGCCGGTCACCTGGCGGTCCTCTGGCCGGTAGCCTCCGGGGAGATTCCCGACCGCCTGCGTGGAGGCACCGTGCGAGAGTTCTCCGTCCCGCTGAACGTCGAGGTGCCGACGACCGGCAACCTGACCGACGACGTGGTGAGCAACGCCCACGAGGCTCCCGACGCCGTGGTCTTCTCGCGTCGTACCGGGACCGAGTGGTCACGCGTCACTGCCCAGGAGTTCCTCACCGAGGTGCGGGCGGTGGCCAAGGGCCTGGTGGCCGCCGGGCTGCAGCCGGGCGAGCGCGTCGCCCTGATCTCCAAGACCCGGTACGAGTGGACGCTGGTCGACTACGCCATCTGGTTCGCCGGCCTGGTCACGGTGCCGGTCTACGAGACGTCCTCGGCCGAGCAGATCGAGTGGATCCTCGGTGACTCAGGCGCCCGTGCGGTCGTGGCCGAGGGCCCCGAGCACACCGCCCGCATCGCGGAACGGCGCACGGGTCTGCCCGAGCTCAACCACGTGTGGTCGCTGACCGACAACGCCGTGGACGTGCTCCGGCGGCTGGGCGACGACATCTCCGACGACGAGCTCGAGTCCCGGCGCACGACGGCGACACCGCTCGACCTGGCGACGGTCATCTACACCTCCGGCACCACCGGACGCCCCAAGGGCTGCATGCTCACCCACGGCAACTTCATGACCGAGCTCGGCGTGGCCGTGCCCGAGCTGCACGAGCTCTTCGAGGCCGACGACGCCTCGACGCTGCTGTTCCTCCCGCTCGCCCACGTCTTCGCGCGGATCATCCAGGTCGGGGCCGTGAAGGCACGGGTCCGGCTGGGGCACAGCGCCGACGTGAAGCACCTGACCAGCGACCTCGGCGAGTTCCAGCCGACGTTCGTGCTGGCGGTGCCTCGGGTCTTCGAGAAGGTCTTCAACACCGCCTCGCAGCGGGCCACCTCCGAGGGCCGTGGCGGCATCTTCGACCGCGCAGCCGACACCGCCATCGCCTACTCCAGGGCCCTCGACCGGGGCCGGCCCTCACTGGCGCTCCGCACCCGGCACGCCGTGTTCTCCCGGCTGGTCTACGCCAAGCTCCGCGCCGCCCTCGGCGGCCGGTGCCGGTTCGCCATCTCCGGCGGCGCCCCCCTCGGCGACCGGCTGGGTCACTTCTACCGTGGGATCGGCTTCGTCGTGCTCGAGGGCTACGGACTCACCGAGACCACCGCGGCGCTCACCGCCAACCGCCCCGACGCGCTCAAGATCGGCACCGTCGGGCAGCCACTGCCCGGCACCGAGGTGCGCGTCGCCGACGACGGCGAGCTGCTCTTCCGCGGCGGCCAGGTGTTCGCCGGCTACTGGAACAACGACGACGCGACCCGGGAGGTCCTCGAGCGCGACGGATGGTTCCACACCGGCGACATCGGCGAGATCGACGAAGAGGGCTTCGTACGGATCACCGGCCGGAAGAAGGAGATCCTGGTGACCGCGGGGGGCAAGAACGTCGCGCCGTCCGTGCTGGAGGACCGGGTCCGTGCCCACAGCCTGGTCAGCCAGTGCCTGGTCGTCGGCGACGGGCGGCCCTTCATCGCCGCTCTGGTCACCATCGACGCGGATGCCTTCCCGGGCTGGGCCGAGGCGCACGACAAGACCGGCGACCTGGCCTCCTTGGTCGACGATCCCGACCTCCGCGCCGAGGTACAGCTGGCGGTCGACGACGCGAACGCCGCGGTGTCCCGTGCGGAGTCGATCCGCAAGTTCGTGATCCTGCCGGACGACTGGACCGAGGAGGGTGGTCAGCTCACCCCGAGCCTCAAGCTCAAACGGAACGTGGTGGTCCGTGAGCTCCGCGACGAGATCGCCGGCTTGTTCGTCTGAGCGCGTTCGAGGGGTCATTCGCCGGATGACGCACCTCGGGGCGCGTCGTACGACGGATCCCGGGCGTTCCCCGGGCGCTGACACACGGGCCCGTCCCTACGCAAGGGTGCACCTGTCCCGGGGCGAAGATTTTGCAAATCGCCTCCGCAACGTCCTTCCCGCTCATAACATCTGACTCGCGTGTTTCGGGCTCAACCAGGGGCTCCAGTCCTCCCGACTCCGGGCCGCACCACGACGTACGCCCGCCCGCTACCCGCCGGACGGTGTCCGAGCGAAAGGGAACGCCCGACATGGACCGCCGCAGAATCCTCCTCATCTTCGCCGTCTTCGTCGCCCTCATCGGCACGGGCCTGGTCTTCCTGTACGTCAACAACGTCAAGAAGGACGCGGTCCAGACCACGGATGTCGTCGTCGCCAGCGCCAACATCGGTGCGAACGAGACCTACGACTCAGCCCTCGCAGCCGGGAAGATCCAGCTGCAGTCAGTGCCGGCCGACTACGCCACCACGGTCCCCGACGCGGTGACGTCCACGAGCCAGCTCCAGGGGCAGGGCATGATCGCCCAGACGGACATCTTCCAGGGGCAGGTCCTGGTGGCCAGCGCGTTCAGCAAGACGGCGGCTGCAGCGGCCTCACCCTTGGCGATCCCACCGGGGAAGATCGCGATCTCGGTCAACCTCACCGATCCTGACCGCGTCGCCGGGAACATCCAGAACGGCTCCGAGGTGGCCATCTTCGTCACTGGCTCCCTTGCGGGCGGGCAGGCCACCGCCGTCCAGTCGACCCGACTGCTGCTGCCCAAGGTGACCGTCCTCAACGTAGGCTCGCCGCAGCCGCCGACCACCTCGACGACGACCGACCCGGCGAGCGGGACGCAGACCACGGAGCAGCTTCCTCGTACTCTGTTGACCCTCGCGGTCACGCAGAAGGAGGCGCAGAAGGTGATCATCTCGTCCAAGGCGCTGGATCTGACCTTCGGCTTGCTCACCGACAAGAGCCTGGTCCACCCCGCGCCCGGCACCTCCACCCTCGTCCCGTCCCTCTTCAGGTGATCTAGATGCCCGTCATCGTCGACCCCGACAGCACCACCGCCCGACGGCTGCTCGGAGCGCTCCCACCGGGCTGCCAGTCGGTGGACTCCACCGAGCGGCTGCTGCCCTGGCTCACCCTGCACCCCGAGGAGTACGTCGTGGTGCTGGGGCCGAACATCTCGTTCGGCGACGGCGTGACGGTCTGCGAGGCGCTCCGCACCTCACGGCCCACCACCAGCGTCGTCTTCGTCCGCCCCGCCCTGGACACCGCGCTCCTGGCTCGTGCCATGCAGGCGGGCGCCCGCGAGGTGGTGGCGATCGACGACCTCCACCTGGTCGCCGGCGCCGTCTCGCGCGCCCACCAGTTCTCGCAGGCCCTCCGGGGTCCCGAGGCGACCAAGCACAACGGGCACGTGATCTCGATCTTCTCGCCTAAGGGTGGGGTGGGGAAGACGACCGTCGCGGTCAACCTCGCGTTGGCCCTCAGCGACAAGGGCGCCCGGCACGTGTGCCTGGTCGACTTCGACCTCGCGTTCGGCGACGTCGCGATCACGCTCCAGCTGTTCCCGTCCCACACCGTGGAGCACGCCATCGGGTCGGAGGACGACCTCGATGCCCCGATGCTGAGCTCGCTGCTGACCCGCTACCAGGACTACCTCGTGGTCCTCGCCGCGCCGAGCCACCCCGACGTCCGCGAACGGATCTCGCCCCTGCTGATCTCCAAGCTGCTGCGCACCTTGCGCACGATGTACGACTACATCGTCGTCGACACCGCGCCGGCGTTCGACGAGCAGACGCTGACCGCGCTCGACGAGACCGACGAGTGCATCATCGTGGCGACCCTCGACGTGCCGACCCTGAAGAACGTCAAGGTCGCGCTGGACACCCTCGAGATGCTCAACATCGGGCGTGGCCACCGTTACCTGCTGCTCAACCGTGCGGACGACGCGGTCGGCATCGGGGCGGAGAAGGTCGAGACCATCCTCGGCATGCACGTCGCCTCGCAGATCTCGACGTCCATCGACATCGCCGCCGCCACCAACGCCGGCACGCCGATCATCGCGGCGAGCCCCAACCACCCCTCGAGCGCCGCCTTCCGCAACCTCTCGGCACTGTTGGTCGGGGAACCCGTCAGTGACTCGTCCTCGGGCCAGGGACGACAGCCGGGCACCGACAACGACCGCTTCGCCAAGCTCTTCCGGATCAAGAGGTGACATCGTGAGCAGTCTCGCCGAACGTCTTGCCGCCGCTCGTAAGGCCAGCGACAGCGGGGCCCCGCCGCCACCACCGCCCTCGTCGGATCCCGAGGGCCAGGAGCCCGATCCGTCGCCCCGCAGCCCGCGTGGTGCCGAAGGCGACACGGAGTCGTCCAGCCCGAAGCTGAAGGGCAGCAAGGCGTCGACGCGCGTCAGCAACCGTCGCGGCAACGCCGAGAACGAGCGGCTCGAGCAGCTCAAGCACGACGTGCACTCCGAGCTCCTCAAGCAGCTGGGCCCTCAGCTCTACGATGCCAACCTCGACCAGGCCGACCTCGACCACCGGGTCCGCGCGGTGCTGGCCCAGCTGATGAGCTCTCAGGAGCGTCCGATCAGCAACGCCGACCGCAACCGGCTCACCCAGGAGATCAGCGACGACATCCTCGGCTACGGACCGATCGAGCCGTTCCTGCGCGACGTCGAGGTCTCCGAGGTCATGGTGAACGGGCCGGACTCGATCTGGCTCGAGCGCGAGGGCAAGCTGATGAAGGCGTCCGCGCACTTCAGCGACGAGGCCCACGTGCGCCGCACGATCGACAAGATCGTGTCCCGCATCGGCCGTCGTGTCGACGAGTCCAGCCCGATGGTCGACGCCCGACTGCCCGACGGCAGCCGTGTCAACGCCGTGATCCCGCCACTGGCCCTCGACGGCTCCACCCTGACGATCCGGAAGTTCGCCGCCGACCCGCTGACGGTCAAGGACCTGATCGCGTTCGGCAGCCTCAGTCGGCGCTCGGCCGGCTTCCTCGAGGCCTGCGTGCGCGGCCGCCTCAACATCATCGTCTCCGGGAGCACCGGCGCCGGCAAGACCACCACGCTCAACGTGCTGTCGTCGTTCATTCCCGAGGACGAGCGCATCGTGACCATCGAGGACGCCGCGGAGCTCCAGCTCAAGCAGGACCACGTGGTCCGCCTCGAGTCCCGCCCGGCCAACATCGAGGGCAAGGGCATGGTCTCGATCCGCGACCTGGTCAAGAACAGCCTGCGTATGCGTCCCGATCGGATCATCGTCGGTGAGGTCCGCGACGCCTCCGCGCTCGACATGCTCCAGGCCATGAACACCGGTCACGACGGCTCGATCTGTACCCTCCACTCCAACGGTCCGCGCGACACCCTGGCCCGCATGGAGACGATGGTGCTGATGGCCGGCATGGACCTGCCGGTGCGCGCGATCCGCGAGCAGGTGGCGTCCGCGGTCGACCTGATCGTGCACCAGACCCGGTTCAAGGACGGGTCACGCCGGATCACCAGCCTCACCGAGGTGGAGCGGATGGAGGGTGACGTGATCACCCTCCAGGACATCTTCACCTACGACCACACGTCCGGGTTCGACGGTGAGGGCCGCGCCCAGGGCTACCTCCGAGCGACCGGTCTTCGCCCCAAGTTCCTGGAGAAGATGGAGCACTCCAACGTCACCGTCGACCCGATGCTCTTCGCCCTGGACGACGTGCGATGACACCCGTGACGGCGTTGACCGCAGCACCCGACTGGCTGATGTACGCGGGTCTGGCGATCCTCGCCCTCGGCCTGATCGTGCTGCTGGTGCTGGCGGTCCCCAGCGAGCGCTCGCTGTCGACCGAGGAACGCGTCCAGCAGTACGCCGACCGAGCGGGCTCTGACGCACCGGTCGGGCTCGCGACGTCGGCGCCTCCCTCCCTCACGCGGGAGTCTCCGCTGAGCTCGGCGAAGTCGGCCGCGTCGAACGTGCTCAAGCGTCACGAGGCGATGGAACAGCGCCTCGCCTTGCAGCTCGATGGGGCCGGCAGCTCGCTCAACCCGAACGAGTGGCTGCTGGTCATGGCCGGCGTCTTCTTCGTCTCCTCCCTGGTGGGGATCGCGGTGGGCGCCGGGAACCTGCTGATCGGTCTCTTCTTCATGGTCGCAGGAGCCGTCGGGCCTACGATGTACCTGCGCTGGAAGCGCAAGCAGGCGCAAGAAGAAGTTCGAGGCGCAGCTGCCCGACACCCTCTCGCTGATGTCGGGCTCGCTCGCGGCCGGACTCTCCCTGGCCCAGTCCGTCGACACGATCGTGCGGGAGGGCTCCGAACCGATCACCTCGGAGTTCAAGAAGGTGCTGGTCGAGACCCGCCTGGGGCTGTCGCTCGAGACCGCGTTGCAGGGTGTCGCCGACCGCTTCCAGAGCAAGGACTTCGACTGGGTCGTGATGGCGATCAACATCCAGCGCCAGGTCGGCGGCAACCTCGCCGAGCTGCTGGACACCGTCGCCGGCACGATGCGCGAGCGCGAGTACATCCGCCGCCAGGTGGCAGCCCTCGCCGCCGAGGGCAAGATCTCGGCCTACGTGCTCGGCGGCCTTCCGCCGGCGTTTCTCCTCTACCTGGTCTTGGCGAACCCCACCTACGTCAACGTCCTGTTCACCCGTCCGCTGGGCATCGCGATGCTGGTCGGTGGCGCGGTGATCCTCTCCGTGGGCGTCTTCTGGATGTCACGCATCATCAAGGTGGAGGTGTGACATGACGCTCTTCCTCGTCCTCGGCGCCAGCCTCATCATCATCGCGATCCTGCTCGCCTCGTTCGCGTGGGGAACGTCCCTGCGGGCGAGCGGCTCGAGCGGTGTCGACCGCTCGCTGGCCCTGATCGAGGCGCTCAGCGGCGCCCCCAAGCAACTCATCAAGGAGATCGACGAGTCGTTCGCCGACCGGGTCATGGCTCCCCTGCAGGTGAGGGCCGTTCGCATCGCCCGCCGGCTTCCGGGGAACGACGCCCCCGAGCGGATCCGGCACCGGCTCGACGTCGCCGGGAACCCCGCCGGCTGGTCCGTGGAACGCGTCCAGGCCGGGAAGGTGATCGGCGCGATCGCGCTGTTCTTCATCTCCCTCGCCCTCACCGCCCTGATGGGCGTGCACTTCCCGATGCGCGGGATCCTGGTCGTCGTCGGCACAGGCATCGGCTGGTTCGGACCGAACCTGTACCTCTACCAGCGGGTCTACGAACGCTCGCTGCGGATCCAGCGCGAGCTGCCCGACGCCATCGACCTGATGACCATCAGCGTCGAGTCCGGCCTCGCGTTCGACGCCGCCGTCCAGCAGGTCGCCCGGAACACCGAAGGGCCACTGGCCGACGAGTTCAGCCGGATGCTGCGCGAGATGCAGATCGGCCAGGGCCGCGCCGAGGCGCTGCGAGGCCTGGCCGACCGCACCGAGGTCGACGACTTCCGTAGCTTCGTGACCTCGATGGTGCAGGCGGACAGCTTCGGCATCCCGATCGCCAACGTCCTGCGCATCCAGTCCTCCGAGATGCGCACCAAGCGCCGTCAGCGCGCGGAGGAGAAGGCGCAGAAGGTTCCGGTGAAGATGACGGTCCCGCTGATCTTCTGCATCCTGCCGTGCCTCTTCATCGCCGTCATGGGCCCGGCGGTCATCCACGTCATGGACTCGTTCTCCGGTCGGAGACGTGATGGACCCGCTCCGAGAGCCGCAGCTGATGCGCTGGGATAGCCCGCGCCGGCAGTACACCTGGCTGGCGGTCGGCGCGCGCGCGTTCGCACTGCTCACGCTGGCGATGCCGCTGGCGCTGAGCCACAACCAGCTGCTGCTGCTCACCCTGGTCGCCCTCGGTGCCATCTGGGCGGCGGTCACCGCCGGTGAGCTGCTGGAGCTCCCCGCGACGATGCTCCTGGTGCTCGACTCCGCGCTGGTCGGCTCGGTGGCAGGTCTGTCCGCGCACTCGACCGTCGCCATCCTCGGCGCGCTGGCCGTGCCGCCCTTCACGTCCGGGCTCCGGCGTGGCACCCGCGGCGTGGCGCTCTCCCTGTCCGCCGAGCTGGCGGCGTACGTCATGATCAGCCTGCTGGAACGACACCATCACCCAGGTCGAGGGCAGCGCCGCCTTCACCTGGGCGGTCACCGGACTCGGCCTCGGCCTGATCGCGACGTTCGTACGGAACAACTTCCTGGCAGCGGACGACCCCCAACGTGCCTACCGCGAGGCCCAGTCGCTGATCCGCGAGCTGATCGGCCTGTCGGGCAAGCTGAGCTCGGGGCTCGACCCGGTCGCCCTCGGCGGCCAGATCGCCAGCGCGGTGCGCGACGAGCTCCCGGTCTCGGCGCTGACCGTCAACATCCCGCGCGGCGACGTCCTCACCCCGCTGGTCGGCGACACCGGCATCGCCAGCCCCGAGCTCGCGGTGAGCGAGGAGCTCGCGCAGTACTGCCTGATGACGGGCAACGTCCGTGTCTCGGGCCACAGCTTCGCCTTCCCGCTCAACAGCGGTGGTGGCGTGGCGGCCGTCGTGTCCGGAGTCCTGGCGCCCGGCCTCGACCCCAGCGCGGTGGACCTGCCCCGGAGGCTGTCGGCTCTCGACCGCAAGCTGAGCCCAGCCACCGTCCGGCTCGACACGGCCGTGCTGTTCCTGGCGTTCCGGGACTCCGCGACCGTCGAGGAACGACGTCGGCTGGCCCGCGAGATGCACGACGGCATCGCCCAGGAGATCGCGTCGCTCGGCTACTTCGTCGACACCCTCGTCGACGGCGAGCCCGAGGGCTCGCCCAAGGCGCGGCAGCTCACCCTGCTCCGGGAGCGGCTGACCATGGTCGTCGGTGAGGTTCGACGCTCGGTCCAGACGCTCCGCACCAGCATCGGGGAGAACGACTCACTCGGGACGGCCATCGGCTCGTTGGCCCGCCACCTGAGCGCGAGCAGCGGGATCCCGATCCACGTGACCCTCGACGAGAGCACCACCCGCCTGCGCCACGAGATCGAGAGCGAGCTCCTGCGGATCGCCCAGGAGGCGATGACCAACGCCGTCCGGCACTCGGGCTGCACCTCGATCATGGTGCAGTGCCGGGTCGCTCCCCCGTTCGCCGAGATCGTGGTCAGCGACGACGGCCACGGTCTCGGCACCGGCCGCGACGACTCGCACGGCCTCGAGATCATGCGCGAGCGCGCCGCCCTGATCGACGCCGCCCTCGAGCGTGGGCGACAATCGACCCCGCGGCACCGTGGTCGCCGTCCGCCTCTCCGGCATCGGCGTGTCGGAAGCGGACGCCGACACCGGACCCGACACCCTGAGCGCATGACGCTGCGCCGCTCCCAGCAAGGACTCCCGATGACCATGCAGCACGGCGAGCAGGCCGGCACTCCCCACGAGCGGCGGCCACCACCCAGTCCCTCCTCCGCGTCATCATCGTCGACGACCACGAGCTGATCCGCGAAGGGCTGGTCGGTGCGTTCGCCCGGGAGAGCGACACCGAGGTCGTCGGCTCGGTCGGCACCGTGGCCGAGGCGCTCACCGCCTACGCCGAGACCTCGCCCGACGTGATCGTCACCGACCTCCAGCTCGAGGACGGCACCGGCCTCGACATCATCCGCCAGATCCGCCAGACCGACGAGAAGATCGGTCTGGTCGTGGTCACCATGCACTCCGGCGACGACCAGATCTTCGCCGCCATGGAGGCGGGCGCGTCCGCGTTCGTCGGCAAGGACGCGCCCGTCGGTCGAGGTGGTGCGCGCCGCGCGCCACGCTGCGGTCTCGCCGCGGTCGTTCCTGTGCACCGGCCTCGCCGGCGCGATGATGCGCCGGATGAGTGCCGAGTCCACCCGGCTGTCCACGCGGGAGCACGACGTCCTGCTGCTCCTCGCCGACGGCGACAACGCCGCGGCCATCGGCGCCAAGCTCTACATGAGCGAGTCGACGGTGAAGTCCCACATCGCCCGGATCTACCAGAAGCTCGGGGCCAGCAACCGCGCCCAGGCGCTGGTCACCGCGATGCGGATCGGGCTGCTCTCCAGCGTCCAGCGCCGCGAGGTCTGAGCCCGCCCTGCTCCGTGTGTCGTCGACACGAGCACACCGGCGACGCTTGTCCGGGCTTTCGTGGAATCTCCCCCGACAACGCGTTCCGGGATGGTCCAAACGGACTATCCGGTCGGATCGAAAGCGGGATCCGCACCGAGCGCTCGGGCCTCCATCATTGAGTGACGGAGGCCCTCCGGCCTTCCGGCTCTCAATCGCCAACGTCATAACACCTTGTAGGAGAACGAAATGCTGGACTACCTCCGCATCATGCTCAACGCCAGCATGGCCAAGATGGACGAGCGCGGCGCGTCTGCCGTGGAGTACGGCCTGCTGATCGCCGGCATCGCCGCCCTGATCATCGTCGTCATCTTCGCCTTCGGTGGCGTGCTCAAGAACGTCTTCAACGACACCTGCACTCGGTCGCCGCGGCGGCTCCGAACGGACCTGCAGCTGACGTAACCCGTCATGGTGGCCGCGGACCCGGTGGTCCGCGGCCATCTGCTTCTCCGACGTTCTTGGACCGTCGACCGAGCCGAGCGCAGAGCCGGCAGGGTCCACGAGCGACTAGTCCATCCGGATCACGTCGAATCAGGCGAACGCCGGATCCGCTGCCGTCGACGACCCGGCACCATGGACACATACCCCCCGACCGCGGCACCCCCGTCGCACCAAGGAGTCACCCTCATGCTGGACTACCTGCGGATCATGCTCGAGGCTCGCCTAGCCGGACCGACGAGCGCGGCGCCTCGGCCGTCGAGTACGGCCTGCTGGTCGCCGGCATCGCCGCCCTCATCATCGTCGCCGTCTTCGGCTTCGGCGGCGTGGTCCTGAACCATCTGTTCACGAGCACGTGCAACAGCGTGGGATCCAGCACCGGAAACGCGTGCACCTGATCCTCTGACGTGTCGAAGGCCGCGGGTCCATGGGGGACTCGCGGCCTTCGACACGTCCAGACCCGCTATCCGCTCCCCTGCTGTCGTCCGAGCTGCCGCCCGATCGCGATCCGCTCCAGGGTCGTCGGGTGTGAGCCGAACCAGAACTGGGTGATCGCCGGCGGGTCGTCGCTCAGCGAGTGCAGAGCCAGCTCCTTCTGCATCCGCTCGAACGCGGCCGGGTCGTCGCGTGGCCTCCAAGCGAGGCGACGTCGGCCCGGGTCTCGATCAGCCGGGACAGCCCGTTGTTGACGGGAGCGGTCACGAACGAGGCCATCGCCACCAGCGCCAGCACGCCTGGGCACCGTCGCCGGGTCGCGCGACCCTCGGCCGTCGCCGGGGCGGGACGAGGCGGGCAGCAGGAGCCCGAGCAGGCCGATCGCCGAACGTCGTCCCGAGCGCGGCCAGCAGCGATCCCCAGAGCACGTCGTCGTGGGCGGCGTGCCCCAGCTCGTGGGCCACGATCGCGAGCACCTGGTCGCGCGGCAGGTCGTGGAGGACGGTGTCGTAGAGCACGACCCGGCGGGTGCTGCCGTAGCCCGACACGTAGGCGTTGAGCGTCGTCGTACGCCGTGAGGCGTCGGCGACCAGCACGTCGTCGAGGTGGACGTGCTCGACGTCGGCCAGGTGCAGGATCTGGGTGCGCAGCGGGCCGTCGGGCAGCGGGGTGAACTGGTTGAAGGCCGGCTCGACCAGCACCGGGTAGACGAACGACCCGACCATCACCAGCGCGCCCAGGATCACGCCGGCGACGGCGGGCCACGCCCGTGGACCAGCGACGGGCACAGCCGACCAGCACGAGCAGCAGCAGCGACGAGATCACCACCGAGATGCCGAGCGAGGTCAGCAGGTCGACCGTCCAGTGCCACCAGGCCTCGGTGCTCAGCCCGTGCTGCACGGAGCGATGGTGTCCGATCATCGCGAACGGCAGGGTGGCCAGCCGGCCGATCACGGCGACCGCCGCCACGGCCAGGATCACCCGGACCCACCACCAGCCGCGGAGGCGGCCGACCAGGCGCGGTCCCCAGGAGGTGAAGCCGAGGAGGCAGGCCACCGCCAGGGAGACGCCGAGGGAGATCCAGGCCAGCACCCGCGCCGGGTCGGTGTAGGCGTTGGCCCGGTCGATCTGCGCTCGGGTGAAGACCGAGTCGGCCGCGGCCGGGGGCGGCGTGCCACCGGGCACCGGGTGCCAGGGGATCCGCCAGGCCGCAAGGGCGAGGAAGGCGACGGTCGCGACGAGGAAGGTCGCGAAGGCGACGCGACGCTGGCTCACGCCGGCAAGTGTGACAGGAGGGTCCGCCACCGCTCGGTGAGCCCGCGGACCCCGAACCCGAACTCGCTCCGCAGCGCCGCGTCCACCGACGTCCCCGCGTCGACGGCGTCGTAGAAGGCGACGAGCCGGGCCTGTCCGCCGGCGACCGCGAGCAGGCGACAGGCCAGCCAGGCACTCTCGTAGCGGGCCTCGAGGTGAGGGGCACCTGCCGGCGAACTGCGTCTGGCCCGGCAGGTGTGCCGGCGGGCCGGTACGGCGCACCAGGGCGGCGATGCGGGCCGCACTCATGGCCAGCGGGATCTGTTGGGCACTCAGCGCGACATAGTCGGCGAACCCCTCGACCAGCCAGATCGGCGCCGGGCTGGTGGCCGCCCGGGTCGCGACGTGGGTGGCCTCGTGGGTGAGCACGACCTGGCTCCCCCGGGCGCCGAGCGGGTCGAAGACCTGCGGGTTCACGAAGACGTGGACCGGCGCGCCGCGGGCCGGGAGCCGTCCACGGCGGTGGTGACGGCCGCGATCCCGGCGTACTGCCCCGTGGTCGGCGGCCAGGGCCGCCTCCAGGGCGTCCTGGGAGCCGGGCTCCTCCACGACGAGGTGGCCGCCCCATCCGGCAGCACCCGGCGGACCTGCGGCACCGCGGCGTCGGCGAGGCCGGCGATCCGGTCGGCGAGGGTGCCCGACCCCTGCACGAGCACCAGCGTCGAAGGGCGTACGCCGGACCTGGACCGGCCCGGTCAGCCAGACCGGGCTGCGCCGGTCTCCCCCGCCGATCCCGGCGATGCCCCAGCCGGCCGTGGTGGACGGCGAACCGGACGCGGACCTCGAGCCGGACCGGTCGCGGGTCGAAGCCGGCGAACTGCCAGGCAGCGGCAGCGTCGGCCGCCCAGGCCCCGTCGGGAGCCACGCCGCCGGTCTGGTCGACGTAGCGGAGCGCGAAGCCGCCCACCCGCAGCGACCGGCCGTTGCGGACCACTCCTGCCAGGTCGCGTCCGGCCGCGTCGTCGGCGCCCAGACGGGCCGCGGCGGCCGGGTCGTCACGGCGTACGGCGGAGACCAGCCCGCGCAGGAGGGCGGACGCGTCGGCCGACGAGGCGTGCGGGCCGGTACGACGGTCGAGCGGGCGCGTGGTACGTCGAGGGGTGCAGGGTCAGCCAGGCGACGAGCGGCCAGGACGGCCGCCAGGAACAGCGAAAGGCCGGCCACCCACCAACCGGGGCGGCCGGCCCGTCTGCTCGCGCTCGAGGGGTGCTCGGGGTCGTGGGGTCAGCCAGGGCGGACCGCGCCGACGAACGGCATCGAGTAGAGGCCGGTCACCTTGATGCCCGCCGACGGGTTCTCGGCGTTCACGATCATGCCGTGGCCGATGTACATGCCGACGTGGCTGATCGGGCTGTAGTAGAAGACCAGGTCACCGGGCTGCAGCTGGCTCGGCGAGACGTGGGTGCCCTCGCCGTACTGGGCGCTGGAGGAGTGGGACAGCCCGACTCCCGCGGCACCCCAGGCCGCCATGGTCAGGCCGGAGCAGTCGTAGGCGCTCGGGCCGGCGGCGCCGTACACGTAGGGCTTGCCGATCTGCGCCATCGCGAAGTGGACCGCGATCGCGGCGCGACCGGAGGCCGGCACGTCGGCCGGGACCGGGGTCGACCCGCGTGAGGCCTCGGTCAGCCGCTGACGGGCATCGGACTGGAGCTTGCCGAGCAGCGCCTTGGCGTCACTGAGGTTCTTGTCGATCGTCGCCTTGTCGGCCGCGGCGGACTTCTCGAGCACCGGCGACCTTGTCGAGCTGCGATCCGGGTGGCGTCCTCGCGGATCGCCAGGGCCTTGGTCTGCGTGACGTACGACGCGTAGCGGCTGGTCTGCAGGGAGTTGAAGGCCGACATGGTCGACAGCTGGGAGACGAACTGGCTCGGGTTCTGCGAGACGACCGCCTGGCCGACCGCGGAGAGCGAGTCGCCCTCGTACTCCTGCACGATGGCGTCGGCCACGACCCGGCGTGCCTGCTCGGTGCGCTGGTGCTGCGACGACTCGTCGGCGCGGAGCGCCTGGACGTCACCATGCATCTGCTTGAGCTGGACGTGGATCTGGTTGTACCGCTCCGAGGCCTGCTCGGCGGCGTGGTACAGCCGGTCGACGCGGTGCTGCACGTCGGTGATCGAGGGTTGAGCCTGCGCTGATCCCGAGGGGATCATGCCCACCGAGGTGACGAGGGCGGCGCTGGCGAGGACGGTGATGAGGCTTTTCCGGCCGTTGAGCACGAGCGGAAGGACTCCCTTGCGTGTCGTACGCCTACCAGGTGAGCTGACGGGTTCGGGCACGACATGCCCTACTCCGACTCCTCCTCGACCACTCGCGTGGCCTCGGCCTTGTCGGCGATTCACCCCAGATGGGTTGGTTCCCCGGCTCTTTCGTCGCGACCCCGAGCGGCCACGATTCGTGACTCGGCGCGACCCTCGTGTGGACACCGGACTGGTCCTGCGGCACGGGGGTCTGAGCCAGAACCCTAACCACACCGGGGGGGGACTGCAAAACTTTCAACCGCCCTGTCGTGACATTTCCGTGACCTGAGACCGCCAGGTGTCGCGTCCGTCACACTGGCCCCAGATTTCCCTGTCGTCACAGGCGGCCGCCCGGGCCGGCTCCTGGGGTCCTCCCGGGCTGCTCCCCAGGCTGCTGCAGGCTCAGGCCGACTCGATCACCGGCCCGTCCACGGGCGTCACCAGCCGAAGCGGGGGCACCAGTCCCCCGGCGGCCAGGGTGTCGAGCGCCTCGGCACTCGTCGTCGGCGAAGGCCAGCTCGGGAGGCGGGCCGAGGAGCACGGTCACCACGCAGTCGTGGCAGGCCGGGCCACGCACCAAGCAGGTGTCGCAGTCGATTCTCGTCGTCATGTCCCCGACGGTGCCAGGGACCACCGACATGAGTGAGGACACCAGGGTCCCGAGCGAGGACCGTTGCGGTCCGACGGAGTCGGAGCGCAACGACCGCAGGGAGACCGGAGCGAGCATGCTCGCGAGGTGGCCTGTGACCGACCAGCGTGTCCCACCCGGGTTGTCGGTGGAGCGCCCTAGCGTCGAGACGTGACCGCAGCCGCCTCCCTTCCCGCCACGCCCGGGCCGCGTGCTCGGGCTCGTGCGGTGCTGCGCAGGCGGAGCCGACGCGACCGGGTAGTCGGTGGGAGGCCCAGCGCAGCTTCGACGAGCTCGGCCGGCCGCTGCGCGACCTGACGTTCTGCGTGGTCGACCTCGAGACCACCGGCGGGTCGGCCGAGGGTGGCTCGATGATCACCGAGATCGGCGCGGTCAAGGTCCGCGGCGGCGAGGTGCTCGGCGAGTTCCAGACCCTGGTCAACCCCCACACCCGATCCCGCCGTTCATCGCCGTGCTCACCGGCATCACCAACTCGATGGTCGGCCAGGCGCCCCCGATCGAGTCGGTGCTGCCGGCGTTCCTCGAGTTCGCCCGCGGCAGCGTGCTGGTCGCCCACAACGCGCCGTTCGACGTCGGCTTCCTGCAGCGCGTTCGCCGCAGCGACAGGGCATCGCCGTGGCCGACGTTCGAGGTGCTCGACACGGCCCGGCTCGCCCGCCGGGTGGTCACCCGCGACGAGGCCCCCAACTGCAAGCTCTCCACCCTGGCCCGCGCCTTCCACGCCACCACCACGCCCAACCACCGGGCCCTGTCCGACGCCCGGGCCACCGTCGACGTGCTGCACGGCCTGCTCGAGCGGCTCGGCGGGCTCGGGCGTCCACACCCTCGAGGAGCTGCCGACCTTCAGCGCCAAGGTGTCGACCGCCGCAGCGCCGCAAGCGCCACCTCGCCGAGGGCCTGCCCCACGCCCCCGGGGTCTACCTCTTCCGCGACGACAGCGCCCGGGTCCTCTACGTCGGCACCTCCCGCGACCTGCGCACCCGGGTCCGCTCCTACTTCACCGCCTCCGAGACCCGCACCCGGATGGGCGAGATGGTCGGCCTGGCCGACTCGGTGACCGGCATCGAGTGCGCCACGCCGCTGGAGGCCGAGGTGCGCGAGCTGCGGCTGATCGCCGAGCACAAGCCGCGCTACAACCGCCGCTCGCCGGTTCCCGGAGAAGGTCCACTGGCTCAAGCTGACCGTCGAGCCCTGCCCGCGGCTGTCGCTGGTGCGGCGCGGTCGCCGACGACGGCGCCGACTACCTCGGCCCGTTCTCGAGCACGAAGACGCGCCGAGAAGTGCCTGGCCGCCCTGCACGAGGCGTTCCCGCTGCGGCAGTGCACCCAGCGGCTCGCCCGCAGCCCGCCGGGTCGGCCGTGCGTCCTGGCCGAGATGGGTCGCTGCCTCGCACCCGTGCGACGGCAGCGTCGACGTCGACGACGTACGCCGCGGTGGTGCGCCGGCTGCGCGACAACCTGCTCCAGCGACGCCGACGACGTCGTCGAGCTGATCACCCAGCGGATGGCCGGCTGGCCGACCGACGAGCGCTACGAGGAGGCCGGCGTGCCACCGCGACCGGCTGGCCGCCTTCGTCCGCGCGGTCGCCCGCACGCAGCGGCTGACCGCCCTCGCCTCGATCCCCGAGCTGGTCGCCGCCCGCCGCGAGGACGACCCGACCGGCCGGGCGCTGGGCGGTCCACGTCGTCCGCCACGGCCGGCTGGCCGCAGCCGGGGTCATCCCGCCCGGCGCCGACGCCGAGCCAGTTCGTCGCCGAGCTGGTCGCCGAGCGGCGAGACCGTCGACCGGCGGCCCGGGCCCGGCCCCGTCGGCCACCGCCGAGGAGACCGAGCGCATCCTGCGCTGGCTCGAGGCAGCCGGGCGTGCGGCTGGTCGACGTCGACGGCGAGTGGACCTGCCCGGTGGGCGGCGCCACCCGGCACCTGTGCCGCTCCACGACGCCGTGGAGCCCAGTCGCGGCTCGACCTGGTGCCCGTTCGACGACCGCCGCGACCTGGCCGCCGTCGCCATCCCGTCCGCGCGTCCGCTGAGCGACGGTCTAGGCTCGCATGATCACCGCCATCGTGTTCGTCAAGGCCGACGTCGCCCGCATCCCCGAGGTGGCCGAGGCGATCGCCGACCTCGACGGCGTCAGCGAGGTCTACTCCGTCACCGGCCAGATCGACCTGATCGCGATGGTCCGGGTGCGCAACCACGACGACGTCGCCCGCGTGGTGGCCGACCGGCTCAACAAGGTCCCGGGCGTCACGGCGCACCGAGACCCACATCGCCTTCCGCGCCTACTCCCAGCACGACCTGGAGTCTGCGTTCGCGCTCGGGGTCGACTGACCGCGCCGGCTGCGTTCCCGGACCGAGAAACGTTCGGACTCAATCTGCCGGTTTTACCTTTCCCGAACGGCGCTGAGACTTAGGCTGCCTCGTCAGTCTCATCGGGAGGGAAATCCACCGTGCTCGGTCACCGTTCTGCGTCACGCCTGCTCGGATGTGCGCTCGTCGGAGCTCTGGCCGTCCTCGGCCTCCAGGGCACGGCCCAGGCCGCCGTCCCCGACGCGCCGACCGGCCTGTCGCCCTCGGGTGGTGACACCTCCTCCGGGATCCCGACCCTCTCGTGGAACCGGAGCCCCGGCGCCACGGCGTACGACGTCCAGGTCTCAGCGGACAGCGGCTTCGGCACGATCGCGTGGTCGACATCGACGGTGAACAGCCAGGCGGTCCCGACCGCCCAGGTGCCCCAGGGGACAGACTTCTGGAGGGTCCGGGCCAAGATCGGCTCCTCCGTGAGCGCGTGGGCCACCGACTCCTTCACCCGCAGCAACCTCACCGCGCCCACCCTGCAGTCTCCGCTGACCGGGGACCCCGACCTCCAGGAGCCGGACAACCCGCCCGTGCTGTCGTGGTCGCCCGTGCCGGGCGCGGTCGAGCTACTCGGTGCAGGTCAGCACGGACGGCTCGTTCGCCGACACCAGCGCCATCACGTCGTTCAGCACCAAGATCACCTCGCTGGTCGTGTCGACGCTCAAGGTGCCGAACACCTACTACTGGCGGGTCCAGGCCTCGCTCGGCGGCGGGCAGACGACACCCTGGGCGGTCCCGGAGTCCTACACGCTCAAGGGGTTGGCGGCTCCTTTGCTCGTCGGCCCGACCCCGAGCTCACCCACGACGAACGTGCAGGACGTCGTGCTCGACTGGAAGCCGGTGCCGGGCGCTGCGACGTACGACATCGAGATCAGCACCGACCAGGACTTCCTGACCCTCGATGACAACCAGACCGGCATCGTCGGCACCGCGTACTCCCCGCCGACCACGCTCAACAACGACCAGTACTACTGGCGGGTGCGCCCGGTCGACGCGGCCGGCAACCAGCTGGACTGGTCGCAGGTGACCACCTGGCAGTTCCGGCGCAACTGGCCCGACCAGCCGACACTGCAGTACCCCGCCGACCATGCCACGGTCGGCGACCCCTTCTACTACCAGTGGACTCCGGTTCACCACGCGAGCCGCTATCAGGTGCAGATCAGCGACCACAGCGACTTCAGCAACATCCTCGCGAGCTGCACCACGGCCGAGACCACGCTGCACCCCGGGCAGGTCGGGTTCGACGAACTGCCAGCCCGACGGCTACGCCACCTACTACTGGCGCGTCCTGGCCATCGACGACCCGCAGGGCGTGAACTCCGACGTGATCTCGGCGGACGTCCACAGCTTCACCTACGCCCCGGACGTCGTCGACCAGACCAGCCCGGCCGACGGCGCGTCGGTCGCCGTCCCGACCATGCGCTGGAACCCCGTCGCAGGGTCCGCCCAGTACAAGGTGACCTACACCGACACCGCAGGTGGTTCCTCGACGTCGGTCACCACGACCGGCCTCTCGTTCACCCCGCGCACGGCACTGACCATCGGCCACACCTACCGGTGGCAGGTCCAGACCGTCGGCCAGGACGGAACGGTCGGCGTCGCCCTGCTCGAGGGCAGTCAGCCGGCGTTCACCGTCGTCGCCCCGGCCACACCGGTCGCCACCACGCCCGAGCCCACCAACGCACCGACGAACCAGGCGCGGTTCCCCACCCTGACGTGGACTCCGGTCGTCAACGCCACCAGGTACCAGCTGTACGTGCGCCAGGCGGGCGCCACCGCCTACACGCAGGTTGGCGGGGGCGCGTCGTTCGCCTACCCCGCCGGCGAGGACACCACCACCTCCTACCTGGCGGCCGGGAACTACGAGTGGATCGTGCAGGCCTACAACGGCGGCACGTTCCTGTCGAAGTCGGCGAGCACGGGCACGTTCAGCATCGTCGCGATGGCAGCCGCCAGCAACGGCCGCGCCGCCCTGACCGGCAACAAGCTGACCGGCAACGGCGGGTCGACCGACACCTGCGCCGCGACGCTGCCCAACGAGTGCCAGAACCTGCGGCAGACGCCGGTCCTGACCTGGGACGCCGACCCCAACGCCGGCTACTACAAGCTCTACCTGTCCCACGACGGCGAGATGACCAACCCGGTCACTGGCTACAACGGCATCGTCGTCTACGGGAACATGTGGGCTGACACCGGAGCGCTTCCCGACAGCCAGGCCGGCTCCGCGTACTTCTGGGAGGCCGTGCCGTGTCGCGCCGGCAGTGCCTGCGCGCCACTGGCCCATGCCAGCCTCGCCTTCAACAAGCTGAGTAACCAGGTGGTGCTCCACCCCGCGGCGGCCAACGCCCCGGAGACGTGCGGACAGCCCGGCGACGTCTGCAACGACGTGACCTTGTCGTGGGACGACTTCATGGACACCGAGCAGTCCGCGAGCACGGCTGACACGGTGCTGAAGGGCAGCACCGCCACCACCGAGGCGCAGTACTACCGCGTCCAGACCTCGACCGACCCCAACTTCCAGTCCCTGATCGACAACATCACGGTCGACCAGACGACGTTCACGTCGTTCACCAACACCTACCCCGAGGGTCCGGTGTACTGGCGGGTGCAGGCCTACGACGGGGCCGACAACGCCCTGGCCTGGAGTGACGTCAGTTCCTTCACCAAGACCTCGCCGGCGCCGACGCTCACCAGTCCGGCGAGTGGCGCGTCGCAGCCCACCACCCAGGCGTTCACGTGGGACGCGCTGAGGTACGCGAAGTCATACAACCTGGAGATCTACACGAACGACGACCTCATCGGTCAGGCGGCGAACCGGGTGGTGAGCGCCACCGGCCTGGTCCAGGCGGCCTACTCCCCGACCACCCCCCTGGCGACGTCCAGCACGCCGTACACCTGGCGGGTCCGGCGGCTGGACGCCAGGGGACGCACCGGCCCCTGGAGCGCCCTCCAGGAGTTCACGGTGACTGGTGCCGCACCGACGCTCACCAGCCCTGCTCAGAGCGCCGACGTGGCTCCGTCCGACGGGCTGTTCACCTGGCAGGGGGTGGCGAACGCCGCCACGTACAAGTTCGAGCGCCGCGTGCACGGCGCCCCCAGCTCGACCGAGACCGTGTCGACCGCAGCCCTGGGCTACGCACCTGTCGCGGCGATCGCCGGCGGCGCCTGGCAGTGGCGGGTGACCGCAGTGGACGCCTCCGGCCAGGTCATGGCCTCCTCGGAGTGGCGTGACTTCACTGTCACCGACCACCCCGTGGCCACCACTCCGGTGTCGATCACGGGCAGCGGTGCCGTCGGGACCGACCTCACTGTGCAGGCACCGGGCTGGAACCTTTCCGGAGTCACCACGACGTACCAGTGGAAGCGCGGCACGGGGAACATCAGCGGCGCCGACGGGCTCCTCTACACGGTGACGACCGCGGACATCGGCAAGGACATCTCGGTCGTGGCCACCGGAACCAGGGACGGCTACAAGACCGGGACCTCCACCAGCAACACCATCGTCGGCACGGCGGGTCCTGCCCCGGTGGCTTCGGTCGACCCGTCGATCACTGGCAAGAGGGCCGTGGGACAGCTGCTGACGGCCGACCACGGCACCTGGTCCGGCACGGTGAGCAAGTACACCTACCAGTGGCTGCGCAACGGCTCGGCCATCAACGGGCGCCACGGGCTCGACGTATCGGCTGGTCACGGCGGACGCGCGCCCAGCACATCGCGGTCCGGGTGACGGTCACCGAGACCGGGCTGCGCCGGGGCAAGCGACGAGCACGGCGGTGACCATCGCCAAGCTCGCGTCGAGCACCCAGGTGGCCCTGGTCCACAGCACGATCAGGCACGGCACCCACGGGCGACTGTCGATCACGGTCACCGTCCCGGGAGTCAGCGCGCCCACCGGCGGCCTCCGCGTCTACGACGGCACGCGCCTGCTGAGCTCGCCGACGCTGTCGGCGTCCAACAGCGGTCACAAGACAGTCACCCTGCGGCTGCTCGGCAAGGGCAAGCACCACATCCACGTCACCTACCGCGGGAACAGCACGATCCGCTCGTCGAAGTCGGCGTCGGTGACGCTCACGGTCACGTAGGTCGACATGCTGCGGCCGGAGGTGGCGTCGGGCGACGCGGTGTTCGCGGAGGAGAGCCTGCCCAGGCGCTCCTCGAGCAGCCTCGCCTGGACCAGGCCGATCCTCGCCGGGGGGCTGTTCGCGGCCGTGCTGGCGGTCGTCGTCCGGATCGTGGCCGCTCCGCTGTCCAACGACGACACCTACTTCCACCTGCGTTTCGGCTCGGAGTTCCTGCACCACTGGTCGCTGCGTCACCCGGGCTCGCGTCAGCACCTTCGCGACCGCGCACTGGCTACCGACCCAGTGGCTGTCCGAGGTGGTGATGGCTCGCACCGAGGAGTGGTTCGGGTTGGCGGGCGTCGCGTGGCTGTTCGGTGTTCAGCTGTTCGCCCTGATGACGACGCTCTATCTGATCGCGCGCCGGTGGGTCGACCCGCTGGTCGCGGTGCTGCTGACGACCGCTGCGCTCGTGGCGCGCGTCCAAGGGCCTGTCCATGCGCCCGCAGACGCTCAGCTTCCTCCTGGTCGCGGTCACCGCTGCCGCATGGATGCGGACCCGCGAGGACGGGCGGCTGCGCTGGTGGCTGGTCCCCCTGACCTGGGTATGGGCGATGGTGCACGGCATGTGGCCGGTCGGCATCGCCCTCGGCGTGGTCGCCGTGGCCGGGCTGGCCCTCGACCGGGTGCGCACCCGCGACCAGCTCGGCAAGGCACTGCTCGTCCCGGTCCTGTCGGCCGTGGCGGCGGGACTCACGCCGGTGGGACCGGCCCTCTACGGCGCCGTCCTGGGGGTCGGGTCACGCGGCCAAGTACTTCGCCGAGTGGGGCACCCCCGACTTCACCAGCGCGAGCCTCGTCGTCCTGGCGACTGATGCTGGCCGTCGGCAGTGGTGCTGTTCGTGCGCCGTGGTCGGGCCACCTGGTTCGACCTGGCCTTCCTGCTGACCGCAGGCGCGTGCGCCGTGTGGTCGTGGCGGACGGTGCCGGTGTCGGCCGTCATCCTCGTGCCGCTGATCGCCGCCCACGCCTCGAGCGCGGAGGCGCGGGACCGGCACGCCCGGCCGGGCGCTCGAGCTCGGTCTGGTCGCCGGCGCGGTCGTCGTCGCCCTCGGGGCGCTCGCGGCAGCGGTGCCGGCACACCGCGGACGCACCTCCCGCACAGCCGTCGTGGGTCGACTCAGCCCTCGGCTCCCTTCCCAGCGGCACCAAGGTCCTCGGCGAGTGGGACTCGGGCGGCTACCTGATGTGGCGCTACCCCCAGCTCGACCTCCTGATGCACGGGTACGGCGACACGTTCACGACGCCGAGCTCCAGCGCAACACCGACATCGTCGGGCTGGCACCGGGCTGGGACGACGAGCTGCGCGCGACCGGAGTCACCGTCGCCGTGCTGCGCCCGGCCGACCCGCTCGCCTATGCCCTCGCGCACCAGCAGCACTGGAAGGTGCTGCACCGCTCGCCGGCGCTGGAGGAGCTGCAGGCGCCTCCCGGCTGGTGAGCCTGCCGGCGCTCAGGGCAACAGGTCGCGGACGACGGCGTCGGCGAGCAGCCGCCCCTCACGCGTGAGCACCAGCCGCTCGGCGCGACGCTCCAGCAGGCCCTGGTCGACCAGCCGGGCGACCTCGCCGCGACCGTGGGCGTCCAGCGCCGGCACCGGCAGCCCGTCGCTGAGCCGGATCTCGAGCAGCACCCGCTCGACCCGTCGGGTCTCGAGGTCGAGGGTCTCGCGCGCGGCGGCCGGGCTGGTCGCGGCTGCCAGCCGTCCGCCGTACGCCGACGGGTGCTTGACGTTCCACCAGCGCACTCCCCCGATGTGGCTGTGCGCGCCGGGACCGACCCCCCACCAGTGGCCGCCGGTCCAGTACAGCTCGTTGTGGCGGCAGCGAGCCCCGCGGTCGCGGGCCCAGTTGGACACCTCGTACCAGGCGAAGCCGCTCTCCGCCGAGGCGCTGGTCGGCCAGGAGGTACTTGTCCGCCAGGTCGTCGTCGTCGGTCGCCGGGAGCTCGCCGCGGGTGATCCTCCGGGCGAGGGCGGTGCCCGGCTCGACGATGAGGGAGTACGCCGAGACGTGGTCGGGGCGGCAGGCGAGCGCGGTCTCGAGGGAGAGTGCCCAGTCGTCGAGGGACTCCCCCGGCGTGCCGTAGATGAGGTCGAGGCTGACCTGCTCGAAGCCGGCCTCGCGCGCCCAGTCGACGACCGCGGGGACCCGAAGCGGGTCGTGGGTGCGGTCGAGGGTCGCCAGCACGTGGTCGACGGCCGACTGCATCCCGAAGCTCATCCGGGTGAACCCCGCGGCACGGAGCGCTTGGAGGTCCCAGAGGGCGACACTGTCGGGGTTGGCCTCGGTCGTCACCTCGACGCCGGGCGCGAGGCCGAACTCGGCGGCGATCGCCGCGAGCACCGAAGCGAGGTCGCCGGCCCCGAGCAGGGTCGGCGTACCGCCGCCGAAGAAGACCGTCTCGACCGGCAGGTCGACGTCGCCGAGGACCCGCCGGGCCAGCCTGACCTCCGCGATCGCGGCCTCGGCGTACGTCGCCCGGCTCGCGCCGGGCTGGTCGCCGAGCTCGGCCGCGGTGTAGGTGTTGAAGTCGCAGTACCCACAGCGCACCGTGCAGAAGGGCACGTGGACGTAGAACCCGAACGGGCGGCTGCCCAGCTCCGCCAGCGCCGCCTCCGGCAGCGGGCCGTCGGCCGGCGCCGGGTCGCCGGGGGGTAGCGAGGACGGCACCCGGCCATCCAACCACTCGCCCGTCCCGGGTCGTCCGCCTGACAATCCGCTAGAGCGACTCTCAAGCGGACGACGAGCGCAGAGGGAGTCCGCGTCCGCCTCAGAGTCGGGTAGAGGTGAGTCTCAAGCGGACGACCGATCCACGCCCACGGCGCGGAGCGAGGCGGCGATCCGCCCCGGATCCTCGCGGATCTCTCGATCGGTGCACCGGAGTACGACGGCTCCCGTGACCACCAGGTCGCGCTCGCGGGCGATGTCGGCCTCCCAGTGACTCACCTCCATGTGGAAGGCGCCCTCGATCTCGAGCACGACCACCCGGCCGTCCGGCAGGCGCCACTGGGCATCGGTGAAGCGCACCCGGCCCGCAGCGTCCCGACGTCGGACTTGACGGTCCGGCAGCGGCAGTCCCTCGGCAAGGCACATGCGCGCGACAGCCAGCTCGCCCCACGAGTGTGCGCCCTCCGCAACTCCTTCCAGAGTCCGTCGGAACGCCTTCGAGCGCCTCAGTGGTCGCATGCGGGGCAGCTCCGCGAGCAGCCGGGCCGACGTCGTCAGACGCTGCTGGACGACGGCCGCCAGCAGGCCGTGGGCCGTGCCGGCGCTCGGGGTGTAGCCGGAGAAGAGCAGGGCCGCGGGCTCGGTCCGCCACGTCGGCGGAGCGCCCATGGAGGACAGCCCCACGGGTCGCCTGGTCTCCACGAACCGGATGCCCTCGACCGGCGCGAGGTTGTGGGACTTGGCGAGCAGCACCGTGATCTCATCGCGGTGCCAGTGCTGGAGGCCGCGTCGCTCGAGCGCAGTCAGGCCGCCGATCGCACTGTTCGGGCCGGCATGGAGGACTCCGACCCACATCAGCTGCTCGCGGGTCAGCGCGCCGGTCGTCGTAGCGACAACGACGTCGGAGACCAGCTGCCAGCGCTCGGCAGACACCTGGCGATCGACGTAGCGGTCGTCGTAGCCGAGCCGGATCAGCTGTCGCCGAGCGATCAGGCCGCCCTGGCCGGTGGCGACGGATCGCCAGGTGTGGGGGGCGTCGGATCGGCATCCTCCGAGCGTGCCCCAGACGACGCCCGCGGGTCGGCCGTCATCCACAACCCCGGTCGTCCGCCTGAGCCTCGCTTCTAGGGGACTCTCGAGCGGACGACCCGACGGCGGCGTTGGGTCGTCCGCCCGGCAGTCGCCTAGAGGCGACGCTCGGGCGGACGACCCGTCAGGGCAGGGGTGAAGGGTCAGGCGTAGAAGGAGTCGATCAGCTCGGAGTAGTTGTCCTCGACCACGTTGCGCTTGACCTTCATCGAGGGGGTCAGCTCGCCGGACTCGACGGAGAGGTCGTGGTCGAGGAGCTTCCACTTCTTGATCGTCTCCCACCGGTTCAGGCGGGTGTTGAGCTCGTCGACGTAACCGGCGACCATCGCCTCGCAGGCGTCGGAGCTGACGATCTCGGAGTAGTCGCCGGTGACGCCGTTCTCCTTGGCCCAGTCCGCCAGGGCGTCGGGGTCGAGGGTGACCAGGGCGACGACGAAGTTCCGCTCGTTGCCGAACACCACGAACTGGCTGGCGTAGGGACAGATCGCCTTGAACTTCGACTCGATCGCCGGCGGGGCGATGTACTTGCCGCCCGAGGTCTTGAAGAGCTCCTTGATCCGGCCGGTGATCCGCAGGAACCCCTCGGCGTCGATCGCGCCCTTGTCGCCGGTGCGCAGCCAGCCGTCGTCGGTCAGCGTCTTGGCGGTCTCCTCGGGGAGGTTGTGGTAGCCCTCCATGACGCCGGGTCCCTTGATCTGGATCTCGTCGCCGTCACCGAGCCTCACCTCGCTGCCCGGGAACACCATCCCGACCGAGCCCATCTCGTAGTGGTCGGGAAGGTTGACGAACGAGCCGGCCGACGACTCGGTGAGACCGTAGCCCTCGAGGATCAGGATGCCGGCAGCGTTGAACCACTCCGCGATCTCCTGGTTGAGAGCCGCCGCGCCGGAGATGAAGAACCGCACCCGGCCACCGAACCGCTCGCGGATCTTGGCTGAACACCAGCTTGTCGAACAGACCGTGCTGCACCTTGAGGAGCGGGTTGGGGCTGCGGCCTGCACGGAGCGCCTGGTCGTGGGCGATGCCCACCTTGAAGGCCTGCTTGAAGATCGCCTCCTTCAGACCGCCCTCGGCCGCCTGCATCGTGACGATGCGAGCGTGCGCCTTCTCGAAGATCCGCGGCGCGGCCCCCATGAACGTCGGCTTCACGATGCCCAGGTTGTCGACGATCTTGTCGACCCGCCCGTCGATCGCGGCGGCGTAGCCGATCGCGAGCTGGGTCGACATCAGCACCTTGCCGAACGAGTGCGCCATGGGCAGCCAGCGGAACTCGAGGTCGTCCTCGCTCAGGATGTTCTTCGACTGGATGGCCGAGCCCTCGTAGACCCACGAGCGGTGCTGCAGGCGGACGCCCTTCGGCCGGCCGGTCGTCCCGGAGGTGTAGATCAGCGTGGCCAGCTGGTCGGGCCGGATCTTCTCCGCCGTCTCGCGCATCACGCCGGCGTGCTCGGCGAGGTAGGTGTCGCCGAGTGCGCCGAGGTCGTCCAGCCCGATCACCCAGTCACCGTCGGGGGTGCCGTCGAACGTGACCACCTTGCTGACGTGGGGCAGCTCCGCCTTGGCCTCCTGGAGCTTGGCGAGCTGCTCGTCGTCCTCGGCGAAGACGACCCGGCACTCGGAGTCGCTGAGGATGTACGCCGTGTCCTCGGCGTTCGTGGACGGGTAGACCGTGGTGGTCGCGCCACCGGCACACATCACCGCGAGGTCGGCCAGGATCCACTCGTAGCGCGTGTTGGCCGCGATCCCGACCCGCTGCTCGGCCTCGAGTCCCAGCGCGAGCAGTCCGGCCGCGAGCCGCGAGACCTGCGTCCCTGCCTCGGACCACGTGACCGACGTCCAGGACGCCCCCTCCGGGTAGCGGAAGGCCTCGCTTCTCGGGCTCTGGTCGACCCGGTCGAGGAACTGCAGAGCGACGTTGGCGACCATCTGGTCGACGAAGCTCGAGTCGGTGCTGGTGGACATGTCACTCCTGGAGAAAACAGACGGCGTCGGACGGACGACCGGAGGCGGGCTCAATCTAGTTCACGGGGTGAGGCACAGGTAGGGAACGACGTCCCGACCCGTCGGGTCACGGGGCGGCGCGGGAAACCGTGTGGCGTCCCAGCACCCGCAGGCGTCCCTCGGCGTCGAGGACCCCGGAGTCACCGGTGTGCAGCCAGCCGCCGTCGACCACGCGCGGGGCACGGCGGCCCTGGTAACCGTCCATCAGTCCCGGCCCGGACACGAGCACCTCGCCGTCGTCGGCGATCCGCACCTGGGTACCGGGCAGGGCGTGGCCGACGGTGCGGCTGCCGGCGTCACCCGGTACGGCGAGCGCGACGACGCCCCCGGCCTCGGCGCTCCCGTAGCCCTCGAGCAGGGTGACGCCGGCGAGGTCGTAGTAGTCCCGGTCTCGGAGTCGAGGTCGGCGGTGACCACGAACCGGAGCCGGCCACCGAACGCCTCGCGCACCTCCGAGAGCACCTTCTTGTCCAGCGACCGGTGACGTCGGGCCAGACCGGCCGGGACCGCCCGCCGGCTGCGCGCTGCTCCCGCACCTCGCGGGCGACCTCGAAGGCCCGCTCCGAGGTACGCCGGCGCAGCAGGCCGCTGCGCTGCGCCTTCTGCAGCCGGCCGCGCAACCGCTCGAGCTGGGGCCGGCTGGCCACCAGGACGGTCGGCCGGACGACCCACAGCGCGTCGGCCAGCGTCGTCCCGTCGTCGTCGCCGGGCTCGCCGCGTGGGTCCGGCGCCAGCGCCAAGGGGCAGCCGGACGCGAGCTGAGCGGCCAGCACCGAGCGCCCCACCGTGCCGCCGAGCGGTACGGCGCAGCAGAGCAGGTCGTCCTCGCCGAGCAGCCCCAGCATGGACAGGGCGGTGGCCTGGTAGGTCAGCGACCCGTGGGAGAGCCGCACCCCCGGGGTGCCGTCGTAGGCACCGTCGAGCGCGGGCACCAGGGCGCCGAGCCCCTGCCGCCGGATCGCGTAGAGCCGCTGCGGGACGGCCCGCGGCTGCTCGGCCAGGTGCTCGTGCCCGAGCCCGAGGAGCCCCTCGAGGGTCAGCACCCGTGGGTCGGGGTAGTCGCCGTCGATCTGGACGACCTTGGTCACGTCGCGGATCCGGCCCCGGATCCGCCACAGGGTCCGGACGGTGTCGTAGTCCTCCGCGACGACCACGCGCGCGCCCGACTCGGCCAGGGCCCGCGCCAGGTCGTCGTCGGCGGCCGCCGGGTCGAGGGGCGTCACCGCGGCACCGGCGGCCTGGGCGGCGAGGAATGCGAGCACCCACTCGTAGCGGGTGGACGACAGCAGCGCGACGCGGTCCTCGACCGCGACCCCGAGCGCCAGCAGGCCCGCGGCGAGCCCCTCGACGAGCTCGCGGGTCTGGCCCCACGTCGACTCCTGCCAGCCACCGCCCTCGACCGGGTAGTAGTAGGCGTCCTCGTCGGGCGCCTCGTCGGCCCGCTCGAGGAACATGTGGACGAGGGACCGCGGGCGCCTGTCGATCGCCACCGGGTCGGACTCCACCGGACGCTCCCTCGCTCGCTCGAGTCGTCACTCTAGCGATCAGGTGCCCCACGACGCCTGGAAAACCTCAGTCCTGCACCGCTTTCGCGATGGCGATGCACCGGGTGATCCACTCCCGCTCGTCCGGGTCGAGCTCTCGTCCGGCGCGCTGGGCGTCCTGCACCGACCAGTGGGCGTTGACCACCATCCGCACCACCACCCAGTCGCGGGCCCGGTCCTCGTCCAGCCCTGCCGCGTCGACCAAGGTGTGGAAGCGCCGCCGGACGCCGGTCCGGACGTCGTCGGCCAGCTCGGCCCAGCGGTTCCACAGCATCGGCGCCGGCTCGTAGTGCGGGTCGCCCGACATCGGCTTCGGGTCGATCACCAGCCACGGCTCCCGGTCGGCCGCGAGCACGTTGAAGTAGTGCAGGTCGCCGTGGATGAGGCGACCGACGCTGGCCGGGTCGGCGACCAGGTCGCGGCCCACGGACAGGGCCTGCTCGCGCATCCGGAGCGGGATCGGGAGGTCGCGCGGCTGCGCGGCCAGCTCGGCGAGCCAGCGGGCGACGTACGACGTGACGGTGGCCAGCTGCGGGAGTGCCGGCCGGTGGAGCCGGGGGTAGAGCCCGGCCACGACCTCGCAGGCCTCGACGTCCCCCAGAGCGGTCAGGTCACGGCGATGCAGCCGCTCGAGGAGCAGAGCCCGGCGCCGTGGGTCGGCCCGGAGCAGGCGGACCACGCCGTCGCCCTGCCAGTGCTGCAGGGCCAGGGGCTCGTGCTCGGACTCGTCGTCGCCGTCGAAGGTCACCTTGAGCACGGCCGGCGAGCCTTCAGCAGTCCGGACCGGTGCCACCAACGAGCAGAAGCCGTGCCACAGGTCGTCGTTCTCGCGGGTCAGCCCCCACTCGTCGACGACGTCGGCGAACACCCGTGGAAGCCGGTCGAGCCAGGCGCCCCAGTCGGCGCCGAGGCCGCGCTGCTCCTCCAGACCGGGTGGCAGCACGATCGTCACGCCGGCCATCGTGGCACGACGGGACGTGGCGACGGTCAGGCCGTCGGCCGCCCGGCCGCCGTGTGGCACCGCGTGCAGCGCCGGACCGCCGCGAACTGCTCGAAGGGGTGCCGGCTGCGCCCGAAGGACTCCAGCGACTCGACCGGTACCCCGCACAGCGCCAACGGGCTGTGCAGGTGAGCGGCGTGGACGAGCCCCGCCGGGAACCGGCGCTGCGCCCGGCGCCAGAGCGCCCCGGTGCGCCTCAGCTCCACGCCGTCGGCGTAGGTGAGGTAGATCGGGGGCGCCAGCGCGAGGTGGTCACGGGACGGGAGGTCGGCCGTGGCCGAGAGCGTGTCGCCATCGGCGGAGTAGGCGTGTCGGGGAGCCATGACGCGATCGTGTCAGCGCAGGGCCGGGCGCCTGGGGCGAATGGCGCAGGCCCGACCCATCGCCGCGGGCACCTAGTCCCTGCGCACTAGCGGATCCGGACCATCGGCCGGTTCCGCGGGACCGAGCACCTAGCCTGGATCGGTGACCTACGACTGGGAGGAGCTGCGCGGACTGACCCTCGCCCGACAGTTCCCCGAGGTGGCCGGGGGTGGCCCGGCCGCCGTGGCGGCCACCGTCGACCGGATGGGCCCGATCCAGTCCCAGACCGCGCGCTCGCCGTACGCCGCGCTGGGCGCGCGCCTCCCGGGCGTCACCCACGCGGACATCACGGCGGCGTACGAGTCGTGGTCGATCGTGCGGGGCAGCTCGATCCGCGGCACCGTGCACACCTCGACCGCCGCCCACCACGCCCTGCTCGACGCCACCACCCGGGTCGGCAACCGCACCCTCTGGGCGCGGATGCTGAGGCTCGAGCACCACGAGCTCGAGGAGGTCTGGTCCGAGATCGAGGAGTTCGCCGCCGATGCCTGGCGGACGCCGGCGGAGCTGCTGACCTTCCTCACCACGTGGCTGGCCGACCACGACGAGCCCGAGGCGGTACGCCGGCTCGACCACGAGGCCGGCCGCTACCTCGCCTTCGGGCACGGTGGGCTGCTGCGCCGGCCGCTGGCCGGCGAATGGTCCGGGCAGGGTGCGTCGGGCTACCGGACCGCCACCGCCGTCCTCCCGGCGCAGCACTCCCCCGACCACCCGGTGCTGGACGCAGTCCGCACCCATCTCGCGTCGTACGGGCCCGCGAGCCGCTACGACGTCGCCTGGTGGTCGGGGCTCGGGCTCCGACAGGTCGACGCCCATCTCGAGCGTCTCGACCTGACCTGGCGCGACGGGCCGGACGGCCGCGCGTACGCCGACCTCCCCAGCGCAGTCCCCGCGCGCGACCTGCCCGGGGTCCGGCTGCTGCCCGAGTTCGACGCGGTCCTCTGCGGCTACGACCCGCGAGCCCGCGGCAGGTTCGTCGCCCCGGCCGACAACGAGGTGCTCTGGCACCGCACCAACGGGCTCATGCTCGCTCCGGTCCTGGTCGACGGCCGGGTCGGCGGCTACTGGCGGCTCACGGGCCCGGCCCGCGCCAAGAACCTCCAGGTCACGCTCTTCCCCGGCGCGCGGCGACCGCGCCGGGCCGAGCTCGACGAGGCGACCACCGCGCTGTCGGCAGCGCTCGACCTACCGGTGGTCTCGGGCGCCGTCGACCGGTCGTCCGCCTGAGCCTCACCCCGAAGCGAGCCTGGAGCGGACGACCCGGGACGACGGAGGTGGAGACTGGGACACATGGAGCCCGGCCACACCCTGATCCTGCTCCGCCACGCGAAGTCGGACTGGTCCGGTGGCGAGCCCGACCACGAGCGGCCCCTCGCAGCACGGGGGCTCCGGCAGGCCCCCGAGGCCGGACGGTGGCTCGCGAGCCGCGCCGGCCCGATCGACCTGGCCGTGGTCTCCACCGCCGAGCGAGCCCGCAGCACGTGGGCCCTGGCCTCGGCCGAGCTGGCTGACCCGCCACCCGTGCGGGCCGACGACGAGGTGTACGCCGCCTCGGGTGGCTCCCTGCTGCGCCTCGTCCGCGACCTGCCCGAGCACCTGTCCACCGTCGTGGTCGTCGGCCACAACCCCGGGCTGGAGGACCTCGGGTCGACCTTGGTCGGGTCGTGGATCTCGATACCCACCTCGGCCCTCGCCGTGCTCACCGTGGGCGGACCGTGGGCGGAGGCGGGGCCGGCGACGGTGGGGCTCCGGACCTCCGGTCGCCCACCCGACTGACGTCAGCCGCGCAGGGTCCCGCTCAACCAGACGTCCGGCGGTAGGTGCTGCTTCCCGGGCACCGCCAAGCGCCGTTCGGAGACGTCGTCGAGGAGGTCGGCGGCGAGCCGCCGCCAGAACGCTGCGGCGCGTGGGTTCTCGTCCTGGAAGGGGATCTCCCAGCCGACCCGGATGCCGGTGCAGCACCTGGGCCGCGAACGCCGTCGCGGTGCCGCTGCCACGGGCCGACCTGGTCACGAAGAACTCGCCCATCACCCGCTGCTCACGACCCACCCCACGGACCATCGCGAACCCGCACGGCACGTCGCCCAACCGCGCCAGGTAGGTGACCCGGTCACCCCGGCCGCCGCCGCCGCCGTACGACGGGAGGCGACCGGGCGGGAAGCGGCCGTCGGGCCCAGGGGCACCGTGCCGGAACTCGGAGAGGTCGTGCTGGTAGAGCTGCCAGAGCTGCTGGACCACCGGCGCGTCATCGGGTCCCGCGCCGTCCACGTGGAGCGGCCAGACGGCCTCGACGACCAGGTCACCGACTCCCTCGGGAAGCAGGGGGAGCATCGGGAGCTCGGCCGCCGTGACCCACATCGGCTGGTAGTGGTCGTCGGGTGACTGCGCCTCGGCCTCGGGTCCGCCGAGCACCGGCTCGCCCTCGGGCACGTCCACGAGCACGTACGACGCCTCGCGGCCGCCGTGGCGACCCTCGAACAGCAGCCGCACGACACGACCGGTCAGGGTGCACTCCTCGGCCAGCTCGCGGACCGCGGCCTCCTCGGCGGTCTCGCCGGGGTCGACCCCGCCACCGGGCAGCACGGCGTAGGGATAGCCGTCGAGGACCCGGCCCATCACCAGCAGCTTGTGGCCGCGGACGACGACAGCCACCCCGCGCGGCTCGCGCCCACCGAGGGGCACGCGGAGCTCGGGGACCGGCGGGCGGGTCACTTCTTGCCGGCCTTCTCCCCCGTCGAGCCGGTGGAGAGCGCGGCGACGAACGCCTCCTGGGGGACCTCGACGCGGCCGACCATCTTCATCCGCTTCTTGCCCTCCTTCTGCTTCTCCAGCAGCTTGCGCTTGCGGGTGATGTCACCGCCGTAGCACTTGGCGAGGACGTCCTTGCGCATCGCGCGGATGTTCTCGCGGGCGATCACCCGGGCGCCGATGGCGGCCTGGATCGGCACCTCGAACTGCTGCCTCGGGATCAGCTCCTTGAGCTTCCCGGCCATCATCACGCCGTAGGAGTACGCCGCGTCGCGGTGCACGATCGCCGAGAACGCGTCGACCGGCTCGCCCTGGAGCAGGATGTCGACCTTGACCAGGTCGGCGGCCTGCTCGCCCGACCGCTCGTAGTCGAGCGAGGCGTAGCCCTTGGTGCGCGACTTCAGCTGGTCGAAGAAGTCGAAGACGATCTCGCCCATCGGCAGGGTGTAGCGCATCTCGACGCGGTCCTCGGAGAGGTAGTCCATCCCCTGCAGGCTGCCGCGCTTGTTCTGGCAGAGCTCCATGATCGTGCCGATGAACTCGGAGGGGCTCAGGATCGTGGCGCGGACGACGGGCTCGCGGACCTCGGCGATCTTGCCGTCGGGGTACTCGCTGGGGTTGGTGACGGTGTGGACGGTGCCGTCCTCCATCTCCACCTCGTAGACGACGTTGGGGGCGGTGGAGATCAGGTCGAGGTCGAACTCGCGCTCGAGACGGTCGCGGGTGATCTCCATGTGCAGCAGGCCGAGGAAGCCGCAGCGGAAGCCGAACCCGAGGGCGCCGGAGGTCTCCGGCTCGAAGGCGAGCGCCGCGTCGTTCAGCTGCAGCCGCTCGAGCGCGTCCCGCAGCGTCGGGTAGTCGTCGCCGTCGATCGGGTAGAGGCCGGAGTAGACCATCGGGTTGGGGTGCTTGTAGCCGCCGAGCGCCTCGTCGGCGCCGTGGTGCTGGCTGGTCACCGTGTCGCCGACCCGCGACTGGCGGACGTCCTTCACGCCGGTGATCAGGTAGCCGACCTCGCCGACGCCGAGGTCGCCGGCCTTGACCGGCTCGGGGCTGATCACGCCGACCTCGAGCATCTCGTGCACCGCGCCCGGTCGACATCATCTTGATCCGGTCGCGGTGGCTGAGCTTGCCGTCGATCGACCCGGACGTAGGTGACGACGCCGCGGTAGGTGTCGTAGACCGAGTCGAAGATCAGGGCGCGCGGCGGGGCGTCGGCGTCGCCGACGGGCGGCGGGGTCTGCAGGACGATCTCGTTGAGCAGCTCGGCCACGCCCAGGCCCGGTCTTCGCCGAGGTCCGCAGTACGTCGCCGGGGTCGCAGCCGATGATCCCGGCGAGCTCGGCGGCGTACTTCTCCGGCTGGGCCGACGGGCAGGTCGATCTTGTTGAGCACCGGGATGATCGTGCAGGTCGGCGCCGAGCGCGAGGTAGAGGTTGGCCAGGGTCTGGGCCTCGATGCCCTGGGCCGCGTCGACCAGCAGGACGGCCGCCTCGCACGCCTCGAGCGAGCGGGACACCTCGTAGGTGAAGTCGACGTGCCCCGGGGTGTCGATCATGTTGAGCACGTAGGTGCCGGGCTCGGCGCCCTGCTCGTTGTCAGCCGGCACCGTCCACGGCATCCGGACGGCCTGGCTCTTGATCGTGATCCCGCGCTCGCGCTCGATGTCCATGCGGTCGAGGTACTGCGCCCGGGCGCTGCGCTCGTCGACGACGCCGGTCAGCTGCAGCATGCGGTCGGCCAGCGTGGACTTGCCGTGGTCGATGTGGGCGATGATGCAGAAGTTGCGGATGACCGCGGGGTCGGTCCGGCCCGGAGCCGGGGCGGTCGGAGATGCGGGCACGGGTGACTCTCGGTCGGTGTCGGGAACCACCTCATCCTCCCAGAGAGCCGGGGAGGAGACGAATCCGATCGCGTCCTACAGCCGGGCGTGGCTCACTTCAGCAGTCCGGTGCTCTGCAGGGCCTTCCACACCTGGTCGCTGCGCTTCTTGGTGATGTCCACCGAGTAGTGATGGTCGTCCTTCCACACCGAGTCGCCGTCCAGGATCGGGGAGCAGACCGGAGCCGTCGGGCAGAAGATCGGGTTCAGGTCGATGGTGTGGACCTTCGGGTCCTGCACCGCGAGCGTCGTGGCGAACCCGTCGGTCGCCGAGGGTGTCGGCTGGGTGGTCACCGCGCACTGGCCGACGCGCTGGGCCGAAGCCAGACAGTCGACCGGGTCGAAGGTCTCGGGCATGATCAGCCGCTGCACGACCGCGACCGGTGCCACCTTGACGATCTTGTCGATCGTGTCGCGCGAGGTCTCCCAGACCGCCTGGTGCAAGGGTTGCTTCTTGCCGTCGCGGCGCTTGACCAGGTTGCCCCACTCCGCCGGGTCGTCGCGAGGCCGCCCGAGGAGGACCACGAGGTCGGGATGCAGCGCCGGCAGCGCCTGGTCGTACCAGCCCACCCGGGCCTTGGTGCAGGCCTCGGCACCCGACGCGGCCTGCTTGTCGTTGAGCAGGCCCTCCTGCCACGGGCACCCCGCCTGGACGTCGAGGTCGAGGTTGAAGTCGTGCTCGCGGGCCAGCTTCTTGAAGACCGGCACCATCGTCTCGGCCTGGCTGTCGCCGACCAGCAGCACCGTGGGCCCGGAGCCACGCACCGACTCGCACGCCGAGGGGTCGTCCGCTGCGCAGGACTGCTGCTGCCCCTCCTCACGGGCCACCTTGGTGAAGTCGAGGGCCGGCACCTTCGCCGCCAGCTCGCGTGCCAGGGCGGGGTCGGTGGTGAGACCGGCTGCGTTCTCCGCGGAGTCGGTGAGCGCGGGACGCCGTACCTGGTGCAGGATCGGCGGAACCACGAGCACGGCGACGAGGGCGCTCACGCTGAGGCCGGTGATGACCACCGGCCAGGTGAGGCGGTCCAGCCGCGGGGCCTTGCGGATGGGCAGCTCGAGCAGCTCCGAGGAGAGGGCCGCCAGGCCGGTGGCGATCCCGAAGGCGAGGACCGCGATCGGCACCGGGCCGGTGTCCAGGACCGTGCGCAGGGCCACGATCACCGGCCAGTGCCACAGGTAGGTGCCGTAGGAGATCCGGCCGAGATAGACCATCGGTCGCACCGACAGCACCCGCGCCAGCGGGCTCTCTGCCGCCTGGGCCAGCCCACCGAGGGCGAGGACGGCGAACACCATCGCCGCGATCCCGCGCCACGACGGCGTCGGGTCGACCAGGCCGCTCGCGACGATGACGAGCCCGATCAGCCCCACGACGGCCACGGCATGGGCGATCCGGGCCGGCACCCGGGTCGTGGTGAAGGCGAAGATAGCCGTCAGCAGGACCCCGGCCAGGAGCTGGTAGAGCCGGGTGTCGGTGCCGTAGTAGGCGCGGTCGACGTTGCGCGCGGCCCAGTAGAGCTGGTCGGCGAGCGAGAGCACGAAGAGGAGGCTCAGCGTGCCCAGCACCACCACGCGCCGGCGCTCGGCTCGGACCTTGAAGAGGAGGAGGAGCAGCAGCGGGAAGAAGGCGTAGAACTGCTCCTCGATCGACAGCGACCAGAAGTGCAGGAACGGGCTCTTGTCGACGTCCGTGGCGAAGTAGTCGCCGGACGCGGCCAGGAAGTGGAAGTTGGCGTAGTAGAGCAGGGCGCTGACCGCGTCGCCCACCAGCGGACAGCCGTCGTACGACGGACCACAGGAGCGAGAACGCGAGGCAGGTGGCGACGATCGTCACCACGGCAGCGGGGAGGAGGCGTCGGACCCGGCGGGAGTAGAACCGGCCGATCCGGAGCGACCCGGTGTCCTGGAGCTCGCCCATGATCACGCTGGAGACCAGGAAGCCGGACAGCACGAAGAACAGGTCGACGCCGACGAAGCCGCCGACGAACCAGCCGAGGCCTGCGTGGAACAGCAGCACCAGGTAGACAGCCACCGTACGCAGACCGTCGAGCTCTGGTCGGTAGCCGCGGATCACGGGCGCTTACCCTAAGGCCAACGTGGGGTGGTTCCCGATTTCCCGAAGGCGTGCGGCGCGTCACTCCGGGCTGTCGAGGAACTCCCGCGTCTTGGCGATGGCGAAGCCCCAGCCCTGCTCCCGGTGGGCTTGGGCGGGACCGCGATCTCGTCGGGGTTGGTGAGCACGTCGAGCAGGACCGGCCCGTCGTGGGCGAAGCGCCTGCGGACAGCGCCTGCTCGAGGTCGTCGGGGTCGGTGACGCGGATGCCGGGCAGGCCCGATCGCCTCGCGACCGCGGCGAAGTCGGGGTTGTCCAGCACGGTGCCGAACTCGGGCAGCCCGACCTGCTCCTGCTCGAGCTTGACCATGCCCAGCCGGCCGTTGTCGAAGACGACGAGCTTGACCGGCAGGTCGTGCGTGACGGCGGTGATCAGGTCGCCGAGCAGCATCGACAGGCCGCCGTCGCCGCAGAACGCCACGACCTGCCGGCCGCGGTCCAGCGCCTGGGCGCCCAGCGCCTGCGGCATCGCGTTGGCCATCGAGCCGAGGTTGTACGAGCCGAGCAGCCGGCGCGGTGCCGCGCATCTGGACGAACCGGGACGAGCCAGACCGTCGCCATGCCGGTGTCGGTGGTGAAGACGGCGTCGTCGGCGGCGTGCCGGTCGACGGCCGCCGCGGCCAGCGCCTCGGGGCGGATGCGGCCGTCGGGGTTGTCGCACCTGCTGCGGAACAGGCCCGTCGGCTTGCTCGTCGTACGTCGGGGCGGCCAGCTCGCTGCTGCGCGCCTGCCAGCGCCTGGTAGCGTACGTCCGTGCCGTCTCGAGCAGGTCCGGTGTCGGTCTTCGGCTCGAGCAGCGGGAGCAGTGCCCGCAGGCCGCGCCGGCGTCGCCGACCAGCGGATGGTCGACCGGCGTCCGGCGGCCGATGTGGGTCGCCGCGGATGTCGAGCTGGACCACGGTCTTGCCCTGTGGGCAGCCAGTCCCGGTAGGGGAAGTCGGTGCCACCAGCAGCAGCAGCGTCGGCAGTCCTCGAAGGCCGACGCGGCGGCGGGTTGCCGATCAGCCCGGACTGGCCGACCTCGAAGGGGTTGTCGTCGCTCGAAGCCCTCCTTGGCCTTCAGGGTCAGCACCATCGGCGCGGCCAGCCGGTCGGCGAGCTCCAGGACCTCGCGCGCGCGTCCCGGGCGCCGCTGGCCGACCAGGAGGGTGACCCGGTCCGCCGGCGTCGAGCAGCGGCGGCCGCCGCGCGGACCGCGTCCTCGTCCGGCGCGGGTGTCGGGCCGCATGGTCGACGAAGCGCGGCCGGGCGGTGCCGTCGGGCAGGTCGAGCCCGCCGACGTCGCCGGGCAGGGTCAGCACCGCGACCCCCTGCTCCTGGAGGCGCTGCGTTCCCGGCCTGCTCGAGCAGCAGCGGCAGCTGGTCGTGCTGGTCACGGTGCGGCAGAAGACCGCCACGTCGCCGAACAGCGCGTCGTTGTCGACCTCCTGGAAGAAGTCGCTGCCCATGCTCCGTCACGCGGCACCTGGCCGGCGATCGCCAGCACCGGGCGTACGACTCTTGGCGGCGTCGTACAGGCCGTTGAGCAGGTGGATCGAGCCGGGGCCGACCGTGCCCATGCAGACCGCCGAGGCGTCCGGTGAGCTGGGACTGGGCGCTGGCGGCGAACGCGGCGGCCTCCTCGTGCCGGACCCCACCCACTCGACGTCCTCGGGTGCGGATCGCGTCGGTCAGCGGGTTGAGGGCGTCGCCGACGACGCCGCAGACCTGGGTGACGCCGTGGTCGGCCAGGGCGTCGACGAGCAGCCGGCAACGGTGGCCATGCGGTGTCCTCCAGGTCAGACGGTGAAGCGGTCGGGGTCGGCGGCCGCCCAGTCGGCGGCCCACGAGCCCTCGGGCGGCTCGGCGAGCAGCTGCCCCGGCTCGAGGTGGTCGTAGAGCTCGGCGTAGAGCGGACCCGTCGGTGGTCGACCCGGCGGCGCAGCATGTGCGGGCTGCAGCTCGACGGGTCCGTGCACGCCCATCGAGCGCCATGATCTGCATGCGCCTGCTGCGACGACTGCCTCCTGGTAGCGGTGGACCCGCTCGGTCTTGTCGCGGCACGTCCAGGGCCGCGGGCGCGCCGCGGGTCCTGGGTGGTGACGCCGACCGGGCAGGTGTTGGTGTGGCAGCGCTGGGCCTGGATGCAGCCGACGGCGATCATCATGGCGCGGGCGGAGTTGGTGTAGTCGGCGCCCTGGACCAGCCGCTTGACGATGTCGATGCCGGTGGCGACCTTGCCGCTGGCGCCGATCCGGACCCGGTCGCGCAGGCCCGCGCCGACCAGCGCGTTGTGCACGGTGATCAGCCCCTCGGTGAGCGGCGTGCCGACGTGGTCCTCGAACTCCAGCGGCGCCGCGCCGGTGCCGCCCTCGGCGCCGTCGACGATGATGAAGTCGGGCGTCATGCCCTCCGCGACCATCGCCTTGCAGATCGCCAGGAACTCGGCGCGCGAGCCGAGGCACAGCTTGAAGCCGGCCGGCTTGCCGCCGGACAGCTCCCGCATCCGGGCGATGAACAGGACCAGCTCGCGCGGCGTGCGAGAAGACCCGGTGGGCGGCGGGCGAGACGCACTTCTCGCCCTGCGGGACGCCGCGTGCCTGGGCGATCTCGGCGGTGACCTTGGCGCCGGGCAGCACTCCGCCGATGCCGGGCTTGGCGCCCTGGCTCAGCTTCAGCGACACCACTTGACCTGGTCGTGGGCGGCCTTGTCGCGCGAACTCGCCGGGTCGAAGTCGCCGTCCTCGGTCCGGGCGCCGAAGTAGCCGATGCCGATCTCCCAGACCAGGTCGCCGCCGTCTGCAGGTGGTACTCGCACAGGCCGCCCTCGCCGGTGTCGTGGGCGAACCCGCCCGGGCGGCGCCCTTGTTGAGCGCCAGGATCGCGTTGGCCGACAGGGCGCCGAAGCTCATCGCGCGAGACGTTCATCAGCGCCATGTCGTACGGCCGGGTGCAGTCCGGGCCGCCGATCCGCACCCGCGGCGGCTCGCGGGCCGGGTCGACCGGGCCGTCGAGTGCACGAGGTACTCGTAGCCCGGGGGTTCACGTCGCGCTCGGTGCCGAACGGCTGCTCGGCGTTGGTGTTCTTGGCGCGCTGGTAGATCGATGGAGCGGGTGTCGCGGTCGAAGGGCGGCCGTCCCAGTTCCGCTCGATGAAGTACTGCTGGAGCTCGGGGCGGATGTCCTCCAGCAGGAAGCGGGCGTGGCCGATGACCGGGTAGTTGCGCAGCACCGAGTGCCGCCGCTGCACCAGGTCGTACACGGCCGAGCAGCCACGAGCAGCAGGACGAGCACGGCGAGGACCCACCAGCCGGGCCCGCCGAGAGCTCCGGCGAGCAGGGTGACCGCTCCGACGACGAGCAGGAGGCCGATGACGTAGAAGCGCAGCACGGGGCGGTCGTACCCACCGGGGGGGCGCCGAACCCCGTCCGAGGTTGAGGATCCCCTGAGAACCGCGCGCCGGAACCCGTTCGCGTCGTACGCCGGGGCTGGGCGAGGATGGCGCCGTGACCGCTGCCATCCCGACGACGATCCCCCACGGCCGGACCGCGCGCCGGCTGGAGTGGGCGCACCTACCGCCGCAGGTGCGCGCGTCCATCGAGGAGCGGTGCGGCTCGCCGGTGGTGGAGGCGGTCTCCCAGGGCGGCGGGTTCACGCCCGGGTTCGCCTCGGTCCTGGTCTGCGCCGACGGCTCCCGGCACTTCGTGAAGGCCGCCTCGGCGGTCGCCCAGAAGATGTTCGCGGCGTCGTACCGGGAGGAGGCGCGCAAGCTCGGGTCGCTGCCCGCGGGCACTCCCGCGCCGCGGCTGCTGTGGCTGATGGACGGCGACTGGGTCGTGCTCGGCCTGGAGTACGTCGAGGCGAGGGCGCCGCGTCGCCCCTGGCAGCGTGCCGACCTCGACCGCTGTCTCGACGCGCTCGAGACCGTCGCCGACCTGCTGACGCCGGCGCCGGCCGATCTCCACCTCGACCTCGTCGCCGCCGACCTCGCCGACTGGCCGGCGTACTGGGACCACGTGCGGGCCACCCGTGACCTTCCGCACGCCGACGAGGCGGCGGCGCTCGCCGCGGAGTTCGTCGGGGCGGTGGCCGGCGAGACGCTCGTGCACACCGACGTCCGGGACGACAACGTCCTGCTGACCCCCGACGGCCGTGCCCTGTTCTGCGACTGGAACTGGCCGACGGTCGGCGCGGCCTGGCTCGACTCGCTCTGGTTGCTGATCGGCCCGCGCGGCGACGGTCTCGACGTGGACGCCGTGATGGCCGAACGACCGCTGCTGCGCGCCGTACCGTCCGAGGACGTCGACCGCGTGCTCGCCGCTGGTCTGCGGCTACTTCCTGCGGCAGGCCGACGAACCCGTGCCCGCCACCTCGCCGTCACATCCGGGACGCCCAGCGTTGGCAGGGCGACGTGGTCTGGGCCTGGCTCGCCGAGCGCCGCGGTTGGGACGCGTGACCGCACCTCGAGCCGTCGGCGTGCGGACCTGCCCTACGGGGAGGTGCCCGACGGGGTACGGACGTGGGTGGACCAGACCCTCGGCAGCCGGTGGTGTCGTGGACCGAGCAGGTCGGTGGGATGTCGCCCGGGCTGCGTGACCCGCCTGGTGACGGCCGACGGTGACCGCGCGTTCGTCAAGGCCGTGGGTGCCGACACTCAACCCGGACACCCCGGGCCTCTTCCGTCGCGAGCGCGCGGCCCTGCGCCTGCTCGGCTCGGGGACCCGCTGTGGGCCGACCTCCTCGCCTCGTACGACGACGGCGACTGGGTGGCACTCCTGATCGAGGACGTCGAGGGCCGGCACCCCGACCTCGATGACGACGCCGAGATGGCCGACCTGCTCGAGGCCACGGACCGCCTCGGCAACACGCCTGACCGACGTGCCGGTGCCGACCGAGCTGGCGGAGCACATCGGCGGCGCCGGGCTACGTCGACACCCTCGCCAGCTTCGAGGCCTGGTGACGCCGCCTCCGAGCACCTCGCCGGACCCTCCGCCCGACCTGCTGCCCGAGTCGTTGCGATCCCGCGGCGAGGGCTGTCGTGAGCTGGTGGCCCTCCTGCTCGAGATCGGAGCGCGAGCCGCCTCGTCCACTGGGACATCCGCAACGACAACCTGATCCGGCGGCCGGACGGGGAGGCTGGTGTTCGTGGACTGGGGCACGGCGGGCGTCGGACCCGGCTGGGTCGACCCGCTGCTGGCCCGCCTGGCCCGGGTCGAGTCGCCCTGGTTCGACGGGTCCCGTGGCGAGCTCACCCGCGCTGGTGGCGGCCGGCGACGACCTGGTGACCGGGTTCCTGCTCGGCCTCGGCGGGGCGCTGGCCTGCCGGTCGACCCACGGCTCGCCGACGCCGGGCTGCCCACGCTCAACGAGTTCCGACGTAGCGGAGTCGCGCCTGCTCGGCGCCGCTGCACGCCGGCGGGGCTGATGCGTCCTCCCTGATTTGGGCAGGTCAGCGGCGCCACTGGTAACTTTGGTCCTCGCGTGTGCGGCTGTCCGTGCCCGCACGCCCACACTCTGCACAGCCCACCCAGCACACCGACCGAAGGCTTTATCAGTGGCGAACATCAAGTCCCAGATCAAGCGGAACAAGCAGAACGAGAAGGCTCACCAGCGCAACAAGGCTGTGAAGTCCGAGCTGAAGACCCTGATCCGCAAGTTCCGCGAGGCTGCCGACGCCGGCAACAAGGACGCGGCGATCGACGCCTGCAGCGCGGCCGCTCGCAAGCTGGACAAGGCCGTCTCCAAGGGCGTCATCCACAAGAACCAGGCGGCCAACCGCAAGTCCTCGATCATGAAGCGGGCCGCCTCGCTCTGAGCCGCGCTCCTCATCCGAGGCGTCGACCCACGGGTCGGCGCCTTCGTTGATTTCGGCCGGCGGCCGGTCAGGAGCGCTCGCGCAGCCCGCTCACGGTCAGGACCAGCCGCTCCAGGGTGTAGGACGGGTCGCTGGCGGCGCCCTTGATGTCGGCGTCGGCCTTGGCCACCGCCCGGATCGCCCGGGCGATGCCGCCCTCGGTCCAGCCGCGTGACTGGTCGCGGATGGTGCGCAGCTTCCACGGCGGGACTCCCACCTCGCGGGCCAGGTCGGGCTCGCGCATGCCTCGCGGCGCCGACAGGTAACGGGCGATGCCCCGCGCCGACCCGGCGAACGCCGAGGTGACCAGGACCGGCGCCGTACCGCCGTCGAGCGCCCAGCGCAGCTCCTCCAGTGCCGGCCGTCGCCGACCCCAGAAGGCCGCGTCGGCGACCGCGAACGACTTGGCCTCGGCCCGGCCGCCGAAGTAGCGCTTCACCTTGTCCTCGGTGATCTTCTCGCCGGGGAAGTCGTTGACCAGCTGGTCGGCGGCGGCGGCCAGGCCGCGGAGGTCCTGACCGACGGCCTGGACCAGCGCGCTCGCGGCCTCGGGCTCGATGGTCCCGTCATGGCGGCGCACCTCGGCGGCGACGAAGCCGGGGAACTCGGACGCGCGCAGCTCTTCGCTCTTGACCTCGGTGACGCCCGCGAGCTTGCGCAGCTTGGTGAGCAGCCCGGAGCCCTTCTGCCCGCCACCGTGGACCAGCACCAGCGCCACGTCGTCGGCGGGCGCCCGGCGTAGGAGAGCAACCCGTCGAAGGACTCCTCGGGCAGGCTCTCGAGACCGCGCACGACCACGCACCGGGTCGAGGAGAACAGCGACGGCGCGGCCAGCTCACCGAGCTGCGGCCAGGCTCAGCCCGGCCCCCTGGGTCTCGGAGACCTCCGCCTCGCCGTCGTAGCGGCGGACGGCCTCGCGGACGCCGACGACGGTGCGCTCGGAGAGGAACTCCTCCTTGCCGGTGACCAGGGTGACCCGGCCGAGCACGTGAGCGGCCGTGGGGCCGGTCGAACGCGTCGCGGGCATGGCGGCAGCCTGTCACACCACACCGACGCCTCACCTGCGTGACACCGCGGCGAGCCGACCGCCGCGACTCGACGACCGCGACCGCGCCGTCGATGTCGGTCCGCAGGACCTGTGCGCCGGTCTGCGCAAGCGCCGCCACCGTCTCCGGCGCGGGATGGCCGTAGTCGTTGTCGGCGCCCACCGAGATCACCGCGAGCCGCGCGCCGAGGGAATCCAGGAACGGGCAGGTCCTGGTAGCGGCTCCCGTGGTGGGGCACCTTCAGCACGTCGACGCGGAGGCCGGGGAGCGCCTGGGCCAGGCGCTGCTTGGCCCTCCGGCTCGACGTCGCCACCGAGGAAGAACGTGACGCCGCCGATCCGGGCGAGCAGGACGACGCTCGCGTTGTTGGCCGTGCTGCCGTCGCCCGGCCCGAGCGTGGGCGACGTGGGCAAGGGCCACACGGCCTCGAGGGTGAGGTCACCGACGCGACGCGTCACGGCGTACGGCGCGACTCGCGGCGCGAGTCCGGCTCGCGCCGCGGCGGCGCGGACCAGCGAGACTCCCTCGGGCGGGTCGGGGAGCCGGCGTGACGTCGATCTCGCGCACCGAGCGTCCCGAGAGCACTCCGGCGAGCCCGTCGACGTGGTCGGCATGGAAGTGGGTCAGCACCACCAGCGGGACTCGGCTCACGCCGAGGCCGTCGAGGCACCGTCCATCAATCTCGGGTCGGGGCCGGCGTCGACGACGACGGCGGCGTGGGGCCGCCCGGTAGCGAGGACAAGACCATCACCCTGTCCGACGTCGCAGGCGACCATCAGCCAGCCGTCAGGGGGCCAGCCCGGCGTGGGCACCCGGCACCAGCACGGCGACCACGAGCAGCGTGCAACCCGCCAGGCCGGACGTCCGCCGGCTGACCAGACGCGGGCCGGCCACCGCGACCGCGAGGCAGAGCAGGGTGAGCAGCACGAGCGCGACCGGCCCGCTCCCCCACCCGACCGCCGGGGTGGGAGCGCGGAGCCACGACTGGGCCACCAGGACGATCCAGGCCACGCACCAGCCGGCCCCCGCACCCACCACCCGACCGGCGGACGGCCCGCCAGCTCGAGGCAGCCCGCCGAGCAGACCCAGCACCGTGGCCGGCCCGACCGCCGGGGCCGCGAGCAGGTTGGCCACCGACGGCCACCAGGCTGACCGGCCCGGAGATCGCGGCGATCAGCGGCGTGCAGGCCAGCTGGGCGGCTGCCGGCACGGCGACCGCGTCGGCGAGCCAAGCCGGGAGCCAACGGGCCAGCGCGGTCGCGCCACGGCGGCGCCAGCAGGAGGATCCCGGCGGTGGCACAGGACCGACAGCGCGAAGCCCGATCGCCGTGGCCAGGCCCGGGTCGACCAGCAGCAGGACCACGGTGGCGACGCCGAGGCCACGCAGCCCGCGCGCACGCCCGTGGCTGCCCAGGCCGACCAGCGCCACCGACCCCATCGCGGCGGCCCGCAGCACACTCGGCTGCGGGCCGGGCGAGCAGCACGAATCCGACGATGCCGACCGCGCCCACCACAGCAGCCAGCGGCCGCGGACCCGGAGCCACCGCGCCACGGTCAGGGCGAACCCCACCACGAGCGTGAGGTTGGTCCCGGACACCGCGAGGAGATGGGTCAGGCCCGTCGTCCGGAAGTCATCAGCCAGGCCCGGGTCGAGACCGTCGTCGTCGCCGTCGACCAACGCCGGGACCAGCGACCTGTCGCTCGGGCGGGAGGCGTGCCACCGAGGCCCGGAGCGCCGCGCGAAGGCCGGCGGAGGCTCGCCACCACGGCCCGGGCGGCGCACGGACGGTCGGGGACCCGTGGGTGGACAGGACAGCAGCGACATCGCCCTGGCTGCTCGGCGCGAGGTGGCCGTCGACCTCGACGGTCGCACCCAGGGGCACCGTGCGCCAACCGCGGTCGCCGAAGAGGAGCACCGGCTCGCGAAGCTGGAGCGAACGTCCCTCGGCGACCACGGACGCACGGTCAGGTGCACCATCACCTGCTCCCCGAACCGGCTCTGGACCGGCACCGGGTCGCCGGCAACCGTGCGGTCACCGACACCTCCGCCCGCTGGACGGGCGAGACCGGTGAGCGGGTTGTCGCCGACGCGCTGCGCCCGCACCTCCGCCGCGGTGGCCACCGCCCCGAACACCACGAGCACCCCGGCGAGGACGGTCAGCGCAGACCGCCGGCCGCTCGCCACGAGCCAGGCCGCAGCCGGCCGCAGCCGCCAGCAGCACGCGGCCGCCACCGCCCAGCGGGCGACGCCCGGGCCAGCAGCGCACCGGCCCAGGCGCGGCGGCCAGGACCGGCGTCCGGAGGTCGAGGGGGCGCGGCGACGGCGGTCTCAGATGGTGACGTAGGGAGTGAGCTTGGCCAGCGTCGCGTCGCCGATGCCGTCGACGTCGAGCAGCTGCGAGACGGCGGTGAAGGCGCCGTGCTCGGTCCGCCACGCGATGATCGCCTGCGCCGTGACCGGACCGACCTCGGGCAGGCGACTCGAGGGTCGTCTCGTCGGCGGTGTTGAGGTCGACCAGACCGACCACGGGGGATCCCGAGGGGTCGGCGCCGACCGTCGGAGCCGCGACCGGCCCCGCGCCCCCGACCACGATCTGCTCACCGTCGGTCAGCACCCGGGCGAGGTTGAGCGACCCCAGCTCGTGCTCGGCCGCGCACCGCCCGCCGCGCGCAGGGCGTCGACCACCCGCGACCCGGACCGGAGCACGACGATGCCGGGATGGCGCACCCGGCCGGTGACGTCGACCACGATCCGCGTCCCGGTGGCGACCCCGCCGGCCCCGCCGAGCCATCAACCGAGCCATCGGCCGAGCCGCTCGGGTGAGCCGCCCGGGGACGGCGCCACCGCCCCGACCGGCGTGGCGAGGGCAGACGGAGCGGTCGGCAGCGCCGCCGGGACGGACACGTCGTGGCCACCGCTGTGCAGCAGCCACCAGCACGTCAGCGCCAGCCCGACGGCGGCCCCGACCGCGAGCACCGCGACCTGGCCCGGGCCGAGGGTCCAGCGGCCCCGGAGCTGCTCCGGCACCAGCGCACCCCAGGACCATCGCCCGCCGCGACGCATGGCGCCCCGGCAGCCGCGGGAGCACCGCACCCGGCGGACGGTCCGGGTCGCCGCTGGACGCGACCACGCGGACCTGGGCGGGGCCACCGGGCCTCCAGCGCTCGGGGCCCGACGCGTCACGGGGTCGTCGACCGAGCGGGACCGACGAGCGCTGCCTCGTCGTCGCCCGCGACCCGCAGCCGCGGCCTCGGGGCCGGCGGGTCGCCGCGCACCGTCGCCAGCTCGGCGCTGAGCAGCTCGAGACGGCGCGCGACGGCGGCTTCGTGGTCGGAGGCGAGGGCTCGGCGCATGCGGACGACGCTAGGAACGGCCGGGGACGGAGCGAGCAGCGGCGAACCGAGCCTGTGGACCAGGCGGTGCGGCGAGGGCGCCTGTGGACGGTCAGCGGGCCGCCCGCCGAGCGACTGGGGCCGCGGTCAGACCAGTGGTGCGACGCAGGCCGCGACCATCCCCGGCCCGACGTGCGCCCCGAGCACGGCACCGAGCTCACCGCACCACACCTCGCGGCCCTCGAGGTTGGCCGCGAGTCGCTTCGCGAGCCGGCCCGTCAGCTCACCGGCCCGTTCCGGGTTGGCCAGGTGGGAGACGCACACGTCGACGGAGGCGTCGCCGGCCGCCTCGACGACGAGGTCCTCCAGCCGGGTCAGGGCCCGGCTCGTCGTGCGGACGCGCTCGAGGCCGACCACCCGGCCGTCGTCGATCCGGAGCAACGGCTTGACCGAGAGGGCCGCCACCGAGCAGCGCGGCCGTGGCGCCGATCCGCCCTCCGCGGCGCAGGTACTCCAGGGTGTCGACGTAGAACAAGGCGGTCGTCTGCTCGGCCCGCCGCCGCGCGGCGTCCGCCGCCTCGTCGACCGAGCCACCGGCATCCAGCACGTCTGCCGCAGCCAGGACGGCGTAACCGGTCGCCACACCGACCTGCCGCGAGTCGACGACGGTGACCGGGACGGACGTCTGCGCGCCGCCAGCAGGGCGGACTCGTAGGTGCCCGACATCTCGCCCGAGAGGTGGATCGACAGGACGGCGTCCGCGCCGTCGGCGGCTGCGCGGTCGTAGACCTCCCGCGAGCAGCGCCGGCGCGGGCCGCGACGTGCTGACCGGCCGGAACTCCCGCAGCGCCTCGGCCACCATCTCGGGCGTGGCCCCTCCGGGCCCCTCCTCGTAGACGGTCGCGCCGATCACCACCTGCAGCGGTACGACGACGATGCCGCGCTCTCGGGCCACCTCGGGCGGGAGCGACGCCGTCGAGTCCGTGACGAGGACGGGCGTGCCGGGCATGCGCGGAACGCTAGCCGACGACGATGTTGACCAGCTTCGGCGCGCGGACGATCACTCGCCGCACGGTGCCGCCGTCGATCGCGCGTGACGACGGCCTGGTCGGCCATCGCGGCCGCCTCCAGGTCGGCGTCGGTGATGTCGGGCGCGACCTCCAGCCGCGCCCGCACCTTGCCGTGCACCTGGACGACGGCCGTCACCGACTCCTCGACCAGCAGCGCCTCGTCGACCTCGGGCCAGCCGGCGCGGGCGACCGACGGCTGGTGGCCCAGCCGCTCCCACATCTCCTCAGCGGTGTACGGCGCCACCAGCGACAGCATCACCGCCACCGCCTCCGCGGCCTCGCGGACGGCCGGGTCGGCCGGGCCGCACGCCGGAGTCGATCGCCTTGCGGGTGGCGTTCACCAGCTCCATCGACGCGGGCGATCATGACGTTGAAGCGGTGGCTCTCGACCAGCTGCGCCCCGTCGTGCAGCGCCCGGTGGGTCACCCGTGCGCAGCGCGACGTCGCCGCGTGGTCGACGTCGGAGCCCGGCGCCGAGGTGACGTCACCGCTCAGCCGCCAGGCGCGCTGCAGGAACCGCAGCGACCCGGCCGGCGACATCTCCGACCAGTCGATGTCGTCCTCGGGCGGCCCGGCGAACACCAGGGTCAGTCGCACCGCGTCCACGCCGAAGGCCGATAGTTGGTCCCCCAAACTGACGCCGTTGCCCAGCGACTTGCTCATCTTCTTGCCCTGGTTGATCACGAAGCCCTGGTTCAGCTGGGCCGCGAACGGCTCCCGGAACTCCAGCAGGCCCATGTCGGCCAGCACCATCGTGAAGAAGCGCGCGTACAGCAGGTGCAGGACGGCGTGCTCGACCCCGCCGATGTAGATGTCGCACGGACCCCAGGCGTTGGCCAGCGCGGGGTCGAACGGCCGCTCCTTCTCGTGCGGCGAGCAGTAGCGCAGGAAGTACCACGACGAGTCCACGAAGGTGTCCATGGTGTCGCTGTCGCGCTTCGCCGGACCGCCGCAGCGCGGGCACTCGACGTTGACCCAGTCCTCGGCCGCCGCCAGCGGCGAGACGCCCTTGGGCTTCAGGTCGGCGCCGCGCAGCTCCGGCAGCTCCACCGGCAGCTGGTCGTCGGGGACCGGTACTTCGCCGTCCTTCTCGCAGTGGATGATCGGGATCGGCGCGCCCCAGTAGCGCTGGCGGGACAGCAGCCAGTCACGCAGCCGGAAGTTGACCGTGCCCTTCCCCGGCCGCGCTCCTCCAGCCAGGCGATGATGGTCCGCTTCGCCTCGGCGACCCCCATGCCGTCCAGCGACAGCGAGTCGTTGGCCGAGTTGACGGCCGGACCCTCACCGGTGAAGGCCTCGCCCTCGAAGCCGGCGGGCGGCTGCACGGTCCGTACGACGGGCAGGTCGAAGACCTTCGCGAAGTCCCAGTCGCGCTGGTCCTGCCCGGGCACCGCCATGATCGCGCCCGTGCCGTAGTCGGCCAGCACGTAGTCGGCGGCGTAGACGGGGATCTGCTCACCGGTCACCGGGTTGGTCGGCGTAGACGCCCAGGAAGATGCCGGTCTTCGGGACGGTCGGTCGCCTGCCGCTCGATCTCGCTGGCCTTGCGCACCTCTCGCAGGTAGGCCTCGTACGACGCGCGGTGCTCGTCGGTGACCAGGTCACCGGCCAGCTCGGCATCGGCGGCGACCACCATGAACGTGGCCCCGAACAGCGTGTCCGGCCGCGTCGTGTAGACGGTCAGCGGCTCGTGACCCTCCACCGCGAAGGTCACGTGGGCGCCCTCGGAGCGACCGATCCAGTTGCGCTGCGCGGTGATCACCCGCTCGGGCCAGGTCGGCGCCAGCGTCTCCAGGTCGTCCAGCAGCTCCTGGGCGTACTCGGTGATCCTGAAGTACCACTGGGTCAGGTCGCGCTTGGTGACCTCGGCACCGCAGCGCTCGCAGTGGCCGTCGACGACCTGCTCGTTGGCCAGCACGGTCTGGTCGTTGGGGCACCAGTTGACCGGGCTCTTCTTGCGGTAGGCCAGCCCCCGCTCGTAGAACTTCAGGAACAGCCACTGGGTCCAGCGGTAGTACTCCGGGTCGGAGGTGTTCAGGGTCCGGGTCCAGTCGAAGCTGGCGCCTAGCCGCTTGCAGGAGTCGATCGACTTGGCGATGTTGGCGTAGGTGTACGCGCGCCGGATGCTCGTTGTTCCGGATCGCGGCGTTCTCGGCGGGCAGGCCGAACGAGTCGAAGCCCATCGGGTTCAGGACCTCGTAGCCACGCTGCCACCAGTAGCGGGCGATCACGTCGTGCAGCGAGAACACCTCGGCGTGACCCATGTGCAGGTCGCCCGAGGGGTAGGGGAACATCGTCAGCGCGTAGCGCTTCTCGCGCGGGCTGTCGTCGTCGGCCCGGAACGGCTGCAGCTCCTCCCAGACGCCGCAGCCACTTCTCCTGCACCGCCTCGATGTCGTAGGTCTGCTCGACGTGCTGATCGCCCTGGTCGCCGGCGTCGGGGCTCTCGGCCTGGTCCTGGCTCATGGTCTTGTCTCTCCGGTCTCGCCCTGCTTGCTCTGGACATGAAAAAACCCCTCGCAGGGAGGGGTGGCCGCGCGACGAGGGAACGTCAGCGCGGCTGTCGAAGAAGCAGAGTGCTCCACATACCCCCATCGTAACCGAAACGTGCTGGCCCTCGCTCCCCGGTTCCTCCCGAGATTGACTAGGTTCCGGCGCATGACCGACCTGAGCAGGTACGACGACTGGCTGGCGTGGCTGGCCGGCCAGGGCGCCGAAGACCCGGAGGTCCGCGTCGTGTTCGTCGGCGGCTCGGCCGTCACCGGCGGCTACGACGACCACTCCGACCTCGACGTGGAGGTGCTGGCGACGCCCGGCGGGCGGTCGCGACCTACCGCCGCCTCCTCGACGCGGCGCTGCGCGACTTCGACGTGCACCAGGTCTGGGAGCTGCCCGACGCGACCTGGCCCGACGGTCGTCAGGCCTTCCTCAACCTGACTCCCGACGCCGGTGACATGACCCGACCGACGCGGATCATCGACCTGCACGTCTCCGAGCTGGCCGACCACCACCGGTGTGTCGACGAGCGCCGCCACGGCACGCCGTACGTCGTCCACGACCCGGAGGGGCTGCTCGAGCTGCGGCACGACGACGAGGACGAGCTGGCCCGCGACCGCGCCGAGGCCGTCGAGCAGATCGCCGCCCGGCGACAGACCGCCGAGTGGCTGGTCAACCGCGCGATCGCCCGCGGCCATCAGGCAGAGGCGGTGGCGTTCCACCTTCAGTTCGGGGTGAACCCGCTGGTCCGGCTGCTACGGATCCAGCACTCCCCCGCACGCCACGACTTCGGGCTGCGCTACCTCGACACGGATCTGCCGTCCGGGTACGCCGCGCGGGTCACCGCCCTGCTCCCGGGCCCGGACCTGGCCGACCGGGCCCGCGCGACGTTCGCCTGGCAGGACGAGCTCCTCGAGGAGCTGGCGGGCACAGCGAGCGGGTGAGGTCAGGCGGTCGGGCCGCCCTCCCGACGCCGGTGCGCCTCCTCGTCGACCTCCTGCTTGTCCCTCTCGAGCTGCTCTTCGTCGACGACGATCGGCCGGAGGTAGGCCCAGACCACGAAGAACAGCGAGAAGAGCAGCAGTCCGATGCCGACCCAGAGGTTGGCGTTCACCCCGGAGACCTTGGCGAGGTCCCGGTCGGAGGTCACGAACGACATGATGACCAGCACCACGCCGTAGATGCCCAGCAGCGCGGCGATGATGTTGCGGATGTCGAAGAGGTTCGCCCTCGAGGTCCGAGAGGTGTTCTCGCTCATGTGACCCGGCTCCTAGCGGAAGAGGATGTTGAGGACGACGACCAGGAACAGAGAGACGCCCGCGAGCTTGGGGGCCGACAGCCACCAGTGGTCGGCGTGCTCGTCGAGCAGGTCCTCCTTCGGCGTCAACGAGTAGACCAGGCCGCGCAGCTCCGACTCGACCCTGGGCTTGGTCATATAGGTCACGACCACGCTGACCACGATGTCCACGACGAACGCGGCGCCGGCGGCGGCGAAGCTGGCGCCCTGGCCGCCGATGTGGAGCGTCCCGGTGCTCGCCGAGCCGAACGCGTCCTCGGAGAGGAACGCCACGAGGACGGCCGCCAGGGTGCCGGACACCAGGCCCGTCCAGGCCGCGGTCGCGGTCATCCGCTTCCAGAACATGCCGAGGATGAACGTCGCGAACAGGGGTGCGTTGAAGAACCCGAACAGGGTCTGCAGGTAGGTCATCATGTTCGGGAACTGGCTGGCGAAGTAGGACGTCCCGATCGCGATGACGGCGGCAGCGACGGTCGCGAACCGGCCGAACGTCGTGTAGTAGTGGTCGGGCTTGTCCTTCTTGACGTAGGTCTGCCACAGGTCGTACGTCGTCACCGTGTTGAACGCGGAGATGTTGGCCGCCATGCCGGCCATGAACGCCGCGAGCAGGCCCGCGATCGCGACCCCGAGGAGCCCGTTGGGCAGCAGCTGTTTCATCAGCAGCAGCAGGGAGTCGTTGTAGGTGATCCCGTCGGTGCCGGCGGCCTTCCCGGCGCCCTTCATCGAGGCCAGCGGGCTGACCAGGACGGCGGCCAGCATGCCCGGGATGATGATGATGAAAGGGATGAACATCTTCGGGAAGGTGCCGATGATCGGCGCCCGCTTCGCGGAGTTCATGTCCTTGGAGGCCATGGCCCGCTGCACCTCGACGAAGTTCGTCGTCCAGTAGCCGAAGGACAGCACGAACCCGAGTCCGAAGACGATGCCGACGACCGACCAGAAGCTCGAGCTGTAGGTGGTGATCGTGTTGCCCGGCCAGGAGTTGAGCTGGTCGCTGGTGCCGGCGCTGGACATCTTGTCCTTCAGGCCGTTCCACCCGCCGACCTCGTGCAGTGCCAGGAGCGTCAGCGGGAGGAGGGCAGCCACGATCACGAAGAACTGCAGCACCTCGTTGTAGATCGCGGCCGAGAGGCCGCCCAGGGTGATGTAGGAGAGGACGATCGCAGCCGCGACGACGGTGGAGACCCAGATGTTCCAGCCGAGCAGGGCGTTGACGATCGTGGCGAGGAGGTAGAGGTTCACGCCGGCGATGAGCAGCTGGGCGAGTGCGAAGCTGATGGAGTTCACCAGGTGTGCCGTCGGACCGAACCGGCGCAGCATGAACTCGGGGACCGAGCGGACCTTCGAGCCGTAGTAGAACGGCATCATCACGACGCCGAGGAACAGCATCGCCGGGATCGCGCCGATCCAGTAGTAGTGGAACGTCGCCATGCCGTACTGCGCGCCGTTCGCGGACATCCCCATGATCTCGACGGCGCCGAGGTTGGCGCTGATGAAGGCCAGACCGGTCACCCACGCGGGCAGCGAGCGGCCCGAGAGGAAGAAGTCGATGCTGCTCGACACCGAGGCACGGGCACTGAGCCCGATCCCGAGCACGAAGACGAAGTAGGTCGCGATCAGCAGGTAGTCGACCCAGGACGCATCCATGCGCAGGATCGACGTCGACAGCAGTTCCATCCAGACCTCCCGAGTGCGGTGGGCGCGCCACGCACGTTAGTCCCGGTCCGGAGCCTCTCGCCTGGACCGGAACCGTCGTACCCCCCTAGGGGTGGGAGGAAACGTCGGTCGCCGAAACCCACTCGGGCGCATCCGCCTACGATGCGGGCCATGACCTCCCTCGACCTGTTCCGGCTGGACGACCGCGTCGCCATCGTCACGGGCGCGTCCAGCGGACTCGGGGTCGCGTTCGCCCAGGGGCTCGCTGAGGCCGGTGCCGACGTCGTCCTCGGCGCCCGCCGCGTCGACCGGCTCGAGCAGACCGCCGACCTGGTGCGCGCCGCCGGTCGTCGTGCGGTCACCGTCGCCACCGACGTCTCCGACCCGGACGCGTGTACGGCGCTCGTCCGGGCCGCGGTCGACGAGCTGGGCAAGGTCGACATCCTGGTCAACAACGCCGGGACGGGCACGGCGGTGCCGGCGACCCGCGAGACGCCGGAGCAGTTCCGCTCGGTGATCGACGTCAACCTCAACGGCTGCTACTGGATGGCCCAGGCCTGCGGCCGGGTCATGCAGCCGGGCTCGTCCATCATCAACGTCTCCTCGGTCCTCGGGCTCACCACCGGCGGCCTGCCGCAGGCTGCGTACTCCGCGTCCAAGGCCGGCCTGATCGGCCTGACCCGCGACCTGGCGCAGCAGTGGACGGGCCGCAAGGGGATCCGGGTCAATGCCGTCGCCCCCGGGTTCTTCGACTCGGAGATGACCGATCAGTACCCCGACGGGTACCTCGACGCCATGCAGTGGCGGATCCCCACCGGCCGCAAGGGCGAGCCCGCCGAGCTGGCCGCGACCGTGGTCTTCCTGGCCTCCGACGCCGCGGGCTACATCACCGGCCAGACCCTCCCCGTCGACGGCGGGATGACCATCACCTGAGCCTCAGGCGGTGCGCAGCAGGTCGGCCAGACGCAGGGGCGGGACGCCCGTCACGCGGCGTACGTCGTCGGTGACGGTGGCGACCTCGCCCGCCTTGATCGCGGTGTACATCGACACCCAGGCGTCGTACTGCCAGTCGGGTGCGTCCCAGCGTTTCCGCGACTCGCAGGCCTCCGGGACGGTCTCGTCGTGGAAGGTCACCGTCCACCCCGTCTCCGACGTGAAGATCGTGGCGACCTCCGAGAGGGTCAGCGCCTCGGGCCCGGTCAGCGTGTACGTCGCGCCGGCATGGTCGGCCGGGGCGACCAGCACCTCGACGGCCACGCGCGCGACGTCGGCGCGCGCGACCGCGGCGAGCCGACCGTCGCCGGCCGGTCCGCGGATCACGCTGTCCTCGCCCGACGATCACCGCGAGGAAGTCGAGGTACAAGCTGTCGCGCAGGAACGTGAAGGCCATGCTCGTCGAGCGGATCGCCTCCTCGGTCGCCCAGTGGTCGCGGCCCAGGGTGAAGGTGCAGTCGGGGGCGGCACCGGCGAACGACGTGTACACGACGTGGCGGACGCCCGCCTCGGCCGCAGCCGCGACGAACGTGCGGTGCTGCTCGAGCCGGACGGCTGACTCCGCGGCACTCACCATGAGCAACGTCTCGACACCCTCGAGGGCGGCTAGGGCAGCGTCCCGGTCACCGAAGGAGCAGGGCAGCGCCACGGCCCCGTCGTACGACGGTGCTCGCTCGGGCGAGCGGGCCAGCAGTCGCTGCCGGACGCCTCGTGCGGCCAAGCCGTGCGCGACCAACCCGCGACCCGCCGGTCCACCCGGGCTGTGATGGGTGGGGGCTGGAGATCGGAGGGCCCGCTAGCCTTGCTCCGTGAACTCCGACCTCAGTCGTTACGTCACCGGCGGTGCGCTGGTGCTGGTCATCGCCGCCGGCTTCGAGTTCGAGCTGGCCTGGCTGTTCCTGCTCGGGCTGGTCATGTTCGGGGTCTGGGCCGGCTACATGCTCCTGCGTGCCGGGGAGTGACCCTTCCGACGCTCGGCGTGACCGGGTCGACCGGTGCCCTGGGGAGACCGTCGCGCTCCCCCAGCCGGACGACGGTCTCGTAGAGACCGGGTCCGGTGGTGATGACGGACTCGACGTCGGCCAGCAGCCCGGTCAGGTCGTGGGCGAACTCACGACCCCGCCCTGTGCCCCACCTGAGTCCGAGAGGCTCACGAGGGGGAGCCGCAGCGCTTGCAACCGTGACGGTGAGGAGGCCACGCCGACGACGCACGCCGACGAGATCACGAGGCGCTGGCGACGTGGCCGCACCCGCTCCGGCTGCTCAGTCCGGTTCATCCACCGGGGTCGACATCCCCCAGATCTCCGCGATCCAAGATCCGCGCCAGCTCACGAGCGAGAACCAGCTGCACCCCGTCGCCCGATGGAGCCGCGGGCTGGCCGCCAGCGCCTTCCTCGGCGACAGACACCACCCGGTCTCCCGGTGCGGGAACCGTCTCCCAGAGCATGCCGGCCTCCTCGAGCTGCACCGCAAGTGCCCAAGGATGCAGTCCGTCATAGCCGCTCACCAGCGTCTTGCGACACTCACCGTTCAACGAGTTCCAGAAAGCCGCCGCCTCCGCGGAGCTCGGCTGGTCGTAACCCATGGGTCCGATCCTGACACGGATCCCACCCGACCGACCCCCTGCGTGGCTGGTCACAGCAAACCCGCCGATCGGTCACCGGGAAAGCGTCGGTGCACGCTGTGGGTAACCTGCGGAGATGAAGCCGATTCACGTCGGCCTGGTGGCTGACCCGGCCTCGCCCACTCACATGGCGCACCGGATCTCCGACCTCGATCCGCCGGACGACGGCGACGCCTGGGACATCGAGGTCGTGAGCGAGCGGAGCGCAGGCGACGTCGAGCCGCACGGTCGAGCCGTCCGTCCGCACAGTGTCCAGAGCGCCACGCCAGGTTGATCCGGTCAGGACCTGCCCGGCCACCTCGCGGAAGGCGTCCTGGTCGTCCTCGCAGAAGACGGTGGGAGCCAGACGCGCGATCAGCGGGGCTGCAGGCGATCCCAGGAGTCGGAGGGCGGCGTCGTTCACCTCGACGATGCGGAACTCCGCGTCGGTGACCAGTGCGGCTTGCGAGAAGACGTCGAGACAGCCGAGGCCCAGGTCCCTCTGCGCGTTTCCGCGAGCAGGCATGCCACATGATGACACCGTTCGACCTCAGGCGGCATGACGTCTCCGGGTCGTCGAGGGTCTGGACCGGGCTGGGCGCCGACTCGATCCCGTCGTCACTGTGGCCCGTCCATGGCCAGTTCGGTGGAGCTGAGGGGACTCGAACCCCTGACCCTCTGCATGCCATGCAGATGCGCTACCAGCTGCGCCACAGCCCCGGATCGCCGCCCGCCGGTCTGGCAGGCAACTCGCGGAATCTTAGCCAACGCGTCCGTCGGTCGCGAAATCGGGTCCGTGCGCGGTGCCGACGGCCTTCTCGTTGTACGACGTGAGCACGAGATGGCCGCGGACAGGATGCTCGGAGACCACCGAGTAGGCGCCGTTCTCGACCCCGCGGAGCGACCGGGACTGCTCCCAGGGCCAGCCCAGCATCCCCATCAGCCCGACCTTCAGGCAGGCGCCGTGGAGCACGACCACACCGGTCTCGCCGCCGGGCACCTGCTGCCAGCACTCCAGCAGCGCGGGCAGGACGCGGTCGCGGACCTGCTGGGTGGTCTCCTCCCCCGGCACCAAGGTGCTGTCGTCGCCGACCAGCCAGGCCGCATGCTCCTCGGGGAACTGCTCGGAGAACTCCTCGACGGTCAGGCCCGAGCGCTTTCCCACGTCGTACTCACGCAGCCGGGCGTCGGGTTCGATCGCCAGACCGGTGGCCGCAGCGACGTACGCGGCGGTCTGCAGGGCGCGGGAGAGGTCGCTGGACCAGAGCCGTCCCGGCGCGAAGGTCGCGAGTGACGCGGCCACGGCGGCAGCCTGGTCCCGGCCGCGGTCGTTGAGCGGGACGTCGGCGTGACCCTGGGCGCGCCCGTCGGCGTTCCAGTCGGTCTCGCCGTGCCGGACCAGGACCAGGGTGCGTGGGTCAGCCACCGTGGCCGGCGGTGACGTCGGCGGGGAGCTCGATGAGGGGGCAGTCGCGCCAGAGCCGTTCGAGGGCGTAGAACTGCCGCTCCTCCTCGTGCTGCACGTGGACGACGACATCGCCGTAGTCGATCAGCACCCAGCGGCCGTCGCGCTCGCCCTCGCGTCGGATCGGCTTCCGCCCGGTCTCGCGGGCCTTGTCCTCGATCTCGTCGACGATCGACTTCACCTGCCGGTCGTTGCTCGCCGAAGCGAGCAGGAAGGCGTCGGTGATCGCGAGCTGCTCGCTGACGTCGAACGCCATGATGTGCGTGGCCAGCTTGTCGGACGCCGCGCGGGCGGCGGTGTGGACGAGGCTGACGGCCTGGTCGGTGGCGCTCATGCAGGACTTTCGGTGGCGGAGAGTGGGAGGCGAGCCGGCTTGGGGTAGAGGTGGTGCTTGCCGATGTACTGGACGACACCGTCGGGCACGAGGTACCACACGGGCTCGTCCCGCATCGTACGACGTCGGACGTCCGTGGAGCTGATCGCCAGCGCCGGCACCTCCACCATCGTGACCCGGTCGCTGGGGATCTTGGCCAACGTCTCGGCGTCCATCACGAAGCCGGGACGGGTACAGCCGACGAACTGGGCCAGCTCGAACAGCTCGTCGGCGTCACGCCAGGTGAAGATGTCGGCCAGGGCGTCGGCACCGGTGATGAAGTAGAGCTCGGCGTCGGGAAGGGCCGCTCGGAGGTCGCGCAGGGTGTCGATGGTGTACGTCGGCCCGGCCCGGTCGACGTCGACCCGCGACACCCAGAACCGCGGGTTGGACGCGGTGGCGATCACCGTCATCAGGTAGCGGTGCTCGGCCTCGGTGACCTCCCGCGTCGGCCTTCTGCCAGGGCGCGCCGGTCGGCACGAAGACGACCTCGTCGAGGCCGAACCACGCCTGCACCTCGGAGGCTGCGACCAGGTGCCCGTGGTGGATCGGGTCGAAGGTGCCGCCCATGACGCCGACGCGTCGGGCTGGGGCGGCGGTCATCGCAGCGCTCGCGCTCAGCTGTGCTCGCGCCCCGCGCCGAAGATCAGGAGGGCGAGGAGGAGCGCCAGCAGGATGGCGAGGACCGTGCCACCCACGACCCAGTGGTTGACGACGAGCGGAGTCACGACCATGCGGGAAGCCTAGCCGACCGGCCAGCCGCTCACCGGACCTGCCCGTCGCCGGTGACGACGTACTTGGTGGAGGTCATCTCGGCCAGTCCCATCGGGCCGCGGGCGTGGAGCTTCTGGGTGCTGATCCCGATCTCGGCACCGAAGCCGAACTCCCCTCCGTCGGTGAACCGCGTCGACGCGTTGACCAGCACCACGGCGGCGTCGACCTCGGCCACGAACCGGCGTGCCGCCTGCTGGTCGCGGGTCACGATCGCCTCGCTGTGGCCGGTCGACCAGCGCCGGATGTGCTCGAGCGCCGCGTCCAGGTCGGGGACGACGGCCGCCGAGATGTCGAGGCTGAGGTACTCCCGCCCGAAGTCGTCGTCGGTGGCCGCGACCACCCCGTCGTACGCCGTGAAGGCGGGGTCGCCGTGGATCGTCACGCCGGCGTCCTGGAGGGCGGTGACCACCCGCGGCAGGAACGTCTCGGCCACGGCCGCATGCACCAGCAGGGACTCGGCGGCGTTGCAGACGCTGGTGCGGTCGGTCTTGGCGTTGAGCACGATCGCCAGCCCCATGTCGAGGTCGGCGGACGCGTCGACGTAGACGTGGCAGTTGCCGACGCCGGTCTCGATCACCGGCACCGTGGACTCCTCGACCACCGACCTGATCAGCCCGGCGCCGCCACGGGGCACGAGCACGTCGACCAGGCCGCGAGCACGCATCAGCTCCTTGACGGTCTCGCGCGACGTGGACGGGACCAGCGAGATGCAGTCGGCCGGCAGGTCGCCTGCCGCGACCGCCGACCGCAGGATCTCCACGAGGGCCGCGTTGCTGGTCGCGGCGCTGCTGCTGCCGCGCAGGAGGACCGCGTTGCCGGACTTCAGGCAGATGCCGGCGGCGTCGACGGTCACGTTGGGGCGACCTTCGTAGATCATGCCGACGACCCCGAACGGGACCCGGACCTGCCTCAGCTCCAGCCCGTTGGCCAGGGTGCTCCCCGCACGACCTCGCCGACCGGGTCGGGCAGGCGGGCCAGGTCTCGCAGCCCGTCGGCCATCGCGACCACCCGCTGCGGCGTCAGGCGCAGCCGGTCGACGATCGCGGCCGGGGTCTCGGCGTCCTCGGCCCGTCGTACGTCGTCGGCGTTGGCCGCCAGCACCTCGTCGACGCGTGCCTCCAGAGCGTCGGCCATCGCCCGGAGCGCGGCGTCCTTGTCCGCACGGGTGGCCAGGGCCAGGACCCGGCTCGCCGCGCGGGCCCGCCCGGCGAGCGCGGTGACGTCGGTGCTCATGGGGCGATCGTAGGGCGCCGATCCGACGCCCCGATGTCAGTCCACCTCGCGGGGGGAGCCCGCGGTCCCGCGCCAGCCGGGGCACGTCTGGTGCGGTGCTGTGGCTACTGGTGCGGTGCTGTGGCCGGACTTGTGCGGTGATAACCCCGCGTTACTTGCGGCGGTGGGGCCACAAGTCTCAGCCCTTGCGTTGGGTGACCTCGTCGGTCAGCGCGGGGAGGACGGTGTGGAGGTCGCCCACCACGCCGAAGTCGACCAGCTCGAAGATCGGGGCCTCGGGGTCCTTGTTGACCGCGACGATCGTCTTGGAGGTCTGCATGCCCGCGCGGTGCTGGATGGCACCGGAGATGCCGGCCGCGAGGTAGAGCTGGGGCGAGACGGTCTTCCCGGTCTGGCCGATCTGGTAGCTGTGCGGCTTCCAGCCGGAGTCGACCGCGGCGCGCGAGGCGCCGACCGCGGCGCCGAGGGCGTCGGCGAGGTTCTCGACCGGCTCGAAGTTCCCACCGGTGCCACGGCCACCCGAGACCACGATCGCGGCCTCGGTCAGCTCGGGCCGACCGGTCGCCTTGCGCGGCTGGGAGGCCACGATCTGGGCGCCCTTGGCGGCGTCGGAGACGGTCACGCTGACGTCCTGGACCTCGCCGGCACCGGCCGCCTCGGCCGGGGCCGCGGAGTTGGGCTTCACGGTGATGATCGGGGTCCCGCGGGTGACCTTCGGCCTTGACCGTGTAGGACCCGGCGAACACCGACTGGGTGGTGACCGGGACCCCCCATCAGCAGGGTCGCCGGCCTCGACGTCGACCGCGTCGGTGATCAGGCCGGAGCCGGTCTTGATGGCCAGCCGGGCCGCGATCTCCTTGCCCTCGGCACTCGAGCCGATCAGGAGGGCGCCCGGGGAGGTCTGCTCGAGGAGCTGGGCCAGCGCCTCGGCCTTGGGGGCGACCAGGAAGCCCTTGAGCGGGGCGTCGTCGATCGCGTAGACCTTGGCCGCGCCGTACTTCGCCACCGCCGCGGCGACCTCGGCCTTCTGCTCGGCCGGGCCGATGTACACGGCGGACGGCTCGCCCAGGCGCGCGGCCAGGGTGAGCATCTCGTACGTCGGCTTCTTGACCGCGCCCTCGGCGTGGTCGACGACCACCAGGATCTCGCTCATGGCTCCAGCTGCTCCTTGCGTGATGGTGGTCAGATGAACTTCTTGGCGGCGAGGAAGTCGGCCAGCGCCTTGGCGCCCGACCCCTCCTCGTCGGTGACGATCTCGCCGGCCTCGCGCGGCGGGCCGCGCCGTGGTCTCCTCGACGGCGGACCACGCCACCGAGAGTCCCACGTCGCCGGGGTCGACGCCGAGGTCGGACAGCGACAGGGTCTCCAGCGGCTTCTTCTTGGCCGCCATGATCCCCTTGAACGACGGGTAGCGCGCCTCGCCCGACTGGTCGGTCACCGACAGCACCAGCGGCATCGTGCCGCCGACCACCTCGGTGGCGACGTCACCGTCGCGCTTGATCCGGACCTGGTCGCCCTGGGCCTCCACCACCGACGCCAGCGTCAGCTGCGGGCAGCGAGAGCCGCTCGGCGAGCATCGCCGGCACCACGCTCATCGTCCCGTCGGTCGAGGCCATGCCGCACATCACCAGGTCGTACGCGGCGCCGTCGCTCCCCTTCTCGACGGCCTTGGCCAGCACCAGCGAGGTGGCGATCGAGTCGGAGCCGGCGATCGCGTCGTCGACGACGTGGACGCCCCGGTCAGCGCCCATCTGGAGTGCCTTGCGGACCGCGTCCACGGCGGCCTCGGGACCCACGCAGAGCGCGGTCACCTCGACGTCGTCGGCGCTGTCGGCCTTCTCCTTGATCCGGAGCGCCTGCTCGACGGCGTACTCGTCGAGCTCGGACAGCAGCCCGTCGACGCCGACACGGTCGACGGTCTTGTCGTCCTCGAAGTGCCGGTCGCCCGTGGCGTCGGGCACGTACTTCACACAGACAGCGATCTTCATGGCCGGGACGGCCCTCCTGTGACCAGGTGACGGTGGGGATTCGTCTCGGAGGCTACCCGTCGTCGCGACGCCGCCGGAACTCAGTCGGCGGTGGCATCTCTCACAGTGACACTGTCACGGTCGGAGCGTTGCAGCCACGCCCCGACATGCGGGTGGCCCCGGTGAGCCAGTCACCGGGGCCACACGCGTGGTGCCAGAGGTCAGCTGACGCTGAAGGAGCGCGAGCCCGTCGAGCTCTTGAGGTTCGAGTTGCCCAGGTACTTCGCGGTCACGGAGTACTTGCCCTTCTTCAGGGTCTTCGAACGCGGCCTTCGCCACGCCCTTGCTGCTGAGCTTGGTGGTGACGCCTTGAGGGCCGTCTTGCCCTTCTTCAGCGTGAACTTGACCGAGCCGGTGGCCTTGAGACCGAAGTGCGTGCGCTGACCTTGGCGGTGGCCGACGTCTTCTTGTGCGTCTTGGAGTACGACGCCGCCGTGACCGTGGTCTTGGTGGAGTCCTTGACCACGATCGACGGTCGCGGTCGCCGGCGCCGGCCTGAGCGCCGTCGTCGTGTCGGTGTCCGTGCACGCGCCCGTTGCTGCGCGCTCGAGCTCGGGAAGTCAGCCGAGCACCGGTGGCCGCCGACAGCGGGCCCGCGGCCGTCGTAGCCCTGCAGGTGGACCTTGCCGAGGTCGCCGAGCGTCAGCGTCTTGGTGCCGACGGTCGTGTACTTCAGCAGCAGGTTCTTGGTCGCGGCGCGCTCGACGTCGCGTCGCCAGGTTCGGCGTCCGGGTTGTTGCGAGCGTGGTCTTCGGGATCGTCAGCGCGAGCCCGGCCGCGGCTGTTGGACGGGGTGGTCTTGATCGTGCCGCTGAATGAGGTCCACTCGAGGCCGGCGACCAGAGCGTCGTGTCGCTGTCGAGCGTGACTGGCCGCCGCCGCGTTGGACGCGAGGGTCGACCTGCTGGCCGACGGCAGGCGTGGCCGGCGCGGGCGGCGAACGCGTAGGTCGCGTCGGGGTCGGCAGCGTCGGTGACCAGGCCGACGTGGCACGTGTACGCGGTCGACGCGGCGACGTCCGAGCCGGTGGCGAGCGAGGGCGACGCGACGGCCGCGAGGGCCAGCGTCGCCGTCGTGGCGCCCGCGATCTTGAGGGTCTTGAGAGGTGACATGTCGTGAAAACGCCTTCCGATGCCTGTTCGAGGGCGGGGCACTCCATGCGCGTCGCGGAGTGCACCTCATCACACCCCCCGGCCAAATGCCAGTACCGGAGGTCCCTCATGGAGAATTTGCGGGCAAACTCACAGGTGGCGCTCAGTACGTCGGGTCAGGGCTTGATGATGCGGGAGACGATCTGGCCGCCGACCAGCCAGACCAGGGCCGCCAGGCCCCAGTTCACGATCGCGTTCTTGGTGTGGGCCGCGTGGGTGTTCCCGACGGCGTGGTAGACGCCGTCCTTGGTCCGCGCGAAGACCCCGAGGTCGAGCTTGTCGGCACTCTTGAGGATGAAGCTCACCAGCGCGTTGTCCGGGTTGGCCTTGAGCGCCACGCAGAGGGCGCCGAGCGCCAGCACGAGGGCGAACACGACGCTGACGACCCACACCACCTGCGCGATCCGGGTACGGACCTTGGCCACCACCGTCCTGCGTCTGGCCGCCCGCTCGCTCCGCTTCTGGGCGGCGGCCTCCTTCTCGGCCTCCCGCCCGGCGGCGTCGTCCTCGGGGGTGTCGTCGTCGTAGCCGTCGTCGGCGTAGCTCTCGCTGGTGTCGGCGGTGCCGGCTGCGTCGTCCGGGGTTCCTGCCATCGTTCGCCACTCCTGTCGTGCTGGGCCGGGTGCAGGATCCCACACCGGGGACGCCCACGACCGGTGATCGCCGCACGTCAGCGACCGGTGAACTCCGCCTTGCCCGGCCCGTTCTCCACGAACGAGGTCATGCCGATACGACGGTCGTCGGTGGCGAACAGCGCGGCGAACTGCTGCCGCTCGATGGCCAGCCCGCTGTCGAGGTCGACCTCGAGCCCCGCGTCGATCGACTCCTTGGCCGCGCGGACGGCGTACGTCGCGGCACCGGCGAACTGCCCCGCCCACGCCACCGCCTCGTCGTACACGCGGTCCGCGGGGTAGACCCGGTCGACCAGCCCGATCGCGAGCGCCTCGTCGGCCGGGACGAACCGGCCGGTGAACACGAGGTCCTTGGCACGGCTCGGTCCGACCAGGCGGGTCAGCCGCTGGGTGCCGCCGGCGCCCGGGATGATGCCGAGCTGGATCTCGGGCTGCCCGAGCACGGCGTCCTCGGCCGCGAACCGCAGGTCGGCGCAGAGGGCCAGCTCACAGCCGCCGCCGAGGGCGTAGCCGTTGACGGCGGCTACCACCGGCTTGGGAATCCGGGCCACCGCGGTGAAGGCGGACTGCAGGGCGCCCGAGCGCTTGACCATGTCGACGTAGGACATCTGGGCCATCTCCTTGACGTCCGCCCCGGCCGCGAACACGCGCTCGCCTCCCCACACGACCACGGCCCGGACGTCGTCGCGGGCCGAGGCCTCGGCGGCAGCGGCGCGGATCTCCTCCTGCACCTGGACGTTGAGCGCGTTCATCTTCGGCCGGTCGAGCCGGAGGGTGGCCACACCGTCGCTGACCTCGAGCCGCACGAACTCCGCCATCAGGGTTCCTTTCATCGGGAGGGTGGTCTCGACTCCGCTCGACCACCGGCTTCCGGCATTGTGCCGAGGGTGGGTCACAATGTCGCGGGTGACCCCGGGAATGTGGAGCCACCGCGGTGAGGCCGCGGCCGTGTGGCCGGGTCATACCCGGCCCCTGGGATCCGAGTGGGGCCAGGAGGCGACCAACTTCGCGGTCCGTGCCCCGGAGGCCACCCGGGTCTGGGTCTGCCTGTTCGACGACGACGAGACGGAGACGCGGCACGAGCTGACCGAGGTGTCCCTGGGGATCTGGCACGGCCAGATCCCTGGCGTCGCACCGGGCACCCGCTACGGCTACCGGGTCGACGGGCCCTGGCAGCCGTCGCTCGGCCTGCGGTTCAACGCCGACAAGCTGCTGCTCGACCCGTACGCGCGGGCGATCAGCGGCGACCTGGTGAACGACCCGGCGATCTTCGGGTACGACGTGACCGCGCCGAGCCGCCGCAGCAGCCGTGACTCCGCGCCGTACGTCCCGAGGAGTGTGGTGGTCCACGACCCGGACTTCGACTGGGGGGACGACCGGCGGCCCTATACGCGGTGGAGCGACACGGTCGTCTACGAGCTGCACGTGAAGGGGATGACCGCCCTCCACGACCGGGTACCCGAGCAGCTGCGCGGTACGTACGCCGGACTGGCGACGCCGCCGGTGATCGACTACCTCAAGGACCTCGGGGTGACCGCGGTGGAGCTGCTGCCGGTGCAGCAGTTCGTCAGCGAGCCGCGGGTCCTGGCTCGGGGAAGGACGAACTACTGGGGCTACAACACGATCGGGTTCTTCGCGCCCCACCACGCCTACTCAGCCGCGGGCGACCGGGGTGGGCAGGTGCGGGAGTTCAAGGAGATGGTGAAGGCCTTCCACGCCGCCGGGCTCGAGGTCTTCCTCGACGTCGTCTACAACCACACCGCCGAGGGGGGCGTCGACGGCCCGACCCTGTCCTTCCGCGGCCTCGACGACGCGGGCTTCTACCGCCGTGAGGACCACCGGGCGCCGGGAGACCCGTTCAACGACAGCTACCGGGACCTGACGGGGTGCGGCAACACCGTGAACGCCGCCGACCCGTTCGCCCTGCGGCTGGTGCTCGACTCGCTGCGCTACTGGACCGCGGAGATGCGCGTCGACGGCTTCCGGTTCGACCTCGCGTCGGCGCTCGCCCGATCGGCTCACGGCGAGATGGACCTGGCGTCCCCGTTGATGACCGCGATCGGCCAGGACCCCACGCTGTGGCACGCGAAGCTGATCGCCGAACCCTGGGACATCTCGATGGACGGCTACCGGGTCGGTGAGTTCCCGCCGCCCTGGGTGGAGTGGAACGGCCAGTACCGCGACACGGTGCGCGACTTCTGGCGCGGGGCCGCCGGCGGCATCCGGACGGTCGCCACCCGGCTCGCCGGCTCCTCGGACCTCTACGCCGACGACGGCCGCTCGCCGTACGCCTCGGTGAACTTCATCACCGCACACGACGGGTTCACGGTGCGCGACCTGGTCACCTACGAGACCAAGCACAACGAGGCGAACGGCGAGGGCAACCGCGACGGAACCGACGACAACCGGTCGCAGAACTGTGGGGTCGAGGGCGAGACCGACGATCCGGCAGTGGTGTCGCTCCGGCGGCGGCTGGCCGCCGACCTGATGGTCACCCTGTGCCTGTCGAACGGCGTCCCGATGATCACCGCCGGCGACGAGCGTGGGCGTACGCAGCGCGGCAACAACAACGCCTACGTCCAGGACAACGAGGTCTCGTGGGTCGACTGGCGGTCCGACGACGCCTGGCTGGACGTCTACGACGTGACGAAGGCGGCGTTGCGGCTCCGGCGGGAGCACCCGGCGCTGCGTCAGCGGCACTGGTTCGAGGGCCGGCCGACCATCGTGGACGGCCCCAAGGACCTGGTGTGGCTGCACCCGAGCGGGCGCGAGATGACCGGCGACGACTGGGCGGACAACGAGCTCGCCGTGGTCGGGATGCTGGTCACCGGCGACCCCCTGCGCTCGCCGGGCCCGCGCGGCGAGCAGCAGTGGGACAGCTCGTTCCTGATCTGGCTCAACGCCGAGGCGGAGCCGGTGACCGTGTCGCTCCCCGACGACCACTGGGAGCAGGCCGGCGAGGTCGTCGTCTCGACGTGTCCCGGCTGCCCGGTCGGCGCCACCGTCGGGCCGGGTGGGTCCTTGACGCTGGAGGGCCGGACCGTCGTGGTGGTGCGGGAGAGCTAGCGACGAAGGTCGGCCCACAGGGAGCCGTCGAGGGCCCTCGGACGTCCGAGGGTCATGACCCTCTCGCCGACCCAGCGGTACGCCGCGCTGGCTGCGGTGGCGGTGGTCGTGGCCGCGGCCGCCGCCGCGTCGTACGCCGTCTCGCGGGGAGCTGAGCCGGACCGGCCCGAGAGCGGGCCACCGCTGTCGCCCCCGGCCGCCTCTCGCCCCTCCGTCTCCGGCACGCTTCCCGTGCTGCGGAGCGATGCCGCGAACCGGGCGCTGGCGGTGTCCTTGGCCGATCACGTCGGCTCGCGGTTGCCGGCCTACCCGGGCGCAGCCGCAGTGCGGGCCCGCGACGTCCCGCCGCTCAGCGGCAGGAACGTCGCCTCGTCGCCCCCGGGCCACCTGGTCACACGCTCCCGCTTCTGGACCGTGCCGGGCACCTCCCGGGCGGTAGCCGAGTGGTACGCCCGCCACCCGCCGCGAGGCTTCGTCTCCGACGGCGGCCCGGACGGGGTCGGTGGGGAGTCGCGCCCGGACGGCGGGTGGATCGACGACGTCTACCTCGACCAGCACCCGGCCATGGGCGCAGCGCCCGTCGGCGCGTCCGTGACGGTGCAGACGACCGTGTTGTCCGACGGCTCGGTGGGCGTTCGGGCGACCGTCGACGCGGTCTGGCGTCCGGCGCGCCCGGCGGACTCGTTCGTCTCCGACGTGCGACGGGTGACCGTCCGGACCACGGTCACGACGTACGCGGGTGGGCGACAGCGGGTGCGTCACCACACCCGCACGATCACCTCGCCTGACGCGATCCGCGCCGTGGTGGCCGCGTACAACCGGCTGCCGGGCTGGCCGCCGTTCTTCCACAGCTGCCCGATGGACCTGACCCAGCGCCGCTACCTGGTCGTCTTCCACACCACCTCCGGAGGCCTCTCTGCCAGCGGTCCGATGGCGTGCTCCGACATCCTGACCGTGCGGCGCGACGGCCGGCGTGTCGGCCCCTACCTCGACCTCGCCTCGGGCCTCTTCACCGAGCTGTCGAGGTGACCGGGCCCATCTCGGGGTGATCCCCGATGCGCCGCGCGGCCCAGCTGCGCAGGGTGGGGGCATGACCACGTCGGCGCAGGATGCCCGGACCAGGACGCCGCGGCTGGTGCTCGCGATCCTGGTGATCGGGATCATCGCGACGCCGGTGCTGGCTTTCCCCTACGTGCTGCTCGACCGGAGCGCGAGCCGGATCGACGTCCAGACCGACCTGGCCTGGGCGCTGCTGGTGGTGCACGTGCCGACCGCCGCTGCCGCGCTGCTGCTCGGCGCCCTGCAGCTCGTGCCCCGGATCCGCGCCGACCGCAGACGGCACCGGATCATCGGGCGCACGTTCCTCGCGGATCATCGACCTGCTGGTCGCGCAGTGGGTCATCCACCGGTGGCGAACCCGGCCGGAGGCCGCACCGTCCTGATGCTGCTGGGCGTCAGGGGAGGGCGACCAGGCCCATCTCGGCGACCGAGGTGAGCACGCTGTGGCGGGGCACGATGCGCACGGTGTAGCCGAACGCGCCGCCCCGCTGCAGCAGGATGTCGCCGTCGAAGCGGTACCGGCCACCGTCGTAGGTGTCGGCCAGGACCAGCGGCGTGATCACGGTGTTGACGAGCTCGTCGTCACCGTCGATGACGCCGTGCACGACCTCGACCGCGACGTCGTCGGGCGTCAGCGACCCGAGCGCCACGAAGGCGCGCACCGTCAGCGACGAGCCCACCTCGGGGTTGTCGCTGACGCCGTGGCTCTCGACGTGCTCGACCCGGACGTCGCCCCAGCCGGCGCGGACGGTCTTCTTCCATGCGGCCAGCTCGGTGGCGCCCTTGTAGTCGGAGTTGAGCGCGCGGCCGGTGATCGCGGCGGGGGTGTAGAGCTGGCGGATGTAGTCGCGCACCATGCGGCTGGCCAGGACCTTGGGGCCGAGCGACTTCAGGGTGTGACGCACCATCTCGATCCAGCGACCCGGTACGCCGTCCTGGTCGACGTCGTAGAACTTCGGGGCCACGTCGCGCTCGATCAGGTCGTAGAGCGCGGTGGACTCGAGGTCGTCACGACGCTCCGGGTCGTCGACGCCGTCGGCGGTCGGGATCGCCCAGCCGTTGGAGCCGTCGTACCACTCGTCCCACCAGCCGTCGAGGATCGACAGGTTGAGCCCACCGTTGAGGGCCGCCTTCATGCCCGACGTGCCACAGGCCTCGTAGGGGCGCAGCGGGTTGTTCAGCCAGACGTCGCAACCGGGGTACAGCGGCTGGGCCATCGCGATGTCGTAGTTGGGAAGGAAGACGATGCGGTGGCGCACCTCCGGGTCGTCGGCGAACCGGACGATCTCCTGGATCAGCTTCTTGCCACCGTCGTCGGCCGGGTGGGCCTTGCCGGCGATGACGAGCTGGACCGGGCGCTCGGGGTGGAGCAGCAGGCGCTTGAGCCGCTCGGGGTCGCGCAGCATCAGCGTCAGCCGCTTGTACGACGGGACCCGGCGCGCGAAGCCGATCGTGAGCACGTCGGGGTCGAGCGCGTTGTCGACCCACGTCAGCTCCGCGGCGGGGATGCCGCGCTGGGTGCTGGACTTCAGCAGCCGCCTGCGGGCGTCCTTGACGAGCCGCTCGCGGAGCATCCGCTTGATCGCCCAGATGTCGCCGGCCGGAGCCATGTCGACCGCGGTCAGGTAGGCCTCGACGTCGTCGGACTCGCCGGGGTCGGCGCCGGCGCCGGCGCCGGCCCGCGCGCCATGGGCCTCGGCCAGGCCGAACACCTCCCGGGCGACCCAGCTCGGCGCGTGCACGCCGTTGGTGATCGAGGTGATCGGGACCTCGGCCTCGTCGAAGGCCGGCCACAGGCCGTGGAACATCTCCCGGCTCACGTGACCGTGCAGCTGGGAGACGCCGTTCGCACGCTGGGACAGGCGGAAGCCCATGACCGCCATGTTGAAGACCGTCGGGTCGCCCCCGACGTAGTCCTCGGTGCCGAGCGCCAGGATCCGGTCGACCGGGACGCCCGCGACCGGGCCGCTGGTGCCGAAGTACTGCTCGACGAGCTCGCGCCCGAAGCGGTCGATGCCGGCGGGCACCGGGGTGTGGGTGGTGAAGACCGTCGAGGCTCGCGAGACCTCGAGGGCGGTGTCGAAGTCGAGCTTGGGGCCCACCTCCTCGACGGTGAGCTCGCGGATGCGCTCCAGGCCGAGGAAGCCGGCATGCCCCTCGTTGGTGTGGAACACCTCGGGCTCGGACGTGCCGGTGATCCGCGCATGGACGCGCAGCGCCCGGACCCCGCCGATGCCGAGCAGGATCTCCTGGCGCAGCCGGTGCTCGGAGGTGCCGCCGTAGAGCCGGTCGGTGATGTCGCGGTAGTGGTCGGGGTTGCCCTCGAGGTCGGAGTCGAGCAGCAGCAGCGGGATCCGGCCGACCTCGGCGACCCAGATCCGGGCCAGCAGCTCGGGACCGTCGGGCAGCGCGATCGAGATCGTGGCGACCTCGCCGCTCTCCTCACGCAGGAGCCTGATCGGGAGCTCGTCGGGGTCGAGCACGGGGTACTGCTCGAGCTGCCAGCCCTCGTGGCTCAGGGACTGCTTGAAGTAGCCGGCCCGGTAGAGCAGCCCGACGCCCGTCAGCGGCACCCCGAGGTCGCTGGCCGCCTTGAGGTGGTCACCGGCCAGGATGCCGAGACCGCCGGAGTACTGCGGGAGCACGGCGCTGATGCCGAACTCCGGCGAGAAGTAGGCGATCCGGACGGGTGCCTCGGCGCCGGCCCGGCGGGCGTACCAGCGGTCGCCGCCCAGGTAGGCGTCCAGGTCGGCCTTGGCCGTCCCGAGCCGGTCGAGGAAGCCCTGGTCGTGGGAGAGCGCCTCGAGCCGGGACGGGCTGACCGACGCGAGCAGGCGGACCGCGTCGTGCCGGGTCTCCTCCCACAGCTCGTCGTCGACCTCGGCGAAGACGTCCTGCGTCTCGGGGTGCCAGCACCACCTCAGGTTGGCGGCGAGATCGCCGAGGGACGACAGCGCCGGAGGCAGGACCGGACGGACGGTGAAGCGACGGATGGCACGCACAGAAGGACGGTAACGGAATCCGTGTGGATCGTTCCAATTTTGCGGCACCCGGTGCGCCTCCTGCTCGCAGCCGCACGACCTCAGCCCTCCGGGTGAGGCACAGGTTCGTCGCATCCGCGCCCCGAGCGCCCGGCTTGCGTGTGACCTGGGGATTCGCAAGGGTGATGAGCATGGTCGGACGCATTCCCGTCATGGACGTCATGCCGCTGGTCGACCTCGGCCGCCTGCCGGCGAAGGCGACCGTGGGCGAGTCGGTCCCGGTCCGGGCGACGGTGTTCCGCGAGGGACACGACCGCCTCGGTGCCGAGGTCGTGCTGGTCGCGCCCGACGGCACCCGGCGCCCGCCCGTCCGGATGGTCCCCGACGGCGACACCCCCGACCGGTACGTCGCACGGGTGGCGCCCGACACCGAGGGTGCCTGGTCGTTCGAGGTGCACGCGTGGTCCGACCCGCTCGCGACCTGGGAGCACGACGCCGGGCTCAAGATCCCGGCCGGGGTCGACGTCGAGCTGATGTTCACCGAGGGCGGCCTGCTGCTCGACCAGGTGGCCGGCGACCCGGCCCTCGACCCCCAGGAGCAGGAGATCGTCAAGGGCGCGCGCTCGGCGGCCACCGACGCCTCGCGCCCGGTCGAGGCCCGCCTCGCGGCGCTCCAGGCCCCCGAGCTCCTGGAGGTGCTGGCCCACCACCCCCTGCGTCAGCTGGTCACGGTCGAGGGTCCCTACCCGCTGTACGCCGACCGGCAGCGGGCGCTGTTCTCCAGCTGGTACGAGTTCTTCCCGCGGTCGGAGGGCGCGTCGTACGACGCGACGACGGGGACGACGGTCAGTGGCACGTTCACCACCGCCGCGGAGCGGCTCGACGCCGTCGCCGCCATGGGGTTCGACGTCGTCTACCTGCCGCCGATCCACCCGATCGGCGAGGTCAACCGCAAGGGCCCCAACAACACCCTCGACCCCGGTCCCGGCGACCCCGGCTCGCCCTGGGCGATCGGCAGCGCGGCCGGTGGCCACGACGCGATCCATCCCGACCTCGGCACCCTCGACGACTTCGACGCGTTCGTGGCCCGCGCCCGCGGGCTCGGCCTCGAGGTGGCGCTCGACCTCGCCCTGCAGTGCGCGCCCGACCATCCGTGGTCGACCTCGCACCCGGAGTGGTTCACCACCCAGGCCGACGGCACCATCGCCTACGCCGAGAACCCGCCCAAGAAGTACCAGGACATCTACCCCCTCAACTTCGACAACGACCCGCAGGGCATCTGCCGCGAGGTGCTGCGCGTCGTCCGGCACTGGATGGCCCACGGCGTGCGGATCTTCCGCGTCGACAACCCCCACACCAAGCCGGTCGCCTTCTGGGAGTGGCTGCTGCGCGAGGTGCGGCGGACCGACCCCGACGTGCTCTTCCTGGCCGAGGCCTTCACCCGTCCGGCGATGATGCGGGCGCTCGGCGCGATCGGCTTCCACCAGAGCTACACCTACTTCACCTGGCGCACCGCCAAGTGGGAGCTCGAGGAGTACCTCCGCGAGGTGTCGACGCAGACCGACCACCTGATGCGGCCCAACTTCTTCGTCAACACCCCCGACATCCTGCACGCCTACCTGCAGTACGGCGGGCCGGCCGCGTTCAAGATCCGCGCGGTGCTGGCGGCGACCGGTTCACCGAGCTGGGGGGTCTACGCCGGCTACGAGCTCTACGAGCACGTGGCCGTGCGGCCCGGCAGCGAGGAGTACCTCGACTCGGAGAAGTACCAGATCCGGGTCCGCGACTGGGACGCCGCGGCTGCGGAGGGACGCACCCTCGCGCCGTACCTGACGATGCTCAACGGCGTACGGCGCGCCCACCCGGCCCTGCAGCAGCTGCGGAACCTGGTCGTGCACTCGAGCGACGACGAGAACGTGCTGGTGTTCAGCAAGCAGAGCCGCCGTGGGGGCTCGACGGGCTCGACCGAGGCGGCCGCGGACGACCTGGTGATCGTCGTGGTCAACCTCGACCCCCACGGCGCCCGTGAGACGACGGTCCATCTCGACCTGCCCGCGCTCGGGTTGGACTGGCATGACAGTCTCGCGGTGCACGACGAGGTCACCGGCCAGGACTGGCACTGGAGCCAGCACAACTACGTCCGGCTCGACCCGGGCGCCGAGCCGGCGCACGTGCTGACGGTGCGGAGGCCCGCATGAGCGTGATCGACGACCGCAACGAGTCCTCCATCATCGGCTCGACGATGGAGCAGCAGCAGTCCGACTGGTACAGGACCGCGGTCTTCTACGAGGTGCTGGTGCGCTCCTTCCGCGACTCCAACGGCGACGGCACGGGCGACTTCCAGGGCCTGATCGAGAAGCTCGACTACCTCCGGTGGCTCGGGGTCGACTGCCTGTGGGTGCCGCCGTTCTTCACCTCTCCGTTGCGCGACGGCGGCTACGACGTCGCCGACTACACCTCGATCCTCCCGGAGTGCGGCACCGTCGACGACTTCCGCGAGTTCGTGGCCGCGGCCCACGCGCGTGGCATGCGGGTGATCGTCGACTTCGTGATGAACCACACCAGCGACGCCCACCCGTGGTTCCAGGCCTCGCGCAACGACCCCGACGGCCCCTTCGGCGACTTCTACGTGTGGTCCGACACCGACGACCTCTACGACGAGGCGCGGGTGATCTTCGTCGACACCGAGCCCTCCAACTGGACCTGGGACCCGGTCCGTCAGCAGTACTTCTGGCATCGCTTCTTCAGCCACCAGCCCGACCTCAACTTCGACAACCCCAAGGTCCACGACGCGATGCTCGAGGCGATGTCGTTCTGGCTGGACATGGGTCTCGACGGCTTCCGGCTCGACGCCGTCCCCTACCTCTACGAGCGCCCGGGCACCAACGGCGAGAACCTCCCCGAGACCCACGAGTTCCTGCGCAAGGTCCGCCGCTTCATCGACGAGACCTACCCCGGCCGGGTGCTGCTCGCCGAGGCCAACCAGTGGCCGTCCGACGTCGTCGACTACTTCGGCGGCAAGCGCGACGAGGACACCGGTGAGTACGTCGGGGACGGCGACGAGTGCCACATGTGCTTCCACTTCCCGGTGATGCCCCGCATCTTCATGGCCGTCCGCCGCGAGTCGCGCTACCCGATCAGCGAGATCATGGAGCAGACGCCGCCGATCCCGGACAACTGCCAGTGGGGCATCTTCCTGCGCAACCACGACGAGCTGACCCTCGAGATGGTCACCGACGAGGATCGCGACTACATGTGGGACGAGTACGCCAAGGACCCCCGCATGAAGGCCAACATCGGCATCCGCCGACGTCTGGCCCCCCTGCTCGACAACGACGTCAACCGGATGGAGCTGTTCACCGCGCTCCTGCTCTCGCTGCCCGGCAGCCCGGTCCTCTACTACGGCGACGAGATCGGGATGGGCGACAACATCTGGCTCGGCGACCGGGACGGCGTCCGCACCCCGATGCAGTGGACCCCCGACCGCAACGCCGGCTTCTCGGTGGCCACCCCCGGCAAGCTGCACCTGCCCGCCATCCAGGACCCGGTCTACGGCTACCAGAGCGTCAACGTCGAGGCCCAGCTCGAGGACTCCTCGTCGCTCCTGCACTGGACCCGGCGGATGATCCATGCCCGCCGCGGCCACGCGGCGTTCGGGCTGGGCGCGTTCCACGACCTGGGAGGCACCAACCCGTCGGTCCTCTCCTACGCCCGCGAGCACGAGGACGACGTCATCGTGTGCGTCCACAACCTCTCCCGCTTCGCGCAGCCGGTCGAGCTCGACCTGCGGCGCTGGGAGGGCCACGTGCCGGTCGAGCTGCTCGGGGGTGTGCCGTTCCCGGCGATCGGCGAGCTGCCGTATCTCCTGACCCTCGGTGGGTACGGGTTCTACTGGTTCCGGCTGACCGCCCCACCGCAGGAGGCCACCGCCCATGACTGACGACATCCACACCGGTACCGGCGTCGACGCTGGGGCCTACCCCGACGACGGCCGGCGCCAGCTGACCGAGTTCATCGCGACCGCCCGCTGGTTCGGCGGCAAGGGGCGCGAGCCCGAGGTCACCGACGTACGACGTCTCGCCGTCATCGCCGACGACGGCCCGCGCGTGGTCGTCGACCTGGTCGAGGTCACCTACGCCGACGGCGACTCCGACCTCTACCAGCTGCCGCTCGCGCTCTACCCCGAGCCCGAGCATCGCCTCGACCACGCCTTCGTCGGCTGGTGGGAGGACCCCGAGATCGGCTGGACGCACGCCTACGACGCGGTGCACGACCGCGAGGCGATGGCGGTCTTCCTGCGGGCGTTCGCGTTCCCGCCCGACGGGCCACTCACGTTCCGCACCCTGCCGGGTGTGGTGCTGGACGCCACCGCCCCCTCCACCCCGCTCTCGGCCGAGCAGTCGAACTCGTCGGTGATGTTCGGCGACGAGGCGCTGTTCAAGCTGTTCCGGCGGGTCACGCCCGGCGTCAACCCCGACATCGAGATCCACGACGTGCTGACCCGGGGGGGTTCCGACAACGTCGCCGCGCTGCTGGGGTGGGTGGAGTCCACGGGCGTCGAGGAGCCGATCCAGCTGGGGATGCTGCAGCAGTTCCTGCGCACGGCCAGCGACGGCTGGGAGCTGGCCCTGACCAGCGTGCGCAACCTCTTCGCCGAGGCTGACCTCTATGCCGACGAGGTCGGCGGCGACTTCGCGGGTGAGGCGCAGCGGCTCGGCGAAGCCGTCGGCCGGATCCACACGCTGCTGGCCGAGCAGTTCCCGACCGAGGCGTGGGGACTCGACGACCATGTCCGCCTCTCCGAGGAGATGACGGCCCGGCTCGAGGCGGCGCTCGACGTCGTACCGGAGCTGGCGGAGCGGGCCCCGGAGCTGCGGGCGCTGTTCGCCGCCGTCGGTCGGATCCACGACGGCACCGCTCAGCGGGTGCACGGCGACCTCCACCTCGGCCAGACCCTGCGCACCGCGAAGGGCTGGAAGATCGTCGACTTCGAGGGCGAGCCGGCCAAGCCGCTGGCCGAGCGGGTGCGGCTGGACTCACCCTGGCGCGACGTCGCCGGCATGCTGCGATCGTTCGACTACGCCCCGCGCGTGACCGAGATGACCGCCGCCACGACCGACGACGACGGCAACGAGCAGCGTGCCTACCGGGCGGCCGAGTGGTCCGCCCGTAACCAGGCGGCCTTCCTCGAGGCCTACGCCGCTCACGACCTCAGCGACGACGAGCACACGTTGCTGACGGCGTACGTCGCCGACAAGGCCGTCTACGAGTGCGTCTACGAGGCGCGCAACCGCCCTGCCTGGCTGCCGATCCCCTTGGCGGCTTTCGGCCAGGCGGCCCAGCTGCTGCAGGAGAGTGAGAGAGGCCGATGACCACGCCGATGACCCAGGTGTCCCCCGAGCTGGTCGACCAGCTCGTCCGGGGTGAGCACGGCGAGCCGCACGCGATCCTCGGACCCCATCCCCGACGGCGACGCCGTGTCGATCCGCGTCTACAAGCCGCTGGCGAAGTCCGTGGCCGCCGTCCTCTCCGACGGGACGAAGGTGCCCCTGACCCACGTGCACGAGGGGGTGTGGGAGGGGCAGGTCTCGACCAGCGCGACCGGCGGTCCGGTCGAGCCGGGGGACGTGCCGGACTACCGGGTCGAGGTCGACTACGGCCAGGGCGCGATCACCGTCGACGACCCCTACCGGTTCCTGCCGACCCTCGGCGAGGTGGACCTCCACCTGGTCAACGAGGGGCGCCACGAGCTGCTGTGGACCGTGCTCGGCTCACGGGTCCACCACTATCGCTCGGCCACCGGCGACGTGACCGGCGCGGCGTTCGCGGTCTGGGCCCCTGGCGCCCGCGGGGTCCGGCTCGAAGGGGACTTCAACAGCTGGGACGGCCGCGAGCACCCGATGCGGCAGCTCGGACAGTCGGGCATCTGGGAGCTGTTCGTGCCCGGTGTCGGCAGCGGCACCGGCTACAAGTACGTGATCCTCGGTGCCGACGGCCAGTGGCGGGAGAAGGCTGACCCGATGGCCTACTGGGCCGAGGTCCCGCCCTCGACGTCGAGCAAGGTCTTCGAGTCCAGCTACGCCTGGGGCGACGACGCCTGGATGGCGCGCCGACGCGAACAGCAGCCGGTCACCGACGCGATGTCGATCTACGAGGTCCACCTGGCGTCCTGGCGCAAGCGGCACGGGGCGCCGCTGACCTGGGACCAGCTGATCGACGAGCTGGTCCCCTACGTCCACGACCTGGGATTCACCCACGTCGAGCTGATGCCGGTGATGCAGCACCCGTTCGGCGGCTCGTGGGGCTACCACGTGACGTCGTACTTCGCGCCCGACTCCCGGTTCGGCGACCCCGACGGCTTCCGCCGGCTGGTCGACGCCTTCCACCAGCACGACATCGGCGTCCTGCTCGACTGGGTGCCGGGCCACTTCGCGACCGACGAGTGGGCCCTGGCGCGCTTCGACGGGACACCCCTCTACGAGGACCCCAACCCGCAGCGCGGCTGGCACAAGGAGTGGGGGTCCCACATCTTCAACTTCGGCCGCCGCGAGGTGCGCAACTTCCTCTACGCCAACGCCCTGTACTGGCTCGAGGAGTTCCATGCCGACGGCCTTCGTGTCGACGGCGTCGCCTCGATGCTCTACCTCGACTACGCCCGCGCGGACGGCGAGTGGAGCCCGAACAAGTTCGGCGGCAACGAGAACCTCGAGGCGGTGCAGTTCCTCCAGGAGATGAACGCCACCGTCTACAAGCGGGTGCCGGGCGCGACCACGATCGCGGAGGAGTCCACCTCGTGGCCGGGCGTCACCCAGCCCACCGACTCCGACGGGCTCGGCTTCGGCTTCAAGTGGAACATGGGCTGGATGCACGACACCTTGGACTACCTCAAGCGCGAGCCGGTCCACCGGTCCTGGCATCACCACGACCTGACCTTCGGGCTCACCTACGCCTTCACCGAGAACTTCGTGCTCCCGCTCTCCCACGACGAGGTCGTGCACGGCAAGGGCTCGCTGCTGCGGAAGATGCCGGGCGACCGCTGGCAGCAGCTCGCCACCCTGCGGGCCTACCTCGCCTTCATGTGGGCCCACCCGGGAAAGCAGCTGATCTTCATGGGCGCCGAGCTCGGTCAGGAGTCGGAGTGGGCCGAGTCGCGCGAGCTGGACTGGTGGCTCCTCGACCACCCCGAGCACCTCGGGATGCACCGTCTGGTCAAGGACCTCAACGCCGCCTACCGCTCCTCGCCCGCGATCTGGTCGCGCGAGAACGATCCCGCCTCCTTCGAGTGGATCGACGCCAACGACGCGAGCCGCAACACCTTCTCGTTCGTCCGACGCGGGGACTCGACCGGCTCGACCGACGGCAGTCCCGACCTGGTCTGCGTCTCCAACTTCGCCGCGGTGCCCCACGCCGACTACCGGCTCGGGATGCCGGCAGCCGGTGTGTGGCACGAGGTCGTCAACACCGACGCCGGGACCTACTCCGGCTCGGGCGTCGGCAACCTCGGCTCGGTCACCGCCCACGAGGGTGGCCAGGGCGGGCAGCCCGCGCACGCGACGCTGGTGCTGCCGCCGCTCGCCACGCTCTGGCTGCGTCGCGCCTGACCCTCGGGTGCCATGGTTCGAGAGGGGCCCAACGGCCCTCCTCGACCGACGAACACCCCCAGCCGACCGGTGGTGGAGGGGCTCGCTCGGCGAGCGTCTCGACACCACCCGCAGGACACTGGCCAGCTCGACGCCCGGGGACGACCCGTCCGAGCCCGCTGGCTAAGGTCGGGGCGTGACCGACCAGCCCACGCTCACCGACGGCGTGGTGACGCTCCGGCCCTTCCGCGACGACGACGTCGCGGACGCCGTGGCCGGCCACGACGAGGTCATCGCACACTGGTTCGGCTGGCCCCCGGACGCGGTGACGCCGCAGCGGATGAGGGCTGCGATCGCCGACTGGCGCGCGTCGTACGACGACGGCCGCCGGCAGGTCGCGTTCGTCGTCGAGACCGGAGGGGTCGTCGCCGGCAGCGTCGACATCCGGCTGCGTGAGCCGGGCGTGGGCGAGGTCTCGTGGGCCCTCTACCGCGGCCAGCGTGGCCGCGGGACCGCTACCCGCGCGGTCCGCACGCTCGTCGACTGGGCCCTGACCGACGCAGGCAGCGGCGGTCTGGGGTACTGGCGCGTCGAGGCCAAGGTGGAACCGGGCAACGAGGCCTCGCTCCGGGTCGCGACGCGCTCCGGGCTGCGGCGAGAGGGCGTACGGCGCGTGGAGCCCGGCACCGGCGACCGGCCCGAGACGACGTCGTACGTCGTCCTGGCCCGGCTGGCCTCCGACCCGCCCCTGACCGAGCCCGAGGGCTTCCGCGCCCTGCTCAACAGCTTCCTGCCGCGCAAGCGCGCCATCAGCCAGGTGCTGGTCCGTGACCGCGACGGGCGGGTCCTGATCTGTCAGCTGACCTACAAGCGGGACTGGGACCTCCCCGGGGGTGTGGTCGAGGTCGGGGAGTCGCCGAGGCTCGCAGCCGGCCGGGAGATCGAGGAGGAGCTCGCGCTGGCGATCGACGCCGGCGACCTGCTGCTGACCGACTGGCTGCCCCCGTGGAGCGGCTGGGACGACGCCGTCTGCCTGGTCTTCGACGGCGGCGAGCACCACGCCTCGCTCGCCGAGGGAATCGTGCGGCAGACCCGGGAGATCCAGAACGCGGAGTTCGCAAGCCTGGAGCAGATCCGGGAACGGTGTGCCGACTTCACCACCCGCCGGATCGAGACGGCGCTGGCCAACGCCACCGGCGAGGCCCGGACGACGTACGTGGAGGGTGGCGGACCCAGCACCGACGAGTGACCCTCGACTGGGGACAATCGGTCCTCGCCAACGTGCGGACAACGAGCAAGGATCGGAGCCATGACCTACGTCTACGACTTCCACGAGGGCAGCAAGGACCAGAAGGATCTGCTGGGCGGCAAGGGCGCGAACCTGGCGGAGATGACGAACCTGGGGCTGCCGGTCCCGCCGGGCTTCACGATCTCGACGGAGGCCTGCCGCGCCTACCTGGAGCACGGTGACGTGCCCGACGGCCTGGCCGGGGAGATCGACGCGCACCTGCGCACCCTCGAGGAGACGATGGGACGACGGCTCGGGGACGCCGGCGACCCGCTGCTGGTCAGCGTGCGTTCCGGCGCCAAGTTCTCGATGCCCGGCATGATGGAGACCGTCCTCAACATCGGTCTCAACGACCACTCCGTGCGCGGGCTGGCCGAGCACAGCCACGACGAGCGGTTCGCGATGGACTCCTACCGCCGCCTGCTGCAGATGTTCGGCGCGACCGTCCTCGGCATCGACAGCCAGGTCTTCGCGCGCGCCCTCGACCGGATCAAGAAGGACCGCGGCACCGAGTCCGACACCGACCTCGGCACCGACGACCTGCGGGAGCTGGTCGACATCTTCCAGCAGTCGATCAAGGAGCACGCCGGCCGCGAGTTCCCCCAGGATCCCCGCGAGCAGCTGGACCTCGCCGTCCGCGCCGTCTTCGACTCGTGGAACACCGAGCGTGCCGTCCTCTACCGCCGCCAGGAGCGGATCGAGGAGGGCCTCGGGACAGCGGTCAACGTGCAGGCCATGGTCTTCGGTAACCAGGGCGACGACTCCGGCTCCGGCGTGGCGTTCACCCGAGACCCGGCCTCCGGCAACCAGGGCGTGTACGGCGACTACCTGCAGAACGCCCAGGGTGAGGACGTCGTGGCGGGCATCCGCAACACGGTCTCACTTGCCGACATGGAGCGGATCGACAAGGCGTCGCACGACGAGCTCCTCGACATCATGAACACCCTCGAGAAGCACTACCGCGACATGTGCGACATCGAGTTCACCGTCGAGCGCGGCAAGCTCTGGATGCTCCAGACCCGGGTCGGCAAACGCACCCCTGCGGCGGCGTTCCGGATCGGCCGGCACATGACCGACGAGGGCCTGATCGACACCGACGAGGCCACGCTGCGTGTGACCGGCGCCCAGCTGGCCCAGCTGATGTTCCCGAGCTTCGACACCGAAGCACCGCGCGAGCTGATCGCGACCGGCATGAACGCCTCTCCGGGAGCGGCCGTCGGCAGGGCGGTCTTCGACTCCGACACCGCCGTCGAGTGGGCCGACCGCGGCGAGGCCGTGATCCTGGTCCGCAAGGAGACCAACCCCGACGACCTGCGCGGCATGGTCGCCGCCCGGGGCATCCTGACCAGCCGCGGTGGCAAGACCTCGCACGCGGCCGTCGTCGCCCGTGGGATGGGCCAGCACCTGCGTCTGCGGCGCCGACGCGCTCGACGTCAGCTCGAAGAAGCACCGCGCCAGGGTGCGCGGCGGCGACCCGATCAACGAGGGCGACGTGATCTCCATCGACGGCACCACCGGTGAGGTGTTCCTCGGCGCGGTGCCCGTGGTGGACTCCTCGGTCGTGCGCTACTTCGAGGGTGAGCAGGTCGACGAGGACCTCGTCGAGGCCGTCGACGGCGTGATGCGGCACGCCGACTCCGTACGCCGGCTCCGGGTGCGGGCGAACGCCGACACCCCGGAGGACGCCGGCGCGCTCGCCGGTTCGGCGCCGAGGGCATCGGGCTGTGCCGCACCGAGCACATGTTCCTCGGCGACCGACGCCAGCTCGTGGAGAACCTGATCGTGGCCGAGGACGAGGCCGGCCAGGAGGCCGCCCTCGCCGCCCTGCTGCCTCTCCAGCGCAACGACTTCGTCGGGATCCTCGACGCCATGGACGGACTGCCGGTGACCATTCGGCTGATCGACCCTCCGCTGCACGAGTTCCTGCCCGACTACACCGAGCTCGCGGTCAAGGTCGCGCTGGAGGAGGACCACGAGCACCTCGACGACCACGACGAGAAGCTGCTCGAGGCCGTCAAGCGGCTGCACGAGCAGAACCCGATGCTCGGCCTGCGCGGCGTCCGGCTCGGGATCGTGATCCCCGGGCTGTTCAAGATGCAGGTCCGGGCCATCCTCGAGGCGACGGCCGAGCGGATGGAGGCGGGCGGGGACCCGCACCCCGAGATCATGATCCCGCTGGTGGCGTCGGTGACCGAGCTCGACCTGGTGCGCGAGCAGGTCGCCGAGGTCGCCACTGCCGTCGAGCAGGAGCGCGGACGTCCCGTGCCCCACAAGGTCGGCACGATGATCGAGCTCCCCCGGGCCGCGGTGACCGCCCACGAGATCGCCAGGTCGGCCGAGTTCTTCTCGTTCGGCACCAACGACCTGACCCAGATGACGTGGGGCTTCTCCCGCGACGACGTGGAGTCGTCGTTCTTCAGCACCTACCTCGAGAACGGCATCTTCCAGGTCAGCCCGTTCGAGTCCCTCGACATCGACGGGGTCGGCCGACTCGTGCGGCACGCGGCGAAGATCGGCCGGAAGGCCAACCCCGACCTCCACCTGGGCGTCTGCGGCGAGCACGGCGGCGACCCCGCGTCCATCCACTTCTTCGACGAGGTCGGCCTCGACTACGTCTCCTGCTCGCCGTACCGGGTGCCGGTCGCCCGGCTCGAGGCCGGGCGTTCGGCGCTCGAGCGGTGAGTCAGGCGTCCCGAGGACGCCCGACCGGCGCCACCACCGGGTGGCGCTCGGGTGCCGCCACCTTCGCAGGGAGGATCGCGTTCCTCACCGCCCTCTGGTGTCTCGTGCGCGTGGTCGCGCACGGCCACTGGACCCTCTACGTCGACACCGCGTTCAACCTGTTCGGGATCCCGGTCCAGGGCAGCATCTTCATCGCTGCCCTGTGGTTCATCCTGTCCGGCGGCCTGCGACGGCGGTTGCGCCTCATGCACGCGGTCACCTGCGTCGTGCTGGCCATCTCGGCACTGGACAACCTCGCGGCCGCCCTCCAGGAGATGACCGGTACCCGGGTCGACAGCGAGCTTCCCGCCGGCTACGGCTGGTTCGTCTACCTGGCCGTGGTCGGCTCTCTGGCGACCCTCGTGGCCCTGGTGGCGGCGTACCGGGTCTTCGACACCCGGGTCTCCGAGGGCAGCTGGACCACCGCCCTCGCGGTCTTCTTCGGCGGCCTGCTCACGTCGTACGTCGTGTGCACGGTCCTCGCGTTCGCCTTCCCGCGCGGGCTCCACGGCGCCGGTGAGAAGATGGTCTTCGGGCTGATGTCGGCGCTCGGAACCGCCCGCGCGGCGACTCGCCACCTGCTGGTCACCGACGACGGCCCGCACTGGGTCTTCGTCCTCGGTGGCGTGATCAGCGGCGTGTCGCTGGTGCTGGCGATCCTCGTCTTCTCCCGGTCGGCGCGCGCCCGGCAGTACCTCTCCACCGACGACGAGCTCGAGCTCCGCCGGCTGCTCCTCGCGCACGGCGGGAGCGACTCCCTCGGCTACTTCGCGACCCGCCGCGACAAGGCCGTGGTCTTCTCCGACGACCGCCGGGCCGCGGTCACCTACCGGGTCGAGGGCACCGTGTGCGTGGCCAGCGCCGACCCGATCGGGCCGGTCGACGCCTGGCCCGGGGCGGTCCAGGCCTGGCTGCGCGAGTGCCGTTCCCACGCCTGGTACGCCACCGCCCTCTCCCCCGGTCGCGACGGCGCCAAGGCCTACGTCGACGCGGGCCTGCGGGCGCTCGGGCTCGGCGACGAGGCGATCATCGAGGTCGACCGCTACCACCTCGACGGCCCCGGGATGACGCCCGTGCGGCAGGCGGTGAACCGGGTGGCCAAGGCCGGCTACGCCGTGCAGGTCCGGCGGACCAGCGAGCTGACGCTCGCCGAGCTCGACGAGCTGGTCCGCCGTGCCGTCGACTGGCGAGGCTCCGATACCGAGCGCGGCTTCTCGATGGCCCTCAACCGCCTGGGCGACCCCGCCGACTCCCGCTGCGTCGTCGTCACCGCGCACGGCCCCGACGGCACGCTGGGTGGGCTGCTGCACTTCGTGCCCTGGGGTCGCACCGGACTCTCCCTCGACCTGATGCGTCGCTCCCCCGGCACCCCCAACGGGCTGGTCGAGGCCATGGTGACCGGGCTCGTCGAGGGGTGCCTCGAGCTCGCGGTGACCCGGGTCTCGCTCAACTTCGCGGTGTTCCGGTCGGTCTTCAGCGGTGCCGACGAGGTCGGGGCCGGACCGGTCACCCGGCTCAACGACGCGGTGCTCGGCTTCATCTCGCGCTTCTACCAGCTCGAGACGCTCTACCGATCGAACGCCAAGTACCAGCCCGACTGGCGCCCACGGTTCCTCTGCTACGAGGCCGGCCTGTCGCTGGTCCGGGCCGCGATCGCCTGCGGCCGGGCCGAGGGCTTCCTGCCCGAGCTCGGCATCGACAGCTTCGGACACCGGCACGACCTGACCCAGCCACGGCCCGACCCGACCGTGTTCGCCGGTCAGGTCGCGGCGCTCGAGGAGGAGGCCGACGACCGCGCCGCGCACGCGCCGTACAGCGAGCAACAGGTGGTGCGCCGCGGCAAGGTGGCGCTCCTCGAGGCCGCCGGGATGCCGGCCTACCCTCCCGCCGTACCTCGAGACGCCGGGGCGGCCGAGGTGCGTGCGGCCCACAGCGGACTGGCTCCCGACACCCACACCGGTCGCCGGGTGTCGGTGACCGGACGGGTACGCGCCCTGCGTGACCTGGGCGGCGTGCTGTTCGGCGTGCTGGCCGAGGACGACTGCCACCTGCAGGCGATGCTCGAGCGCGGTACGACCGACCCCCGGCTGCTCGACCTGTGGCGCCGTGGCGTCGACCTCGGCGACATGGTCTCGGTGACCGGTGAGGTCGTCACGTCACGGCGCGGCGAGCTCTCGGTGCTCGTGGACTCGTGGCAGATGGCGGCCAAGTGCCTGCGGCCGCTGCCCGACCTGCACACCGGGCTGAGCGACCCCGAGACCCGGGCCCGCAACCGGTCCCTGGACCTGATCGTGAACCCCGGCGGTCGTGACGCGCTCGACCGCCGCAGCCGCGCCGTCCATGCACTCCGCGGCGCGCTCGTCGAGCCGGGGCTTCACCGAGGTCGAGACCCCGATGCTGCACCCGACCCAGGGCGGCGCCGCGGCCCGACCGTTCGTGACCCACAGCAACGCCTACGACACCGACCTCTACCTGCGGATCGCCCCCGAGCTCTACCTGAAGCGGCTCGCCGTCGGCGGCATGTCCCGGATCTTCGAGCTCAACCGGAGCTTCCGCAACGAGGGCGTCGACGCGACCCACAACCCCGAGTTCACCTCGGTCGAGGTCTACCAGGCGTGGGCCGACTACACCACGATGCGCGAGCTGACCTGTGCCCTGGTCCGCGAGGTCGGCACCGCCCTCTACGGCGAGCCGGTCGCCATGCGCGGCGGTGAGCGACGTCGACCTCGGCTGCGACTGGCCGGTGGTCCCGGTGTACGACGCGGTCTCCGGCGCCGTCGGAACGACGATCACGCCGGAGACCTCCGCGACGGCGGTGGCCGCCGTCTGCCGCGGCCACGACGTCTCCGTGCCCGACGACACGAGTGCGGGCCGTCTGGTCCTCGCGCTGTACGACGCGCTGGTCGAGCCGGCGACCGCAGCACCGACGTTCTACACCGACTTCCCCCTGGAGACGTCGCCCCTGACCCGCGCCCACCGCGACGACCCTCGGCTGGCCGAGCGCTGGGACCTGGTCGCCTGGGGCACCGAGATCGGCACGGCGTACACCGAGCTGATCGACCCGGTCGAGCAGCGCGAGCGCCTGGTGGAGCAGGCCCGTCGGCGGGCCGTCGACGCCGAGTCGATGCAGGTCGACGAGGAGTTCCTCGGTGCGCTCGAGCACGCGATGCCGCCGACCGGTGGCCTCGGCCTGGGCGTCGACCGGCTGGTGATGATGCTGACCGGGACCGGCATCCGCGAGACGCTGGCCTTCCCCTTCGTCCGCCCCCGCCGCGGCTGAGGCCTGGCCCGGATGGTCTCGAGACGGCGCTGGCGCGCCTCCTCGACCACCGGCCGACCCCCGCTGGCGCGCCTCCTCGACCACCGGCCGACCCCCGCTCCACGACCGCTACGGCTCGCTGGTTGAGGAGGGCGCTTTGCGCCCGTCTCGAAACCACGCGAGCCCGTCTACTCCTGGCGACCAGGCGGGGTGAACGGCCAGCCGTCGGTCATCGGCTGCTCGACGCCGGGCTCGAGGTAGTGCTCGTGGCCGAACATCACCGCGAACACGTCGGGCGGCAACCGCAGGAACGACTCGATGTCGGTGGCCTGCGAGCGGTGGGCCTCCAGGGCCCGGCGCCGTTGGTCGAGCTGTCCGGTCACGTCGACCCGCCAGGTGATCTCGTCCTCCGCCATCCCGAGCGGGTTGCCGTCGTCCATCGGCGCGTCGGGGTCGAAGTCGCCCACGTCGACACCGGCTGCTCGGCCGGCGGCCACCAGCCCGGCCAGCTGGGTGCGGTTCATGGTCGACTCGAGCAGCCGGGGACGACGCGCGGCGAGCTCGGCGGCACGGTGGACGAGGTGGTGGACCTTCACGTGGTCGGGGTGGCCGTAGCCGCCGTGCCAGTCGTAGCCGACCAGCACGTCGGCGTCCTCCTCGTCGAGGACGTCGGCCAGGCGGCGGGCCGCCTCGTCGAGGTCGGCGCTGTGCAACGAGCCCTCCGCGTCGTTCTGGTCCCAGCCGCTCATGCCGGAGTCGGCGTACCCGAGCCAGACGACGCGCTCGAGCCCGAGGACCTGGGCGGACGCTTCGGCCTCCCGGCGCCGGTAGGCTCGCGACGGTCTCGCCGTCGGCCAGGTCGGCCGGCAGCTCACCGTGGTCACCGTTCGTGGCGAACGCGACGACGACCCGGTCCCCCTGGGCCGAGGCGCGAGCCATCGCTCCGGAGGTCTGCGAGGCCTCGTCGTCGGGGTGGGCGTGGCAGAAGACGATCGTGGTCACCGGGCGGCTCAGAACAGGGCCGAGGTGAGGTTCTGCCTGCCGCGCAGCACTCGGGGGTCGTCGTTCCCGACCGCAGCGAACAGCCCGAGCAGGTGCTCGCGCACGCGGTTGCGCTCGTCTCCCGTGGTACGCCGGACCAGCCCGACCAGGCGGTCGAACGCCTCGTCGACCTCACCGCCCAGCAGGTCGAGATCGGCGACCAGGGTCTGCGCGTCCACGTCGTCGGGAGCGGCCTGGGCGGCGTCGCGGGCGGTCTGCAGGTCGACGCCCGCGGTGCGCTGGAGGACCCGGGACATCGCCAGGCCGGCCACGGCCTCGGTGTCGGCCGGGTTGGCGTCGACGAGACGCTGGTACTCGGCGACGGCTCCGTCGATGTCGTTGTCCTCGAGGGCGGCCTGGGCGGCGGCGTAGCGCGGGTCGACCTGCGGCTCGCCGTCGTCGCCGTCGACCGGCGCGGTGTGGAGCGGTTGGTGGCGGCCGGTGACGCCCTGGGCGGTGAGCCCCTGCGCCAGCTGGTTGAGCAGGGTACGGATCTCGTCGAGGGAGAGCACACCCGGGATCGGCTGGGCGGCCGGCCGGCCGTCGAGGACGACGAGCAGCAGGGGCACCTGCGGGATCTGCATCGCCTGGGCGATCGCCGGCGCCGCGTCGATGTCGACCAGACCCGCCAGGAAGCGCCCGTCGTACTCGTCGGCCACGGTGGCGACGTCCTGGGCCATCGTCGCGCTCTCCGGCACCCGGCTCGGCGGAGTAGAACAGCAGCACGACCGGCGCGGTGACCGAGGAGTCGAGCAGGGTCTGGAAGCTCTGCTCGGTGACGTCGAGGGCGTAGGAGGAACGGACGGAGGGGGCGTCTCCGGCGGGGGTGGCCGAGGTCGCGGACCCGGGGTGCTCGCCGGCGGGTCGCGAGAGCCCCGACAGGTCGATGGCGCCGGGGCGGCTGAACGGCTGTTGCGTCATGCGACCAATCCTAGGGAGCCCCGACGACCGGCTCTCCCGGGCCCACGGCTAGGGGAGCTTCCAGGGCTCACGCAGCAGGCCGAGCTCGACGGCCTCCTCCCACAGCTCCTCGCGGACGCTGGGGTGGGCGGCGTTCTCGATCAGCTGCCGGGCCTGCTCCTGCTGGTCGTTCCCGTAGATCTCCGCGGCTCCCTGCTCGGTGACCACGGAGGTCATCTGGAACGACGTGACCGGCTCGTCGACGAGCGGGACGATCGTGGAGCAGTCGGCCTTGGGGTGCCACGAGCGGAGCGCGATGAACGCCTGACCGCCCTGGCTGTGCATGGCACCGACGATGAAGTCGGTCTGGCCTCCGAAGCCGGAGTGGATGCGGGCCTTGATCCGGCTCGCGTTCGCCTGGGCGAAGAGGTCGACCTGCAGGGCGGTGTTGACACTGGTCATGCCGGGGTTGCGGGCGATCAGGGCCGGGCTGTTGGTGACCTCGGTCCGCCGCATCTCCACCCGCTCGTTGCCGTCGCACCCAGGCGAGCAGCTCGGGCGAGCCGAACAGGAACGACGCGGTGATCGGCACCTTCCGGTCGAGCGCGCCGGCCCGCTCCAGGGCCAGGACGCTGTCGGAGAACATCTCGGTCCAGACCCGCAGCCCACGGCGGCCGGTCAGCCCGTGCATGGTGGCGTCGGGCACTGCGCCGATGCCGGCCTGGAGGGTCGAGCCGTCGGTGACCCGCTCGGCGACGAGGGCGCCGATGGTCGCGGAGTCCTCGTCGACGGTGCTGACCGGTGCGTGCGGCATCGGGCCGTCGGCCTCGACCAGCACGTCGACCAGGTCGAGGGTCGATGACGGCGTCACCGGAGGTCCAGGGCATCTGCGCGTTGGTCTGGGCGACGACGAGTCCACCGTGCCGGCGCGCCGCCTCGATCGCGGCCGGCAGGACGTTCACCTCGACGCCGAGGGAGACCTTGCCGTCGCGGGGCGGCGTCGTGTGCAGCACGACGAGGTCGGGAGGGAGCCTGGTCTCGAAGAGGTCGGGCACCATCGACAGCCGCGACGGCACATAGCTCAGCCGCGGGCTCCTGCGCATCCCGGGGCCGACGAACGACGTCTCCGGCGTGACGCCCTCCCGGTCCGGCATGCCGGTCGGCGCGTTCAGCGTCCAGAGCCGGTAGCTGTCGAGGGCCTCGTCCACCAGGCCCAGGACGTGCCACGGGACGGCGTGGTTGCCCGAGACGACGACACGAGGGTCGGCGGGGAGCGAGCGCAGAGCGCTCTGGAGGTCCACGCCGTGAGTTTCTCAGAGGCGGCTCCTCAGAAGCGGGCGGGCTCTCGGTACTCGCCCCACTCTGCGCGCAGCGCGTCGCAGATCTCGCCCAGGGTCGCCTCGACCCGGCAGGCCTCGAGCATCGGGTCGATCATGTTGCCGTCGGTGCGGCCGACGTCGACCAGGTGCTGGAGCGTCGCCGTCACGGCGGCCTCGTCGCGCGCCGTACGGCGCTCGGCGAGGTGCGCGGACCTGGTCGACCTCGACCTCGTGGGAGACCCGCAGGATCTCGAGGTCGTGGGTGATCGAGTCGGTGTGCACGTTGACGCCGACGATCTTCTTGTCGCCCTTCTCCAGGGCCACCTGGTACTGGAACGCCGCCTCGGCGATCTCGGACATGAACCAGCCGTCCTCGATGCCGCGCAGCAGCCCCTGGGTGACCGGGCCGATCGCGCCGCGAGGCCGGGTGGCCTCGGCCAGTCCCTCGACGTCGGCGTGGGTGAGCGTCGAGCCGCCCATCGCCAGGATCTTGTCGAAGATCGCGTTGGCCTCGGCCTCGATCTGGTCGGTGAGCGCCTCGACGTACCAGGAGCCGCCGAGCGGGTCGGCGACGTTGACGACGCCGGTCTCCTCCATGATCACCTGCTGCGTGCGCAGGGCGATCTCGGCGGCCTGCTCGCTGGGCAGGGCGAGGGTCTCGTCGAGGGCGTTGGTGTGCAGCGAGTTGGTGCCGCCGAGCACCGCGGAGAGCGCCTCGATGCCGGTCCGGACGACGTTGTTGTAGGGCTGCTGGGCGGTCAGCGAGACCCCGGCGGTCTGGGTGTGGAACCGCAGCCACTGGGCCTTCTCGGTCTGGGCGCCGTAGACGTCGCGCATCCAGCGCGCCCAGATCCGGCGGGCGGCGCGGAACTTCGCGATCTCCTCGAAGAAGTCGACGTGGGCGTCGAAGAAGAAGGACAGGCCGGGGGCGAACACGTCGACGTCGAGCCCGCGGCTGAGCCCCAGCTCGACGTACCCGAAGCCGTCGGCGAGGGTGAAGGCCAGCTCCTGCGCGGCCGTCGAGCCGGCCTCGCGGATGTGGTAGCCGGACACGCTGAGAGCGGCTTGTACGCCGGGATCTTCTCGGCGCAGTACTCCATCAGGTCGCCGATCAGGCGCAGGTGGGGCTCGGGCCCGAACAGCCACTCCTTCTGCGCGATGTACTCCTTGAAGATGTCGGTCTGGAGGGTGCCGTTGAGCTTGCCGAGGTCGACGCCCTGCCGCTCGGCGGCGACCAGCATCATGCAGAAGACCGGCACGGCCGGGCCGCTGATGGTCATCGAGGTGGTGACGTCCTCGAGCGGGATCGAGTCGAAGAGCACGTCCATGTCGGCCGCCGAGTCGATCGCGACCCCGCAGTGGCCGACCTCGCCGAGACTCTTCGGGTCGTCGGAGTCGCGGCCCATCAGCGTGGGCATGTCGAAGGCGACGCTGAGGCCGCCGCCGCCCCGGCCGAGGATCATCCGGTAGCGCTCGTTGGTCTGCTCGGCGTTGCCGAAGCCGGCGAACTGGCGGATCGTCCAGGTCCGGCCGCGGTAGCCGGTCGGGTAGAGCCCGCGGGTGAACGGGAACTCGCCCGGCCACTCCGCCGTCGCACCGTCGGCCGGGCCGTACGCCGGCTCGACGGCCATGCCGCTCAGCGTGCTGAAGTCCGCCTCGCGGACGCGCGCGGCGTCGTAGCGGGCCTGCCAGCGGGCTCGGGCGTCATCGGTGCCGACGTCGCTCGAGCCTGTCGCAACCATGTCGTCCATACCCAGATACTAGGACGTCCTAGTAATTTCGCCTAACCTCGCAGGTCGATGAGGAGCTGGTCCTTGGTCTTGCGGGAGTAGCCGGCGACGCCCCGGCTCCGGGCCTCGGCGCGGAGCGCGGTGACGGTCCACGAGTCGTCGGGCATCGCGGAGCGCGGCGGCGACGCTGCCGGAGCGCGGGGCCGGCGTGGCCGCCGCCGGGGCAGCGGTCGGCGTCGTGGCGGCCGACGTCGCGCGGACCTTCCACTTCCGGCAGGCCTCGGCCTTGGCCAGGCGCCGGCGTACGGCGGTCAGCTCGCTCTTCAGGCCGGCGACGTCGCTTCTGGTGCTGCTTGGCCCGCGTGCTTCCACTTCTCGGCCGACTTCTCGGCCGTGGCCAGCTGAGCGCGCACCTTCTTCAGCTTCGCCTTGAGGTCCTTCTCGACGGTGCTCTTCGACTTCGTCTTCTTGGCCATCGTGCCATCCTGCCTGATCGGGGGTGGGCGGGCTCACCCGCCTGCGGCCGTGGCGCGCAGCTCACCCACGATCAGCGGCACGTCGGCGGTGGCGCCGACCGCCACCAGCCGCACGTAGCGCACGGGGTCGGCGTCCCCGGTGACGCTGCCCTGCAGGCTGGTGCCGGAGACCGTGCCGAGCGTGCGCCACGTCTGCCCGTCGCTGGAGACCTCCACCCGCGCGTCCGCGCTCACCGTCGGCTGGGTGACGCCCTTGTCGCCGTTCGGGGGCGCGGGGTAGGTGGTGACCGGGTTCCGGACGACCTTGATCGCTCCGACGGGGTTGGCGGTGCCGAGGTCGACGGTGAGCGTGGCGGACGGGTCGTCGCCGATCCACTGGGTGATCACCGGCCCGTCGACTGCCGCCTCGGGCGGCTCGGCGGTCGAAGGTGACGCCGTGACGGTGCGGCACCGCGCCAGGTCGCCGGTCGGCCTCAGGTCGGGGCGCCGGGTCGGGACGACGAGGGTCGAGCGGAGCACGTGGGTTCCGCCCGGCGTGGAGACCCGGACCGGTCGGCCCGACCGCAGCGTGACCCGCGTGCGACGGGGACCGACCGCGACGCCGATCGTCCGGCCGCGCCAGTGCAGGGCGGAGGCGCGGACCCCGGTGAGCTGGGGCGGCAGGCTCGGGTCGAGGCGCACGCGGTCGGCCCGCCACCGGAACCCGGTGTAGCCGTAGAGGAACTCCTGGAGGAAGCCGCCGGTCCCGGTGGTGAAGGTGAACGCGCCGCCGGTGCGGGCCTCGGCGAACTGGTCGTACGGCGGCCGCAGGAACGGGTCGGCACTGCGGCGGGTGAACGTGAACGCCGCGCAGCCCGGCGTACCGAGCTGAGAGGTGACGATCGAGTGGATCGCATCCGTCATCGACGGGCCACCCGGGTCGGTGCGCGGCACGTAGTAGTCGAGGTCGGCCTTGGTCACCTGGCGCGGCTGGGGGTGCTCCCAGGGGTAGGAGAGGAGGGTGACGTCGGCCTGCTTGACCGCGTCCCCCGGGTAGCCGGCGTACTCCGGATGGATGCCCTGGGAGGCGTCGAACAGGATCCGCAGCCCGTGGGCCACACGGGACCACCGTGGGTCGACCGGCCGGTGCAGCGTCCGCGCTGCGGCCACGGCGAAGCGGAGAGCGCTGCGGCGGACATGTTGGTGTAGACGCTGTCGTCGACCCCCTCGGCGTACTCGTCGGGAGGGATCACGTCGCGGATGCTGTAGCTCCCATCGGCGTTGTGCGAGGCCCGGCTGACGTAGTAGCGGGCGATGCCCTTCAGGAGCGGCCAGCCGCGGGTGGCCAGCCAGTGTCGGTCGCCGGTGGCCAGCCAGTACTGGTGGACGGCGAGCGAGATGTCGGCGTTCACATGGATCTCGAGCTTGCCGGTGTCGGCGAAGGCGGGCGTCTCCTCGGTGCCGCGCAGGGCGCTCTCCCAGGGGAAGCGCGCGCCCTTCCACCCGGTCCTGCGCGCGTTGGCCCGGGCTGCGCCGAGCCGGTCGAAGCGGTACTGAAGGCTCTCGCGCGCGATCGCCGGCTCCGTGGCGAGCAGGCTCGGGTACATCCAGGTCTCGGAGTCCCAGAACACGTGGCCGTTGTAGCCGTCGGACGACAGGCCACCCGGCGACGGTGCCCACGGGGTGCCCTGGCGGACGCTGGCGAGCAGCGCGAAGAACGACGCACGCACCTGCCGCTGGAGCCGCGGGTCACCCGACACGACGATGTCGGAGCGCCACAGCCGGGCCCAGGCCGCGTCCGAGGCACGGCGCAGCCCCACGTACCCGATGCGGGACTCGTGCTCCGAGGCCACGAAGGCCCGCACGTGCGGGGCCGACGAGTCGGAGGAGGTGGCGATCCCGACGTACTTGGTGAAGGTGTAGGCCTGCCCGCTCCGCACGTGGCGGGTGATCGCCTGCCGGACCGTCATCGGGTCTCCGCCTGAGCCGAGCGCGTGCACCCGTCCGCCGACCAGCGTCGAGACCTCGCTGGCGTGGACGCGCAGGCCCGGGGTGACCACGTCGACCCACTGCGTGCCGCCGTGGTGGCCCTGGCCGGCACCGCGCAGGAACTCCGCGGCCGTCCCGTCGAGGGTGTCGCTGATCGTGACGTTGCCGGTGAACCGGGGCACGATCCGCAGCCGCACGGCTGCGGCATGGCGGCGCGCGCGGTCGGGCGTGACGTCGTAGCGCAGGTGGACCGACCTGCCGGCGGGCGAGGTCCACACCAGCGTCGTGGTCAGGGTGCCGGTGCGCAGGTCGAGGCTCTGCCGGTAGTGCGACACCGAGCCGCGGGACAGCCGATAGGTGCCGCTGCCGTCGTTGTAGGAGAGCGTCGACCACGTGGGCAGGGCCGCCCGGCGCTCGACCTTCGGCTGCGGGGGTGAGCCCGGAGGCGCCTCGGGCACGGCGAGGGCGTAGAGGCCGTGCACCTCCGACTGGGTCGGCAGCGGCGTGGTGCTGCCGGGCAGCGTCACCTCGGCGAACCCCTGCCCGTCGAACGGCTGCCGACCCGCGAGGTAGCCGTTGCCGACGAAGGCCGGCGCCATCCCCGGCCCGCCCGCCGTTCTCGTGGTCAGGACGAAGCCGCTGTGCCCACCGGTCGCCGCGGCCACACGCGGCGCGGCTCGCTCGGGGGCGGCGCTCGACGGTCGCACGGCGACCCCCGAGACGAGGAGGGCGGACGCGATCACCAGGGCACCCGAGCGTGGCCTCATCGTGGGGACGTACCCAGCACTTCGGTGGCAAAACGTCACTCTCCGCGCGGCCTCGGCGCGACGCCGCCGTGATGGACGCTGTCCCGGCGACCCCTGTGACTCGGAGGCTCCACCTACGCGGGAGGCGGGCATGAGCAGGGCTGCGGGTCTGCATCTGCGCCTGGCCCGGCGGCGCCGTCACCGCGGCCCGCCTGCGGACGCCTGACAGCAGGTCAGCGGTGCCAGCGGACCAGCTGTCCGCCGACGACCTCGACCTCCGTAGGCGGCCTCGGCGTGGGATGCCCCTGGAGGTGGTCGAGCACCGCGTCGCGCCCGTGCACGCCGGCTCGGCCGTCGTCGAAGCGGAGGGACGGATGCAGCAGCGGCCGCAGGGCGTGCCAGTCCTGCCGCTCGACGAGGTCCCAGACCCGTGCCGCCGGTGCGGGCAGCTCGGGCAGGTCGTGCAGCATCCGGGGCGTGCACATCCGCCAGGCGTCGACGACCAGCTCGCGCATCTCGTCGTCGCCGAGCCGGTCGAGGTGCGCGCACACCCACTGGTAGCGCAGGTCGGAGGTGCCGGGCAGGAAGAACGTCGCGGGGTCGGAGGCGACCAGCCCGTCGCGTTCGGCCTTGGGGAAGCCGAACCCCATCTCGGTCTCGTCCCGGCTGAAGGCGACGAACACGATCTGCCTGACCTTGAGCTTGGACCGGCCGCGCACCTCGCGCTCGTAGGCACGGGGCAGTGCCAGGCCCACGCGTCGTACGGCGTCAGCAGAGGTCACGGCGCGGTCACCTCAGTCGAAGTCGCCGGCCGACCGGCGTACGGGACGCAGCAGGTCCGACAGGTCCGCCAGCTCGGCGTCGGACAGTGAGCCGAGCGCGAAGTCGGCGCCCACGAGGTCGGCGGTCGCCACCTCGACCAGCGCACGTCCCGCGGCGGTCACCTCGGCCAGCACGGCCCGCCCGTCGTCGGGGTGCTGCCGCCGGGAGACCAGTCCGTCGGCCTCGAGCCGCTGGACGATCGAGGTGATCGAGGTGGGGTGCACCTGGAGCCGCTCGCCCATCTTGCCCAGCGGCAACGAGCCGCGGGAGGAGAAGCAGAGCAGCACCAGCGCTTCGTAGCGGGCGAAGGTCAGCCCGTGCGGCCTGAGGATCGCGTCGAGCCGCCCGAGCACCAGCTGCTGGACCCGCATCAGCGAGGTCACGGCGTGCATCGCCGGGACGCCGTCCCAGCGGAGGCCCCACTGCCGCGCGGCCTCGTCGATCGGGTCGAACGGCAGCGGGGACATGCGCCGCAGCGTAGTGGGGAGATCCGACGGTGGCGGGTGGGCAGCTGACGACGTTTCATCATGTGATGCAGGCGAAGCACCACCTCACATGGCGAGCTCACCATGTGGAGCGGCGGTTCATCACCTTCACATGATGAAACTGGGGCCGCGCCACCCCCGACACAGGCTGCGGCTCAGAGGGCCGCGAGGAGGGTCTCCGCGGCGGCGTACGGATCGGAGTCCCCCGCTGCGACCGCGGCGGCGAGTTCATCGAGCTCGGAGCGACCGTGCACGTCCCCCCACCGCTCCCGGAGGGCCGTGAGAGCGATCGCCTCGATCTCGTCGCGAGCTCGTCGGGTACGACGCACCTCCAGCTCGCCGGACGACTCCAGCCAGACGTGGTGCCGGTCGATCTCGGCCACCACCTCGTCGAGCCCCTCGCCCTTCGAGGCGATGGTCTTCACGATCGGCGGCTTCCACGAGCCCTCGACCCGCTCGGCGAGGGCCAGCATCGACCGGAGCTCGCGGCGCAGCGTGTCCGCACCGTCGCGGTCGGCCTTGTTCACGACGTAGAGGTCACCGATCTCGAGGATCCCGGCCTTCGCCGCCTGGATGCCGTCGCCCATCCCTGGGGCCAGCAGCACGAGCGTGGTGTCGGCGAGACCGGCCACCTCGACCTCGCTCTGCCCGACGCCGACGGTCTCCACCAGCACGACGTCGCAGCCGGCCGCGTCGAGCACCCGGATCGCCTGCGGCGTCGTCCAGGCGAGACCGCCCAGGTGTCCGCGCGAGGCCATCGACCGGATGTAGACGTCCGGGTCGAGGGCGTGGTCCTGCATCCGCACCCGGTCACCGAGCAGCGCTCCCCCGGAGAACGGGGACGAGGGGTCGACCGCGAGCACGCCGACCCGCCGTCCGGCCTTGCGCAGCTCGCCGACCAGTGCCGAGGTCGAGGTGGACTTGCCGACGCCCGGCGACCCGGTGATCCCGACCACCCGCGCCTGACCCGCGTGCGCCGCCAGGGCCGCCATCACCTCGCGCAGCAGCGGCGACTGGTCCTCGACCAGCGAGATCAGACGGGCCACGGCACGCGGGTCACCGTCGCGAGCGCGGGTGACCAACGCGGTGACGTCTCCCGTCCCGCGGCGTCGGGTCACGCCGTACCTCAGGCCGGGACGCGCACGATCAGGGCATCGCCCTGGCCGCCGCCGCCGCAGAGAGCGGCCGCGCCCACGCCGCCACCGCGGCGCTTGAGCTCGAGCGCGAGGTGCAGCACGATCCGGGCGCCCGACATGCCCACCGGGTGGCCGAGCGCGATGGCGCCGCCGTTGACGTTGACCTTGGACTCGTCGAGCCCCAGGGCCCGCGTCGAGTCGATGCCGACCGCCGCGAAGGCCTCGTTGAACTCCACCAGGTCGAGGTCGGCGGGCGTGATGCCCTCCTTGTCGCAGGCCAGCCGGGTCGCGTTGGCCGGCTGCAGCTGCAAGGTCGAGTCGGGGCCGGCCACCATGCCGTGGGCGCCGATCTCGGCGAGCCACTGCAGACCCAGCTCCTCGGCCTTGGCCTTGCTCATCACCACGACCGCGCACGCACCGTCGGAGATCTGGGACGCCGAGCCGGCGGTGATGGTGCCGTCCTTGCGGAACGCCGGACGCAGGCCCGACAGCGACTCCACCGTGGTGTCGCCCCGCACACCCTCGTCGTGGGACACCACGACCGGGTCGCCCTTGCGCTGCGGGATCGAGACCGGCACGACCTCGTCGTCGAAGACGCCGTTCTTCCAGGCCTGGGCCGCCTTCTGGTGGGAGGCAGCGGCGAAGCCGTCCTGCTCCTCGCGGGTCAGCGCCGTGTGCGCCTGGTTGTAGTCCTCGGTCAGGGCACCCATCGCCTGGTCGGTCGCCTGGTCCCACAGCGCGTCGTAGGCCATCGAGTCGACCAGCGTGGTGTCGCCGTACTTGAAGCCCTCGCGGGACTTCGGCAGCAGGTGGGGGGCGTTGGTCATCGACTCCATGCCGCCGGCCACGACGATCTCGGCCTCACCGGCGTTGATGAGCAGGTCGGCCTGGGCGATCGCGTTCAGCCCCGAGAGGCACACCTTGTTGACGGTGATCGACGGCACCGAGAGGGGCAGGCCGCCGGCGATGCCGGCGGCACGGGCGGGGTTCTGCCCGGCCCCGGCCAGGATGACCTGCCCCATGATCAGGTAGTCGACCTGGTCGGCGCTCACGCCGGCCTTGTCCAGGGCGCCCTTGATGGCGACGCCGCCGAGGTCGGCCGCGGACAGTGTCTTGAGCCCGCCGAGCAGCCGGCCGATCGGGGTACGGGCCCCAGCGACGATGACGGTTCCGGACATGAAGGTGCCTCCCACAGCAGATCGGGTGTTCCGCTCGACGATACCCAGCCCGGACAGCGGGCCGCGAGGCCCGCTGTCCGGCGCTGCTGAGGAAAACGTCACACGGGACGGGGCGTTCGTCCCGTGCGCCCGTCCACCCGTCGTACGACGATGGGAGGCATGGCTCTCGACGTCCCCACCCACCTGTTCACCCACATCGACCACGTCGGCATCGCCGTGCCCGACCTCGACGTGGCGATCGCGTTCTACCGCGACACCTTCGGCATGGAGACCGTCCACGAGGAGACCAACGAGGAGCAGGGCGTCCGCGAGGCGATGGTGGCCGTCGGCGACTCCGGCTCGTGCATCCAGCTGCTGGCTCCGCTGAACGAGCAGTCGACGATCGCGAAGTTCCTGGACCGCAGCGGCCCCGGCCTGCAACAGCTGGCCTACCGGGTCACCGACGTCGAGGTCGTGTCGTCGGTCCTGCGCGAGCGTGGCGTCCGCCTGCTGTACGACGTGGCGAGGCGCGGAACGGCCGGCTCCCTGGTCAACTTCGTGCACCCCAAGGACGCCGGCGGCGTGCTGATCGAGCTCGTGGAGCCTGCCCTCCCGGTGTGAGGGGTAGCGTCTGGTCCATGACCAGCGAGCTCACCCCGGACCAGGTCGAACGCTTCGCCAAGGGTGTCGACGCCGACCCCACGGCGCGGATGATGCAGAACGCGATCGCGGGCACCGACGTGGACAAGGTCGTGCTCGACCGTGCCCGGATGCTGTCCGTCCCCCGCTCGATGAGCCACCACCTGGACGACTGGGACGCCACCGACCAGAAGCAGTCGGGCCGGTGCTGGATGTTCGCCGGGCTCAACCTGCTGAGGGTCGGGACGGCGTCTCGCCTCGGGGTCAAGGACTTCGAGTTCTCCCAGAGCTACCTGCAGTTCTGGGACAAGCTGGAGAAGGCCAACCACTGGCTCGAGTCGATCGTCGCCACCGCCGACCGCGACGTCGACGACCGGACGGTGGCCCACCTGCTGTCGACCCCCGCGGAGGACGGCGGTCAGTGGAACATGTTCCTGGCCCTCGTCGCCAAGCACGGTCTGGTGCCCAAGGAGGTCATGCCGGAGACGGAGTCGTCGTCCAAGACCTCCAAGCTCAACCGCGACATCTCCTCGCTCCTGCGACGGGCGGCCCGCGACCTCCGGCAGCGCGCCGAGTCGGGGGCCGGCGCGACGGAGCTCGCGGAGGCCAAGGAGGAGGTGCTCGCGGCCGCCCACCGGATGCTGTGCCTGCACCTCGGCACTCCGCCCACGTCGTTCACCTGGCAGTGGCGAGACTCCGACAAGGGCTTCCACCGTGACGGCGAGCTCACTCCCCGTGAGTTCGTGGAGCGTTACGTCACCCTGCCGATCGACGACTACGTCTGCATCGTCCACGACCCGCGGCCGAGCAGCCCCTTCGGCCGCACGTTCACCGTCGAGCACCTCGGCAACGTCGTCGGAGCGCCTCAGGTGGTCTATCTCAACGTCGAGATGCCGCTGATCAAGCAGCTGGCGGCCGAGGCGATCGTGGGCTCGGCCGACCGCCCGGCCGAGCCGGTGTGGTTCGGGTGCGACGTGGGTCAGATGCTCGACGGCGAGCGGGGCCTGTGGCACGCGTCGCTCTTCGACTACGACGACCTCTACGGCACGCGCTCGCTCGGTCCCACCCTGACCAAGTCCGACCGCCTGCACCACCACGGCACGGCGATGACGCACGCGATGCTGCTCACCGGCGTCAACCTCGTCGACGGGCCCGATGGCGCCCCGGTCCCGACCCGGTGGCGGGTCGAGAACTCCTGGGGGACCGAGAAGGCCGACAAGGGGTTCTGGACGATGGACGACTCGTGGTTCGACGAGTACGTCTTCGAGATCGCCGTCCCTCGCAGCGCTCTGTCCCCCGAGCTGAGCAGCGCACTCGACCAGACACCGATCGTGCTCCCCGCCTGGGACCCGATGGGCGCCCTGGCCGTCGCCACGAGCTGACGCGGGCCCTCGCCGGGCCCGGCCCATGTGTCCGGCGACGTGAGCCGTCGGTCACACATCGACCACCGGCAGGACGCACGACACTAGGGTGCCGAGCACCCTCGCCCCCGACAAGGAGACGACCGTGCAGCAGATCCTCGACGCCATCACGTCCGGTACCGCGACCGCCGACGACTTCGCCGCCCTCGAGGTGCCCCAGAGCTACCGCGCCGCCACCGTCCACCGGGACGAGGTCGACATGTTCGAGGGGCTGGCCAGCCGGGACAAGGACCCGCGCCGGTCCCTCCACCTCGACGAGGTGCCGGTCCCCGACCTCGGGCCGGGGGAGGCGCTGGTGGCGGTGATGGCCAGCGCGATCAACTACAACACGGTCTGGACCTCGATCTTCGAGCCGGTGGCGACGTTCGGCTTCCTCGAGCGCTACGGCCGGGTGAGCCCGCTGAGCAAGCGCCACGACCTGCCCTACCACGTCGTCGGCTCCGACCTGTCCGGCGTCGTGCTGGCCACCGGGGCCGGCGTCCACCTCTGGAAGGCCGGCGACGAGGTCGTCGCGCACTGCCTGTCGGTCGAGCTCGAGAGCCCCGACGGGCACAACGACACGATGATGGATCCCGAGCAGCGGATCTGGGGCTTCGAGACCAACTTCGGCGGGCTGGCGGAGGTCGCGCTGGTGAAGTCCAACCAGCTGATGCCCAAACCTGCCCACCTCACCTGGGAGGAGGCCGCGTCGCCCGGGCTGGTGAACAGCACGGCGTACCGCCAGCTGGTCAGCCGCAACGGCGCGGGCATGAAGCAGGGCGACAACGTCCTGATCTGGGGTGCCAGCGGCGGCCTCGGCGGGTTCGCCACGCAGTACGCCGTCAACGGCGGTGCCGTCCCGGTGTGCGTGGTCTCCAGCGACGAGAAGGCCGACATCTGCCGCAAGATGGGCGCCGAGCTGATCATCAACCGGGCGGAGGCCGGCTACCGGTTCTGGAAGGACGAGCGCACGCAGGACCCGAAGGAGTGGCGCCGGTTCGGCTCCGACATCCGTGCCCTGACCGGGGGTGAGGACGTCGACATCGTCTTCGAGCACCCGGGCCGCGAGACCTTCGGGGCGAGCGTGTACGCCGCGCGCAAGGGCGGCACGATCGTGACCTGCGCGTCGACGTCGGGCTTCATGCACGAGTACGACAACCGCTACCTCTGGATGAACCTCAAGCGGATCATCGGCTCGCACTTCGCCAACTACCGCGAGTCGTGGGAGGCCAACCGGCTGATCGCGAAGGGGATGATCCACCCGACGCTCTCCCGCACCTATCCGCTGACCGACGTCGGCCAGGCCGCGCTCGACGTCCACCACAACCTCCACCAGGGCAAGGTGGGCGTCCTCTGCCTGGCTCCCGAGGAGGGGCTGGGCGTGCGGGACGAGGAGAAGCGGGCCCGGCACCTCGACGCGATCAACGCCTTCCGCGACCTCTGAGCCGCACTCCCACGCTCGACCCTCATGGCCGGGGTCACAGTCCGGCTGCGCCCGGCGAGCCGGAGTGGTGGTCGTTTCACGGCATCGGCCAGACTGGGCCCACATCGAGATCCGGGAAGGGATGTCCCACATGAGCGACGAGGGCCTGTCCATCTTCGACGACGAGCCGGAGAACGAGAGCACCGCCGACGAGCAGCCGACCCAGGTGATGAACGCCCAGGGCGCTGCCCCCGCGAAGAGCGCGGCGGACGCCACTCCCACGAAGCCGACCGAGCGCGACGCCACCCGGAAGATCCCGCCGCTCCCGGCCGCATCAGCTCCCCAGCCGCCGCAGTCGGCGGCCCGGGAGCCCGGCCAGCAGTCCGCCCAGCAAGCCCCCCAGCAAGCTCCCCAGCAGCAGCCGCGGGCAGCCACCCAGCCGGCGCAGCGGTCCTTCGCCCCGCCGTCGGGGTCGCCGGCGGGCCAGTCCGCTGCCGGCGCCGGCGGCGCGTTCGCCACCGTACGACGGGGCGGCTACGACAAGGCCGCCGTCGACGCCCAGATGCGCCAGGTGCAGTCGGAGAAGGGCGGTCTGGCCGGCGCCCTGAGCCAGTCCGAGCAGCGGGTCGCCGAGCTCGAGAGCCAGCTCCAGACCGCACGCACCGAGCTCGCCGAGAACGCCAACCCGTCCTACGCCGGCCTCGGTGGTCGGGCCAGCGCCATGCTGCGTCTCGCCGAGGAGGAGGCGGCCGAGATCCGCGCCTCCGGCAGCAGCGACGCCGAGGACATTCGGGGACAGGCCCTCCGCGACGCCACCGCGATCCGGGCGGATGCCACCAAGGAGGCCGACGACATGCGCCTGGTCCAGCTCAAGGAGCTGGACGAGATGCGGGCCCGGATCACCGCCGACGCCGAGCAGGAGCGGTCTCTGGCGATGGCCGAGGCCGAGGACCTGCGGGCCGCGGCCAAGCGCGAGTCCGAGCAGCTGCGGCTGGCGGCCGAGCAGGAGACCAAGGAGCTCAAGGTCAGCGCGACCCGCGAGTCGGAGCAGGCGCGGGCAGCCGCCGACCGCGAGGTGCAGGAGGCCCGCCGGACGCTCGCGGTCGAGAAGGAGCGCCTGGCCAAGGAGGCGACCGACTACCACACCAGCGCCACGGCCGAGACCCGTCGCCTGGTCGAGGAGGCCGAGCAGCGCGCCAACGCCGCCGAGGCCCGCGCCACCGCGGCGACCGCCCAGGCCAACACCCATCGCCAGCAGGCCCAGAGCGAGGCCGAGGCGCTGCTCTCCCGGGCCCGGCGCGAGGCCGAGCAGATCGTGGCGTCGGCTCGTACCCAGGCCGACGCGATCACCGCCTCCGGCAACGCCGAGCACGAGCGCCAGCTGGCCGCCCTCAAGGCCGAGGTCGACCGGATGACCCGGCGGCGCGAGGCGATCTCGGCCCAGCTCGGGTCGCTGCGCGACATGATGGCCGGGTTCGGCGAGGACGAGGAGTCCTGAGCCCGGCCGGCGTCAGTCGGCGGCCGGTTCCCCGAGCTTGACCAGCACCACGCCCGCCAGCACCAGCACACCTCCGGCGAGCTGCACCAGGTGGGGCAGCTGGCCCAGCAGCAGCCAGGCGAACACGACTGCGAAGAGCACCTCGAGGAGCGCCGCGAACGACGCCATCCGGGCGCCCAGGCGGCGTGAGGCGAGGATCCCCGCGACGTAGGCGACGGCCGCCGTCACGACCCCGAGCGCCAGGATCGGCAGCCACCACGGCACGTCGACACCGCGGTACGACGCGGTGCCGGACGACGCGGACATCGACACCACGCCCAGCAGGCCGGCCACCGCCAGCGAGAGAGCGCCCGTGGTCAGACCGCCGGCGGCGAGCACGATCGGCGGGACGCCGTGGTCCTCCCCCGCCGAGACCACGAAGAAGAACGCGCAGCACACCATCGCCACCAGGCCCCAGACCACGCCGAGCCCGTCGACCGAACCGGCGCCCAGCACGTCGAGCACCAGCAGCAGTCCGATCCCTGCCACCCCGGCTCCGGCGACGGTGAGCCGGCCGGGCCGCTGGTGGTGACGCAGCCAGAGCCAGCCCACGACGGCGACCGGAGCGGTGTACTCCAGCAGCAGGGCGACGGCCACCGGCAGCCGGTCGACGGCACTGAAGAACGCGAGCTGGCAGCCCGCGACCGCGATCACGCCGTACGACGCGATCAGGCCGGCGTTGGCCCGGAGCAGGCTCCAGCGCCCGCGCAGTGCCAGGGCGGCCGGAACCACCAGCACCAGCGCCGCCACGCTCACCCGGCACAGCACGAGCGCGGCAGGGCTCCAGCCGGCGTTCATCAGGCCGGAGGCGAGCGACCCGGACAGCCCGAACGACGCAGCCGCCAGGACGGCGAAGCCCAGGCCCGCGCGGGTCCGGTGCCGGGTCGGCACCACCACGTCATGAGTCATCGTCGCCATGACACATGACACTAGGTGAGAATGCGGTAATGTGTCAACGTGGTCTTCACGCATGACACCGAGGCGGCGCTCCTGGCCGCGGTGGCCCTGGTGAACTCTGCCGAGGAGCCCGACACGCTGACCAGCCGCGAGAAGCTGGTCACCTTCCTCGACGAGCACGAGTTCACCGGTCGCCGGCGCGGCGACGACCGCGAGCTGGCGGAGGTCCGCAGCCTCCGACCGCGGCTGCGCGACCTGCTGACCAGCGACCGCGACACCGCCGCGGTGCTGGTCAACGAGGCCCTCGCCGAGAGCCGGGCGGTGCCCCAGCTCGTGCGGCACGGTTCCCACGACTGGCACATCCACGCCGTCTCCCCCGACGCCCCGCTGGAGACCCGGATCCTGGTCGAGGCGGCGATGGCGATGATCGACGTGATCCGGGCCGACGACACCTCGCGGCTGGCGAGCTGCGCCGACCCCGACTGCGAGGGGGTCGTCCTCGATCTCTCGCGCAACCGGTCACGGCGCTTCTGCAGCACCTCCTGCACCAACCGCGCCGCCGTCGCGGCGTACCGCGCGCGCCGGCGCCCGCGCGTCTAGGACATCCGGACGCTGACCGTCCGGAATGGCGTCTACGGTGCCGCTATGGCCATCGCTCGCTTTCCCGCCTTCGTCCTCGACTGCTCCGACCCCCGCACGCTCGCCACGTTCTACGGCGCGCTGCTCGACTGGCCGGTCCAGGCCTCCGACGACTGGGCCGACGTCAAGGCCGACTACGGCGACTGCATCAGCTTCCAGAAGGTCGACGGCTACCGGCCGCCCCAGTGGCCCGGGCAGGACGTCCCGCAGCAGATGCACCTGGACGTGGTCGTCGACGACCTCGACGAGGGCGAGGCAGCCGTGCTCGCCCTCGGCGCGACCAAGCACGATCACCAGCCCGGGACCACGTTCCGGGTCTTCCTCGACCCGGCAGGCCACCCGTTCTGCCTCTGCGTCAGCTGACCCGCCGTACGGCGCGGATCACCGCATCCACGCCCGTCCCGGCCGCGGCCCGCGGCCGGTCCTCGGCAACGACGAGGTCCCAGGCCGAGGCGTCCAGGGCCTCGACCGCCTCGGCCACGGACACCTGCACCTGACCCGCGGCCGGCGTCGGCTCGCCCGTCTCGGGATCCACCGGACGATGCCCGACCAGCAGCAGCGTCCCACCCGGCGCCACGCCCGCCGCCAGCCGCCGGACCAGCCCGACCACCGACCCGGCCACGTGGACGTAGAGGCAGCTGACCAGGTCGAACCGTCCGGCCGGCGGCGTCCACGACCCCAGGTCGGCCTCCGTCCACTCGATGCGCTCGGCGATGGCGTCGCCGGCTGAGGCAGCCCAGGACCTCCCGTAGTCGAGGGCGGTCGCGGAGAAGTCGACCGCGTGGACCCGCCACCCGGCCCCCGCCAGCCAGATCGCCTCGGTGCCGTGCCCGCAGCCCGCGTCGAGGGCTGCGCCGGCCGCCAGGGCGTCGGCCAGCTCGACCAGGTCGGCGTTGGGCGGCCGGCTGGTCAGCTTCTCGGGGCTGTCGCGCACCACCTGCGCCCACCGTTGCTCCCAGGAGCCTCGGTCGAACGCGTTGCCGCTCATGCCTGGCCCTCCGTCGGCGGGGCGTCGGCGTCGAGGAAGCGCCGCAGCACCTCCAGGAACACCTCCGGCTGCTCGGAGTGCACCCAGTGCCCGGCGTCTTTGACCACCACCCGGCGGGCGGTCGGGAACCACCGGTCCATGGCCTCCGCATAGGCCGGGAGGACGTAGTCCGAACGGGCTCCGGCGAGCCACAGCACCGGACCCTGGTACGACGGGGTGCCGGCGAGCCGGTCCTCGGGCCAGCCGCCGATCACCGGGAGAGCCGCCCCGAGCACGTCGAGGTTGACCTGCCAGCGCCAGCCGTCGCCGTCCCTGCGCAGGTTCTGGAGCAGGAAGCCGCGCACCGTCGGGTCCGGCACCGTCCCGGTGAGAGCCTCGTCGGCCTCGCCCCGCTGGGTGATCGAGGACAGGTCCACGGCCTGCATGGCTGCGACGTAGCCCTCGAACTGGGACAGGTGGCCGTAGGCGACCGGTGCGACGTCGACGACGCAGAGCCGCTCGACCAGCTCGGGGTGGCGCAGCGCCAGGACCATCGCCACCTTGCCGCCGAGCGAGTGACCGACGAGCGCCACGGGGTCGTCGGCGGAGAGCAGTCCGGCGACCTGGTCGGCGACGCGCAGGTAGTCGAAGTCGTCGTCCCAGCCCGAGCGCCCGTGGTGGGGCAGGTCGACGAGGAGGACCCGATGCCGGTCGGCCAGGGCCTTGCCGATCTGGGTCCAGTTGCGGCCCTGGCCGAAGAGGCCGTGGGCGAAGACCACCCGGGAGCCCTGCTCACCCAGCGCCGTGGTGTGCAGCTGGCTCGGCCCGGTCACAGCCGCAGTCTCCCAGACAGCAGGTCAGCACCAGCGGCGGACGCCGGTGGCGGTGAGGTCGACGTCGCGCCGCACCACGGAGATGGAGTCTCCCCAGCGGCGGCAGGCCCGGCGGAACGCCCGGTCGCGGTACTCGACGTCCAGGACACGGTGACCGTAGGAGGCGACGTAGCTCCCGCACTCGTGGTACTGCGCGCACTGCTCGGCGATCGCGAAGTCGTAGCCGGCGGCGGCGCCGTCCCACTCGGCCCAGTTCTTCTGCCCCGCCGCGAGCCCGTGGACATGGGCCTTCGCCACGAGCAACGCGGCGAACGCCTTCGCCTCCGCCCGGGTGAGCAGGTGGTGGCTACGGCTGAAGGAGTCGAGGTTGTCGTACTCCACCGCGTCGAAGCCGGCGTCCGCGCAGCCACGGGTCCACCGGCCCATGATCCGGGCCAGCGCGGTCCGCTTGGCCGCGGTACGGATGTCGAGCAACCACTCCCCCCACACCGAGTCGACGACCGGCTTCCCGCCGTCCTGGAGCACCAGCGACCAGTGGCGGTGCCAGAACCGCTTCTCGTCGGCCTGCGTCTGGAAGCCGTTGACGTAGCAGATGTCGTACGCGCCCACGGCCGGCTTCGCACGCCGGTCACGCTCGACGATCCCGACGTGCTGGGGCACCGGCCGGGCACCGCCGAGCTGGTAGTCCCAGTCGGTGCCGGTCGGAGGCAGCGAGACCGCGGCGTACGACGGGGCGGCCAGGACGACGAGCAGGAGCGCCGCCGCCACCGCGCAGAGGGCCCGCGGACGAGCCACTACAGGTCGAAGCCGTCGAACAGGTCGCCGATCCCACTGGCGGCGTCGCCGAGGCCGTCGCCGATCCCGCCGGCGACGTCGCCGATGCCGTCTCCGAGCCCGGACGCGAGGTCACCGAACCCGTCTCCCAGACCGCTTGCGAGCCCGCCGAGGCCGTCCCCGAGCCCGTCGAACATGAAGCCCATGAAGACCCAGTCGAGCGGTCCGAACCCTCCGAAGTAGCCCGCGGCGTAGGGCCGGTAGGCCGGACCGCCCTCCCAGTAGGGCACCCGCCGAGTGCCGACCAGTACCTGGCGGACATCCGGCTCGGCGCCGACCCGGACGCGTTCGGCGTCGAGGGCGCAGGCGGGCACCTGCCGCTCCGTCCCGCCCATCGGCGCGTAGGTCACGTCGGCGACGGACAGGCCGTGGCGCGGGTCGAAGAAGCACGGGGGTCGGCGCTGCGGGAGCGGCTGCCCGGCCACCCTCGCCCGGACGCAGGCGATCGCGTAGCGGCCGTCGTCGAGGATCCTCGTGACGTCCTGCACCTGCTCGGGGCGCGTGATCGCGTCGGCCGCGGTCTTCGCAGCCTCGTAGGCGTCGAGGGCCCGCTGGTAGTCGGCGTTGGCTCCTCGTCGAGCGGCCGGCCCGCCAGCTCGAGGTCGAAGTCCTGCAGCTCGACCCCGAGCGCCGTGACGTCCTCGAAGGCCAGCTTCTTGACCGGCTCGAGCCGGGCGGCCGCGCGGGCCCGAGCCAGCTCCTGGTTGCGCCGGCGTACGACCACGAAGCCGACGACTGCCACCACCACGAGAAGGACGAGGAGCCACTCCATGGACGGAGCCTACGTGGCAGGCGCCGATCCGGCGGCTCGCAGGGCTCGCGCCCCCAGCTCGGCCAGGACCTCACGGAGCTCGGCCGGCTCCTGCACGGCGTACTCGAAGCCGAGCCAGGACAGGTGGAAGGCCAGGCCGACCAGCGACTCGGCCCCGGCCTCGAGCAGCGTCGTGTGCTCGTCGACCGCGGTCAGCAGCACCGAGCGCACGCTCGTGCGCTCGGCGACCTCCCGGAGCGGGGCATGGACCAGCACCGTCGCCTGGACCCGGTACGCCGCGCTGGCCACGGCCCGCTGGACATAGGCCGCCGGGTCCTCGTGCTCCCGTACGCGAAAGCGCCAGGTGGTGGGCTCCACCGCGCTCATCCGGTCGAGGCGGAACGTCCGCCAGTCGTCACGGTCGACGTCGAACGCCATCAGGTACCACCGCCGGCCGGTCGCGACCAGCCCGACCGGCTCGACCGAGCGGCTGCTCGGCGTCCCGTCGCGCGACTCGTAGTCGAACCGCACCCGCACCGTGTCGCGGACCGCCTTGGCCAGCCGGAGCAGGGCGTCGCCGTCGACCGCGGCCTCGCCATGGTCGAGGGTCTGGGTCGCCTCGTGGATCGCCCGCACTTCGCCGCGCAGCCGCGGAGGCATCACCTGGTCGAGCTTGGCGAGGGTGCGCAGGGCAGCCTCGCTGGCGCCGGAGACGGTGCCGCCGGCCGCCATCCGCAGCGACACCGCGACCGCCACCGCCTCGGCGTCGTCGAGCAGCAGCGGCGGCAGACCTCGGCCGCGGCCGAGCTGGTAGCCGCCTCCGACACCCTGGGTGGCGTGCACGGGGTAGCCGAGGGCGCGCAGCCGCTCGATGTCGCGTCGGATGCTGCGGGTGGTGACCCCGAGGCGCTCGGCCAGCTCGGGGCCGGTCCACACCGGGCGCTGCTGGAGCAGCCCCAGCAGGCCCAGCACACGCTCGGTGGTGCCCTCGTGACCGGCCATGGACGTCAGTCTGCCAGCGATAGCGGACAGGACCTGTCCTGGTTCCCCGGCAGGATCGACCCGACGACTCGCACCACGAGAGGATCCACCATGGCCCTGCACGCACCCCCCGTCGCGAACGAGACCGACGCGATCATCGGCTTCCTCGGCCAGGCGCAGGACGCCTTCCCGGCCCTGACCTACGGGCTGACGGCCGAGCAGGTCGCGCAAGCGCCCAGCGCCTCCGAGCTGAGCCTCGGCGGCCTGGTCAAGCACGTGACCGACGTGCAGCTGTCGTGGCTGGCCAAGGCCGAGGCGGCGCCCGGCCCGGTCCAGGAGTCCCCGGAGGACGTCGCGGCGTACCTGGACAGCTTCCGCTTCGACCCGACCGACTCGCTCGACGACCTGCTCGCGGCCCACGGCGAGGCCTCCGCGGCGGTGATCGACGGCGTACGCCGGCTGGACCTCGACACGCAGGTCCCCGTCCCCGACGCTCCATGGTTCCCGAAGGACGGCCCGCCCTGGACGGTCCGCTGGATCTGGTGGCACCTGATGGAGGAGCTCTCGCGGCACGCCGGCCACGGCGACATCATCCGAGAGACGGTGGACGGTGCCACGATGTACGCCCTCGTCGCGGCGCGCGACGGCCTGCCGGACCTGCCGTTCCTGAAGGCCTGGAAGCCCGCCGTGGACGCGGGGACGGCATGACCGAGGGCCACGCGTGGGCGACGCGCGGGTGGAACGCACGCCTCCGCGACCAGCTCGACTTCCACTACCGGCAGATGTTCCGTCCCCGCCTCGAGGGTCTGACCGACGAGGAGTACTACTGGGAGCCGGTGCCCGGGTGCTGGAGCATCCGCCCGCGCGCCGAGGCGGTCGGCAACGACTCCGCCGGAGGCGGCGACCTGGTGCTCGACTACTCCTGGCCCGAGCCCTCGCCGTCTCCCGTGACGACGGTCGCCTGGCGGTTGGCGCCACATCACCCGCAGCTGTCTGGCGGTCCGTACGTCGACTCATTTCGATGGACCGCCGGCCGAGCCGGAGACCTGGGTCTACGCCGCCACGGCCCACGCCGCACTGGCGCAGCTGGACGCGGCGTACGACGCCTGGTCGGCCGGGGTCGCCACGCTCGGCGACGAGGGCCTCGACCGCCCCTGCGGACCGGCGGAGGGCTACTTCGCGGAGGCCCCGCTGTCCGACCTGGTGCTCCACATCAACCGTGAGCTGATCCACCACGGAGCCGAGATCTGCCTGCTCCGCGACCTCTACCTACGCCGGGGGACCCCCTCATGAGCCGCACCGTCCAGATCACCTTCGACGCCGCCGACCCGATCGGGCTCTCCCGGTTCTGGGCCGAGGCGCTGCACTACGTCATCCAGCCGCCACCGGGCCGCGAGCTAGGGCCCGACGACGACCCGATCGATGCCTGGATGGAGTTCCTCGAGGCGGCCGGGGTCCCGGCCGACCAGCGCGACGCCGCCTCGGCGATCGTCGACCCGGACGACGCGGGTCCGCGCGTCTTCTTCCAGAAGGTGCCCGAGGTAACTCTATCAGAACTCAGAACACCCTCTGGAGAGGCCAACCGGCGCAAGAACCGGGTCCACCTCGACGTACGCGCAGCACCCGGCCTGGAGGGTGACGAGCGGATGGCCGCGCTGGAGTCCGAGTGCGAACGGCTGGTCGACCTTGGCGCGACGCGGGTACAGCGATACGAGCCCGCCGCCGCCGATGAGCGCCGGCCACATCGTCATGGAGGACCCGGAAGGGAACGTGTTCTGCCTCGACTGATCCCGGTAGGTACCGGGGCTCCTCAACCCACCCTGATCGGCCTAGGATGGGTGATGCCGGTGGACCTGTCCGGGTCCCCGAGGGCACGCACATCCACAGCCACATCCACAGCCACAGCCACAGCCACAGCCACAGCCAGGCCCGAGCCCTTCTCGCTCCGTGGAGTTGTGCCATGGCAAGCCGCAACCCGACCTGCCCGTCCTGCTCACCAGGAGCCAGGTCAGCCTCTACCTCAACACCAGCCGGGACGTCGTTGACAACCTGATCGTCACCGGACGTCTCCCCGCCTTCCGGTTCGGCCCCCGGTCGACCCGCATCTACAAGAGCGACGTGGACGCCCTCCTGGTCCCCGTCGAACCACGCCGCCCCCTGCCCGAAGACCGGGAGGTGGCCTCATGAGCGACGCCGACGACCGTCCGCGCTACGCCTACGAGAACCCCGCCGACCTGGCCTGGACCGCGCAGATGGTGAAGACGTGGGCCAAGCGCCGACGCGCCCGCCTCGCCGCTGAACAGGCCGCTGCGGAACATTCCGCACCGGTGTACGTCGCCGGCCAGGACCACTCGTGATCCCCGAACCCGTCGGGTGGACCTACACCCACGAAGCCGCGTTCAAGAACGCGCTCTCCCGCCCCGACTCCGAAAAGGGCCGGTTGCAACGGGCGGCGCTCCTCCAGTACCGAGCGCACGCCGCCGACGGCACCCTGCCCACCTCCAACCGGTTCCTGTTCTACGAGTTGGAGCAGGCCGGAGCCATCGACAAGACCCGGACCAACCTCGACGGCACCCGGTCGATACGGCGGGCCGACACCGACCTCAACGCCGCCCTGACAGTCCTCCGCGACAACCACCTGATCCCCTGGAGTCACCTCGTGGACGAGTCCCGGACCGCGTTCGCGTGGGAATACGCGGCGACCATCGGGGAGTACCTCCACGACCGGCTCGCCGACGCCCGGATCGACGCCTGGGACGGCGAACCACCTCCAGTCGTGATCTGCGAGTCGCGTTCCCTGGCCGGGGTACTGCGTCGGATCGCCGCCGACTGCCTGTGCCCCATCGTCGCCACCAACGGACAGTCCTCCGGCTCGCTCCTGCACAACGAAGTCAGGCCCCTGCTCGACGGCAAACCCCCGGTCCTCTACCTCGGGGACCTCGACCTCGCAGGCGGCCAGATCGAGGCGTCCACGCGGGACCGGCTCGCCGGCTTCGGCGGGTACGTCGAGGACTGGCAGCGAGTCGCGATCACCGCCGAGCAGGTCGCCGAACACGACTTCGCTCCCATCGTGAAGCTCGACAAGAGGTTCCGCGACGGCAAGGCGTACGACGCCTGGGAGACCGAGAGCCTCGGCCAGGCCGAAGTGGAACGGCTCCTCCTCACCCACCTCGACCGGCTCCGTGTCGACCGGGGGCTCGACCCGATGGAGCGCGTTCTTGAACGCGAGCGGGTCGAGCGTGACCGGTGGGCCGAGGTACTCGACCACCTGACCGACGCCGGGGAGACGTCATGAGCACGTATGCGAAGTTCGACCAGTCCCACACCGACGACCCAGGTGGCTCGACGCCGGAGCCGACGCCTTCGCCCTCCACGTCGCCGCCGTCGTGTGGTGCGACCGGATGCTCACCGACGGGATCATCACCGAGGCGATGGCCGCACGGGTGTCCCTCGCCGTCCCACCCGACCGGACCACAGCCGCCGTCGCCGCACTCATCGACCAAAGGTTCTGGACCCGGACCGAGGCCGGCGACTCACAGATCGTGGACTTCGGGAGCCACGCGTTCCCTGCCGAGCAGGTGCGGCGGACCCAGGCCCGGTGGGCTGCCGACAAGCGGCGGAGACGGCAGCACGATGTGGGTGACCATGCCCTGTGCAAGGACCCGAAGTACTGCCCCGCCATCCGTGCGGATTCCACGGTGGACGTCCAGGTGGACTCCACGCGTATAGACCAGACCAGACCAGACCAGACCAAGACCAGACCGGAGGAAGGGGAGGTCGGGGCTTGGAATGGGAAAGGGAACGTCGGCTCCGCCTCCGGAGACCGCGCCCCCGCCTCCGGCGGGCACGGCTCCTCCGCTACGCCTCCGGGCGAGCCATCGCCGTGGGCCGGCTACGGACCACCACCCGGCATCACCCTCAACGGAGTCCCCGTCGCCCTCGACCCCGAATCACAACAGGGGGCCGACTGATGGCCCGCAAGAAACCCGACACCGGCATCAGCGTCCACATCGACACCACAGACCGGAAGGCGTACACGCCAACCGAGTGGGCCGCACTCGTCCACCGGACCATCGTCATCGCCTGCACCCTGGAGCCCACAGCCCCTGGGCACACCCGCGAGGAGCTGCTCGGCCTCTACCGGTGGTACGCCGGGTTCATCGCCCGTGTCGCAGTCACCCTCGAAGAGGGAATCACCAACCCCTACACGTGCGATCCGCCCCACTGGTGCTACTCGGACGACAACGGCGGCAGGTGCGGGGTCTGGGCAGCCCGAGGCCTGTACGACCCCCGTGCCTCCGTGAGGCTGACCACGTTCTTCGACGGGAGAAGGGACTACCCCCAGCCTCCGCCACGGGTCCTGCTTGTGGTTCCCACCCAACTGGCCAAACGGTGGGTCGAGGACTGCAAGGAACTGATCGCCGAGATGCTGGCCGCCGACTCGGCCCCCCTGGAACCCGAGGCCCAACCGGACCACACCGGGCCGGCCCTCATCGAAACCCACACCGCCGAGCAGGAGCAACGCCGATGACCGACGACAACACCGCAGCCCTCGACGCGGCCCGCACCATCAACCTCCCCGGCACTCCATGGCGGGCCGGCGTCGCCATCGGACCAGACGGCACCGAAACCCTGTGGCTCGTCTCACCCGACCCCGGCCAGGACCCCGGCTGCGCCTGCACCCGGTGCGCCCCCCACGACCAAGACACCCACCCCCAACCTCAACGAGAGGACGCCACATGAGCCTCCACGCCAACCTCCGGGCCATCGACAAGACCCGCGCCGTCCAAGCCATGACCGCCTGGACCTGCGACGACCACGAAGCCCTGGAGGAGGTCCTCGGCCAGGTGGCCGGCGACCCGGACGGCACCAACGGGTTCGTCTTCGCGTTGCTGTCGTACGCCGACTGGATCAGCCGCCACACCGGCCCGCTCCTCGACCAGGCCGGCACCAAGACCAAGCATGAGCCGCCGCCACGAACAGGCGGAGCTGCAACGAGACCGTGAAGAGGTCCAGTCCTGCCGAGGGTGCGGAAACTCCGTGGTCGCCTGCCACTCCAAGACCACACACGAGGGCAAGCCCTGCTGCGGACGCTGCGACCACCGGCAACCGCCACCCTGACATCCCGTGAACGACGCCGAGGCTGTGAGAGATTGCGAGGCGTGGAGCTCAACCTCGGAGAATTGCTCCGGCGCATCAGGACAATCGTTCTGGTCAGCCTGACGGTGATCGTCGTCGTCCTCGTCATCACCATCGCCGTGACCACGCCCACTCGGACCTGGTGGTACGACGCGTTCCTGCCGTGGGTTGAACCCACCGCCACAGTCGTGGCTGCACTCGCGACCATCGTCGGCGTCGGCGCTGCCATCGTGGCGGCGATCTACGGGGCTCGGGTCTTCGAGCGCGAGCGTCAGCGCGACCAAGACCTCCAGGACCTCAGGCTCCAGGACCAGGCGTCCCAGGTCGGCTCATGGTTGACGGTCGGGGAGATCGTCGCCGGTGGTGAACGCACCTGGCACCAACACCTCACTATCTTGAACGACTCGCGACTCCCGGTCTTCGACGTCGTAGCCCACCTCGTCCATCCGAATGACGACGGCACCACGGTGGGATGGTCCATCGACGCGCTGCCCCCGCACACAACCGAAGTCACGGACTTCGGCCAGAAACCCATTCGGTACGAGCACGAGTTGAGGTTCCGCGACATGGGCAACAAGCACTGGAAGCGGGACGAGGACGGGGTGCTGTCACCCGACGAGTGACCTCGACGGGTAGGGGGTCACCGGGACGACCGACCGCATCGTCGCCACTCTCCGGGTAGTGAGCCCTCTCTCTCCGAGGTTCCCTAACCCCCATCGTGCGCGAGAGGCCGGCGCACGCCGCGCACGGACAGCGGCTACTTGTTTCATTGACCTCAGGACCTGGGCTGGCAAGTCTCGGTCCAGGTGTCCGGTCTGTTGCTCTGATTGCGGCTGCCCACGCTGACCCTGTGAGGGTCCCGTGTGGCTCACTCATGGCATGCGCGGGCCGGGCATCGCAGGGTCGGAAGAGGCTCAAGAGGGGTCTGCCCAGCTCGAAGTAGCGTTGCCCTCCCGACTCGAGACCAGGTGACAGATCGAGCATCGGGAGGGTGCATGCAGCAGCAAGCAGAACGTGTCGTGATCGGGATGGATCCGCACAAGCGGTCGGTCACGATCGAGGTGATGACCGCCGAGGAGAGCGTGATCGGTGGCGGCCGGTTCGGCACCGATGAGGCCGGGTTCGCCGCGATGACCGATTACGTCAATCAGATCCGGCCGGCGGCTATCGACCGAGTGTGGGCGGTCGAGGGTTGCAACGGGATCGGCCACCACGTCGCGGTCCGGCTGCTTGCTGCCGGCGAGCAGGTCCTCGATGTGCCGCCGAAGCTGTCGGCCCGGACTCGGGTGTTCGCGACCGGTCAGGGCCGCAAGACCGACGCCACCGACGCCCACTCCGTCGCGCTGGTCGGGACCCGGATGGCTGGTCTGCGTCCGGTGGTCGATGACGAGCAGCTCGCCGTGATCCGGGTCCTGGCCGACCGACGCCGGTCGTTGGGTGAGGACCACACCCGGACCGTGTCCCAGCTGCATCACCTGCTGCTCGAGCTGATCCCGGGCGGGGCGAAGAAGGATCTGTCCGCTGCTCAGGCCAAGACACTGCTGGCGAAGGTCCGACCCCGCGACGTCGCGGGCAAGACCCGTCGCCGGGTCGCCGCCGAGCTCATCAGTGACCTGGAGCGGATCCATGCCCGGAAGAAGGCTGCCGACAAGGAGCTCACGCGAGCTGGTCGCCGCGACCGGGACCGGTCTGTTGGACCTGCACGGCATCGGACCCTCCGGTGCCGCGCGGCTGCTGGTCGAGGTCGGCGACATCACCCGGTTCCCCGACCGCGGCCACTTCGCGTCCTGGAACGGCACCGCCCCCATCGACGCCTCCTCCGGCGACCACGTCCGACACCGGCTGTCACGAGCCGGGAACCGACAGATCAACCGGACCCTGCACATCATGGCCACCGTCCAACTCCGCAACCCCGGCATCGGCCGCGACTACTACGACCGCGAGAAGACGACGGCAAGTCATCGATGGAAGCCATGCGCTGCCTGAAACGACAGGCTGTCCGACCTCGTCTACCGACCGATGCTCGACGACGCCCTCACACCAGAGCAAGGTGACGGGCCCGGGAGGGCAACGGGGCAACGACTCTGACTCCAGCGCGACCGGCTCACAACCCCAACACCGGCACTTCGGACAAGCCACTCCGGGGCCCGTCACCAACCAGCCTAAACCCGCTCTACCCAAGGTGTCTTGACACAGAGGGGAGCCATGAGCGGACGCTTCAGGATCAGGTTGCGCGGACGTAGACCCCGATCCGCTGTCCGTGAGCGTCGTAGAAGCTCAGCCGCCCTGCTTGCAGCAGGAGTCGCGTCGCCCGGATGATCACATCCACGCTCGCGTTGTTCACCCGAGCTGGGGAGCAATGCTGCGAGGTTGTTGTCCTGGCGGTCGCTGAGAAGGCACCTGACTCCCCAAGCCGGAAAGGTCCGCTGGTCAGGTTGCATCCGTTGGAGCCGGTCCATCCGCGACCGTTGTCGCGGAATCGGACCCCTGTGGCGCTGGGGTTGGTTTTGACGCTCCTACCGAGCAAGACGACGGGTTCCCAGGTGCCGACCAAGTCGTTCAAGCCGGGAGGGCCCCCGGCATTCACAGGCGAGCCGCTGCCAGCCGAGTCTCCGGTCATGGACGGGCCGGTGCTATGTGCAGCACTTGACGGGTGGGACCTGCGGCGGTCGGGGTACACGCGGCCAGCGCCATGGCTGCGCCTGCGGCGAGAACTGCGATACGCATGACTGCATTGTGGCCCGTCCTCATGGCTGTTGGACGCGGCTATCCGGAACCAGGTTCCCGGCTGGGCTCGACGTACTCACATCGGCATGTGAGTGCGAAGGCTCTGGCGCGTCTGTCTCGCCCATGAGACTCTTGTCGAGCCGTCGAGGACTATCTGTCCGGGCAACACGGAGGAGCCCGTAGGGGCCAACGTGGAGGACTGGAGGGGTGGCAAGTCGGCCAGCAGGACCCGAAGGGCCATGCCCGTCTGACACAAGGTTGGACGGGAGCCGTCCCCAGGCCACGCCCCGAACCTGTGGTTCGGAGGAACCGCCCACGGTCTTGAGCTCCCTTCTCGCACGCGCCCGTCTGGCCGTGCTCCTCCGGAGCTTTCGATGGACCTCACAGCAGAACGAACCTCGCACCCTCGGCCACGCCAAGGGCATCATCGCCGCCGCCAAGACCGCAGGCCGCGACCTGACCGACGACGAGCAGGAACACCTGACAGACGACATGGCGAGGATCAGGACGTGGACCGGCAGATCAAGGCCCGTGTCCTGGTCGACGCCGTGAAGAACCTCGGCGGCGAAGACGACGACGACCGACCAAGGCGTCGATCTTCACCCCCGAGGGCAAGGCCGGGATCGCTGGTGCGATCCGGAACAAGTCGCCGTTCCGGACCGACGTCAACATGAAGGCCGCGCTCACCTCGGGCACGCTTCTGCCGACGTCGGGGACGTTCGTCCAGGCCGGCCTGCACCCGAACAGCCAGTTCCCTCTGGCCTCGCTGTTTGCCAACGAGGCAGCGTCGGGCCGGTGGTCCGCTACTACCGGACTACGGCAGGAACCGCCGCCATGGTCGCGGAGGGAGCGCCGAAGCCTGACGCGGGAATCTCGTTCACGGCGGTCGACCTGACGCTCAGTAAGATGGCCGGCTTGGGGCAGTACACCGACGAGATGGAGGCCGACGCCGCGTTCCTCGTGGCCGCTCTTGAACAAGAGTTGATTTCGGCCTGTATCGCGGCGGAAAACGCCCTGGTCCTCTCCACGTTCGCCGGCACGTCCGGCATCCTCACAGCCACCGGAGCGACAACCGCTGTCGTGGACCTCGTGGCCGCTGCCATCGCGTCGATGGAGGCCATCTCCGGGATCACGCCCGTCGCGTTCATCGCCCACCCCTCCGTCATCTCGACGGTCCGGCAGGCCAAGGCCAGCACGGCGGGGTCGTACATGGTCGATCCGCTGACGTCGGGGCCGACGATGATCCACGGCGTCCGGCTCATCTCCACCCCCGCCACCGTGGCCGGCACGTCCTGGCTCGTCTCTGGTCCGGGCGTCACCGTCTACCGACGTGAGTCGGTGTCGGTGGAGGTCGGCTACAACGCCACGGACTGGGCGACCAACACGAAGACCGCTCGGGCGGAGGAGCGGGTGGGTGTGGCCGTGACCAGGCCGTCGTCGCTGTACAAGTTGGTCCTTACCTGACCGGTGCTGCCCTGGCCAGGGGTCCCTGTCGGTGTCCTGGCCGGGGTCCGGCTGACCTGGGCATGGTGCAGCCGGAGGCGCGTGGGGCGGTTCTCCTTGACGGACCGCCCCACCCCGCCTGCCCTATGTCCGGCACGACGGCTGTAGGCGACCCGCACCCTCTGCCCGGTGTCTCCGGCCACCCGTCGCTCGTACGAGGCTGTACGACTCGTGTGCAGCCCGTACGACCGGTCACAAAGGACAGGCCCCCACCCGTGGTCGGGTAGGGGGCCTGATGGTGTCCGGAGTCAGGCGGCGGTGGCCTTCTTGGCGCGGGGCTTCGCCGTCGTCGCCTTCGTGGCCGGAGCCTTCGTCGTGGCCTTCGCCGGAGCAGGAGCCTTGTGGTCGCCCTTGCACCACGTCGCCAACTCCGCCTTGCGGCCCAACAGGTCACCGGCCTTCGCCGTCGCCGCCTCGGTCATCTGGCCGTGGGCGTTGCAGGTGACCCACCAGGCCGGACCCTTCGTCGCGGAGTCCAGACGGCGGAGCAGGTCGTAGCCGCCGTGGGGGTACTTCAACTCGTAGCCCTTCGGGACCGTGTAGGCCTTCGCCGGGGCCTTGGCGGTGGTCGGCTTCGTGGTGGTGGTCTTGCTGGTCATGGTCCTGCTCGCTTCTCTGTGTGGTGGCCGGAGCCGGGTGGCTCCTGCTGCCCTGTTGAAGGTAGAGCGGCCCCTCGGGGTCACCCAATCCACCGATGCGGAGCCGGTCACCGGGGGACGAACTCGATGCCCACCCGGTCGGTGTCCAGGCCGGGACGTCCGTGCCGGGTGGCTCGGTGGATGGTCACCTTGGAGACGTGTCGACGGATGAAGGCACGCTGCTCGTCCAGGGTGCCGTCGTCCCAGTTCTCACGGGCACCGTCGATATCGGCCAAGGTCGAGGACGACGGCGGGATCACGGCCAGGTCAGCGTTCGCCTGCCGCTCGGCCTCATCGACCTCCGCCTTCGCGGCCTGCCACTCGGCGGTCGTCAACTCGCGGCGACCCCACATGCCGGCCAACTCTCGGCGCTGCCCGTCGATGCCTTCCAGGACCGTCACCAGCCGGGCACGCTCCTCCTCGTGGTCGTCGTCGCCGGCCAGGGCCTCCAGGAACTCCGGGGAGTCCAGACGTGCCCACAACTCCGCCAGGACGTACTCCTCGACCTCCGGCAGCATCACCCCGAGGCAGGCCTTCCCCTTGCCCTTCGGTCCCTGGCTCTTGGGATGGCACAGCAGGTACGGCTTCGACCGGACCCCCTTGGCGTTCCGCAACTGCTTCATCGACCCGACCAGCGGGGCCTCACACTCCCCGCAGACGGCCAGCCCACCGGTCAGCAGGTACCGCCGACCCGGGGTTCCCTGCTGGGAGCTGCCGACCTCGTACGACCCGCCGTCCGCCCGCTGCACCGTCCGGGACCCGCCGAGCCGGGCACCGACCGCCTTGAACGTCGCCAGGTCCAGGATCGCCGGCCAGTTGTCCGTCGCCGACGATCTGGCCGGAGTGGACCCGCTGGCCGGCGATGCTCGGGCTGGTCAGCCAGCTCTTGACGGTGCCGGAGACGACCTTGCCGCCGTGGGTGCCCCGGACGCCTCTGCCGGTCCAGGTCGGCGGCGATGCAGGCCAGAGACCAGCCGGCGAGGACCTTCTCGGCGGCGAACCGGATCGCCTCGGCCTGCTCGGGCACCACCTCGTAGGTGCGCTCGTCGCCGTCCTCCGTACGGCGTGGACGTAGCCGAACGGGCGGACCCCGGCGGCTCGCCCTTCGCCGCCTTGTCGGCCAGCGTGTCGTTGACGCGGCGGAGCATCTGGCTTGCGCTCGCTCGCGGACAGGACGGCCTTGATCCCGGCCACCTCGTCACAGCCGGACGATGCCGTCGCGGTCGGTGTGGACCTCGGTGATCCCGGCGGCGTCGAGGTCGGCGGCCAACTCGAACCACTGCAGCTCGCGGCGGGTAATCCGGGACTGCTCGACGGCCCACAGGTGCGTGACCTGGCCCGCCGGACCCACTCGCGGAGCCGGTCGAAGTCCTCGCGTCGTGCGTCGTCGCGGCCTGCGCTCTTGCCTCGGTCCTCGAACACCTCCACGGGTTCACCCGGCCAGGCCTTGGCGGCGTAGGTTCGACCCCAGGCGATCTGGTCATCCACCCCCTCGTAGGGGCCGCCGTTCGGCTTGGGGCTGAGGCGTGTGTAGATGGGCGACGGTCATGGAGTCCTCCAGACGTGTTCTGAGTAGCGTAAGCCTTACGGAGGAGAAGACGGCGAAGAACCGGGTCCACCTCGACCTCCGCGCGGCCCCCGGCCTCGAGGGCGACGAGCGGATGACAGCGCTGGAGTCGGAGTGCGAGCGGCTGGTCGACCTCGGCGCCACCCGCTTCCGGCGCTTCGAACCCGCCCCACCGATGAGCGCCGGTTTCATCGTGATGCAGGACCCCGAGGGCAACGAGTTCTGCCTGGACTGAGGACGCCCGCCGGCCGCGTGCGGAGGAGGCTGAGGACGCCGGGTCTCGAGACGCGCGCAGAGCGCGCTCCACCCCCGGTCTCGCCGGCCGCGGACTCGCCCCGAGCCTCGAGCCAGCGCTCGACGCGGCGGTCGGGCACCAGCCACAGGCCGGCCACCACGGCGTACGGGACCAGCGCCAGCCAGGGCTCGACGAACGCAAGCGCGATCCCCACGAGGTAGAGCACGATCGAGGCGATCTCCTTGCCGGTCCGGCCGAACACCTCGCGCATCCGGGCTCCGTTGCCGGGCACCCGGGCCATGAAGTGCATGAGGACGTAGTACGCCGTGCCCGGCGGCCAGCAGGTTCACGCCGTAGACGACGACCGGCGTGCGGGCGAAGTCCGACTCGTCCATCCAGGCCGTCGTGAACGGGTAGAGCGACAGCGCGAACAGCAGGCCGAGGTTGGCCCACAGCACGGTGCCGTCGATCCGGTCGCAGACCTGGAACAGGTGGTGGTGGTTGTTCCAGTAGATGCCGATGTAGACGAAGCTCAGCAGGTAGGTCAGCAGGCTCAGCCCGCTGGCGTCCCAGAGGTGGCGCAGCGTGGACGGCTCGCCGGGGACCTTCAGCTCGAGCACCATCACGGTGATGATGATCGCGAGCACGCCGTCGCTGAAGGCCTCGAGCCGGCTGGTGGACATGGCTCGATCCTAGGGAGCGTCCACCTCAGCCGCTGTAGTCGCGGAAGCCCCGCCCGGTCTTGCGGCCGAGGTAGCCGGCCGTGACCAGGTGCTCGAGCAGCGGCGCCGGCGCGAAGCCGGGCTCGCGGAACTCCAGGTAGAGCTCGCGCTGGATCGCCAGCGAGACGTCGTTGCCGACCACGTCGAGCAGCTCGAACGGGCCCATCGGGAGCCGCAGCCGAGCTTCATCGCCGTGTCGATGTCGTCGGCGGTCGCGTAGTGCGCCTCGAGCATCTTGACCGCGTCGTTGAGGTAGGGGAACAGCAGCGCGTTGACGATGAAGCCGGCCCGGTCGCCGCAGCGCACGGCGTGCTTGCCGACCTCGGCGCACAGCGCCAGCACGGTCGCCGCGACGTCGCGGCCGTGGTGACGGTCGTGACCACCTCGACCAGCTTCATCACCGGCGCCGGGTTGAAGAAGTGCATGCCGATCACGTCGTCCGGCCGCGCTGGTCGCCGTCGCGCACGTCGATCACCGGCAGGCTGCGACGTCGTGGTGGCCAGGATCGTGCCGGGCTTGCAGATCTCGTCGAGGTTCTCGAACAGCGCGTGCTTGACCGCGAGGTCCTCGACGACCGCCTCGACGACCAGGTCGGCGGTCGGCCAGGTCGTCGAGCTGCGTCGTGCCGGTGATGTGGCGCGAGCGCCGGCGTCGCGGTCGGCCTCCTCGAGCTTGCCGCGCTGGACCGCCTTGTCCAGCGAGCGCTCGATCGCGGCGCGGACCTCGGCGACCTTGTCGTCGCTGCGGGCGACGTACAGTGACGTCGTACCCGGCCTTGGCGAAGACCTCGACGATGCCGGTGGCCATCGTGCCGGAGCCGACGACGCCGACCGTCGCGATCGGCCGCGCGCAGCTGCGGTCGCGTCGTCGGCGCGTCGGGCGTCTGGGCGTCGGCGACGACGACCGGGCTGTCGGGGCCCTCGTAGGTGTAGAAGCCGCGGCCGGTCTTGCGGCCGAGCAGCCCGGCCGTGACCATCTGCTTGAGGATCGGCGCCGGCGCGTGCAGCCGGTCGCGGCCCTGCTTGTACATCGTGTCGAGGATCTCGTACGCCGTGTCGAGGCCGATCAGGTCGAGCAGCGCCAGCGGGCCCATCGGGTAGCCGCAGCCGAGCCGCATCGCGGCGTCGATGTCCTCGCGGCTGGCGTAGCGGCCCTCGTACATCGAGACGGCGTGGTTGAGGTAGCCGAACAGCAGGGCGTTGGCGATGAAGCCGGCGCGGTCGCCGCAGACACGGGGCTCTTGCCGAGCCGGCGCGACCAGCGCCTTGACGTCGTCGAGCACGTCCGGCTCGGTGACGACGGTGCGGATGACCTCGACCAGCTTCTGCACCGGCGCCGGGTTGAAGAAGTGCATGCCGATCGACCCGGCCCGGGTGCAGGTTGGCGGCCGAGATCTCGGTGACGCTCAGGGACGAGGTGTTGGTGGCCAGGATCGCCTCGGGCTTCACGATCTCGTCGAGGTCGCGGAAGATCGACTGCTTGAGCTCGAGGCGACTCCAGGACCGCCTCGACCACCAGGTCGGCGTCGGCCAGGTCCTTCAGGGACGTCGTGAACGTCGACCCGGCCGAGCAGCGCCTGCTGGTCCTCCTCGCTCAGCTTCCCGCGCTTCACCGCGCGGCCGGTCGAGTGCTCGAGGTGCTGGCGGCCGCGCTCGACGGCCTCCTCGGTGACCTCGACGCCCACCACCGCGAACCCGTTGCGGGCGAAGACCTCGGCGATGCCGGCGCCCATCGTGCCGAGCCCGACGACGCCGATCGTGCGCGAAATCGCGGGTACTGACGGGGGTCTCGGGCGCGGTGGTGCTCGTCATGGGCGCATCCTCCCACGCGTGCCTCGTGCCGAGCCGCGAGGTTCCTCACACCGATCCGGGGCCGCATCGTGACCGGTTCGTGCCCTGCAGCTCACGCCCCGACGTGGTCGGCAGGTGGCTCGATCGCTGGGTCGACCACTGCGGCGACCAGTGCGGCGACCTCGGCCGCGCAGCCCCACGACAGGGTGACCCCGGCGCCGCCGTGGCCGTAGCAGTGGACGACGTCGCCGACCCGCTCGAGGCGGACCTCGGGCCGGGCCGGCCGCAGGCCGACCTGGTGCCGGAGGACGCGGGCCGACGCCAGCGCGGGCACCAGGGCGGTGGCCCGGCGCAGGATGTCGTCGGCGGTGGAGGTGGACGGCGTACGGTCCCACTGCCCCGCGTCGTCCGTACCGCCGACCACGATGTCGTGGGCGCGCGGGATGACGTAGGTAGGGCCGTCCTCGGCCAGCCACCACTCCTCCAGCCCGATCTGCTCCAGCACCACCACCTGCCCGCGGACGGGCGTGGTGGTCGGGTCGTCGGCGAGGTGGCGCGAGCCCAAGCCGCTGCAGTCGACCACGAGCGGGCCTGCGGGGAGGTGCTGCGAGCGCCAGCCGGGTGACCGTGCCCCCGCTGCCTCGAGCACGGTGTCGTGGAGCCAGGCCAGGTAGCGCGGCATGTCGACGACGGGCGTCACGAACGACCAGCCGTCGCGGTACGGCGCCGCGGGCGTGACCCGCTCCAGCGCCGGCACGGCGGTCGACCCACCACGGGTCCGCGGACTCGGCCAGCAGCAGCTCGGTGCCGCGGCGCATCGTCACGCCGGTGGCGGGGTCCTGCGCCAGCCCGGCGAACACGTCGTACGACGCGGCGGCCCAGGCCGTCACCTTGTCCTGCGGCAGCGCGAGGTAGGGGTACCAGATCGCCGCCGCCACGCGCCGACGTCGTCTCCAGCGGCAGCTCGCGGGCCAGGACGTCGACGCGGTGGCCGGCCTCGAGCAGACGCAGGGCACAGCTGAGGCCGAGCACCCCGGCCCCGACGACCACCACCCGTTCCGGCATGCCGTCGAGTCTGCCGCACCGGGTAGGGTCACCGCCCGTGAGACTGGTTGTCGCGCGGTGTCAGGTCGACTACGCCGGCCGGCTCACCGCGCACCTGCCGATGGCGACCCGGGTGCTGATGATCAAGGCCGACGGCTCGGTGCTGGTCCACTCCGACGGCGGGTCCTACAAGCCGCTGAACTGGATGTCGCCCCCCTGCACCCTGCAGGAGGGCACCACGGACGAGGGCGCCGCGCTGTGGACGGTCACCTCGAGGGCCAGCTCGAAGGGTCCGGAGGACACCCTCCGGATCCTGATCGAGGAGGTCTCAGCGACACCTCCCACGAGCTCGGCGTCGACCCGGGCCTGCAGAAGGACGGCGTCGAGAAGCACCTCCAGGAGCTGCTCGCCGAGCACCCCTCGCACCTCGGCGAGGGGCTGACCCTGGTCCGCCGGGAGTACCCCACCGCGATCGGGCCGGTCGACCTCATGTGCCGCGACGCGGCCGGCGCCTCGGTGGCCGTCGAGATCAAGCGCCGCGGCGAGATCGACGGCGTCGAGCAGCTCACCCGCTACCTCGAGCTGCTCAACCGCGACCCGCTGCTGGCCCCGGTCCGCGGCATCTTCGCGGCCCAGGAGATCAAGCCGCAGGCGCGCGTGCTGGCCACCGACCGCGGGATCGCCTGGGCCCTCGTCGACTACGACGCGCTCCGCGGGCTCGACAACGCCGACGACCGGCTCTTCTAGCGCGGCCCCGGGGGGTGTGGCGTGGGACGTTTCATCATGTTAAGTGGATGAACTTGCGCTTCTCACGGTGAGCTCACAGTGAGAAGCGGCGGTTCGACAACATCACATGGTGAAACTGCCTGAACCCCCAGCGTCACCCGACCGGCGTGGCGCCGGAGCGTCGGAACAGCTCGGCCAGCAGGTGGGCGTAGCCGAGGGCGTCGTCGATGGCCCGGTGGGTGTGGGGTACGTCGCCGAACCACTCGCTGGGCAGGGTCGCCGGGGAGACGTCCCCGACGTAGCGGCCGGTGACCGCGGCGGCGTAGGACCTCAGGCAGAGGGTGTCGTGGAAGAGCGGGTCGGCGTCGTAGAGGCTGCGGACGAGCGGGAGGTCGGCGAAGGTCCGCAGGTAGTGGTCGATCCACTGGCCGTCGAAGGCGAGCGGATGGGCGACGAAGACCCGCGGGCCGGGCAGACGACGCACCCAGGCGACGAAGTCGGCGATCACCACGGCGGGTTCCCGCGGGTCGGTGGTTGCTGCCGCGAGGGCCTCGGGCTCGTCGCTCTCGAACCAGGCCCGGGTGCCCGGATCCCACGTCGCGCCGGGAAGCTCGGCGAGGACCGCCTCGAAGCGGCCGCGTTCCTCGCCGGCGCCGGTGACGGCCACGGTGGCGAAGGAGATCATGGAGCTCGACTCCCGGCCGGAAGCCGGAGCTCTCGATGTCCGTCACGCAGTACGTCGGCTCACCCATCGGGCCAGCCTGCCAGGCGGTGGCGCGACCCGGTCGTGGGCCTGGCAACGCCGGCCCGTCCTCAGGCACACGACCCCCCGACGGAGGAAGCGCGTCAGGCAGCGACCGGGGCGGTCCCGGGCTCGGTCACCTCGACGTGGACCGGCAGCCGACCCGGCAGCAGGAACGCCGCGGCGACGGCGCCGGCCAGGCACAGCAGCCCGACGACGACGCACGAGGTCGCCATGGCCGCCATGAACGAGTCGTGGAACGCCGGCAGCAGCCGCGGGTCCTGCGCGCTGACGGCCTGGGCCACGCCGACCGAGTCCTGCGCCCGGTCCAGCAGCGAGCCCGGCAGCGCGGCCGAACGCGCCCGATGCCAGGTGCGAGCCGAACACCGACGAGAACACCGAGCCCACGACGGCGACCCCGAGCGTGCCGCCGAGCTCGCGGGTCGCGTCGTTGACCGCCGAGCCGACTCCGGCGCGGGCCGGGCGGCAGCACCAGCAGGATCGACTCGGTCGCCGGCGTCGAGATCAGCCCGATGCCCGAGACCCATCAGCACCATCTGCGGCACGATCACGCTCGCGTACGACGTGTGCACGGTCGAGGTCGAGATCCAGAGGAACGGCGCTGCCGAACAGCACCAGTCCCGTGGTGACCACGACCTTGGTCCCGATCCTCGGGGCGAGGGCGGCACCGACGACGGAGGCGACCGCGATCGACAAGCGCGACCGGAAGGATCCGGGCGCCGGTCGAGAGCGCGCCGTAGCCGCGGACGAACTGGAAGTACTGGGTGACCAGGAAGATGAACCCGAAGAGCGCGAAGAAGGTGATCGTCACCGCGCCGCTGGCGGCGCTGAACCGGCGGTCGCGGAACAGGGTCACGTCGAGCATCGGGTGCGGCGTACGACGCTCGCGGACCACGAAGGCGGCCAGCAGCGCGGCCGCGAGCCGCGAACCCGCCGACGGTCGCCGCGGACGACCAGCCGTGGGCGGGCGCCTCGATGATCGTGTAGGTCGAGCGTGACGAGCATCGCGATCGAGAGCCCGAGGCCGGGCAGGTCGAGCGGCGGGACGCCGGGGTCGCGCGACTCGGGGACCAGGAGGTACGCCGCCACCGCGGTGACCAGCGCCAGCGGGACCAGGGCCCAGAACACGCTGCCCCAGTAGAAGTGCTCGAGCAGCACGCCACCGGTGACCGGGCCGGCCGCGACGCCGAGACCGACGACCGCGCCCCAGATGCCGAGGGCCGCGGCGCGCTCCCGACGCTCGCGGAAGGTGTTGCTGATGATCGACAGGGTGGTGGGGAAGATCAGGGCCGCGAACGCACCCATCACGAACGCGGGTCGCGACCAGGGCGCCGGCCGAGGTGACCAGCGCGCCGGCCGCGCTGGCGGCGGCGAAGCCGAGCAGCCCGATGATCAGCGCCGGGCCGCCGGCCGAACCGGTCGGACAGGCTGCCGGCGGCCAGCACCAGCCCGGCGAAGGCGAGGTTGTAGCCGTCGACGACCCACTGCAGCTGCGCGGGTGCCGCGCCGACAGCTCGCGCGAGATCGACGGCAGCGCGACGTTGACGATGGTGGTGTCGAGGTTGATGGCGAGCACGGCCGCGCAGACCGTGGCCAGGACGGCTGCCTTGTGGGTGCGGCCCGTCGGGCGGAGGTGTGCATCGAGTCCTCCGAGGAAGTGCGGCGTCCGATGTGGACAGTGACAACATCAAGGTACGCCGATGATGTGACCACTGTCAACATCCCCTAGGATCAGCCTCGTGAGCAGCAAGGCGCAGCCCTACCACCACGGCAACCTCCGGCCGGTGCTCGTCGACACCGCCGTCGGAGCTGGCCCGCTCCACCGGTCCGGACGGCGTGGTGCTCCGCGAGGTCGCCCGGCGCGCCGGGGTGTCGCACAACGCGGCGTACCGCCACTTCAGCGATCGGGCCGCGCTGCTGGCCGAGGTCTCCGACCGGGCCTACGCCGACCTCGAGCAGGCGATGCTCGACCGGATCGCCACGGTCGCCGAGGGCGACCCCGTGGAGCGCGGCTTCGCCCGGCTGCGCGAGACCGGCCGGGCCTACGTCGACTTCGCGATCCGGCGAGCCGGGCCTGTTCACGACCGCGTTCACCGGCGCCGCGAGAGCACCGAGGCGCCACACCAGCCACCGACGAGCTGACCGGCCCCTACCTCGTGCTCAACCAGGTGCTCGACGAGCTGGTCGCTGCGGCGCGGTGTCGCCCGAGCGCCGCGTCGGCGCCGACGTCGCCTGCTGGTCGGCGGTGCACGGCTTCTCCGAGCTCGTGCGTGCACGGCCCCCTGCGCGAGGTGCCGCCCGAGCTGCGCGACGCCGCGCTCGAGATCGTGCTCGACGTGGTCCGGCGGGGCCTGGCCGACTAGGCGCCAGGACGGCGCAGCGCCCGCCAGCCGTCGGCGTCACGCTCGAAGACGTACGTCGAGCAGTTGGGCACCCCGTCCGCCTTCGGTGCTAGCGGTCGACCCGGGGGCGACCAGGCCCCAGCAGCGCCGTGATCACGCCACCGTGGGTGACGACGAGCACCGTCTCGCCGCGGTACTGGTCGGCCACGTCGTCGAGCACCCCGAGCACCCGGGTCGGCCGTCTGCCGCCCGGTCTCGCCGCCGGGCACCCCGGCGTCGAGGTCGCCGGCCAGCCAGCCGGTCACGAGCGGGTTGAAGAAGGCGTGGTCGTAGGGCCGGCCGAGGTAGTCGCCGGCCGGGAACTCCTGGAGCCGCTCCCGCACCCGCACCGGCAGCCCGAGGACGCCCGCCGCGATCTCGGCGGTCTGCACGGCCCGTGAGAGCTCGCTGCACACCACGCCGGCGACCCGTTCCGACCGCAGCCGCTCCCCCAGGTCGTGGGCCTGCGACCGGCCGAGCGTGGTCAGGCTGCCGCCGGTGGCGTTCATCTCGGGCGACTCGTACTCCGCCTCGCCGTGCCGCGCGACGATGATCCGGGCCGGGCAGTGGAGGTCGCTCACCCCTCCAACCTAACGGCCGGGCGCGCCGCGGTGAGGCAGGATGCGGCCATGCGGATCTTCCACGTCGCGACGCTCGCCGACTGGCAGCTGGCGAAGGTGTCAGGCAGCTACACGACCTCCACCCTCGACGCCACCCTGGCCGAGGTGGGCTTCATCCACGCCGCGCGGCGGGACCAGGTGTCGGGGGTGCTCGGGCAGTTCTACCAGCGACGTCGGCGAGCCGATCCTCGTGCTCGAGATCGACACCGACCTGCTCGACTCGCCGTGGCGCCAGGACCAGGTCGGTGACGACACCTTCCCGCACGTCTACGGCCCGCTGAACCCCGGAGCGGTGGTCGCCTTCCACCCGCCCTCGCCGGAGGCGTTCGAGCGGGCGCTGATGGAGACTCCCCCGCGCAGGGACGCGACGCCGCTGACCGTGGCCTTCCAGGGCGTGGGCGTGATGCTCGCCCTGGCGTGCTTCGTGTTCCTGGTCGCGGCCTTCGTCGAGACCGGTCACAACTCCGGCCGGATGTACCCCAACGCCGCCCCTGCCCTGCTGTGGACCTTCACCATCGTCTCGGGCGGCTGCGCGCTCGTGGCGTTCGGGGTCGCGGAGAGTGCCCGGTCCCGACCGGCCCAGCCCTCTGCCACCTACCCGGGGAGCGCTCGTGTCTAGGAGCCGGGTCGAGCCGGGGCCGGGCCAGGAGTCGGCCTGGGACTACCCGCGACCGCCCCGGGTCGAGCCGACCGCCGAGTCGGTCGAGGTCCACCTGGGCGGCATGGTCGTGGCCCGCACGACGTCGTCGCTGCGGGTGCTGGAGACCAGCCACCCACCGGTCTACTACCTCCCGCTCGCGGCCTACGGCGAGGGCGTGCTGCGGCCCGTGGCCGGGACGACGGCCTGTGAGTGGAAGGGCCTTGCGAGCTACTTCGACGTCGTCACCCCGGCCCGGACGGCGGCCCGCGCCGCCTGGACCTACCCGCACCCGGTGCCCGGCTTCGAGTCGCTGGTCGGACATGTGGCCGTGATGCCCGGGCTCATGGACGCCTGCACCGTCGACGGGGAGCTGGTCACGCCGCAGGAGGGCGGCTTCTACGGTGGCTGGGTCACCCCTCGGGTCGTGGGCCCGTTCAAAGGCGGCCCGGGCACGCACGGCTGGTAGCCGCCGCGCCCCGCCCTACCAGGTGCGCGGCACGAACGTCTGCTCGTGGAACGGCGGCCGCACGTAGGGGATCTGCCGCATCTCGGGCAGCCGGACCGCATCGGGAGCCATGTCCTGGTAGTCGAACCGGCTGAGCAGGTGGCTGATGCAGTTCAGCCGTGAGGCCCGCTTGTCGTCCGACGGCACGACGTACCACGGCGCCTGTTTGATGTCGGTGTACTGGAACGTGGTGTCCTTGGCCATCGAGTAGCGGACGTAGAGCTCGTGCTCGGCGAGGTCCATGTCGGAGAGCTTCCAGCGCTTGAGCGGCTCGGCGTTGCGGGCCTCGAAGCGCCGGCGCTGCTCCTCGAAGGACACCGAGAACCAGTACTTGAGCACCACGATCCCCGACCGCACCAGCATCCTCTCGAACTCCGGGCACGAGCGCAGGAACTCCTGGTGCTCCTCCTCGGTGCAGTAGCCCATCACCCACTCGACGTTCGAGCGGTTGTACCAGCTGCGGTCGAACAGGACCATCTCGCCCGCGGCCGGCAGGTTCTCCACGTACCGCTGGAAGTACCACTGGGTCTTCTCGCGCTCCGTGGGGACGGGCAGCGCCACGACGCGGACGGTCCGGGGGGAGGTCCGCTCGGTGATCCGTTTGATCACGCCGCCCTTCCCGGCCGAGCCGCGGCCCTCGAAGACGACCGCGACCTTGAGACCCTGCGAGGCGACCCAGTACTGCAGCATCACCAGCTGTTCCTGGAGCCGGGCCATCTCGGCCTCGTACACCGTGGACCGGAGCCGTCCGGCCGCGGTGTAGTGCGTCGGATCGTGGTCGGCCGGTGGGACCAGCCCACCGATGTCGTCGGCCCCGTCGGGCAGCGTCTTGGTCATGACACCTCCTGGCGTCACGCTGCTATGCCGCGCGGGTCGCTGGCAAGGGCCTTCGGACCACCGTGGACGCTCGGGTACGGCGGCTCAGGCGGCCCGCCGCAGCGCGGCCGCCAGGGAGCGGCCGTGCTCGGTCGCGAGCGCAGCGGCGTCGGCACGGACGACCTCGGCGAGCTCGGCGAACTGGTCCAGCGCCGGGTTGACCCCGACCAGGGCGAACTCCTCCTCGACCGAGAGCAGGTCCAGGCCCCAGACGTCCTCCAGGATCCGACGCATCCACGGCGTGGCATGGTCCCACCCCTCGCGGGGGGTGCCGGCGCCGTAGCCACCGCCCCGCACGGTCGCCAGTACGGCGGGCTTCCCGGCGACCGCCGAGGCCTGCCCGGCGGCCATCCGGGGGTCGGTGACCACGAGGTCGACGTAGGTCTTGAAGTGCTGGGAGACCCCGAAGTTGTAGAGCGGGACGGCGAACAGCAACGCGTCCGCGGCGACCAGCTCGTCGACCAGCCCGGCCGCGAGGGCGGCGGCGTCGGTCTGTGCCTCCGTGCGCTGGTCGGCCGGGACGTAGGCGCCTGAGACGGCGTCGGCCCAGGCCGTTGCCGGGACCGGGTCGGTGCCGAGATGACGCCGCAGGACCTCGTCACCGGCGTGGGCTCGCACCCACTCGCGCTCCACCAGGTCGCCGAGGGCGCGGCTGTGGGAGCCCTCCACCCGGATGCTGGCGTCGAGTCGGAACAGGGTCATGGCGATCTCCTCGAGGATTGGTGTTTCAACCTTGAAGTAATCTACCACAATCATTTCAAGGTTGAATCATCGAGGAGTCGCTACGATCGCGCCACCGATGAGCAGGAGCTGACCCCATGACCGAGCAGGCTGAGCCCCGCTGGCTGTCCCCGGAGGAGCAGCAGGCGTGGATCGGGGTGACCGCGGTCATGTGGCTGCTCCCCGGTCCGCTCGACGCACAGCTGCAGCGCGACAGCTGCCTCAACCTGTTCGACTACTTCGTGCTCAGCTCGCTGTCGATGGCCGACGGCCGGCAGCGCCGGATGAGCGAGCTGGCCCTGCAGTCGAACGCCAGCCCCTCCCGCCTCTCCAACGTCGTGGGCAGGCTCGAGGCCCAGGGCTGGGTGACCCGTTCGCCGCACGAGCACGACCGGCGCAGCACCGTCGCGACCCTCACCGAGGCGGGCTGGGACAAGGTGGTCGAGGCCGCGCCGGGCCATGTCGCCGCCGTACGGCGGCTGCTGGTCGACCGGCTGACCCCCGCTCAGCTCGACGCCCTGCGGGAGGTCGGGTCCGTCGTCGCCCGTGAGGTGCTCGGCGACCGCTGGGCGGACGACGTGCTGGGCGAGCGCTGACTCCTCAGTCCAGGTCGTTGGCCTCGCGGATCGCGTCGACGATGCCGTCCATGATCTCGGTCAGCCCGAAGTCCTTCGGTGTGTAGACCGCGGCCACGCCGGCGTCGATCAGCCGGCGTGCGTCGGCGTCGGGGATGATCCCGCCGACGACCACCGCCACGTCGCCGATGCCGGCCTCCTCGAGCCCGACCAGCACGGCGGGCACCAGCTCCATGTGCGAGCCGGTGAGGATCGAGAGCCCGACGCAGTGCACGTCCTCGGCGACCGCCGCCGCCACGATCTGCTCGGGGGTCAGCCGGATGCCCTGGTAGATGACCTCGAAGCCGGCGTCGCGGGCCCGGACGGCGACCTGCTCGGCGCCGTTCGAGTGCCCGTCGAGGCCAGGCTTGCCGACCAGCAGGCGCAGCCGTCCGCCCGGGTGTCCCGCGAGCTCCTCGCCGGTCTCCCGCACCCTGCGGCGTAGGGCGGCCAGGTCGGCGCCCGCCTCGCCGACGTCGGACACCGCGCCGACGGCACCGCGCACGCCGGTCGGCGCGCGGAACTCCCCGAACACCCCGCGCAGCATGGTGGCCCACTCCCCCGTGGTGGCGCCGGCCCGCGCCGCGGCCAGCGTGGCCCCCATCAGGTTGGTGTCGGTCTTGGCGTCGGCGGCGAGCCGTGCCAGCGCCTCGGCGACCGCGGCATCGTCTCGCCCCTGCTTCCAGGCCCGCAGACTGTCGAGCGCTGCCTGCTCCGCAGCCGGGTCCGCCGCCTGGATCACCGCGTCGGGGTCGGCGGTCAGCGGCGAGGGCTCGGTGGTGACGAACCGGTTGACCCCGACGACGATCTCCTCGCCGGACTCGATCCGGGCGCGCCGGGCGGCGTGGGAGGAGACCAGCTCCTGCTTCATGTAGCCCGACTCGACCGCAGCGACGGCCCCGCCCAGCGCCTGCACGCGGTCGATCTCGGCCCTCGCGCCGGCGACCAGCTCGGCCACCTTCGCCTCGACCACGTGGGACCCGGCGAACAGGTCGTCGTACTCGAGCAGGTCGGACTCGTAGGCCAGCACCTGCTGCAGCCGCAGGGACCACTGCTGGTCCCAGGGCCGGGGCAGGCCGAGGGCCTCGTTCCAGGCCGGTAGCTGGACCGCGCGGGCCCGGGCGTCCTTGGACAGCGTCACCCCGAGCATCTCCAGGACGATCCGGGGCACGTTGTTCTCGGGCTGGGCCTCGGTGAGCCCGAGGCTGTTGACCTGCACGCCGTAGCGGAACCTGCGCATCGCGGGGTCGGTCACGGCGTAGCGCTCGCGGGTGATCTCGTCCCAGAGCTCGACGAAGGCGCGCAGCTTGCACATCTCCTCGACGAACCGGACCCCGGCGTTGACGAAGAACGAGATCCGGCCGACCACCCGCCCGAAGTCGTCCACGGAGACCTGGCCGGACGCCTGGACCGCGTCGAGCACGGCGATCGCGGTGCACAGCGCGTAGGCGAGCTCCTGCGTCGGCGTGGCCCCGGCCTCCTGCAGGTGGTAGCTGCAGATGTTGATCGGGTTCCATCCCGGGACCGCCTGGACGGTGTAGGCGATCAGGTCGGTGGTCAACCGCAGCGAGTGCTCCGGGGGGAACACGTAGGTGCCGCGGGACAGGTACTCCTTGATGATGTCGTTCTGGGTGGTCCCGGCGAGCTGGTGCGCGACCGCCTGGCGGTCGTCGGTCGAGCCTGTCGAGACGCCGTTCTGCTCCTCGGCGACCACCTGGTAGAGCGCGAGCAGCCACATCGCAGTGGCATTGATCGTCATCGAGGTGTTCATCTCGGTCAGCGGGATGTCCTCGAACAGCCGGCGCATCTCCCCGAGGTGGGGCACCGGTACGCCGACCTTGCCGACCTCGCCCTTGCTCAGCGCGTCGTCCGGGTCGTAGCCGGTCTGGGTCGGCAGGTCGAAGGCCACCGAGAGCCCGGTCTGGCCCTTGGCCAGGTTGGTCCGGTAGAGCGCGTTGGACGCCGTGGCCGTGGAGTGGCCGGCGTACGTCCGCATCACCCAGGGGTGGTCTTTCGGCATGCTCCCGAGGGTAGGGCTGGCACCGCCGCAGGTCAGCGGGCTGTGAACTAGTTCTCAGCCGGCGAACCTCACACGGTCGCGCCGACCTCAGGCCGTGGCGGCCTCGCGGTCGACCTCGATGAACCGCGCCAGGCGGGTCATGTGGAGCATCCGGGCGACGGCGGGTCCGCAGCCGCGCAGCCGCAGGTGGTGTCCCGAACGGCCGGCCTCGAGGGTCGCGAACGCGAGCACGCGGGCCGCGGTCGAGTCGAGGGTGCCGACCCCCGTCAGGTCGATGACGAGATCGTCGTCGACCCCGTGGAGGTGCTCGTGGATCGCGGTCCGGACCTCCATCGTGCTGCGCACGTCGAAGTCACCTCGCAGCACCAGCGTGTGCCCGTCGTGGACGATGTCCATCGTCCGTCCCCCGCTCCCCGTGCCCCGTGAGGGGCTCCTCGGCTGCCTCATCGTCTGCCTCCGTCCTCCGGAGGCCCGAACCTCCGGCCGCTGGTCAGTCATGAGCAACGTCCTGTTGACCACTATGACGCGCGAGCATCCCCCTTCGGTTGCGCCACGGCCACCGATTTCTTTGGTTCACCGCCCACTAACCTCGTCTGCATGGTCAACCTGACTCGGATCTACACCCGCACGGGTGACGCGGGCACGACGCGACTCGGTGACATGAGTGAGACGTCGAAGAACGACCTCCGACTCCACGCCTATGCAGACGTCGACGAGGCGAACGCCCAGCTGGGGATGGCACTTGCTCATGACCTCGAGGAGTCGGTCCGGGCCGTGCTGATACACGCCCAGAACGACCTGTTCGACGTCGGCGCCGACTTCTGCACGCCGGTCACGCCGGACCCGGAGTACCCGCCGCTGCGAATCACCCAGGACTACATCGACCGGCTCGAGGGCTGGTGCGACGAGTTCAACGCCGACCTGCCCACGCTGCGCTCGTTCATCCTGTCCGGCGGCACCCCGGCCGCGGCCCGGCTCCACGTCGCGCGCACCGTCGTACGACGCGCCGAGCGGTCGGCGTGGGCGGCCTACGACGTGCACGCCGAGACCATGAACCCGCTCGCCATCCGCTACCTCAACCGGCTCTCCGACCTGGTCTTCATCCTGGCCCGCTACGTCAACCGTGCCCAGGGTGATGTGCTGTGGGTGCCCGGCGGCGAGCGCGACCGGCCCGAGAGCCCGACCACTAGCCCGATCGAAGGAGACGCATGAGCGACGTGACGCCCGTCCCCGCTGCCGGCACCCATCCGGCCGCAGCCGTGAAGAAGGACGAGAAGCCCGACCCGGTCGACGAGCTCGTGGTCACCCACCACACCCTCCGGACCCGGCGCGGCGAGCTGTCCTACACCGCCCGCAGCGGCCGTGTGGTGCTCCGCGAGGAGGAGGTCAAGGACGACGTCTTCCAGGGCTGGAAGGCGCGCGCCCAGATGTCGGTGACGGCGTACACGCTCGACCTGCCCGAGGGGAAGGACGTGACCAGCCGGCCGATCTCCTTCGTCTTCAACGGCGGACCCGGGTCGTCGTCGGTGTGGCTGCACATGGGTCTCCTCGGCCCCCGCCGAGCCGACCTCGGCGACGTCACCGCGCCGCACCCGCCGCCCTACCGGCTCGTCGACAACGCCGAGACCCTGCTGGCCGTCTCCGACCTGGTCTTCATCGACCCGATGTCGACCGGCCACACCCGGGCCGTCGAGGGCGGGAAGGCCAAGGACTACCACGGGTTCGCCAAGGACGTGGAGCAGGTCACCGAGCTGATCCGGCTCTGGTGCACCCGTGAGGACCGCTGGATGTCGCCGAAGTTCGTGATCGGCGAGTCCTACGGCACCGTCCGGGCGGTGGCGGTCGCCGAGCGGCTCTTCGCGCGGCACTCGATGGCCCTCAACGGCATCGTGCTGGTCTCCAGCGTGCTCGACTTCGGCAGCCAGGACTTCGAGCACCACCGGTGGGACGAGTCCTGCCTGAACTTCCTGCCGACCTACACCGCGATCGCGCACTACCACGGCAAGGTCAAGGGCCGGCTGGGCAGGCTGCGACAGGAGGCGGAGGAGTTCTCGGCCGGCCCCTACCGCACCGCCCTGGCCGCCGGGCGCCGGCTGCCGGCCAAGGAACGGGCCTCGGTGGTCCGCACCCTGGCCCGGCTGACCGGCCTGTCCGAGGCCTACGTCGACGGCACCGACCTGCGAGTGGAGCACTGGCGCTTCTGCACCGAGCTGCTGCGTGACCGCGGCCTGGCCGTCGGTCGGCTCGACGGCCGTTTCACCGGGCCGCTCGCCTCCCCCATCGCCGAGAACATGGACGCCGACCCGTCCGACGACGCGATGGCGGGGCCGTTCACGGCCGCGTTCCACCACTACCTGCGCCACGAGCTGGGCTCGACCCAGGACCTCGCCTACGAGGTGTTCGCCAACGAGGTGAAGGAGTGGTCCTACAAGGAGTTCGAGGGCAAGCCGATCTTCGTGGCCGACAAGCTCGAGCGGCTGATGCGCGCCAACCCGCACCTGAAGGTCCGGATCGAGTACGGCTACTACGACCTGGCCACGCCCTACCACGCGGCGGAGAACATGGTCGCCCACCTGCGGCTGCCCGACGAGGCGTTCGAGCGGATCGAGCACGAGTACTTCGAGACCGGCCACATGCCCTACCTCCACGAGCCGTCGCGCAAGCGCGAGCTGGCCTCGCTGGCTGCCTTCGTCGAGCGGGGCTGACGTGGCGGCCCCGCGAGCGCCGCGAGCCCGTCCGGCCGAGATGGTCGCCCACCCGGGGGCGGTGTCGGTCTTCACCGACGGCGCCTGCTCGGGCAACCCCGGCCCCGGCGGCTGGGCCTGGGCGTCGACCGGACGACGTACGCCTCCGGGTCGGAGCGGACCAGCACCAACCAGCGGATGGAGATCCGGGCCGCGCTCGAGGCGGTCACCGCGCTGGCAGGCCCGGTGCTCGTGGTCAGCGACTCGACGTACGTCGTGAACTGCTTCCGCGACCGCTGGTGGGAGGGCTGGATCGCGCGCGGCTGGTCGACCTCCGCGCGGAAGCCGGTGGCCAACCGCGACCTGTGGGAGCCGCTGGTCGCCGCCGTCACCGAGCGGGGCGACATCGCCTTCCACTGGGTGAAGGGTCACTCGGGCCACGCGATGAACGACTTCGTGGACGGCCTGGCGGTCGCCGCGTCGCGCAGCGCGATCGCCTCCTGACCACCCGGCGGGTCAGGCGTCGGGCAGCGACTGCCGGTGGCCGACCAGGCCCGCCACGAGCGGGAAGGCGAGGGTGTCGGCAGCCACCCACCAGTGCATGACGTCGTAGGTGAGACGCCCCGCGGCCACGGAGGGGTCGGCGTCGGAGAGGCGGGCGGCCTCGGCCGGGTCGCAGGCGAAGATCGACATCCCGCGGTAGGCCGGGTCGCTCTGCTCGTCGAAGGGACCGTTGACGACGATCAGGCCCTGCCGGTGCAGGTCGGCGCGGTAGGCGAGGTGCCGGGCCTGGAGCTCGCCGAGCTCGGACTCGGACAGGTCGGGGAGATCGTCCGGTCTGCGCAGGACCACCACCGTGAGCACGTCGAAGGAGTCCGGGATGTTCGGGTCACGGGCCATGAGGGTCCAGGCTAGCTGTCGAAGCCGAGGCCCATCCGGTCGAGCGTGCGGAGCCAGACGTTGCGGGCCCCCTGGTTGCGGTCGGCCTGGGCGAGCGAACGTCGGGTGAGCTCGATGCCGGCCCACGCGAACGGCTCGGGCGGAAAGGGCAGCGGCTTCTCGCGCACCATCCGCAACCGGGTGCGCTCGGTGTCGTTCCCGTCGAGCAGGTCGAGCATCACGTCCGCGCCGAACCTGGTCGCCCCCACCCCGAGCCCGGTGAAGCCGGCCGCGTAGGCCGCGCGGCCGCCGTACGCCTGGCCGAAGAAGGCGCAGAACCGCGTGCAGGTGTCGATGGCGCCGCCCCAGGCATGGCTGAAGCGCAGGCCGGCGAGCTGCGGGAAGGTGTCGAAGAACTGGCCGGCGAGGAGGTCGAAGGTCTCCGGGCGCTGGTCGTACGACGGGCGGACGTGGCGGCCGAAGTGGTAGATCGCGTCGTAGCCGCCCCAGAGGATCCGGCCGTCGCGGGTCGGGCGGTAGTAGTGGAACTGGTTGGTCATGTCGTCCATGCCCTGGCCGTGCCGCCAGCCGATCGCCTCGTGCTGCTCGGGCGTGAGCGGCTCGGTCATCAACGCGTAGTCGTAGACCGGGACCGTGTGCAACCGGACCCGGCGGACCAGCGCCGGGAAGGCGTTGGTGCCGAGGGCCACGCGGCGGGCCCGGACGACCTGCCCGTCGCGGGTGTGCACCTCGAGGCCGTCCCCGGCCCGGGAGAGGCCGGTGACCGGGGTTCCCTCGTACAGGTGGACGCCGAGGCGCTCGGCCGCCTCGGCGAGGCCCCACGCCAGTCGGGCCGGGTGGAGCAGCGCCACGTCGCGCGGCTCGTGGACGCCGGCCAGGTAGGTCGGGGAGTCCACCTCGGCACGCATCGCGGCCTGGTCGAGGAACCGGCTGCCAGGCGACTGGTCGGCCAGCTCGCGCAGCCAGTCGACCTGGTGCGGCTCGGTGGCGACCGTGATCGCCCCCGGCCGCTCGAAGTCGCACTCGATGCCGTAGCGGGCGATGGTCTCCTCGATCGCGTCGAGGTTGGCCCGGCCCAGCCGGTCGAGGGTCTCCATCTCCTCGGGCCAGCGCTCCTGTCCGTTCGCGTGCCCGTGGGTCAGCGAGGCGGCGCAGAACCCGCCGTTGCGCCCGGACGCGGCCCAGCCGATGCGGTTGCCCTCGAGCAGCACCACTTCGCGGTCGGGGTCGCGCTCCTTGGCGAGCAGGGCGGTCCACAGCCCGGTGTACCCACCGCCGACCACGCACAGATCGGTGGTCGTGTGCGCACCGAGCGTGGCTCGGGGTGCGGGGCGGTCGGTACTGTCGAGCCAGTACGGCGTCGCGGAGGCGTCCGCCAGGGCCGGGTGCATGCGGGCATCGTCTCAGGGCCACGCCGGCGCCGGTATCCGGGTCGTCCGCCTGAGCCTCACCTCCAGCAGACTGTCGGACGGGCGACCCGGCGTGGCGGGGCGCGGTCAGAAACCCGTGCTGGTCCGCAGGGACTCCGGCCACGGGCCGGCCAGGGGGATCTCCCACTCCTGGCACAGCCGTGCCGCCTCGCCGGCGTGGACGCGGGCGTCGTCGAGGTCGACCGCATCAGCGGCGACGTGGGCGTGTGCCTCGGCCTCGAGCCCGCTCCGCCCCAGGGCCGCGACGACCGGGCGTACCCGGGTCGTCCGCCTGAGCATCGCTTCTAGCGGCTGCTCAGGCGGACGACTGTGTGCGCCGTCTCGGTCGTCCGCCTGAGCGCCGCTTCTAGCGGCTGCTCAGGCGGACGACCCGGGTACGGCGGGCGCGGCGGGCGCGGTGCGCCGGACCGAGGAGACCAGGAGGGCGGCGGGCACCATCGCGGCGGCCACCACGAGCAGCGAGTCGAGCGTGCCGACCTGGTTGCCCACGAAGCCGAGCAGCGGCGGCCCGGCCAGGAACGCGCCGTACCCGATCGTCGAGACGACGCTCACCCGTCGGGCGGCGCGCAGCGGGTCGTCGCCGGCAGCACTCATCCCCACCGGGAAGCCGAGCGCGCAGCCCAGACCCCAGAGCACGATCCCGACGACAGCCACCGGCGCCAGGCCCGCCTCGACCACGACCAGCACCCCGACGCACGCGGTCACCGCGGAGACGAGCATCGTCGGTGCCCGGCCGAACCGGTCCAGCGCGATCGGCCCGAGCAGCCGCCCGACAGTCATCGTGGCGACGAACAGGGCGAAGCCGAGCACGCCCACCCAGTGGCGGGCGTCGTAGCCGTCGACGAGCGACAGCGCGAGCCAGTCGTTCGCGGCACCCTCGGCGAGGGTGAACGCCAGCACCATGAACCCGATGGCGAGCGTGCGTGGCTCCAACCAGGCCGATCGGCTCGAGGTGACCGGAGCGTCGTGGTCGGGTCCGCCTCCGGTGGGCAGGCCGCGGCTCACCCACAACGTGGTCGCGACCGCCAGGGCCGGCACGAGCGAGTAGTGCGCGGCCAGGGGTACGCCGAGGGCAGCAGCCAGGGCACCGATGCCGGCCCCGGTGAAGGTGCCCAGGCTCCAGCCCGCGTGGAACCGGGGCATGATGCTGCGTCCCGCCATCCGCTCGACGACGGCTCCCTCGACGTTCATCGCGACGTCCCAGGAGCCGGCCCCGAGGCCGTAGCAGAACAGCCCGAGCGCTGTGCCGTACGGCGACCCGGCGGTCGCGAAGACGCCCGCGACCACCAGCCCGGCCAGGTCGACGAGGGCGCCCATCCGGACCACCGTGCCGGCGCCGTACCGCTCGGTGAGGGGTCCGGCCGCGGGCATCCCGACCATCGCGCCGACCGCCACCGCGAGCAGCAGGACGCCGAGCGCGCCGTTGGAGAGGTCGAGGGACTCCCGCAGGTCGGGCACCCGCGAGGCGAGGGTGGCGAAGCAGAAGCCGTTCAGCGCGAACACGAACGCGACCGCGTTGCGGGCCCGGGTGGTCGCGGCGGGGGCCTCGGTCTCGGTCACAGGTGACGGGCGGTGCCGGGCGGCGCCGCCTCGAGCCAGGACTGGAAGCCCGTCAGCGAGGACGGGTTGAGCGCCAGCTCGACGTCGCCCGCAGGGCTCGCGCAGCGGATCACGACGTGCCCGGGGTACAGCGAGAGCAGCTCACTGCCCTCGGGATCGCGCCGCTCGACGTAGGTGAGGGTGGCGCGGGTCCACACGCGCTTGGGCCGCGGGGAGAGCGAGAAGAAGCGGAACCACTCGAGCCGGTCGTCGGCGTAGCGGCCGAGGCCGAGCAGCCAGCCGGCTCCGGGCGCGGTCGCCCGCGCCCGGTAGCTGAGCTCGAAGGTGCCACCGTGCCGGGAGAACCAGCGACGACGGACGACGAGGGACATCCCCAGGAGCAGCACGAGCAGGAGGACGACGGCTGCAGACTCCAGCAGCCACTCCCAGATCGGCAACGCTCTCCTCCCGGTCTCCGCCCTCGACGGTACGGCGTGGAGCCGCGCCCTGCCAGGAGGCGGCTTGGTCGTGGCTAGTGGTCGCCCTCCAAGGCAGCCTTGCGCTCCTCCATGAGGCGCTTGGCCTCGTCGAAGTCGCTCTCGTGCGACAGCTCTGCGTACTCGCAGATCAGCCGCACGTGGTTGTCGGCGACCGAGATGAACCCGCCGTCGACGGCGGCCACCCAGTGACCGTCGTCGACGGTACGGACGTCGACCTGCCCGGGGGCGAGCACCGACATCACCGGGGTGTGGTCGGCCAGGATGCCGATCTCGCCGGCCAGGGTGCGGGCGTTCACCACGGTCGCCTCGCCGGACCAGACCTCGCGGTCGGCCGCGACGAGGGACACCTGCATCGTCTTCGCCATCTCAGAGGCTCTTCTGGATCTCGTCCCACTTGCGCTCGACGTCGTCCAGACCGCCGCACATGAAGAACGCCTGCTCGGCCACGTGGTCGTAGTCGCCGTCGGCGATCTTGTTGAACGCCTCGACGGTCTCCGCGACCGGGACCGTGGAGCCCTCGAGGCCGGTGAACTGCTTGGCGACGTAGGTGTTCTGCGACAGGAAGCGCTGGATGCGGCGCGCCCGGCTGACGATGATCTTGTCCTCCTCGGACAGCTCGTCGACACCGAGGATCGCGATGATGTCCTGCAGCTCCTTGTTGCGCTGCAGGATCTGCTTGATCCGGATCGCGCAGTCGTAGTGGTCCTTGCCGATGTACTGGGCGTCGAGGATCCGCGACGTCGACGTCAGCGGGTCCACCGCGGGGTAGATGCCGAGCGAGGCGATCTCACGCGAGAGCTCGGTGGTCGCGTCGAGGTGGGCGAACGTCGTGGCCGGGGCCGGGTCGGTGTAGTCGTCGGCGGGCACGTAGATCGCCTGCAGCGAGGTGATCGAGTGACCACGGGTCGAGGTGATCCGCTCCTGGAGCGTGCCCATCTCGTCGGCGAGGTTGGGCTGGTAGCCCACGGCGGACGGCATCCGGCCGAGCAGCGTCGACACCTCGGAGCCGGCCTGGGTGAACCGGAAGATGTTGTCGATGAAGAGCAGTACGTCCTGGCTCTGCACGTCGCGGAAGTACTCCGCCATGGTCAGCGCGGACAGCGCCACCCGCAGGCGGGTGCCCGGCGGCTCGTCCATCTGGCCGAACACGAGGGCGGTCTGGCCGATGACGCCGGCCTCCTCCATCTCGACGATCAGGTCGTTGCCCTCACGGGTGCGCTCGCCGACCCCGGCGAACACCGACACACCACCGTGGTCGCGGGCGACACGCGCGATCATCTCCTGGATCAGCACCGTCTTGCCGACGCCGGCGCCGCCGAACAGGCCGATCTTGCCGCCCTGTACGTAGGGGGTGAGCAGGTCGATGACCTTGATGCCGGTCTCGAACATCTGGGTCTTCGACTCGAGCTGGTCGAACGCCGGCGCCTTGCGGTGGATGCCCCACCGCTCCTTGACGTCCAGCGTCTCGCCCTCCTCGAGGTTGAGGCACTCGCCGAGGGTGTTGAAGACGTGGCCGAGCGTGGCGTCGCCGACCGGCACCGAGATCGGACCGCCGGTGTCGCTGACCTGCGCGCCGCGGACCAGGCCGTCGGTCGGCTGCAGCGAGATCGCGCGGACCATGCCGTCGCCGATGTGCTGGGCGACCTCGAGGGAGAGGGTGCGGGTCTCGCCGCCGAGCGTCGAGCTCGGTCTCGAGCAGGTTGTACATCTCGGGCATCGAGTCGACGGGGAACTCGATGTCGACGACCGGGCCGATCACGCGGGCGATCCGGCCGCCGGCGCCCTCGGTGGTGCCGGCCTTGTTCTCGGAAGCGGTGGCAGTCATCTCTCTCAACTCACTCTGCGTCGTGCGGTGCTCTGACGGTCTGACAGGTCTGGCGGGGTGGCGCGGGTGATGCTGGTCACTCGGCGGCAGCGTTGGCGTCGGCGAGCGCGTTCACGCCACCGACGATCTCGCTGATCTCCTGGGTGATGCCCGCCTGGCGGGCCTGGTTGGCGATCCGGGTGTACTTCTTGATCAGCTCTTCGGCGTTGTCCGTGGCCGACTTCATGGCCTTCTGCCGGGCGGCCAGCTCGGAGGCCGACGCCTGCAGGAGCGCGAAGAAGATGCGGCTCTGGACGTACTTCGGCAGCAGCGCGTCGAGCACCTCGGCGGGCGAGGGCTCGAACTCGTAGAGCGGCAGCACCTCGTCGTCCGGCGGACGCTCCTGGCCCTCCACGACCTCGAGGGGCAGCATCCGCACGTCGTGGGGCTCCTGCACCAGCATCGACTTGAACTGGGTGTAGACCAGGTGGACCTCGTCGACGTGGCCCTCGGCGCCCTTCTCGGAGTCGAAGGCCTCGATCAGCGCCTCGCCGATCTCCTTGGCGTTCTCGTAGCGCGGCTGGTCGGAGAACCCCGACCACGACTGCGCCACCGGTCGGCCGCGGAAGCGGAAGTAGGCCTCCCCCTTGCGTCCGGTGATGAAGGTGACGACCTCCTTGCCCTCGCCCCGGAGCCGCTCAGCGAGGCGCTCGGCCTCCTTGAGCACGCTCGAGGAGTAGGCACCGGCCAGGCCCCGGTCGCTGGTCACGATCAGGATCGCGGCCGTGTCGGGGTTGTCCGGCTCGGTGGTCAGCGCGTGGTCGACGTTGGAGTACGTCACCAGCGCGGTCACCGCACGGGTCAGCTCGCGGGCGTACGGCGCGGCCTGCTGAGCGCGCTGCTGCGCCTTGATGATCCGGGACGCAGCGATGAGCTCCATGGCGCGCGTGATCTTCTTGGTCGACTCGACCGACTTGATCCGCGCGCGGTACTCACGCAGCGATACAGCCATGGGTCAGTCCCGCTTCTGCTTGACGATCTGCTCCTGCTCGAGCTCCTCGTCGGTCACGGGCTCGGCCTTGGCCTCGGTGCCGGGCTTGACCGACTGACCCTCGGAGGTCTCGAACTGGTCGAGGAACGAGTCGTACGCCGCCTCGAGGTCCTTCTCGGTGTCGTCCTCGAACTTCTTCGAGTCGCGGATGGTGTCGAGGATGCCCTCGTGGGAGCGACCCAGGTAGTCGAGGAACTCCTGCTCGAAGCGGAGCACGTCGTCGGTCGGGACCTTGTCGAGCTTGCCCGTCGTCCCGAGCCACAGCGACACCGTCATCTGGGGCAGCGGGTAGGGCGAGTACTGCGGCTGCTTGAGCAGGGCCATCAGCCGCTGACCGCGGTCGAGCTGCTGGCGCGAGGCCGCGTCGAGGTCGGAGGCGAACATCGCGAACGCCTCCATCGCGCGGAACTGCGCCAGGTCGACCTTGAGCGAGCCGGTCACCGACTTCATCGCCTTGGTCATGGCCGCGCCACCCACACGCGAGACCGACACACCGACGTCGATCGCCGGGCGCTGGTTGGCGGCGAACAGGTCGGACTGCAAGAAGATCTGGCCGTCGGTGATCGAGATGACGTTGGTCGGGATGTAGGCCGACACGTCGTTGGCCTTGGTCTCGATGATCGGCAGGCCCGTCATCGAGCCCGCGCCCATCGCGTCGGACAGCTTGGCGCAACGCTCGAGCAGGCGGCTGTGCAGGTAGAACACGTCGCCCGGGTAGGCCTCGCGGCCCGGCGGACGGCGCAGCAGCAGCGACACCGCGCGGTACGCCTCGGCCTGCTTGGTCAGGTCGTCGAACACGATCAGGACGTGCTTGCCGTCGTACATCCAGTGCTGGCCGATGGCCGAGCCGGTGTAGGGGGCGAGGTACTTGAAGCCCGCGCTGTCGGACGCCGGGGAGGCCACGATCGTGGTGTACTCCAGCGCACCGGCCTCCTCCAGGGCGCCGCGGACCGCGGCGATGGTGGAGCCCTTCTGGCCGATGGCGACGTAGATGCAGCGCACCTGCTGAGACGGGTCGCCGGTCTCCCAGTACTGCTTCTGGTTGATGATCGTGTCGATCGCGATGGTCGTCTTGCCGGTCGGAGCGGTCGCCGATGATCAGCTGGCGCTGGCCGCGACCGATCGGGGTCATCGCGTCGATGGCCTTGATGCCGGTCGGCGAGCGGCTCGCTCACCGACTGGCGCAGCATCACGCCGGGCGCCTGGATCTCCAGGGCGCGGCGCTCGTCGGACTGGATCTCGCCCAGACCGTCGATCGGGGTGCCGAGCGGGTCGATCACGCGGCCCATGAAGCCGTCACCGACGGGTACCGACAGGATCTCGCCGGTACGGCGGACCGTCTGGCCCTCCTCGATCTTGTCGAAGTCACCGAGGACGACGACGCCGATCTCGCGGGTGTCGAGGTTCAGCGCGATGCCGAGGGTGCCGTCCTCGAACTCCAGCAGCTCGTTGGCCATGGCCGACGGGAGACCGGCGACGCGGGCGATGCCGTCGGCGCACTGGGCGACGGTGCCGACCTCTTCCTTGCTGGCGACGTCGGGCTTGTAGTCCTCGACGTACTTGGTCAGCGCGTCGCGGATCTCCTCCGGACGGATGGTGAGCTCCGTCATCTCATCCCTACTCTCTGGTCTCTTCGTGAAGTTCTGGGTGGGTGGTCGGGCTCGTCGGGGTCAGCCGACGAGGGCCCGGCGGGCGCCGTCGAGCCGGCTCGAGATGGTGCCGTCGATGACCTGGTCGCCGATCTCGACGCGGATGCCGCCGAGGACGTCGGGATCGACGAGGACGTTGAGGTGCACCGTCGTGTCGTACTGCCGGCTGAGGATGTCGGTCAGGCGCTGCTGGTCGGCCTTCGCGAGCGGTCGTGCCACGCGCACCGTCGCCACGACCTCACCCTGCGTCTCCGCCGCGACATGGCGGTAGGTGGTGAGCGCGTTGGTCATGGTGCGGTAGGTGCCGGCGAGCCCCTGCTTGGCCAGCGTGATCGTCGCCGGGAGCGCCTTGCCCTCGAGCAGCGAACCGAGCAGGGCCGCCTTGTCCTCGACCGACCTGGCCGGGTCGGACAGGGTGTCGCGCAGCGCGGGGTCGTGGTCGATGACCTGCGACAGGGCGAACAGCTCGTCGGTCACCTGGTCGGCCTTGCCGCCCGCCGAGCGGACCACGGCGATCTCGCTGAGCCGCTCGAGCACGTCGGGCAGGTCGCGGGAGAGCGTCCACCGACGGCCGACGGCGTCGACGAGCAATTCCTGGGTGGCCTCGCCGAGCCGACCCGCGAACACCTGCTCGACCATGCCCTGCTTGGCCTCCGCCGGCAGCGACGCGTCGGTGGCGAAGCGGCGCAGACCGGCCTCGGTCCGGAACAGCCGGCTCACCGTGAACAGCTCGTCACCGAGCGAGGCAGCGGCCTTGCTGCTCGACGTCGCGGCGTCGAGCCGCTCGGTGAGTGCGGCCAAGGCCTCGGACGAGGCTCCCCGGAGGTCCATCAGCCGGTCTCCTCCAGGTCGGCGAGGAAGCGCTCGACCACGCGGCCCTGCCGCTCGTCGTCGTCCATGGACTCACCGACGATGCGACCGGCCAGCGTCGTGGCCAGGCTGCCGACGTCGCGTCGTAGCGACACGAGGGCGGACTTGCGGTCGGCCTCGACCTGCGCATGCGCGTGCTCGATGATCCGGTCGGCCTCGGTCTGGGCCTTGTCCCGGGCCTCCTGGACGATCTGGGCGCCGTGCTCGCGCGCCTCCTCGCGGATGCGAGCCGCCTCGTGCTTGGCGTTGTTGAGCTGCTCCTTGTAGTCGGCCTCGGCCTTGCGGGCGTCGGCCTGCGCCTCGTCGAGCTCGGCGAACTGCTGCCGCACCGCCTCCTGGCGGGCGGTCATCGCCTTGTTGATCGGCGGGATCAGGTACTTCCCGAAGATCCAGACCATGATCCCGAACGCCAGCAGCTCGACCAAGAACGTGGCGTTGGGCACCAGGAAGTTGTCGGCCAGGGGCACTACGGGGGTCACATTGCTCATCTGTCAGTCCTGTCGTCAGGCTGTCGGCTCCGAGGCTCTCGGCTCACTTGCCGAGGACGAAGACGAACAGCGCCATGAAGGCCAGGTTGATGAAGTACATGCCTTCGACCAGCGCGACAGTGAGGAAGAAGATCGTCTGGAGGCGACCCTGGGCCTCGGGCTGCCGAGCGACGCCCTGGATGTACGACGAGCCGGCGAGACCGTCGCCGACGCCGGCGCCGATCGCGCCACCGCCGAGGGCCAGGCCACCGCCGACGAACGCACCCGCCGTCTTGATGGCCGATTCCATGGTGGTTGCTGCCACTGTTACTCCTTGGTTCCGCGCCGTGCCGGCGCAACTGGTTGTACCTCTGGTGCGGTCGAGCGGGTGCTCAGACCGCGAGCTGGGGTTCTGCCTCGTGGTCGTGGTGGGCCGCGGCGACCGCGTCGGCCTCCGCCTCCGCGTCGCCGGCGATGTGCTCCTCGATCTCGTGCTCGGTGTCGCCGTGCGCGCCGGCCATCCCGAAGTAGAGGACGGTCAGCAGGGCGAAGATGAAGGCCTGGATCGCGCCGATCGCCATGTCGAAGAGCTTCCACATGACGAAGAACAGCACCGAGAGAACGCCGCCGACCGGGACGATGTTGCCGATCGTCCAGGCGGTCAGCGAGCCGATCAGGGCCAGCAGGATCCCGCCGGCGAAGATGTTGCCGAAGAGTCGGAGGGCCAGGGAGATCGGCTTGGTGATCTCCTCGATGATGTTGAGGGGCAGCAGGAACGGGTAGGGCTCCATGAAGTGCTTGAAGTAGCCCCGGGCGCCCTTCTGGGAGATGCCGTAGGACCAGGCACCGATCATCACCGTGAGTGCCATCGCGTAGGTGAGGTTCGTGTCGGCGGTCGGCGCCGGCAGGAAGTGCCAGTGCGAGTTGGGCTCGCTCGGGATCATCTCGAGCCAGTTGGCGACCAGGATGAAGAAGAACAGCGAGACGGCCAGCGCCACGGCGAACGGGTTGACCTCGCCCAGGTTGTCCTCGACCTGCTCGCGGACCTGGTTGACCACCGCCTCCCAGACCAGCTGGAGCTTGGTGGGCACGTGGTTCTCGGTGTCGCGGGTCAGTTGCTTGCGGGCCCAGAAGCCGAGGACCACGACGATCGTGCCGGCGACGAGGGTCGTCCAGATCGTGTCCATGTTGAACGTCATGCCCAGGAACTGGCGCTGGACGTGCTCACCGATCTTGATGTCGGTCCAGATCACGGGGGCGCCGATCATTGCTTCTTCAGCTCCTTCAGCAGGGGCACGGTCGTCATCACCAGGGCGATCAGCCGGAACACGGCCAGGCCGAAGAACACGCCGATGCCGTCGGGCCAGAACCAGACCGCGATCGCCACGGCGGCCACGGAGACCACGACCAGCCGCGACATCGTCGACATCGCGAGGCGGTTCTTGGTGGGCTCCTCACCCGAGGTGAGCAGGCGCAGCAGCCAGTACTCGGTCGCGAGGTGGTTCAGCAGGCCGAGCACGACCCCGGCCACGAGGCAGCCGGCGAGCGTCCACTCGCCGAGCTGGCCGAGGATCCAGTAGCAGCCGACCGACAGACCGATCGCCACGAAGATCGTCTTCTTCTGGTCGCGCACGACCCGGCCGTACGAGGCGTGGCCGGCGACCGCGGCCGTGGTGGCCTCGGGCTCAGACATGACTCCGCCGCTCATGCCGGCGCTCATCGCTCGAGCTCATCTGAGCACGCCCCGGACCCGGATGACGAAGGCGACCACACCCGCGAGGATCCCGAGGCCGATGCCCACGAGGGTCCAGAGCGGCGAGGTGCCGGCCGCCCGGTCGGCGAGCATGCCGAGGACCAGGCCCACGACGACCGCGCCCGCGAGCATCCCGCCGAGCCCCGCGAGGTCTCGCCCGCGGAACGTCGGGTCGGGCTGTCCATCGGGCATCCACTCAGGTCGCTCTCACAGGCTGGTTGATGGTGCGGATCACGGGCGCCAGGCCACGCGCACAGGGGCGCCGGCGACGCTCGGAAACTATCACAGCGCGAGCGGCCCCCGACCGGCCGGGGAGAGGGGCACACCACGGCCTCGGAGCGGGTCACGAGGCACTCGGTCGTCATAGCGTGGCGGCCGTTTCTGGGTGTCGGGGACGGGGTCGGACGAGCGGTCCGACGACGCTTGTGAAAAGTAGCACAAGCGATTCCCGGGTCGCCAACCCGGGGCCTCCTCCCGGAGAAGGCGCAGGTCAGGCGCCTTCGGTCCCCGGGACGTCGTGCCCCGGCAGGCGAGGCCGGCGGACCACCGGGAGCACGAACGTGAGGACGACCGTGACCAGGGTGGCGAGCCCGATCAGGGTCCACATCACCGGGCCGGTGTAGAGGCTGATCACCACCGTGCTGCCGGCCACCAGAGCGGCCCACATCCACATGATGAGAACGGCCCGGCGCTGGGAGTGCCCGATCTCGAGCAGGCGGTGGTGGAGGTGCTGCTTGTCGGGGGCGAACGGCGAGCGGCCGGCGCGGGTCCGGCGGATCACCGCGAGCACGAGGTCGGCGATCGGTACGACCAGCAGCAGCACCGGCAGTGCCAGGGGCAGGAAGGTCGGCGCGAGGCTGGCCGGCGAGCCCATGGCGCCCTGGGACAGGTCGGAGCCGGAGTACTGGCCGGTGAGCGTGATCGCGCTCGCCGACAGGACCAGCCCGATCAGCATCGACCCGCTGTCGCCCATGAACAGCCGGGCCGGGTTGATGTTGTGCGGCAGGAAACCGGCGCAGGCCCCCGCCAACATCGCGCTCAGCAGGGCGCCGGTGGAGGCGAGAGAGGCGTTGTTGAGGCTCAGCAGCTGGTAGCAGAACGCGAAGAACGCCAGCGCCCCGATGCCGACCACCCCCGTCGCCAGCCCGTCGAGCCCGTCGACCATGTTCACCGCGTTCATGGTGGCGACCACGATGAAGGCGGTGAGCAGGGCGCCCTGCGCGGGATCGAGGGCGAACTGGCCGCCGTGGTTCTGCGGGAAGTAGACGTACTGGATGCCGTTGAGGATCAAGAACCCCGCCGCCAGCACCTGACCGCCCAGCTTGGTCAGGGCATCGAGCTCGAAGAGGTCGTCGAGGGTGCCGACGGCACAGATCATCGCGCCGGCGATCAGCACGATGCGGGCGTCGTGGAAGACGAACGAGCCCCCGCGCTGCGAGAGGAACGGCAGGCGTTGGGCGACCACGAACGCCGCGACCAGACCGCCGAGCATCGCCAGGCCGCCCAGGTAGGGCACCGGCTCGGCATGCACGTCGCGGTCACGGACCCGTGCCACCGCACCCGTGCGCAGCGCGATCTCGCGTGCGATGACGGTCAGCAGGTAGGTCGCGGCGGCAGCGACGAGGAAGACGAGCAGGTACTCACGCACGGGGCAGGGTCACCCGCGATCCTCGGCCCGGAGGGCCTCGACCAGCTGAGCCTTGCGCATCGAGCCCGCACCCTTGATCCCGCGCTCCCGGGCCATCGCCCTCAGCTCCGCCACCATCATGGACTCGAGCTCACGGGGCTGTGGCTCCTCGTCGGGTCCACCCGGGATCGCGGCACCGAGCGGCGCCAGGACGGCGTTGAGCGCGGCCACCGAGAGGGCACCCGCACGCAGCACGTCCGGGATCTCTCCCCGGACGTCCAGGATCGTGGAGGCCTCCTGCGAGGGCGAGGGGCCGGCGTCCAGCAGGACCTCGACCTTCTCCCCGAGCATGCCCTCGGCGGCCGCGGCCTCGGTCGCGGCCGGCAGGCCGCTGAGGTTGGCCGAGCTCACCGCGAGCGGCCCGGTGCGCTCCAGGAGCGCGAGGGCCACCGCGTGGTCGGGCATCCGGACCGCGACCGTGCCACGCGCGTCCCCGAGGTCCCAGGTCAGCGACGGCTGCTGCTCGCACACGAGGGTCAGCGGGCCCGGCCAGAAAGCCTCGGTGAGCGCGGCGACGTACGACGGGAGCTTGGTGGCCAGCGCATCGAGAGTCGTCGCCGAGCTGATCAGCACCGGCGGGGGCATCTCGCGTCCGCGGCCCTTGGCGTCGAGCAGCGCCTGGACCGCGGCGTGGTCGAACGCGTCGGCGCCGAGGCCGTAGACGGTGTCGGTAGGGAGCACGACCAGTCCTCCGCGCTGCACCACCTCGGCGGCGGCCTCGATCGCGGCCTCCCGTTCGTCGTCGGTGGCCGTGGGGTAGGTCGTCGGCATCTGCTCTCCTCTGCCCGTCTGGACCGGTCCGGGTGGGGTCATCGTGCCAGTCGCGCGGTCACGAAGCGCGCGCGACCGGCCAGGTCCGGGTGGTCGCGCACCTGCTCCCAGCGGCCGGTGCCGCTCAGCACCGCCGGGGCGGACTCGCCCTGGGCGTCGGCGTGCTCCACGCCGAGCACTCCCCCGGGCCGCAGCAGCACGGCCGCGCGGCGCTCCACCACCCGGATGGTGTCGAGCCCGTCACCGGTCGACCACAGCGCCAGGGCCGGATCGTGGTCGCGGGCCTCGGCGGCCACGGACTCCCACGCCTCGTGGGGGATGTAGGGAGGGTTGCTGACCACCACGTCGACCTGGCCGCTCAAGTCGTCGAACGCGTCGGCCAGATCGCCCTGCCGCAGGTCGACGCCGGTGCCGGCCAGGTTGCGGGCGGCCCAGGCGTGGGCCTGCTCGTCGAGCTCGACGGCGTGGACACGGGCGCCCGGCACCTCGTGGGCCACGGCCTTGGCGATCGCCCCCGAGCCGGTCCCGAGGTCGACCACGACCGGGCCGCCGACCGTCCCGACCCTGCCGGGCGCCACGGTCGCCGCCTCGACGGCCCATCCCGCAAGCAGCTCGGTCTCGGGCCTGGGCACGAACACCCCAGGACCGACCTGGAGGTCGACGTGGCGGAAGTGGGCGACCCCGGTGAGGTGCTGGAGCGGCTCGCGGGCCGCGCGGCGCGCGACCAGCGCGTCGTACTGCTCGGCGACGGGAGTGGGGACGTCGTCCACGAGCGCGAGCTGCGAGCGCTCGACGCCCAGCACGTGGGCGAGCAGGAGCTCCGCGTCGTGCTGGGGTGACTCGACCCCGGCTGCCCGCAGGCGCGCAGCGGCGCCGTCGGCGAGCGGTCGTCGGGCGGCCACTCAGTGCTCCGTGGCCTCGACCGCGTCCAGCCGGGCCTGCAGGTCGGCCTCGAGGCAGGAGTCGATGACCGGCTGCAGGGCGCCGTCGAGCACCTGGTCGAGGTGGTAGGCCTTGTAGCCGGTGCGGTGGTCGGAGAGGCGGTTCTCCGGGTAGTTGTAGGTACGGATGCGCTCGGAGCGGTCGACGGTTCGTACCTGGCTCCGCCGGGCCGCACCGGCGGCGGCGTCCGCCTCCTCGTGAGCCGCGGCCAGCAGCCGCGCGCGGAGGATCCGCAGCGCCTGCTCCTTGTTCTGCAGCTGGCTCTTCTCGTTCTGGCAGCTGACCACGATGCCGGTCGGGAGGTGGGTGATCCGGACCGCGGAGTCGGTGGTGTTGACGCTCTGGCCACCGGGACCGCTGGAGCGGAACACGTCGATCCGGAGGTCGTTCTCGTCGACCTGCACGTCGATGGCCTCGGCCTCGGGCATCACCAGCACGCCGGCCGCGCTGGTGTGCACGCGGCCCTGCGACTCGGTGACCGGCACCCGCTGCACCCGGTGGACGCCACCCTCGAACTTCAGCAGGCCGTACGGCGCGTGGCCGGGCTCGACCGTGCCGCGGGCCTTGACCGCGACCGTGACCGACTTGAAGCCGCCGAGGTCGGACTCGGTCGCGTCGAGCACCTCGGTCGTGAAGCCCTGGGTCTCGGCGTAGCGGGTGTACATGCGCAGGAGGTCGCCGGCGAACAGGGCCGACTCCTCGCCACCCTCCCCCGACTTGATCTCGAGAAGGGCGTCCTTGTCGTCGGCCGGGTCGCGGGGCGCGAGCAGCCGCCGTAGCCGCTCCTCCGCCGTCTCGCGACGAGCCTGCTGCGAGGCGACCTCTCCGGCGAAGGTCGGCGTCCTCGGCCGCGAGCTCGCGGGCGGCGGCGAGGTCGTCGCCGGCCTGCTGCCACTCGCGCCACGTCGTGATGATCGCGGTCAGCTCGGCGTACCGCTGGTTGAGCCGCTTGGCCGTCCGGGCGTCCGCGTGGGTCTCGGGCAGCGCGAGGCGTCCCTCCAGCTCGGCGTGCTCACCGAGCAGGCCCTCGACGGCCTCGAACTTCACGGGCTTGGCTCCTGGTCTCGTGCGGACAGACGAACGGCGCCGACCCTCGCGGGATCGGCGCCGTGCGTGGAGCTACTTGGCCTCGGCGGTCTCCTCGGCCTTCGGCTCGTCCTTCTTCAGCTTGGCGTAGCGGGCCTCGAAGCGGGCGACGCGGCCGCCGGTGTCGAGGATCTTCTGCTTGCCGGTGTAGAACGGGTGGCACTGCGAGCACACGTCGGCGTGGATGCTGCCGCTCGTGGCCGTGCTGCGCGTGGTGAACGTGTTACCGCAGGTACAGGTCACCTCGGTGACGATGTAGTCCGGGTGGATGTCCTTCTTCATGGGGTTCCTTTCGGGGTTCCGGGTCCCCGTGTCCGCACTGTGCGGCGACTGTCGTGGGGTGAACCGGAGCCAAGGGGCGATTCTGCCACCCCGTGTAACAGCGGGGGTAATCGAGATGTTCCGCCGCCCGTCGGCCGAGAGGACGTCCGTCGGTCGAGCTTGTCGTCCGTCGGTCGAGCTTGTCGAGACCACGCGTACGGCCCCACGCATCGTCACCGGATCTCGACACGCTCGCGCGACCTCGTTCCTCGGTCGCGTCGCTTGCTCGATCTGCCCGAGCCCACGTCACGCGTTCGTTCCTCACGCGCGACTGCTCGGTCAGTCCTCGCCGCCCATCGCGCCCGGCGTCGTCTTCTGCACCTGGAGCAGGAACTCGATGTTGGTCTGCGACTTCTTCAGCCGCTCCAGGAGCAGCTCGAGGGCCTGCTGGCCGTCGAGCCCGGAGAGGACCCGGCGGAGCTTCCAGACGATCTGCAGCTCCTCACGGCTCATCAGGAGCTCCTCACGGCGGGTGCCGCTCTGGATCGCGTCGATCGCGGGGAACAGGCGCTTGTCGGCGAGGTCGCGGCGCAGCCGGATCTCCATGTTGCCGGTGCCCTTGAACTCCTCGAAGATCACCTCGTCCATCTTCGAGCCGCTCTCGATGAGCGCGGTGGCGAGGATGGTCAGCGAACCGCCGTTCTCGATGTTGCGGGCGGCCCCGAAGAACTTCTTCGGTGGGTAGAGCGCCGCCGAGTCGACGCCACCGGACAGGATCCGGCCTGATGCGGGGGCGGCGAGGTTGTAGGCGCGGCCCAGCCGGGTGATCCCGTCGAGCAGGACGACGACGTCGTGACCGAGCTCGACCAGCCGCTTGGCCCGCTCGATGGCGAGCTCGGCGACGATCGTGTGGTCGCCGGCCGGGCGGTCGAAGGTCGAGGAGATGACCTCGCCCTTGGTCGAGCGCTCGAAGTCGGTGACCTCCTCGGGACGCTCGTCGACCAGCACCACCATCAGGTGGCACTCGGGGTTGTTGGTCGTGATCGAGCTCGCGATCGACTGCATGATCATCGTCTTGCCGGCCTTGGCCGGCGACACGATCAGGCCGCGCTGGCCCTTGCCGATCGGGGCCGCGATGTCGATGACCCGGCCGATCAGGTTGGTCGGCTCGGTCTCGAGGCGTAGCCGCTCGCTCGGGTAGAGCGGGGTGAGCTTGGCGAAGTCGACCCGCGTCTTGGCCGCCTCGGGATCTCCGCCGTTCACGGCGTCGATGCGGACCATCGGGTTGAACTTCTCCTTGCGCTCGCCCTCGCGCGGCTGGCGCACCTGGCCGACGATCGCGTCGCCCCGGCGCAGGCCGTACTTGCGGACCATCGCCAAGGACACGTAGACGTCGTCGGGCCCGGGCAGGTAGCCGCTGGTCCGGACGAACGCGTAGTTGTCGAGCACGTCGAGGATGCCCGCCGCCGGCGTGAGCACGTCGTCGTCGAGGATCGTGGTGTCGGGCTCACCGCGCTGGCCGGTGCTGGGCTGGCGCTCCCGGCCGCGGTCGCGGCCCCGGCGCCGGCGGCTCCGGCGGCTGCCGCCCTCCTCGAACCCCTGCTGGTCCTTGCCGCCGCCGCCCTCGTCGTCGTGCTGGTCCTGCTTGCGGTCCTGCTTGGTCTGGTCCTGGCGGGCCTGGTCCTGGCGGGCCTGGTCCTGCTTGCGGTCCTGCTTGGACTGGTCCTGCTTGTTCTGGTCCTGCTTCGGCTGGCGGTTCTGGCCGGCTGGGTCGCGGGCCTCGCGGTTGCCGCGGCTCTGCTCGCGGTCGCCACGCTCGCCGCGCTCCTCACGGCGCTGGCCGCCCTCGGGCTGGTCCGCCTGCTCCCGGTTCGGCTCCGGCGCGGCGACTCCTGGACCGACTCCTGGACCGGCTGCTGCGCCGCGGGCTCCTGGCGGCCGCGCTCCGAGCGGGTCCGGGACCGGACCGTGGTCTGGGTGCTCGAGGTGCCGCTCGGCTGGGTACCCGACCGGCTGCCCGACTGGCTGCCCGACTGGCTGCCCGTCTGAGCCGTCTTGATCGCGTCGACCAGCTGGGCCTTCTTCATCGAGCCCGCGCCCTTGACCCCGAGACCTCCGGCCATCGCCTTCAGCTCGGCGAGCAGCATGGAGTTGAGCCCACCCGGCTTCTTCTTCGACGCGGGTGCGTCGGTGGGGGTGGGTTCGATGGTTTCCGTCACGTGAGGTCCTTCCCACGGATCAGCGCCGTCCGGCAGAGCGCCGGAGACGAGTTGGTTCTGCTTCCGCCACGACACGCTCGCGCGGACGCGGAGGCGTGGTGGTGAGGAAGGGGTACGTCGGGCGGGGCAGGTCCTGGAGCGGGCCTGCGTCGCTTCCCTGACGCGTCGCCCACGATAGCACCGGGGACTGTGACCCACGGCACCGCCGCGAGGACCGCTGCGAGGAAGGGGTCGGCTGACCCCTTCCTCGCAGGGCACGGCGCAGGGTGCTCAGCCGGACCAGACCACGCCAGTACCGTCGGCGGCCACCGCGAGCGGGAGGTGACGCCACCCCTGCGGGGTGAAGGACGAGAGGTCCGTGTCGTCGGCGAGCAGGACCAGCACGGTCGGGCCCGGCCCCGGAGACCACGGCCGCGTGGCCGTCGCCGCGGAGCCGGTCGACCAGATCCAGCGACTCCGGCATCGCCGGCCGGCGGTAGGACTGGTGGAGGAGGTCCGCGGTCGCGGTGAGCAGGAGCTCCGGGCGGCCGGCCAGGGCGGCCACGAGCAGCGCGGCCCGCCCGGAGTTCGCGGCGGCGTCGGCGTGGGTCACCGTGTCGGGGAGCAGACCCCGCGCCGTCTGGGTGGACAGCGGGGTCGGCGGGACGAACGACACGGCCCGGATCGACGGTGACACCGGTACCCGGACGCCGTAGAAGGAGCCGCGGTCACGTCCCGAGACGGTCAGTCCGCCCTGGAGCGCCGGGGCCACGTTGTCGGGGTGGCCCTCGAGGGCCGCCGCGAGCTGGAACACCGCGTCGTCCGGCAGTGCCTCCGCTCCCCCGGACACCAGCGCGCGAGCCAGCACGACGCCGCCGACGATCGCCGCCGACGACGACCCGAGCCCGCGCGCGTGCGGGATCTGGTTGCGGCACACCAGCTCCAGGCCGGGGACCGAGACCTCCAGCTCCTCGAAGGTCGCCCGCATCGCCCGGACCACCAGGTGCGTCTCGTCGCGCGTGACGTCGTCCGCCCCCTCGCCGACGACCTCCACCGTCAGCCCGCGCGCGACCACCGAGCCCTCGAGGGAGTCCCGCAGCTCGAGGGCGAGACCCAGGGAGTCGAAACCGGGACCGAGGTTCGCGCTGGTGGCCGGGACCGTGACCACCACCGGGCCCGGGACGAAGGTCACCGGAGGCCGGCCGCGGCCGCGGCCGCGTCGACGTCGGGGTCGATCACCGCGTGCACCAGGTCGCCGGCGGACTCCAGGGCGGTCGCGGTGTCCTTGAGGCCGTGGCCGGTGACGGTGACGACCACGGTCAGCCCGGTGTAGGAGTCTCCGGCCGCCAGGTCGGACAGCATGCCGGCGACGCCGGCCGCCGATGCCGGCTCCACGAAGACGCCCTCGCGACGGGCGAGCTCGGCCTGGGCGGCCAGGATCTGGGCGTCGGAGACCGCCCGGAAGCACCCACCCGACTCGGACGCTGCGGCCTCGGCCTGCTTCCACGAGGCGGGGTTGCCGATCCGGATCGCGGTCGCCTTGGTCTCCGGGTCGGGGAACGGCTCACCGGTGACCAGCGGCGCCGCGCCCTCGGCCTGGAAGCCGCGCATCACCGGTTTGCGGCTGGTCCGGCCGAGGTCGGCGTACTGCTCGTAGCCCAGCCAGTACGCCGTGATGTTGCCGGCGTTGCCGACCGGCAGCACGTGCACGTCGGGGGCGTCGCCGAGCGCGTCGACGACCTCGAAGGCGGCGGTCTTCTGGCCCTGGATCCGGACCGGGTTGACGGAGTTCACCAGGGCGACGGGATAGCCCCACGACAGGGTGCGAGCCAGCTCGAGGCAGTGGTCGAAGTTGCCGCGCACCATCACGATCAGGGCACCGTGGACGACCGCCTGCGCCAGCTTCCCGGCCGCGATCTTGCCCTCGGGCATCAGCACGATCGGGGTCAGGCCGGCACGGGCTGCATACGCCGCCATCGAGGCGGAGGTGTTGCCGGTCGAGGCGCAGACCACGGCCTCGGCGCCCTCGTGGCGGGCCACCGAGATCGCGGTGGTCATGCCGCGGTCCTTGAACGACCCGGTCGGGTTGCTGCCCTCGATCTTGAGCCAGACGTCGGCGCCGGAGACCTCGGAGAGCCAGCCGGCCGGCACCAGGGGGGTGCCGCCCTCACCCAGGGTGACCGGGTCCAGGTCGGCGGGCAGGAGGTCGATCAGGTCGCGGTACTCCTCGATCACCCCGCGCCACAGCCGTGGACCCCGCTGCTCGCTCACTCCGACATCCCCTCGACCCGCATCACCGACGACACCTCACGTACGCAGGAGAGCCCGCGCAGCCGCTCGACCGTGCGCGACAGCGAGGCGTCGGTGGCGTCGTGCGAGACGACCACCAGCTGGGCGTCGGTCCCGCGGCCCTCCTGGCGCATGGTCTGGATCGAGACGTCCTCCTGCGCGAACGCGGTGGCGATCTCGGCCAGGACGCCGGCCCGGTCGTCGACGTCGATCGCGAGGTGGTAGCGGGTGCGGGTCTCCCCCATCGGCAGCACGACCCGGTCGGCGTACGACGACTCGCCGGCGCCGCGGGTGTCGCTGAGCCGGTTGCGAGCGACCGTGACCAGGTCGCCGAGCACCGCGCTCGCGGTCGGCGACCCGCCGGCTCCCGGGTCCGTAGAACATCAGCTGGCCGGCGGCCTCGGACTCCACGAAGACAGCGTTGAACGCCTCGCGGACGTTGGCCAGCGGGTGCGACCTCGGGATCATCGCCGGGTGGACGCGCACCGAGATGCCCCGCTCGTCGATCGCCCCCGACGAGCGCCCTCGAGCCGGTCGGCGGGGCCAGCTCGGCGATGGCGAGCAGCTTCACCACGCTGCCCATCTCGCGCGGCCGAGGCGATGTCGGCCGCGGTCACGTCGGTGATGCCCTCGCGGTGGACGTCGGCGGCGGTCACCCGGGAGTGGAAGGCCAGGCTGGCCAGGATCGCCGCCTTGGCGGCGGCGTCGAACCCCTCGACGTCCGCGGTCGGGTCGGCCTCGGCGTACCCGAGCTCCTGGGCCTCCTCGAGCGCCTCCTCGAACCCGGCCCCGGTGCTGTCCATCTTGTCGAGGATGAAGTTGGTCGTGCCGTTGACGATGCCGAGCACCCGGGTCACCCGGTCCCCGGCCAGCGACTCGCGCAGGGGTCGGAGGATCGGGATCGCCCCGGCGACCGCGGCCTCGTAGTAGAGGTCGCGGCCGGCCTTCTCCGCCGCCTCGAACAGGGTCGGGCCGTCCTCGGCGAGCAGCGCCTTGTTGGCGGTGACGACGGAGGCGCCGTTCTCGAGCGCGCTGAGGATCAGGGACCGGGCCGGCTCGATGCCGCCGATCACCTCGACCACCACGTCGACGTCGTCGCGCGCGACCAGGGCCGCGGCGTCGGTGGTGAGCAGGCCCTCGGGCACCTCGACGTCGCGCGGCGCGTCGATCCGGCGTACGCCGACCCCGACCAGCGCGATCGGTGCCCCGACCCGGGCGGCGAGGTCACCGGCCTGCTCGGTGAGCAGTCGCACGACCTGGGAGCCGACCACGCCACAGCCCAGCACGGCGACGTTGAGCGGCTTCATGCGGAGTGGGCTCCTAGATCGGTGGCCAGCAGGTCGTCGACAGTCTCGCGGCGAACGATGGTCGTCGCGACCCCGTCCCGTACCGCGACCACCGGCGGACGCAGGGCGTGGTTGTAGTTGGAGGCCATGGAGCGGCAGTAGGCGCCGGTCGCCGGCACGGCGACCAGGTCTCCGGCGCGCACGTCGCCGGGCAGGAACTCGTCCTTGACCACGACGTCGCCGGCCTCGCAGTGCTTGCCGACGACGCGGGTCAGCACGGGCGTCGCCGCGGAGGCGCGGGAGGCGAGCGTGCACGAGTAGTCGGCGTCGTAGAGAGCGGTGCGGATGTTGTCGCTCATGCCGCCGTCGACGCTGACGTAGGTGCGGACGGCGCCCTTGTCGAGCTCGACCTGCTTGACCGTGCCGACCGTGTAGACCGTGCACATGGCCGGGCCGACGATCGCGCGACCGGGCTCGACCGAGAGCCGCGGCTCGGGGATGCCGAGGGCGTGGCACTCGTGCTCGACGATCTTGGTCATCTCGATGGCCAGCTGCGCGGGGTCGGAGGGGTCGTCCTGCGTCGTGTACGCGATGCCGAAGCCGCCGCCGAGGTCGAGCTCGGGCATCGTGACGCCGACCTCCGAGCCGACCTGCGCGTGGAGGGCCAGCACCCGCCGGGCGGCCACCTCGAAGCCGGACGTGTCGAAGATCTGGCTGCCGATGTGGGAGTGCAGGCCGAGCAGCTCCAGCCCCGGGTCGGCGACCACCCGTCGTACGGCCTCGAGGGCGTCGCCCGAGGTGATCGAGAAGCCGAACTTCTGGTCCTCGTGCGCGGTCGCGATGTACTCGTGCGTGTGGGCCTCGACGCCGGCGGTCACCCGGACCATCACCGGCTGCGGTACGAGCCGCAGGCTCGCGGTGACCCGGCCGAGCCGCTCGATCTCGTCGAAGGAGTCGACGATGATCCGGCCGACTCCCTCCGCCACCGCGCGCCGCAGCTCGGGCTCGGTCTTGGTGTTGCCGTGGTAGCCGATCCGAGCCGGGTCGAAGCCGGCCCGCAGCGCGACCGTGAGCTCGCCGTCGGAGCAGACGTCGAGGCAGAGACCCTCCTCGGCCACCCAGCGGGCGACCGTCGTGCAGAGGAACGCCTTGCCGGCGTAGTAGACGTCGTAGGCCGCGAAACCCTCGCGGAAGGCTCGCGCGCGGGCCCGGAAGTCGGCCTCGTCGAGGACGTACGCCGGCGTGTTGACGCTCGGCGACCAGGTCGGGCACCGAGACGCCGCCGACGACCAACGCCCCGTCGACCTTTGGCCGTCGTCGTCGACCACAGGCCGGGTACCAGCGCGTTGGGGTCGCTCGGGCGAGCGCAGCCAGCTCGGGGGCCGGAGCGCGCCCTCGGCGTGCGCCCAGCCGGCCTCGTGGGTGGCGCACGGCTACATCCGCTCGGGGGCGGAGACGCCGAGCAGGCCGAGTCCGTTGGCGAGCACGATCCTGGGTGGCCTCGACCAGGCGCAGCCGCGCCCGGTGCAGGTCGGACGGCTCCTCGTCGCCCATCGGCAGCACCCGGCAGCTGTCGTAGAACCGGTGGTACGACGCCGCGGTGTCCTCCAGGTAGCGCGCGACCCGGTGGGGCTCGCGCAGCGTCGTCGCCGCCGCGACCACACGCGGGAACTCCGCCAGCGCGCGGAGCAGCTCGCCCTCCTTCTCGTGGGTGAGCAGGTCGGGGTGGGACGCCGGCGCTCGAGCCCGAGATCGGCCGCGTTGCGCAGGATCGACGCGACCCGGGCGTGGGCGTACTGCACGTAGAAGACCGGGTTGTCGCTGGTGGCCCTGGCCCACAGGTCGACGTCGAGTGTCGAGCGGCGGTCTCGACGGGTAGCGGGCCAGGGCGTAGCGAGCGGCGTCGACGCCGATCTCGTCGACGAGGTCGAGCAGGGTGACGATGTTGCCGGCCCGCTTGCACATGCGGACGACCGTCGCCGTGGCTGAGCAGGTTGACCATCTGGCCGATGATGATCTCGAGGTTGACCCCCGGCTCGTCCCCGAAGGCCGCACACAGCGCCATCATCCGGCCGACGTAGCCGTGGTGGTCGGCGCCGAGCAGGATGATGCAGCGGTCGAAGCCGCGCTCGCGCTTGTCGAGGTAGTAGGCCGCGTCACCGGAGATGTAGGCACCCTCGCCGTCGCTCTTGATGATCACCCGGTCCTTGTCGTCACCGAACTGCTCGGTGCGCAGCCAGGTGGCGCCGTCCCGCTCGTAGATGTTGCCGAGCTCGCGGAGCCGCGCGATCGCCCGGTCGGTGGCGCCGGACTCGTAGAGGTCGTTCTCGTGGAAGTAGACGTCGAACGGCACCCGGAAGTCGGCCAGGGTCTGCTTGATCTCGGCGAACATCAGGCCGACGCCCGTGGCCCGGAAGACCTCCAGGGCCTCGTCGTCGGGCAGTCCGAGGGCGTCGGGGTGCTCGGCGACCACGGCGGACGCGATCTCGGCGACGTACTGGCCGGGGTAGCCGTCGTCGGGGGTCGGTTGGTTCCGTGCGCGACGCGAGCAGCGACCGGCTGAACCGGTCGATCTGGGCGCCGTGGTCGTTGAAGTAGTACTCGCGGGTGACCTGGTAGCCGCTGGCCTCGAACAGCCGGGCCAGGGTGTCTCCTACCGCGGCCCATCGAGCACTGGCCAGGGTGCACCGGGCCGGTGGGGTTGGCCGAGACGAACTCGAGGTCGACCTTCTCCTTCGCACCCGCCTCGGAGCCGCCGTACGCCGCGCCGGCCGCGACCACGTCGTCGGCCACCTGGCCCTGGGCCGCCGCCGCGACGGTGATGTTGAGGAACCCGGGGCCTGCCACCTCGACCCCGGCGATGCCGTCGGCCTGCTCCAGCCGGGCCGCGACCGAGGCCGCCAGGTCGCGCGGTGCCACGCCGGCCTGCTTGGCGAGCTGGAGCGCGACGTTGGTGGCGTAGTCGCCGTGACCCTTCTGACGCGGGCGCTCGACCGTGACCGTCTCGGGCACGCCCGCAGGGAGCGTCAGCGCACCCTCGGCGGACAGGTCCGCCAAGGAGGCGACGATGAGGTCGGAGAGCTGCTGGGGGGTCACCGGTCCAGGGTATCGGCGGCCCGGCCGACGCCTCGACCCGCTTCCGCCTGCTGGGTGGCCCCGACGGCTCAGGCCGGCTGCGCCGCCGGAACCGCCGCCGGCTCGACCGGCGCCGGGGCGGGGAGCAGGTTGGTCACGACGAAGGCGATCACCACCGCGACGATGACCGGCGGGGTGACCGCGGCCCCGTCGGCCCCGAGCAGGAGGACGGCCAGGAGGGTGGCGGTGAGAGGGAGCCGGAGCATCGTGGTGCACATGGCGCCGATGCCGATCGCGATGGACGCGGCCAGCTCCATCCCGGGCAGGCCGCCCGCCGCGATGCCCAGCGCCCCGCCGATGAAGATGGCCGGGAACACGGGGCCCCCGCGGAAGGCGCTCAGCGAGAGCGAGTAGGCGACCGTCTTGCACAGGGCGAGCAGGAGCAGCGTGCCGACCGAGTAGTCGGCGGCGTGGGACACCAGCGGCGGAAGAGCGTCCTGCCCGGAGAACAGCACCTGGGTGAAGCTGTTCCCCGAGATCAGCTGGTAGCTCATCGCGAGGAGACCGACGAGGAGCTCCGAGCGCGGCGGTGACCGGCACCCGGCCCCGGTGGACCAGCGGGCGGAGGGTCAGAGCGCCCCACCGGATCGCCCAACCGATCGGGCGCTGCCGCGGCCCCGAGCACCACCGCCCAGGCCATCGTGGCGATCGTCGGGGTGGTGGCCGGGGGGACAGACGTGATCGCCAAGGAGAACGTGCCCAGGCCGGTCCAGTTGTCCAGGCCGATGAAGACCAGGGCCCCGATGCCCGAGGCCAGCAGCCCCGGCAGTGCGACCAGGCTCAAGGTGACGCCGCCGATGCCGGCCGCCTCCATGATCAGGAAGGCGCCGAGCAGGGGCGACCCGAGCAGGGTGCTGATCGCGGCGAAGCTTCCCGCCGACGCCATGATCGTCAGCGCCATCGGTGGTGCGTCCTTGTTGACCAGGTGCACGGTGAGGGCCGCCAGGCCGCCGCCGATCGCGATCAGGGGCGCTTCCGGTCCCAGCACCGCGCCCAGGCTGAGCGTGGCGACGGAGGCCAGGATGATGCCGGGAAGCTCCCGGTCGACGGGGGGCCCGCCGCCCATCTGGAAGCCCAGCGCGGGCGAGTGTCCGCCGTTCCCGGGCAGGTAGCGGATCGCCGAGGCGGTCAGCACTCCACACAGCAGCAGCCAGGGCAGCGGCCACCAGGCCGGCGTCGTCCCGGTGAAGAGGTGGTCGGGGAGGTCCTGGAAGACGGCCGTCTGCACCTTCGAGGTCAGCGCGAGGAAGCCGTAGGCCGCAGCCGAGATCGGGACGCCGAGCAGCGCCGCGAGCACCAGCGCCGAGAGGTACGGCTTGGAGCGGATGACTGCCACGGGGTCGATCGCCGAGGGGTCGAACGACGCCGCCTTCGCCGGCGTACCGGCAACGTCCGCCTGACCGTGCTGCTGTGGATCCGTCATGCCATTGCCTGCCTTCGGCGCGAGAAGGACGCCCCCGCGGGTGTGTGTCGGCGACCGGACGGCTGCCCTCGTGCAGGACACCGGTCGCCCCGCATGCTCCCGCACCCACGGGTGGGGTGACCAGAGCGGTCCATCCTTCTGGAGCCAGGCACTGCCCTGGCGCGCCGCGGTCTCCTAGGCTGCGGGCATGTCCGCCCTCAGCGAGACCGCTCCGCCCGATGCGCCCGATGCGCCCGAGGAGATCCCCCTCGACCGGCGCCGGATGAACCTGGTCTTCCTCACCGTGGTCGGCGGCATGCTGCTGGCCGCCCTGGACCAGACCATCGTCTCGACCGCGCTGCCGACGATCGTCGGCGACCTGGGCGGCGCCGAGCACCTGTCGTGGGTCGTGTCGGCGTACCTGCTCACGGACACCGTCGCGACGGTGCTGGCCGGCAAGTTCGGTGACCTGTTCGGTCGCAAGCTGGTGTTCCAGGTCTCCGCGCTGGTCTTCATCGTGGCGTCCGCCGCCTGCGGGTTCGCCCAGACCATGTCGTGGCTGATCGCGTGGCGGGCGGTGCAGGGCTTCGGGGCCGGCGGTCTGGCCGTCACCGCGACGGCGGTCATCGGCGACGTGATCCCGCTCCGTGAGCGAGGGAAGTACCAGGGCGCGCTGGGTGCGGTCTTCGGCGTGACCACCGTGCTCGGTCCGCTGCTCGGCGGCCTCTTCACCGACCACCTGTCGTGGCGCTGGGCCTTCTACGTCAACCTGCCGATCGGCATCGGGGTCGTCATCCTGGCCGCCACCACGATGCCCAAGATCGCCGCCATCGGTCGCGCGGTCATCGACTACCTCGGCGTCGGCGTTCGTGTCGGTGGGCGCCGGCTGCCTGACCCTGGCGGTGTCGTGGGGCGGCACGCAGTACGCGTGGGGCTCGCCGATGATCATCGGCCTCTTCGTGGTCTCGGCGGTCAGCCTCGGTCTGTTCGTCTGGGCGGAGTCGCGCGCCAGCGACCCGATCCTGCCGCTGCGGCTGTTCCGCTCCTCGGTGTTCAGGATCTCGGTGGTCCTCGCCTTCATCGTCGGCTTCGCGATGCTCGGCGCAATGACCTTCCTGCCGACCTTCCTGCAGTACGTCGACGGGCGTCTCGGCCACCGAGTCCGGGCCTGCAGACCCTGCCGCTGGTGATCGGTCTCCTGGTCACGTCCGTCGCCTCCGGCACGGTCATCGGGAGGACCGGCCGCTACCGGTGGTTCCCGATCGTCGGCTCGCTGGTGATGGCGATCGGGCTGTGGCTGCTCTCGCGGATGGACGCCACCACGCCCTGGGGGGTGCGCGCGGTCGACATGCTCGTGCTCGGTGCCGGGATCGGTCTGTGCATGCAGGTGCTGACGATCATCGTCCAGAACACCGCGGCCTACCGCGACCTCGGGGTCGCGACGTCCGGGGTCACCTTCTTCCGCACCCTCGGCAGCTCCTTCGGAGCGTCGATCTTCGGCACCATCTACGCCAACGTCCTCGCCGGGCACCTGCCCGCGGCGTACGCCGCCTCCCCGGGCGTCGACCCGGCGCGCACCACCACGCCTGCCGGGCTGCACTCCTACCCCGCGAACGAGATCACCGCGATCGTGGAGGCCTACGCCCACGCCATCCACGTCGTGTTCCTCTCCGCCGTGCCGGTAGCGCTCGTCGCCTTCGCGTTGGCGTGGTTCCTCAAGGAGGTGCCGCTGCGCGGCAGCAGCCGCGCAGGCGTCTCCGACGTCGGTGACGCCTTCGGCATGCCCGAGAACAGCGACCGGGTACGCCGGCTGGAGGTCGCCATCGCCCGGCTGATGAGCCGCACCACCCGCGACGACGTGGTGAGCCTGTGGCGCGACGCCGACACCGGTCTGGCTCTCGCGGACGCGTGGTGCCTGGCCCAGGTGCACGTGCGGGCCCGGCTCGGGTCGACTCCCACGCTCGGCGACATCGCACACCTGGTGCGCGTCCCCGCTGAGGTGCTCGCTCCCGCGTTCGCCGCCGCGATGCAGCGTGGCTACCTGTCCGAGGACGGGAGCAGGTTGAGCCTGACCGAGTCCGGGACGGCCGAGATCAGCCGCCTGATCGACGCCCGCCGCCGCTGGCTGGCGCGCGAGCTCAGCGACTGGGGCGCCGAGGACGACGTGCTCCTCGGCGCAGCCCTCGACAACCTGGCGCGGCGCCTGCTCGACGAGAGCACGGGGGCCGAGCTGGAGGCCGTGCGGGGCTGAGCCGGTACGCCGCTGCGTGCGCCGCCGCAGAGCGGGGCGCCGGTTTCCGCCCGTACCCCGTGCGCTTGTAAGGTCGTCCCACCTGGGCCCCCGTAGCTCAGGGGATAGAGCACCGCCCTCCGGAGGCGGGAGCGAAGGTTCGAATCCTTCCGGGGGCGCCCTCCGACTGGTCGTCGCGCCTCCTGGGCGATCTGCCAGTGACGAACCTCGGCCGAACTCCGGCAGGGCGACGTTCGGGCAGCGGCATCCCGGCCGGCTTCCATGCTGTAGACATCGGACCGGGACGACGTGGTGAGCATCGGCGATCTCGCCGGGGGTCACGCTCATGGCCGGTACATGGCCGGTAGGCAGCCGGACGTCGCCCTCCTGTCGAGGAGGATGCATGAGCCAGGACCCCGCGCGCGGAGAGCGTCGATGGCCGATGGCGGTCGCGGCCCTGACCGCGGGCGTTCTCCACCTCGTCCTGCCCAGCCGGTTCCTGCTGGCCCCGCACTGGCCCTACCCGGTCTTCCTCGTGGTGTTCCTCCTGGTGCTCGTCGCCGGCGACCCAGGACGGATCGACCGCAACCGCCCGTGGCTCCGCGTCACGACGGGGCTCATGATCGGCTCGATCACCCTGGTGAATGCCGTGGCCGCAGCCCGGCTGGTCGCCGACATCTTGGCGGCGAAGTCGTTCGGGTCGGCCGAAGAGCTCTTCGCCACCGGTGCGATCGTCTGGCTGATCAACGTGATCACCTTCGCGTTGTGGTACTGGGACCTCGACGGTGGTGGAGCCGCGGCGAGGGCAGCCGCGACGACGCGCGCTGACCCGGCGTTCGTGTTCCCGGAGATGACGCTCCCCGAGTTCGCGCCCGTCGACTGGTTCCCCCAGTTCGCCGACTACCTGGCTCTCTCGTTCAACACCGCAACGGCCTTCGGGCCGACGGACGTCTCGGCCATCAAGCGCTGGGCGAAGATGATGATGATCGGGGAGGCCCTGATCTCCTTGACCCTCGCCACCCTGGTCATCGCCCGGGCCGTGAACATCCTGTAGGCCCTGCTGGTGGTCGACCACTGCGGTGGCCCTGCGACCCGTGCATGCCGCCCCTTGCCAGGGGTACCCCTCGCGTACGGGGCAGTGACCCGAGAGAGGCTCGGGTGTCAACGCGGACGCACAGCCGGTGGCCGCGCTGCCCGACGCGCGCGGTGTGAGGGGAGGCTGCCGATGATCCCGGGACCCAGGTCCGGTCGGAGCGCCATGGCTCTCGCCGCGGCCGGTGTCCTGCTCGGTACGGCGAGTGCCTGCGGGGGTGGTGCGAGCGGGGCGGCCGAGCTCCCGAGTCGAGCAGCCACCGACGACGGGTCACCTGCTGACACCTTCCTGTCCGCGTACGCGGAGCCGGACGGCCGGGTGCTGCGGCACGACCAGGGAGCCGACATCGTCAGCGAGGGCCAGGCCTACGGGATGCTGGCGGCTGAGCTGGCCGGAAGGCCCGAGGTCGTGCGCACCATCTGGACCTGGACCCGGGACCACCTGCGCACCGCCGACGGCCTGCTGTCCTTCCACGCCGACAGCCAGGGGAAGATCCTCGATCCCCAACCGGCGGCTGACGCCGACGTGCTCGCCGCCTACGCCCTCCTGCGCTACGCGGGACCCGACGACGACGCGATGCACGCCGACGGCCGCGCGCTGGCCTCAGCCGTGCTCCAGCGCGAGACCGTCCACGACAGCAGCGGACGCCCGGTGCTGGTCGCCGGTCCCTGGGCCGTCGCCGCCCCGGCGGTCGTCAACCCGTCGTACCTGATGCCCTCGGTCTTCTCCGCCCTCGCCGTGCTCACCGACGACCCCCGTTGGAACGGCCTCGCCACCACCTCGGTCGACCTCGTCGCGCGACTCACGGACGACGGGCGGCTCCTCCCCGCCGACTGGACCAGGCTCGAGGGTGGGCGCCTCGTCCCCAGCGGCCAGGGCGGCGGAGCGGGGGAGCCGCAGTACGGCCCCGATGCCCAGCGGGTCCCGCTGTGGTTCGAGGCCGGCTGCGACGCGCGGTCACGACGCCTCGCCGCAGCCTGGTGGTCCGTGCTCCAGCGCGACGACCGCTCGTCGGCCAACGCGCTGTCGCTCACGGGCGACCCGGTCGATCCCAGCCCCTCGGCGGTGGCGCTGCTCGCCTCGGCGGCAGCCGCCCGCTCCTCGGGAGACGGAGGCGGGGTCGCCGACCTGGAACGCGGTGCCGGTCAGACCGAAGCCGGTCATCCGACCTACTACGGCGCCGCCTGGCTCGCCCTGGCCGAAGGACTCGCCGACGGGCGGCTCGGCTCCTGCCCGTGACGGCGTCCGCCGCGTCGCGAGGGGCGGTACGCCGCGTCGCCACCCCGCCACCCCCGACGGGCCCCGATACTGCGGACATGACCCGTCTGCGTCCGGTCCCGTTCACCGCTCTGGCGCTGGCCACGCTCGTGCTCGCCGGCTGCGGCAACGGATCGTCGAGCAGCACGGCCGCGCTCACGGCCGACGCACCTCGACCACTCGACGTACATCTCCTCGAGCATCGAGGGACACCAGCTCGTGCCCGGCACCCACGTCCGGCTGAGCTTCCAGAGCGGCAGCATGGGCGCCGGCGCGGGCTGCAACGGCCTGTTCGGTCCCTACGTCGTGAAGGACGGCCGGCTCTCGTGGTCCGACGGCGTGGGCAGCACCCAGATGGGCTGCCCCGACGACCTGATGAAGCAGGACCAGTGGCTGCAGACCTGGTTGCAGGCCGGCGTCGACGCCACGCTCGACGGCGACAGCCTCACCCTCACCTCCGACGGCGTCACCTTGCACCTCCAGACCGAGGTCGAAGCCGAGGCGGCCACCCTGCTCGGGCGGACCTGGACGGTCACCGGCCTGACGACGCAGAACGCCGCGACGACGCTGCCCGACGGGGTCCGGACGCCGACCCTGGAGGTCGGGACCGACGGCACGGTCCACCTCGACACCGGCTGCAACCGGGGCAGTACGACGGTGGAGGCCGACGGCGACACCTTGAGGTTCGGGCCGGTGATGACGACCAAGATGGCCTGCCCGGGTGCTGCCGCCGACGTGGAGGACGCCGTGCTGCAGGCCCTCGACGGGAAGGTCACGGTCGTGGTCGACGGCAGACACCGCCACCCTCGACAACGGAGCGCACGGCCTCTTGGTCCACCTCGGGCCCCACTCCGCGTCGTGAGGCGGGCGCTACTTCGGCGGCAGCGACCCCGCGTAGTCGAGACCACGCTGGACCCAGGCGGCGAGGGCGTCGTCGTCGTCGACAGCAGTCGACTCGACCCGGAGCCAGCCGGGGACGTCGGGTCGGCCCCCCATCTCCATCGGCGCCGTCCCGGGCTCGTGGAGCAGGACCTCGGTCTGCGACGGCTCGACGCGCACCAGGAGACCGCCCTGCCTGCTCGCGGCCACCGCCAGGTGGCCACCCAGGAGGAACGCCCGGCCGCCGAACATGCTCTTCTCGACCACCGGCTCACCCCCGGTGAGGTCACGGATCCGCTCGGCCAGCCCCTCGTCGTACGCCATGAGCGCACGCTAGCCGCGCCCGCCGACGCAGTCAGCCACGCAGCACGTCCTCGACCCGACGACGGGGGGTGCGGGCGGTGCGGGGGCTGGAGGCGGCTGCCGCAGGCCAGCCCACGCGGGCGAGGACCTGTGGCTGCAGACCGTCCAGGACCTCGCGGGCCAGCAGCGCCCGCGTGGAGCCCACCTCGGTGACCTGCGTCGTCGGGGTGAGCGCCAGGTCGGTCCGGGTCGCCTCCAGCCACAGGGCACTGAGCGCGCGCCCGGCCGCTAGCCAGGCTGGCGGGTCGTCGGTCTCCGTGCAGATCGCGACCAGGACGTCGCGGTGCTGGTCGCTCGGGTCGCGGGCAGCCTCGTGCCGGGCGAACCGGGTCGGCGGCCGGTGCGGCTCGAGGGCGTCGCTGGGCTCCGCGACCCGGCCCGGGACTCCGTCAGCGGTCACCCGGTCGCGCCAGGCCTCCTGCTCCGCCATCGCCGCCGGGTCGGCCAGCTGGTGCTGCCGGGCGTCCTCGAGGAGCTCCTCGGCCCGGTGGGCGGCCCCGGGGTCGCTGAGCACCACGACCCGAGCGCCCTCGTCCTCGGCGAGCTCGGTGAGCTGCTGCAGCCGCTGCGGCGGGACGGGCCAGTCGGCCACGCCTCGGCGGTCGGTACGCCGGTTCTCCAGCGCCGCGAGCCGCTCGACGCCCTCGTCGGTGAGCCGACCCGGGGCGAGCCGCACGATCGCCAGGAGGTCGGGGTCGTCGGCCACCGGCAGCTCGGTCGGGGTCGCCACGAGCCCGAAGGCGTCGGCGGCGACCACGAAGGAGTGCAGGGCCGACCCGCAGCTGATGACCAGCTCCCGTCCGTGGGGGTCGAGGGTGGTCAGCCGGCGCGTCCGGTCGGCGAGCAGCTCGACGGCGTCGTCGTCGGTGACCCGCCAGAGCCACGGCTGGGTGTTCGCGACGCTCGGCGCCCGGCAGGCGGTCCGGATGAGCTCCTCGGTGAGGCGGGTCGACGGTGTGCTCATGCCACCAGCGTGCAGGCGCCGGCGGTCACAGGCACGGGGCACCAGTCGGGAGCCGGGGTGACCTTGGGCCCTGGTCCGGCCGACGAGGGTCAGCCGCAGTGGGACAGTGTGGCGTCGTCGCGCACCTGGTCACCCATGTCGCGGGCCTGGGAGACGTAGGGCAGCACGATGCTCGCGCCGTACGACGTGGTGCCGATGCCGCCCTGGACCACGCACGACCTCACCTTCGACGGGTCGACCTGCGCCATCACCTGCGCCAGCCGGAACAGCTCGCCGGGCGGCAGGTTGGTGTACATGTGGCTCATCGCGTCGAGCACCCCGTGCTCGATGAAGCCGGCCCTGCCCGGCCTCGGCGTGCACCTTGGCCTGGATCGCCTTCAGCACGATCTCCTGGTGGGCCGAGCGGTCGAAGTCGCCGGTCGGGAGGGTGTGCCTGATCCGGGAGTAGGCCATCGCGTCGTACCCACCGAGATGGATGCGGCCCGGCCGGGAACCCGGCAGGCTTGAGCGGGTCGTCGCTGAACGCGTAGGGGTTGTTGACCTTCACCCCGCCGAGCCAGTTCACCATCGCGATGAAGTAGGGGAACCGGGTGACGAAGACGTACTTCGGCTGCACCCCGATCAGGTCGCCCACCGTCTTCCCGAGCAGCTGGGGTCCGCCGTAGTAGAGGGAGGCGTTGATCTTGTCCATGCCGTGGCCGGCGATGTCGACGTAGGAGTCGCGCGGCACGCCGATGATGCTCGCGGCGTGGGTCTGGGTGTTGATCGTGACCAGCTGGAGGGCATCACCGCGGCTCCGCGTCATGTCCTCGCCGGGCCGGGCGTCGGAGCCGACCGCGAGGATCGAGATCACGTGCGGCCCGATCGCGGCGGCGTCGGCCTGGTTCACCTTGACCAGGGCCAGCTCGGTGGGCTTCACCCCGGAGTCGGGGATGACGAGGGCGACGACGCCGAGCACGAGGGCCAGCGTCGCCAGCCGGACCACCCGGACCAGATGCCGGCGGTTCATCCGCGGGCTCCCTTCGCCACGTCGTACCCGAAGATCCGCCAGGGCCCGCCGGCGGTCGGGGTGAGGAACAGTCGCCCGCTCACCTCGACCGGCTTGGCCACGTCTCCGCTGGTGGTGAACCGCAGGTCGACCCGCGCCGTCGCCGCGGCGGGCTTGCCGTGGGGGGCGAGCACGTCGATCTTGACCGTGCGGTGCGTCGTGGTCACCCCGTCGATCTGGTGGCGGTAGCCCCACAGCGTCATCAGGTCGTGGTCACGCTCGGCGTCTGCACGGGCGTCGGGGGTGAAGGACGCGAACGCCGTGTCGAAGCTGTCGCGCGGGTAGCTGACCCCGACGAACCCTCCGTCGAGCCACGCGTCGACCGCCTGGCCCACGGACTTCTCGAGCTGCGGCCGGGCGGCCGCGAAGCGCCGGCGGTAGGGCTGGTGGACGTTCCCGGCCACCGTGCCGATCACGATCTTGCTGGCCATCGGCGCCGCATCGCCGGTGGCCGTCCCCGACGTTCCGGGCGCCGCGGCGGGGGTCGACGAGCCGCTGCTGCTGCAGCCGCCCACGGCCAGGGCGACCACGGTCAGCACGGCCGCGATCGAGGGCGCGCCGCGGCGGCCCGAGGGGCGGAGACGGGGTAGGCGGGGGTGCACGCGAACACCTTGCACCACCCAGGCGTCGTACTTCGGCATTTGCTCGCGTGGGGGACTAGCCTTGACGACGCATCCACCACCCACGCGCACGCTTTCAGTGAAGAGGCGATTCCACCCGTGCCGCAGCAGCAGTCCCCGTCCGACCCGACCACCACCGCAGGCTCCACCGCAGCTGCCCCTGACCCGTCTTCCGACTTCGGAGCCAACGAGTGGCTCGTCGAGGAGATGTTCGACCAGTTCCAGCGCGATCCGGGGAGCGTCGACCCGAGCTGGGCGTCGTACTTCAAGAGCCACTCCGGCAACGGCTCCGGCCCCGCCGCCAACGGCTCCGGCCCCGCCGTCGCCGCCAACGGCTCCGGCCCCGCTGCCTCGAGCGCCGCCTCGCCCGCCTCTCACGCCTCGCCCGCCCCGACCGACTCGACCGGTACGACGAAGGCCCCGCCGAGCGCAGACCGCCCCCGCCACGACGTCGGTCCCGGCCCCCCGGGCCAAGCCGCGCCCGGAGACCAAGGCGGACGAGCCGGCCAAGGGCACCGACCGTCCGGTGCCCAAGGAGAAGGAGCGGCCCGCGCCCGCCGCGGCGACCGACCAGCCGACCTACACCGTGCTGCGCGGCGCCCCCGCCCGCACCGTGGCCAACATGGACGACTCCCTGACCGTCCCCACCGCGACCTCCGTGCGCTCGGTGCCGGTCAAGCTGCTCTGGGACAACCGCATCGTGATCAACAACCACCTCTCCCGTGCTCGCGGCGGCAAGGTGTCGTTCACCCACCTGATCGGCTACGCGCTGGTCAAGGCGCTCAAGGCGATGCCCGAGATGAACGTCGGCTTCGACGTGGTCGACGGCAAGCCCAACCAGATCACCCCGGCCCACATCAACCTCGGCCTCGCGATCGACATGCAGAAGCCCGACGGCACCCGTCAGCTCCTGGTTCCCAACATCAAGGCCGCCGAGACGATGGACTTCGCGGCGTTCTGGACCGCCTACGAGGACGTCGTCCGCAAGGCGCGCAACGGCAAGCTCACCGTCGAGGACTTCCAGGGCACCACGATCTCCCTGACCAACCCGGGCACCATCGGCACCAACCACTCGGTGCCGCGCCTGATGCGCGGGCAGGGCGCGATCATCGGCGTCGGCGCGATGGAGTACCCCCCGGAGTACCAAGGCGCCTCCGAGCACACGATCACCCGCAACGCGATCAGCAAGGTGATGACCCTCACCTCCACCTACGACCACCGGGTCATCCAGGGCGCGCAGTCGGGCGAGTTCCTCAAGCGTCTCCACGCTCTGCTGCTCGGCGAGGGTGGCTTCTACGACGAGATCTTCCGGGCCCTGCGGATCCCCTACGAGCCGATCCGCTGGAAGAACGACATCGCCACGTCGCACGACGACGAGATCGGCAAGCAGGCCCGGATCCTCGAGCTGATCCACGCCTACCGCGTCCGTGGCCACCTGATGGCCGACACCGACCCGCTGGAGTACCGCCAGCGCAGCCACCCCGACCTCGAGATCGAGTCGCACGGCCTCACCCTGTGGGACCTCGACCGCGAGTTCGCCGCCGGGCAGCTTCGGCGGCGAGGGCCGGCCGTTCATGAAGCTGCGCGACGTCCTCGGCATCCTGCGCGACTCCTACTGCCGCACCACCGGCATCGAGTACATGCACATCATGGATCCCGAGCAGCGCCGTTGGATCCAGGAGCGCGTCGAGCGTCCGCACACCAAGCCGCCCCGCCAGGAGCAGCTGCGGATCCTGCTCAAGCTCAACCAGGCCGAGGCGTTCGAGACCTTCCTGCAGACCAAGTTCGTCGGGCAGAAGCGGTTCAGCCTCGAGGGCGGCGAGACCACGATCCCGCGTCATCGACGAGATCTGCGAGGCCGCGGCCGAGATCGGGCTCGACGAGGTCACCATCGGGATGGCCCACCGCGGCCGGCTCAACGTGCTGGCCAACATCGTCGGCAAGAAGTACTCCCAGATCTTCCGCGAGTTCGAGGGCAACATCGACCCGCGCACGGTGCAGGGCTCGGGCGACGTCAAGTACCACCTCGGCGCCGAGGGCGAGTTCCTCTCCGGACTCGGCGACAAGATCAAGGTGTCGGTGGCGGCCAACCCGTCCCACCTCGAGGCGGTCGACCCGGTGCTCGAGGGCATCGCACGGGCCAAGCAGGACGTCCTCAACCGCGGTGCCGACTACCCCGTGCTCCCGCTGCTGGTCCACGGTGACGCCGCGTTCGCGGGCCAGGGCGTGGTCGCCGAGACCCTGAACCTGTCCCAGCTGCGCGGCTACCGCACCGGCGGCACCATCCACCTGGTCGTCAACAACCAGGTGGGGTTCACCACCTCACCCGGCTCGTCGCGGTCGTCCCTCTACTGCACCGACGTCGCCCGGATGGTGCAGGCGCCGATCTTCCACGTGAACGGTGACGACCCCGAGGCGTGCATCCGGGTCTCCCGCCTGGCGTTCGAGTACCGCCAGGCGTTCAACAAGGACGTCGTGATCGACCTGGTCTGCTACCGCCGCCGCGGGCACAACGAGGGCGACGACCCGTCGTACACCCAGCCGTTGATGTACGACCTGATCGAGCAGAAGCGCTCGGTGCGCAAGCTCTACACCGAGTCGCTCATCGGTCGTGGTGACATCACGATCGAGGAGGCCGAGCAGGTCCTCCAGGACTACCAGCAGCAGCTGGAGCGGGTGTTCACCGAGGTGCGGGAGGCCGACTCCCACCCGAAGGAGTGGACGACGGTCCCCGACTACCCCGAGAAGATCGGCGGCGCCACGCAGACCGCGGTCAGCGCCGAGGTGATGAAGCGGATCGCCGACGCCTACGTCACGCCCCCCGAGGGCTTCACCGTGCATCCCAAGGTGATGCCCCAGCTGCAGCGTCGCGCCAACGCGATCGCCGACGGCCCGATCGACTGGGGCACCGGCGAGATCCTCGCGCTCGGGTCGCTGCTGATGGACGGCCGGCCGGTCCGGCTGGCGGGTCAGGACTCACGCCGGGGTACGTTCGTCTCGCGCTTCGGCACGATCATCGACCGGGTGAACGCCCACGAGTGGACACCGCTCACGGCGCTCACCGACGACCAGGCGAAGTTCTACATCTACGACTCGCTGCTCTCCGAGTACGCAGCGCTCGGCTTCGAGTACGGCTACTCCGTCGCCCGGCCCGACGCGCTGGTGCTCTGGGAGGCGCAGTTCGGCGACTTCGTCAACGGCGCGCAGACCGTCATCGACGAGTTCATCACGTCGGGTGAGACCAAGTGGCGCCAGCAGTCCGGTGTCGTCCTGCTGCTCCCCCACGGCTACGAGGGGCAGGGCCCCGACCACTCCTCCGCCCGCATCGAGCGGTGGCTGATCATGTGTGCCGACGAGGCGTTCGTCGTCGCCCAGCCGTCGACCCCCGCGTCGTACTTCCACCTGCTGCGGCAACACTCGCTCGGCGAGGTGCACCGGCCGATGGTGGTGTTCACGCCGAAGTCGATGCTCAAGCGCAAGGAGGCGGCTTCGCAGCCCGGCGACTTCACGGAGGGCGAGTTCCGGCCGTTCATCCCCGACGACCACGCCGACGCCGAGCAGGTCGAGACCCTGCTGCTCTGCTCGGGACGCGTCACCTGGGACCTGATGGTCGAGCGCGGCAAGCGCGAGGACGGCGGTCGCTTCGCCATCGCTCGCATCGAGCAGCTCTACCCCCGGCCGGTCGACGAGATCCGGGCCGAGATCGCGCGCTACCCGCACCTCAAGCACGTGCGCTGGGTACAGGACGAGCCCGCCAACATGGGTCCGTGGCCGCACTACGCCCTCAACGTCTGGCCCACCCTCGACCTCGAGGTCGAGCCGGTCACCCGGCCGGCGTGCTCGTCGCCGTCCGTCGGGACCGCGAAGCGGCACGCGGAGGAGCAGCGCGAGCTGATGGCCACCGCCTTCGACTCGGCCGACGACCGCGTCGACGCGTCGTACTAGAGGGCCCCGGACGTTGTACTTCACCGACCGCGGGATCGAGGAGCTGCAGCAGCGCCGGGGTGACGAGGAGGTCACCTTGGCGTGGCTGGGCGAACGGCTCTCGGAGTTCACCGACACCCACCCCGAGTTCGAGACCGCCGTGGAACGCTTCGCCACCTGGCTGGCGCGCCTCGACGACCCCGAGGACTGAGCGTGGGCCTCGCTGACGACCTCGGGTACCACCTGCGCCGGCCGAACGCCTTCCAGCGCACGGTGCAGCGGTTGGCCTCCACACGGCCGGGTGCGTGGACGTTCTCCAAGGTGCTGCGTCATCTCGACGACGCGGTCGGCCGGCTCTCCCGCGGTCGGACCAGCGCTCCGGAGGTGCTGGCGGCACTGCCCGTCATCGACGTCGCCAGCACGGGCCGCAGGAGCGGTCAGCGCCGTACCACCCACCTGATCGCGGTCCCGATCGACGGCACCCTCGCCCTCCTCGGCACCAACTTCGGCCAGCCCCGGACTCCCGCCTGGGTGCTCAACCTGGAGGCAGACCCGCGCGCCTCGGTCACCTACCGGCAGCGCACCGTCGAGGCGGTCGCCCGGCCCGCCACCGCCGACGAGCAGGCGCGGGTGCTGGCCGGCTCCGCACAGGTCTACGGCGGCTACCTGAAGTACCAGCAGCGGATCACCGGCCGCCGCCTCCGGATCTTCGTCCTCGAGAGAGGTCGGTAGGCGGTCTGCGCCGCAGCGCGCTCCCGCTGAGTCGTCATGGCCGACTGGGGCGATCAGGCCGGGCGCCAGGGGACGACCGGCCGGACCGTGACCTCGGGGATCGTCGCGTCGGGAGCCAGGTCGATCACGTGCAGCATCGTGGCCACGACCGTCTCGGGCTGGATCCAGAGCGACGGGTCGTAGGTCCGGCCTTCCTGCTCGTGCACCTTCTCCTGCATCGGGGTCGCGGTGCGTGAGGGGAAGACCGTCGTGACCCGGACGCCGTGCTCCATCTCCTCGGCGCGAAGGGAGTCGGCGAGCGCCCGCAGGCCGAACTTCGACGCGGCGTACGCCGACCACGACGCCCCGGCCGCGAGTCCGGCCGCCGAGTTGACGAACACGACCAGTCCGCGGGCCGCCCGCAGCGCCGGCAGGCAGGCGCGGGTGAGCAGCGCCGGCGCGATCAGGTTGACGTCCAGCTGCTCGCGCAGCTCGGCGTAGCTGACCTCGTGCACCGGCGCGAGCTCGACGACCCCGGCGACGTGGAGCAGCGTGTCGAGGCGGTCGGGCAGCCCGTCGACCTGCTCCAGCGAGGCGGGGTCGGCGAGGTCGAGCACCAGGGTGTCGGAGCCGGGGAAGCGCTCGGCCAGCTCGGCGGCCCGCTGGTCGGACCGCGCGGCCAGCACCAGGTGGTCGCCGCGAGCATGCAGCACCTCGGCGAGCGCCGCACCGATCCCCGAGCCGGCCCCGGTGAGCAGATGAGTCCTGGGATCGCTCATCGGGTGAAGACGATCTTGCCGAAGACGTCGCCGCCCTGCATCGCAGCGAAGCCGTCACGTGCCTCGGTCATCGGCAGGACCCGGTCGACGAGCGGCCGCGCGCCGGTGGCGTCGAGCATCGAGACCAGCTGGGCCAGCTCGGCGCGGGTGCCCATGGTCGACCCGACCACCTTGAGCTGGAGGAAGAAGATCCGGTTCAGCTCGGTCTGGTCGGGGTTGGGGCCACTGGTCGCGCCGCTGATCACCACCGTGCCGCCCGGACGCAACGACCGCAGGGAGTGGTTCCAGGTGGCAGCGCCGACCGTCTCCATCACGGCGTCGACGCGCTCGGGCAGCCGGGCGCCGGTCTCGTAGGCCTCGTGGGCCCCGATCTCGAGCGCTCGTGCCCGCTTGCCCTCGTCGCGACTGGTGACGCTCACCTGGAGACCACCGGCCCGGGCGAGCGTGATCAGCGCCGTGGCGACGCCGCCGCCGGCACCTTGCACCAGCACGTGCTGGCCGGGCCGCAGACGCGCCCTGCACGAACAGCATCCGGTACGCCGTCAGCCACGCCGTCGGCAGGCAGGCCGCCTCGGCGTACGACAGCGAGGCCGGCTTGGGCACCAGGTTGCCCCGCGGTACGACGACCCGGTCGGCGAACGTGCCCTGGTAGCGCTCGGAGAGCAGCGACCGACGCGGGTCCTCGGTCTCGTCGCCACGCCAGCCCGGGTCGCCGATCACGGCGTGGACGATCACGTCGTTGCCGTCCTCGTCGACACCCGCCGCGTCGCAGCCGAGGATCATCGGCAGCGCGTCCTCGCGCAGGCCGACGCCGCGCAGCGACCAGAGGTCGTGGTGGTTGAGGGCGGAGGCCTTCACCTCGACGGTGGTCCAAGCCGCTGGTCCGGAACCTGACGAAGGGTCGGGCACCTCGGGCTCGGGCCGCTCCCCGACCACGAGGCCGGACAGCGGGTCGTCGGAGCTGAACCTCTCGGCGTACACGGCGAACATGACCCGACCCTAGTAGGGCACGGGTGCGCTCCTCCGCCGAGTCGGCACCTGACCACGCAGCGTGATCCCGGCGCTCCTGTCCGCCGAGTCCATGGCGCCGGTCAGCGACGCGCGACGCCCTCGGCACGGGCGGCAGCCGCCACGGCCGACGCGACGGCCGGCCCGACCCGGGGGTCGAACGGCGACGGCACGATCAGGTCGTCGGCGAGGTCGTCGCCGACCAGGCCGGCCAGGGCGGTGGCGGCCGCCAGCTTCATCCCCTCGGTGATCGCGGTGGCGTGGACGTCGAACGCGCCCCGGAAGATGCCGGGGAATGCGAGCACGTTGTTGATCTGGTTGGGGTAGTCGGAGCGGCCGGTCGCCACGATCCGGGCGTGCCGGTGGGCGATCTCGACCGGCACCTCGGGGGTCGGGTTGGCCAGGCCGAAGACGATCGCCTCGGCGGCCATGCCGGCGACGACCTCCTCGGGCACGGTGCCGCCGGAGACCCCGATGTAGACGTCGGCCCCCGTCATCACGTCGGCCAGCGCGCCGTACCGGTCGTGCCGATCGGCGGTCTCGGCGGCCAGCGCCTTCTTCACCGGGGTCAGGTCGGCGCGTCGGGAGTTCACGACGCCCTGCCGGTCGACCACCGCGATGTCGCTCACGCCGGCGTTGAGCAGGATCCGCGCCACCGCCACGCCTGCCGCGCCGGCTCCGGAGACGACGACCCGGGTGGTCTCGGGAGTGCGCCCCGTGAGCGCCAGCGCGTTGGTCAGCGCGGCCAGGGCGACGACCGCCGTGCCGTGCTGGTCGTCGTGGAAGACCGGGATGTCGAGCATCGCCTTGAGCCGGTCCTCGATCTCGAAGCAGCGAGGCGCGGAGATGTCCTCGAGGTTGATCCCCCCGAAGCTCGGCGCGAGCCGGGCGACGGTCTCGATGATCTCCTCGACATCGGTCGTCGCCAGGCAGATCGGGACGGCGTCCACACCGCCGAACTGCTTGAACAGCACCGCCTTGCCCTCCATCACCGGCATCGCGGCGGCCGGGCCGATGTCGCCCAGGCCGAGCACGGCGGTCCCGTCGGTGACCACGGCCACCGTGTTGGGCACCCAGGTGTAGTGCTGGGTCAGCGAAGGGTCGTCGGCGATCGCCTCGCACACCCGGGCCACGCCCGGGGTGTAGGCCAGCGAGAGGTCGTCGCGGCTGCTCAGACCGACGGTCGAGCGCACCTCCATCTTGCCGCCCACGTGGAGGTCGAAGACGGGGTCACCGGCGAACGGGTGCGGCGTCGCGGGCGGGTCGCCAGGCGCAGTGCCGGCATCGGAGGCTGCCACGGCGCCACTGTGGCACAGCCGGTACGCCGGACCGGTGCGGGCCGTGCGCATCGTGGACAGGGCCGGCGGACCGGTCACACCCGGCCGGGTCGCCGCCAGAGCCGGAGCAGCACCGTGGCCACGACGGCGGTCTCGGCGATCACTCCCCGGTGCCGCGAGTCCACGCCCACCTCGGCGTTGTCGCTGAGCAGCCACCAGCCCGGGCTCACCGGTGCGGGTCTCGCGTGGCTCGACGGCACGCTTCACGGTGAGGGCGCCGTCGGGGAAACGGGCCAGCACGAGCCGCCCCGGGGTGACCGGCGCGCCGTACCGGACGAGGAGCAGGTCACCGGGTCGGAGGGTCGGCAGCATCGACCGTCCGTGCACCCGCGCCAGCCCGCATGGACGCACCGACAGACGGGTACGAGGCGCGTCTGGATGGACTCGGCACGCGGAGTAGTGTCCCAGTCCGAGGGCACCCCGAGTGCCCCACCACCGGCCACACGTTCCCCACCAGAAAGGACTCCGATGAAGCTGTTCGCCCCCACGGTCGACGTCTCGGCTCACTGCGACCTGCCCTGCGGCGTCTACGACCCGGCCCAGGCCCGCATCGAGGCGGAGTCGGTCAAGGCCATCATCGCCAAGGTCGCCGACAACGACGACCCGGACTTCCGGACCCGCGCGATCCTGATCAAGGAGCAGCGCTCCGAGCTGGTCAAGCACCACCTCTGGGTGCTCTGGACCGACTACTTCAAGCCCCCGCACTTCGAGAAGTACCCGCAGCTCCACACGCTGGTCAACGAGGCCACCAAGCTGGCCGGCGCGACCGGCACCAAGGGCGAGCTCGACGCCGGCAAGGCCGACGAGCTGCTGGCCAAGATCGACGAGATCGCCGAGATCTTCTGGGAGACCAAGAAGTCCTGAGCCCCGCTCAGGAGTTCGTGGTCACCAGTGCGAGCTCCCAGCCGAGCCGGGAGCTCGTGACCGTCTCCTGTACCTCAGGAGACCACAGGAGGGGATGACATGAACCGCTCTCGGGAACGCGCCACCTCCCTCCACCTGACCAGCCGATCCAGGGTGAGAACGCACACCCACGACGGAAGGGACCCCATGGACGGAGCCGCCCCCACGCGAGCCGATGTCTCCCTACGTGTGCCGGCCGACGGCGCCTACGTCTCCCTGCTGCGCACGATGACGGCCGGGTTGGCGGCACGCCTCGACTTCACCGTCGACGACATCGAGGACCTTCGCATCGCCGTCGGTGAGGCGTGCGCTCTCGTCCTCCCCGAGGCCGACCCCAGTGGTGACCTCGAGGCGGAGTTCCGGCTGGGGCCGGGCCTGCTCAGCGTGACCGTCGGGGTGCCCACCGACGGCCCCCGCGACCCCGACTACGAGAGCTTCGCGTGGCAGGTGCTCAGCACCCTGGCCACCGAGGCGAGCGTGGCCGGTGACGGCACCCGGTTCGAGGTGACGTTCGCGACCGAGTCGAGCATCTCGGTGGTCGGGGCGTCGGGCGCTGACGACTGAGATGCCGGAGATGGCGCCCGGCGTGGCGTCCGGCACCCCCGAGCAGCCAGGGTCCCGGGCCGGGGAGCAGGGCTTCGACGGAGCCCGGGCCGAGAACGCCCGGCTGTTCGCCCTCTTCCGCGACCCCGAGCAGAGCGAGGCGACCCGCGGCGCTGCGCGCGACGGGCTGGTCACCTTGCACCTGCCCCTCGTGGAGCACTGCGCCCGGCGCTTCCGCAACCGCGGCGAGCCTCTGGAGGACCTGGTCCAGGTCGGCACGATCGGGCTGATCAAGTCCATCGACCGCTTCGACCTCGAGCGCGGCTTCGAGTTCTCGACCTACGCGACGCCGACCATCATCGGCGAGATCAAACGCCACTTCCGCGACAAGGGCTGGGCGATCCGGGTTCCTCGTCGGCTGCAGGAGCTGCGGATGCAGATCAGCTCGACCACCGGCGACCTCACCCAGAAGCTGGGGCGCTCCCCTACCGCGCGCGAGCTGGCCGAGGCCATCGGGTGCACCGTCGAGGAGATCGTGGAGGGGATCGAGTCGAGCAACGCCTACGCGACGCTCAGCCTCGACGCCGCGGACGACAGCGGCGAGGAGTCCGGGGTCTCGATGCTCGACATGATGGGGCTCGACGACATCCAGCTCGAGCACGTCGAGATCCGGGAGTCGATCAAGCCGCTGCTCGAGGCGCTGCCGGCGCGGGAGAAGCGGATCCTCCTGCTGCGCTTCTTCAAGAACAAGACCCAGTCGGAGATCGCGGCCGAGATCGGGGTCAGCCAGATGCACGTCTCACGGCTGCTGAGCCGGACCCTCGACCAGCTGCGCACCTCGTTGCAGGAGTCCGGCTAGCAGGAGGCCTCCGCCAGGCGGCGTACGCCGGTCAGGAGGCGTCGGGGTCGTCGCCCGCCAGTGCCTCGAGGCTCGCCGGGTGGAGCAGCCCGACCAGGACGACCGCGGCCACCAGGCCGAGCGCGACCGCGACCCAGGTGGTGCTGCCGCCGAGGAAGTTGTAGGCCAGCCCGAGGAAGATCACCTGGGCGACGATGAGCGGGCTCCGGGCCCAGGCCCGGCCGTGGACGACCAGCCACGCGCACAGGGCCAGCAGGCCGCCCAGGATGGCGAAGAACAGGCTGGTGGTGACGGCCATGGCGGCCCGGTCGGCGTGCAGGTGAGCCACCTCCAGCACGGCGTACGCGACCAGCACGAGGCCCTCGACGGCGGCCAGCACGGCTGCCACGACGAGCGGCGGAGGCGGCGCGGAACCGGGGGCGTCAGGCACCCGACCAGCCTACGGTGACCCCTGCGGAGCCCACCTGCTGGACCGGCGGTCGCAATTCGTGCGCCCTGTGACGAAACTGACCATGGCCAAGGGTTGTCTCGCGGGTCATTCCTTGCCACTGTGGGTAGCCGCGCTCGTGAAGCTGTTCACATTGGCGCGCCCTGAGCCCCGACCCCCGTGTGAAAGTGAGTCCTGGTAAAGCCATGGATTGGCGCGACCGCTCTGCCTGCCTCGACGAGGACCCGGAGCTGTTCTTCCCCATCGGCAACACCGGCCCTGCCATCCTCCAGATCGAGGAGGCCAAGCAGGTGTGCCGGCGCTGCGAGGTGCGCGAACAGTGTCTCCAGTGGGCGTTGGAGGCGGGCCAGGACCACGGAGTCTGGGGCGGGCTGAGCGAGGACGAGCGTCGCGCGCTGAAGCGCCGCAGCTCGCGCACCCGCGTCCGCACCGCCTGAGGCTCGCTCCGCTCACGGGTGCTCGAGCGGGACGTCGACGACCGCGCGGGTGCCCCCGTCAGGTCGCGCCCGCAGCTCGATGACCCCGCCGAGCTCCGACTCCACCAGCGTGGTGACGATCGAGAGCCCGAGGTTGAGCGACGTGTCGGGGTCGAACCCCTCGGGGAGGCCCACCCCGTCGTCGTCCACGACGACGAGGAGCCGACCGGCGATCCGCTCGGGCTCGACCACGATGCAGCCACCCTCGGGGCCGGTCTGGTCGGGGTAGCCGTGCTCGACGGCGTTCTGCAGGAGCTCGGTCAGCACCATCGCCAGCGCCGTCGCCGTCTCGTTGGGCAACAGCCCGAACGACCCCTCTCGCCGTACGACGAGCCGGTCGCCCGCGATCCCGACGTCGGTGACCATCGCCCCCAGCCGGTCGGCGATCTCGTCGAACCCGACCTCGTCGAGGACCTCCTGGCTCAGGGTCTCGTGCACGATCGCGATCGAGCCCACGCGTCGTACCGCCTCCTCGAGGGCGAGCCGGGCCTCGGGTGACTCGATCCGTCGCGCCTGGAGCCGTAGGAGTGCGGCCACCGTCTGCAGGTTGTTCTTCACCCGGTGGTGGATCTCGCGGATCGTGGTGTCCTTGGTGACCAGCTCGCGGTCGCGGCGCCGCAGGTCGGAGACGTCGCGCACCAGCACGAGCGCCCCGATGTGGGCCCCTCGGGCGCGGAGCGGGATCGACCGGACGATCAACGACACCTGGTCGTCGCCGAGCTCGGTGTCGCGGTGGGCGCGGCCGCCCAGCACGGCGCTCAGGGTCTCCTCGTCGGGGCGCCGCCGCGGTGGCACCAGCTCACGGGTGACGTCGGCCAGGACGCGCCCCTCGAGGTCGCCGGACCAGCCGAGCCGGCGGTAGACCGACAGCGCGTTGGGGCTGGCGTAGGTGACCCGACCGGCGTCGTCGATCCGGACGAAGCCGTCACCGACCCGCGGGGAGTCGGCGTGGTCGCTGCGCTGCCCGGGGGGTGGGAAGTCGCCCGTCGCGATCATCGCGGTCAGGTCGGCCGCGGTCTGCAGGTAGGAGAGCTCGAGGCGGCTGGGGGTCCGGATGCCGAGCAGGTTGGTGTTGCGCGCGATCACGCCGATCACCCGGCCCGCGTGCGGGACCGGGATCGTCTCCACCCGGACCGGGACGTCGTCCCGCCACTCCGGGTCGCCCTCGCGGACCAGCCGCGCCTGGTCGCGGGCCTGGTCCAGCATCGGCCGTCTGCCGACCGGGACGAAGCTGCCGACCACGTCGTCGACGTACGCCGTCGGGCCGGTGGTGGGGCGCATCTGCGCGGCCGCCCAGAAGCCCTCACCCCCCTCGTCGGGCAGCCAGAGAACGAGGTCGGCGAACGAGAGGTCCGCGATGATCTGCCAGTCGGCGAGCAGCCCCTGGAGCAGTGCGACATCGGCCTCGTCGAGGTCGGTGTGGCTGCGGACCAGCTCCAGCAGGGACGGCACCGCCTCAGCCTAGGGTGACCCGGCGGGCCCGGGCCGGGCACCGGCCGGGTGGCAGGATGGGCGACATGTCGACGGCGTACTGGAACCAGGTCCGGTCCGCCGAGATGGCGGTCCCGACCGATCGTCCGCTGGTCGACCTGACCGCCGAGCTGACCACGCTCCTGGGCTCGCCCGACCCGGTCGAGCGCGACGAGATCGCCTACCCGATCCTGGCGGCCTGGATCGGCGCCGGCGTGTACGACGACCTGCTCGCCGCGCTGGGCGACGGCATGGCCGCCGGGCTGACCCAGGGCCTCGGTGAGGTCGGCACCCCGTCGGTCTTCCGGCGCAGCTTCTCGGCTCTGGTGCTGGCCTGTTGCGTCAACCGCGACAACGAGGCCTCGCTGCTGCCTGGCGGCAAGCTGCTCGAGTGGGGCGACCGGGCCGCGGGGTGGCTGGTGCGGGAGCGCGACACCCGTGGGTTCGTGCCGGGCCACGGCTGGGCCCACGCGCTCGCCCACGGCGCCGACGTGATCGACGAGCTGGCCGGCTCGGCACACTTCCGGCTCAACGAGCTCACGGTGCTGCTCGACGTCCTGGCCGACCGGGTGCTGGAGCCCACGAACGTGGTCTGGACGTGCGGCGAGCCCGACCGGCTCGCGATGGCCGCGATGTCGGTGTTCCGGCGCCGGCTGGTGCCGCTCCGGGTCATCGAGCCGTGGCTCGCCCGGATCGGGGCGGCCGCCCTCGACCGCGGCCTCCCCGGTCGTGACCCGTTCCTGACCACCGCCAACCCCGAGGCGTTCCTGCGCTCCCTCCACCTGCAGGTCGCCCTCGCCCCCGAGCCGGTCGGGATCCGCGCCGATCTGTTGCTGGCCATCGTCGACGCCCTGCGCACGACCAACGCGGTCTACCTGCGGCCACCCGGCTCCGCCCGGTGACCGCTCGGTAACCTCGCTCCATGACCACCTCCGAGTCAGCCCCTGACGCCGCCGCCACCTCCGAGGGGCAGACCACCGGGCACGCCGGTCAGCTCGCCGTCGAGGTCGCCCGTGCCCATGGCGTGGAGACGATGTTCACCCTCTCCGGCGCCCACGTCTTCCCGATGTACGACGGAGCGGTCAAGGCCGAGCCGCCGATGCGGATCCTCGACGTACGGCACGAGCAGACCGCGGCGTTCGCGGCAGAGGCCACCGGCAAGCTGACCCGGGTGCCCGGGCTCGCCGTGCTCACTGCCGGGCCGGGCGTCACCAACGGCATCAGCGCGATCGCGCAGGCCCAGTTCGCCGGGTCCCCGCTGGTCGTCGTCGGCGGCCGCGCCCCGCAGAACCGTTGGGGAAGCGGCAGCCTCCAAGAGCTCGACCAGCCGCCGATCGTCTCCACCATCACCAAGCTCGCGCGCACCATCCCGACCGCCGGCGAGGTGGCCGACGGGTTCGACGAGGCCTTCCGCACCGCCGGCTCGTCGCACCGCGGCCCGGTGTTCGTCGACGTCCCGATGGACGAGTTCTTCAACACCGCCACCGTGACTCTTCCGGGCGGCGGACCTCCGCGCGGCGCCGAGCCCGACACCGATGCCGTCGACCGGATCGCACGGCTGCTCGCGGACGCCGAGCGGCCGGTGCTGGTCCTCGGCACCGACGTCTGGGCCGACGGCGCCGAGGAGCAGGCGCTGGCGCTCGTGGAGAGCGCCGGGCTCCCCGCGATCACCAACGGCATGGGCCGAGGGATCGTCCCCGGCGGCCACCCGCTGCTGGTGACCAAGGCCCGCGGCAAGGCGCTGAACACCGCCGACCTGGTGGTCGTGGTCGGTACCCCGCTCGACTTCCGGCTGGGGTACGGAGTGTTCGGCGGCAAGGAGGAGGGCACCCGCCCGGCCCGGGTCGTGCACGTGGCCGACTCCCCCGGTCAGGTCTCGCAGCACGCCGACCTGGCGGCCTCGGTGTCCGGTGACCTCGGCTCGGTGCTCTCCGGACTCGGCGCCGCCCTCGACCGCGCCGACCGCGTCGTCCTGGAAGTCGTGGGTCGACGACCTCCAGGCAGCGGTCCGGCAGGCCGCCGCGCGGGACGCCGAGCTGCTCACCGCGGAGGCCGACCCGATCCACCCGGCCCGCATCTACGGCGAGCTCCTGCCTCGTCTGGCCGACGACGCCGTGGTGATCGGCGACGGCGGCGACTTCGTCAGCTTCGCCGGCAAGTACGTCGAGCCGAAGCGCCCCGGCGGCTGGCTCGACCCCGGCCCCTACGGCTGCCTCGGCGCGGGCCTCGGCTCGGCGATCGCGGCCCGGCTGGCCCGTCCGTCCGCCCAGGTGGTGCTGCTGCTCGGGGACGGCGCGGCCGGCTTCTCGCTGATGGACGTCGACACCCTGGTCCGGCACGACCTCCCGGTCGTGATGGTGATGGGCAACAACTCCGCCTGGGGCCTGGAGAAGGGGCCGATGCAGATGATCTACGGCTACGACGTGGCTGCCGACCTGGCCGAGCAGACCCGCTACGACGAGGTGGTCAGGGCGCTGGGTGGCGCCGGCGAGACCGTGACCGACCCGCGGCAGATCGGGGCTGCGATCGACCGCGCCTTCGCGGCGGACACGCCGTACCTGGTCAACGTCATCACCGACGTGAACGCTGCCTACCCGCGCGCCACGTTCGGGATCTGAGGCCGTCGATGCGGACCCGCCGGGCCAGGCCCGAGGACCTGGGCACGATCGGCGAGGTGACGGTGGCCGCGTACGCCGAGTTCGCGGACGACGACACCGAGGAGTACGTCCACCACCTCCGCGACGCCGCGACCCGCGACCGGGAGGCCGAGCTCTGGGTGGCCACCCCGGACGAGTCCGACGAGATCCTCGGCACGGTCACCATCTGCCCGCCGGGGTCGCCGTGGCGCGAGGTCGCCCGCGAGGGCGAGGGCGAGTTCCGGATGCTCGCGGTCTCCCCCTCGGCTCGCGGTGCCGGCGTCGGTGCCGCCCTGCTCGCCCTGGTCGTCGAGCACTTCCGGCGCGACGGGGCCGTGCGTGTGGTGATGTCGACACTGCCGCGGATGGAGGCAGCCCAACGGATCTACCAGCGCGGAGGGTTCACCCGGCTGCCCGAGCGCGACTGGTCGCCGGCTCCCGGCATCGACCTGATCGCCTACGGCCACGAGCTGGAGCAGCCGTGAGCTCGACGGTCACCGCGACGCTCACCTTCACCGTCGAGGAGTCCCACACCGCCGCGGCGGTGGGCTCCGGGAGCCTGCCGGTCCTCGGGACGCCGATCCTCCTCGCCTGGTGCGAGGCGGCGACCTGTGCCGCCCTCGAGCCGGCGCTCGCGACCGGTGAGACCTCGGTCGGCACCCGGGTGGAGCTCGAGCACAGCCGCGCCAGCGCCGTCGGCGCCTCCGTCGAGGTGACCGCGAGCCCGGTCTTCGGCGACGGCCGGCTGCACCGGTTCAGCGTGGTCGCCCGCGAGTCGGGCGGCGGACGAGTCGTGGGCACCGGAGAGATCACCCGGGTCGTGGTCGACGCCGAGCGGTTCCTGGGCCGCCTCTGACCCGGAGCCACGGGTGCAGGACGCCGATTTCGCCGGCAACCCGGGTCCTGCGAGAATCGCTGGATCGCCCCCGTGCTCGTCGACGCGGGCCGAGCACCCGCCGAGCAGCAGGAGGAACACCATGGGCAAGACCGGACGCAAGCGCCGCAGCCGCAAGAAGAAGGCCGCCAACCACGGCAAGCGCCCCAACGCCTGAGCGAGGACGGGTCGCGCGGACGACGTCCGTGCGGCCACCTCGACGAAGGCCGCAGCGAGCTCGCTCGCAGCGCCAGCCAGGTCAGAGCCCCCGCACCGGACGACCGGTCGGGGGCTCTTGCACGAGGTGGGCCAGCGGAGTAGGTGGCCAGGTGCGCTCAGACCTCCGGCGCGAACCCCTCGGTGTAGGTGACCTGGATCTGCCGGATCTGGACCCGTACCCGCTCGCGCAGCGAGTCGGGCGCCGTCTCGCAGCAGGAGCGCGCCACCAGGGTCTTCACGGTGCGCTGGAGGTCGTAGCTCTGCAGGCACGGGGAGCACTCGTCGAGGTGGGCCTTGACGACCGCCACCTCGCCCGCGTCGAGCTCGTCGTCGAGCAGACACACGATCCGCTCGAGGAACGCCGCACAGGTCTCGTCGCTGGTCATGACGCCGAACCCCCTCGGGTCTCGTCGTGGCCGACCGTCAACAGGTCGTGCGCACGGACGTAGTCCGAGAGCATGTCGCGCAGCTGTCGCCGGCCGCGGTGCAGCCGCGACATCACGGTCCCGATCGGGGTGCCCATGATCTCCGCGATCTCCTTGTAGGCGAAGCCCTCGACATCCGCGAGGTAGACCGCGAGCCGGAACTCCTCGGGGAGCCGCTGCAGCGCGTCCTTGACCTCCGAGTCGGGGAGGTGCTCGAGCGCCTCGGACTCCGCGGACTTCAGCCCCGACGAGGTGTGGGACTCGGCGCGGGCGAGCTGCCAGTCCTCGACGTCCTCCGCCATCGACTGCTGCGGCTGCCGCTGGCGCTTGCGGTAGTTGTTGATGAAGGTGTTGGTCAGGATCCGGTAGAGCCAGGCCTTGAGGTTGGTGCCGGGCTTGAACTGGTGGAACGACGCGTAGGCCTTGGCGAACGTCTCCTGCACCAGGTCTTCGGCGTCGCTGGGGTTGCGGGTCATCCGCATCGCCGCGCCGTAGAGCTGGTCGAGGAACGGCAGGGCGTCGCGCTCGAAGCGCGCCGTCCGGTCGTCGTCGGTCTCGGTCGCGACGTCAATGGTCGAGGGGTCGACCGTCTCCGCGGACTCGACCGCGGTCAGGTCAGGAAGGTCTGTCATCGCCCCCCACACTACCGGCGGTTGGGGACGGTCCATGAGCGCAAGCACATCGGGTGAACACAGCTGGTCGGTCAGGGATTCCCGGTGACCTCGCGCACCAGCCACTCGAGCACTGCCTCGACCACGAGGTCGAGCGCCTCGGCCTGGCTGAGCTCGGCCCTGGCCGGGACCCGGAGCCCGTGGTCGGCGGACGGGACGATGGTCAGGTCGGTGGTCTCGGGGAACTCCTCGGGCGTGCCCATCGGGTCGCGCTCCCCCTGCACCACCAGCGTGGCCACGCCCGGCACCGGTCAGCTCGTCGAGGCGCGAGCGCTCGGGCCGGCCCGGCGGGTGCAGCGGGAAGGACAGTGCGAGCACCCCGACCGCGCCGAGCTCGCGGGCGCATCGCGCGGCCGAGCGCGCCCCGGCGGAGCGGCCGCCCAGCACGAGCGGCGTCCGCGGCCGCAGCACCCCCGCGGCCGCGCGAAGGCCGACGTCGAGCGTCGCCGGAGGGGAGGCGATCTTCTTCCCGGCGACCCGCCACGGCTGCTCGAACAGCGCGACCGTGACCCCCTGGCGCGGGCAGCGCGCCGGCCAGCGCCACGAGGTCGCGGGCCTCGATGCCGCCGCCGGCGCCGTGGCTGAGCAGGAGGGTCGTGGTGACCGCTCGGGCCCGGTGGACGACCAGCCGCCCCTCGCCGTACGGCGTGGGGACGGCGCGCTCGGAGGACGTCATGGCCGCATCATCGCCGCATCATCTCGACGCTCACACGAGGGCGTCGTCGGCCGGGATCGGCTCGACCAGGGACGGGCCGTTGTTGCGGACGTTGTTGACGTCGGTGGACACCGGGAACGCCTCGAGCCGGCCCGGCGCAGCCGGCACCAGCAGCGAGAGCAGGTCGTCGCGTGCCGACGCGGTGGGGTCGAGCCAGGCGCCCCAGCGGTCGCGCTCGACCATCAGCGGCATCCGGTCGTGGATGTGGCCCAGGGCGTCCTCCGCCTCCGTGGTCAGGACCGTGCAGGTCCAGCGGAAGCGGTCGGGGTCGTCGTCGGGCCGGTCGGGGTCGCGCCAGATCTCGTAGAGCCCGGCCATCGCGAGCACCCCACCGTCGGTCGGGTGGATGAAGAACGGCTGCTTGAGCGGCTTGCCGGTCTTCCCCGTCACCTGGGTGGGGTACCACTCGAAGTACCCGTCGGCGGGCAGCAGGCAGCGGCGGGACGCGAAGGCGCGCTTGTAGGCCGGCTTCTCGGCGACGGTCTCCATCCGGGCGTTGATCATCCGGCTGCCGATCGAGGGGTCCTTGGCCCACGACGGCACCAGCCCCCAGGTCAGGACCCGCAGCTGGCGCTGGGCCGGCTCGGGCTCGGGGTCGTCTCGGGAGGAGGGCGAGCGCTCGACGACGGCGTAGACCGGCTTGGTCGGCGCCACGTTGAAGTCGGGCGCCAACGCCTCGTCGACCCGGTTGTCACGGATCTCGAACTCCTCGACGAGGTCTTCCGGCTTCCGGCTCGATGCGTAGCGCCCGCACATGTCAGCAGCGTAGGCGAGCCCGAGGAACGAGGGCACGTCTACAGGCTGCGAGGTCGAGCGAGCACACGACCGAGCTCGCGAGGTCAGCTCGCTTGGTCCCGGGAGAGCTCGTCGAGCAGAGAGGAGACCTGCTCGGTGGCCAGCGGAAGGCTCTCGGTCCAGATCCGGACGCCACCGTGGTTGCGCTCACCGACCTCGAGCAGGCTGCGGAGCAGTCCGGTACGACGGCCCAAGGCCTCGTTGCGGGCGGCCAGGACCACGATCCGGCGCGGGCCGATCCGGCAGATCGTCTCGCCGCCGGAGAAGACGGACCGGGCCGACTCACCGATCCGCGACATCCTCAGGTCGAGGCCGAACACCTCGTCGGCCACCCCGGTCAGCCGCGGCGACGACGCCTCCACGACGACGAGCGTGAAGTGGTCACGCAGAGCCGGCCCCCGAGCGTCTCCCCCGTACAGCTCGGTGAGCCGGCCCCGCAGGTGGGCCATGCTCGCAAGCCCGGTCAGCGGGTCCGCACACGAGAGCTGATGGAGGTACGCGAGAGTCGCCTCGCTCCAGCCCAGCGCCACCGCACACGCATCGGTGAACGCAGGCTCGGTGCCCAACACGAGCTCATAGGTCGAGCGGAGGTCCGCCAGGGTCTCCTCCAGGGAGACTCCCTGGGCGCCGAGCTGACGACCCACCACCTCGCAGGCGTCCGTGGCACTACGGGCCGCGAACAGGGCCTCACCGACCGCCTCGTAGGACGGTGGCAGTGCTGCCGCTACCTGCTCGGACAACAGCGCGTCGGATACGGAGGGAGGCCCAGGCACAACCTTCTCCCGAAAAGCCCAGAACCCCATGACGCCTCCCTCCGATTTCCGACCAGCGCTCTCCACCTGAGAGACGACCCGTGGGGGCAAGCATGATGCGAGTTCCCCACTTTTTCGCAGAACGCCCCTCATACTGGCGTCACAGGTCTTCGACTCGACCGTTGGAGTAGGTGTGAGTGTCTCGCTGTCGCACGTCGACGGCCCGGGAGACGCCGAGCTGATCGCGGCGGTCCGGGGCGGCGACCTCGACTCCTACGGCGAGCTCTACGCACGGCACGTGGACGCGGCACGCCGGCTGGCCCGCCAGCTGACCTCACCCTCCGACGCCGACGACCTGGTCTCCGACGCCTTCACGAAGGTGCTGACCGTCCTCCAGCGCGGCGGCGGCCCCGACCTGGCCTTCCGCGCCTACCTGCTGACCGCCGTACGCCGGCTCCACGTCGACCGCCTGCGCTCCGGCTCGCGGCTGCGCTCGGTCGACGACCTGACGCCGTTCGACCCCGGTCTGCCCTTCCACGACACCGCTGTCGAGGGGTTCGACAACGCGGCGGCTGCCAAGGCCTTCGCCTCGCTGCCCGAGCGCTGGCAGATGGTGCTGTGGCACACCGAGGTGGAGGGGCAGAAGCCGGCCGACATCGCCCCGCTGCTCGGGATGAGCGCCAACTCGGTCGCGGCGCTGGCCTACCGGGCTCGTGAGGGCCTGCGACAGGCGTTCCTCAGCCAGCACGCCGCCGACATGGACGACGTCGACTGCGCGTGGACCCGCGACCACCTCGGCGCCTACGTCCGGGGTGGCCTGTCACGCCGCGACGCCGGTCGCGTCGACGACCACCTGGCCGACTGCCGCGCCTGCGCCGCCGTCTACCTCGAGCTGACCGAGGTCAACTCCGGACTCGCCGGCCTTCTCGCCCCGCTCCTGCTCGGCGCCGCGGGCCTCGGCTACCTCGGCTCCGCCCACGGCGGTGCCGCCGCAGCGGGCGCCGTCGGCGGCGGCCTGGCCGGCGCCAAGGCCTGGGTCGCCACCCACGCCTCCCTCACCGCGGTCGGCGGGGTCGCGGTCACCGCGACCGCGCTCCTGGCCGTGTACGGCGTCTCGCACCTCGGGGGCAACCACGCGGTCGACGCCGGCTCGCCTCCGACGCTGCAGCATCCCGGGCCCGACGTCGGGGCCGGCGCCCAGACCCCGGCCCACCCCGGTCACACGACCCAGCGCACCCATGCGGGGCAGACCCCGTCGGTCGTGCTGCGCAACGCCGGCACGATCGCGCTCCCGACCGCCGGCCCGACCGCGACGACCCCCACGTCCGCTGCCTCGACGCCAGCCGACCGAGCCGCAGAGCAGCGCGCCCAGCGACCAGCCCACGGACCCGGGCACCACCCCTTCCGACCCCGGCACCACGCCGACCGACCCGACCACGGGCCCGACCACCGGCCCGACGGACCCCGGGCAGGACGTCAGCTTCACGTCGACGCCGCCGGCCCACCCGGTCCTGGGCGGCACCTACGTCGTCAGAGCCAGCGGTGGCTCCGGCGGATCACGTTCTCCGTCGACCCGGCTCACGACCAACGCCGGCACCCCGCAGGCCGCCTGCTCGATCGCCGGCGACACCGTCACCTTCGACCACGCCGGCACCTGCGTGATCGCGGCCGACCTGACCGCCAAGCTGGCGCTGACCCACGCCGTCCAGCGCATCGACATCCCGCAGACCGACCAGACGGTGACCATCACCTCCACGGCTCCCGCCGACGCGGCTGTCGACGGCACCTACGCCGTGCAGGCGAGCAGCACGTCGGGCCGTGCGGTGACCCTGACGACCAACGCCGCGTGCTCGATCTCCGGCACCACGGTCACCTTCCACCACGCGGACGCCTGCGTGGTCACCGCGACCCAGGACGGTGACGCCGACCTGGCGTCAGCTACCGACGCCCAGACCATGCAGGTCGCCACGGGCACCCAGGCGATCACCTTCACCTCGTCTCCGCCGGCCACAGCCGAGGTCGGCGACACCGCGCCTACCCGTGATCGGCGGCGCCGCCGGCGGGCCGGTCGTGACTCACGACCTGCAACGCCGACCTGCGCGGTCTCCGGCTCGTCGTCTCGTTCATCAACCCCGGCCAGTGCATCATCTCCGCGGACCAGACCGGCAGCGCCGACTATTACGCCGGCCACCGACGGTCACCGCCAGACCGTCAAGGTGGTCACCCGCGATCGAGGACCGACCTGTCGGCGACCGCGGACGCACTCGAGGGAACGGTCAGCAGCGGGTGACGGTTGCTGCCGACGGGCTCCCCGACGGCAGCGCGGCCACCGTGACGGTGACCGTCCCCAGCCGGCCCACATCACCACCGACTCGCCGGACGCAGGTCGGGTGGCGCCCGGACGGGTCAGGTCTTCACCTGCCAGGTCACGACCGGGTCACCAGCAGTTCGTCTTCGACGTCACCGTCAACCAGGGGCGCCCGATCATGGACCTGACCCTGACGCCCACGCCTCCGCTGGCGCTCGACGCGGCCTCGGTCACCCACGTGACCCTCCCGCTCGGCGGAAGTGCCACGTCGACGCAGGCGACCTCCTTCCCCGGCGTACCCAGGACTGAGCCGGACCCGGAAACCAACCCCAGCGGCATCCCGGGGTTCAGGCGACCGCAGAAGGGGGTAAGACTGACGCCATGACCGTCATCAGACTCGTCGCCCGCCCGATGCTTGCGTCGGTGTTCTTCGTGGGCGCTGCCACCGCGCTCAAGAACGCCCCCTCGCTCGCCCCCAAAGCCTCCCGGGTGACCGACAAGGTGGTGCCGCTCGCCCAGCGGGTGGCACCCGCCGTGCCCGTGCCCACCGACCCGGTCACGATCGTGCGGATCAACGCCGGCGTGCAGATCGCCGCGGCGGCGGCACTGGCGACCGGCCGTGCTCCGCGGCTCTCCTCGGCGGTGCTCGCCGCCTCGTTGCTGCCCACGACGATCGCGGGCCACGCGTTCTGGCGCGAGCAGGACCCCGCGACCAAGAACGTCCAGCGGCTCAACTTCTTCAAGGGCGTCTCGCTCGTCGGGCGGCCTGCTCATCGCCGGCGTCGACACCGAGGGGCAGCCCGGCGTCGCCTGGCGTGCCCGTCGCGCTGCCAAGGACGTCCGCCGCGAGGCGAAGGTGCTGGCCCGACAGGCCCGCACCGAGGCCCGCGTCGCCCAGGGCCCACCTGAGCTGAGGTCCGGCTCCGGCCGCGCTCGGTACGCTGCGCCGGTGAGCACTCCGCCGGCGAGCCCGGCCACGGCGCGAGCCCGCGGTCGACAGGGGCGGGCTCGTGGCACGCGCCGTACGCCGGGCGTGCCGGTCCAGGCGGTCGTGTCGCTGCCCGGGCAGCAAGTCGCTGACCAACCGCGCGCTGGTGCTGGCCGCGCTGGCCGACGGCCCGAGCGTGCGTCGCTCGGGCCCTGGCCTCGCGGGACACCCTGCTGATGGCCGGCGCCCTGACCTCGCTTGGGTGCCGCGGTCGACACCTCCGGTCCTGACTGGCGGGTCACCCCGGGCCGGCTCACCGGCGGCGTCGAGGTCGACTGCGGCCTGGCCGGCACCGTCATGCGGTTCGTGCCTCCGGTCGCCGGCGCTGGCCGACGGGCCGGTCGCGTTCGACGGCGACCCCCACATGCGCACCCGCCCGGTCGGCGAGGTGCTCGACGCCCTGCGTGCGCTCGGCGCACGGGTCGACGGCGACCCGGCTGCCGTTCACCGTCCACGGCGCCGGGTCGGTGCGCGGCGGACAGGTCACCCTCGACGCGTCGGGCTCCAGCCAGTTCGTCTCCGCCCTGCTGCTCGCGGGCGCCCGCTTCGACGAGGGCGTCGACGTGCTCCACGACGGCAAGCCGGTGCCGTCGCAGCCCCACCTCGACATGACCGTCGCCGTGCTGCGTGAGCACGGCGTCGAGGTCGACGACGGCGAGCCCCACCGCTGGCGGGTCTCCCCCGGCGCGATCCGGGCGCTCGACCGCACCATCGAGCCCGACCTCTCCAACGCCGCGCCGTTCCTGGCCGCTCGCGGCCGCGACCGGCGGACGGGTGACCGTCCGGGACTGGCCGCGCGTCACCACCCAGGCCGGTGACGCGCTGCGCGACCTGCTCGCCCGGATGGGCTGCGGCGTCGCGCTCGGCGACGACGGGCTGACGGTGACGCGGGCCCGAGCACCTCGAGGGCATCGACGCCGACCTGCACGACGTCGGCGAGCTCACGCCCGTGCTCGCGGCGCTGTGCGCGCTCGCCGCGGGTCCGTCGTACCTGCGCGGCATCGCGCACATCCGCGGCCACGAGACCGACCGGCTGGCCGCTCTCGCCACCGAGCTCCGCGGGCTCGGCGCCGACGTCACCGAGCACGCCGACGGCCTCGAGCTGCGCCCGGCACGGCTGCACGGCGGCGCTGTTCCACACCTACGCCGACCACCGGATGGCCCATGCCGGCGCCGTGCTCGGGGCGGTCGTGGAGGGCGTCGAGATCGACGACGTCGCCGCGACCGGGCAAGACGTTCCCCGACTTCGCCGGGCACCTGGGCCCGGTTCCTGGCCGCGCGATGAGGACGCAGCGGTGACCGGGCGGTACGACGAGAACGACCACGAGCACTACGAGCGCCCACGGCGACGCACCCGGCCGCGCACCAAGGAGCGCCCGACGCTACGACGACGCCGTCGACGGCGGTCGTGACCACCGTCGACCGCGGCCGGTTCACGCTGCTGGTCGGCGGACCCACCGACGCGGTCGTGGTGTGGGCGGTGAAGGCCCGGCCGCTGGGCCGCAAGGGCGTGGTCGTCGGCGACCGGGTCCGCGTCGTGGGCGACGTGTCGGGCGAGGACGGCGCGCTGGCCCGGATCGTCGAGGTGCGCGAGCGGACCACCGACGCTGCGTCGTACCGCCGACGACGACGACCCGGTCGAGCGCGTCATCGTCGCCAACGCCGACCAGCTGGTCGTGGTCACCGCCCTGGCCGACCCCGAGCCGCGGCCGCGGCTGATCGACCGGGCCCTGGTCGCGGCGTTCGTCTCCGGGATGAAGCCGCTGCTCTGCCTGACCAAGGCCGACCTGGCCGACCCCGAGACGCTGCTGGTGACCTACCGCCCGCTCGGGCGTGCCCTGGGTGGTGACCCAGCGCGGGGGCGACCTCGGCGAGCTGCGGGAGCGGCTGGCCGGCCGGACCAGCGTGCTGATCGGGCACAGCGGCGTCGGCAAGTCCACGCTGGTCAACGCCCTGATCCCGACCGCCCACCGCGACGTCGGCGTCGTCAACGCGGTCACCGGCCGCGGGCGGCACACCTCGACCTCCGCGCTGATGCTGGCGCTGCCCGCCCTCGACGAGGTGGCCGAGGGTGCCGGCGGCTGGATCATCGACACGCCCGGGATCCGGTCGTTCGGGCTGGCACACGTGCGGCCCGAGGACCTGATCGAGGCGTTCCCCGACCTCGACGAGATGACCGAGGACTGCCCGCGCGGGTGCACCCACGGCAGCCGACGAGCCCGAGTGCGGCCTCGACGAGGCCGTCGCGCGGGGCGAGGCCGACCCCGAGCGGGTCGAGTCGTTCCGGCGGCTGCTCGAGGCGCGGTCGGGCCGGAGTACTGAGCCCCAGAGGGTGCGGGCGCCGGAGTCCCCGGTGAGGAACACGCAGACCAGGACGGCGAGCGCGCCGGCCACCAGGAGGACCTGCAGGGTGACCGCCACGAGCGCCGGTCCGGCCCTCGCGGGCGCCGCCACCGGAGGCCAGCGCCGACGGCCGCCCAGCTGCCAGGCGCCCAGCGCGGCCACGACGAGGAACCCCAGCAGCACCCAGCGCAGGATCCGGCCCCGGTGGGCGTGCACGGCGAGCTCGGGCAGCGACTGCAGGTGCCGCTGCGTCTCGAGCTGCAGGCCCGACCGGACCGCGATCACAGCGGCCCCCGCAGCGATCGGCGGACGTGACCACCAGCGGCCAGCGCAGCCACCACCGCCAGCGTCGGGACAAGGGCGTACAGCAGACCGGCCAGGGCGCACAGCGGAGCGAACACCACGACGACGTGGACGATCAGCGGGTGGAGGGGCAGACCGTTGAACTCCATGGGATAGGTATACGTCGCCGGGCGAGGTTCGGTTCGGTCCCGCGCGGCTCGGTCTAGCCTGTGCCCATGTCGCCCTCAGGTCGCACCGCGACCGACTACACCGACGACCTGCGCCTCGCGCACGTCCTGGCCGACGACGCCGACTCGATCACCACCGACCGGTTCAAGGCCCTCGACCTGCACGTGATGAGCAAGCCGGACCTCACGCCGGTGACCGACGGCGACCAGGCCGTCGAGGAGTCGATCCGCCGCACGCTGTCGCGGGCCCGGTCGCGCGACGCCGTCCTCGGTGAGGAGCAGGGCAGCACCGGCCACAGCCAGCGGCGCTGGATCGTCGACCCGATCGACGGCACCAAGAACTTCGTCCGCGGGGTCCCGGTGTGGGCGACCCTGATCGCGCTCGAGGTCGACGACGAGGTCGTGCTGTCGGTGGTCTCGGCGCCCCAGCTCCACCGGCGCTGGTGGGCGTCGACCGGGCAACGGCGCCTGGACCGGCCGCTCGCTGCTCAAGGCGACCCGCTGCCAGGTCTCCGACGTACGACGGCTCGAGGACGCCTCGCTCGCCTACTCCTCGCTGCACGGCTGGGACGAGCGCGGCCGGCTCGAGGACTTCCTGTCCCTGATGCGACGCTGCTGGCGCACCCGGGCGTACGGCGACTTCTGGTCCTACATGCTCGTCGCCGAAGGGCGCCGTCGACATCGCCGCCGAGCCGGAGCTCCAGCTCTACGACATGGCCGCGCTCGACGTCATCGTGCGCGAGGCCGGCGGCCGGTTCACCTCGCTCGACGGCAGCGACGGCCCGTACGGCGGGAACGCGCTGGCCACCAACGGACACCTGCACGATGCCGCGCTGTCGTTCCTCGGCTCGCTGCCCGACGGCGACCACGACGCCGACGAGCCGGCCCGCGAACCCGGCTCGGTCCACGATCTGCTCTCGCGGCGGACTCTCCGGGAGGACTAGCCTCAGACCACTCTCCCGCTGCCGTCGACCTCCAGGAGTGACCATGCGCATCCACGACCTGCTCTCGAGCAAGCCCAGTACCGAGGTCGTCACGATCGCGCCCGACGCCTCGGTCCGAGACCTGCTTGCCCTGCTCGCCGAGCACAACGTCGGAGCCGTGGTGGTCAGCAGCAACGGCGACACGGTGGACGGCATCGTCAGCGAGCGCGACGTGGTCCGGCGCCTGCACGACGACGAGGGGGTCCTCGGTGGCGCGGTCGCCGCGATCATGACCAGCGACGTCGAGACCTGCCAGCCCGACACCACGGTCGACGATCTGCGCGTCGTGATGACCGAGCGCCGGATCCGGCACGTGCCGGTGGTCACCGACGGTCGGCTGACCGGGATCATCAGCATCGGCGACGTCGTGAAGTCGTCGCTCGACCAGCTGCAGTTCGAGCGCGACCAGCTCGACTCCTACGTGCACCAGACCTGAGCCGGACCCGGGTCTCGACGGGCTCGGCCCACGCGGCCCGTAGGCTCGCGCGCATGGACAAGCCTGAGATCGACTTCCCCGACTTCGACGCGCCCGCCGACCTGGTGATCACCGACCTGGTCGAGGGCGACGGGACCGAGGCCACCGCCGGGTCCACCGTGCTGGTGCACTACGTCGGCGTCGCCCACTCCACCGGCGAGGAGTTCGACGCGTCGTACAACCGCGGGGAGCCCCTCCAGTTCCGCCTCGGCATCGGCCAGGTGATCCAGGGCTGGGACACCGGCGTGCAGGGCATGAAGGTCGGCGGACGCCGGCAGCTGGTGATCCCCCCGCACCTCGGCTACGGCGACCGCGGTGCCGGCGGCGCGATCAAGCCGGGCGAGACCCTGATCTTCGTGTGCGACCTGGTCGAGGTCCGCTGACCCGACGTCACCGGTGCCCCTGGGCCCTGCCGCCCGCTCGGCGGCTGCTGCGGGGGCGCCCGGGCGGGACGACCCGCCGAGCACTACAGAGTCGGGACCACGTGGTCCCCACTCTGTAGCGCTGGCCCGGCTGCCGCTGTCGGCGCCGGTCCCTAGCCTCGCCGCATGTGGATCAGCGCTCGGGAGGCGTCCCGGATCTTCGCGGTCGAGGCGGGCATGTGCCGACAGCAGTCGCGGCGAGTGCTGCTGGCGGGTCTGGCCGGTGAGCCGGTGCGGGTCGGCCGGGTGACGGCATACGACGCCGATCGCGTCCGAGACCTGGCCAGCCGGCCAGAGGTCGACCACCGCGAGCTCCTGCGAGCGAGCCCCGCGGGCGTGTTCGTCCTCCGACTCTCCTGCTCGGTCCGGTCGCTCCCCGAGCCCTGGCACGAGCGGGCCGCCTTCCTCACCGAGCAGGACGACGTGAGGGGCCTGGCCCGGGTCCAGGTGCGCGCGAGGATCGCCGACGCCGGGCCGCTGCCGTTCGTGGCCACGATCTGCGGCTTTCCGGTGCTGCTCGCCGAGCTCGCCGACCTTCAGCCCTCCGACCCCGGGCGGGTCCACGCCGACCTCACCCGGCCCTCACCCGAGCGACGCTGGGTCCACCACGTCACCGGACGACGGCTCACCACCAGCGCCGGGCCCCGATGGCTGCTGCTCGGCTCGCAGCCCTACCTCGGCGGCACCCGGAGGGCTCGCGAGCTGCACGCCCGACTCACGCGACCCGCGCTGAACCGCACCCAGCCCGGCCCGACGGCTCAGCCCACCGCACCTGGCGCCCGGCCAGCTCGACGACGTCGCCGGCCACCAGCTGACGGCCGCGGCTGGTCTCGACGTCGCCGTTGACCCGGACCAGACCCTGGGCCAGGACGCCCTTGGCGTCGGCGCCGGTGTCGACCAGGTCGGCCAGCTTGAGGAACTGCCCGAGCCGGATCGAGGCGTCGCGGATCGGGACCGAGCCGCGTCATCAGCGCACCACCATGGACACAGCATGGATCAGGACCCCGACCAGGCCGCCGACGATGGTGCCGTTGATCCGGATGAACTGCAGGTCGCGACCGACGTGGAGCTCGATCCGGCGCGACGGCCTCCTTGCCGTCCCAGCGCTCGATCGTGTGCGGTGATCACCGCGGTGAGCTCGGCGCCGTAGCGGTCCACGAAGAACACGGCCACGTCGGCGGCCGTGCCGTCCAGACGCGCCTGCAGCGCCTCGTCGGACGCGCAGCTGCTCGCCGAAGGACGCCAGCTCGGTGGCGAGCCGGCCCGGACGGCGCCCTCGGGGTCGGCGAGGGACGTCTGGAGGGCGCGGCGGAAGGCGTTCCAGAGCGCGACGCTCGACTCGACGACCTGCGGGTGGTCGAGGAGGCGCTCCTTGAGCCGCTCGGTGCGGTCCTGGGTGTCGGGGTCGTGGAGCAGGTCCTCGGCCAGCTGGCCGAGCATCGAGTCGAACGCCTGCGCGCGCCCGGTGTCGCGGGTCGGCCCGGATCTCGGCCAGCCAGGCCACGACCTCGGTGTGGATCCGCCGGGTCACCGCGGAGTTGAGCCGGTCGGGCGTCCACCACGGAGCCCGCTGGACCAGCACCTCGGCGAAGGTGTCGGGGTTCTCCACCAGCCAGTCGTGGAGCTCGTCGACGGCCAGGTCGACCAGCCCGTGGTGGAGGTCGTCGTGCACCACCTCGGCGAGGAGGCTGCCGGCCAGCGGGGCGACCGGCTCCTCGCGGAAGCGCGGGATGATCGCCTCGGTGACGAAGTCGGCCACGTGGTCGTCACGGACCTTCCCCAGCCCGATCGACGCCACCTCGGCGACCTCGTCGACCACGCGCCGTACGTGGGAGGGCTCGGCCAGCCACTGCCCGGCCCGCAGCGAGACCTGGGCGGTGGCGACCCGGTCGCGGATGATCGCCTCCTGCAGGAAGTTCTCGCCGACGAACTGCTCGAGGCTGCGGCCGAGCTCGTCCTTGCGCTGCGGGATCAGCGCGGTGTGCGGGACCGGCAGCCCGAGCGGGTGCTTGAAGAGCGCGGTGACCGCGAACCAGTCGGCGATGGCGCCGACCATCGACGCCTCGGCGCCGGCGTTGACGTAGCCCCAGAAGCCGCCCTGGCCGAGCGTGACGAGGTAGACCACGGCGGCGAAGACCAGCAGCGACACCGCCAGGGTGCGCATCCGGCGCAGGCCGCGCCGGCGCAGGGCGTCGGACTCCGGGTCGGGGGTGATCATCGCGATCGGGGCGGCGGGGGTGTCGAGCGTCGTGGTCATCACCTCGATTCTCGCCGACGGCACGGTGGGACGCGACAATGGCGCCATGCCACGCACCGTCATCACCTTCGGCACCTTCGACGTGTTCCACGTCGGACACCTCCGGGTGATCGAGCGCGCCGCCGCGCTCGGCGACCGCCTCGTGGTCGGCGTCTCGGCCGACGCCCTCAACCTGCGCAAGAAGGGCCGCGAGCCGGTCTTCAGCCAGGGCGAGCGGATGGCGATCGTCGGGGCGCTCAAGACCGTCGACGAGGTCTTCGTCGAGGAGAGCCTGGAGCTCAAGCGCTCCTACATCGAGCAGTACGGCGCCGACGTGCTCGTCATGGGCGACGACTGGGAGGGCAAGTTCGACGAGTTCGGGGACATCTGCGAGGTCGTCTACCTGCCGCGCACGCCCGCGATCTCCACGACCGCGCTGATCGAGAAGATCTCAGCCGCGACCTGAGCGGCGACCCTCCGGAGCCGGCCGCACGGCGCAGCCGGTCGTGCGCCAGCGCGGCCGCGCGGGCGGCGTTGGAGCCGGGCGCGCCGTGGACCCCACCGCCGGGATGGGCGGACGCGGAGGCGAGGTAGAGCCCGCGGATCCCGGTCTCGGCGCGCCCCCACCCGGGAACGGGCCGGAAGACCAGCTGCTGGTGGAGCTGGGAGGTGCCGCCGTTGACCGCTCCCCCGACCAGGTTGGCGTTGCGGGCCTCGAGCTCACGTGGACCGAGCACCCGCCGGGCGAGCACCCGCTCGCCGAAGCCGGGGGCCACCCGCTCGACCTGGTCCTGCATGCGGTCGGCGAAGCGCTCACGGTCGTCGGCGTCCCACACCCCGCGGACCGTGCCGCCGACCCCTCCGGCGTCGTCCACGCACCCGCTGCGGCACGTGGGCTGTAGATCCAGCAGGCTCTCGGTACCGGCCGGCGAGCGGGTGGGGTCGGTGGTCGGTCATCTGGCCGACCAGCAGGAAGGGCTCGCGGGCACCTCGCCGGCGGCCACCTGGCCGAGCGAGCGGGCCAGGGCGTCCGGGGACGGCGACACGTGGACGGTCCCCGGCACCGCGTCCGGGGTGACCGCCCAGGGCACGGGCCCGTCGAGCGCGAAGTCGACCTTGACGGTGCCGGGGTCGAGCCGGAAGCCCGCATCCCGCGGACGACCCGCGGCGGGGAGGTCGGCGGGTGCCACCAGACCGCCGTACAGCCGTGGGGCGACGACGTCGGCGAGCACCGCTCGGCGAGCGGCGATCCGGGTCCGTCCGCCGTGCGGACGGCGACTCGCCCGGCCGTCGTCGACGACGACCTGCACGACCTCGCTGACCGCACCGCACCTCGCCGCCGCGCGACTCCAGCCGGCCGACCAGGGCGTCGCTGAGGCGCTGGGCCCCACCTTCGGGGACCGGGAACCCGACCGTCTGCGCCGAGCATCGACATGATCACGCCGAACAGCCCCGAGCCCGGCGACTGCGAGCGGGATGTCGGCATGCCCGGCATTGCCGAGCACCAGGGCTCTCGCCTCGCGGCCGCGGAACCACGACTCCGTCAGGTCGGTCGCCGGGGACAGCAGCATCCGTGCCAGCCGAGCCCACCGGCACGGCCCGCGCGGACCAGCAGCGGCGCGCCGTGCCGGACCGGCGGGAACGGCGTCAGCAGCGCCCCCACCAGGTCGGTCCCGAGCCGGTCCCAGAGGTCGCAGAGCCGCAGCCAGGCGTCGCGGTCGGCCGGGTCGCGGAAGCCGTCCGCGGTGCGGGAGCGGTCGCGGTGGAGCAGCGCCCAGTCGCCGTCCCCGAAGACGTGCCCGAGCACGGCCGGCGCCCGCCGCCACACAGCCCGTGCTCCTCGAGCCCGAGCGCCTGCACCGTGGGCGAGGCCGCTGCCAACGGGTAGAAGGCGCTGAACGTGTCGTGGACGAAGTCCGGGTGGACGTCGCGCGTCGCTGCGCACCGCCCCGCCGTACGACGGCTGCGCCTCGAGCACCAGCACGCTCCAGCCGGCGTCGGCGAGCAGGTTGGCCGCGACCAGACCGTTGGGACCCGAGCCGACGACGACCGCGTCGAAGGTCTCCATCGGTCTCCTCTCAGCCCACCGGTCGGTGCGAGGGGCGGCGCTCGACCAGGTAGGCCAGTCGTCGCAGCGCCTCGACGTTGCGCCAGTCGAGGGCCGGGGACCGCAGCGGCGCGGGCACCAGCACGCCGGGGCCGCTGGCGACATCCTCCTCCATCACGATCCGGGTGTCGGCACCCACCGGCTCGAGGGTGATCCGTGACGATCGCCTCGCCGAACGGCCGCACCTTGGCCCGGAGCACCAGCCGGACGCCCGGCGTGCTGTCGACCACCTCGGTCTCGTCGTCCAGGAGGAGCGGCCAGGCGCCCACGGAGTGGTGGATCCGCGAGCCGGGCTCGGGCCAGTCGTCGTCCACCTCGCGCATCCGGGAGGCGCCGACCACCCACAGCGGGATACAGCCAGCCGTCGGAGAGCACCTCCCAGACCGTTGCGGGGGTGGCCGTCACCAGGCGCGTACGTCGTGAGCTCATGCCCCGTCGTACCCATCGGGACGCCGTGACCTATCCGTGACGCTATCGCGACCGCCCCGCGACGTCACCGAGACATTTCCGAGACATGCCGGATTTCCGCAATCGCATTTGTTATGGCGGCGATATCGGATAGCGATTCCGAGGTGGTTCGGTGGGTCCGGGGTCGGGGCTCACCGATCGTGCGCCCGACTCGGTGCAGCCCTCGGCGAGCAGGTCGTCGAGGTCAACTTGTCAGCGAAAGGCTTCGTACATGAGACTGAAGACACCGCTGGTCGCCCTGTCCTCGCTGGGTCTGCTCGCCCTGGCCGCCTGTGGCGGCTCCGGCAGCTCGGGCACCCCCGACGCGAACCCCAGCAACTTCAAGGGCGGCGACACGGGCAACAACCAGGACGCCAGCGCGCAAGGCCCGGTCACCATCAAGGGCGCCCAGAAGGGTGGCACCGTCTCGGTGCTGACCCTCACCGGCCTCGACGACGACGATCGACCCGAGCGAGATCTACTACACCGACACCTCCTCGATCATGAGCGGCCTGGTGACGCGTTCCCTGACGCAGTACACGTACGACCCGTCCAGCGGGCAGATGATCCTGGTCCCCGACCTGGCCACCGACCTCGGTCAGCACAACGACTCCTACACCCAGTGGACCTTCACGATCCGCCCGGGAGTGAAGTGGGAGAACGGCGATCCGGTCACCGCCAAGGAGGTCGCCTGGGGCATGTCCCGCTGCATGGACGCCGCCACGTTCCCGACCGGCGCGTGCCAGTACTACTCGAACGTCTACTACAAGGGCGGCGCGACCGACAAGGGTCCGTACACGTCGCACCAGACGCGGGAGTTGGCCAAGGCGATCACGGTCAACGGCAACAAGATCACCATCCAGATGGCCAAGCCCTTCCCGGACATGCCCTACTGGGGCAGCTTCCCGGCCAACGGCCCGATCCCGCTGGGCAAGTCGGCTTCGAACCCGAAGACCTACAAGAACCACCCACTGTCGACCGGTCCCTACAAGATCGAGAAGTGGAACCCGTCCAAGGAGCTCGTGCTCGTCAAGAACACGAACTGGGACCCCAGCACGGACCCGGCCCGCACCCAGTACCCCGACGGGTACGACTTCAAGACCCAGCAGCAGTCGGAGAAGATCGACCAGATCCTCCTGGCCGACTCGGGCAGCGGTCAGACGACCCTGACCTACGACAACCTGCTCGCTCCTGACTACCAGAAGATGAAGCAGACGGCTCCCGACCGGCTCACCCTGGGCGGCACGCCGTGCACGTACTACTGGGCGCCGGACAACCGGAAGATCACCGACAAGAAGGTCCGCGAGGCTCTGGCCTGGGCGTACCCCTACAAGAACGCGATCCTGGCGGCGGGGCTGATCCCGGGGGTCACGGCCATCCCGGCCACCAACCTCTTCCCGCCCGGGCTGCCCGGTCGCACGTCGTTCAACGTGCTCAACCACGGCGACTTCCAGACCGACCCGGCCAAGGCGAAGGCCCTGCTGAAGCAGGCCGGAGCCCAGGGCTACGAGATCAAGTTCCTGTTCCGTACCGATGACGCTGTGAACGTCAAGGTGAAGGACGCTGTCGTCAAGGCGCTGACCGAGGCCGGCTTCAAGGCCACCCCGGTGCCGACCACGACCGCCGACTACTCCACGGCCCGTGACAACACCAAGGAGGACATCAACGTCCGCGCGACGGGCTGGTGCTCCGACTGGCCGTCCGGCTCGACCTGGATCCCCAACGTCTACGGGTCGACCCACCCGACCCAGACGGGCTCCTTCGGCGCCAACTACGCGGCGTTCAGCAACAAGTCGGTCGACAACCAGATCGACGCGGTGCAGAAGCTGCCGCTCGACAAGCAGGCCGCAGCGTGGAACGCCATGGACAAGTCGATCATGTCGAAGTACTTCCCCCTGTTCCCGCAGTACTACACCGGCGTGGCGCAGGCCCACGGCTCGCGCATCCAGGGCGACAACGACGACAACACCCTGGGCATGCCCACCTGGAAGGACATGTGGATCAGCCAGTGACCCGGTAGCCGACCGGGCGCAGGACCCACCCACGGGTGGTGGGGTGTGGACATCCGTCAGCCGCACCCCGCCACCCGGCTTTTCCTGCCGAAATCATTTCCTCGCATATGTCCGGGTACCGTACGGCTCGTCGCACGGAGAAGTCCGAAGGCGAATTCTCACGCCCTTCCGGAAATGTCTCGGCGACGCCTCCGGAAAGCGATATCGGGCTGCTTTCCGCGCGTCCTACGACGGGGGGCCGGCGCGGGAGCGGTCGGTGCGGGGAACCGACCGCGACCGGCGCCGGCTCCCGCTTCCGTGGCGCCTCCCTCTAACCTTCCCGGCGTGACGAGTGCCTGTACCCCGGCGACCGTCCGATGACCGGGTTCATCGCGCGGCGTCTCCTCAGCTCGATGCTCGTGGTCGTCCTGACCTCGCTGTTCGTCTTCGCGCTCTTCTTCAAGGGCATGGGTGACGCCCCGGCGGTGAACTACTGCGAGAAGCTCGGGCCCGGGCCGGTGCACCCCCACCAAGCTCCACGCGATCGAGCAGGAGATGGGCTACGACCAGTCGCTGGCGCAGAACTACGCCGAGTGGGCGAAGGGGATCTTCGTCGGCCGTGACGACGTCTGGGTCGACGGGAAGACCTACGACTGCCCCGCCCCGTGCCTGGGCATCTCGATCATGTCCGGCGACACCGTGTGGAGCGACCTGAAGCAGAAGTTCCCGGCCACGATCGCGGTCGCGGTCGGCGGTGCGACCATCTACCTGAGCCTCGGGGTGCTCCTCGGCGCCTTGGCGGCCCGCTGGCGCGGCACCGCGGCCGACCGGCTCCTCGTCGGCAGCTCGCTGATCGTCTCCGCGGTGCCCGACTACCTGATCATCCTGCTCTCGTGGATCTACCTCTCGCTGAAGCTCGGGTGGTTCCCCCACACGGAGTACTACCCGGTCACCGAGAACCCGGCGAAGACGGTCTCCTACCTGATGCTGCCGTGGCTGGTGATCGGGCTGACGAACTGCACCGACTACGCCCGGTTCACGCGCGGGCAGATGGTCGAGACGCTGGGCGAGGACTACCTGCGCACCGCCCAGGCCAAGGGCGTCCCGCGCCGGAAGATGCTCTTCAAGCACGCGCTGCGCGCTGCGATCGTGCCGGTCATCACGATCTTCGGCATCGACTTCGCCACCCTGCTCTCCGGGACCGATCTTCACCGAGCGGATCTTCGGGATCGACGGCATCGGCAACTGGGGCCTCACCGCGCTCTCGACACCGATCGACCTCAACGTGGTCAGCACGACCGTGCTGGTCGCGGCGGTGCTGATCGTGGTCGCCAACCTCGTCGTCGACGTGGCCTACGGGTACCTCGACCCGCGCGTCTCGGTCCTCTGACCGGGTACTGAGCGGGCCGTGACCGCCTCCTGTGCGGCGCCCGATGCAGATCCGAGATCTCGTCGTGACCTGGTTGTCGGTGGGCCGGGCTACGGTGGACGGCACTCGATGCCGGGGCCAGCCCCCGGCGCCCCAGCCCACGAGGTGGACCGATGACGACCACACTGCACGACCCCCCTGCCCCGGCAGACCAGCGCGACCCGCACGCTCCTGCTCGACCGCTACGCCGCGGTCCGCGCGCAGACCGAGAGCCTGGCGGCTCCGCTCTCCCCGGAGGACCAGACGGTCCAGTCGATGCCCGACGTCTCCCCGACCAAGTGGCACCGCGCCCACGTCACGTGGTTCTTCGAGACGTTCGTGCTCGCCGACCACGAGACCGGGTTCGCGCCGTTCCAGGACACCTACTGGTTCCTGTTCAACAGCTACTACGAGGCGGTCGGGCCACGCTACGACGCGCGCCCGGCGGGGCGACATCAGCCGACCCGGTGCCCACGACGTCGGTGTCTACCGCGGCAACGTCGACACCCGGATGCGCGACCTGCTCGACCGGCTCGACGAGGGCGCCCTCACCGGGCCGCCGACACCATCGAGCTCGGCTTCCACCACGAGCAGCAGCACCAGGAGCTCCTGCTCATGGACATCAAGCACGTCCTCTCCCGCAACCCCCTGCGCCCGGTCTACGCCGGCTCGCCCGAGCGCGACCACCGAGCCCGACTCCCTGGGCTGGGTCGACCTCGAGGGCGGCCTGGTCGAGATCGGTCACCAGGGGGCCGGCTTCAGCTTCGACAACGAGCTGCCACGGCACCAGCAGTTCCTCGAGCCCTACCGTCTGGCCGACCGCCTCGTCACCAACGGCGAGTGGCTCGAGTTCATGGCCGACGGCGGCTACCACCGACACGAGCTGTGGCTCTCCGACGGCTGGGGGCGGGTCCGCGAGGAGGGCTGGGAGGCGCCGTTCTACTGGACCGAGGTCGACGGGCAGTGGTTCGAGCACTCCCTCAACGGCACCTGGCCGGTCAACCCCGGTCTCCCGGTCGGCCACGTGAGCTTCTACGAGGCCGAGGCCTTCGCCGCCTGGGCCGGCAAGCGACTCCCGAGCGAGGCCGAGTGGGAGCACGCCGCCGAGACGATGCTCGACGGGCTACCGGGCTCCACCGAGCCCGACGAGCTCGGCAACCTCGCCGACGCCGAGACCTTCCACCCGCGGGCCGCCGGCATCGCGACCGGTGGGCTCCGCCAGATGTTCGGCGACTGCTGGGAGTGGACCTCCTCGGCCTATCACCCCTATCCCGGCTTCCACCCGGCCGAGGGCGCGATCGGCGAGTACAACGGCAAGTTCATGTCCAACCAGATGGTGCTGCGAGGCGGGTGTGCGTTCACCCCGGCCGGTCACGCCCGCACCACCTACCGCAACTTCTTCCCCCACGGCTCGCGCTGGGCACTGTCCGGCGTACGCCTCGCAGACGGTGCCCGCGCCACGGTCGGCGTCGACCGGGGGGCCGCCTCATGAGCCGCACCACCGTCTCCGTCCTGCTCCCGCCGGGGTCGGCCGAGGCCGCCCTCGTCCAGGACGTCCGGCGCGGCCTCGGGTCCCAGCCGCTGACGCTGCCACCCAAGTGGCTCTACGACGACGAGGGCTCGCGGCTCTTCGACGAGATCACCCGCCTGCCCGACTACTACCCGACCGAGGCCGAGCGCTCGATCCTGGTGGCCCGGGCCGGCGAGATCGCGGCTGCCTGCGACGCGACCACGCTGGTCGAGCTCGGCAGCGGCACCAGCGACAAGACGCACGCGCTGCTCCGCGCCTTCGCCGACAGCGGCCGCCTCGAGCGGTTCGTGCCGGTCGACGTCTCGGAGCAGACCCTGCGTGACGCCGCCGAGCAGATCGCGGCGACCTACGACGGCGTCCGGGTCGAGGCGATCGTCGGCGACTTCACCCTCCACCTCGGCCATCTGCCGCGCGACGACCGCAAGCTGGTCGCCTTCCTCGGCGGCACCATCGGCAACCTCTACGTCGAGGAGCGTCGCGCCTTCCTGGGTGCGCTCGCCGACTCCTGCGAGCCGGGAGACTGGCTCCTGCTCGGCACCGACCTGGTCAAACGGGCCGACCGCCTGATCGCGGCCTACGACGACCCCGAAGGCGTCACCGAGCGCTTCGTCCGCAACGGGCTCCATGTCCTCAACCGCGAGCTCGGTGCCGACTTCGACCCCGACGGCTTCCGCTACGTCCCGTTCTGGGACCCCCACCTCCACCGGATGGATCTCCGGCTGCGCGCCGAGATGCCGATGCACGTGCAGGTCCCCGGCGCCGGCATCGAGCTCCATCTCCACAGCGGCGAGGAGATCCGGATGGAGATCTCGACGAAGTTCACCGTGGAGACCATCCGCGACGAGCTGGCGGCGGCCGGGTTCGAGGTGACCGAGACCTGGACCGACCCGGCCGACGACTTCGCGGTCACCCTGGCCCGCAAGCTCGACGCCTGACCGCGGCCGGGCCGCCGCGTCTACGCTGCGGCCGTGACCGAAGACCTGCCGCTGCCCGTCTCGTTCTCGCTGGCCGGGCGCACCGCCCTGGTGACCGGCGCCGGCGCCTCCGACGGGATCGGCCTCGCGGTCGCGCGTGCGCTCGGCGGACTGGGTGCTCGGGTCGCCGTCGCGGCCACCACCGAGCGGGCCTACGTCCGCGCCGCCGAGCTGACCCGCGACGGCATCGAGGCGGTCGGGGTGGTGGCCGACCTGACCGACGAGAGCGCCGTCGCGCGGGCGGTCGCCGAGGTGGTCGCAGAGCTCGGCCCGATCGAGGTCCTGGTGAACAACGCCGGCATGACCAGCGTCACCCGCCCGGTGCTGGGCGGCGAGTCCGACGGTCAGGAGTCGGGCACCGCGCTCGACCTCGACCTCGACGCGTGGCGCCAGTCGCTGGCGCGCAACCTCGACACCGCCTACCTGGTCACCCGGGCCGTGCTCCCCGGCATGGTGGACGCTCGCTGGGGCCGGGTCGTGATGGTCGCCTCGGTGACCGGCGCCGCGATGGCCATGCGCGGCGAGGCGGCGTACGGCGCGGCCAAGGCCGGGATGGTCGGGCTCGCGCGTGCCGTCGCGGTCGACCACGCCCGTGACGGCATCACCTGCAACGCCGTGGCGCCCGGCTGGATCGCCACGGGCAGCCAGTCCGACCACGAGACCCGCGAGGGCCTGGCGACTCCCGTGGGCCGCAGCGGTACGCCCGACGAGATCGCCTCGGCGGTCGCCTGGCTGTGCACACCGGGCGCGGCCTTCACCACCGGGCACCTGCTCGTCGTCGACGGTGGCAACGCGGTCGCCGAGGAGCGGGCGCTCTAGTGGGTCGGGGGCCGGGTCCGCGAGGTCACCGCAGGTCCAGGTGCTCGATCCCGAGGTAGGTCCGAGCTACCGAGCTCACCGGGTCGGCAGCGAAGTGCCGCTGCAGCGCGCGGTCGCGCAGGGCGTTGTCGAGGGCGGCCATGATCATCGACTGGTCGAGCACCAGGATCCGGTGACCGACCGACCCGGTGGTCGGGTTCACGGCGTCGAAGAACCCGCGGGAGCCGTAGACGCCCGGGAACAGGGACTGCAGGCGGACGATGTTGGCGTACGCCGCCTGCGGGGCCTCGTCGAGGGCCAGGAACGACGCATGGGGGGTCACCGTGGTCTCCAGCGCACAGCTCCAGCACTGCGAGAGCCCCTCGTTGGGGTCGGACGCCGTGGCGCCCTGCCCGTGGTAGGGGAACTGCAGTCCCTCGACCCCGAACACGCCGTAGTCGCCGGAGTCGTCGGCCGTGCTCGAGGGCGACATGCCCCAGACCGGGAACCCGAGCTGCTCGGTGGCGTACCGCCGCTGCACGGCGACGGTGCGCCGGTCGGCGAGCCCGAGCCCGTCGGGGCCCCAGGACGTCTCCGGGACGACCTCGTCGGCCATCAGGCCCTCGAACATCCCGCCGCCGAAGGTCGGGATGAACCGCAGGTCGGTGCCGGGGTAGGTGTAGGAGCCCTCCCAGACGTCGAAGACCTGGCCCGACTGGGGGTCGGTGACCTTCTGCCACGACCCGTGCATGGGCCACTGGCCCTGCCAGGAGAAGTCGGGGTCGTCGGCGCAGTCGGCGTACGGCGCCGGCGGGGGCAGCTCGCGCCAGGAGCGCCACCAGACGTTGCCCGGCATCTGGTGCCGGCCCAGGCCGAGGTACGCCGAGATCCGAGGGTCGGAGTAGAGCGCGCCGTTGTGGTAGTAGTGCGTCCAGTTGTCACCGACGTCGGGTGGGTTGCCGGCGTAGTAGCCGCCGAACATCTGGCCGGTCGGCTGGTCTCCCGGGATGTCGCGGTTGACGTTGCAGTGGGTCTCGGCGCGGTCGTCGTAGAAGATCGAGAAGTCCATCCGGGACAGCAGCGCGGCGGCCTGCTTCCGGGCGCCGGGGAACGCCTGCTCGGCGACGACGAGCCCCGAGGCGTACCACCCGTTGTCGACGTTGGAGACGAACGAGCAGTTGTCGAACGTGCCGCCGGTCGTCGCGCAGGCGCCCTGGCCGGGGTTCTGCAGGACCTGCCCGTCCGTCGTGTCGTACCACTGGTAGAGGAAGCCCCGGTACGCCGGCAGCGAGGCCACCTCGCGCAGCGTCTGCTTGGCCAGCCCGGTCGCCTGGTCCTTGCTGACCAGGCCGAGGTCGGAGGCCGAGACCAGCGACCACAGGTAGACCCCGATGTTGGCCGACGAGGTGTAGGTCCCGCGGCTGGTCGGGGTCGCCGAGCCCCCGGCGTAGGTCAGGTTGTCCAGGGGCAGATGGGTGTGCGGGTCGACGTCGTCGGCGAAGAACCTCCACGAGCGCTGGGCGATCGACATCAGGCGCTGCCGCTGCACCGCGGTCAGCCCCCGGTACGGCGCGACACCGGCGTCGGAGGACGTCGACGCCGGCTGGGTCGTGGTCCTGGAGGTGGTCGCAGTGGTGCCCACGGTGGCCACCGTGGTGCTGCCCTGGGCCGTGGCCGGGACCGTGCTGACCAGTGCCGCCACAGCCAGTGCGACGGCCGCGCCGAGGGACCACCGTCGTGTCGATGAGTTCACGTGCGTCTCCACTCCCGAGTGAGTGCCGCTGAGGTGCCGCGACATGCGACGCTGCCACCGAGGGTCGTGGCTGTCACCACCTGCCGGGGTGAGGTCCCCGGACCCTGGGTCAGGTGGCGCTCGTGGACTGCTGCAGGTAGTCGAACGCCCTGAGGACCAAGGCGTCGGTGGCTGGTCCCGATGGGCGGACGGCCGCCGTCAACGGCACCACGTCCGGCGCCGTGACCCCGGCCGTGCGAGCCGCGGCGGTACACACGTCGAGGGCCACCCGCACGGCTGCCGGCTCCAGGGTGAAGATCACCTCGAAGCGGCGGTCGTCGTCCCCGTCGGGGACCTCCCACCCGGTGAGCACCACCGAGAAGTCCGAGGAGGACACCACGACCGCCCACTCCCGCAGCAGCGGCGACGCCGGGTCGAGGGCGACCTTCGCCGGCTCACTGCCGGCGTCGGTGGCGGCGAAGTCGGCGAAGACCACACACCGCTCCGCGGTCCGGGCGAGCTCCTCCCAGCGGGCGGAGGAGCGCACGTAGAACTCCTCGCGCTGGAAGGCGCCGAAGACCACGGGTCGGACCGCGCGAGCCAGCGCCTCGTCCTCGATCGCGCGGGAGACGGACACCAGGACGTCGCGGCGCATCAGCCGGCTGCCGAGGTGGGGCAGCGCACGGCGCAGCTCACCGAACACCGACAGCGAGCGGACGTCGTCCGGCTCCTCCTGCACGCGGGCGACCGCCTGTGCCAGCCGTGAGCCGGACTCCTTGAGGCTCAGCACCCGGCCGATCCGGTCCACGTCGCGGGCGTCGTAGCGCCGTCGTCCCGATGCGGTGCGCACCGGCTCGGGGAAGCCGAACCGGGTCTCCCAGGCCCGGATCAGCTGCGGTGTGAGCCCGGTACGACGGGCCAGGTCCCCGATCCCGAGCGTGGCGTCGCCCGCAACCGGGTCGGTTCGCGGCGGGCTCACGGGCGGGACCCTAGCGCCTGAACGCCGCCGTGCGACGCGTTCTCGGGTGCCGCCCGAGGTCCCCCACTCGGCGGGAACCGTCTGGAACGATCACGACCAGGCATCTGAGAAAGGCGGGTTCCCCCATGCACCCCATGCCCCGGCGCATCGCCGCCGAGTTCTTCGGCACGTTCTGGCTGGTCTTCGGCGGCTGCGGCGCCGCCGTCATCGCCGGCAGTGAGATCGGCAACTACGGCATCGCCCTGGCCTTCGGCCTGACCGTGCTCACCATGGCCTACGCCCTCGGTCACATCTCCGGTGGCCACTTCAACCCGGCCATCACCGTCGGCCTGGCGCTCGGCAAGCGCTTCGACTGGAAGGACGTGCCGACCTACGTCGTCACCCAGGTCGTCGCAGCCGTCGCCGCCGCGACCTGCCTGTGGGTGATCGCGCACGGCACTGCCGGCTTCAGCTCCAAGGCGTCCGGCTTCGCCACCAACGGGTACGGCGACCGGTCGCCGGGGCACTATGCCTGGTGGGCGGTCTTCCTGGCCGAGGTGCTGCTGACGGCGTTCTTCGTCTGGGTCATCCTGGGCGTCACCGACACCCGCGCCCCCAAGGGCTTCGCGCCGCTGGCCATCGGCCTGGTGCTGACCCTGATCCACCTGGTCAGCATCCCGATCGACAACACGTCGGTGAACCCCGCCCGGTCCATCGGTCCGGCCCTGTTCGCCGGCGGCGATGCCATCGTCCAGCTCTGGCTGTTCATCCTGGCCCCGGTCATCGGCGGTCTGATCGCCGGAGCGACCTACGTTCGGCTCTTCGGCGGCGGCGACGAGGTCGCACCGCTCGAGGTCGCCACCGAGGGCTGACCGCGCCGAGGTCGGGTCGCAGCAGCGACCGGCCGAGGCCTCGGTGCCCCACTCAGTCCCGCTGCGAGCCACCGTGGCCACCCCGCAGGGGCACCGACTCGGTGTCCCGCAGCTGGTGGTCGTCGAACTCGTGCCCCGCCACCGGGTGCTCGAGCCCCGCGGCCTGTGCCTGGTCGTGCTCGGCGTGCCGGCGTGCGGCCGCCAGCTCCGCCGCCGTGGTCGCAGGCAGCGCCGCGCCCGACCAGGCGCGCGAGAGCCGGGCCCGCGCCCGGCGACGCCGTACGTGAGGAGTGGCCAGGCCGTCCACCTCCTCGACGGGCGCCTCGGCGACCTCGTCCACCTGCCGGGTGCTCAAGGTGTACGCCCGCGCCTCATCGATCGGGAGGTGCCGCTCGGTGTACCCGCCGTCGGCCGACCGCAGGATGATGCCGGTCTCGTAGCCGTGCAGCAGCAGGTCGCGGTCGGCCCGCTGGAGCGCGACGGCCCACCGGCGTACCACGACGAACACCAGTGGCGGTACGACGAACACGGCTGTGCGCAGCGCGTAGGTGATGGAGTTCAGGCTCATGTGCAGGTGGGTGGCCAGGATGTCGTTGCCACCGGCGGCCCAGAACAGGCCGTAGACGGCCATCAACGCGGCCAGGAAGGCGGTCCGGGTCGGGGCCTCGCGCGGCCGCTGCAGCAGGTGGTGCTCCTCTGTGTCACCGGTGATCCACGCCTCCACGAACGGCAGCAGGAGCACGATGGTGAAGAGCAGCACCGGCAGCACCTGGATCGGGATCAGCACGTTCCACGAGATCGGGTGGCCGAAGACGTGGCTCTCCCAGTTGGGCATGATCCGGAGCGCGCCGTCCGGCCAGCCCATGTACCAGTCGGGCTGCGACCCCGCCGTGACCTTGGTGGGGTCGTAGGGCCCGAACTTCCAGACCGGGTTGATCGACATCAGCCCGCCCATCAGCGCGGTGACCCCGAAGACCATGAAGAAGAACCCGCCGGCCTTGGCCATGTAGACCGGGAGCATCGGGTAGCCGACGACGTTCTCCTCGGTCCGGCCGGGGCCGGGCCACTGGGTGTGCTTGTGGAAGACCAGCAGCAGCATGTGCGCGCCGATCAGCGCCAGCAGCAGGCCCGGGATCAGCAGCACGTGGATCGTGTACAGCCGCGGGATGATCGCGTCGCCGGGGAACTCGCCGCCGAACAGGAAGAACGACATGTAGGTACCGACCACCGGCGTGGCCTTGAGGAAGCCGTCGGCAGCCTTGAGGCCGGTTCCCGACAGCAGGTCGTCGGGCAGCGAGTAGCCGGTGAACCCCTCGATGGTGCCCAGCAGCAACAGGATGCTGCCGATCACCCAGTTCAGCTCGCGGGGCTTGCGGAAGGCGCCGGTGAAGGCCACCCGCATCAGGTGGACCATCATCGCGGCGACGAAGATCATCGCGGCCCAGTGGTGCATCTGCCGCACCAGCAGGCCGCCGCGCACGTCGAAGGAGATGTGCAGCGTCGAGGCGTAGGCATCCGACATCGGGACACCGCGCAGCTGGGCGTAGGTCCCCTCGTAGGTCGACTCCGACATGCTCGGCACGAACCACAGGGTCAAGAAGACCCCGGTGAGCAGCAGGACGACGAACGACCACAGCGCGATCTCGCCGAGCATGAACGACCAGTGGTCGGGGAACACCTTGCGCAGGTTCTTCCGGGCGGCCGTGGCCAGCCCGAGCCGGTCGTCGAACCAGCCGGCGACCGCACCGGCCCGGCCCGGCCCGGCGGGCGTCGCGGCCTGGTCCCGGTTGCTCGGCGCCACCCTGCTCAGGTCCGTGCTCACGCGATCCCCTAACCGAACAAGCAGTGACAGATACTTCTACAGTATGTCGAAGTACCGCTCACGGCAACGCGGCCCCGGGAGGGGCCGGGGGATCAGGGGCCCGCTGGCCCGGCGCGACCCGGGCTCAGTCCTCCAGATGGGTCTTGAGCCCGGCCAGGGTGCTGGCGACGAGGCCCTTGATCACCTTGCTGCGGACGAAGCCGGGCAGCGGCAGGTGGTGGTGGATGGTGAGGTCGTAGGTGACCGATGTCGTCTGCGGGTCGCTCTGGCGCCACGTGTAGCGGCCTTCCTGGCCGGTCTGCAGCTGTCCCTCCATCATCGTCCAGCTCATGGTGTCGTCGTCGTGCTCGTAGGAGAGCGTGTAGCGGTCGGTACCGACGGTGGCCGACGCCTTGAAGCGAGCCGTCGCCGGCAGGTCGTCGTCCTCGTAGACCTCGAGCAGCTCGGCCTCCAGGATCTCGGGGATCCACACCACCTGGCCCTCGATGTCGCGGATCGTGGCCCGCACCTCGTCGACCGGCGCCCGCACCTCGACGGTCTGCTCGGCATGGTCAGTGGGCACCGGGTTGCCTCTCGTCGTACGCCGCCGCGGTGGTCACGAGCGCTTCTTGACCGCACGCGTGCGACGGGGCGCGGCAGCGACGTCGTCGACGGGCGCGAGCCCCAGGGCCATCACCTCGTCGAAGCCGGCGACCAGGCACGCGTGGAAGACCTCGAAGTCGGGAACCGCGCCGCTGTCGGCGTTGATCCCGAGGAAGCAGGTGTCCTGGTAGCTGAACAGGGTGATGTTGACGCCCGCGCCGATCGTCGGCCCGAAGGCGTACTGCCCGGTCACCTCGGCACCACCGATCCAGACCGGAACGGGTACGCCGGGCACGCAGCTGGCCAGGAAGTCGACGTGCCGCAGGATCGAGCCGACGTACCAGCGCGGCAGCAGGTTGAGCCCGCCGGCGATCGCCTGGGTCCACGGAAGGGACGGCTCGCGGGCCGCGGCGAGGGCTCGCACCCGGGTCTCGCGGATGCGCGTCCTCGGGTCGGGCATGGAGACCGGCACCTGGAACCGCATGAGGGTGATCCGGTTGCCGCCCTCGGCGTCGCCCTCCGTCCTGATGCTGATCGGCATCGTCACGTGGAGCTCGTCGACCGGCGCGCCGTGCTTCTCGTGGTAGAGCCGGAGACCGCCGGTCACGCCCGCCAGGAAGGCGTCGTTGAGCCGGGCGTCCGCTCGGTGGGCCGCCGCCTTCAGCGTCGCCAGCGGCACCTCGTGCACGCCGAGCTCGCGCACCATCCGACGGTCGGTCATGATCGGCGACGACGTGGTGCTGATCGGCCGGACCGTGCGGTAGACCGAGGCCGTCACCGCGGCCGCCGAGCGCGCCGTCCCGCGCGGGTCGCGGACGCCGCCGAGCAGCGCCTTGGCCCCGCCCAGGGTCGCCGTCCGGACCAGGCGCCCGGCCAGCGCCGCGTCGTACTGCGCGGCGTGACGGACGCCGTCGAGCGGACCGGGCGACGACGACGCCGGCACCGGTGGCAGTGGTCCGAGATCCGCGGGCTCTGCCTGCAGGTCGAAGACCAGCATCCCGATCTGCAGGGCGCCGATCCCGTCGGCCATCGAGTGGTGCAGCGTGACCACGAGGGCGGCACCGCCGTCGGTCAGGCCCTCGACCAGGGTGACGGTCCACATCGGCCGGGCGTGGTCGAACTCCGACATCGCGGCGTTGCGGGCGATCTCCATCACCGTGTCCAACGTCGCGGGAGCCGGTGCGATCGCCCTCCGGAGATGGAAGCGGAGGTCGAAGTCGGGGTCGTAGGCCCAGCGCGGTGGTGCCGGCGGGATCGTCGGGACGACGCGCTGACGGAACATCGGCATCTGCCGCGACACCCGCTCGAGACGGTCGACGAGCACGTCCCAGTCGGGCGAGCGGTCGAGCATCACGATCGACACGACGGTGGAGCGGAGCCGGGCATCCGCCTCCATCCCGTAGGCGAAGGCATCGGTGTTGCTCAGGAAATCGGTCATCGGCGGCCAGCTCCTCCACGTGGGCTCCACGTTACGGCCGGGCCGGCTCGGCGTGGTCGGGTCGAAGGTCCCCACGCGCTGACCCTTCAGGGCAGGGCGTGGCACCATCGTCGAGTGACCACCATCGCGGAAGAGCAGCGTCTCCGCGACCTCGAGCGCCTCCGACGGGTGCGCGACCGGATGGACCGCGACTACGCCGAGCCGCTCGACGTCGAGGCCCTCGCCCGTGGTGCGCACATGTCGGCCGGGCACCTGAGCCGCGCGTTCAAGCGGGCCTACGGCGAGTCGCCGTACAGCTATCTGATGACGCGGCGGATCGAGCGGGCGATGGCCCTGCTGCGTCGGGGCGACCTGAGCGTGACCGAGGTCTGCTTCGCGGTGGGCTGCTCGTCGCTGGGCACCTTCAGCACCCGTTTCGCCGAGCTGGTCGGGATGCCGCCGAGCGCCTACCGCGACCAGGCCGCCGGCGGCGAGGCGGAGACGCCCTCGTGCATCACCAAGCAGGTGACCCGACCGGTCAGGAATCGAGAAGCACCCGCCACCGGCACGCCCTAGCGTGACGGCCATGGACATCACCATTCACGCGAGCTTCCTGCCCCAGACCGATCCCGACGCCTCGCTGGCGTTCTACCGCGACGCCCTCGGCTTCGAGGTCCGGCTCGACGTCGGACAGGGCACGATGCGCTGGATCACGGTGGGCCCGCCCGACCAGGCCGACACCAGCGTGGTCCTGCACCCGCCCGCCCTCGACCCGGGGATCACCGACGACGAGCGCCGTACCGTCACCGAGATGATGGCCAAGGGCACCTACGGCGTGCTGCTCCTGGCCGCCGCCGACGTGGACCGGGCCTTCGAAGAGGTCGCCGCCCACGACGTCGAGGTGGTCCAGGAGCCCACCGACCAGCCCTACGGCATCCGCGACTGCGCGTTCCGTGACCCGGCCGGCAACCTGGTCCGCCTCCAGCAGCGCCCCTGAGCCGGTCGGGGAGCACTCGCCATGTGCCATCCGGGGCTCGACCCGAGGGTGCGCGCCGCCGCCACCACCGGGCCGCGCACTGCGACACCCCGTAGCGTGGCCGCTGCCGACGACCCGCCCGCACCGATCATCTCGGCAGGAGACCCCGATGAGCCCGAGCAGGACGACCCCGAAGCCCGCGGCCGCCGACAGCCATGACCTGATCCGGGTGCTCGGCGCCCGGGTGAACAACCTCAAGGACGTCGACGTCGACATCCCGAAGCGCCGGCTCACGGCGTTCACCGGTGTCTCCGGGTCGGGCAAGAGCTCCCTGGTCTTCGGCACCATCGCGGCCGAGTCGCAGCGTCTGATCAACGAGACCTACAGCGCTTTCGTGCAGGGCTTCATGCCGAGCCTGGCGCGGCCCGACGTCGACGTGCTCGAGGGGCTGACCACCGCCATCCTGGTCGACCAGGAACGGCTGGGCGCCGACCCACGCTCGACCGTCGGCACCGCCACCGACACCTACGCGATGCTGCGGATCCTCTACAGCCGGCTCGGCGACCCCTACGTCGGTCCGCCGACGGCGTTCTCGTTCAACGTCCCCACCCGGACGGCGAGCGGGTCGATGAGCATCGACAAGGGCCGGGGCGAGCGGGTCGTGGTCCGCAAGCAGGTCTACCTCGGCGGCATGTGCCCACGGTGCGAGGGACGCGGGTCGGTCAACGACCTCGACCTCACCGCGATCTACGACGACTCGAAGTCGCTCAACGACGGCGCCCTGACCGTGCCCGGCTACAGCATGGACGGCTGGTACGGCCGGATCTTCAGCGGCAGCGGCTACTTCGACATGGACAAGCCGATCCGCGAGTACAGCAAGCGCGAGCTCGAGGACCTGCTCTACCGGGGTCCCACGAAGATCAAGGTCGAGGGCATCAACCTCACCTACGAGGGCGTCGTCACCAAGCTCCAGCGGTCGATCCTGTCCAAGGACGTCGACTCGCTCCAGCCGCACGTCCGCGCGTTCGTCGAACGGGCCGCCACCTTCCGCACCTGTCCCGACTGCGAGGGCACTCGGCTGACGCCGGAGGCACGGTCGTCCCGGATCAACGGACAGAGCATCGCCGAGCTGTGCGCGATGGAGATCCGCGACCTGGCCGAGTGGCTCCGCGACCTCGACGAGCCCTCGGTGGCACCCCTGGTCGGAGCGCTCCGCGACGCCCTCGACTCGTTCGTGGAGATCGGCCTGGGCTACCTCTCGCTCGAGCGGCCCTCGGGCACCCTGTCGGGCGGCGAGGCCCAGCGGGTCAAGCTGGTCCGACAGCTCGGCTCGTCGCTGACCGACGTCACCTACGTCTTCGACGAGCCCACCATCGGCCTGCACCCCCACGACATCGCGCGGATGAACGACCTGCTGCTCCAGCTGCGCGACAAGGGCAACACGGTGCTCGTCGTCGAGCACAAGCCCGAGGCGATCGCGATCGCCGACCACGTCGTCGACCTCGGGCCCGGTGCCGGCTCCGGCGGGGGCCAGGTCGTCTTCGAGGGCACGGTCGACGAGCTCACCCGCAGCGACACCGTCACGGGCCGACACCTCGACGACCGGGCATCCCTCAAGGCGGAGGTCCGGGAGCCGGCCGGGACGATCGAGGTGCGGGGCGCCGACACCCACAACCTGCGCGACGTCGACGTCGACATCCCGACCGGTGTCCTGGTCGTGATCACCGGCGTCGCCGGCTCGGGCAAGAGCTCCTTGGTCCGCGGGTCGGTCTCCGCACGTGAGGGTGTGGTGACCGTCGACCAGGGGGCGATCCGGGGTTCGCGCCGGAGCAACCCCGCGACGTACACCGGGCTGCTCGACCCGATCCGCAAGGCGTTCGCGAAGGCCAACGGCGTGAAGGCCGCCCTGTTCAGCGCCAACTCCGAGGGCGCCTGCCCCACCTGCAACGGCGCCGGGGTCATCTACACCGATCTCGGGATCATGGCCGACATCGCCACCCCCTGTGAGACCTGCGAGGGGAAGCGGTTCGACGCCTCCGTGCTGGAGTACACGTTCGGCGGCCGCGACATCACCGAGGTGCTCGCGATGCCGGTGGCGGAGGCGCGCGCGTTCTTCGGCGACGGTGACGCGAAGGTTCCGGCCGCGCACACGATCCTGACCCACCTCGACGACGTCGGCCTCGGCTACCTCACCCTCGGCCAGCCGCTGACCACCCTGTCCGGGGGCGAACGGCAGCGGCTCAAGCTGGCCACGCACCTGGGCGCGAAGGGCGGCGTCTACGTGCTGGACGAGCCCACGTCCGGCCTCCACCTCGCCGACGTCGAGCAGCTCCTCGCGCTGCTCGACCGGATCGTCGACTCGGGGAAGTCGGTGATCGTCATCGAGCACCACCAGGCCGTGATGGCCCACGCCGACTGGATCATCGACCTCGGGCCCGGTGCCGGGCACGACGGGGGCACCGTCGTCTTCGAGGGCACTCCCGCCGACCTCGTCGCTGACGGTTCCACCCTCACCGGCCGGCACCTCGCGTCATACGTCGGCTGACCGGACGAGAGGTGGGTCAGAGCGGCTTGCGCCCCGCGGTGCGCTGGCCGCACAGGGCGCGCAGGAGACGGAGGTCCTGGTGCATCCGGGGCGGCACTGGCCAGCTCCGGTCGTTGAGGGCGGCGACGTACGCCTCCAGCGCCTCGAGAGCCGCCTCTCGCGAGATGGCCTGCTCGGGCGAGCCGCCGCGACGCTGCAGCTCGACCCGGTGCTCGTCACGGGTCCGCACGACCTCCGCCAGGAGCAGCTGCAGATCGACGTCGGACATGTTCATGCGAAGACGGCCCCTCGGTGCGTCGCGAGCTGGGTCCGGGGGTCCGGGCCGTCCGGCAACGTGCCCCGACCTTACCCCCTCATCAGGACCCTCCAGATCGCGAACGGGCCAAGGAGTTCGCAATGGGACGCCGGCACGCTACTGTGGTCACACGGGTTCCCTTGGTTCTGTCGGGAACCCCTTTGATCGCGTCACCGAGTGCTGCGGCAAGTGAACCGCCCCGGGCAGGACGCATCTCAACACCGCTTCGGGTACTCGCACTGTGCAGTTCCCGGTAAACGCTCCAGAAGGGAGCAGCAACATGACACAGGGAACCGTCAAGTGGTTCAACGGCGAAAAGGGCTTCGGCTTCATCGAGAGGGCCGACGGCGATGACGTCTTCGTGCACTACTCGGAGATCCAGGGCACGGGCTTCAAGAACCTCGACGAGGGTCAGAAGGTCGAGTTCGAGGTGACCCAGGGCCCCAAGGGTCCCCAGGCCACCGCCGTGCGTCCCCTCTGACCAGACGCACCCTCGCGTCCTCGGCCCAGGCGTCCACGTCTGGGCCGAGGCCGCATCTCCTGCCAGAGTGAGCACCGATGTCCACCACATCGCCGAAGGCGCCCACTCCGCTGGTTCCGGTCAGGCATGCCGTCCAGACCTACGCGGCCCAGCATCCCGAGCTGGTCGTCGCCACCGAGAGCTACGTCGCCTGGGTGACGTCGCTGCTCGATGAGGTCGGCATCAACTACCTCAGCGTCACCGGACGCACCAAGAGCGTTGCCTCCTTCGCGGCCAAAGCGGTCCGCCAGGTCGACGGCCATCCGCTCTACTCCGACCCGCTGGTCGAGATCACCGACCAGATCGGCGTCCGCGTGATCACCTACGTCCACGACGACGTCGCCGCCGTCGCCGACCTCCTCTCCGACCAGCTCACCCTCCTCGACGACCGCGACATGGGTCAGGAGACCGCCGCCGACGGACGTTGGGGCTACGCCAGCCGGCACCTCCTGGTCACCGCAGAGCCGGGCTCCGGTCCGGCCGACGAGGACGCCGACCTGAGTGGTCGCCGCGCCTCGGTGCAGGTACGCACGGTGCTCCAGCACGCCTGGGCCGAGTTCGAGCACGACATCCGCTACAAGGGCACGGTGCCCGCCGACCACGCCCCCGACCTCAACCGTCGGTTCGCACTCGCGGCCGGGCTGCTCGAGCTCGCCGACCGCGAGTTCAGCGCGATCCGCGACCGCGTCCAGGCCACGATGACCTTCCAGGAGGCAGAAGCCGATGCTCCCGCTGCCGGGATCAGCCCGCAGGAGCTGACCACCTTCCTCGCCGGCCGCTACACCGACGCCGGCTGGTCGCGCACCGACCACTACTCCTGGATCTCCGGGCTGCTGCTCGAGCTCGACATCTCCTCCGTGGACGAGCTCGACGCCCTGCTCGACTCCGTCGACGACGACGCGGTCCAGCAGCTCATGGGATACCGCCACCCGACCGGCGCCGTACGCCGGCTGGACGACGCCCTGCTGTCCGTCTTCGGCGACCGCTACGTCGACCTCGACGGCAACGCGCACCGCACCGCCCGGCTGCAGGCCCGGCTCGAGAAGCTCTGGGCCTCTCCGCCGCAGTCGTGACCACACCGCTGCCCGCGCAGCTCGATCCCGGGCTCGGACGGGCAACGGCCCCGGCGGGCGCGCCCGACGACCCCTCGTGCCACGCCGGGCGCACCCACCACCTGGACCGGACGAGACGCGGGCCAGGAGCGACAGGGTGATCGGACCGCTCGGAGGCTGCGCGACGTCACGCGCTACCGGGGTCCGGGGTAGCGACGTTCAGGTGGCTCGACCACCGAGACTAACGCGTGCCTCAGGTGGCTCGGGGAACAACGCGGGAGCGGGGCCGCTCGTGGCCACGCCGTGCGCGAGGTGGCGATACAGTAACGGCGTTCGTCACAGCCCAGACCCCGCCTCGACAACCGGTCGGTGATGAACGCCCGAGGGCGGGGTGGGCATGGGTCACGGCACGTGGTGGTCGGCCGAGGTCGTGCTGCCTGCCGACGTCGGCAGCGCCGGCCGAGCGCGGGCGTTCGTCACGCACGTGCTCGTCGACCACCGGCTGCTCTATCTGGTCGACGAGGTACGGCTGGTGGCCAGCGAGCTGGCCACCAACGCGATCGTGCACGCCGGAACGAACTTCACCGTGGCCCTGGTCGAACGTGAGCACTCGGTGCTGCTGACCGTCAGCGACGGGTCGCCGACGGCTCCGGCTCCGCGGGACATCTACCCCGCGATGGCGGTGTCGGGCCGCGGGCTGCACCTCGTCAACCTGATCAGCCAGGCGTGGGGCGTCGGGCACCCGGACGGCACGACCAAGTCCGTGTGGGCACAGTTCGAGAAGCGCCGAGGCGCGGCCGGCTGACAGCACCCACGGCGGTCGGCCTGGGACATGCCACGGCTCGTGAAGGGGTACGGACGGGTGCTCGCGCCCGAAAGGAGCCGCTCATGCCCAGCACGTCCGCAGACATGACGAGCGAGAGGCCGAACGACGCCCTCCACGTCAAGGGGATGGCGAGACAGCGGGCTGTCCGCATCGCGCACTGCGCGGGCGCCGGCGACCAGGAAGAGCTGGGCTCCTGCCGATGAGAGCGGGCGGACCCTCCACGTGGCAGCGCGACGTCGACGCGCCCCTCGCAACCGGGGCGCACCCGACCGCTCGCTGGGTCCGCCGGTCGACCCTGGGGCTGCTCGCTGTCGTGGTCCTGGCGGCCCTCGCCGGGCTGCTCGGGGTCCGGACCGGCACGGCGTCCGCCTCGGCTGCGGATGGCGCCTCTCGTTGCACTATCCCCAGGTGGCCCGGGCCGGGCTCGACGTCGACCTGGCAGGCCACGGTCACCCACCCCGGAGGTCTCGGGAAGACGGTGACCCTCGCGATCACCGGGGACTACTTCAACATCTACGAGACGCAGGGCTTCCACCCCGAGCCCGCGGAGGAGACCCGCGACGGCTCCACGCTCTACCTCACGTTCACGGCCCCGCCGGGCAACGTGTTCGTCGTCGACTTCGACACCTATGTCCAGCCGGCCAGCCAGGCCGGCAGCGCGGGGACCCTCTCGGTCGTCGACCACGCCACGTTCACCCCGCTCACGACGGTGCGCTTCAGCACCCACCTCGCCCCATGACCCGCTCGCACGACAGGAGCCTCGACCCGTGGAGATCGTGATCCGAGCGACCGTCCTGTTCCTCTTCCTGTGGGGAGTCACGCGAGCGGTCGGCCGGTCCACTCTCGGTGAGCTCAGCACCTTCGAGCTGCTGCTCTACGTGACCATGGGCGACCTCGTGCAGCAGGCCGTGACCCAGCAGGACTACTCGATCACCGGTGGGATCCTGGCCGTCTCCGTGTTCGCGCTGCTCACCGTGGCCCTGAACTTCACCCAGTGGCGCTTCCCGCGCACCCGCCGCCTGATCAACGGCATCCCGCTGGTCATCGTCCGAGACGGGGAGATCCTCGGCGAGGCGACCCGCTCGCAGCGTTACTCGACCGCCGACCTGCTGGCCACCGCCCGTCAGCAAGGCATCCGCTCCATCGCGGACGTCGAGCTCGCGGTGCTCGAGTCCGACGGACGCGTCTCGTTCTTCACCCGCTCGGCCTCCGAGGGTGGTGCACCGGAGACGGGTATCCCCTCGTGAGGAGGGGCCGCCCCGGGAAAGTCCGAGCATCAGCACGACATCGGGGTACGGAGAACCGGTGAGAGCAACCAGAGGTCTCCGGTTCGACACGGCCGTCCTCGACATCGACGGCACCCTGATCGACTCCGTCTACGCCCACGTGTGGTCGTGGCGCGAGGCGTTCCGGGTTCTCGGCGTCCACGTGCCGGCCTGGCAGGTGCACCGCGCCATCGGCATGGGCGGCGACCGCCTGGTCCCGGAGGTGACCAGCGAGGCTCTCGACGCCGCGGTCGGGGACCAGGTGCGGAAGGCACAGTCGGAGATCTACCAGGATCTCTCCACCCACCTGACCCCGACGCCCGGAGCCACGGCCCTGCTGGAGGAGCTGAAGCGGCGTGGGCTCCGCGTCGTCCTGGCCACCTCCGGCTCACGCGACGACGCTGAGAGGGCCGTGGCCACGCTGGAGGCGCGACGCTGGATCGACGGCCTGGTCACCGGCGAGGACACGTCGCAGACCAAGCCGGACACCGAGCCCGTACGTCGCGCGGTCGACAGCGTCCAGGGAAGAGCAGGTCTCGTCGTGGGTGACGCGACCTGGGACATGGAGGCGGCACGGCGGTCGGGCTACCCAGGCGTCGGCGTCCTCACCGGAGGGATCTCCGAGGGGGAGCTCCTCGACGCCGGCGCGACCGAGGTCCATCGAGATCCTGCCGCGCTGGTCGCCGCTTTCGACGGCCTGTTCCTCGGCGACGACCGCTGACGCTCACCTCTCCTCGAGGAGGTCGAGCAGCGCGGGGCCGGTGGCGGCTGCCGCGCGCCAGCACGCCGGCCCTGCACGACCGGCCGCAGCCCGGGGCCTGCCCGTCCGACGTCGGCTCGGGTCGCTCAGCGCCGCGCCCGGTCGAGGGCGGCCCGCAGTCGGACGACCTCGGTCTCGAGCTCCAGGACCCGCCGGACGCCGGCGAGGTTGAGCCCCTCCGCGAGCAGCATGGCGATCCGCCGGAGGACGATGATGTCGGCCTCGCTGTAGAGCCGCGTCCCTCCCGCGGTGCGCGCCGGCTCGAGCAGCCCGCGTCGCTCGTAGACGCGGAGGTTCTGGATCGGGAGCTCGGCGCGCTCGGCCGCCACCGAGATCGCGAAGACACCTCGCCGGTCCGCAGCCATCTCGTCCTCCTGCCGGGGCTTGACCACTCATGAATCCCGCGCTATATAAAACCTACAACGTATGTTACACATATGAAGGGAGACCGCATCATGCTGCTGCGCACCACGGACCCGTTCCGCGAGCTCGACCGTCTGACCAACCAGGTCCTGGGCACGACCAACCGCCCGGCCGTGATGCCCATGGACGCCTGGCGCCAGGGTGACGTCTTCCAGATCGAGTTCGACCTGCCCGGGGTCTCCCCCGAGTCGATCGACCTGGATGTCGAGCGCAACGTCCTCACCGTCCGCGCCGAGCGCGTCGGGCGCAACGGCGACTGGGAGATGCTCGCCTCCGAGCGGCCGCGCGGCGTCTTCAGCCGCCAGCTGGTGCTCGGTGACAACCTCGACCTCGACGGCATCGAGGCTCACTACGACGCCGGCGTCCTGCGCCTGAGCATCCCGGTCGCCGAGCGGGCGAAGCCACGTCGGATCGACGTCACCAGCGCCTCCACCGAGCGCACCGCCATCGAGGCCTGAGCCTCGGCACGCTGCACGCCCCTCCGCTCACCGGCTTCACGCATGCTCGGGGCGGAGCGCGTCCTCGTCGCGGGCGGCGAGCACCACGGGTCGCCCGCCCGCGACGCAGCCACCGTCGTCGCCAGCCCGATGCCGCTCGAGCCGCCGGTCACCGGTACGACACGTGCGGGAGGTGCGCTCACGGCTTGAGGACGACCTTGATCGCGCCGTCGTGCCTTCTTCTGGAACATCTCGTAGGCGCGTCCGGCGCCTCCTCCAGCGGCAGGTGGTGGGTCGCGAGGTCGTCGACGCCGAGCGGGTCGTCGTCCCGGCCAGCGAGCGGCAGGATGTCGTCGATCCAGCGCCTGACGTTGGCCTGGCCCATCCGCACTGGATGCCGCTTGTCGAAGATCTGCATCATCGGCAGCGGGTCGACCTCGCCGCCGTAGACGCCGGAGAGCGAGACCGTGCCGCCGCGCCGGACGGACTTCGATCGCGGCCATGCAGCGCGCGCGAGCCGGTCGACCGCCGCCGTGTCGGTCATGGGCCGCGCGACGGCGTCGGGCAGCAGGCCGACGGCGTCTGGGCGCAGCTTGGCCGACCGGCGACGCCGTGCGCCTCCATGCCGACCGCGTCGATCGACGGCGTCGGGGCCGCGACCGTCGGTCAGCTCGCGCATCGCTGCCGGCGACGTCGTCGTCGGCGTCGAGGTCGATCGGTCTCGACGCCGTGACGTCGCGGCCAGGGCGAGCCGCTCGGGCACGAGGTCGACGCCGATGACGCGCTCGCGCCCGCGGTGCAGGGCGATCCGGCGCGGCCATCTGCCCGATCGGTCCGAGGCCGAACACCGCGAGCGTCCCGCCCGTCGGGCACGTCGGCGTACTCGACGGCCTGCCAGGCGGTGGGCAGGACGTCGGAGAGGAAGACGAAGCGCTCGTCGGGCGGCCCTCGGGGACCTTGATCGGCCCGAACTGGGCCTGCGGGACCCGCAGGAACTCGGCCTGCCCGCCCGGGCACCTGCGCCGTACAGCTTGGTGTAGCCGAACAGCGCGGCGCCCTTGCCGTACTCGCGGACCTGGGTGGTCTCGCACTGGGCGAAGAGCCCTCGCGTCGCACATCCAGCAGTGCCGCAGGAGATGTTGAACGGGATCACGACCCGGTCGCCGACCTGCAGGTCGGTGACCTCGGAGCCGACCTCCTCGACGATCCCCATCGGCTCGTGGCCGAGGATGTCGCCCGGCGTCAGGAACGGCCCGAGCACCTCGTAGAGGTGCAGGTCGGAGCCGCAGATGGCGGTCGACGTGACCCGGACGATCGCGTCGGTCGGCTCCTGGATCCGGGGTCCGGGACCGTCGTCGACGCGGACGTCGCGCTTGCCGTGCCAGGTCAGTGCCTTCATCGTGCGTCCTCCTATCGACGTCGGCCGGCGCGGGTCCTGCGCCGGTGGTGCCGTGCGGCAGGCCGGGCACGTACCCGGGACCGGAGAGCCACTAACCAACCGAAAGGGTGGGTTGATGAAGGCAGGCGGAGCGCTCGGACCGCTCGGGTCGCCCTCAGGCGTCGGATTCGCGCCCGAGCAGGGCAACGACACCCCGGTCGTACCCACGGACCTCGGTCACCCTCAGGCCCGCACCGCTGAGCTCGGGGGCCAGTGCGTCGACCTGGTCGGCCGACCCGAGCTGCAGCAGGGCGGCCCCGGCCGGCGCCAGGTGTCCGCCGATGACCAGCACGCACTCACGAGCCACGTCGAGGCCGTCGTCCCCGCCGTCGATGGCGGCCAGCGGGTCGTCGGGGAACTGCTGACGTCTCGGTACGGCGTACCCAGGGCGGGTCGGCGACGACGAGCGGCGAACCGCTCGTCGGGTCGCAGCGCCCGAGCCATCGGCGACTTCCCGGACCTCGACCCGGTCCGAGGAGCCCGGCCGCCGCGGCGTTGCCGCGGCGTAGGCCGCGGCGACCGGGTCGGCCTCGACACAGACCAGCGCGCCGCTGGGGACCGGCACACCGCCGCGAGCCCGATCTGCCCTGCGACCACGGAGCAGAGCTCGAGCAACGGACCCGGCGGGAGTGACGGGGAGCAGCTCTGCGGCCCACCGCGCCTGGGCCTCCGTCCACCGCCTCGGCCGGAGAACGCGGTCGTCGAAGCGCGATGGCGAGGCCAGCGAAGTCGATCCGTGCCTCACGCAGCTCGTTCATCGCGCCTCGTCGCGGATGGACTTGTGGGTGGCGTCGCACCACGGCTTGCGGGAGGACTTCCCGCACGCACACACCGCGACCACTGGCCGGCGTACGGGGTGCTCGACTCCCTCGTCGTCGACGACGATGTCGGCGCCCCGCACGAGCAGCGGGGCCCTCGGGGGCAGACCTGCACGCGGACCGGTCACGAGGCGACCTCGCCCCCGATGCCGATCGCGGGTAGACGGCCCAGCGCGCGAGCAGCTCCGCGCTCGAGAGGGCGTCGAGGTGAAGGGCGCTGACGCGACGCCGAACACGATCACGTCCACCAGGTGCGGGCTGCTCCGCGCACGAAGGAGCCACAGATGTCGCGCGCCGCGATCTGCTCGTGGACCGCGTCGGCCTCGACGTGCTCGTGGAAGTAGGCCGCGGCAGCGGCGGAGCCCGAGCCGCTCCAGGCCGGCGGCGATCCGGCGCGACGGGACCGAGCTGGAGGCCTCGAACGCGGCGAAGTGGCCGGCGCCGGCGGCCACCAGCCGGCGGTTGAGGGCAGAACAGGGACATCACGTTGGCCGACGCGAGGGAGAGGGCGGACACGTCGTCGATGTAGGCGCCGTAGGCATCGGTCGAGGCCGACGGCTGCCAGGGTGTGGGCGTACATGGTGCTGGTGAAGGCGCTCCGGCTCGCCCGCCACCGAACTCGTCGAACTGGAGCTCGGCGAGGGCGACCTTCGCGGCCCCCGGCAGCCGGGGGACCAGGAACGACTGGGGGTCGGACTCCTTGAGCTGCTGGACGCTCCGCTCGCGGAGGAAGTCACACATCTGGTCCGAGGAGGCGCGACGGCGCAGGTACGACGAGAGGTGGGGCCCGTCGTCATCCTCGACGAGGCTCGAGCAACGAGGTCGCCGATCGCCCCGTCGACGCGGGGCCGGCGCGCAGCCGGTCGACTACGTCGTGATCCGGCGCAGCTCGTCCTCGACGAGGTCCTCGAGACCGGTCCGCAGCCGGACGACGTCGGGCGACCACTCCCGGCGGTCGTCCACGTCGTCGAAGCCCCGGTAGGACAGCTCGTAGGCCATCCACAACGCCAGCTGGGTGTCGCGGTCGGCGAGCACGGACGGACCGGCCGGCAGCGCGGCCTCCACCGGCCTCGCCCCGAGGATCAGGTCCGACATCGACCGGCTGACGGGGCCGGAGGGCGAGGGCAGTTCCATCGGGATCCTTCTCGGGTCGGGCGTCGGCGGCGCCGCCGGGGCTGGTCCCGGTACCCGTCTGCCGCCTCGGCCATGCGCGCCGCCGACCGCGAGGTGGGACGGAAGGTCCCGCTTCCTCAGGCCAGCTGCCAGACGCCCGGCGTTCCCTTCGTCATCAGCCCATCGTCGACCAGCGCCACCCGCGCCCGGCGTGCGGCGTACCGCCAGCGCAGCTCGCCCTCGGGCGTCGTCTCGCTGTCCTCGGGCCGGAGCCGGTCGCCGGCCAGGACCTCGAGTGCCACGAACAGCTCGTCGGACGGGAGCTCGCCGCCCGCCTGCTCCAGCACCGTGATGATCAGGGGCTTGAACTCCTCGGGGGGCGTCCAGCGCCGGGCCACGGTCTTCGCGGGCGCCGCAGCCGGGGTGGCCCGCGGGGCCGGTCGCTTCCGGGGCCTGGGGGGCGCCGCGGGCGCCTTCTGCGGCACCGGAGGTGGCGGCTGGCCGTGGATGCACGTGGATCTCGGCAGGTCACACAGCTCGCAGTAGTCCTCGACGGGGTTCATTGCGTCCAACCTAGCGACCCTCGGCTCCGGCGGTCCTCGGAAGCCAGGTCCGGAGGCGGGCGGGCGTCGGACGTCGCGGGTCAGAGGTCAGAGGCCGGCGACGGGCGGCACGGTGACGACCTGGGAGGCGTAGCTCAGGCCCGCTCCGAACGCGATCAGCAGGGCCGTGTCGCCGACCTCGGCCTCGCCCTTGCGGACCATCGCCTCGATCGCCAGGGGGACGGAGGCGGCCGAGGTGTTGCCCGAGTCCTGCACGTCGCGGGCGATCGCGATGCTCTCCGGCAGCTTGAGGTTGCGGGCCAGGGTCTCGGTGATCCGCAGGTTGGCCTGGTGCGGGACGAAGGCGTCCACGTCGGTCATCGTGAGACCGGCACTGTCGACCGCCTCGCGGGCGACGTCGGCCATCGCGAACGGCGCCCAGCGGAACACCGCCGTACCCTCCATCCGGACGACGATCTGCTCGTGGGAGTCCCGGTCCTGGCAGCCCGTGCCTGCGTGATCACGTGGGACTGCGACCCGTCCGAGCCCCAGGCCACCGGACCGATGCCGGCCTCGTCGGCTTCGCCGACGACGACCGCGCCCGCTCCGTCCGCGAAGATGAAAGCCGTCGACCGGTCCGTCGGATCGAGGAAGAGGCTCAGCTTCTCGACCCCGATCACCAGGACGTAGCGCGCGTTCCCGCCGCGCACCAGGTCGGAGCCCACCGACAGGGCGTGGCAGAACCCGGCGCAGCCTGCCGACACGTCGAACGACGCGGCGCGCGAGCCGAGCTGGTCGGCGACCAGGGGCGCGGCGGCGGGCGTGTGCTGGGCGTGCGTCGACGTCGCCACGATCACGGCCCCGAGCTGGTCGGCCGTGACCCCCGACGCCTCGAGTGCCGCGCGCGCGGCGCGGGTCGCCATCTCCACCAGCGTCTCGTCGTCGCCCGCGTACCGACGGGTGCTGATCCCCGAGCGGGTCCGGATCCACTCGTCGCTGGAGTCGAGCACCTCGCAGATCTCGTCGTTGGTCACCACGCGCTCCGGCCGGTAGACCCCGAGTCCGAGCATCGCGGTCGCCGCCGCGCCCGACCGCTGCCTGATCTTCGCCATCGTGGCTCCTCCACCTTCTCGACCCCGTGTCAGACCGAAGGCTACGACCCCGCCGGCGACAAGTAACGCGGGGTTATCGCCGCACAAGTCGGCCCACAGCACCGCACCAGTGACCGCAGCACCGCACAAGTCGAGCGAGGGCCGGCCGTCAGCACAGGACCCGCGACCGCTCCGGGTCGAAGAACGGCCTGAGCGAGACCTGGGCCGGGACCCGGGTCCCGGCGACGTCGATCTCGAACGCGCCGGCGGCCAGGGCGGCGGCGGTGATCGCCTCGTCGCGCTCGATCCCCGCGATCCCACAGGCCGCACCGAGCGAGTGACCGAAGCCGCCGCTGCGGACGTGACCGACGGGGTCGTCGTCCCAGTAGACGGGCTCGTCGCCGTAGAGGTCGTGGTCGGGAGAGGCGAGCAGCAGGTTGACCAGCCGGCGGCGTGGAGGGCCGGCCTCGCGCTGGCGCAGCAGGGCGTCGCGTCCGACGAAGCCGCCCGGCTTGTCCCAGGCGACGGCGAAGCCGAGCCCCGCCTCGAGGGGGGTGTCCGTCGAGTCGATGTCGTGGCCCATGTCGCGGAACGCCTTCTCCAGGCGCATCGTCTCCAGGGCCCCGACGCCGGTGGGCCGGAACCCGACGTCGGCCCCGGCCTCCCGCAGCTGGTCGTAGAGGGTCGCGCCGAACTCGGTGGGCACCAGGAGGTCCCAGCCCAGCTCGCCGACGTAGGTGACGCGCAGGGCCCACAGCGGGGTGTAGCCGAGCTCGACCTTCTGCGCGGTGAGGTAGGGGAAGGCCTCGTCGGACCAGTCGTCGGGGCTCAGCCGCTGCAGCACCTCGCGCGACCGGGGCCCCTGCACCGACAGCAGCGCGTGACCGCTGGTGACGTCCGTGACGACGCAGTGCTCGCCGTCGCGAGTCTGCCTGCGGATCCAGGCCGGCACACGCCGGTGGATCGTGTCGCCGCTGATCACGACGTAGCAGTCCTCGGCGAGCCGGGTGACCGTGACGTCGGCGATGATCCCGCCGTGGTCGTCGAGCCACTGGGTGTAGACGACCCGCCCGACCGGGGTGTCGACGTCGTTCGCGCAGACCCGGTTGAGGACGACCCGGGCATCCGGCCCCTGCACGAGATGGTGCGACATCAAGGACAGGTCGAAGATCGCCAGCGAGTCTCGGGCCTGGAGGTGCTCCGCGCGCGTGCGCTCGAACGCCTCGCCCCGCTCGAAGCCCCACTCCACCGTGGGGGTGACGCCGGGTCCGGCGAAGTAGTCGGGGTACTCCCAGCCGCTGGTGGCCACGAAGTGGGCACCGTCGGCGACGTGCTGGTCGTGGTACGGCGAGCGGCGGACGTTGCGACCGTGGCGGTTCTGGGCGTTCGGCCAGGACAGGTCGTTGAGCAGGAACCCGAGCCGTTCGACGGTGCGCTCCTGGCGGAACAGCCGCGTGGCCTGGAACTCGTGCGCCCGGTCGACGCCCACCGCCGTGACGTCGAGCGGCGGGCGGCCCTCGATCAGCCACTGCGCCATCATGTGGCCGAGGCCGCCGCCGGAGAGGATGCCGACGGAGTTCAGGCCGCAGGCGAGGTAGAGCGCGTCGACCTCGGGCGACTCCCCCAGCATCGGCGAGAGGTCGTCGGTGAAGCTCTCCGGACCGCAGAAGAGCGTGCGGATCCCGGCCTCCTCCAGGGCGGGGAACCGGCGCATCGCGACCTCCAGGAACGGCGCCAGCCGGTCCCAGTCGGGCGGCAGGACGGCGAACGCGCTGTCACGCGGCGTCCCGTCGAGCGACCACGCCTTGGCCACCGGCTCGAACATGCCGACCAGCAGGCCGCCGCCCTCCTCGCGGTAGTAGCCGTACGCCTCGCCGTCCTCGATGACCGGCACCGTCTCCGGCGTCACGCCGGCGATCGGCTCGGTGAGCAGGTAGTAGTGCTCCGCCGCCTGCAGCGGCACGGTCGCGCCGGCCTCGGCCGCGAGCTCGCGGCCCCACAGCCCGGCGGCCAGCACGACCTTCTCGCACTCGACCTCTCCCCGCTCGGTCCGGACCCCGACCACCCGGCCCCGCTCGATCGCGAAGCCGGTGACCTCGGTGTCCTCGAAGATCCGCACGCCGCGCTGCCGGGCGCCCTTGGCCAGCGACATGGTCACGTCGACGGGGTTGGCCCGTCCCTCGTCAGGGGTCCAGAAGCCGTGGACGACGTCGTCGGCCCGCATCAGCGGGACCAGGTCGGCGACCTCCCGCGGCGACAGCACCTCCTTGGTCATCCCGACCGAGCGCATGTACGCCGTCTCGCGGCGCAGGCTCTCGTCGGCGCGCGCCGAGGTCGCCAGCTGCAGGTAGCCGCACTGCCGGAAGCCGGTGGACAGGCCCGTCTCCTGCTCCAGCCGCGCGTACAGCTCGGCGGAGTAGCGGGCCATCCACAGTGCGTCCTCGGTGGTCCCCCCGGAGACCACCTCGCCCGCCGCGTGCCAGGTCGTGCCCGACGTCAGCTGCTTGCGCTCCAGGAGCACGACGTCGGTGGCCCCGAGGAGGGCCAGGTGGTAGGCGATCGACGTCCCGACCACGCCACCGCCGACCACGACGTACTGGGCCCGGCCGGGCAGGTCGCCGGCGGCAGCTGGCGCGGCCGCCTCGGCCCGGGCGGCGGCGGGGTTGATGGCGGTGAAGTCCAACGACATGGAGGCACCCTGCCACTGTTTGACTGGCTGTTCAATCAGGCGCTCGCTACCCGTCGCGCCGGAGGAGACCCGGGCCGACCCGCGAGCGCGGGCCGGCCCGGGTCAGGGGTCACTTCTTGTTGAGGTTGAACTGTGCTGACACGTGGTCCGGCAGGTACTGACCGGAGACCCCGGGCCACGACGCGGTCAGCGTGTAGAACCCCGGCTTCTGGGTCAGCTTGACCGAGCCCGTGGCCACCCCCGACGCGTTGGTCGTCGCGGTCGTGGACTGGCTGCCGATGTCGAACGTGACCGACGCCCCGGCGATCGGACGCCCGAGGGCGTCGACCACCTTCGCGGAGACCGTGACCGCCTTGTTCGGCGATCCGGTCAGCCCACCGGTGTAGGTCAACGTCGACGCCATGGCGGACACGACGAACGGCTGGCTGCCGCTGTCAGTGGCGACGTACAGGTTCGAGCCGGCGTACGACGTGGACACCGTGTGGCTGCCCGCCGTCTGGGTGACGGCGTACGACAGCGCGCTGCTGCCCGAGGCGTTGGTGGTCGACGTGCCGACGGTCGAGCCGTCCACCGCGAACACCACCGGAGCCGCGTTCACCGGCTGGCCGAACTCGTCGACCAGGCTCGCCGCCAGGCCGCTCGTGCCGGCACCGCGACACCACGACCGCGGTCCTGTCCTCCCCCGCAGGGGTGATACCGAGAGGATCACACCGGACCACCATGGTGCTGCCGATCTCGGAGGTTCCCATGAAGCGCATCGTCAGCGTGGCCCTTGCCGCGGCCACCGTCCTCACCATCTCCTCGGTGGCCAGCAGCTCACCGGGCTCCCTACCAGCTCGCGACGAGGCCGCGCTGGCCCCGACCCGTACCGCTCCCAGCCGCGGTATCGAGGCCAAGGTCGACGCCCTGGTCGCGAAGATGACCACGAAGGAGAAGCTGCAGCAGGTGCAGCTCCTCTCGGACAGCCAGGTCACCGACGCCGACGCCAAGGCGGGCGTCGGCGGCGTGTTCAGCCTGACCGACCCGACCAAGATCAACCACCTGCAGCACGTCGCCGTCCAGCAGTCGCGGCTCCACATCCCGATCCTGTTCGCCTACGACACCATCCACGGCTACCGGACGATCTTCCCCGTGCCGTTGGCCGCAGCGAGCTCCTTCGACCCGGCGGTCGCCCGCAAGGACGCGTCGATCGGGGCCCGGGAGTCCGCAACGGTCGGCATCAAGCAGGTCTACAGCCCGATGGTGGACGTCTCGCACGAGCCCCGGTGGGGCCGCATCGTGGAGGGCAACGGCGAGGACCCCTACGTCGGCTCCGTGATGGCAGCGGCCCGGGTCAAGGGCGACCAGGGCTCCGACTACTCCCAGCGTGACAAGGTGATCGCCAGCGTCAAGCACTTCGTCGGCTACGGCCAGCCGGAGGGCGGTCGCGACTACAACACCACCGACATGTCCGAGTCGACCCTGCGCAACCTCTACCTCCCGCCGTTCAAGGCAGCGATAGACGCCGGCGCCGACACCGTGATGTGCTCGTTCAACGCCATCAACGGCGTGCCGGGCTGCGCCAACCACTACACCGAGACCGACATCCTCAAGCACCAGTGGGGTTTCGACGGCTTCATCGAGAGTGACTACACCGCCGTCGCCGAGACCCGCGCCTGCCCGCCGCGGACGCCCGACTCGGGACCGTGCGGTCACGGCACTGCGAAGGACGGCCCAGCCGCCGGCGCGCACGCGCTGATGGCCGGCACCGACTCGGAGATGGTCAGCACCAACATCCGTGACTACGGCTCGCAGCTGCTCGCTCAGCACCGGATCACCATGAGCCGCCTCGACGACGCCGTCCGCCGCATCCTGCGGGTCAAGTTCCGCGCCGGCCTGTTCGCCCACCCCTACGTCAACCAGGCGAAGGCCACCGACCCCGCCAGCTTCCTCACCCCGGCGGACCGTCAGGCGGCCCGCACGGCGGCCGGCAAGTCGATGGTGCTGCTGAAGAACGACAACGCCACCCTGCCGCTCGACCCGACCAAGAAGACCGTGGTGATCGGCCCGCTCGGTGACGACCAGCACGACATGCTCGGTCCCTGGTGGGGGCAAGGCCAGGACGCCGACGCGGTGAGCGTGCTCACCGGGCTCAAGGCCCAGGACGCCGACACCACGTTCGTCCAGGGCTGCACCCTGAGCCACCAGGAGCCCCCGGACTACAACCCCGCCGACGACTGCACGTCCTCCGACGGCTTCGCCGACGCGGTGGCGGCGGCTCAGTCGGCCGACCAGATCGTGCTCGCCCTCGGCGAGACCCGGGAGATGAGCGGAGAGGCGACCAGCCGGTCCACGATCGACCTCCCCGGCCAGCAGCAGCAGCTCATCGACGCGATCAAGGCCACCGGCAAGCCGTTCGTGGTCGTGCTGTTCAACGGCCGTCCGCTCACGCTCAGTGACGTGGCGGCGAGCTCACCGGCGATCCTCGAGGCCTGGTTCCCGGGAGTCGAGGGCGGCAACGCGGTCGCCGACGTGCTGTTCGGCAAGGTCGACCCGGGCGGCAAGCTGCCGGTCTCGTTCCCGCAGCGGCTCGGCCAGATCCCGATCTACTACAACCACCTGCCCACCGGGCGGCCGTGCGACGTCAGCCAGAAGTACGACTCGCGCTACCGCGACCTGCGCACCTGCGACCCGCTCTACTCCTTCGGGTTCGGGCTCAGCTACACGACGTTCTCGGTCAGCGGCCTCACCCTCAACCGGACGTCCGTGTCTCCCACGGGGAGCGTCCGAGCCACGGTGACGCTGAAGAACACCGGTAGCGTCGCGGGCAGCGATGTGGTGCAGCTCTACCTGCACGACCCGGTGGCGAGCATCTCGCAGCCGGTACGACGTCTGCGCGGCTTCGAGCGGATCTCCCTGCAGCCGGGCGAGTCACGCCAGGTGACGTTCACCATCGACCGCAGCGACTTCGGGTTCTACGACAACCGTGGTCGGTTCGTGGTCGAGCCCGGGAAGATCCAGCTGTACGCCGGTGACTCCTCGCAGGCGACGATGGAGAAGACCTTCACCGTGACCGCTCACTGACCGAGCCGCACCATCCGACCCGGTCCGGTGGGGCACGTGCCTCACCGGCCCGGGCGGGCGAGACCGACGTCAGCGTCAGCTGTGCGGCTGCTTCACCGTCACCACGGGGCACGTGGCCTCGATGATGACCTGCTGCACCGTGCTGCCGAGGAAGAGCTTGCCGACCAGGGGACGGCGGCGGAGCCCGATCACGATGAGGTCGGCGCCGACGTCATCGGCGGCCCGCAGGATCTCGTCCGCCGGCAGGTCCGCGCCGACCGGTTGCCGGATCTCGTGGTCGATCCCCCGCCGCTGGAGTCGGTCGGCGATCGCGTCGAGATCGGACGCGGCCGCGAACGAGGGGTCGTGGTCGCTCCCGTGGACCCCGGAGTTCACGATGGTCACCCTGGCTGACTCGCGCTCGGCCACCTCCGTCGCGTACGCGACGGCAGCGAGACCTTCTTCACGCGGGATGTACCCCACGACGATGTCCATGGTGCGACTCCTCTGGCCCGGGTATCGATGGCGCAACACTCCCACTCGGGATGCCGATCCCACACCGCCCCATTAGTGCGGAACCCGGACAGCCCGTCCTGCCTGCTCCCGCGCGTCGCCACCGACGTACGGCTCGGAGGCGAAGAGGTTCAGACCGAGCCGTTCGGACAGGAGCTTGGTGACGAGCTGGCCCCGGACGCTGTTGCCGGCGTCGTCGAGGCGCGGTGAGTACGTCGCGAGGCCGCCCTTGCCGGGTGACACCGTGACGATGCCACCGCTGACGCCGCTCTTGCCCGGGATGCCGATCTCGTAGAGCCAGTCCCCCGACAGCTCATAGAGGCCTGCCGTCGCCATCACCGCCAGCACCCGTCGACACACCCCGGGCCCGATCACCCGAGCCCCGGTCACCGGGTTCACCCCACCGTTGGCGAGGGTGGCGGCCATCACCGCGAGGTCGTGCGCCGTCACGCTCACCGAGCACTGCCGGGTGTAGATGTCGGTGGCCTCGTCGGGATCGAAGTACAGCCGCTCGTAGCTGCTCAGCAGATGCGCGATGCCCTGGTTGCGCAGGTTCGAGGCCGACTCCGAGGCGTAGACCTCGCGGTCCACGGTGAGGTCGCGGCCCGCGAACCCCGAGAGCCCCTCCACGATCCGGTCCCACTTCGCCTCGGCGGACGCGCCGGGCACCAGGCTCGTCGTCGCGATCGCCCCCGCGTTCACGAGGGGGTTCATGGTGCGGGCCGCGTTCAGCTCGACGGCCATCAGGGAGTTGAAGGGGAAACCCGTGCTGTTGACGCCCAGCCGGTCGCGGGCCGCCTCGTAGCCGATGGCGTCGCAGACGAGCGCGAAGACGAAGGGCTTGGAGACGCTCTGGATCGAGAACGCGGCCTCGGCGTCACCGACCTCGAACGACGCACCTCGGACCCCCACGACACAGATGCCGAACCGGTCCGGAGGCGCCTGCGCCAGCGCCGGGATGTAGTCGGCGACGGAACCACTGTGCTCGGAGCGGTAGCGCTCGTGCGCCTCGGCCAGGCACTCCCGCACCTGCTGAGCATCGGGCAGGTCACCGGTCGACACCAGCGGGGGTGACGACGCATCGTCGGACGGGACGTGCTCGTGCATCGAGAGCTTGGTCAACCCGTTGCCTCCGCTCCGGACCCAGCACTGGTTGGCAGTGACCCTAGCCCGCGATCCCTCCACGGGGCCTGCCTGCTGCCTACGATCAGGACCATGAAGATCCTCGCGGGCGCCGGCACCTACGTGGCCGGCGCGAGCAGCCACTGGCAAGAACACCTCGAGGTACCGGACCTCAGCTGCGGCACCTACTCGTTGCGCGCAGGCGCCGTCGACTCCCAGTCGCCGCACACCGAGGACGAGATCTACCTCGTCACCCAGGGCAGGGCGACGCTCCGGACCCCGGAGGGGAGCGCCCCGATGGGGCCGGGTGACGTCGCGTTCGTCCCTGCCGGTGAGGAGCACCGGTTCGTCGATGTCGTCGAGGACTTCGCGGCGCTGGTCGTCTTCGGGCCGGCGGAGTACTCCCGTGCGTCGACCGGCACGGGAGACGCCGGATGACCCGGGGTGAGCCCGTGCCCTTCGAGGTCCACCAGCCGGGTGTCTACCTCCACGGCACCAAGGCGGACCTCGCTGTCGGCGAGCTGCTCGTTCCCGGCCGTGAGTCGAACTTCGAAGACGGCCGGGTGATGAACCACATCTACTTCACCGCGACCCTCGACGCCGCGGTCTGGGGCGCCGAGCTCGCGGCGGGCGAGGGCCGCGGCCGGATCTACGTCGTCGAGCCGAGCGGTGACGTTCGAGGACGACCCCAACCTCACCGACAAGAAGTTCCCCGGCAACCCGACGCAGTCGTTCCGCAGCCGTGAGCCGCTGCGCGTGGTGGGCGAGCTCGTGGACTGGGTCGGCCACTCGCCGGAGAAGCTGACGGCGATGCGGGAGGGGCTCCGCGCGATGCAGGCTCGGGGCGCCGCCCCGATCGAGGACTGAGCGCACAGGCGCGACCTGCGCCGGTCTACCGCCCGGCGAGCCTAGGATCCGAGCATGCTCGTCGGCCGTGAGGCGCAGCTGGCCTCCTTCGCCGGCTGGGTGGCGGATGCTGGTGATGCCCGGGGGTCGATCGTGCTCGTGGAGGGCGAGGCCGGGTGCGGCAAGACCAGCGTGGTCCGGGTCGGCACGCAGGCCCTGGAGTCGTGGTGGGGCTGGTGCGACCCCTTGTCGACCCCCCGGCCCCTCGGACCGCTGCGAGACCTGGCCCCCGCCGCCGGGGTGGACATCGTGGCGGACCCGTTCACGACGTACGACGAGCTCCTGCGGGTGCTCCGGGACCGGGAGGCGCCCGTCGCCGTCGTGCTCGAGGACGTCCACTGGGCCGACGACGCGACGCTGGGGATGCCTGGCAGGCGCGGATCCGGTTCGAGCAGGGTCGTTGGGAGGAAGCCGCCCGGCTGGCCGCGCTCGTCGGCGGCGAGGATGCTGCACCGGTCAACCGGTCCACGGCCGTCAGCGTGGTCGGGCGGCTGCGGGTACGCCGCGGTGACCCTCGTCCGCTCGAGCCCCTGCTGGAGGTGCAGCGACTCGAGGGCCTCGAGCTCCAGCACCGCTGGGCCGGTCTGTGCGGGGTGGCCGAGCAGCACTGGCTGACCGGCGACCACGCCGCCGGCGTCGAGGTCCTGCAGACGCCGTACCTGCGCGCACTCGACACCGACCGCCGTGGGGCCCGGGGAGAGATCGGCTACTGGCTGTGGCGCAACGGCGGCATCGACGCACCGCCTGCCCAGGCAGCCGAGCCGTTCGCCGCGCACATCGGCGGCGACTGGGCGGCCGCCGCCGAGGCCTGGGAGCGCATCGGGTGCCCCTACGAGCGGGCGCTCGCCCTGGTCGACGGCGGGGACGACGACGCGGCCGAGGGCCTGCACGTGCTCGACCGGCTGGGCGCCCGGCCGGCCGCAGCCTGGGCTCGTCGGCGCCTCACTGACCGCGGCATGACCGTCCCGCGTGCCCCGCGAGCGGAGACGCTGCACAACGCGTGGGGCCTCACCGGCCGAGAGGCCGAGGTGCACCAGCTGCTCCTGGACGGCCTGGACAACCCCGCCATCGCCAGCCGGCTCTTCATCTCCCGGCGCACCGTCGAGCACCACGTGTCCTCGGTGCTGCGCAAGCGCGGAGTCACCCGGCGCGACCAGCTGCCTGAGCTGGGTGAGACCACTCCCCGACCTGGGTGAGGCTCACCGAAGCGCCGGAAGCACCGGCGTCCCTAGGTTCGGGGCATCGGTCACCACACCCACCATCAGGAGCTTCCGATGCCTCGCTACCTCGTCGAACGAACCTTCCCCGACGGCCTCACCATCCCCCAGGACGCCGGCGGCGCGTAGGCGGCGTGCCTCAACGTCGTCGACGGCAATGCCGGCCACGGCGTGACCTGGGTGCACTCCTACGTCGCACCCGACCGGACCAAGACCTACTGCATCTACGACGGCCCTCGCCGGAGTCGATCCGCTCGGCCGCCGAGACCAACGGGCTCCCGGTCGACGGGATCACCGAGGTCTCCGTCCTGGACCCGTACTTCTACCGGGTCTGACACCCGGTGGGCTGCCCGGCCCGTCAGCCGCGGGTGGTGCCCCGTCGGACCACCGACCAGGCTCCGGAGAACTCGCCGGCGTCCTCGCCCAGCGCGGCCAGCGCGCAGGCCATGCCCTGGTCGCGCAGCGACTGGGCGACCGTGGTGAGGCCGAGCTCGGCGGCGGCCGGTACGTCGTCCCAGCCGGTGAGCGCGAGCTCGTCCGGGATGGCGTACCCGGCCTCCCGGGCGGCCCGGACGACCCCGACCGCCTGCTGGTCGCTCATCGCTGCGATCGCGTCGGGGGGGTCCGGCAAGGCAAGGAGCCGCAGCGTCAGCCGGTGCGCCTCCTCCACGTCGTTGCGGCCGCAGACGGCGACCAGCACGTCGTCCCAAGCGATCCCGGCCCCCCTCGCGGCCTCGCGGTAGCCGGTCAGCCGGTCCCGGGTCACCGGGAACGTCGCGCGGCTGATCTCGACCCCGCGCTCGATGGTGCTGACCCGGTCCCGGGTCAGCGGCTGGCTGACGACCGCCGGCCGTCGAGCGCCGGCGAACGCGACCGCGCCCACCGCGCGGGCCGCCGCACGGTTGTCGATGCTCACCAGCCGCAGGCCGGCCAGCGCGGGGCCGCTGTGGATCGCTGCGGGGCGTCTGGTCGAGCGAACGGCCTCCAGGACGGGGTCGTCGTCGGACGTCGTCCAGACGATGAAACCGTCGACCGCGGCGTCGGTGACCCTGAGGACGTCGTCCTGGTCGCCCGTGATCGGCAGGATCGTCATCCCGTAGCCGTGGTCCGTGCAGACGTCGGCCACGCCGGTCAGGAAGGCCACCGCTCCGGGGTCCTCGAACGCGTACCGGAGCCGCTCGCCCATCACGACGCCGAGGGTCAGCGTGCTCCCGCGGCGCAGCGACCGGGCCCGCGGGTCGGGCCCGGCGTAGTCCAGCTCGACGGCCGCGGCCAGCACGCGCGCCCGGGCGTCCGGCGACACGCGGTCGGGTCGGCTGTAGGTGTACGACGCGGTCATCACCGAGACACCGGCCCGGTCGGCCACCTGGGCGAGGGTCACCCGCTTCGGGCCGTCGGATCATGACCAGAGCCTAGTTGTGTATCGTTACACAATGGTGGATTTCGTGCGCGACCCCCTGACCAGGGTCGGCTACTGGATGATCGCCTGGTTCGCCTACCTGCAGGCGGCTCCGGGGCTCGTCGTCCCGCACCTGCGCGACGAGCTGGGCCTCGACTACCTGGTCGGCGGGCTGCACGTCGCCGCGTTCGCGGCCGGGAGCCTGGTCGCCGGGAGCGCGTCCTCCCGGCTGGAGCGCAGGGTCGGGCGCCACCGCGTCGTCTGGTCGGGCGCGGTCCTGCTGGCCGCCGCCACGATCGGCCTGACCGCCGGTCGCACCGTGGCGGAGACGATCACGGCCACGCTGCTGATGGGGGTCGGGGGCGGCCTGGTGCTGGCGACCGTGCAGGCCACCCTGGCCGACCACCACGGTCCCCTACGTACGGTCGCGCTGACCGAGGCCAACGTGGCGGCCAGCGTCGCCTACCTCGTGCTGATCGGGATGTTCTCACTGGCGGCGGCCCTGCACGCCGGCTGGCGGGTGGCGGTCCTGGTCTCCCTGGTGGTGCCGCTCGCCGTCTGGGGCAGGCACCGGAGCGCCACCTTCGACACGTCGCCGACGGTGCAGGCGGCCCGCGGACGACTCCCCCTGGCGTTCTGGGTGTTCTGCTCCGTCCTCGTGTGCACGACGGCTGCGGAGTGGTGCATCACGGCGTGGGGCGCGAGCTTCGTCGAGGACGCCCTCGGCGTCTCGACCGACACCGCGGTCTCGCTGATGGTCGGCTACTTCGGGGGCGTCCTGCTGGGGCGGGTCGTGGGCAGCCGACTCGCCCGCCGGCACGATCCGACGGTCCTCCTCGGGCTCGCGCTGGTGGTCGCCCTGGTCGGGTTCGGGGTGATGTGGCCCTCGGCGAGCCCGGCCCAGGCCCTGGCCGGGCTGGCACTCCTCGGGGTCGGCCTGGGCAACCTGTTCCCGATGGGGGTGTCGGTCGCCGTCGGTCTGGCGCCCGAGCAGGCTGGCTCGGCGAGCGGCCGGGCGGTCGCCGTGGCGTCGCTCGCGGTCCTGCTCGCCCCCCTGCTGGTCGGGACGGTGGCGGATACGACCTCGCTGAAGGCCGCGCTCACCGTCGTGCCGCTCCTGCTCGCCCTCGCAGCGGCCGGGCTGGTCGTCGTACGACGCCAGGCCTGGCGCTCGACGGACCCTGCCGACGGGCGCGTGCTGGACGCTCGCTCCGCGGGCTGACCCGACCCGCGCGGACAGGTCAGCCGTCGTCGGTCATGAACCGCCGGGGATCCGGGAAGCGGTGCACCTCCTGCGGCCACCCGACCGCCACCGCGACCCGGCCCGCCCAGTACCGCGCGTCGGCGTCGGCCGGCACGTCGACAACCGCGAACCCGCCGAGGTGCTCCTTGGTCTCGACGAACGGCCCGTCGGTGAAGACGGGCGAACCGCTGGTCGCGTCGACGCTGCAGACGAGGCTCGACGCGTCCAGGCCGCCTCCGGTGAACACGAAGGCGTCGGCCTCCTTCATCTCCTCGATCACGGCCCTGCCCGCCGCGCCCCGCTCGCGCAGCTGCGCCGACGACAGCTCGGGCACCCACTCGTCGTTGAAGGCGATCAGGTACAGCGTCATCTCCAGCTCCTCTGCTCTTCGCAGCCGGACGGCTGCTCACCCTCTCCACGAACACCCAGGCGTCGATCCGACATCCGGTCGCGCTCGTCCTCCACGGCCGGCACGCGGCACGCGAGGAGCCGGCCCCACCGGCGTACCGGCCCAGGACCTGGGCTCAGGTCCTGGATGATCTCTGCCTGGACCAACGGCGCAGGACGCAGCGGACTGCGGTGCGGCCTGCTCGCACGATCGACCAACCCGGCCACACCCTCGGTCCGGTACCTGGCGAGCCACTTCGGGCAGTGGTCCGCGAAACGCCCTTCTCGATGGGCTGGCTGCATCCTCCGAGGGTAGGTGGGCGCCGGCGTGAGGCGGGCTGCCCGCGCCTCGCCCGGACCCTCCGACAGAGCCGCGGTGTTCGCCCTCGACGAACACGCCACTCCAGCCGGAACACGGCCGGTCGCTGCGAAGTTGAGCGGACATCACTCAGGTTTTCGAAAGCGAGGACGTCATGTCCCATCAGAGTCTGCCGGTCCTGTTCGTCGCCGACCTCGTCGTGCTGCCGGGGATGGTGGTCTCGATCGAGCTCGACGAGTCCTCCCAGGCCGCGGTCGACGCCGCCCGCACCAGCAGCGCGGGCCGGCTGCTCGTGGCTCCCCGGCTCGAGGACCGGTACGCGTCGTACGGCGTGGTCGCGTCCGTCGAGCGCGTCGGTCGCTTCGCCGGGGGCAGCCCGGCGGCCGTCCTGAAGGCCGAGCGCCGGGGTCGGATCGGGAGCGGCGTCTCCGGACCCGGGGCGGCGCTCTGGGTCGAGGTCGAGTCGATCGACGAGCAGGTGACCGACCGGGCCCGCGAGCTCGCCGAGGAGTACAAGCGGCTGGTCGTCGCTGTGCTCCAGCGCCGTGAGGCCTGGCAGGTCATCGACTCCGTCCACCAGCTCACCGACCCGGTCGCCATCGCCGACTCCGCCGGCTACGCGCCGTACCTCTCCGTGGACCGCAAGCGCGAGCTGCTCGAGACCCCCGACGTGGAGCAGCGACTCGAGTCCTTGGTGGGCTGGACGCGCGAGCACCTCGCGGAGGTCGAGCTCACCGACAAGATCGGCGAGGACGTGCGCGAAGGCATGGAGAAGAGCCAGCGGGAGTTCCTGCTGCGCCAGCAGCTCGCGGCGATCCGCAAGGAGCTCGGCGAGGGCGAGCCGGACGGCGCCGACGACTACCGGGGCCGGGTCGAGGCCGCCGACGTCCCCGACGCCGTACGCGAGGCGTTGCTGCGCGAGGTCGACAAGCTCGAGCGCTCCAGCGAGCAGAGCCCGGAGACGGCGTGGATCCGCACCTGGCTCGACACCGTGCTCGAGCTGCCGTGGACGATCACGACGGAGGACTCCACCGACGTGGTCGCCGCACGGGCAGTGCTCGACGCCGACCACCACGGCCTCGACGAGGTCAAGGACCGGATCGTGGAGTACCTCGCGGTCCGGAGCCGGCGCGCCGAGCGAGGGCTGCAGGTGGTGGGTGGCCGCGGCTCGGGCGCGGTGATCGCGCTGACGGGTCCGCCCGGAGTCGGCAAGACCTCCTTGGGCGAGTCGGTCGCCCGTGCCCTCGGCCGGAAGTTCGTGCGCGTCGCGCTGGGAGGAGTCCGGGACGAGGCGGAGATCCGCGGGCACCGCAGGACCTACGTCGGTGCTCTCCCGGGTCGGATCGTCCGGGCGATCGGGGAGGCCGGCTCGATGAACCCCGTCGTGCTGCTCGACGAGGTCGACAAGGTCGGGGCGGACTACCGGGGTGACCCGGCTGCCGCGCTGCTGGAAGTGCTCGACCCGGCGCAGAACCACACCTTCCGCGACCACTACCTCGAGCTCGACCTCGATCTCTCCGACGTGCTCTTCATCGCCACCGCCAACGTGGTCGAGCAGATCCCGTCCGCGTTGCTGGACCGCATGGAGCTGGTCACCCTCGACGGCTACACCGAGGACGACAAGGTCGCCATCGCTCGGGACTTCCTGCTCCCCCGCCAGCTCGAGCGGGCCGCGCTGACCGCCGACGAGGTGACCGTCTCCGACGCGGCGCTGCGCGAGATCGCGGCCGACTACACCCGCGAGGCCGGCGTCCGGCAGATGGAGCGCCTCCTCGCCAAGGCACTGCGCAAGGCAGCCACCCGCCTGGCCACGGGCGCGGAGCGGGTCGACATCGACCTGCCGGACCTGAAGGCGCTGCTCGGACGGCCGAGGTTCACCCCGGAGGCCCCCGAGCGTACGTCGGTCCCGGGTGTCGCGACCGGCCTCGCCGTGACCGGCATGGGCGGTGACGTGCTCTTCATCGAGGCCTCGGCGCACGAGGGCACTGCGGGGCTCACCCTGACCGGGCAGCTCGGCGACGTGATGAAGGAGTCAGCCCAGATCGCCCTCACCTTCGTCCGCAGCCACGCCGCCGAGCTCGGCATCGACCCGAGGTTCTTCGACCGCGCCATCCACGTGCACGTGCCGGCCGGCGCGACGCCGAAGGACGGGCCCTCGGCGGGGATCACGATGGTGACGGCCCTGGCCTCGCTGGCCACCGGTCGGCCGGTCCGCTCGGAGGTGGGCATGACCGGTGAGGTCACGCTGAACGGGCGCGTCCTCCCGATCGGAGGGCTCAAGCAGAAGCTGCTCGCCGCCCAGCGCAACGGGCTGAGCGAGATCTTCGTCCCGCTCCGCAACGAGCCGGACCTGGACGACGTCCCGACCGACGTGCTCGAGGCGCTGACCGTCCACCCGGTGGGCGACGTCCTCGACGTGGTCCGTGGCGCGCTGGCTCCGGGGAAGAGCGCCACCGCCGCGGCGTGACGCCCGGGTCGACGTCGTACGGCGGGCGGGATCAGGCCGGTCGCCGGCCCCAACAGGCGTGCAGCGTCTCACGTTGCAGCCAGACCGTGGGGTCGGCGAGGGCCGTGGTCATCACCGCCACGTCTCGTCTGGACTCGTCGGTGGCCCCGCCGAGCTCGTCGATGACCTCGAGGGTCGGGATCCACCATCTCGCCCACGGCGAGCCGCCGCGCACCACCTCGGTGGACCCTTCGCAGCGGATGTCCTCGAGCCCGGCCCGCTCGAAGAGCGCCGGCAGCTTCGCACCGAACACCCGGTCGTACCCACGGGGCGTCCACCAGTCACCGTCACGCCACACCCGCTGGTAGTCGTCGTAGCGCGGGTGCGCGGGATCCACGGGAGCGGCCGTCCCCCAGGTCGCGTCCTCGTCCACGAGCCAGCCGCCCGGGCGCAGGCAGGCAGCCATCTGCCCGACCGCCCGTTCCTGGCGCCCCTGCAGGTGGAAGAGCATCAGCCGCGAGCAGACGAGGTCGAACGAGCCGGCTCCGAGGGCGTCGAGCGGGTCGGTGAGGATGTTGTGCTCGACCACCTCGAGGTTCGGCACGTCGAGCCGCGACAGGTATCGGGTGTCGACATCGGTCGCGACGACCTGACCGGTCGGACCCACCTGCTCGGCCAGCCAGAGCGCCATCGAGCCCCGCCCGGCTCCGACCTCGAGACAGCGCCATCCGGGCTGGACCAGAGCGCGTCGCCGGCGTGAGAGCGGGTCGTAGATCTGCTCCAGGAGGTCGAGCCGCTCGTCCTCCTCGGCCTCCCGGCCCGCGGCCGCGAGACGGTAGTCGAGATCTGCTTCGCTCGCCGAACGCTCCGAGTCCGCCACGCCTGAGAAGGTAGGCCTCCGGGCGAGGTCGCCACAACCACTGCCCGGAGCCGGGGGCTGGGCGAAGCCCACTCTCGCTCGGCTTCAGCTAGCGCGGCGCGTCGAGCTCGCGGATGCGCTCGGCCAGGGACCTCATGACCTGGATCGCGAACATCGGGGTCTCGTGCACGAGGAAGAGGAACGCACGCTCGTCGATGACGGCGAGGACGGCGTCCTCGCTGGCGACGGCGCTGAGGCTGCGCGGCGCATCGCTCACGATCGCCATCTCGCCGAACGTGTCGCCCGGCTCCAGGGTCCGCACCGTGCGATCGTCCTTGCTCAGGGTGACCGCGCCGGAGATCAGTCCGAACATCTCTCGGCCCGTGTCACCCTGGGCGAAGACCGTGTCCCCCGCGGCGACCTCACGCTGCTCGTTCGCGTTGGCGAAAACGGCTCGGATGCTCATGGCGACATGGTCACACGCCCGGTAGCTCGAGCGGCGGCGCGGGTGAAGTGATCACCGAACATTTGCCTGGCGTTCACGCGCGGACCCCGCCTGCCCTGCTGGTACTTTGCGCAGGTCTCTGCTCGGCTCTGTCACCAAGGCCCGGAGCGGGGGTCCATGTCGTCGTGGTGTGTTCGGGGAGGCCGTTGTGCTGTTCAGGCTGTCCAGCCCGGCACTGATCTGCGTGCTCCTCGTGGTCATCGTCGGGGCGTCACTCGCCGGACTCCTCGTGGGCCGGTCGCGGCGAGAGCACCACCACGGGCTCAAGGAGTCCTCCGGCGTGCTCCAGGGTGCGCTGCTGGGTTTCATGGGCCTGGTGCTGGCGTTCGGTCTCTCGCTCGCCCTCGGACGCTACGAGGACCGCCGTACTGCTGTCGTGGACGACGCCAACACCATCGGTACGACGTACCTCAGGGCGCAGACCTTGCCGGAGCCGATCCGCAGCCGGTCGCTGCAGCTCCTGGTCGCCTACACCGACTCGGAGCTGCGTCTGACCGACGAGGTGTCGGGAAGCAGTGCCTCGGACGCGAGCATCGCGCACTCCTCCGCGCTGCAACGTCAGCTCTGGGCCCTGGCCGGACAGGCCATCACGGAGCACCCGACAGCCAGCGCCGCGCGCTTGTACGAGGAGAGTCTGAACGACATGATCGACCAGCAGTCGGTGCGCGTCGCGGGGCTGAACAACCGCGTGCCGACCGAGGTCCTCCTGCTCGAGGTGATCGGCGCCGCGGGGGCCATGTTCCTGGTCGGGCTGCACGTGGGCCTGCTGGGCCGCAGCCTGACCCCGCTCCTGCTGGCCGCCGGTCTGGTCACGTTCCTGCTCTTCGTCAACTTCGACCTCGATCGACCCACCCGAGGCTTCATCAAGGTCCCGGACGCTCCGTTGGCCGCGCTGAGGGCCTCGATGGACGAGCCGCCGGCGTACGGACCGTCCTAGCGTCCTCGTCGCTCACGGTCCTACCTACTGTGGGGTGAGTTCGACGCCCGTCGTTCTTCGTATCCTGGTCGGGACGGCGCGATGGAGGAGGCACCGCGCCACGGCTGGAGAGGGGCGAGGGGTGAAACCGCTTCCGGAGACGGAGGAGGCGCTGGACGAGTACCTGGAGGAGGACGACTCCGACCTCCGCGCCGTGCTGGTGGAGCTGGGTCACCAGGCGGTGTCCCTGGTGCCGTCGTGTGTCGGCCTGAGCCTCGGCCTGGTCAAGGACGGTCTCACCTTCACCTTGGTGGCCACGAGCCAGGAGGTGGCTGCCATCGACGCCGCGCAGTACCTCGACGGCGGCCCGTGCGTGGACGTCGCCGCCGGCGCCGCGACCCTGGACGTCGAGATCCCCGACCTGCTCGACGAGAGACGCTGGTCGGCCTTCGCGTTGACGAGCGCGGCGCAGGGAGTCCAGAGCACGCTGTCCTTGCCGCTGCTCCACGACGGCCGCCTGGTCGGAGGGATCAACCTCTACGCCGCGGAGCCCCTCGCGTTCCGGCACAAGCACGACGCGCTCGCAGCAGCCCTGGGCGCCTCGGCCGAGGGCGCCGTGGTCGATGCCGATCTCGAGTTCACCTCGCGGGTCCGGGCGCTCCAGGCACCCGCCACCCTGGCGGACCTGCGCAGCATCGAGGTCGCGGTCGGCATCCTGGCTGCCCGCGACCACACCGATATCGACACCGCCCGCACGCGACTCGAGGAGTCCGCGACCCGCGCCGGAGCGAGCCTGGTCCAGGCAGCACGCGTGACCACCTACCTGACCACCCACCCCGACTGAGTCGCCCGAGCTGCGGCGGCCCCGTGACGGCGCGTCGAATGCTCAATACCCTCGAGAGCATGGCGAGCTACCGCGTTCTCTCGAACAACTGGCGTCTCGAGGGCAGCAAGGGGAACCGCATCGGGCGGGTCATCCCCAGCCGCGGTGTCGACGTCGCAGCGTGGCCGGTGCACCTGGCCCTGCCCGGCTCCGAGAGGACCGTGTGCGGCGTCGACGCCACCACGCTCCGTGAGTTCAAGGAGAAGCCCGACCGAGTCGCGCAGCACGACCGCTGCGAGTCGTGCTACAGCGCGCGGTCGACGACCCCCTCGGGCTGATCGTCCCGGTCGCGGCTCAGGGCCCGCTCGTGAGCACGTGGCGCTGATCTTCCGGGACGCCCGCACTTTGCCGAGCAAGACGTGGGGGCCGAGACACGTGCGCCTCGACCCCCGACGTCCTGGACCAGAGTCCTGGGTCAGCTCCCTTGCGGCTGCCCCGTGCCGGGGTCGAGCAGGAACAGGCCCTTGTTGGGAGCGTGCCCGTAGGGGTCCTTCCCGTTCGGCTTCGTGCCCGAGAAGTCGAACAGACCGTTCAGGCTCCCGGCGACGCCGTCGAAGCTGCCGGAGATGCGCGGCAGGCTCCAGTTGTCCTCGACGAAGCGGATGATCGAGGACTGGTCGGTGAGGGTGTGGTCGACCGCGTTGGCGCGTGCCCAGGGCGAGATCACCAGGAAGGGCAGGCGCGGCCCGTAGCCGCAGCGACCCTGCTGACCGGCGAGCGGGGTGCCCGTGCCGCACATCCCCGAGCCGGTGAGGGCGTCAGCGACGGACGTGGAGGGGTTGGTCACGCCGCTGTAGGCGTGGTCGTACCAGCCGTCGGAGTCGTCGTAGGAGACGATCACCGCAGTGCTCTTCCAGTCCGGCGTCTGCTGGAGGGCGTTGATCTCGGCCACCACGAAGCGCTGCTCGTCGATCGGGTCCGAGTACGCCGCGTGGCCGTCCTGGTAACCGGGGGCCTTGAGGAAGCTGACCGCCGGCAGCGAGGACGGCGGCAGGTCACCACTGTGGATCGCGGAGACGAGCTGGTCGAAGTCGCTCGTGTCGTACTGGTGGTTGGGCGTGTCGAACTGCGGCTTCCCGTCGACGTAGTGCTGGGTGTCGGTGCCGATCGTGCGCAGCGCCTTGACCGGTACGACGCCTTGGCCGTTGGTGGGCAGCGTCAGGTGGTGGGGGTTCGCGGTCGTCGCGTAGTAGTCGAACGGCTCGTGGTGCGGGATGTAGTCGTCCTTGTACCCGTACTGCCCGGTGCCGCTGGTCAGTGGGCTCTGCAGCCCCGCCCCGACGGGGTGCACCGCGTTGCAGATCGCCTGGTTGGACGAGTGCGGGACCGAGGCGCTGAAGCCACCGTTCTTGAACTCGTCGGCGATGAAGGTGGAGGTCGGCTGCCCGGCGTGACCCGTGGCGGCCGCAGCGTCGGCGAACGACGTGGTCGGGCGGAACCCGCCTTGGAACCAGCCCCACGACAGGCCCTGGGCGTTGAGCTCGTCACCGATGTTCTGACCGCTCATCGCGACGGCGTCACGGGTGGAGCAGTCGTCCCAGTACGGCTGGGCGTCACTGGTCAGGGAGTAGCCGCCCTGGCCGTCGGCGGTGAGGTCGGCGTTGGGCGATCCCGGAGTGGCGATCGAGGGGTTGTTGGCCGTGTGGTTCATGTCGACCGCACCCGTGTCCCCCGAGACCAGGTTGACCGCACCCGGCGACGAGGGCCCGAAGGTCGTGCCGTAGGAGTTGTCGCTCATCGAGTAGCGCTGGGCGTAGTTCCACAGTGCCGTGGTGGTGTTGCCGTCGTAGTAGTTCATGACGTCGCCCGCGACGCAGGGGGTGCCGGTCGGGCTGTTGCCGGCTCCCTGGCCGACGGTCTGGGGGAACTTGTCCATGGCCCCCTTGTCGAAGGCCTTCTGCTCGTCGCTGTAGTTGTGGTCCTGGTCGCAGGTGAGGACGTCGCCGATGGCGGTCGGGCTGTAGCGACGCGGGTTCACCCCGTTCGGGTTGGCCGTCAGCAGCGTGCCGGTGAGACCGTTCACGCTCGGCGTCCCGGGCTTCGCCGTGAAGGACTGGCCGCCGGTGTTGGCGGCGTTCGGGTAGGTGCCGAAGTAGTGGTCGAAGGACACGTTCTCCTGGAAGATCACGACGACGTGCTTGATCGGCGTGGTGGTGTCGGCTGCGGGGCCCTGCGCTGACGCAGCACTCCCGACTCCGGACGCCAGGGCCGTGCCTCCTGCGGCCGCCAGGGCGGCGGCCACGAGGAGGTGACGCGTTGCTGTGCGATGCATCGATGAGCCTTTCTCGAACGGGGACCAGGCTCTGAGCCGAACAGTGGCCGACGACAACCAGCCCCAGGACGCGGGTCGCGCAGATGACCGATTCGTGAACTCCCGGTGGACCCGGGCCCTCGGCCGGCCCCACAGGGATGGACGGAGGGGGTGGCGGGCCGAGGGTGGCGTCGCGGTCCCGGCCGCGGGGCTCAGGAGTCGCCGGACCCGAAGAACGTGGCGAAGCTGCCCGCGATCGCGGTGATCACGACGATGCCCCAGATCTCCAACCCGATGTCGACGATCTTGCCGACCGTCGTCACGGGGTTCGGCATCGACGAGGAGACGGTCAACAGCTGTACGGCGGTGAAGAAGGCGGCGTCGCCCAGGCCGTGCACCTCGCTTCCGCTCTTTCCGCTCTCGGTCAGCCACACCAGGACCGTGCCGACCACGAAGACGACCAGCGAGAAGAGGAGGGCGAGGATCATCCGGGCGAGCAGCCGTCGATGTCGCTCCTCGTAGCGGAACAGCCGCGACCACTCGTCTCGGATCATGGAGACAGTGAAACGGAGAAGCAGGACCAGACGCGCGCGCGGCCACGCGTGTCGGCCCGGGCTCTCAGCGCCGGGACGACCTCACTCCACCACGTGGGGCGTCACGGCTCCCCTCGACCGGACGGCGGCCGCCGGTGGCTGCGGCCGGGGTGGACGCGGTGCCGAGCATCACGTCGAGCTGACCGATCAGCCCGAGCCACCCGGAGAACGGGATCGGCCGTCCGACGCCGTCTCCCACCTGACCGTGGATCTGGTCGTCGGCCAGACTCACGTCGATCGCGATGTGGAGCACCCGGTCACTCATCGCCGCCGGCCTCCGTCCGGGCCGCCACGGACACGTCGTGGCCGCTCCCTGACCGATCCCCGGGAACGACCCGTCTCCATCCCGCACGCCGCCCGTCCGTGCTATCTCGCCAGCACGACGGCCGCACTTGCGCTCCCGCGGTACCTCTTCTGCGGCCACACGACTGCTCGATAGGTCCCCGCCGGCAGGGTGACCCGCACCGTGTCACCCGGCCCCCTGGTGGGATACGTCTCGACGGTCACCCACCCCCCGCTCGAGGAGAGTCGCTGCACGAGGGCCCGCCACTGCCCGCCACCGGAGAGTGCGGGTCCGACGTCGACGAGCAGGGTGCCGTCGCTGGTGTCCGAGCGCGTGGCGACCGTCGACGTACCGAGCGGGACCAGAGGAGGGCAGGGAGCGGTCTGGATGCGAACGCCGTCGGGACACAGGGTCGCCCCCCACGTCACTCGCGTGAGCACCGCTCCTGTGAGGTCGGGGTGGGAGCCCGTGACCGGGACGGCCGTCGTGCCGTGGACGCGACTCGGGCCGGCAGAGGACAGGCGCCCGCTCAGGGCCGACGCCCCGGTCGACCCACTGACGACCAGCAGGGAGCACACCAGTGCGACCACCGCGGCCCAGGAGGCCGCCTTGAGACCACGCATCACCGACACTCCTCGTCCTGGAACGACGTCGGCGCCAGCCTCGTTTCGGGCCCACGGCGGCGCGCACCGTGACAACCCCCTGACGGACCCCCTGGAACTACGAGGGGGGCTGGTCGCCGAGGAGGCCGGCCAGGGCCGTGCGCGTCGAGATGCCGAGCTTGCGGTAGACGTGGGTGAGGTGCCCCTCGACCGTACGCGGGGTCACGAACAGCGCCTGGGCGATGTCGCGGGTGGTCAGTCCGTCGGCGGCGAGGTCGGCGATCCGACGCTCGCTCGGAGTGAGCGACTCGGGTCCCGTGAGCGCTTCACGGCGCGGCCGCCCGCCCGCGGCGTACAGCTCTGTCTTCGCCGTCTCCGCCAAGGTCGCCGCGCCACAACGCTGCGCCATCTCCAGTGCCCGCGCCAACGGGTCACGCGAGTCGAGTACGACGTCCGGTCCGGCGCAGCGCGGAGCCCCACGCAGCCAGCGACTTCGCGTGCTCGAGCCTGGCCGGCGACGTCTCCGCCACGCGCACCGCCTGCTCCAGGAAGTCGAGGCCCTCATCGTGGCGCATGGTCCCCAGCAACCGCAGTGCGCCCGCGATCGCCCCCGGCGCACCCCACCGGCGGGCGTCCACGAGCTCGGCCTCCACCAGCGCGACAGCCTCGTGCCGGCGTCCGAGTCCGTCGAGTGCGCGGGCCAGCAGAGATCGCCACGGCACCCACGCCGGGTTGTTCACCCCCGGCCGCCGAACGCCGTTCGGTCTCCCGGTGTCGTCCGCGAACGCCGCCGTCGCGGCCACGGCGCTCCTCCCACCGACTCTCGGCGAGCAGGAGCTCGACGTCGGCGCGCCGGAGGAGCGTCTCGCCGTCCGAGCCCGGGTTCGGACGACCTCGCACGGTCAGCGCCTCGTGTGCCCCGTCGAGATCGCCCCGCTCGACGAGGGCCCGGCCCAGGAGGCCGGCGCCGTAGGCGAGTGACGGGCCGTTGTCGCCGAAGCCCTCCTTCAGCTGTCGACTGGCCTCCCGCAGGGCCGCCTCGGCGCGGGGCAGGTCGCCGTGCTGGAGCCAGGTCCAGCCGCGCCACAGGTTCACCGAGCAGATGTAGGGCTGGGACCCGAGCCGGCGCGAGGACGCCATCGCCTCGTCCCACACGCCGGACGCTGCCTCGTGGTCGGCCAGGGCGAGCACCGCTCCGGCGACGGCGGCGCCGAACCCGGGGTCGCGGGCGACCAGCTCACCGTCGGCGAGGAGGTCCAGGGCGAGCCGGGAGCACTCCTGTGCCGTGCCGTCGCCCAGCGCCCAGTCCCACGCGGCCACCGCCGCGAGCATCTTCGCCCCCAGACGCACCGGAACGCCGTCGGCACGGACACCTGCCAGACGGGCCGACGCGTCGGGGACCTCGACACCACCGAAGAAGACGGCGTACAGCTCGGTGGCTTCGAGGGCCCGACGTTGGTCGACGTGGGCGCTCCCCAGCTCCGCGACGGCCTGGTGCGCCACTGCGACTGCCTCGTGGGCCGGACGCGTCCACAACAGTGACCGGGCGAGCACATCGGCGGCGAGGGCGCGCTGCAACGGGTCGTCGAGGTGGCCCTGGACCTGGCGGAGCCGCTCAGCCGAGGCCTCGGAGTCGACGCGCGCCTCGGCGGCGCCGAGCTCCCACAGGACGCGCACCCGGTCCTCGTCCGCCGGGCCCTCCTCCAGCGCGCGCCGGAGGTACGCCACGGCACTGTCGGCGTCGCCGCGACGCATCGCCAGCGAGCCGGCCTCACGCAGCACGCCCGCCACCCAGCTCTCGCCGCGGCACGGCACCAGCAGCAGCTGGCCTGCCACCACCTCGGGGGCGGCCCCGAGGGAGGCCAGCTCACGCGCCGCACGCTGGTGCCGCAGCTGGCGCTCGGCGACCGAGAGGTCGAGATAGACCGCGTCACGCACCAGGCCGTGTAGGAAGCCCACAGGGGCGTCGGGCCGCAGGATCTCGGCTGCCACCAAGGTCCGCACGGCCTGCGCCACCCGACCCTCGTCGAGATCCGCCAGCGCTGCGGTCGCCGGCAGGCTAGCGCCGTCACCCAGCAGCGCCACCGCTCGCGCCACCTCCAGGGCGTCCGCCGGGAGCCGCGACAGGCGCAGCAGCACCGTGCGTGACACCGCCCGTGGACCGACTTCTCGTACGGCGTGGGCGTGGGCGGTGTCGGGTGTCGGGCCTGACGTGCTCGGCCTGCAGGGTCTTCACCAGCTCCCGCAGGAGCAACGGGTTCCCGCCCGTGGCGTGGTGGCAGGCTGCGCAGAACGCGGGTTCGGCCTCGGCGGCCATCCGGTCCCGCACCATCTCGACGACGCCGTCCTCGCTCAGGGGCGCGAGCGGGATGGACACGGTCCGCTCGTCCTCGACGAGGCCGAGGACCAGCTCCGACTCCGGGCCCGGCTCACCCACCCGGGCGGCGGCGACCACCAGGACCGGGAGCCCCTCGAGCCGGCGCTCGAGGTAGGCCAGGTAGCGCAAGGACGCCCGGTCGCACCACTGCACGTCGTCGACGACGAGGCACAGCGGACCGTCGGCGGCGAGGTTCGCGGTCATCCAGAACAGCCCGTGGAGGACGTCGAACGAGCTCGTGCCCCAGTGAGTCGTCCTCGGCAGGTGGCGCGAACACCCGCTCAGCCGAGCTCGCCGGCCCGCGCAGCCACTCGTCGCGCCTCTCGGTGTCCTGCACGAGGGACTCGAACAGCTGGCGTACGACGCCGTAGGGCAGCTCGCGTTCGAAGTCGTCCCGGCGGCCCGTCAGTACGGAAGCCGGCAGCCTGCGCCTGGTCGCGCGTCTCGGCCAGCAGTCTGCTCTTGCCGATCTGGCCGGGCCCTCGAGGAGCGCGAGCGCAGGATCTCCCCGCAGGGAGCCCGCGACCAGCAGGCCCAGCATCTCGAGCTCACGATCGCGCTCGAACAGGGCCCCTGCGGGCTCACGCCCGTCCGCCAAGTCGCTCCCCCACCACCGGGCCGATGATCGCTGCGCGCCTGCGCCCCGTCAACCGGCCCGCGCTGGGGTCTCGGATCTCGGGTGCGACTCCGGGCTGCTGGGGTCGGCCATGAGTCGCAGCCCGGAGGTCAGGGCGTCACGTCACAGGCCCTGGGTGCGGTCGAGCTGGGCCTGGGCTACCTCGACGAGACGCCGATGTGTGGAGCGTGCCTGGGCGCGCATCCGGGTGAATGCCTCGTCGAGGCTGATCTGCTCGGCCTGGGCCATCGCCCCCTTGGCCTGCTCGATCACGACGCGACTGTTGAGAGCGAACTGGAGCTGCTCGGCGAGCTGGTCGGAACGGGTGATGTTGCGCTCCTGCAGAAGCGCGATGGTCGCCACGTCGGCCATCGCCTGGACGACCCGGGTGTCGTCCTCGCGGAAGGCGACATCCTCGCGACCGAACAGGTTGAGGGCGCCGATCGTCTCCCGTCGCAGCCGCAGGGGGAACGCGTGGACGGACTGGAACCCGGCCTGGATCGCGGCCGGGGCGAAGACGGGCCAGCGATCGAGTGTCTGGCCCAGGTTCACGTTCACGACAGGGACGCCGGTCCGGAAGCAGTCCAGGCACGGGCCCTCGGAGTTCTGGAGCTGGAGGAGCTCGAGCTTGCGGCCGCTGAGGTTGGTGGCTGCCATGAACCGGAGCCTGTCCCCGGGAGCGGCGAGGATCAGCCCCACCGCCTCGGCGCCGCTGATCAGGGCCGCGTTGTCCGCCACCTTCTGCAGGAACTCCACGAGGTCGAAGTCGTCGACCAGGCTGTCGGCGACCTCGACGAACATCCGGGTGAGCTGTTCAGAGGCGATCATGCGGGGTACCGCCTTCGCTGTGGTTCAGGGGCATCAGGGCGCATCAGTTCATCTCCACGCTCGGGTCCAGGCGTCGCTCCACGATGTCGAGAGCAAGGTCGTCGAGCCCACGCCCCTCCGCGAAGGCATGGGCTCGCATCCGCACCAGGGCCTCGGCCAGGGTCACCTGCAGAGCCACCATGACCATGCCCTGGGCCTGGAAGACCTCCGGCCGCAGGTCGAGGATGTCGGTCAGGTCGGTCGACAGGTTCCCGTCCACCGAGGGTGCGGGGTCGTTGAGGAGCAGTTCGGTGGTGATCTCTGCGAACACGGAGCCGAGGCCGACCTCATCGACGTCGAGGCTGCGCGGCTGGTCGGCGTACATGCTGAGGACCCCGAGCCGAGCGGCCCCGATCTGCAGTGGGTAGGCGAAGGTCGCTGCCACCCCTCGACCGAGGGCTGCCATCGAGAAGCCCGGCCACGCCTCGGCGGCCCCGTTCGTGAGGTCCGGGACCAGCACCGGACGTCCGCGAGCGAAGGCCTCGCGGGACGGGCCCTCGCCGACGTCGAACTCCAGGGCCGCGACGGCGCGCATCCGTGGGCTCGAGGAGCCTGCCACCGCCTCGCCTCCACCAGACATCACGGTGACAGCGGCGCCTGCCAGCTGCAGACCACGCCCGCAGGCCCCGCAGACGCGGTCGAGCTTGCCCGACAGCCCGTGCCCGTCCGGCCAGGGTTCACGCTCCACCCAGGCATAGGCCAGCTCCCACAGCTCACCCTTGCCGGAGGCGGACGGCTCACGAATGCGACCACCCACCGCCCGGCCTTCCGCAGGAGTGCGTCATCCGGTCACTGTAGTCCCGGGGGATCTGGTCGGGGGGTCGCGAGTCACCGTTCCCAGGGCCCGAACCGTTCACCGGCACGAGTGGAGCCACGCTCGACACCTCGTCGGCGGTCAGCCAGCGGGCGCCCCGACGCTAGAGCGCTTGACCTGAAGCGGTTCAGGTTCTCGATACTGGGTGCGATGGAGCGAAGACGGATTGACGATCGCCGAGGCGGTGGCCCGGTGTGGTCTGCCGGAGAGCACGCTGCGGTACTGGGAGCGGATCGGGCTGGTGACGCCCGATCGAGCGCGACGCCTCGAGTCACCACCGCCGCTACAGCCCGGGCCGACGTCGCGACGCTGGAGACGCTGGCCAACCTGCGGGCCGTCGGCCTGAGCATCGAGGACATGCGCGCCTATCTGGCCGGTGCCCGCCGCGGCGACGAGGCGGCCGGTCCGAGCAGCGGGCGCTTGTTCGAGGCCCACGCCAGGCGGCTGGCCGACGACCTCGCCGCGCTCGAGCTTCGCCGCCGGTACCTCGAGCTGAAGGTCCAGTACTGGAGCCGCCCGCGAGGTCGGCGACCTGGACAAGGCCGCCGACGTCGCCGGCGAGCTCGGTCCCCTCATCCGCCGCATCAACCCGAAGGACACCGCATGAGCACGACCCGCACCACCTCACCGTTCGGCTTCTCCTCGACCGCGGCCGACGTCGTCGCCGGTCTCGACCTGCACGGCCGCCGGGCCCTGGTCACCGGCGCCGCCAGCGGCATCGGCGTGGAGACCGCTCGCGCCCTGGCCGGGGCCGGCGCCGAGACACTCATCGCCGCCCGCGACCTGGCTGCCGCCGAGCGGGTAGCGGCCGACATCCGCACCAGCACGGGCAACGCGCGCGGTCACGGCGGTTCACCTGGACCTGCTCGACCGGGCCTCGATCGACCGGCTGGTCGAGGGGTACGCCGGTCCGCTGCACATCCTGATCAACAACGCCGGGGTCATGGCCGTCCCCGAGCTGCGGCTCAGCCCGGAGGGGCACGAGCTCCAGTTCGCGACCAACCATCTCGGCCACTTCCGCCTCGCCCTCGGTCTGCTCCCCGCCCTGCGCGCCGCGGACGGCGCGCGGGTGGTGTCGGTCAGCTCGCGGGCGCACCTGAACTCGCCGGTGATCTTCGACGACATCGACTTCGCCCGTCGCGCCTACGACCCGGCTCTCGCCTACGCCCAGTCCAAGACGGCCAACGTGCTGTTCGCGGTGGCCGCGGCCCGCCGCTGGGCCGACGACGGGATCGAGGTCAACGCTCTGCATCCCGGCGCGATCGCCGACTCCAACCTCTCCCGCCACTACGACCCCGCGGTGCTGCAGGAGCTGCGCGACGTCGGGCCGCTACACGCTACAAGACCCTGCGAGCAAGGCGCGGCCACCAGCGTCTACGTCGCCACCTCGCCGCTGCTCGACGGCGTCGTCGGCCGCTACTTCGAGAACTGCCAGGAGGCCGACCCCGACGACCCGACCGCCGCCGGCACCGACGCCGCCGGCGTCGCCGCCTACGCGCTCGACCCCGACGCCGCCGAGCGGCTCTGGTCCGTCTCCGAGCGGCTGAACGGCTGACCTGGCCAACGACGTGGCCAGCCGCGGAGCCATCCTCCGGGCCGGACCCTCAGGACCCGGTAGCGGGCCCTCAGGCTGTGTCGCCCGAGGCCTCAGGAGCAGGCGAGCCAGGCACCGCCTCGGACGGGCGGACGACGGTCTGGTCGCCGTGGCCGGGCCACCACGCGGCGTGCCCGATCAACGCGGTCAAGGACGGCGTGAAGAACATCGCCATCACGAAGGCGGCCACGAAGATCCCGAAGGAGATCGAGAAGCCGAGGGCGGTGAGCAACGCGTTGCCACCGAGCATCAGCGACGCGAAGGTGCCCGCCAGGATCAGGCCGGCGGCCGCGACGGTCGGTCCGGCGTGCTTGAGGGCCTCGGCAGCCGCGTGCGTGGCTGTCGGCGCCGGCGCGGGCCTCCTCGCGGAGGCGGGCGATCATCAAGATGTTGTAGTCGGTGCCGAGTGCCACCACGAAGAGATAGATGTAGATGGGCAGCAGGAAGATCAGGCCCGGGCGGCCACCGATGTGCTGGAACACCAGGACGGCGGCGCCGAGGGTCGCGCCGAAGCCGAGCACGACCGAGGCCATCAGGTAGATCGGCGCGACGAGGCTGCGGAGCAACAGCGCCAGGATGACCATGATGACGACCGCGGCCACCGGGAACACCACGCGGTAGTCGCGGTTCATCGCCTTCTGGAAGTCGACGAAGACCGACGTGGTGCCACCGACGAGTGCCTCGGTGCCCTCGGGTGCGGCGGCGTGCGCAGCGTCGCGGATGGGGCCCTTGACGTCGGCCAGCGCCTGGTCGGAGGTCGGGTCCTCCTCGAGCACGACGCTGAACGACGCGGTGAGCTGGTCGTCGCTCAGGGTGCCCGGTGAGACCTGGCCGACGCCCTGCGCCTTGCCCAGCTCGGTGGCGTACGACGTGAGCTCGTCCTGGGTGAGCGGCTGACCGTCCGTCGAGTGCAGCAGCACGGTCGTCGGGTCGGTCGCACCGGCCGGCAGCCCCTTCTGGAGGGTGCGCAGCGCCACCGCGGACTCGACGTTCTTGGGGGCGCCGGAGTCGCCGAGGTCGAAGTTGGGGTTGAAGCCGAGGGCGAAGATCGTGAGCACGGCGAGCACCAGCCCGGACGCCACGGCGTACCGCGCCGGACGCCGCCCCAGGGAGTCGCCGAGGGCGCGCGAACCGGGCGCCCTCGGGCTCGACCTTCCACGACTTCGACGGCCAGAAGACCTTGGTCCCGATCAGCGAGACCACGGCCGGCACCAGGGTCAGGGCAGCGACGACCGTGACTGCCACCGCGATGGCCAGTGCGGGGCCGATGGACTTGAAGATGCCCAGCGAGCTGAGCACCAGGGCCATGAACGCGACGATCACGGCCCCGCCGGCCGACGCGATCGCCTCACCGGCGCGCGCTCACCGCCTGCACGACCGCGGACTTGCTGTCCTGGCCCGCGCGCAGCCGTTCGCGGTAGCGGAACAGGAAGAACAAGATGTAGTCGGTCCCGATCCCGAACAGGACGACGATCAAGATCACCTGGATCGAGCTGTCGGTCTTGAGGTCGAAGACCTTGTTCGCGACCCCGATGAGACCCGACGGCCACCTGCGAGACCAGTCCGATCACGAGGATCGGCAGGACCGCGAGGATCACGCTGCGGAAGATCAGGATCATCAGGACCAGGATCAGCAGCAGGGTCGCGATCCCGACGATCGCCTCGGCGTTCTTCGACGCCTCCTGCGAGTCGAGGGCCTGGGCCGCCGGTCCCGTGACGCCGAGCCGCAGGTCGGTGCCCTTGACCAGCGCCTGGCCATCGACGCGCAGCTGCTTCGCCGCGTCGGTCGCGGCCGGGTCGTAGGGGTTCTTGTCCTTCGCGATCCCGACGACGGCGATCTGCACGAGCTTGTTCTGCGAGGGCGGCTGCGCGGCGATGCCCGCGAACACCGGGTCGAGCTTCGGCTGGAGCCCGCTCGCGATCTTCTGCACGTCGGCCGAGTCGGCCGTGGTCAACGGCCCACCGTCCTGTCGGTCGAAGACCAGGATCGCGCCGACCGCGCTCTGCTGCGGGAACGCCGCCGTCTGGAGGTCGGCGGCCCGGATCGACTCGTACTTCGACGGCAGGAACTCCGACTGGTCGCTCGTGGCGCTCAGCTTCGGGGCCGTCGCGATGATGACGACCGACACCACCACCCAGCCGAGTATGACCAACCAGGGATGCCGGGTCGCGAGCCGGCCGAGTCCAGAGAACACGTGGCGAGACTACCGACCGGCCCCGGTCCGGGTGTCACCTGGCGCCGCGAGATCGTCCCCGCCATCGGAGCCGGCGTCCGGCCTGCGGTTCGAACAGGAGGAGCGGGAAGAGTGACCGCGGCCACACAAACGGAACCGATCTCCGTTTCTCGACTAGTCTGCAGGTCCCTCCGACTCGAAGGATGCCCGTTGTCCGCCACCCAGCGCCGGTCCCACTATCAGGTCACGTTCGCGGTCCTCGCTGTCTCGGTGTCCGCCTTCGCCCTGCTGCAGTCGCTGGTGGTGCCGGTCCTGGCGGAGATCCAGGCCGACCTGCACACGAGCCAGACCACCGTCACCTGGGTGCTGACCGCCTACCTCCTCTCGGCCTCGGTGTGTACGCCGATCGTCGGCAGGGTGGGCGACAAGGTCGGCAAGGAGCGGATGCTGGTCGTCGCCCTGGTCGCTCTCTCCGTGGGATCGCTGATCGCCGCGACCGCCACCAGCATCGGGCCGATGATCGTCGGGCGGGTCATCCAAGGGGTCGGCGGTGGGGTGCTGCCGCTCTCGTTCGGGATCATCCGGGACGAGTTCCCGGAGAAGAAGGTGCCGAGCGCCGTCGGCGCGGTCGCCTCCCTCGCGGCCGTCGGAGCCGGTCTCGGGTTGGTGCTCGCGGGACCCATCGTCAGCGCGCTCGACTACCACTGGCTGTTCTGGTTCCCGATGATCATCACGGCTGCGGCTGCCCTCGCGGCCGTGGTGTTCGTCCCCGAGTCGCCGGTCCGGACCCCGGGCAAGATCAGCATCCTGCCCGCCGTCCTGCTCTCCTCGTGGCTGGTGTGCCTGCTGCTGGCCCTGAGCCAGGGCTCCCAGTGGGGATGGAGCTCCCCCGCGGTTCTCGGGCTCCTCGTCGGGGCCGTGGTCCTGGCTGTCGCGTGGGTGTGGGTCGAGAACCGGTCGGTCTCCCCGCTGATCGACATGCAGATGATGCGGCTCCCGGCGGTGTGGACGACCAACCTGGTCGCTCTGCTCGTCGGGTTCGCGATGTACGCGTCGTTCGCGTTCCTGCCGCAGCTGAGCCAGACACCCAGCGCGGCGGGCTACGGCTTCGGCGCCTCGGTCACCGAGTCGGGCCTGATCCTGCTGCCGTCCTCGGTCACCATGTTCCTGGCCGGGCTGTACTCCGCCCCGGCGGCCCGCCGTATCGGCCCCAAGGCCGTCGTCGTCATCGGCTCGCTGATCGTCGCTCTCGCGATGGGCATGGTCGCGTTCGCCCATGCCCACCCCTGGCAGCTGGTCCTCGCCAACGCCGTGATGGGCGTCGGCGTCGGCCTGATCTTCGCCTGCCTGTCCAACCTGATCGTCGCGGCGGTGCCTCCGGAGCAGACCGGCGTCGCCAGCGGCATGAACGCCAACATCCGCACCGTGGGCGGCTCCATCGGAGCCGCCGTGATGGCGACCATCGTGACCGCCAGCGTCTTCCCCAACGGCCTGCCGCACGAGTCGGGTTACACCCGCGGGTTTGCCATGCTCATGGTCGTGATGCTCGTGTGCGCCGGCGTCGCCCTGAAGATCCCGCGGGTCGAGCGGCTCGTGATCGAGGAGCACCTCGTCGGCGAGCCCGAGCATGCCGAGCTCGGCATGGTCGCGGGCGGCACCCTCATCGGCGACAAGAGCGAATAGGCAAGAGCGAACCAGCAAGAGCGCCGGCAGTCACCGGGCCGCTCGGTGCCTGGGATCACGCGGGCCCGTCGTCGAGCCGGTCGACGGCCGTCGCCGGCAGTGGCATGGGTCGTCCTCAGTCCGATACTCCCGTGGAGCCCGAGAGGGACACGGGCGCTCCCAGCGGCGTCAGGTCGATCCCGGCCTCGGGAAGGCGGTCGACGTGCTCGATCACGTCCTGGAACCCGTTGCGTCTCCGTCCGCGAAGGCCGCGAGGTTGGCCGGCGCGTACGCCACCCTCCTGGAAGTGCCGAACCGCGGAGTACGCCACCCGCACGGACAAGGCGCGCTGGTTGGTCAGGACGACGTAGGCCGTGGTCGAAACCGTTGTCCTCGTGGTGCCACGGGAGATGCGTCCTCGGCTCCGATGACACGCGTTGTCGGCCTTGTACATCGAGACTCAGAGGGTCGTGACAGATGGGGTCGGACCCGCTGTTGACGTACGTGCCCAAGAGATCGGCGTCGAAGACGAGGCCCCTCGCGTGGGCCTCGCGGGCCATCCACAGCAGCGTGGTGTCCGACAGACCGGTCTGCGCATAACCTCCCCCGACGTCGGAGTGCGCGCCCTCGAACCACACCTGCTTGACGCGTGGGTCGTCCGTCGATCGGCTCGTCCACGTCCTTGGCCGCCTCCCAGAAGGTGGGCGCGAACTTCATCCTGGTCTCGTCGATCGCCAACGCCTGCCGAGCGCAGAGCACCTGGTTGCTCAGCTGGACGTTGTGGAACCGCGGCGTGTCTCGCTCGAAGCCGGGTACGCCGAGGGCGCCGACGGTGTCGAAGACGCCGAGGAAGGTCACGTCGGCCGCGTGGCAGTGGTCGTGCTTGAACTCCTCCACGCTCTCGCCGAAGGCGCCCTCCGGCATCTTGGTGCGCCTGGTAGAGGTGGACAGCCCGGGCAGCCGCTCCTCGACGAGCGCGACCTTGGTGAGCAGCCCCACCGTCGCCAGCATTCCGGCCACCGAGCGTGCGGTGTAGGCCCCGCGGCTGAAGCCGATGATGAAGATCTCGTCGCCGGGTTCGTAGTTCTGGGCCAGGAACCGGTAGCAGGCGATCACGTTGTGGAACAGCCCGAAACCGAAGGCTCCGCCCAGCAGCCGGTCGGCCTCGTAGCTGCCGGCGCCGACCCCGCTGATGTAGTACACGAGCTGGTAGACGCCTGCCGGTCGACGGCGGAGTCACTCTGCACCGTGCGAGCGATCTTCTCGACGTTCGTGACGTTCTCGTTGTCCGGCTTGTTCCAGGTCCCGTCGCAACAGACGACCAACCTCTTCATGCATCCCATGGTGGCGAACCAGACCCCTCACCACATCGGCCGAGCGAGCGAAACTCGGTTCACTCGGGGTGAGAGGCGCCGTTGCCGACGGCTACGACGAGGGTGTCCGGCGATCTCGCCCTGTCACCCGCCGACCCTCTTGTGTCCGGTCACGGCAGGCGGAGACTCGAACCCCGGGTCAGACTCCTCTCGTTGTGGTGGAATCGCGGGGTGACCGGTTCCTCACCCGACCATCCGTGGGCGGCGCAGGGCCCGGTGACCGTCGGGTCCAAGCCTCCTGGTGTCGTCCGAGCGGCGGCGATCCTGACCTGGATCGGTGCCGCTGGGACAGCGGCGTTCTCCGTGCTGATGACGGCGGCGTGGCTGGTGGTCGCCGCGCCCGCCTTCGATGCCTTCGACTCCGGCTTCGGCAACCCACGGTGGTGGTTGGTCGGGTTCGCCCTCGTCGTGGTCGCCCTCTCCGCGGCTGCAGCCGGACTGGCCTTCCGGGTCTGGCGTGGCGACCGTTGGGCTTGGTGGGGACTCCTGGTGCTCTCCGCCCTGGCGGCCCTCGCCGGAGTCCTGACGGCCTACGCCGTCGTGCCGCTGCTGGTGGCGGGGCTGGGGATCGCCACGGTCGTCCTCCTGATGCTCTCGGACTCGCGGGCGTGGGTCGGCTCCTCGACCTAGCACGTCGCACGGCCCTGGCTGGTCGGGGTCATCCTGAGGCGCGTGCACGAGCCGGATCCCGAGGTGCCGAGTCTCCGACGGGCTCTGTCGACGGCGTTCCTGATCCTCACAGCCGGCGCGGTGATCCTCGCTGCATGGAGCGTGGTCGTCCTGGCACAGCTTCCCGAGAACTTCATGTAGCGCCAGGGGTCAAGCCGCCCTGGACCGGTGGTCACACCGCCCTCGCTGGCTCCCGGCCGGCCGGTGCCAGAGGTCGGGTGCGCTGTTCCGTCCACAGTGCGTAGCCGAGCCAGGCGAGCGCGATCCCCATCGGGATCGCCATCTTGGGCTGGGCTCCGTTCGGGATGAGGGCAGCAACAGGGGCCAGCAGGGTCGAGAGCGCCAGCAGAGCTCCGGCCCAGCGCGGCAGTACTCGCGCCCGGAAGGTCGCGACGCCGAAGAACAGGCCACCGAGGATGTAGAGGGGTGCGGTGAGCGTCCAGATGGTCGGGAGGACTCCGAGGTCGAAGGTGCCGGCCGGGCCGTTGAACATCCCCATCCAGGCTTCGACGAAGGCGGGAGAGGTGCTCGCCACGTGCGGCAGGATGAACGCCTCCACGAAGCTGAAGCCCAGGATGAGCACCAGCCAGAGCTCGAGCGCGAGGAAGCCGGCCAGCCCGAGCCATCGTGCCTTCGCTGCCTGCCGGACATACAGCCCGGGAAGCCCACCACCCCGAAGAAGCTCATGGCACACGCAAGGACGTGGACGACCTCCCAGCGAGTGGTGGTGACCGACGAGGGGATGTTGGCCGGGTGGAAGATCCCGACCAGCACGTAGCAGGCCCCGGCTGTCAAGGCGGCCAGGCCTGCCAACCGGAGGAGGTGGTCACTGGTGAACGTCATGCCAGTCCTGTCGTTGATGGTGAGGTTCATGTCGGGCTCCTGGTCGGGCCCGGCGGGCGCCGGGCGATGTCGAGAAACCTAGGAACGGCAGTGGTGAGGGCGCCTCACCAGGTGATGTGAACCGGGTGGTGATCTCGGCGTTCGGTGCCGGCAGTCATCGCCATCCGAGAGGTCAGCTCGGCCCGCACCCAGGGACGCTGGCGATCGGGCCAGGCGGCACGGTGGTGAGGGAGAGCAGGGTGATCCCCAGGTCGCGGATGCGGGAGAGCAGTCCGTGGAGCTGGGCCTGGTCGGCGATCTCGACAGTGAGCGTGGTGCAGGCGTCCTCGTCGCGCACGAGGGCGCGAGCGTCGAGCCATCCCGACCACCGGTCGTCCAGGTGGCCGGCCAGACGCACCTCGTAGACGCAGACCCCGGAGGGGGAGGCGAGGTCGGTCACGGCGATGCCACGGCCGGAGGCGGGCTCACGCTCCTACCCCGGCTGGACCGGACCCGCAGCCTGCGGCCCCGGGTCGACCGTCGGATGACCCATTCGGCGACCGCGAGGTTGATCACCCAGCCCGCTCCCTTCGCGAGGTCGGCCGGGACCACGCCGGTACCGAAGACGGCGCCACCGACGCCGTCGGTGAACGCCTGCGTGCCGGCGGCGAGCGCGATCGCGTAGGCGCGGATCATCCAGGCTTGGTGGCGGGGAATGTCACGACGTCGGATCGCGGTGAACCCGAGGACCAGACAGCCGGCCATGGCCGAACCGAAGCCCAGCCGCAGCACGTAGAGCAGGTGACCGGTCCCGGGCTGGGGGGCGTAGAACAGGGTGAGCCACAGCGCTGACCCGACCACCACCAGGCCCGCAACGGTCAGGACCCGGCCGGCTCGGCGGTGCCAGCCCGGGTGTCGGCGACGGAACCGGGGCACGAGCTGGAAGGCACCGCCCAGGGCGAAGACCGTCGCCCCGAGGATGTGGAGCACCAGCGGCACCGGGAAGCCGGTGAACCGGTGGTCCGCGGGCATGATCGCCGGGCCCCCGGCGAGCTGGACCAGCCGCAGGGTGCCGGCCGTCAGCGGGATGGCCGACAGCGCGATCAGTGCGGCCGGGACCGGCCAGCTCCGTGGCCGGTCCCGGAGACTGCTGCGCCGGGTGCTCATCAGACGCCGATCTGCTCGCCAGCGGCCGCCTGGGCACCTGAGGGGTCGGTCACCCCGGAGTCGCCGGGGTGTGCCGAAGTGCTCCTCTGGTCGCGCCACAGCGAGATGCCGAGGGCGATGAGGGCTACGCCTTCGGGCACGGCCATCGGCCGGTTGAACGCCTCCGGGAGCACGGCCAGCGCAGCGGTGCCGATGGTGCTCACGGCGAGGAGCAGGCCGGCCCATCGGACCAGGACCCGGGCGCGGAAGAGAGCGACGCCGAAGAGCAGGCCGCCGAGGAGGTAGCAGGCTCCCGTGACGTCGAACAGGATCTGTAGGTGGCCGATGTCTCCGGTCGCCTTGCCTGAGTTGGCGGCGATGACCACGTCGTTGACGAACGCGGGTGCCTGGTCGGTCAGTGCGGGGAGCACGAGCACGGCCGTCACCTCGGTGGCGAACAGGAGGAGGTAGCCGATGGCGAAGAGGACGAACCCGACGAGCCCGAGCCCGCGCATCTGGCGGACCTGACGCAGGTAGATGCCGGTGATGCCCACCAGCGCGAGAGCGACCATGACTGCCTTGGCGGTGCCGCGGATGACCCACTCGTGGGTGTCGGTCAGGAAGGTGTCCGAGGCTGGGTGGTTGATCTGCACGGCTACGAAGATGGCCCCGGCGGCGACGGCGCACGCGGCGGCGCCTCGGGTCAGGTGGCGGGTGGTGACGGTCACGGCTGGCTCCTGGGGTTCTGGTCCGGCAGAGGAAGGTCCGGTGGCGATGTCCAGGAGGCTAGGAACCGGCGTGGTGAGCGCACATCACCAGGTGATGTGACCGGCCTGGTGATTCGCCGCATGGGTAGCCGGGGCGGCAGGACCCTGGGGGATCCAGCTGCGCGGATAGGGTCCCCGCTATGAACGGTGCGATGCAGAGCGCGCTGATCGTCACCGTTCCGGAGGCTGAAGAGGCCGTCGCCGTGCATCGTGCCCGGTTCGACGAGCCGGCCGGCTTCGGCATACCCGCCCACGTGACCGTGCTGTTCCCGTTCATGCCTCCGTCCCAGATCGACGCACCCGTGATCGGAACCCTCGCCTCCGCGCTCTCCACCGTCCCCAGGTTCACGGCCACGTTCGGGAGCACCGGGTGGTTCGGCACGGCCGTGCTGTGGCTCGCCCCGGAGCCGGCCGCCGTCTTCGGCACCCTGACGACGGTGGTGACGGACGCCTTTCCCGGCTACCCGCCCTTCGGTGGCCGACACGAGGTCGTCGTACCGCACCTGACCGTGGGACACGCCGTCGCAGCGGGAGGCGAGCTCCTCGAGGCAGAAGCGCGAGTGCTGCGACATCTACCGATCAGAGCAGACGTCACCGAGGTCGCCCTGTGGTGCGGCACCGACGTGCCGGGTGGATGGCGTCGGCAGACGGGCTTTCCCCTCGGCTGACGTCGTCCCGTCAGCGCCCTTCTCCCCTGTGGCCGCCGTGGTCGCCCGCTGCGAGGTCATGGGCTTCAACCCTGTGGATAGCATCGCGGACATGGCCTCCTCCGATGACGAGCGCGAGCTCGACATCGAGTCCGCCCGCTGGGTCGAGCACCTGACTGCCGACGGCTCGCGGCGCGAGTCGTGTATCCGCGAGCTGCACGGACTGTTGTTGAGGGCGGCGCGACGGGAGGTACGACGGCGCAGCTCGGGCTCACCGGTCACCGGTCGCGAGCTGGACGACCTGGCCACGCAGGCGGCGGACGACGCCACGTACTCGGTCCTGGCCAAGGTCGACCAGTTCCGCGGTGACAGCCGGTTCACGACCTGGGCCTACCGGTTCGTCGTCCTGGAGGTCTCCAACAAGCTCGGCAGGCACTTCTGGCGCCAGCCGCGCGCCGAGCTCGCCGAGCAGGACTGGGAACGCCTCCCGGACGCGCTCGGCACGCCACCCGACCACGTCGCAGAAGTACGAGAGCTGACCCGCGCCGTACGACGTGCCGTCGACGACCTCACGGAGCACCAGCGTCGCGTCTTCGAGGCCGCCGTCATCCAGGGCGTACCGCTCGACGCTCTGGCGATCCGGCTCGACACGACCCGTAACGCTCTCTACAAGACGCTCTTCGACGCGCGACGTAAGATCCGGGCCCACCTGGTCGCCAACGGGTATCTGGGTCAGGAACACACGGAGCAGAGTGAGGGGGTGCAGACCCATGAGTGACTGGTCAGAGCTCGACGCCTTCCTCGAGACCGATCCCGCCGACGTCGGATGCGACGAGGCGATACGGATCCTGCACGTCTACGTCGACCTGGTCGCGAGCGGCGAGGACGCTGCAGCGCGCTTCCCCGGCGTCGCCGCGCACCTTCGCCAGTGCGGACCCTGCTCGGAGGACTTCGAGGGCCTCCTCGCACTCGTGACCGACCCGCCGACCGAGGGGCTGGGCGAACGGCTGCGGAAGAAACTTCGAGGCGCTCGGTAAGAACCTCCGGTTCGTGGGTGCGAACCCTGATGACAGCACCACACACCATCAGGAGGACCCATGATCTTCTCGGCACCCCGCTCCCGCGTGGCCGGCGTCGCGCTCGCCGCCCTCGGCACGGCCGGTTCGGTCGGCCTCGCCTCGCCGGCCTTGGCGGCGGAGGGCCACGCGGCCCGGCCGTCTTCGTCCAGTCCGACAACGTGGCCGGCAACACCGTCGTCGCCTACGACCGCAACGCCGACGGCACGCTGAGCCAGGCCGGGAGCTACGGCACGGGCGGCCTCGGCGGCGTGCTGTCCGGGTCGGTGGTGGACCACCTCGCGTCGCAGGGCTCCCTCGCGCTGGACCCGTCCCACCACTTCCTGTACGCCGTCAACGCGGGCAGCGACACGGTCACCGTGTTCGGTGTCGACGGTGACACGCTCACCCGTCAGGCCGTCGTCGGGTCGGGAGGTGTCTTCCCGGTCAGCGTGGCCGTCCACGGAAACCTGGTGTACGTCCTCAACGCTCGCGACGGTGGCTCGGTCCAGGGCTTCCGGCGGAGCGGGAGCGGGCTCACCCCGATTGCGGACTCACACCGGTCACTCGGTCTCGACCCCTCCGCGGCGCCCGAGTTCGTCAACACCCCCGGCCAGGTCGCCTTCTCCCCTGACGGTTCCCAGCTGCTGGTGACGACCAAGGCCAACGGCAGCGACGTCGACGTGTTCGCCGTGACCGACACCGGCTCGCTCAGCCCAGCCCCGACGGTCAACCCCCTGCCCGGGGCCGTGCCCTTCGCCGTCACCTGGGACGGGGCCGGACACCTGGTGCTGGCCGAGGCCGGGGCCAACGCCGTGGCCACCTTCGGCATCGACGCGCAGGGCGTGCTGCATCCGGTCGACACGGCCGCGACCGGCCAGGCGGCGACGTGCTGGATCGTGCGGAGCCACGACCGGTTCTACGCCTCGAACGCCGGCAGCGCCGACCTCTCGGGCTACCGGGTCGCCGACAACGGCAGCCTCACCTCACTGGGGACGACCGGGACCGATCCCGGCACGGTCGACGCCACCGCCACCCGCGACGGCCGCTTCCTCTACGTCCAGGCCGGCAAGGCCGGGCAGGTGGACGCGTTCCGCGTCGCCACCGGCGGGTCGCTGACCCCGCTCGGATCCGTCACCGTGCCAGGCGGGGCGGGCGGTGAGGGCATCGTCGCCGAGTGAGACATCCCGCGCCCGTCGACACCTCGCTCCGGCGAGGTGTCGACGGGTCAGCGGTACTCGGGGTTCTCGTAGTCGAACCGGCACCCGGCGTCCCACTCCGACCGCTGGTTGCCGTACGCCGGCACGCCGCCTGCGTCGTCGAGCATCTTCGCCACGTGCATGAGGTTCCAGGTCATGAACGCGGTGTTGCGGTTGGTGAAGTCGTTGTCCGGGCCACCACTGCCGGGGTCGAGGTACGACGGGCCGGGGCCCGCCTCTCCGATCCAGCCCGCGTCGGCCTGAGGCGGGATCGTGTAGCCGATGTGCTGCAACGTGTAGAGCACGTTGTGAGCACAGTGCTTGATGCCGTCCTCGTTGCCCGTGATCAGGCAGCCCCCCACCCGGCCGTAGTAGAGGTACTGGCCGCGGTCGTTGAGCAGGTGCGAGCCGCCGTACAGCCTCTCGTGGACCTGCTTCATGACCGACGAGTTGTCCCCCAGCCAGATCGGCCCGGCCAGCACCAGGATGTGTGCCGCCTTCACCCGCTCGAAGATCTCCGGCCAGCCGTCGGTCTCCCATCCGTGCTCACGCATGTCCGGCCACACTCCGGTCGCGATGTCGTGGTCGATGGCCCGCACCACGTCGACCTGCACGCCGTGCCTCTCCATGATCTGTCGGCTTGCGTCGACCAACCCCTGGGTGTTGCTCGGCTCGGGTGAGCGCTTCAGCGTGCAGTTGATGAAGAGCGCCCTGAGGCCGGTGAAGTCGTACGTCGTCTCCGTCATGCTGCGTGCCTTCCTGGTGGTGTGGATGCTCGTTCACGGCGCGGGCAGGAGCCCGTGCTCAGCGGCGAAGAGGCTGGCGGCGGCGCGGTTGCCCGCGCCGGTCTTGGCATAGTTGTGCTCGATGTGGATGCGGACGGTCTTCGGAGACGGGCTCAGCCGCGCGGCGATCTCCCTGCTCGACAGACCGCGGGCGATCAGCCGCAGCACCTCGATCTCCCTGGGCGGGAGGCCGGCCAGGACGGACTCCGCGAGCTGGCAGATGCGTGACGCGAGCGGGATCTGCTCGCCGGCCAGGTCGCCCGGCGATCCCCGACCGTCCCAGCGGTCGTACGACGTGCACACTTCGGTGGGCACCGACTCGTCCAGGCCGAGGTCTCCGGCGAACCGGCTCGCCGGCTGGGCATGGCGCTCGACCATCTCGACGAGCTCGGCGAGGCGCAGCTCACTGCCCGAAGGGCCCGAGGTCGACGTCGCCGCAGCCGTCGTCACCGCTCACACCACCGTCCGCCGTCCGTGACAGCCGAGTGCCGGTCATCCTACGGCGGATCATGCGTCCCGGAAGGCCCGCGCGTTCGCCTCGATGACGTCGTCGACCTGCTGCATCTCGGCGGTGGGCTGAAGAAGACCAGCCTGGTCGCCACGTCGTACACCGGCACGTGGTCGGGGACCAGGTAGAACACCTGGCCCGCCCCACGTGGGGGCAGGTGCAGGCGTCGCCGGGCAGCCCGTGCAGCGTCGCCCGCATGTCCACCTGCTGCTTGACGTGCCGGAACGTCACCGAGCGTCCAGCTGGCCTCGCGAACCTCCACCACCCCGGAGTCACGTGCCGACCAGCGGCGCCTCTCGTCGATCCACCGCGCGCCCTCACGCCGCTGTGCGGACAGAGCAGCCGGCCCCCGGTAGCGGACCCCTAGCGTTGAGACCGTGAGCAACGACGACGGCGTGGCGGCTCGTGGCGACCTGTTGCTTCGCATCGCCAGGCGTGACACCGGCCTGCTGCTGTTCGGGATGACTCCTCCGCGAGGCTCGACGACCCACGGGGAGCGACAGCGCATCGCAGATCTGACCCTGGAACGGCTCATGCCGTTGGACCTCGACGGATTGATCATCTACGACATCGCCGCCGAGACCGACCGCACGACCGACGAGCGCCCCTTCCCCTACCTGCCCACGGTCGATCCTGCCGACTTCTACGCCGACCACCTGGCCTCCTGGTCCAGACCCGTGATCGTCTACCGATGCGTAGGCAAGTACTCGAGCCCCGACATCGAGGCCTGGCTGCTCGCCCAACCACCCGCACGGGTGGCCAGCGTGTTCGTCGGGGCCCCCTCCGGCTCAGCGCCCGTGCTCACGGACCTGGCCGGCGCACAGGAGCTGTGGTCGAGAGTCCGCCCCGAGCTCCTGCTGGGCGGGGTCGCCATCCCCGAACGCCACTCCGCACGACAGCAGGAGCATCGACGCCTCCTCGCGAAGCAGACCAAGGGCTGCTCCTTCTTCGTGACCCAGGTCGTGTACGACGTCAACGCCGCCAAGGACCTCGTATCGGACTACCACTACGCGTGCCTCGAGGCCGGAGTGGACCCCGTGCCCATCATCTTCACGCTCTCGGTGTGTGGCTCGATGAAGACCCTGGAGTTCCTGCGTTGGCTCGGTGTCGTCGTCCCGCGTTGGATGGAGAACGCACTCGCCCATGCCAGCGACACCCTGTCCGAGTCCTACGACCAGTGCGTCGCCACCTCGCGCGAGCTCGCGGCCTTCTGTGAGGGGCTGGACGTGCCCTACGGCTTCAACGTCGAGAGCGTCTCCAACCGCAAGGCCGAGATCGACACGACCGTCAGACTCGCAGCCCACCTGCGACGACACCTCCCCTGACCCTTCGGCTTCCAGCCCGAGAGCGGCGTCACGACGACGTCTACCGCTGTGTCCAGACCACCACTGTGCGCTGGGCGAGCCTCTGGTCAGCCACCTCGTCCCTTGAGCCGGGCATGACTAACGGTTATCCTCTGTGCACTGGCTAACCGTTAGGGGTGTGGTGCTCGTGCAACAGGAAGCGGTCTTGGCACTGCTGGCCAAGGAGCCGTCCCACGGCTATGAGCTGCGGGCACGGATCGAGCATGCCCTGGGTCCCCTCTCGGCGGGGTTCAACGCGGGCCAGATGTACGTGACGTTGGGTCGGCTCGAGCAGTCGGGTCTCGTGACGTCGACGCGCGAGGCAGCAGGCGAACGGCCCGAGCGCCGCACCTACGAGCTCACTGCCGCTGGGCGGGAACGCGTCGAGGAGTGGCTCACCGACGTGACCTGGCCGAGGCCGGACCTCACCAACTTCCACCTCAAGCTCACGGTCGCTGCTGCGGGGCGGCTCTCGGACCCCCTGGCTCTGATCGGGTCGCAGCGCCTCGAGCTGGTACGACGTCTGCGGGACGCCCAACGGGCGGCGATGTCCGAGCCCGACGGATCGGATGCAGCCCTGTTGCTGGAGGGCGTCGTCCTGCGCATCGAGGCCGACCTCACCTGGCTCGACGCCTGCGAGACGGCCTGGGGAGGCAGACGATGACGGCCGCGCTGCGTGTCACGCATCTGGCCAAGCACTACGGTCGCGGCGAAGCACTGATCCGCGCCGTGGACGATGTGGACCTCGAGGTCGGGGCGGGCGAGTCCCTGGTCGTGGTGGGCCCGAGCGGGTGCGGGAAGTCCACTCTCCTGCAGCTCATGGGCGGTCTCGACGTGCCCACCTCCGGCGAGGTCTGGGTGGGCGGCCGGCGGATCGACCGGACCTCGGAGCGGGCTCGCGCCAGGCTCCGCCGCGACCACGTGGGCTTCGTCTTCCAGGACTTCCACCTCATGGAGGAGCTGACGGCAGTGGAGAACGTAGAGCTTCCCGCGCTCCTGGCAGGCACATCGTCGTCGCAGGCCCGCCGTGCCGCGACTGCGCTCCTGGAGGCCGTCGGTCTCGCCGACCGGGTACGGCATCGGCCCGCAGAGCTGTCCGGGGGCCAGAAGCAACGCGTTGCCGTGGCTCGCGCTCTGGTGAACCGCCCCACCGTCCTGCTGGCGGACGAGCCCACTGGAAACCTCGACAGTGCGGCCACGACCGACGTGCTCCGGCTCTTCGAACGCCTGCGTGGGCAGGGTCAGACGCTCGTGGTGGTCAGTCACGACCGACGGACAGCGGCGACAGCAGACCGCCTGGTGTCCATGCGCGACGGGGCCTTGGTCCAGGACGTGGCGATGCCGTCCGACCTGACGAGCGCGGCCGAGATCCTCTCCGGCAGTCGCGAATGAGCAGGCTCCGGCTCGGCGTACGCCTCGCGGCGCGCGACCTGCGTCGCCGATCGACCGAGACCGTGCTGTTGTTCGTCGCGCTCGCCGTGGCCGCGACCACCCTGTCGATCGGCCTGGTGCTGCACGGCCAGACAGCAGCGCCGTACGCCTTGACCCGCACCCGTACCGCGGGGCCCGACATCGTCGCGGCCGTCTTCCCCGGACCGAACAGCGCCATCACGAACGCCGGCCGCGCTCGTCTGCAGGCCGTGGCCGAGCAGCCGGACGTGGCGTCCCGAAGCAAGCCGTTCCCGACCACCTGGTCACCCATCGTGGCTCATGGCATCTCCGGCGTCGCCGAGGTGCAAGGACGTGACGGGTCCCCATCGGCGGTCGACCGACCTGAGGTGGTGTCCGGCCGCTGGGTCGGCCCCCACGGCGTCGTGGTGGAGCGGGCGTTCGCCCGCGCCATGGGGCTGTCGGTGGGTGACCAGGTCGACCTCGGCGGACAGCGCCAGCGCGTGGTCGGCATCGCCGTCTCCGCCGCTCTCCCGCCGTACCCCCAGCTGTGCACGATCGGCTGCATCCTCGACCGCCCGGGCTGGTTCTCCGCCGAGCCCGGGCTGGTCTGGACGACCCGACACCAGGCCAGCACCCTGGCCAGCTCCCGTGAACCCGTGGTGCTGTTCGAGTACCTCAGGCTGCACGACCCCGGAGCGGCACCAGCCTTCGCGCAACGTTACGGCGCCGGAGGGCCGCCCGCAGGACGCCCTCAGCTGGACCCGTGGCAGGAGATCGCGGCCCGCCAGGCCGAGCAGCTGGCCAACGAACGCGCGGCTGTGGTCTTCGGAAGCACGCTCCTGGTGATTCTCGCGCTGGCGACGCTCGTGGTGCTCGTCGGAGGCCGGATGAGCGAGGAGGTACGACGAGTGGGGACCCTCAAGGCCGCCGGGGCCGGTCCCGGGTTCGTGGCCGGCCTGTTGCTGACGTCGTACCTGGCGATCGGTCTCGCGGGGGCGGCCGTCGGACTGGCAGCCGGTCAGCTCCTCACCCCGACCCTGGTCGGCATCAGCGCGGGCCTGCTCGGGCGCCAGGGAACCACGACCATGTCGCCGGCCGATGCCGCGGCCGTGATCGGCTCGATCCTCGCCATCGTCGCTCTCGCCACCATCCTCCCTGCCTGGCGGGCTGCTCGAACCAGCACGGTCCAGGCTCTCGGCAACCGCGGACACAACCCTCGTCGCCATCACCTCGTCGTCGCACTCTCGAGTCGGCTTCCCGCCGCCGGTCTCCTGGGCCTCCGCCTCGTGGCACGAAGGCCTCGTCGGGCTGTGCTCACGATCCTGTCGGTCGGCGTGGCTGTCTGCGCAGGCGTGGTGGTCCTCTTCGCCCAGTCCAGCCTGCAGGCAGAGCGCGGGAACGCGGGCGGACCCGCCGACCCGCAGGTCGCCCAGCTGCACACCGTGACGACCGCCCTCACCCTGCTCCTCGCGGTGATGGCCGCAGTCAACCTGCTGTTCGTCACCCGTGCCAGCGCGGTCGATGCGCGCCGCGTCCTCGCCGTGGCCCGCGCTGTCGGCGTCACGCCGACCGAAGCAGCGGCCGCCTTCGGTCTGGGCCAGCTCCTGCCGGCGGTCGCCGGACTCGCGCTCGGTGGTGCTGCAGGCTTCGCCCTCTTCCACGCCCTGGCCTCCTCCTCCCACCCCCCAGCACCCCCCACCGCCCAGCTCGCGGGACTGGCCCTGGCCACCCTGGGCGCGACGCTCGCCCTGACCGCTGTCCCCGCCCGCCTCGAAGGCCGCCGCCCCCTCGCCGAGACCCTCCGGGAGCAGTGACCACGACGGACCGCACCCGTCGACGAGCGCCGTCCAGCTCAACGGACGGCCCCGACAGACCCTCGGGGTTCAAGACACCCTCACCAGCATGAGCCGAGTCTCGCGTGCCGTCGGGGGACCTACGCGGACTCGCACCTGCAGACTTGAAGAGGCGAGTCCGCAGCGAACGGCTCACCGGACCAGGCTCCGAACCGCTCGACGAGCCGAAGGCCGCCGAGCGAGACGAGCAGCGGCAGCTCCTGCGGGAAGATGCTCCTGATCTCGAGGGGCGCCACGACGAAGTCGGGCTCCGAGTCCGTCGAGAGGTACCACGTCCCGCGTGTGACTTGCGCGGCCGCATCGTAGATTTCCGCGACGTCGACGCGCACGTCGCCACGCTCGGGGGCGGTGAACGACAACGACTCACGAGTACGCCGTACGCCGTCAGCGTCGGCCAGGAGCCGCACGCTCGGGTTGAAGACATCGAAGACGAACCGTGCTCCGGGTGCCAGGTGTCGGCGAACCGACCGGAAGCAGCTCACCACGTCCCCAGCCTCCTGGAGGTGAAGGAGGGAGTTGGCCGTGATGAACACGAGGTCGAAGGTGCAGCCCAGGTCGAAGGCCCGCATGTCACCCTGCTTCCATTCCACCGCTACACCGCGCGACTCCGCCTTGCGTTGGGCCTCGGCCAACATGTCGGACGAGGAGTCCAGCCCGACGCACGGATGCCCGTCGGACGCCAGGGGGATCAGCTTGTGCCCGGTGCCGCACGCGAGCTCCAGCACCCTGCCACCCCGCCGATGGGCCTCGGCCCGATAGAAGTCGACCGCGGGACCACCGCCCGGGAACATGAGGTCGTACAGCCTCGCGTGTGCGTAGAACGCCTGGCTCATGATGGGCATCCTTTCCGGCTGGACTCCTGGTGGTACAGCTGCTCGCTCGACAGCTGCAACAACCTACTGGCACCCGTGTCCTGCCCCCGCACGTCAGAGGCCTGCAACCCACGGGCGTGCGGCCAGCGCACCCAGAGTGCACGGGGGAACACATGTCCGGTCAGGCCCTGGGACGTACATGTCTGCGCCCGAGGGTCGCGTAGCCCCTCACGATGCACCTGGCCAACGGCCGAACTCGGACACGAACGCGCCACAGCCGACATCGATCCCGCGAGCGCCCTGCGTGTTCGCCCGAACAACACCGTCGTACAGCGTGACGCTCGCATGGTGGTAGATCGGTCCGGGCGGTCCGCCGCGTGAGCGAGTGCTGCAGTAGGTGTCACTCTCGATCACGAGCGTGGTCATCTCACCCTGGTCCATCGGTCTCGGCGGGAGGGGATCGAAGAAGCCGCCGCGTCTCGCCATGAGGGTGGGATGCCCAGACTGGGACAGAGCGACGCTGAGCGGGTAGCCCGACAGAATGCAGCGCGCCCTCCTCACGTTGCGGATGTCCAGGAGGTTCGCGTAGCGCCCGGTGGCGCCCTCCCCCTGTGGTCGAAAATGAGCCTGGAGGTCTTCGGCTCGGCATGGGCGCGCCGGACCCGAGGACCGCCGAGCTCCTGCAGGCGTGTGGCTGTGGCTCGACCTCGACAAGGGTGTCAGTACCGGACGAACACTCGGCGTTTGTGGGGGCGACACCCGGTCCGCGACTGCGTGCTGTCCGCAGGCAGCGACCGTCAACAAGGCAACCGCGGCGAAAACCGAGCGTCCCGTCGACCAGAGGCTGCTCATGGCTGTGAGACACATCCACCATGAGGTTGGTTGCTCCAGAAGAGCTGACGCGATGAGGGTGGTCGGACCGCGAGGCGCAGGGTGAGGACTACATTCACCGGCATGGGCGGGGGTACCGATTCGGCTGACGACGAGTTGCGGTCTGCGCTGACGCGGTTGGTCAGACAGCTCGTCCAGGAGGACCCGACGGCCGAGCGTCGGGGCGAGGACCTGCTCCCTCTCCTGGACGCGCACCTGGGGGTGGCGGCCGACGAGCTTCCGGTCGTGGTCGAGCCGATCATGGTTCACCGCTGGGTCGACACCGACATCGCACTCGCCGAGATCGTCACCGGCGACCCGAGCGCACGGCTGCTGGGAGTGGGAGGCGGGGATCAGCGGCACCACAGCTCTCTGAGCGACCTGATGTCCAGCGCATCATGGGGTCGCTTCCGCAGCGGCCAGGTCGATCGGCTGAATCTGGCCACAGGGCCCGACACCGAGCGAGCCACGGTGGCGTTCGGTCTCCACGTCTTCCACCACGCCGGCTCCCCCATGGCCGTGCTGCAGCGGGTCGGCAACCCCGAGTACGGTTCCCAGGCGCGCTTGGAGGTGCTCGCCGTCGATCCCGACGCGGCCGCCGCCATGCTCGCCGACCTGCGTGACGAAGCGATGCGCCGGAGCGTCCTCTGGCGCCAGGTCGTCAGCTTCACCGGCAACCCGTACGGGCGATCCATGTCGGGCCTCACCTTTCACCGACGACCTGAGCTCCCGGCGAGTCATGTCGTGCTGCCAGAAGGCACGCTGGGCCAGGTCCGGGCGCATGTGGTCGGCCTCGCGCAACACCGCGACCGGCTGCGGGAGCAGGGGCAGCACCTCAAGCGCGGCGTACTGCTGTACGGCCCTCCCGGCACCGGCAAGACTCATACCGTCCGCCATCTGGTGAGCGCTGCTCCGGACACGACCGTCGTGCTCCTCAGTGGCACCGAGATGGCGCACGTGGGCGCGGCCGCCCAGATCGCTCGGGCCCACCAACCCGCGATCGTGGTGATCGAGGACTGCGATCTCATCGCCGAGGACCGCGACCACCACGTCGGAGGAGCGGCGTCCCCGTTGCTCTTCACGCTGCTCGACGCCATGGACGGGTTGGACGAGGACGCGGACGTGGTCTTCCTGCTCACGACCAACCGTGCTGAGGCACTGGAGAAGGCTCTCGCACAGCGGCCGGGGCGGGTGGATCTTGCCGTGGAGATCCCGCTCCCGGACGAGTCCGACCGAGGCGCCCTCATCGATCTCTACGCCGCGGGCCTCCGGTTCTCTGCCACCGCCGTCTCCCGCGCCGCACGCGAGTCCGCAGGCACCACAGCGTCGTATGCCAAGGAGCTCGTCCGCCGAGCTGTGCTGCTGGCCGCCATGGACGACCGCGAGCCCACGGACAGCGACCTGCTGGCTGCCAACGAAGGGCTGCAGTCGGACTCGGCGAGGCTCACCCGTGCCCTCCTGGGCTCGACCAGCGACTCACCCGCCCCGCCTGGCCACGAAACCTGAGGGTCGAGCCGATCCAGCCGCGGGGCGAATGACATCCTGCTCTTCAGGCGACGGACACTCAGCTGCCGACATCCAGCCGCCTTGCCCCCGTGGTGACCCGTACATGATTCCGGCGGAAGGGGCCGCGCGAACGACAGTCCCATGCCGATCAGCAGCCGGCCGGATGGCTCGGAGACGGCTCCTCCATGGCACGGCTCAGGCGAGCAGGAGGTGGTGGCTGGTTGCGGTCATCCAGTCCTCGATGCGGTCGAGGGACCAGCCGTAGCTCTCGCGCAGCATCAACGCGAACCGGAAGTCCGTGATCGCTGCCAACGTCTCCGACACCGCGGTTGCCCGGGTGGCGGGCGCGAGTGCCTGCAGCTGCTGGAGCATCCCTACCACCGTGCGGGCACCTTCGAGGTGTCGGCGGTGGCCCTCGTCGAGCACGGCCTGGAGCTCGGGCTCGGCGGCTGCCCCGGTGACGAGGGCCCGGATGATGTCCTCGCAGTTCTCCAGCATCGACCGCGTGATGCGAGCGGACAAGGCGGCCACCTGCTGGGGATCACGGGAGGCGGCCACCGAGCCGACGATGGCGCCGATGCCGGCCTCGGAGTCGATCAGGTCGTTGAGCCTGGCGACCACCGCCTGCTTCGAGCCGATGCTGTCGTAGACGGTCTGGGCGGAGACGCCGGCCGCCCGCGCGATGTCGCGGACGCTCGTGCGTGTGTACCCACGTTCGGCGAAGAGTCGGCGGCCGGCCAGGAGGATCTCGTTCCTGGTGAGCTCCGCCTGCCGCTCGCGCATGGTCGGCTGCTCGGGAGGCATGACTCTCTTCTATCACTTGACAACGGTTCCTTTGATTGGAACATTGTTCCAGTCATTTTATCACTGTTCCAGTTGACAGGAGTTCCCATCATGCCGGAGGCCATTCATCTCGACGCCCACGTCGAAGACTCCATGCCCCGCACCACCGGTCGGTCGGTGACCGGAGACCTCAGCACCCGCGCTGCGGGCTGGGGAGCGCTCACGTTCGCCATCGTGGTGATCGTCCAGAACGTCATCCGCGGGGCGTCCGCGCCGGGCAACGGCGCTACGGCCGCCCAAGTGCTGTCGCACTACTCGTCGGACGGAGCGATCCCCTTCGTCCTCGCTGCGACGTACGTCGTGAGCGGCATCGGGATGGCCGTCTTCCTCGGCGGCGTGACCCGACACCTGCTTGCCACCAGTCGACCGGGCTGGGCGATCACCGGTCTCGTCGGAGCCCTCGGCATCGTCACCGTGTTCACTCTCGTCGTGGCTGCCGAGCAGGCACTCTCGGTCGCCGCGCACATGGACCGCCCCCAGCTGGGCGCGATCCAGGCACTGTGGGCGTTGCACAACAGCATCTTCAGCGTCCTGGACCTCTTCATCGCGCTCGCGCTGGTGGGCTTGTCACGGGCCGCGGTCGCCGCGGCGATGACCCCGAAGGCATTCACCTGGGCTGCCCCGGTCGGTGCTGTCCTCCTGGTGATCGGCGTCGTCGCCGGGCCTGCTGTCGCAGGAGGTGACGCCTTGGCGTTCTTCGCGATCGCCGGGTTGGGCTTCCTCGTCTGGCTCGCGTTCCTCATCGCCACCGGAGTCCGGTTGATCCGCACTGCAGAGCCTGCCTGACAGCTACCCACGCCTGATCGACATACCGGCTCGCGCGGACCCTCGCCCGGGCCGGTTCGACGTGGGGCCTCCGGAGGCACCTCTCGTGCCCTGGGCCGTGTCAGACCGACGAGGAGCTCGAGGTGCAGCCGCCTCCCCACCTCGCTTCCGGCCAGGTGGGTGGCCGGTGCTCCTCGATCTGCTGGAAGCCGATGTCACCGTGCGGCCCCGCGGCGAGCGCCCAGCACCCGTCGCCCTGAGCGACCTGCCCGTGATCTCGGCGTAGAACCGCGCGAGAGCGATCGGGTCCGACGCGTTGACCGTCGTCAGGCTGAGCCTGAGCTCGCCCGACATCAACCGATCTCCATGCGTTGGTAGGTGGGGGTGAGCTCTTCCCAGCGTTCCTTCCAGCCTGGCGCCCCGCCATCGGAGCTCCAGCCCTCCGGATGCACCGGTCCGCCGAGCTCCAACGATCGACCGAGGTCCTCGAGGTGGAGTCGCCAACCAGAGGCGTGGAACGGGAGATGCATCATCGGCAGGCCGCGCTGTTCGACCACCAGCCGGGTCATGGAGCCCTCCGTTGTCAGCCACGCCTCGATCTGCCCCTCATCGTCCGTGCCCGGCTCGGTCGTCAGCAGCAGGTGGTGGGGCACATCGCAGACCTCGATGCGCGCCGGACCGGTCCAGCTGCTCGTGAAGACGGCGTCGATCGTGCCGCCGACCCGCAGGTCGCCCTCGACTCGGGCGATCCAGCGGGCCAGCCGCTCTGGCGTCGTACACGCCTGCCACAGGTCGCCGATGTCCGTGGCGTACAGGTCCTCGACCCGGACTGCTCCGCGGGTCTCGTCGAGTGTTCGCATCGTCGCGATGGTGGTCATCGTCGTGTCTTCCTTCCTCGAGCGATCTCGGTGTGAAGGGCGTCGAGCCGGTGCTCCCACAGCCGGCGGTACTCTCCCAGCCACTCGTCGACCTCGACGAGAGCCTCCGGGCGGAGTGTGTAGATCCGGCGCTGCGCGTCCTGGCGTACGTCGACCAGCCCGGCTTCCCGCAGCACGCGGAGATGCCGGGACACGCCCGGGCGAGCGATCGGGAGAGCCTCAGCCAGCTCGCCTGAAGTCGCGGGGTGGTCGCGGAGTATCTCGAGAACCGTACGTCGGCTCTCGTCTGCCAGCGCATGCAACACGGCGTCCATGGGGCCAATGTACCAATATGGGTATGTACCCGCAAGGTTACTTTCAGTCGGTGACGTGCTGGGGTGCTGTGGTGGCCGAAGATGCCTTGCGGGTGCGCGCGAGACGTGGGCCCTGAGCGCTGCCCCGTTACTTGCCCTGGTCCGACTCGGTCGAGAACCGCCGGCACGCGCCGCAGTGCGTGCGCACTCTGTGCTGAATGCGGTGCTCAATGGGGCGCCTACGAACAAGCGGGTGAGGAGAGCCTCGCCCGTCAGCTGTAGATCAGGACCGCGCCGACGACGAAGGCGATGACACTTGCCGCACCAAGCACGATCCCGCACCAGGCCATGCCCCGGCCCTTGACGGTTCCGGCCGAAGCCTCGATACGTCGAAGGGCGTGAGCGCCGACGATGATGGCTGGCACTCCGGCCACCATGCTGAACGGGATCGCCAAGACTCCCAGAAGCAGTGCGGTTCGGGCGCGGTCTTCCGTGCCGCTCGGCAACCCCATGTCTTGCTGCGAGGTGGGGACTCCTGAGTGGGGGCCGGCCGAATACCCTCCGGCGAAGCCTCCCGTCCCCGGACTGCCGCCTGCCGAAAGGCTCATGGCCTGCTCTCTCCGTCGGTCTTGCTGTGCCGCGAACTGTACGGCCGGAGGCAACCAGGCGACAGGACCTTCCGACCCTGGCTCGTCCCGGCGAATCGCACTCACCTGCCCCGGTCCGGGTCACTCACAGGCCGAACTCGAGACGCAACAGACGGCCACCAGCCCCCGCTGATGACCGTCCGACTTTTCGAACCACTACCTCAGCGTGCTCGGGGGTCCGCCGATAGAGGCCGGCGTCCCCACCAGCCCCCTGCCCGTGCTCAGTCACGCCGATGAGGGACGTCCACCCTCGACCCGACAACCGGATCGGCCGGCGCGCGGGACGAGGGTCAGACCTCGGTTCGAGATTCTGGTCCAGTTGCCCTGATCTCCTAGGAGGTCGGCCAGCTGAGCCCGCGAACTGCGACGTCGTTGCGTGCCAGTGCTCCCTTGTCATGCGAGAACGCCCAGGACCACACGAGCGTGGTGCCCGCTCTGGGCAGGCGGAACGCTGTGAGGTCGGCGACCATGCTGCCGGAGATTCCGTTCACCCTCTGGTCGGGGGTGACGGTGAGGGGGTAACACGCCACCGTGTCATGGCAGGGAGCCGTTGGGCCGTCGCCGCCGGGGTCAGCAAGGGTTACTCGCACATGCCAGGCGCGGTGACCGTCGAGGTGCGTGGGGGTGATGGGTGAAGCATGGAGGTAGGGCTGAGCGGCGACCCAAGACACGAACGCCTGAGGCGTGTCTGCCCCCTGGGCTGCCGCGGCATGGCCGTCAGCGGAGGCAGCGCGAACACCCTCGAGGACGGTGATACCGGCCACGGTGGCGTATCGGTAGGGACCACCGCCCTGTTGTTCTCGCCCGGCCTGGGCTTGCACCATCCACGGCGTGGGGTCCTCGTTGCTCACCTGGAACCCCCCAGGAATGTGCCATGTGACCGGTCGGGTCACAGCGAAGCGATATGTCGCTGGTCCGAGGCAGCGGATCGGTGCGATGCACGACTGGGTTCCGCCGATCCCATGGGTCGGGCCCGGGTTCGGTGGGCTGATCGGCGCATCGCGGGTCAACGAGTGTCCACCCCACCAGCCGACGCCCAAGGCAATCGCAACTGTGGCTGCAGCGGCGGCGACCGCGGCGGCGGCGGAGAGGTTCCGTCGGCGACGACGGCGACCGGCGTGAAGCTCGAGCAGTCCGGCGTCGAGGTCGCTCGTGATGGTCCCGCGCAGCTCACGGGCCGCGGCGACGGCCAGTTCGTCGATCATCAACCCTCCTCCTCCGAGATCGCGAAGCGTTGGCTCAGCTGGGTGCGCGCTCGGGCCAGGTGAGCCTTGACGGTGCCCTCGGCACAGCCCAGAGTCTCCGCGATGACGGGTATGGGCAGGTCCAGGCCGTAGAACAGCGCGACGGTTTGCGCCTGGCGGCGAGGCAGCCGGCGGACCTCGGCCCAGAACCGCTCATGGTCGGCAGACATGGGCTCCACCGTGACCACACCGCCTGCCACCACCCGGCTCAGGGCTCGCCGCTCCGCAGAGGCACGCCGGATCCGCGACACCGCCTTGTGGGCGCAGATCCGGTGCACGTACCCAGCCGGACTGTTCATGACCGAGATTCGCGTCCACTGCCGATAAGCCACCAGGATCGAGTCGTGCGCGATGTCTTCGGCCCATTGGTCACCGGCAAGAGCCCGAGCGAGCACGATCAAGCGCGGAAACTCGCGACGGTAGAACTGCTCAAACGACTCGACGCACTCGACCCCGGTGTCCGCCTCGGGCACGTCCGCTGGGTAGCCGGGGGTCGCCAGCGCGACCTCTACCGGCCCGTCGACGAGTTCCAGCAGGCCACGCCGCCGTCGGCGTGGTGAAGTCTTCATGTCCTCAGGTCGCTCCAGTCCCCCTCCAAGGGTTACCACGGCCCGAGAACCCGCTGAGAGACTAGCCGTCGAGCAGAGAGCAGACGTCGACGGCAGTGCCTGTATGCGAGAGAACGGTGAACGTCCCGTCAGGCGCGACCTCCGAGACGACCCCACCCGTATAGATGGTAGTCGCGGGCCCACCGTTGTCGGTGTCGAACAGGAACACGACGGCCCGGCCGGTGACGGTGAAGAGGAGGGACCCGTCGGGGTTGTCGCTGACCTTGAAGGCGCCCGCACCGTGGAAGGCGATGCTCGAGCCTGTGGACTCGTTGTCCAGGACGCTGGTCCCGCTGCCTGCCGCCACGACGGCGCGGGGGCCGGCCTGGACAGGGTTGCCATGGCCGGTCAGTGTGGTGAGGCCGACGTCGAAACCCGGGCAGGACGGGGACACGAAGTCCGCAGCGTTCGCAGGTGGCAGGGTCATCGCAGCGGTGACGAGGACGGTGCCTGTCGCGGTGAGCAGGACACGGCTGATACGAGGAGTCTTCATGTCCTCAGGTCGCTCCAGCCCCCCTCCTAGGGTTACCAAGGCTTGAAACCGCGAAGAAGCGCACCCGTGCCGCGGTCAGCTCGCCCAGTGAGCGGTCGAGTCCGCTGATGTCACGATGCAGCGACGCACGTGGCTGACTGCCGTCGGCACGATGCACACGTCCGCCACGAGGCGATCGCTGGTGGGCATCGCGGTCCTCGCGCTGCTCGTCGCAGGCTCAACCGGCCCGGCGACCGTCGCCGCTGGCCCGGGCGGATCCCACCACACCCCCCAGCGCATCGCCCTCACAGGCCGCTGTTCGAGCGTACGCACATGCCTTGAGCGTGCGTGGTAGGCAGGCCGTGTGCGTACTGAGCCTGTCGAAACGGGCTGTCGCCGTTCGTAGGTTGAGTGGGAGCCGACGAACGTGCGGCCTCCACCGAAGGAGGAGACATGACCGAGTACCTCATCCTGTTCAACGGCGAGTGGGTGCCCGACCACACGGACGAAGAGTTGGCCGAGAGGTCCAAGGCTGTCAGGGCGTTGCGGACAGAGATGAAGGCGGCGGGCGTCTACGTCTTTCTCGGAGGCTTGGACGACTCCGCGCCCGTGTTCGCAGTGGATGCCTCCAGCGGTGCTCCTGTCTTCACTGATGGCCCCTACGCCGAGACCAAAGAGCACCTCGGAGGCTTCACGATCGTGGACGTGGCCGACGAGGAGTCCGCGCGATTCTGGGCGGCAAAGGCTGCCGTCGCCTGCGGTTGGCCCCAGGAGGTGCGACGCTTCCAGGTCCCCACGCAACGTCCAGAGATCTCCTGACGGAGTCGGCGGTCGCTCCCTGCGTCGGGCACTCCCATGCCGCTGTCCGGTCGCAGCTGACGCCGATGTGAGGGCTGTGGTGACCACGGGCTCCCAGTAGGTTGGCGGGGGTCTGATCCCGAGCCTGCGGAGGTCCCCGTTGAAGCAGTTGCCGAGCGCTGATGAGGTCGTGCGTATTCGCCGGGAGGCTTTGCTGAACCGTGCTGTCGAGGCGTACAAGTTCTTCTACCCGACGGTCTCGATGGCTCTGAACTTCGAGGCGATCGAGGAGTACGGCGCCGCGGCGAACAACGGGTTCCTGATCCAGCTCACGACCCCCGATCTCGTCACGCTCACGCAGAACTCCGACACGCCCTACGGGCTCGGCATGACCGACCTGTCCGTGGGGCCGGTCGTGGTGCAGGTGCCGCCGGGCCCGATCATGGGTGTGGCCGACGACATGAACTTCCAGCTGGTCACCAACATGGGTTTGGTCGGTGTCGAGGAGGGCAAGGGGGCGAAGTACCTGTTCGTGCCGCCGGGCCACCAGGGCGTCATCCCCGACGAGGGGTATCTGGTGGAGTACCCGAAGACGAACCGGCTCCTGATCTGCACCAGGGCACCGTTCCCGGACCCCGAGAGGGGGAAGGCGCTGCTGCGGACTTTGCGGATGTACCCCTTGGCTGAGGCCGACGCGCCCCCCGCCAACGTCTTCGTCGACATGTCCGACCGAAAGGCAGTCGCGAACCCGTGCGTGGTGGACGGAACGTTCGAGGTGTGGAACGTCATCAAGCGTGCTCTGGACATGGACGTGCCGTCGGCCAACCTCTACAACGCCTACGGGATGCTGGCCGACCTGGGCCTGCGTTCTGATCGCCCGTTCGAGCCCGACGATGACCTACGAGCGGTCCTCACCGAAGCCGCCGAGAAGGCCAACGAGCAGCTCGTCGTGGCAGCGTTCGCCGATTCCGCACCCGAGCGACTGGTGTGGCCCGACCGGCGCTGGGAGTGGGTCGTCTACTCCGAAGGCGACTTCGGCTACTACGAGCGCGACTTCCTGAACCTGTCGGTGCGAGAGCGCTGGTTCTATCAAGCCACCCTCGAGACCGACAAGATGTTCATGCACCGGGAGGGTGCCGGCTCGATCTACTGGCTGGCCAACAACGACGCGGACGGGTCCGCCCTCGACGGCGGCCGGGCGTACACGCTCGCCGTACCGGCCCCCGTCCCCGCGGCCCAGTTCTGGTCGGTCACCCTGTACGACCTCGACACTCGCTCGGAGATCAACACCCCCCAGTTCAAGCCGGTCCTCACCTCTCTGCGAGACGACCTCACCCCCGACGCCGACGGCACCATCACCCTCCACTTCGGCCCGGACCGACCCGAACACGATGAGCCGTGGCTCCAGACCAACCCGGGCAGCCAGTGGTTCGCCTACTTCCGCCTCTACGGCCCCGGCGCACCCGCCTTCGACGGCACCTGGAAGCCCTCCGACTTCCACTCAGCCTGACGCCGGGGCGACCACCCCACGCACTCGCAAGCCGTTGTCCGGCTCGCTCTCGTGCCGACTGGATCGAGCCGGGGTGGAACTCGCGGGGTCCTCCGTGCTCCGGCAACAGCCACGACTCGCGGCGGACAACCTTCCATGAGTCACGCGATCCGGCTCATCGGCACCGGCCCGGGGCCGCTGGCCGCAGGCTCGAGTGCGGGATTCCCGGAGGCAACCCTCTCGGAGTTCTCGTAGAGCTCCAGCGACTGCCACACCACGAGCGCGGCGTTCATGACCGACGCAGTGGCCGCCAACGGCTCCATCGTCTTGGACAACCTGGCGCAGGACGCGGGTCTTCTCTCGTCGTGCGGAACGGCGACCGACGTGGCGAACAGTGACCAACGCGGAAGCAAGCCCAACGGCACCACCCCGCTTGTCGACGACGCCATATCCGTATGAAGCTTGGATGATTCTGTGACGGCGACTGAGTGATCGTTGCGTTGAGCGAGTGCCGTTGTCAGGCGACGAAGGGGAGCTGGTAGGTCCCCTCGGACATGCGGCCGATCATGAAGAAGGTGACGCTCGGCCGGTTGACCGCGTGCTGCTACGCCGCCGCGGGTCGAACAGCCTGACATCGGGGTCGGCGGACGGTCCGTCAATCTGCGGCCGCCCAAGCCTCAGCCGACCACCTCGTGGAGGTGGACGCCGTGGTCCTGGGCGATCAGCTCGGCTGCCTTCTCGCCGATCATCATGGCCGCAGCGTTGGTGTTGCCGCTGACGACGTTCGGCATCACACTCGCATCGGCCACGCGCAGGGCCTCGATGCCGTGGACCCGCAGCCGCGGGTCGACGACGTCGCCGATCCGACAGGTCGACGTCTCGTGGTAGACGGTCAGCGCGTAGTGGCGGGCCAGGTCTTCCAGCAGCTCGTCGCTCGGTTCGGCGCCGGCGAGGTGACCGTGTGTCTGCGCAAGGTGCGGCGGAATGACTGGCTCGCCCAGGCCGCCGCCGGGCCATGCCTTCGCGACCTCGAGGGCCCTGCGCATCACGGCGACCATCACGGTCACGTCGTGCGGGTCGTCGAAGTAGTTCAACTCGATCCGCGGCGGGATCGCGGGATCTGCGCTGGCGAGCGTGACAGAACCCTCGGAGTGGGGTTGCACGGGATTGGGCAGCACAACCACCTGACCACGCGTCGGGTCCAGGAAGGACTCCGGGTCCTCGAAGAACGCCGACGGCGGGAGTCGGAAAACGCCTTCCCAGATCGGCGGCGTGTAGCCGGTCGCGAGGAATCCGATCTGCCCATCGTGGGTGTGCTCGTCGCCCAGCCCGGTCGAGAAGAACGCGACAGCGTCGTAGAGAGAGGACGAGGCGAGGCCGCGGCCGGTGGTGAACCACTCGGCGATACGGCGCTCAGCCTCGGCCTTGGCAGCGGCAAGAGGCTCGGGCAGGTCGGCATCGTCCGCGGGGTCGGCCGGCAGCGGACCCGCGGGGGCCCGCAACGCGTCCGGGCCGAGGGACATCGCAACCTCGGTCATCGTCTCGCCGATGCCGTCGGCGGCAAACATCAAGGGCGTGTGCAGGTGGTCCTTGAGGTGACGCCCCACCCCTGGAAGGTCGACGACGCAGGCCACCCCGACGGCACCGAGTTCTTCGCGGGACCCGACCCCGGAGAGCAGGAGCAGGTGCGGCGACCCGATGGCACCCGCGCACAACACCACCTCGGTGCCCGCGGTCACGTTCTCGGAGGTGCCGTCCTCCGTGCGGTAGGCCACCCCGGTGGCACGAACCACCTCCCCGTTCGCCTCGAGCAGAACTCGCTCGACGAGCGCGCCGGTGACCACGGTGAGGTTCTCCCGGTCCATCGCCGGCTCGAGGTAGGCGTGGAAGGTCGAGCTTCGCCTGCCGTCCTTCGTCGTCGTCTGGAAGAGCGAGGCCACTCCGTCGGGGCTGAGGCGGTCGCGACCGTTGTAGTCACCCTGCTTCATGCCCACGGCGCCCGCGGCCTCGACGAACTGGATCGAGGCAGGCAGGATCGGCTGGCGCACCGCCACGCCCACCGGGCCGTTGTGCCCGTGCACGTCGGCGTCGGCGTGCAGTTCGGGGCTGTTCACGAATCCCTCGGCCTTCAGGAAATAGGGCAGGACTTCCTCGTAGGACCAGCCGTCCGCGCCGCCGGCGGCCCACGAGTCGAAGTCGCCTGGGTGTCCCCGCACGTAGGCCATGTAGTTCAAGCCGGAGGAACCGCCCAGCATCTTTCCCCGGGGCACCATCATCTGGCCGCCGATCAGGCCCTTGCCGACCCCTCCAGGGTCGCCGTTGTACATCCAGTCGGTCGCGGGGTCGTTCTGCAGGCTGGCCACGGCGGCGGGCACCAGTTCCGAGAGCGGCGGCGGCCCGCCGGCCTCGAGCAGGCACACCCGGACATCCGGGTCCTCGCTCAGTCTGGCGGCGAGGACACCGCCCGCCGATCCCGCTCCCACGATCACATAGTCGTATGTCGAGTCCATCGAGCCCACCTCGTTGTGGCACCTCGCCGGACGGCGGGGACGGTCTCGCCACGCAACCACACTCACCAAGGGGAGACAAGGGAACCCGTGCCCCTGCTTCTCCCAGTCGCCGAAGTCCTACAGACCGACGGCAGACCAACGTTTGTTTCGACAGCGCGCGAGCGGTGGTTCCTACTCTCTCGGGGCGGGACGTCCTCGTGACCCGGGCTCAGGTAGGTCATGGTGAGTGAGGAGCTTGTCCGCCAGCACCAGCGTGCGGGTCCAGAAGAGGCGCTGATAGCTCAGCACCAGGAACCCGGCCAGGATCATGGAAACCAGATTGAGCGTGAGCTGGGCGGCCGAGCCGATGATCTCGTGGCGGCTCCAGAAGGCCAAGCCCAATGCGAGGTTCCCTGCGGCTGGGATCGTGGTCACGGAGATGAACACCCCGACCATGGTGGACGCCTTCTCGATCGCCATCGCCAACGCGCCGGCCGCGCCGGCGATGAACGCGACGATGAATGACCATTGGTCGGGGTGCCAGATGAAGCCGGTCTCGGGACGGGGCGCGGTGACCATGTCCAGCGTGATCAGCCCTGTGAGCCGAGCCAGCAGGGCGAACATCGTCACCACGAGGACGGCGAAAGCGAAGCCCCCGACCAGTAGCCGCAGGCCGCGGCGGACCAGCGGCCACGTGCCGAACGCGACTCCGACGGCGACCGCACCCACGGCGCTGAACTCGGGCCCCACGACCATGGCCCCGACGACAAGGATGCCCGAGTCGAGAATCACCGCGATCCCCGCCAGGGTCACCGCCATCACCAGGAAGAGTAGGTAGGAGACGGTCGGCCGTGCGCCCGCCGCAGCCTTGTCCAGAACCGCGTCCCAGATGACCGCGTCATCGGGGTCTCCCGGTGCCCTCTCCTCGATCCGGGCAGCCTCGTCGAACGGCGTTGCCGTGGGCGTCTGCACCAAGATCCCGCCTGCGCGACCGACACCCATGCCATGCAGGTTCTCCAGGACCTCGTTGAACTCCTCGCGCGCCACATCGGCTTCCACGACGTCGCCGACGGGATCGAGCGAGGCGCCCCGCTGAAGGGTGACGTTGGTGACGTAGTCACGGCCCAGCAGAAGGGCCAGAGACTTGTCGGTGAGGGGCTCCGGAGTGGTCACGCGCAGATGGACGAGCACTCCGCCACACTAGGTGGCTTCCGCCCGTCGCCACGGAGCGCGAAACGCGGGCATCGGCCGCTACCGCCCCCGATGAGGCCGCCCGAGGAGTTCAGGGCCGGTAGCGAGGAACCTGTCCCGGCCCCGCCATTACGTCTCGCTGAGAGCGACCATGGCGTCGTAGAGCTGGTCGGAGGTCATCGGCGGCTCGGCGATGGGATGAGCCCGCTCGGCCCGATAGGCGTCGAGCATGAGATGGAGCTGGCGCCGCCAGGCGTGGGGCGCCGTGGCTCTGGTGGCGTCGATGATCCGGCTGTTGGACCAGATGAGGTTGACGATGTCGGCCTGGGTGATATCGGCGCGGACCTCGCCGGCCTCTTGCGCTCGGGTGAGCACCTGCTCGATCTGTCGGCACATCTGGTCGTGGATCTGTTCGGTCTCGGCGTTGTCGGTGAAACGTCGGGAGAGGAAGTCGTTGAAACCGCGGTCCCCGGCCTGTACGCCGAACAGGTTCTCCAGGTAGGAGACGAACCCCTCCCACGGACTGTCCATCTCCATGGCTGTGGCGGCCCCGTCGAGGAACGCCGTCACCCGGGGCCTGAAGGCGGCCATGAGCAGATCCAGCCGCGTGGGGAAGTGCCGGTACAAGGTGCCGATGGAGACGCCGGCGACGCGCGCGATCTTCTCCAAGGAGGCATCGACGCCGTGTGCGGCGAACTCGCGCTGTGCCGAGGCAATGAGCTTGTCGTGGCGCTCCTGGGCATCGCGACGCAGGGGCCTCCGCTCCGTCTCGACCTCGCTCGCGCCCACATCGCCGACTCTAGCAACGAAATATGAGGCACCCCTCCGGAATAGAGTGAGGCACCCCTCCGGTTAAGTACGTCGAACCCGGCGATGCCTCGGCACTCGCTCAGATCACGACGAAGGGAAACCCTCATGACCACCATCTCCATCATCGGCTCGGGCAACATGGCCACCGCCATCGGCACCCGCGCCGCACAGCACGGGCACACCGTCGAACTCATGAGCCGCGACACCGCGAAGGCTCAGGCGCTGGCCGACCGGATCGGTCACCGAGCCACCGTCGGCACGTTCGGGGCAACGCCGGCCGGTGACATCGTCATCCTCGCCGTCCTCTACGACGGCGCGGTCGATGTGGTCGCTCGCTACGGCGACGCCCTGTCCGGCAAGATCCTGGTGGACATCACCAACCCGTTCAACGCCGACGGCACCGGACTGGTGACCACCGCGGGCGACTCGGCGTCCCAGCAGATTGCCGCCGCCGCGCCTGAGGACGCGCACGTCGTGAAGGCCTTCAACTCGATCTTCAGTGGTGTCATCGCTGCCGACAAGCCATTGGACGTGTTCTTCGCCGGCGACGGCGCCGAGGCCAAGACCCGCGTCGCGGCGTTTCTCGAGAGCCTGGACATGCGGCCCCTCGACGCCGGCGGGGCCGAGATGACGTTTGCCCTGGAATGGGCCGGGATCCTCCTGGTGGGCCTGGGCCGCACCGGCGCCGACTTCGACCTTGCCTTGGGCGTCACCGCACCCTCGACCCAGTGACCACCGGGTCCGAGCGGCGGACCCGGGTGCACCCAGGGCCCGATCGGATGACAGACACCGGCTCGACGAGCGGACCGACCGTCACACCACGAGCGCATCCGGACCGCTCATGCCGAGGAGTGGTCGGGCCTGGGTCTCAGTTCCGTGGCACAGTTCTGGGTTCACACGGTGTGCGAACTGAGGCAAGTGCTGGGCCGGTGCCGGCGACCGGCTCAGCCATGGACGATGGTGTCGGGCCCGTTGACGAGGGCTTCGGTCTCGGCGAGCGCCGGTTGGTAGCCCATCGTGGCGAAGAGCTCGCCTGCCTCGAGCAGCGGCTGCACGGCCTCGGGTGCGCGGATCTCGGTCAGGCAACGTCCCTGGCCGAGAAGGGCGTAGGCGCGCTCGGGGACGTGCCCGAACTCGTGCCAGCGGTCCGCCGCCTCGGCGTAGAGGGCCGCGGCCTCGGGGTGGTCACCGGCGGTCTCGGCGAGCGCGGCGCGGGAGGCAACGAGTGCGTGCTCGAACAGCGGCGTGACGGGTTGCACGTCGGACACGAGCCGGGCGGCCAGTTCGGGCTCGCCGAGTGAGAGCGCGGTCCTGACGACCGCGGGCAACGCTTCTGCGTAGTACGCCTCGGTGTGGGTCTCCGGCTGCTGATCGAGCTCGACCAGTAGCTCCTTGGCCTGCCTCCGATGGCCCTGGGCCAGCCGGAGGCGCGCCGCTGACGAGAATGCCAGTGCGTACATCTGTGGGTCGCCGCTGTCACGTGCCAGGGCAACGAGATCGTCGACACCCCCGACACCCTCGTGCTCACCCCGCTCGGCGCGCAGGCGGAGCAGCGTCGACCGCGGCTCCGTGGAACCGATGTGGCCGGCCGCCTCCAGTGCCTGCGCGACGGGCGCCGCTTCGGCCAGCGCCTGCTCCGGTCGGCCGAGCTCTGCGAGCAGCGTCGTGCTGATGCCCGCGATCATGAGCGCGTACTCGGCGATCCCGCGCCGCTCGCAGAAGTCGATCCCTTCCCGGCAGACAGCCAAGGCCTCTTCCGGGCCCTCGAACTGCCACGTCGCATCCGCCAGGTTGTTGTGCAAGGTGGCGGCGGTTCGTCCCTGGCCCTGGTCGACGGCGAGCGCGAGCGCCGAGCGCATGTCCTCGAGTCCTTCCCGCGCCCCCAATGAACAGCGGGCCCCTCCGCGGAAGCCGAGTGCCGCCGGCTGCTCGGCCAGGCCGAGCTGCGCGGCGAGGGCGAGTGCCTGGTCGGCGGCCTCGATCGCCCGCAGAGGTCTGCCCACGACGTAGTCGGTCCCCGCCTGGCCGACGAACGCGGCTACGAGCTCGGGACCGGGCGGTTGCGCCAGGAGCAGCGCCAGGCTCTCGTCGAGGAACTCTCGTTCCGCATGCCCGTCGCCCAACCGGCCGGCCACCACGGACAGCCTGGTGAGTACTCGCCCCGCTGCGACGGTGAGGTCCTGTTCGCGGTAGATGGCGAGCGCTTCCTCGAGAGCGTCGCGGGTCTCCTGGAGGCGGTTCTGCTGCTGGGTGGCCTGGGCCCACCGGTCGAGCAGCGGAGCGCGCTCGGGGTGGCCAGCGGGAGCCAGAGCCAGCGCCTTGGCCAGGCTCCCCTCGGCCTGCGTCACGTCGAGGGCCAGTGCGCGTTCGCCGGCCATCGCCAGGTAGCGGATCGCGCATTCCTTGAGCTCGTCTGCCCGGTCTGCGGGGGCTGCGGTGCCGCCGAGCTCGAGGGCGCTCAGGTAGTGGTACGCCAGGACGTCGGCGAGGTCCTCGGCCCGTTCTCCCGCCTTGTCCTCGAGCCACGAAGCGGCGGCTCGGTGGCGGGCCGCACGGCCGGCGCGCGGGATCTGGGCGTAGCAGACGTCTCGGACCAGGAGGTGCCAGAATCCGTACTCGGCCTCGCCTGCCATCGTGCTCGTGCGGGCCGGGCGGACGAGCTCCTTGCGTGCCAGCTCGTGCAGGGCGAGCTCGACCTCGCGCGGGTCGCGATCACCCACGTCCGCAAGGGCGCCCGCCCAGAAGAGCTTCCCCATCACGGACGCGTCCTGGAGCAGGCTCTTCCGGTCCGAAGACAGGGTGTCCAACCGAGCCGCGATCAGCGATTGGACCGAGTCCGGCACTCGGACATCCTCGAGGCCTCCGGGCGGAAGGTCTCTGTCGGTGATCAGGCGGACGAACTCCTCGGCGTACAAGGGGTTTCCGCCGGCCCGCTCGAGCAGGGCCCGCTGGGTGTCGGCGGGCAGGACCGCTCGTTCCAGCAGCGATGCGAGCAGCCGGGCGGTCTCCTCGTCGGTCAGGGGAGCCAGGTTGATCGTGGTGGCGTTGCGCAGCCCAGCCGCCCAGGTCGGGTGCTGCTCGTGCAGTTCGGGGCGGGCCGTGCAGACGATCAAGAGCGGCACCCCGTCGGACCAGTCGGCCAGATGCTCGAGAAAGGAGAGCAACGCGTCGTCCGCCCAGTGCAGGTCCTCGAAGACCAGCACGGTCGGGCCTTGGGGGTTCAGTCCTTCGAGGAAGCGCCGCCAGGCCGTGAACGACTCCTCCTGGGAGGCAGCCTCGGAGGGCACGCCTACGAGCGCTGAGAGCCGGGCCTTCAGCCAGACGGCATCCTGCTCGCCGGTGGGCAGGGCCCGCTCCAGCTTGGCCACGGCCTCGGCCGGCGAGTCCGACTCCAAGATCCCGCACTCGGCCTTCACGATCTCTCCGAGGGCCCAGAACGCGATCCCCTCCCCGTAGGGCAGACACCGGCCCTGCCTCCACGTGATCAGGTCGGGGCGTTCGTCGAGGTGCTGGAACAGCTCCGCTGCCAGCCGGCTCTTCCCCACCCCGGGTTCGCCGACGATCGTCACCAGCTGGCACGACCGCTGCTGGGCCGACCGTTCGAAGGTCCCGACCAGCAACGCCTTCTCCAGCTCCCGCCCCACCAGGGGATTGGCATGGGTGCGGGTCACGTCCGAGCCGAAACGGGCCCGTGCCGCCAGCGGGCGGTAGAGCGCCAGCGGTTGGGTCTTCCCCTTCACCTGAACCGACGGGAGCGTCTCGTAGTCGAAGACACGTTCGGTCTGACGATGGGTTGACTCCGAGACGGCGATCCCGCCGACCGGTGCCGCACCCTGCAGGCGTGAAGCAGTGTTGACCACGTCGCCCGTCACGAACCCCTCGCCCTGCTCGGGCCGGGCGTCCAGGACCACGACGGCCTCGCCGGTGTCGATCCCGATCCGCACCTGCAAGGCCAGGCTCGGGTCGCCACCGTTCAGCTCGCCGATCGCCTCCAACAGCCGCAGCCCCACCCGGATCGCGCGCTCCGCGTCGTCCTCATGGGAGATCGGCGCCCCGAAGACCGCCATCACCGCGTCCCCGATGAACTTCTCCACCGTCCCGCCGTAGCGCTCGATCTCCTGGCGCAGGCGAGCGTGGTACGGCCGGATCCGGGCCCGCACATCCTCCGGATCAGCCGAATCCGAAGCCGCGGTGAATCCGACCAGATCGCAGAACAGGACTGTGACGACCTTCCGCTCCTCCAGAACCGCGGCCGCCGGACGCACCGTCAACGGCGCCCCACAGAACGGACAGAACGGGAAGTCCCCCGGGAGCTCCTCACCGCACGAAGGGCAGGTCGGCACGTCGCGGAGTCTAGCGAGAGCGAACCTCACGGCCTCGGTCTGGTACGCCGCGTGGCCGCTGCTGCTCTTCTTGCTCCTGTCGGTGGCACTCGACTGCGGCTTACGGGTCTGGTGGCCCGACCTGACGCCAGAGCTGGCACGGTGGGTTGCCGAGTCGCGAACCTGTGTCTGCTGTTCCACCTCAACGTCACACTGGTCGCGTGCTGGAGTGGGTCGTGACCACCTGGTGCAGCCAGAGCTATGCCACGGAGGTCACCACGGCGGTACGCACCATCGCTCCGATGCTGTTGCTGATGAGCTTTTCCGTTCAGATCCGACCCGCTCGTCACGGTGTCGATCACCATTCCCAACCCCTTCGGCATCGTGGTCGTTGTCCTGTTCGTCCTGATGTGGAGGCGCGCTGCTCCACCATCGGAGACGCACGCACCGATCAACCAGTCAGCCGGCGAACCTGACACCCTTGATCACGTGACGATGCCCCGGGTCCAAGGGGGGACCCAGGGCATCGTTCTCGCGCTGCATGCGAGATGTGAGAGCACGATCGAACCGGTACGGGGTGCCGGCAATCGGACGTGCCCACCCCTTCAGCGCACGGGGACCCGAAAGTGTCACGCGGTGGCAACGGTGGCGGAGAGGTCTCGCCGTGCCCATGCAGACCGACCCGCGTACGCTTGCGGTGACCAAGGGACCACTATGACTGTCGTCGACATCGGGATCCCGGGCGTGGACCAGATCCCGCCAGGAACGCACCTCTGCGCTCTCTACTCCGGCTCGGCGGAGCGAGACGAACTCCTGTTTCCCTTCCTGCGCGAGGGCGTCCGTCACGGAGACACGTGCGTGTGCTATATCGACGGCCTCGAGCCGGGCGCTGTGCGCGCCCGTGCGGTCGGCGAGGACGGCGACGCGGACCCGCCGACGGATCGGCTCGACGTGCGTCCGGCGTCGGAGGTCTACCTGCAGGCTGGAACCTTCTCGGTCGAACACATGACCTCAGTGCTCTCGGACAACCTCGAACAGGTCGTCGCGGAGGGCTCCGGACTGCTGCGGGCCACCGGGGAGATGCCGTGGCCCGGGGTGCTGTTGCAACCTCATGGTGCCGATGACTTCTTCATGTACGAGGCGGCCCTCAACGACGTCGTGGACCGGAAGCCAGCGTTCTTCATGTGCATGTACGACCTGCAGCGCTTCGGGCTCGACATGCTCGTTGCCGTCCTCAAGACCCACCCGCTCGTGCTCCTGGACCGAACGGTGCTCGAAAACCCGCACTTCCTGACCCGGGCTGCGTACGACGCTGAGGTGGCAGACCCCACGAACAGACGTCCCCTGGGCGCTGCACCCGCGGCCGGGCGCGGGCCGGACCCGTGGCCTTCGCTGACCCAGAGCGAGCTGCGGATCGCCGCGTTCGTCGCCCAGGGTCTGACGAACAAGGACATCGCCCACCAGCTGTTCCTGTCACCGCACACCGTCGATGCGCACCTGAAGCACATCTTCACGAAGCTCGGCATCCACTCCCGAGTCGAGCTGACCGTGCTCACCATGAAGCACCGGACATCACTCGCCTGATCGATGCTCTTCCACAAGATCGGCCACGCCGGCCCGGGCCCCGCCCACGGAGCGTGGGTCGCGCCGCCAGGTCGAGGAGGTCCCTTGCTGTGGTCACCCTGTCCGCGGTCGTCGGCGGCGCCCTCGGTGACATCGGTCCCTGGGCGCCGCTGACCGTAACGCGCTCACATGCCGCGATCCGGACGCCGGGACGATAGGGGTGCGCACCGGGGTGGCCCTCCTACCAGCGGCTGGTACGCCGGTGTCAATGAGAGAACACCGCGAGCAACACCCGACGGCGTGCCCGAAAACGCCTTCCCACACGCCCCCACGTGCCGCTGTGAGGGTGAGTCATGCTGCCGCGTGCAGGCCGCCGTCGCGGGGACGTCAGCTGCCTAGTCTGCCGCGAGGGTGGCGACGTGGTCGATCATCGTGTCTATCGCCGCCCGAAGAGGTTCGGTACTCCGGTGCATCTGGCACAGAAGCAGGCCGCCCTGGAGCGAGGCCAGCATCGCGGTCGCGAGGCGCTCGACGTCGACACCCGTCGGTAACGTCCCGTTACCCTGCATGGCGTCGAACCCGCGACGGATCGCCGCCTGCCAACGATGGAATCCAGTCGCGACCCCGCTGCGCGTATCGTGGTCGAGCTCGCCGAGCTGGCTTCCGAGTGCCGCGATCGGGCAGCCTCCGGTGCAGCTGATCCGCTCCTGGTGCGCCACGACGGCTTCGCTCCAACGCCGCAGCGCGGCGACACTGTCCAGCGACGCGAAGGCGGCCTCCTGCTCCCCGACGACTGCGTCGTTCTGGTAGTCAACAACTGCCCGGACGAGGGCGTCCTTGTCGTCGAAGTAGTGGTAGATCTGCGAGCTGCTCACCACTGCTGCATCACGCACCTGGTCCAGCGTCGTTCCTGCGACGCCGTGGACGAACATGAGCTCGGCGGCTGCCTCCACGATGCGCCCCCGGGTCTCGGTGCCCTTCTTGGTGAGCTTGATGGTCTTGGCCATGACGTTCCTTTTCTGGAGTTGCCGATCCATTTTTACACCTGCACTCTGGATCGCACAACCCAGAACGAGAAGGAGCCACCACATGAACGACACAGAACTGGGCGGTCGAACCGCCCTGGTCACCGGCTCAACCAAGCGAGGCATCGGAGCCGCAACGGCCGCACTCCTGGCGAGCCGCGGAGCCTTCGTGATCGTCACCGGTCGCGACGAGGAGGGAGGCCAGCAGGTAGTCAAAGAGATCGGGGCAACCGGCGGGACGGCCCGGTTCGTGGGCGCCGACCTCACCGACCTGGACTCCGTCCGTGCGCTGGCCGCGGAGGCCGGCGAGGTCGACATCCTGGTCAACAACGCAGGCCTCTTCCCCGGCGCTCCGCTCCTCGCCCAGGACGTCGAGAGCTTCGACGCAGCGTTCGCGGTGAACGTACGCGCCCTCTACTTCCTCACCGCAGCCGTCGTGCCTGGCATGGTGGCGCGCGGTCGCGGCGGCGTGGTCAACGTCAGCACCATGGCGGCGAGCGTCGGCATAGCAGGGCTCTCCGCCTACAGTGCCACCAAGGCAGCTGTCGAGTCCCTCACGCGGACCTGGGCCGTCGAGCTCGGCGACGCCGGGATCCGCGTCAACACTGTCGCACCGGGACCCACGCGCACCGACATGGTGATGGCCGCCATGGGAGAAGAAGGCGCCGCCGGTATCGCCGGCACCACCGTGCTCCGTCGCCTCGCCACCCCCGAGGAGATCGCGTCCGTCATCGCGTTCGTCGCGTCCGACGCTGCGAGCTACCTCACCGGAGCAACCATCGCGGCAGACGCCGGCCGCACCGCGATCTGACCTCACAGCACATCGTTATCGCCGCCACGCCCTCGGCCGCTGTCTCACCAGCGCGCCAGCGTCGCCGCCTTGCGAACAGCGGTCGGATCAACGTTCCAGCATGTGCCGCACCTGCCCCGCGATCTCATCAAACCCGATCCAGCACCCGCTGCGCCCCGTAGACGATCCCGGCGAGGAGGACGAGAGGCAGGCCCAGGATCGCGGTCGCTAGACCCATGTCGAACCTCGCGGCGCTTCCGTCGTGCGTGCCGGCGAGGGAACAGGTCTGAGCTCGAGAACCATGTGGCCACCGCGACGACGAAGCCTGTCAGGAGGAGGAGCAACCAACGCGTCACGTCGTCTTGGTGGGCGGAAGTTGCCTGGGTACGCAGTCCAGGCGGCTCCACCCCAAGAGGCTGGTCCAGGCGGTTCCGCTGTTCACAGACGCGGCCGCAGGGATCCGCCAGGGCCACCATCTGCCCGATGCCCTTGACGAAGCCGAGACCTTGGCGGGCATCGTCATGCGTCTCGCCCACGAACTCCCATGCCGCTGCGGGCGCGCACCTGCCATGAGCGGATGTCCTGCGAAGGCCGTTGAGGTCAGGCGAGCGCAGCGAGCGCGAGACGCTCACCCACTTCACCTTCAATGCGGTCGAGTTGCGGGCCGCCGCCATCTGCAACGTCCTTCCTCGCATTGAACAGGCGGACCCACAGGCCAGCGGCCCAGGCGTCCTGAACCTCGGACTGCGCCCAGGGCCGGCCGGCGGCCACTTGGTAGGAGGCGATGAACTCCTCGGTCTGGGCGACGGTGGCGGCCCCCCCGGGTGCCCCGGCGGCCGCCACACGGCGGCTGCAAGGCCAACGATGGCCGTTTCCGGCTGGGCGATCACACTGTCCCAGTCGTGGACGGCCAGGGGGTATCGGGTGTCCACGCGATGTTCTGGGATTCCCAGTCGCCGTGACCGAAGCGCACGAAGCACGGCGCGAGGTGAGCCGATCTCTACACGACGGGCGGCGTCGTCGATCCAGGTCGGCGCCCTCAGTGACGTTGAGGTCGCGGCCCTGATCGTCCGCGTCCGGCCACAGCCGTGTCCCTGGGTGGTCCCACCCCGTCCACGGCGGTGAAGGCGCGAGCGTCGGAACGGCGGCCGGGTCGGGCGCGGAGCCGATGAGGCGGGCAAGGAGGCCGCAAAGGGCGCTGCACCGCTTTCGGGTGGCAACTGGCCGCCGCCTGGCATCGCGGTTTCGGCGGTGACCGCGAGCCCGCCCAGCCTTGTCGCGAGCAGTCAAGGGCGCAGGACACGGGAACCCGACACGAGCAAGGTGAGCCTGGACCGCGAGCAGCCGGCAGGCGAGGGGCGTACGGACGCGCCTTGATCACCACCCGCCGCCCACCTTCGAGCCGCACACCGACGACTTCGGAGAGGTGCCCAGAGCGGAACAGCACGGACTCAAGCCCGTCCTCCAAGTACTGGTGGCACCACTCGCCGAGCGTCTTGTCGTCGACCACGTTTGGCAGTATCCCGCCAACGAACAACCCACGGACCATGCCGCGATGCAGGCGGCGGTCGTTGGTGAGACCGAACCACCGAAGGCGCGCAGGAGCCCTCACCGGCGCGCGCAGGCTGGCCGACATCCGGGCGCGCCGTACCCTCATGAGGCAGCTGTGGTCGGGTACGCGGTGAGTAGCTGCTGCCGTCGTTGGAGGGAGGACGGACGCGGCTAGGCCCGCCAGGCATCTCCTTCCGACGAGACAACGCCGGCGGGCCGCTCAAGGCAGCCCCTGTTCCGCAGTGCGACGCACTCCCCTGCCGCTGTCAGCCATCGAGATCCGTCCCCCCAAAGGACCGCGGCAAGCGGGGCTGTCACGAGCATCGAGTGGCTGACGCTGAGCTGTGTTGAACGCCGCCTTCAGTGTCCTGTCGACCGCAGATCGGTCCGGTGGCAGGAGCCCCACCTGACGTGCGAAGGCCATCTGGTCGAAGACGATCGTGCTGGTCAGGGCCTTGCCGTCGCGCAGCACGAAGTGATCCATGCCTTCGATCGTGATCGACTTCCCGGTGCCGGCAAGTCCCAACAGCGTGCCCGTGTGCCGCCCTGTCATCCGCCGGTGCACGAGGAGGTCGTCGCCGGATGCGGCGATCCCCAGGATCTCGAGGTGGAACCCCTCGATGGAGGCGAACTTGTCCGAGAAGTACGCCGCCAGCTCCCGTCCGGAAGCTGCGCCAGCCATCGCGTCGTTCCGCCGGAACTGGGGACGCTGGGACCACGCAACCTCACCACCAGCTCAACATGCGCACCCGGCGATGGCGACGGCGGTCGTGGTCGGACGGCGTGGGACGTGTCGCGCGGATCCGGTCCTCGATCAGGTAGCGGGCCTGGGTCTCGATAAGGGTCTCGTTCATGATGGTGTTCCTTCCGACCTCGTGCTCGTGGGTCGCGCCTTCTGGTCGGCCCCTTACGTTGTCGACGAACATCTCGACGTGAGTTCGACACTCGAGCCATGACTTTCGGTGCTGCCCTCGGGCACGCGATTGCCTCAGGGAACGGTGGGTCGGGAGACACCTTGAGGGCCCTGCGGGCGGCAGTCTCGCCCCGGAACTGCTCCGTTCCGCGTCACGACCACGGCAGGCGCCGTCAGGACAACCGCAACCCTCGCTGGGGCCTAGGCTCGCCCGATGGGACTCCTGATCTTCAGCATCAACGTCACGTTGGATGGCTGCGTCGACCATCAAGAGGGAATCGCCGACGACGAGACGCACGCCTTCTTCACCCGACTCATGGACTCGGCCGGCGCAGTGCTGTGGGGACGTGTCACCTACGAGATGATGGAGAGCTACTGGCCGGCGGTCGCCCGCGGCGACGAAGAGGCGCCGCCGGCGATGCGCGAGTGGGCGGACAAGCTGGAGGCCAAGCCGAAGTACGTGGTGTCCTCGACGCGAACGGACTTCTCCTGGACCAACAGCCACCACATCGCCGGCGACCTGCGCAGCTGCGTGCGGGAGCTCAAGGACGTGACCCCGGCCGGCGTACTCCTCGGTAGCGTCACGCTTGCGACGGAGCTGGACCGTCTGGATCTGATCGACGAGTACCAGTTCCTGGTCCACCCCAGGATCGCCGGCCACGGCCCGACCCTGTACCAGAGCGGGCTGCCCAGCACGCGACGGCTCGAGCTGGTCTCGGCGGAGCCGCTCCGCAACGGCGCGGTCGCGATGCACTATCGGCGCGCGCGCTGACTCACGGCAGCGCACCTCCGGTCCTGCTGCTCTCGGGTGGATGAGCGTCGTCCGCCGGGAGGCCGATCAGGTGCTCCTCGGGCGGCGCAGTCGGCTCAGGCGGCGATCGGTTCGAAGGTCAGGGCGGGGACGAATTCGCCTTCCCACTCCAGCTCCAGCTCGTGCACCGGCACATCGACCGCAGCCAGGTCCGGGTCGCTATCGAGACCTGCAAGCGCGGGCCGACGGGGCACGAGCAGCTCGTGCACGTAGGTCGGGATCGCCAGACGCGTGAGGATCAGCAGCGACCCTGCGGTGGCCACGGTGGCGTACAGCAGGTTGGCGGCGACGTGCGCGACGTACCCGTAGGTGCCGGCCAGGAGCGCGTCGGCGATGAGCAAGCCCCAGGCGTTGGCGGCGAGCGCCGACACGTCATGGCTACGCCAGGCCGTGATCGCGGCAGGCGCGATCATCAGGGCGATGGAGAACCCGAGCGCGACCGTCAGCGGGGTCGACCCGACCCACGGGCCGGCCGCGGCCGCGGTCCCGAGCACTGCCGCCCACGCCACCGGCAGCCAGAGGCGACTCCGGGCAGCGCCGCGGCGCCAGGCGATGACGACGGCTGCTGCCGTGGCGGGGATCCCGACAAGCGAGGGCAGCGCCACCCAGACGGCGTGATGGGCGATGCCGTACGTCGTCCAGGCGGCACCGCTGATCGTCGAGTTCGCGAGAGCGGCGATGCTGACTCCCGCCGCGGTCCGCACTCGCCGCAGCTTCAGCAGCTGCGGAACCGTGCAGGCAAACGCGAAGACCACACTGCTCGCTCCGATCACGGTCGAGAGGTCCATGACTTGCTTTCACTTCCTGAGTTCGCACGCACAACAGCGCGGCCAACACGTCCTCTTTGACGGGTGAGCCAAATCGGAGCGCATCGACCGCGTGATGGGCCTGGCAGAGGGATGAGTGGCGGTTCGTGACCGCCTGAGGCAAAGGCCTCGTATGGCTCAACCATTGATTGTCAGACAATCTTCCGCCGAGTCCGCTCTTCTCCCTGGTCGCGCACGACCGTCTTGATCTTCTCGACGTCCTCGACGTTGGCAGGTCGGTGGTCATCTCTGTCCGCGTCACCCATTCGTCCAGGCTCCGGGACGGTTTGACCTTCTGGCTGCTACGCCCCGCCGCGTCGCGAAGCCGGCCGGAAAGCTGGAGGCTTGGGCCGGGCGGATGTAGCGCTCGGGGAGGGTGGAGAGGCGTCGGTTCGGGTCTGGGCTGCGATCCAGTCCAGCAGAACGCCGCCAGGGCGGCCTCGGTGGCGTGGCCGCCGCGGAGGGGAAGGGGGGTGATGTGTGCGGCGGCGAGCATGGCGGCGCGGTCGCGGCTGCGGAGCATGAGGCGATCCCGTCGCCACAGAGGCGGTCGAGGGGAGACTCGACGGTGGCGCATGCAGGGTGAGCACCTGCCCGGGATGGACCCGCGCACGGTGGTCCAGGCGGCCAGTGCGGCGACGGGGTCGGTGTCGTGGGGGTCGCAGACGGAGCTCAGATCCAGAGCCCGAGGACGGCGCCCATCACGATGAGTTTCACCAACCAGTCACCGGCGTGGAGGGCCGAGAGTCTCCATGGCTGGCCTCCCCAGATCACAGGGGCGATCAGCATGACGACCGGGAAGCCGGCCCATAGCAGCGCCGCTAGGGCGACGGCACCGGCGATCGTGGTGACCTCGGTGGCGTCGATGAGGTAAGCCAGGACGAAGGCAACCACGAAGCCCCGGAGGAAGTCGATGGCCTTCGAGGTCATCGGAGCGGACTTGAAGTCGACGATCTGACCCGAACCTGCCGGGACGAGCCGTGCGTGAACGTCCTGGAACGCCATGTACCACAGCGGAGTGACAAGGCCGCCGGCTATTCCGCTGACCAGTACTGCGGGGATGCTCACTGCGGTCATCTCGGGCCTCGGCTCTCGAAATCTCGGTGGACTCACCGCGAAGCCTGCTCGCTACGCCGCCTCTTGGTAATTAGACTGTACGTCTAATGAGTGAGAGCGTCAATGAGCCGACTACCTGGCCGCGCCGCCGGGCTCGGGCAGCGATGACCCGAGCGCAGATCCTGCGTGCCGCCACCGAGCTGTTCCTTGCCGACGGCTACACCGCCACGACGATGCCGGCGATTGCGACAGCGGCCGGGGTCACCCGGGCCACCGTGTTCAACTCCGTCGGCAGCAAAGCCGAGGTGCTCAAGGCCGCCTACGACGTAGCGGTCGTCGGCGACAGCGCTCCCGTCCCGATCTTCCAGCGGCGCGAGATGATGGCGATGTTCGAGGAGCCCGATCCCCAGCGGACGTTGGAGCTCTATGCAGAGATCATTGCGGGGATCGGGGAACGCATCAGCGGCCTCTATGAGGTCTTCCGTGCTGCCGCTACAGCCGACCCGGTGATCTCCGCGGTGTGGGAACAGATCCAACGCGAGCGCCTGATCGGCGCCACGTACTTCGTGTCCATGCTGGCATCGAAGGGCCCGCTCCGCGATGGCCTGTCCCTGGACGCCGCAGCGGACATCGTGTGGGTCCACATCGACAACGGGATCTATCACCGCTTCGTTCGCGAACGCGGCTGGCCGCGAGACCAATTCGAAGCCTGGTTCGCTACCACCCTCGACGCCCAGCTACTCCGCCACTGACGGCGGCCGGACATGGAGCCCGACTCGCGGCTTGAGCCTTCCCTCTCGCAGACTGAAATGGACGCCCGTCGTACATACGCATACCGTGTTGTGGCCTCGGGGGAGGGAGCCTTCCGCGTGGTGGGCATCATCGAGATCGGTTTCCTGATCGTCCTGGTCGTCCTCGGGGGCTGGTGGTTTCACGGGCGAACGGGGTGTTCCGGGCGAACAGGCACGGGATACAGTCGACCTCCTCGTCCATCGAGACAGCGAGTCCTTCCACGCCGACAGGTCCCTCGACGAGGTGAGCCAGGTGAGCTCGCTGTTGATCTCGTCGTACTGATGGATGATGAAGTTGCGGTTGGCTACCGAAGTGCCCACTCCACACCGCCCGGGGCTAGCACGCCCAGGCGGGACAGCCGATTGGCGGCCTCCCCCAGCTTCATCATCAGCGAGTCACCGGCCTCCTGAAGGAGGTCGTCGGTCAGGTACGCGTCCTTGCCACGTGCCTCGATCTCGTCGACGCGCTCGAGCCAGACCTGAATGTGCACCAACTGCTTCGCAGCCCTGCGGTCCATCACAGAAGCACTGCCTCGCGGCGGATGTCGTCATCGAGCCGGTGGTTCAGACCGCCGTAGTCGATCAGGTCGACGTCGCGACCCAGGACCTGTTCGAGGAGTTGCCTGAAGGCGATGAAGTCGAACGACGACGTACCGGCAGGAGCCTCGACGATGAGGTCGATGTCGGAGTCCGGACGAGCCTGGTGTCGAGCAACGGAGCCGAAGATCGCCAACCGGAGGTAGCCATGCTCGGCGGCCAACGCCGTCAGCACCGGGGCGGCCGCGTCGACCAGTAGCTCAGGATGGACATCCTGCAGTTCCGGGGCGAACTTGAGCTGCTGGCTGACTGCAGGCTGACTGATGCCGAGCGCTTCGGCGATCTGGCGCTGGCTCATCCCGGTCGCAACCATCGCCCGGAGCGCCAACACGCGCCGGAGCCGCGTGATGTCCTCGTCACGTCGCGCAGCGCGGTACTCGTCCACCAGGGTCATAAGCCCGCCTTATCAGGGACTTGGGTGAGGCTCAGCCCTCCCATGGCTCACACCCGGCACTCTCATGAAGGATGGACCGAAAGACGGGGCCAGGACACTCCCAGAGCGCTCAGACCTCCCAGATCGAGCCCACCCCCAGTACGCCGGCGTCCCTCCCTAACCCCTACTGCTTGACACAGCCAGCTCCTCCCGGGCCACCCCATGGCATCCGCCCGCAGAATCAGACACGTGGCCTACTCGCGGCGGTAAGACGCAGGTCTTCGAGCGCTCGGACCGCGGCGTGCCAGTGCGTGTGGCTCGCGAGGCGGGTATCAGATGTCAGCTTCGGCCGGCCCTGGACACACGTCTCCACCACGACGGTTTGGCCGTTTTCACCGGCCGAAGGCTGCGTTCCCATTCGGATCTGGTCAATAACCTGCCGGCCTCACGCTGCGCCGCGACACACGCAGTGTGGGCATGCCGACGTCGCTCACGATCACCCTCCGGATACAGCAGCGTGTTGGGGTTCATCGAGAACAGCCGCCGGTTGCACAAGGGACACGTATAAGTCTTCGGCTGCTTGCTCTCCGCCGGACGCATCTCCCACCAGCGCGCTCCATCGGCCATGGCTCGAGCCTAGAACCGGCACACCCTCCCCGGTGGCTGTCCGGGCGAGCGTGGCCGTCCACGACGGTCCGGCGAAGACGGCGACGCCAGCGAGGCCCATCCGTGCGATGCTGCGAAAGAGGTGACTTCCGTCGCTGATGGTGGTCACCGTCCCGTCGCCGACGGTCACGAAAAGGAGCAGTTCGAAGGAGAAGCAAATGACGCAGGACGAAGCTACGAGCACGCCGAAGTACTCGCTGGCCAGAGTTCGGGAAATGTGCGCCCAGTACCGGAACTGGGGCAGGTGGGGCGCGGACGATGAGACCGGCACGTTCAATCTCGTCACCCCGGAGAAGGTGGCAGCAGCCGCGCAGCTGGTCCGCCGAGGCAAGGTCTTCTCGCTCTCCCTGCCCTTTGATGCCGATGGCCCCATGACAGGTGCGCTGGGTCGGACCAACCCCGCGCACGTCATGCTTCAAGACGGCGGCGACATCGCGTCGGGAGCGCAGTCGGGGATGGCGCCGCTCGGCTACACCGATGATGCGGTGTACATGATTCTGCAGTGCGCCACCCAGTGGGACGCCCTCTCACACGTGTACATGGACAAGAAGATGTACAACGGCTACGGCACTGAATCGGTCAACAGCGAGGGAGCCCAGAAGAACTCGATCACCGCCATGAAGGACAAGGTCGTGACCCGCGGTGTCCTGCTGGACATCGCCCGTTACAAGGGCAAGCAGTGGCTCGATGTCAGTGAATCCATCACCCACGAAGACCTCGAGGGATGCGCCACGAGTCAAGGCGTCGCGATCGAAGCAGGTGACGTCGCACTCGTGCGATCCGGGCGGCTCGCGTTCGTGCGTGAGCGCGGAAGCTGGGGCGACGAGTACTCCGGCGGTGACGCGGCCGGTCTCGGAGTCACCGCTGCTGACTACTTCTGCCCCCTGGACGTCGCCGCTGTGGCTACGGACACAAGCTGGTTCGAAGTGCAGCCGAATGAGACGCAGCCCGAGATGTGGCAGCCGCTGCACGCGATCATGACCGCAAACGCCGGAATCACGATCGGCGAGATGTTCGACCTCGAAGCCCTCGCAGATGACTGTGCTGGCGATGGTGTCTACGAGTTCATGTTCGTCGCTCCACCGTTGAACATCAGCAAGGCGGTCGGCTCACCGATCAACCCGCTGGCCATCAAGTAGCTCCAGACTGGCTCGAGCGCTCAACTAGCGGCCTCGGTTCGGGTCCCGGCACGAATTCCAGACTTTGCCCGTGGAAATGATCCGCTGCTGTCTGACACAGCCAGTGAGGCAGCGCGTGGTTCGTCGTGCCGCCAGAGACCTGTTGTGCGTCTATCTGGGCAGTAAGTGGCCACCAGATCGAGTCCCCCTCAGGTCGAGCACCTGTGACCCAGAACTGGCGCACACAGCCATGCGTGCGCCGACATCTGGCGGAATGGGGCACCTTCATCGAGGTCTGTGCGGGGTTCGTATGGCCGTCCGGCGACCGGTTGGGTGTGTGGTCCGTGTTAGTGCTCTGCGGGCATTCGTGGGGTGAGTTCGGGGCTGGGCTGCTGGGGGTCGGGCTGGGGGTCGGGCTGGGGGTCGGGCCTGCGTACTGCGACGGCTGCTGGGACGAGGCTAAGGGCCAGGATGACGTAGCTGCCGGCCAGGAGGGGACGGTTGCCGGCGCTGAAGCCAGCGATGTTGGCGATGGCTCCGAGGGGCAGGCAGGCGGCGGCCCAGAAGGGGAGTGTGTGGGTGCGCCAGAGGAGGATGCCGAGGGCGAGGACGCCGATCAGGGTGCAGAGTCCGCCGATGGTGTAGATCAAGGACGCGCCGGGGGCGTTGTCGAAGGACTCGATGGCCGTGACCATCGCGGAGGGGTTGTGTCCGTGGGCGGCCATCTGCCAGAACACCAGCTCGGAGGCGGCGTCTCCGATCGCGACGAGCATGCCGATCTGGGCGACGACACCGGTCACCAGCGCTGCCCACGGCCGCAGAGGTCGTAGGAGGGCGAGCAGGGCGAAGACTGCGGGGACCAGGAGTAGCGAGCTGAGCAGGATGCACAGCGCATAGAGGTAGAACTCGTTGGGTGACGCGGCGACCGCGTGGACTTCGTCTGCTGGGCTGGTCGCCAGGGAAGGGGTGACGAGTGCTGCGACGAGACCGAAGAGTGGAGCGGTGACGCAGGACGCAGCCAACAAGGCGCGGCGTGCAGAGTCGGGTGTCATCAGGGGTTACCTCCGGGTGGGGACGCCGTGTGCGTCCCGTCGCCCAGCAAGGTAGGAAATCGGCGGTCTCGGGGTCTGCGGCTGTGTGGCTGATCCGCGTGACCGAAAGGATGAAGCTGCATCGCCGCAAGGCGGACTCGCCGCTGGCATGGGGTCGGTATCTTCGCCGCATGAGTCCGGCCGCGGGCCACCTTCGGGCGCTTGATCGCTATGTCGATCAGGCGTGGTTCTCGTCGCGGGTGCGTTGACGGCGACCGCGGTATGGGCTTCGTCGAATCCGGTCGGTAAGCAGGTCGCGGGTCCGACGTGGCTGGTCGGGCGTCTGCCGTTCCTGTGGGCGGTTCCTCTGTGGTGGCGCCGACGCCGGCCGCTGCTGGCCTGGGCGGTGATCCTCGCGGCCTTGGCCGTCCAGTCGGTGGTAGCTGGAACTCGCCGGAGGGACTGGAGCTGATCTTCGTGTTCTCCGTCGGGATGTACTCCGTGGGCGCGTACAGCCCGCGGCTCGATGCGTGGCGGGCTGCGGTCGCGGCGCGGGGTACGCCGTCTATGCCGGTGAGAACCATGACATCCGGACCGGGCGTGCGGGAGAGCTCTGGGCCGGCGCGTTCTTCGCCGTCGAGCTGGTGGCCTGCTGGTTGGTCGGGGTCGTGGTGCGTGAGCTGCGAGAACGACGGGCCGAGGCGATCCGCCGGAGGAGCGGGAGCGGCCGTCGAACAGGCGGTGGCGGACGAGCGCGCGCGCCTTGCCCGAGATCTGCACGACATCGTCTCCCACAACCTCAGCGTCGTCGTCGTCCAGGCCGCCGGCGCTCGAGCACAGGGCCACGTGGGCGACACCACGCTGGCCAAGATCGAACGCAGCGGACGCGAGTCGCTGGTCGAGATGCGTCGCATGCTCGGAGTGCTCCGCACGGACGACTCCGCGACGTGCAGCCCCAACCCCGCATCGGCGACATCGAGCGCACTCGCGGAAACGGTGCGAGGCGCGGGCGTCGAGGTCGAGGTCGACGTAACCGGAGAGACTGTTCCAGCTGCCCCTGTCGTGGAGCTGACGGCCTACCGCGTCGTGCAGGAGGCGCTCGCCAACGTGGTGCGGCACGCCGGTCCGGGGTCGCATGCTTCCGTGGCCATCACGGTCGCTGACGATCGTGTCCTGGTTCGTGTCGCGGACGACGGCCGCGGCGCGGGTGCCGTTCCCGACGTCGGAGGCCAGGGCATCGTCGGGATGCGGGAGCGGGTCACTCTCATGGGCGGAGAGCTCCGCATCGGCCCGCGCCGGGACGGCGGTTTCGAGGTGTACGCCGACCTCCCCCACGGAGCCGACCCGTGATCCGGGTCCTGCTCGCCGACGACCAGGACCTGGTGCGGGAGGGGCTGCGGATGATGCTCGACGCCCAGCCTGACATCGACGTCGTCGGCGAGGCCGCGAACGGGAAGGAGGTGCTCGCCCAGGTCGGCGACTGTGACCCGGACGTCGTGGTCATGGACATCCAGATGCCCCAGATGGACGGCATCGAGGCGACCCGGCGGCTGGTGGACCGGCGCTCGGGCCTCTGTCCTGGTGCTGACCACCTTCGACCTGGACGAGTACGTCTACCGCGCGCTCTCCGCCGGGGCCTCCGGGTTCATGCTCAAGGACGGGACCAGCGAACAACTGGCCGAGGCGGTCCGCACCGTGTCCGATGGACAAGCGATGCTGGCGCCTGCGATCACCCGACGGCTCATCGCCGACTACTGCAAGCGACCCAGACCACCCGCAGCGGGCGGCCCCCCCAGCGCCTGTCCGACCGAGAACTCGACGTCGTGCGCGAGCTCGCCAAGGGCAAGTCCAACGCCGAGATCGCCAGCACCTCTTCCTCAGCGAAGCCACCATCAAGAGCCACATCGCCCACATCTGACCAAGCTCGACCTCCGCGACCGCGTCCAGATCGTCATCTACGCCTACGAGCACGGCCTCACCCACCACTCCGACACCAGCCCGTGATCAACCACCGCGGGTGGGAGCACACCAGCGAGCCCTCCTCGGCATTGGCCCTACCCGGCGCTATGACGGAGCCTCATCGCAGGGTCGAAGACGGGTCGCACGGTCTTGGTTCGGCTCGTTCACCGGGTGAGGCCGGACTCGTAGGCGACGACCACGGCCTGAACACGGTCTCGTAGACCGAGCTTCATGAGGATCCGGGCGACGTGTGTCTTCACGGTGGTTCGGCGATGTAGAGCTCGGCGGCGATTTCGGCGTTGGAGAGCCCGGCGGCGATCAGGCGCAGTACGTCGAGCTCTCGCGGGGTGAGTGGGTCGAGGGCGGCAGGCAGGGTGGGGCTGTGCCTGTCTGCTGGTATAGCGGTCGACGAGTCGGCGAGTGACGGCGGGGGCAAGGAGGGCGTCCGCGCCGCGAGCGACCTGTCGTACGGCGCTGACGATGTCCTCTCCGGCCATGTCCTTGAGCAGGAAGCCCGAGGCGCCGGTCGCCATGGCACGGTAGACGTACTCGTCGAGGTCGAAGGTCGTCAGCATCACGACTCGGGTCGGCGATCCGGAGGCGGCGATCTGTCCATGGCTTCGAGGCCGTCTTGTCGGGGCATCTGGACGTCGAGGAGGAGGACGTCGGGGGTCGCGGCGGCCACCAGCGCTGTTGCTTCGACGCCGTCCGCCGCCTCGCCGACGATGTCGATGTCCGGTTCGGCCTCGAGGATCATCCGGAGCCCGCTTCGTACCAGTGGCTGGTCGTCGGCGATCGCGACGCGGATCACGGGGTCGCTGCTTCGAGCGCGGCTGGGAGCACGGCGTGGACCTCGAAACCGCCGTCTGGTCGCAGGCTCCAGTCCACCCGGCCAGTGTGTGTGGCCACTCGCTCCCGGATGCCGGCCAGTCCGCGGCCGGTGCCCGGGCCGCTGCCCGGGTGCGTGGGCGCGGAATTCGCGACCGTGACCATGACGTCATCGCCCGTGCGGCGTACTGACACGGTGGCGGTGGCGCCGGGTGCGTGCCGGAGCACGTTCGTCAGTGCCTCTTGGACCAGCCGGTGGACGACTGTGCGGCGGTGTGGGTCGAGTGAGGCCCAGTCTCCGAGGTCGGCATCCACGGTGAGGCCGGCGGCCCTGGTGACCTCGAGCAGCGAGTGAAGATCGCCGGCGTTCTCGGCTCCCTCCAAAGCCTGGAGGCCGTCGCGGGCCGCGGTGCCGATGGTCAACATCAGCGACCGGGCCCGGGCGGGGTCCGAGGTAGCGAGCCGTCGGGCGGCACCGGCCTGGAGCGCGACCACCGTGAGGCTGTGACCGATCTGGTCGTGGAGCTCGCGCGCCAGCCGGAGCCGCTCGTCCACTACGGCGCGCTGCGCGGCGGCTACATCCTGCTCGGCCAACAGCTGGTTGTTGGCGTGGCCCTGCTCCACCAGACGGGTCGCCTCGTTGACAGCCAGACCCCCCAGCCAGCAGACCAGGACGAACCCCAGCTCCCCGACCGGGTCGGGTGTACCCACCAGGATCTGGCCGAGCCAGCACACCAGCAGCCCGATGGCGGCCGCCTGGCGTCTGTAGCTCAGCGCCCCGACAGCGAAGGCTGAGCACAGCGCGAAGGCAGCCTCGCTGAGGGACCCATGCAGGGGCACGACCACCTGGGAGAACGCCGCCGCGGCAGCCCATCCCACCGCCACCGCCGCGACGGGTCGCCACCACACCAGTGCCAGCGGGGCACCGACCGCCACCGCGGCCAGTACAGCTACCCGGTCGGGCACCGCCAGGGGCAGGGTCTCGATCGACTCCAGCGCTAGCCCGGCCGCACCGCGCCGCCCGCGATCGCCGCCCATGGTTGCGCCGCCTCCCGAAGCGCCAGCACGTGATCCGGGGCGGGTGTCACGACACGCTCTGGCGGGGATTCGACCGGGGCGGTGAGGGCGACGACCTCTTCTCGGGTGCTCGCCAGAAGATCGCGTGCCGCGATCTCGATCTGTCCGGCTCGACGCCGGACTCGGCGTCCCGGGCCAGCGACCGCATGCCGTCAAGAAGCGCGGGCTGGAGCCGCTCGGTTGCGCGCAGCCGCTCATCGAGCACAGCCGACTCCATGGCGGCCTGCTGTTCGCGCAGGATCAGGGTGGCCTGCTCGTCCAGGGCGGCGAGCCGGTCGCGACGTACTCGGACGAGGCGACCGGCCGCCGTCGGCAGCGCACCGATGAAGGCCGTGACGAACAAGACCCCACTGACCATGCTCCACCCGCTCGTCGTGGGCAGGTCGGCTGCCAGCACCACGGCGAGCGGCCCGACGGCACCCAGGGCAAGAGCGGGACCGCGAGCGTGCGCCCCCAACGAGTAGCAGGCCAGGATCATCGCGAACAGCCACACTCCACCGCTGTTGTCCGCAGCAGGCCATACGACGGCCTGCACGATCGTGCCGAACACACCGCACCCGGCCAGCACGCACACGGTGGCCACAGGGGGGTCCTGCGGACCGTCAAGACCGCCAAGACCGGGGCGCTGCCGAGGTTGAAGACCATCAGCCCCGGTGTATCCCGGTGCAGCACCACCGCCTGCACGAGCGAGGCCAGCACGAACACTGCGGCCACCCCCACATCGAGCCGCCTCATGCCGCGCACGCCCTGCACGTAGCACAGCGTAAGAGCCTCGGACCTCACCGGGGTCGTTCTTGAGGAGGACACCCCAGGGAGGAGCGAAGACCGACCCAGGGACGAAGACCATGGCCACGACCCGGACATAACGTCTCGTCGACCCTTGGAGAAAGGACCACACCCATGACCACCACCACACTCCAACGCCCCGTGAGCACCGACGCGACCTGGCTACGTCTGGTTTGGGCCGGCGCCGTCCTGGCCAGCGTCGGTCTCGTCGTGCTCGCGCTCACGCAGACGTTCTGGACCACCAGCAGCGGAGGCGACTTCAAGTACCCCGCCGACTACTGGATGACCGCCGCCGCCCTCCCGGTCGGGATCGGGCTCATCCTCCACGCATTCGGAGTTCACCACCTCCAACACGGCCGCGACGGACGACTCGGCACCATCGGGGTCTGGATATTCGCCCTGTGCTCCTCGGCGATCATCGTCCAGTGCATGGCCTCGCTCCCCGCCGGCGCGGAGCTGCGCTGGGGACCCAGCTACCCCCTGTGCGCAGTCGGCAGCTTCATCGGCCTCGCACTCCTGGCCGCCGCATCGTGGAAGGTCGGACTGCTGCCACGGTGGATGCTCGGCATCTGGCCACCCCTCATGCTGCTCGGCTCCTGGGCCGGCCAGAACCTGATCCCGATCGCCCTCGCCGCCTTCCTCGTCACCTCGAGAATCTTGATCGGGCACCGCCTCGACGCCCGGCAGGACTGAGCCCCACTGCCGGCGGAATGACGCCCCCGTCGTGGAGATTCGTCCCACCTCCGGCACGTGACTTGTAGCTCGAATGGCTGCAGGCTGGGCCGGATAGCCGGCGCGGCCGCTCGGCGCCGACGCACTCGGAAGCCCAGCTCTGAGTTGGGGAAAGAGTTAGACGCTCCGGAGCGATAGCGGCCACCGGGAACAGGACCGGTCGGGGTCGGGAACGCCTGGCAGAGCGTTTCCAATCGTTCGTCGCGCGCGCGCCGATACGACTCCGGAGCGCGCCCCTGGCGAGGCTGACTTGAAGGACCCGACGCGCGCGCACGGAGAAGTGGGACCACCGAGACGACCAACCGGATACCTCGAGGAGCGCAACATCGCCACGCGAAGTCTGGATCGAACCCTGGGTCCGTCCGCTACTTCAAGTGAGCGTGCCGCGCTGCGGGAGAGGCCGCGTCCGCGCCGTGTCCCCGTCAGCTGATCTTGTCGCGCCAGACGGTGTCAGCATCGAAGTTCGCCACCCACAGTGAGCCATCGGACACGTAGGCGTATCCGCCGTTTGCGTGCGGGTCGCCGGGTAACGCGCAATGACCTTGCCGGTGACCGGGTCGAATCGTGACACTTGGGCGCTGGAGAGTCGGATCCACAAGTCGCTCATTCCGACGCCCATCGTCATCGGGTAGAAGGAATTGAGCGGCTCGAAGCCGGGTAGGCGGTAGACGCGCGATCTTCCTGTGGTGGTGTCGAGTTTGACCAAGCGCCCACTGTCGTCGCCCTTGAGCCACACGGCATGGTCCAGGAACTTGATGTCTGCGTAACCACCGGGGTCGGGGGGGGTGTAGGTGCGGTCGACTTTGCCGGTCTCGGCGTCGATCTTGACGACGCTGCCCCCGAAGGTCTGGTCTTCGTCTGCGACGACGATCGCCCAGAATGCGCCGTCGCCATAGGTGGCCTCAACGTCCGGATGGCTCACCTGGCGAGGGTTCGCGTCCACGTGGAAGGTCCGGGTGACTTTGTAAGTGTGCGGGTCCAGACTCTGGATCGCACCGACGGCGTAGCCCCACGGGATCCCATCAACCACTGCGAACAGCCCCCCACCCCGAGCGTGCCTACGACCTGGTTGGACGCGGGTCCACCACAGCCACAGCCGGGCTGCAGGAGGCCGCCCAAAGGCGGCCCGCGCCTGCGACCGGCGGCAAGCACTGGCCACCCGCGATGTTGAGCTCTTCTGAACCGGTTGGTCGCGGGATCAAGCGGTACAGGTAGTGCCCGCGGTGGCCGGCGACCCAGACCGAGCCGAAGCCGCCGACCGCCCGAAGGGCCCCGCCCCCATCCACGCGAATGCTCGCGATCACTCCTGGGGGAAGGGTGCTGGGGCTGGGGTGAGGCGAAGCCGCGTGTCGACTTGCTGGCGTCGACGCGCTGGCGGATGTCGACGGTCGCGTCGCCGCCGAAGGGGTGCCGCCTGACGAGCATCGCGGGCAGGACGAGCATGGCGAGAGACGCGCACGCAGATGCGATCCGTCGGTGGGTCCTCGCGGCAGTCCGCCGGGATGAAGCGGTTAGGCGACGCCTGACTGTGTCATGATTCGATCCTGCCGGTGGCCGGTAAACGGGCGCGTCAATCCGTGGTAAACGCGCACGAGGTGGCCTATGACCGTGAGGTCACCGGCCGTCGTTGACCTCGACGTCGCTGGCCCGGTCGAGTTCCGCGTGCTTGGCCCGGTGCGGATGCTGCTCGGCGGCCAGTCGCTCGCACTGGGTGGGTCGAAGCCGTACGGGCTGCTCACCTTGCTGCTGCTGACACCCGGACAGGCTGTGTCTACGCCCCGGCTCATCGCCGGGTTGTGGGGAGACCCGGAGCCACGTACCGCGGCCAAGATGCTCCAGGTCTATGTCTCACGAATCCGCCAACGGATGGCGGACTCGGCTATGCCGGGCCGCCTCCGGACGACGCCCATCGGCTACGCGCTGGACGTGCAGACCGGCGAGTTGGACCTGTCGTCCTTCGAGTCGCTGACCTCGCTGGGACGACTCACCGGGCCGTCAGACCCGGCCGCAGCAGCGCGCCTCTTCGCGCAGGCCCTAGCGCTCTGGAATGGTGAAGCGCTGGCGAATGTCCTGTCCGAGCCCTTCGCCGAAGCGGAGGCTGCCCGATTGAACGGGCTTCGGCTATCGACACTCGAAGCGCGCGTCGACGCTGACATCGCAGCCGGCAGCGGGCCGGAGTTGGTCGAGGAGCTGCAGCACCTGGTCCGGGCCAACCCCACCCGCGAGCACATGGCCGCGCAGCTGATGCTGACGCTCTACCGCGCCGGACGACAAGCCGAGGCACTGCAGGTGCTCGAACACTACGCACGCATCTGGACGACGAACTCGGGCTCGCCCCGGGGCCGGAGGTCCAGCGGATCGAACTGGCCATCCTTCGCCACGACCACGATCTCGATCGGCAGCCGATCCAGACGCGGCCGATCCAGACGCAGCCGATCGCGGGGGCGGCACCGACACGACCCATCCCAACCTCTCGTACCTGGCGGTCCGAGACGGTGACCGAATCCTCCAGGTCGCGGATCAGATCGTCGCCTGGGCCGCTGCACCGCGTCACTGTCCCTCGTTGCATGGCTCGCCCTCCCGATCTCCGGTCTCCCGATCGTGTGGCCGGGCAGCCTGCTGAACCAACCGGTGTCGCCGTTGCGGCCGATTCACTTGTCGTCGTCGACGGTGCCACCGAGACGGTCCGGCTAGACGTCCAGCTCGGGGGGCGACCCACAACGGTCGCGACGTCGGGCACGACGGCATGGGTGGGCAACACGACCCTCCGTACCGTAAGCCGGGTGGACCTGCACACGGGTGCCGCCGCGGAAAGCTACGGGCTGCCGGCAACTCCTGTCGACGTGGTCGCGACGCCGCACGACGTCTGGATCGGGGATGCCTTCGACGGGACCGTGACCCACGTGCTCCCGGACAGTCGGGTTATGACCGAGCCGTTCTTCCCCGATGGGCAGCACACCGGCCTCGTTGCGCTTGCGGCAGACGCGCGCGCGCTGTACGCCGGGCTACCCGATGGCCGCTTGGTGACCCTGCGCACTGGAAGCCTGGCGCGTATCGCCTCCACCCGTCTGCCCGATCGTGTGGCGATGCTCGATCTGTCCGGAAGTCGCCTGTGCGTCACCTACTTCCGGTCAGCGACTCTTGACTGCCTCGATACGCGAGACGACCACGTGCTTGCGTCAGCCGCCCTGCCGCTGCGAGCGATCGGGCTGGCAGCCGAGGGTAACGACGTGTGGGCCTTGGCCGGAGCGCCCGCCTCGCTGTGGCATCTGGATCTCAACAGGCCGATCCCGGCGCGACAGCGGTCCGTGCCTCCCGGCGCCACGGCTGTCGCACTCACCCCGGGTTACATCTGGCTGCTATACGGCGCGAGCGGCGAGCTCCGGCGCATTCCCACCCATGGCGGCGCCGCTGCCACCCTCGACCTCGGTAGGCCGGCGACCGGCCTAACGACTTGGGACAATCAGGTGCTGGTCACTGTCGGCTGAAGCATGGCGAAGGGAGTCTTCCAGGTGTTGCGGCCCGCAGATGTTCCGATGCGACGGGGGCGGGGCACACGAACCTTCGCCAACGACGGGTGTGACCGCCCCCCTCACCTCGGGAGACGGCCCACCCAGGGCGCTTATCCGTAGCCATCAACGGGGGTCTTACTGGGCGGATGGTCGCGGGTTGCGACGGCCGGAGGTAGGCACTCCCCCGGCCTGGGCGGCGGGTTGCGTGGTCAGAGTCCGAGGTCGCGACTGGTGGTGAGCTGGAGGGCTTGGGCGGGGCGGATGTAGCGCTCGAGGAGGGTGGAGAGTCGCCGATGTCGGGTCTGGGCGGCGATGCGGTCGAGGGCGACGCCGGCGAGGGCGGCTTCGGTGGCGTGTCCGGCGCGTAGTGAGTGCGGGGTGATGCGTTCGGCAGCGAGTCCGGCGTCGCGGGCGCGGCGGCGGAGCATGATCGCGATCCCATCACCCAGGCGGCTCGAGCGTCCGTGGCCGTACGCAGGCTGGTGAACACCGGTCCCGGGGTGGTGCCGCGCACGGTCAGCCAGGCGTGGAGGGCGGCGACGGGGTCGGTCGCCTGGTGCTGGCCGTGCGCGATGCCGACGCACTGGCCGGCTGGTCTTGGTCGGTCTTCGACTCCTGACCGTGATGACCGCTCCCCGGGCTGGGTATCGATGTCGTCGAGGGTGAGGGCGGCCAGCTCGGAACGCCGGAGCGCAGAGGCGAAGCCGAGGAGGATGATCGCGGCGTCTCGGGCGCCCTTGGGTGTGGTGCGGTCGATGGCCTCGACGATCTGCCGGATCTCAGGGGTGCCGAGGGGCCGGGCCTGGCGGCGGGGTGCGGTGCCGACGATGCGGCGCAGCCCGCGGCGCACCGCGCGGACGGCCTCGTCGCACAGCGGGTCGGGCAGCCGGTGCCGCCGGTGGGTGTAGGCGATGGCCGAGCAGTCGGTGTCGAGGGCGCCGATCGACAGGCCGGTGGCGGCTCGGTCGGTGAGGTAGGCGCAGATCGCTGCCGGGTGCGCGGGCATCGGGTCGATGTCACGGGCGGTACACCAGCGTTCCCACCGCTGCCAGGTCCCGGCGTAGATGGTGCGGGTGGAGTCGGCGTGACAGGCCGACATGGCCTCGGCGATCCGGGTGGCATCGGCCACGGTCAGCCCCGCCGGCACGCCGATCTCGGCCCCCTGCTGCGGGCCGGACCAGCGGGGGGAGTGGCTGGCTGCGCGCGGGGACCTGACGAGCCTGGGTTGAGATCGAGGGACGGCAGAGGCGAGAGGTGAGGGTCCGTCCCGGCGTTGTACGGGCCGCTGGCCGCCCAGTGCGACCAGGCGGCCAGCCACGGCTCGGCCCACGTCACCGGCGCCTTCGGCGCCGCCCTGTCACCAGGCTCCGTGGT
>CAWEEN010000006.1:0-47799 GCA_963808115.1 uncultured Actinomycetota bacterium
CCAATCCGCCCTCACAGAGGCCGCGCGACGCCAACACTGGTCGCGTGTTCCCCCCACACAGGCTCCGGCGACTCTCGAGCCGGGCGATCGGTGCCGCGCTCGCCGGCGGGCCCTGGCGGCCGCCGCCCTGGCCGCGCCGTACGCCGCCGGACCCTCCGCGCCGCAGCTCGAGCCCGTGGGCTTCGCCAGCACCTGCATCGGCTACTGCCCTATCCCACGAACGCCGCCTCGGTGTTCAAGTGGGGCACCATCGCCTGGCGCCAGGAGTTCGAGACCGGCTCGCTCGGCTCCGACTGGCAGACCAACGGTGTGGGCTCGATCGGCCAGCAGCACGGCATGATCACGATCCAGGCCGGCTCGAGCCCCGACACCGTCGAGGTCTGGCCCGACGACACCGGCCGCGGCCGCCATGACGGGCCGCTGGGAGGCGCGGATCCGTGCCTACGAGCGGTCGTCGACCGGCACGCAGTACCGCTTCGTCTGGGAGCTGGTCCCGACCAGCGGTGACGACGCCTGCGGCACCAACCGCGTCGTGCTCGCCTCCTGGGTCCCCGGGACGCAGCGCGCACACGGCGAGGTGAACACGCTGCCGGACACCTCCTTCACGTTCTCCCGGCAGCTGCGACCTGCGCTCGCGGGCCTGGCACACGTACGCCGTGGAGATCACCGCCGACCACATCTCGTGGTTCGTCGACACGAAGGTGGTGCGCACCGAGCGACGACCCGCCGCACTCTCCGGCGTCACCTACCGTCCCGAGCTCGTGATGCAGGCCGTCCCGGACGCGACGATGCGTCCGTCGTGGTTCCAGGCCGACTGGGTGCGCTACTACACGATGAAGCGGCCCGACGCCCTGCCGATCGACGCGCCGGCGATGAACCAGACCACGTCGACGCCGACCTGCTGACCTCCGCACGGTCAGCCGCGGTCGGCGGTCTCGTTCAGGCCGGCCTGCCGTAGACCTCGGCCGTGCCGTCGGACCAGACCACGACACCGGCGCGGCCGCGGGCCAGCAGCCAGGGGAGGCCCTCGCGGCCCATCGCGTACGCCGCGGTCGCGTCGACGTCGGCGGACACCAGGTCGGCGGCCAGCACGGTGACCGAGGCGATGTCCTCGGGGGGCCGGCCGGTGCGTGGGTCGACCACGTGGTGGCCGCGGTGCGCGTGGCCGGACGTGGCGACCGCGCCACGTCGTACGGGACCACGGCGAGCACGCGCCTCGGGTCGAGCGGGTCCTCGATGCCGACGCTCCAGGGGTCGCGCTCAGGCGCCGCCACGTGGCAGACCATGTCGCCGCCGGCCGAGAGGCAGACGTCGGTGTCGTCGAGGGCGAGGAGGGGAGCGGCGGCGCGTTGCACCGCCCACCCCTTCACGACGCCGCTCGGGTCGAGGACCACCGTGCCGTCCGGACCCGGCCGGCGTACGTCGAAGGCACCGTCGGAGTCCACCCGAGCCTGCTCGCCGATCGCCAGGACCTCGGCGACCTCGGGCGGACAGGCGGCCAGGGTGAGCTCGCCCCGGCCGAGCCGCGAGACGAAGGAGTCGCCGCGGTAGGTGCTGAACACCCGGTCGGCCTCGCGGAGGACGTCGAGGCAGTCCTGCCAGCGCGTGGCGCGCCTGGGCGTCGTCGGTGTGTCGACCGCGCAGCGCGAGGGAGACAGGCATCCCCATCACCTGCTCGACGAACCGGTGGGCCGAGGGGGTCGACACGGTCACAGGTTCGCCTGGTCCAGCGCACTCTGGAGTGACTGCAGGTAGCCCTGGCTGGTGTACGTCGCGCCGCTGACCATGTCGATCTGCGCGCTCTGCTGCGTGGTGGTCTCCTTCATCAGGATCGGCAGTGCGTACTGGGCGATCTCGACGTCGCGGGAGTTGCCGTTGGGGTACTGCAGGATCTTGACGCCGGTGATCGTGCCGCTCTTGACGACCAGCTGAACCTGGACCGGACCCCACTGGGTCTGGGCGACGGAGCCGGTGACGGTCTTCGTCGAGCTGGTCGACCCTGAGCCGGACTTCGACCCGTTGCCCGAGCCGTTGCCCGACCCGTTGCCCGACCCGTTGCCCGACCCGTTGGCCGGAGCCGTTGCCGCCGGAGGTCTGGCCGGAGCTCTGGCCCGAGCCGCTCTTCGTGGTCGACCCGGCCGTGCTGCCGCCGGAGGTCAGAGGTGTCGTCGCGGTCAGCGAGCCGCCGTGCTGGGAGGCGTCGAACCCCACGAGGAGGACGACGGCGGACAGGGTGCTGAGCACCCAGAAGGAGATGCGTCTCACGAAGTCACCAGGCGAACGTCTCGAGGTGGAGCCGGTCCTCGGGGAGGCCGGCGCGGAGGAGGGTGTCGCGGACCAGCTCGGTCCAGGGCTCGGGACCGCAGACGAAGACGTCGCGCTCGGCGATGTCGGGCACCCAGTGCCGCAGCGCCGTGACGTCGTCGACGCGGTCGTCGACCCCGACGGGAAGCCAGGAGTCGTCGTGACGACGGTGTCCAGGAAGGCTGAGGAGAGCCAGACCGCGGTCCCGCGCGAGCAGGTCGAGCTCGCGACCGAAGAGGCGGTCGTCGGTGTAGCGGTGCAGCACCACGCAGTCGCCGTACCGGACGTCGAGGCCCTCGGCCAGCGCGCGGATCGGGGTGATGCCGACGCCGGCGCCGATGAGGGCGACCTGGGGCCGGGTGCGGGCCCGAGCGCCGAGCCGACCGTAGGGGCCCTCGACGAGCGACGCGGGTGCCCGGGCGGAGCCCGAAGGTCGCGGCGCTGCCGTCGCCGACGGCCTGGATGGTGATCCGCAGGCTGCGCCCGTCGGGAGCGGCGGACAGGGAGTAGGGGTTGGCGCGGGTCCAACCCGGCCGGCCCAGGAACCGGAAGGAGAGGAACTGCCCGGCCTCGACCCCCAGCCGGTCGAGGCGCCGGCCGGTCAGGTAGACCGACACCACGTCGTCGGACTCGCGGACCACCGAGGTCACGACCAGCCGGTGGCGCAGGTTGCGCACCAGCGGGACGCCGACCCGCCAGACCAGGATCGCGCCGGCGGCGACGCGCCCACACGGTCCACCAGAACGCCGTGCGGGCGGGGGAGGTGACGAACTGCTGCCCGGTCCAGAGCTGGTGGGGCAGCGCCAGGCCGACGCCGAGGTAGGCGTAGAGGTGGAGCAGGTGCCACGACTCGTAGCGGAGCCGGCGGCGGGCGGCCTTGACGCTGGTGACCACGACCATCACCAGGGCCGCGGTGCCGCCGGTGGCCATCAGCATCCCGGGGTAGGTCGTGACCAGGCGCCACAGCGTCGCGGGCGTGCCGGTGAACGAGGCCCCGGCGTAGCCCCAGGTGATCAGCACGACGTGGGCGACCATCAGGTCGAACGACGTGAACCCGACGAGCCGGTGCAGGCGGGCCAGGCGGTCCTGGCCGTAGGCCGACTCCAGCACGGGCACCCGGGCCATCAGGACGACCTGGGCGAGCAGCAGCACGGAGGCGACCAGCCCGGTCAGCCGGCCGAGCGAGGTGAGCCCGGTCGTTGCGCCGGTGGTGAGGTCGCGGATGCCGCCGTCCCGGTCCCACCAGAAGGTGACCAGCAGCAGGCTCAGCCAGAGGGCGGAGCCCGCGAGGACGCGCACGGCCGCGTCGCGCTGGGCGCGGTGGCCGAGGTGGCGATGTCGCGACGACCGCTCGAGCGGGAGGTTGCGGACGGCCGCGCTCATCCAGCACCGTTCCCGGCTGCCGGCGGGCCGAAGCCGCCAGGACCGCCGTCGAGGCCCGGAGGCGGTCCCTGGCGGGTGACCTGGTCCTGCCCGCTCCCGGCGGTGGCGCCGCCGACCACGTAGCCCGTGGCGCCGGAGGCCAGGACCACGAGCGCGACCCCGGCGACGAGCAGGCCGCGACGGCGGCCGCGCGTCCCGTCCTCGACCGTGACCGGCACGTCGTACGACGGCCGGCGTTCGAGCGCACCGGCGGCCGCAGCCCACTCCACGGGGACGACGTCGGAGCCGGTCGGCGCGCTCGGCGTCGACGCAGGCTCGGGCCGGGGCCCAGGGTAGGCGTCGCCGGACGAGCCGGGTTCCCACCTGTTGCCGCTGGAGGTCTCGGACATGGCTCCATGGTGCCCGCGGGCTGGCCGTGCGTGGGAGGGACCTGTGTCCTTCCTGTGAACTGCCGGGTCCTTCGCCGCTCGGGGCTGGTCTCGAGCCGGGTGCTGGTCACCCCTCGCGGTGAGGTCGGCCCGCGCGGCGCGGGACAATCCGCGGCCATGCCAGGGACGAGCAGGTTCACCCCGCCCTCAGGCCGCCCGTGGGGGCGCACGCTCCTGACCCTGGTCGGGGCGTGCTTGCTGATCTGCTGCGGTGCTGGTGGGTGTCGGCTGGCTGATCACCCATCCGCTGAAGAGCACGATGGCCCACGAGAACCAGGTCAACACTCTGGTTCGTCGGCCAGCGCACCGCTGACCTGACCCGGGCCGCCGACCTCGGCACCCTGATCGGCCAGACCCTACCGGGGCGATCGCCCTGGTCGTCGTCGGGCGTCGGTCTTCGCGGTGTGGAAGCGCACCTGGTGGCCGCTCGTCTTCGTCGCGGCGCTCGACGCCGGGCTGGGCGCTGTTCTACCTCGCCGGCACGACGCTGGACCCGCGCCAGCGCCCGCCGGTGCACATCCTGCAGTCGGGGCTGGTGGCCGACCACAGCTTCCCGTCCGGGCCACACCGGGACGGCGGTCGGCGATCGGCGGCTCGCTCGCGGCGCTGCTGTGGGCCTACACCCGCGTGTCCGGTGCCCTGATCGCGCTCCTCGTGGTGATCCCCGTGTTCACGATGCTCGCTCGGCTCTACGAGGGGGCCCACCACGTCAGCGACGTGCTCAGCGCGTTCGTCGCCGCCTCGGCGTGGCTCACTGGTGTGCGCCGGCCTGCTGCTGCCGCACCGACGCGCCGAGGGCGAGACGACCGCCGTTGCGGGGAGGACACCCGGCGCGTCGCGGCGTAGCGTCGTACCTCCACTCGCCCTCGGGCGCGAGCCCGGGGTCACTCCACCTCGGGGGTTCCCATGTCCTGGCCGTCATCCGCCCGACCGTCCGCACCACCCTGCTCGCCGTCCTGCTGGCCCTGCTGACCTCCGCGCTCTGCCCGGCCGGCGGTCTGCTCGCCGCTCCGGCCCAGGCGGCACCTGCGGCCGCCCACGCCAGGTGCGTCCCGGTCGCGGCCACCGGCACCGGCCAGGACCTCGGCAACGGGCAGACGACCGCGACGGTCTCGGTCGGCGGCGTGAGCGTCGGCACCACCAGCGCGTCGTTCACGATCACCGGCTCGGACGGGACGACCGTGTACTTCGACGGGCCCATCACGTTCACCGGGCTCGGTGGCACGCTGACCGCCGAGGTCGCCGGGACCCTCGAGGCCGCCACCGGAGCCTTCACCTCGACCTCGACGTCGCTGACCGGCACCGGGCGCTGCGCGCGGTCACCGGGTCAGGTGACCCTCACCGGGCCACGAGGACCTGGCGACCGGGGCCTTCACCGAGTCGATCACCGGTGACTCTGCCTGCCCCGGGCAGCGCCCTGAGCCCCGTCGTACGACGAGGTCAGCGGGGCTCGAGCCGCCGGGGTACGACGAGCAGCAGCGTGACCAGGACGAGCCGGAGCGGCACCGACCACGAAGCCGACCGTCCAGCTCACCACCACCGAGAAGATCAGGGCGGCGGTCCCGACGACCAGCAGCGCGACGCCGACGATCACGGCCTGGCTGACGAGGTGACCGACCTCGACGACGCGCTCCTTCACGTGGTCGCCGAACACCCGGCGGTGGAGCATGATCGGGGTCAGGTTGAGCCCGACCGCCACGCTGGCCACCAGCACCAGCGCGAGATAGAGCCACTGCTGGGCCGGGTCGAGCCCGGCGAAGACCTGGGTGAACGGCAGCGTCAGCAGGAAGCCCGACAAGCAGCTGGAGGCCGGTCTGGGTGATCCGGAGCTCCTGGAGCAGCTCGTCCCAGTTGCGGTCGAGCCTGCTCGTCGCGGCGTCTCGTCGCGGTCGTCTGACGGGGACATCGCAACAGCTCCTCCGGCCGAGCGGCTAGCGCGCGTCCTGAGCCAGCTCGTCGCCCGACATCCGGGCGCGGTCGGGCTGGAAGCCGTGGTCGATCCCCCACAGGATCGCCCGCGAGCGCGAGGTCACCCCGATCTTGCGGTAGGCCGAGCGGATGTAGGACTTGATCGAGTTGATGGACAGCATCGTGGTCTCGACGATGTCGTTGTTGGAGTAGCCCTGGGTGATCAGCGACAGCACCTCGGACTCCCGCGCGGTGAGTCCCTCCTCGCGCCCCGGCCAGTCGCCCCCGACCAGCGGGCCGTGGCCGGAGTCGTGGAGCTTGACGGGTCGCCGGCGTGGATGCGCTCGAGGGCGGTCGACCAGCTCGGAGGCAGCCAGGCGCTTGCTGACGTACGCCGAGATGCCGGGCACCCGGGTCGCGCCGACCGAGGGGTCGTCGGCGCCCCAGGTGTAGACCACGACCTTGCCGATGCGGGGGTCGGAGACCAGGCGCGCGATGCGCTCGCGGTCGCGGAAGCTCTGCGCGAAGGTGTCGAACAGGGCGATGTCGACCGCGGACCTCGGATGGGTGTTGGCGTCGACCTCGACGACCTCGACCCGTTCGCTGTAGGAGCGGAGCATCGCGGCGAGGCCGTGCACGACGACCTCGTAGTCGTTGACGATCGCGAGTCTGATGGCCACAGCCGTGAGGGTAGGGGTCCTCACCCTCGAGCGACCTCACCCCACGGGGTGTGTCCGCCACCCTGGGCCCTCGGGCAGGGTCCAGAGGTCAATCACCTATAGGAAGGGTGGCACTGCGTTGATCATCCTCGGACTCATCCTGCTCATCATCGGTCTCATCGCCAGCATCAGCATCCTGACGATCATCGGAGCGATCCTGCTCGTCGTCGGCCTGGTGCTGAACTTCGTGCCGATCGGTGGCACGCGTCGCAGGTTCTACTAGCCCCACCGAGATACGTGGCCGGTGTCGCTCCTCCGTCTCACCGGTCCCCGCAGGCCCCCGCCGCGCTCGTCGTGGCGGGGGCTCGTGCACGGTGCGCCTGCCGGGCGGACCGCCGTCCCGCTGATGTCGGCCGCACCGCCTAGGGTCGGCCCGTGAGCCTGCACCTGCACCGTGCCCTGCGCGCCGACGCGCTGGCCGACGGGCTGGGCCGGCTCCTCGTCGCGGCCACTGCCCGACCCGTTCGCCCGCGAGCTGGTGGTGGTGCCGGCGCCGGGGGATGGAGCGGTGGCTGAGCCAGCGGCTCTCCCACGTGCTGGGCGCCGGACCCGTCGGGCGACGGGGTGTGCGCGGCGGTGGAGTTCCGCTCGCCGGGCTCGCTGGTCGCCGAGGTCACCGGCACCCGCGACGACGACCCGTGGGCGCCCGACGCCCTCGCCTGGCCGCTGCTCGAGGTGCTCGACGCCTCGCCTCGACGAGCCGTGGGCGGCGACCCTGGCCCGCCACCTCGGTCACCGCGACACCGGCGAGGAGGCCGACCTCCGGCTCGGCCGGCGGTTCTCCGTGGCGCGGCGGCTGGCCGGGCTGTTCGCGTCGTACGCCGGCCAGCGGCCGGCGCTGGTGGCCGACTGGTCGGCCGGGCGCGACACCGACGGCGCCGGCGCGCCGATCGCCCCCGACCTGGCCTGGCAGCCCGAGCTCTGGCGACGGCTGGTCGACCGGGTCGACGCGCCGTCACCGCGTCGAGCGCCACCGCGACACCGTCGAGCGGCTGCTGGAGGACCCCGAGGCCTTCGACCTGCCGACCCGGCTGTCGCTGTTCGGCCACACCCGGCTGTCGGTGACCGAGATCGGGCTGCTCGACGCGCTCGGCCGCGAGCGCGACGTGCACCTCTGGCTGCCCCACCCGTCGCCCGCGCTGTGGGACGGCGCTGCGGGGCCGCGCGGGCGTGCTGCCGCGTGCCGCCGACGACGGCCACCGGCGTGGTCGCGCCACCCGCTGCTGGCCGGGCTCGGCCGCGACACCCGCGAGCTCCAGCGCGCGCTGGGCGCTGCCGCGGTCGCCGACGACACCGTCGAGGCAGCAGCCGGCTCGCGCGCCCGAGACCCTGCTCGGCCGGCTCCAGGCCGATCTCGCCGCCGACGCCCTCCGACCGGAGGGACGGGTCCTCGACCCGGCCGACCGGTCGGTGCAGGTGCACGCCTGCCACGGCGTCGCCCGCCAGGTCGACGTGCTACGCGAGGTGCTGCTCGGGCTGCTGGCCGACGACCCCACCCTCGAGCCCCGCGACGTCCTGGTGATGTGCCCCGACATCGACACCTACGCGCCGCTCATCGAGGCCGGCTTCGGGCTCGGCGACGTCGTGGGCGAGCGCGGCCACCCGGCCCACCGGCTGCGGGTGCGGCTGGCCGACCGGTCACCGGTGCAGACCAACCCGCTGCTGGGCGTGGCCCGGTCGCTGCTCGATCTCGCAGGCGGACGGGCCCCTGCCACCGAGGTGCTCGACCTGGCCCGCACCGAGCCGGTGCGCCGCCGCTTCGGCTTCACCGACGACGACCTCGAGCAGCTCGACATCTGGACCCGCGAGTCGGGGGTGCGGTGGGCCTTCGACGCGGCCCACCGCGCCGACTTCGGGCTCTCGTCCTACGTCGCGAACACCTGGGAGTTCGGCCTCGACCGGCTGCTCACCGGGGTCGCGCTCTCCGACGACTCGTCGGCCTGGCTCGACCGCGCCCTCCCGCTCGACGACGTCGGCAGCGCCCAGGTCGACCTGGTCGGCCGGCTCGCCGAGTACGTCTCCCGCCTCCGTGACGTCACCGACCGGCTGACCGGCACCCACGCGCTCGACCACTGGGTCGGGGCCATCGGCGACGGTGTGACGCCCTGACCGCCGTCGTCCGGCCTCGACGGGTGGCAGACGGGTCAGGTGCAGCGCGAGCTCGGCCGGGTGCGCCAGGCGGGCGACGGTGCCGTCGACCTCCGGCTGCCCGACGTCCGCGCCCTGCTGTCCGATCGGCTGGCCGGTCGCCCCACCCGTGCCAACTTCCGCACCGGCACCCTCACCGTCTGCACGATGGTGCCGATGCGCTCGGTGCCCCACCGCGTGGTCTGCCTGCTCGGGCTCGACGACGGGGTCTTCCCGCGCCAGGGCTCGGTCGACGGCGACGACGTGCTGGCCCGCACCCCGCTGACCGGCGAGCGTGATGCCCGCAGCGAAGACCGTCAGCTGCTCCTCGACGCCATCCTCGCCGCGACCCAGACCCTGGTGGTCACCTACACCGGGGCCAACGAGTTCTCCGGCCAGCCGCGGCCGCCGGCGACGCCGCTCGGTGAGGTGCTCGACGCGCTCGACCGCACCGCGGCCACCGCCGACGGCGGCCGGGTCTCCGCAGCGGTCACGACCCACCACCCGCTCCAGCCGTTCGACGCCAAGAACGTCACGCCCGCCGGTCTCGTGGCCGGTGAGGTCTTCTCCTTCGACCCCGCCGCGGCGGCAGGCGCCCGAGCCGCCGCCGGGCCCCGGGTCGCCGCCGTCGCCGTTCCTCACCGGACCGCTGCCGGCGGCCCCGCCCGGCGACGTCCTGCTCGCCGACCTCGTGCGCTTCTGGTCCGACCCGGTCAAGGGCTTCCTCGGCCGCGACGGGGTCGACCTCGCGCTGCCCGCCGACGAGGACCAGCCCGAGGACGCCCTGCCGGTCGAGATCGACAACCTCGCGCAGTGGGCGGTCGGAGACCGGGTCCTCGGTGACCTGCTGGCCGGGCTCGACCCCGACACGGTCAAGCAGCGCGAGTGGCGACGCGGGCTGCTGCCGCCCGGCCGCCTGGGGTGGCGGCTGCTCGACAAGATCCTGGCGCTCGGCGATGCCGCTGTGCACGCAGGCGGCCGCCCTCCGGCAGACCGAGCCCCGAGCCGTCGACGTGAGCGTCGACCTCGGTGGCGACCGCTGGCTGCGCGGCACCGTGCCCGAGGTCTACGGCGACCGGCTGGTCGCGGTGACCTACTCACGGCTCGGGGCCAAGCACCGCCTGGCCTCCTGGGTGCGGCTCCTGGCGCTGGCCGCCTCCGACGAGGACCACAGCTGGACCGCCCACACGATCGGGCGGCCGCGTGGAGGCTCGCGCGAGGAGACCACCGCCTCGCTGCTCGGCCCGCTCGACGACACCGCCGCCCTTCTCCTGCGCGACCTGGTCGCCCTGCGCGACCGAGGTCTCCGCGAGCCGCTTCCCCTGCCCCTCAAGGCGTCCCTCGGCTACGCCCGCGCCCGCCGTACCCACGCCGACGCGGCCGAGGCGCTCCGCAAGGCGGGCTACGACTGGCGCGACGGCCGGTTCCCCGGTGAGCAGTCCGACCCCGCCGCGCTCCGCGCCTGGGGCCACGTCGACCTCGTGCCCGGGAGCGCCGACGTGCCCGGGCCCGGCGAGGAGCTCGCCGGCGAGACGACCAGGTTCGGGGCGCTGGCGCTCCGGGTCTGGAGCCCGCTGCTGACCGCGGAGCAGGGGAGCTGGTGATGGACCCCTTCGACCTCGCCGGACCCCTCCCGAGCGGGACGACCCTGCTCGAGGCGAGCGCCGGCACCGGCAAGACGTTCACGGTCGCGGCCCTGGTGACCCGCTTCGTCGCCGAGGGTCACGCAACCCTCGACCAGCTGCTGGTGATCACCTTCGGGCGCGCCGCCAGCCAAGAGCTGCGCGAGCGGGTGCGCGAGCAGCTGGTCGCCGCCGAACGAGCACTGGCCCGGCCTGACGTCGCCGACCACTCCCACCCGGTGGTCGCCCACCTGCTGACCGGCGAGCCCGACGAGGTCTCCGAGCGGCACCGTCGCCTGCGGGATGCGCTCGCGTCGTTCGACGCCGCGACGATCGCGACCACGCACCAGTTCTGCCAGACCGTGCTCCGGTCGCTCGGGGTCGCCGGCGACAGCGACACCGGCGCGACCCTCGTCGAGTCGCTGGACGAGCTCGTGGTCGAGGTGGTCGACGACGTCTACCTCCGCCGGTTCGGCCACGACCCCGCGCCACCGCCGTTCACCCGGGCCGAGGCACTCACGCTGGCCGCGACCGTCGTGGGCGACGCCCACGCCCGGCTGGCCGACGCCGACGACCACGAGAGCGCCGGCGGACAGCGGGTCTGGTTCGCCCACGAGGTCCGTACCGAGATCGAGCGGCGCAAGCGACGGCTCGGCATCCTGTCCTACGACGACCTCCTCGGCCGGCTGGCGGACGCCCTCGCCGACCCCGACGCCCCGGCGCGGCAGCGCATGCGACAGCGCTGGAAGGTCGTGCTGGTCGACGAGTTCCAGGACACCGACCCGAAGCAGTGGGAGGTGCTCGACCGAGCGTTCTCCGGTCACGCCACGGTGGTGCTGATCGGCGACCCCAAGCAGGCCATCTACGCCTTTCGCGGTGGCGACGTCGTCACCTATCTTGCGGCGGCAGCGACCGCCACCACCCAGGCCACGCTCGACGTCAACCGCCGTAGCGACGCCGACCTCGTCGAGCGCCTCCAGGTGGTGCTGCGCGGCGCCGCGCTCGGTGACCCTCGCATCGAGGTCCGTGGCGTCACCGCCGAGCACGGCGGTTCTCGGCTCGTGGGTGCGCCCCACCCGGCGCCGTTCCGGGTGCGCCAGGTGCGCCGCGACGGTTTCGCCCTCGCCCAGGGCAAGGTCAAGGCGTCCGACGCCCGTGCGCACATCGCCCGCGACTGCGCAGCCGACATCGCCGAGCTGCTCGGTTCCCGGGCGACCTGGTGCGAGGCCCCGATCGAGGCTCGGCACGTCGCGGTGCTGGTCGGCGAGTGGTCGCAGGCCGAGCTGGTCCGGCAGGCCCTGGCCGACGCGGGCGTCCCGGCGGTCGTCGGGGGAGGCAGCAAGCTGCTGACCTCGCCGGCCGGTGACCAATGGCTCTGCGTGCTCGAGGCGCTCGAGCAGCCCCACCGGTCCGGGCGCGTGCGGGCGGCCGCGCTCACGTCGTTCCTCGGGCTCACGCTGCCGAGCTCCACGCCGGTGGGGACGAGCTCACCGACCGCCTCGCCGACCGACTGCGTGGCTGGGCGCTCCTGCTGCGAGGTCGCGGTGTGGCCGCCCTCATGGAGGCGACCGAGGAGCAGGGTCTGACCGCTCGGGTGCTCGGCACGATCGGCGGGGAGCGGCTCCTCACCGACCTGCGTCACGTCGGGCAGACCCTCCACGAGACCGCCCGGCGCGAGGGGCTGGGGCTCACCGGGCTCCTGGAGTGGCTGCGCTCCGAGCGCGACGCGGCCTCGTCCGAGCGGGTCCGCCGACTCGACAGCGACGCGGCCGCCGTGCAGGTCACGACGGTCCACCAGAGCAAGGGCCTGCAGTACCCCGTGGTGCACCTGCCCTTCGTCTCCATGAAGTACGTCTGGCCGGTCGACGTCGCGCGCTTCCACGACGCCGAGGGTGTCCGCATGCTCGATGTCGCCGGTGGTGGTGCGTCGTGGAAGCCGCACGCCGACGCCCACCTCCACGAGGAGGCCGGCGAGGAGCTGCGCGACCTCTACGTCGCGCTCACCCGGGCTCAGTCGCAGGTGGTCACCTGGTGGGCGCCCACCGCCAACACCCCTACCGGTGGGCCTCCACCGCCTGCTCTTCGGGCGCCAGCCCGGACAGGCCGAGGTGCCTGACCAGATCGCCATCCGCGACGACGACTACGTCGCTCGGGTGCTGGCGATGCTCGACGAGCTCGGCGGGCCGTCCCCGGAGCTCGCGTCGGCGGCCGGGGCCACGACCCGGGTGACCCCGCCGGCGCCCGGAGAGCTGGCGGCGCGGGTCTTCGACCGTGCTGTCGACACCGAGTGGCGCCGCACCTCCTACTCCGGCCTGATCCGGGTGCAGGAGCAGCCGAGCGGCGTGACGTCCGAGGCCGAGATCTCGCCTCTGGACGACGAGCTCGAGACCGACGACCTGCCGGGGCTGCCGGAGCCGGCCACGGAGACCGGGATCCCGTCGCCGATGGCCGACCTGCCGTCGGGGGCGTCGTTCGGCAGCCTGGTGCACGCCGTGCTCGAGACCGCCGAGCCCGAGGCGCCCGACCTCGTCGTCGAGCTCGAGGCCCGCGCCCGCGAGCAGCTCCCCTGGTGGCCGGTCGGCGTCCCCGCCGCCGACCTCGCCGCTGGTCTGCTGCCGTCGCAGATGACCCCGCTCGGCCCGCTGGCCGGCGACCTCCGCCTGGTCGACCTCCCGGCCCGCGACCGGTTGTGCGAGCTCGACTTCGAGTTCCCGCTGACCGGCGGCGACCGTCCGGCAGCGGGGCGAGCCGGCGTACACCTCGGCGAGGTCGCGTCGGTACTGCGGCGACACCTGCCGGCCGGCGACCCGCTGGCTCCCTACGCCGAGCAGCTGGCCGGCCCGCTGGGGGAGCAGGCCCTGCGCGGCTATCTCTCGGGGTCGATCGACGTCGTGCTCCGGATCCCCGACTCCGACGCCGACGGCGGCTACCGCTACGTCGTGGTCGACTACAAGACCAACCTCCTCGGCGAGCCGGGCACGCCGGTGACGTCGGCCGACTACAGCCGCCCGGCGATGGCCGCGGCGATGCTCCACAGCCACTACCCCCTGCAGGCACTCCTCTACTCCGTCGTCCTCCACCGCTACCTGCGGTGGCGGCTGCCGTCGTACGACGTCGAGCGGCATCTCGGTGGCGTGCTCTACCTCTTCCTGCGCGGCATGTGCGGGCCCGAGACGCCGGTGGTCGACGGCCACGTCGCCGGGGTCTTCGACTGGTCGCCGCCGGCCGCCCTGGTCACCGAGCTCAGCGACCTGCTGGAGGGGGTGCGGGCATGACGACCCCACGGCTGGTCGACCCGTTCGAGACCGACGACCCCGCTGACCGCCGCTTCGCGCTGGGTGTCGACGGCCTGCTCGGGCACTTCAACACCGCGGGGGTGCTGGAGGCCTCCGACGTCCACGCCGCTACCCGCATCCGCACGCTGGCCGACGAGCCCGACGACGAGGTCGCGCTGGCCCTGGCGCTCGTGGTCCGTCAGCTGCGCCACGGCTCGGTCTGCCTCGACCTGGCCGCCCTCACCGCCGACCCCCTGCCCGACGGCCTTGCCTGGCCCGCGCCTGGCTGGGCCCAGCGGGTCGCCGACAGTCGGGTCGGGAGCGCCGGGGTGCTCCGCGTCGAGGGCGACCGGTGCTACCTCGACCGTTACTGGCGCGAGGAGTGCCAGGTGCGCGACGACCTGGTCGCGCGCCTCGCCCTGACCCCACCGCCCGCCGACGAGGCCGCGCTCGCGGCCTCGGCCCCGGTGCTCTTCCCAGCCGGGTACGACGAGCAGCGGGCCGCCGCGCTCGCTGCGGCCAGACGCTGGACCACCGTCGTCACCGGCGGACCCGGCACCGGCAAGACGACCGCGGTCGCCGGCCTGCTGGCCCTGCTCGCCGAGGGCGCCGAGCGGCCCCTGCGGGTCGCCCTCACCGCGCCGACCGGCAAGGCTGCCGCTCGCCTCCAGGAGGCGGTGGGCGACGCGCTGCGCAGCGACCCGTTGCGCTCCCACGCCGCCGACATCGGTCAGCCGGTGGCCCAGACTCTCCACCGCCTCCTCGGGTGGAAGCGCGGCAGCCGCAACCGGTTCCGCCACGACCGCCACAACCGGCTGCCGCACGACGTGATCGTCGTCGACGAGACGTCGATGGTGTCGCTGACCATGATGGCCCGGCTGCTCGAGGCAGTGCGCTCCGACTGTCGGCTGGTGCTGGTCGGAGACCCCCACCAGCTGGCGTCGGTCGAGGCCGGCGCCGTACTCGCCGACCTGGTGGACGGGCTGGCCGCCCGCGACGCCGACACCGTCGCCGCGCTGCTCACCAACCACCGGTTCGGGCCCGAGATCACCACCCTCGCCGCCGCGGTCAACGCCGGCGACGGCGACCGCGCGGTCGACCTGCTCCGCGCCGGCACGACCCACGTCGAGCTGCTCGACCCCGACGCCCCCGAGACGCTGGCGACGCTGCGCACCCGGCTCGTCGACCACGCCATCGCCCTGCGCGCGGCGGCCGTGGCCGGTGACGTCGAGGCCGCGGTCGCCGCACTCGACGCCCACCGCCTCCTGTGCGCCCACCGTGACGGCCCGTGGGGGGTCTCCCACTGGAACCGGCTGGTCGAACGGGGCCTGGCCGACCACACCGGTCTTCCCATCGGGGGCGGCTGGGGGCAGGAGTGGTACGCCGGCCGGCCCCTGCTGCTGACCAGCAACGACTACGGACTCGACCTCTTCAACGGCGACACCGGGGTCGTGGTCGCCACCGGCGACGACGTCGAGGCCGCCATCTCCCGGCCGGACGGCCCGCGCAGACTGTCGACGTCGCGCCTGAGCGACGTCGAGACCATGCACGCGATGACGGTGCACAAGAGCCAGGGCAGCCAGGCGCACGCGGTCACGGTCCTGCTCCCGCCCGACGACTCACCCCTCCTGACCCGCGAGCTCTTCTACACCGCGATCACCCGTGCCGAGCAGAAGGTGACCGTGGTGGCCACGCCCGACGCCGTACGCACGGCCGTCTCGCGCCCGGCCCAGCGCGCCAGCGGGCTCACCGCCCGGCTGTCGGGCTGAGCTCGCCGGGCGACCGCCCACCCGTCGGAAACCGAAACCCATCCGTCACGTGCGGTCGCTAGCCTCGACGCATGTTGCTGCTGCGGGTGGAGCTGCCCAACGTGCCCGGCTCGCTGGGCCGGCTGGCGACGGCGATCGGTGCGGCGGGCGGTGACATCGAGGCGATCGAGATCGTCGAGAAAGGCCTCGACGGCACCGATGTCGACGACGTCCTGCTCGACATGGTCGACGGCGGGATGCCCGACTCGGTGGTCTCCGCCTGCAACGCCGTCGACGGCGTCCGGGTGCTGTGGATCAGCCGCTACCTGGCTGGTGGCGGCCTGTTCCCCGACCTCGAGGTCGTCGAGTCGCTGACCCAGGAGCCCGAGACCGCGCTCGACCGGCTGGTCGAGGTGCTGCCGGTCGCGTTCCGCTGCGAGTGGGCGGCACGGATCCTGCGCAGCCCGGACGGCCTGGTCGTCGAGCACGCCAGCGAGGGCGCGCCCCCCGACATCGACCTCAAGCCCGGAGCCGGGCTCGACCGGCAGGTGATCGGCGACGACCTGATCGCGGTCGCGCCGGCGGGCCACAAGAAGGTCGTGGTCCTCGGCCGCCGCGGCGGGCCCGAGTTCCTCGACTCCGAGCTGGCCCGGCTGGCCCACCTGGTGGGCCTGGCCGCCTCCATCGCCCGGCGGCGGTGAGGGCGTCGGGTCGTCGGGATCGCCGGTCGACCGGCGATCCCGTCGCTTCGTAGGTGTTGCAACCCCTACGAAGCGACAGGACCGTGGGCGCCCTGTGACGGATGTGGCGCAGGAGGTACGACGCTCAGACCCGCTCGAGCAGGAAGACCGGGATCTCGCGGTCGGTCTTCTTCTGGTACTCCCCGTACGTCGACCAGGTGGCCACGGCGTAGTCCCACCACTCCCGGCGCTCCTCACCGCTGAGCACCCGCGCCGAGTAGGTGTGCTTCTCCGGACCGTCCTGGAGCTCGACCTCGGGGTGGGCGAGGAGGTTGTGGTACCACTCCGGGTTCCGGTCCGACCCGCCGAGCGAGGCGACCGCGAGGTACGAACCGTCGCGCTCGACCCGCATCACCGGGTTCTTGCGGAGGTCACCCGACCTCGCGCCGACCGAGGTGATCACCACGATCGGGTCGGTACTGCCGCGCAGGGTGTCGGCCCGCGTCCCGTCGGACGCCTCGTACTCCGCGACCTGGTCGCGGACCCACTGCTGCTTGCTCGGGACATAGGTGCCGGTGAGTGCCATGTCCGCCCCAACGCCGACCGCCCGGGCCGGCATTCCGGCGTACGCCGTGGCCGGTAGGTTCGCTGTCCATGAGCGCCATCGAGGGGGTCAGCGAGACTTTCGACCCCGAGCAGTGGGACGACGTCCCCGGGTTCGAGGACCTGACCGACCTGACGTACCACCGAGCGAGGGCGCACGGCACGGTCCGGATCGCGTTCGACCGCCCCGACGTGCTCAACGCGTTCCGGCCGCACACCGTCGACGAGCTGCTGCGGGTGCTCGAGCACGCGCGCAGCTCCAGCGACGTGGGCTGCGTCCTGCTGACCGGCAACGGCCCGAGCCAGAAGCACGGCAAGTGGGCGTTCTGCACCGGCGGTGACCAGCGGATCCGGGGCCGTGCGGGCTACCAGTACGCCGAGGGCGAGACCGCGGAGACCGTCGACCGGGCCCAGCTGGGCCGCCTGCACATCCTGGAGTGCCAGCGCCTGATCCGGTTCATGCCCAAGATCGTGGTCGCGCTGGTGCCGGGCTGGACCGCCGGCGGCGGCCACTCGCTGCACGTCGTCTGCGACCTGACGATCGCGAGTGCCGAGGAGGCGCGGTTCAAGCAGACCGACGCCGACGTGGGCTCGTTCGACGGCGGCTTCGGGTCGGCGTACCTGGCCCGGCAGGTCGGGCAGAAGTTCGCCCGCGAGATCTTCTTCCTCGGCCAGGAGTACTCCGCCGAGGACGGCGTGCGGATGGGCGCGGTCAACAAGGCCGTCCCGCACGCCGAGCTCGAGGCGACCGGACTGGAGTGGGGGCGCCTGGTCAACGGCAAGAGCCCCACCGCCCAGCGGATGCTCAAGTACTCGTTCAACCTCATCGACGACGGCCTCGTCGGGCAGCAGCTGTTCGCCGGCGAGACCACGCGCCTGGCCTACATGACCGACGAGGCGCAGGAGGGGCGCGACCAGTTCCTCGAGAAGCGCGACCCCGACTGGTCGCCGTTCCCCTGGTACTACTGACGGCGAAGCCCCCGCCGTCCTGCGGCGGGGGCTTCGCGGCGTCTGGTGGTTCCGAGAGCGCCCTTCTCGCTGGCCAAGGGGGACATGGCTGGTGTCGCGAGGTCTTGCCCACCGAGGCCCGGGGGGAGGCGTTCGGTGTTGCCTCGATCTTGGCATCACCAGGCACGCGTGGGGTCGATTTCGGGCACAGAGCTTGGTCGAAATGTTGCGGCCGTCGGGGTTCGGGCCGCAGGTGGTCCGAAGCCACGTGACCGCCACCTCGAGCCGACCTGAGACCGGGACACCAGCCGTTCACCCGGGATCGACAAGATGACCCCATGACCGGTCAGAGGGCGGGACTGCTGCCGTCGCTGACGGCGAGCAGCCGTGCGCCGGAGCCTCGGACGCTGGTCGACGTCTTCCGCTCCACCGCCGACCGGTATCCCGAGGCGCTGGCCGTGGACAGCGGCACCGAGACGCTGAGCTACGAGGAGCTCGAGGAGGCCACCGGCGAGCTGGCCGCTCGGCTGGGCTCCGCGGGGATCGGGCCCGGTGACAAGGTGGGGGTCCGCATCAAGTCGGGAACCGTGGACCTGTACGTCGCGATCCTCGGCATCCTGGTCGCGGCGCGGCGTACGTGCCCGTCGACGCCGACGACCCCGACGAACGCGCACGGGTCGTGTTCGACGAGGCGTCGGCGGCAGCGGTCGTCGGCAACGGCCTGGCCGTCGAACCCCGGGGCCCGACGCGGCGCCCGTGCCTCCTCCCACGGTGCTGCCCGACGACGACGCCTGGGTGATCTTCACCTCCGGGTCGACCGGCACGCCGAAGGGCGTCGCCGTGACCCACCGCAGCGCTGCCGCCTTCGTCGACGCCGAGGCCCGGCTGTTCCTGCAGCGACCAGCCGATCGGCCCGGCGGACCGCGTGATGGCCGGGCTCTCGGTGGCGTTCGACGCCAGCTGCGAGGAGATGTGGCTGGCGTGGCGGTACGGCGCCTGCCTGGTGCCGGCGCCCCGGTCGCTGGTCCGCTCCGGCGTCGACGTGGGGCCGTGGCTGGTCGCCAACGACATCACCGTCGTCTCCACCGTCCCGACGCTCGTCGCGCTGTGGCCCGACACCGCCCTCGACGCGGTCCGCCTGCTCATCATGGGTGGTGAGGCCTGCCCGCCCGAGCTGGCCTCACGCCTCCAGCGCCCGGCCGCGAGGTGTGGAACACCTACGGCCCGACCGAGGCGACCGTCGTCGCGTGCGGGGCGATGCTGGACGGCCGGCCACCGGTACGGATCGGTCTGCCGCTGGACGGCTGGGACCTCGCCGTCGTCGACGCCGGCGGCGCACCGGTCGGCCCCGGAGAAAGTGGTGAGCTGATCATCGGCGGGGTCGGGCTCGCCCGTTACCTCGACCCGGTCAAGGATGCCGAGGGCTACGCACCGATGCCCGCCCTGGGCTGGGACCGCGCCTATCGCTCGGGCGACCTCGTGCGCAACGACCCCGAGGGCCTGGTGTTCGCCGGCCGCGCCGACGAGCAGGTGAAGCTCGGCGGTCGTCGCATCGAGCTCGGAGAGGTCGACGACCAGCTGCTCCGGCTGCCCGGCGTGGTGTCGGCCGCGGCGGCCGTGCGCTCGACCCTCGGGCAACAAGCTGCTGGTCGGCTACGTCACGACCGACTCCACCTACGACCAGGCCACGGCCCTCGAGCTGCTCCGGCATCGGCTTCCCGCGGGGCTGGTGCCCCGGCTGGCGGCCGTCGACGAGCTGCCGACCCGGACGTCGGGCAAGGTCGACCGCGACGCCCTGCCCTGGCCGCTGGCCAAGGCGCGGCGGGTCGCCGGCCACCTCTCCGAGGGGCAGGAGTGGGTCGCCGGCATCTGGTACGACGTGCTCGGCGCGGAGGTCACGGCGACCACGCGACGACTTCTTCGACTTCGGCGGCGGCTCGCTCACCGCCGCTCAGGTGGTCGGACGACTACGCGAGCGGTTCCCCGAGGTCGCCGTCGGGGACCTCTACGCCAACCCCACCGTCGCCACGCTGTCGCCGCCCTCGACGAGCTGGGCGGCACCGTCGTCCGCACCGACCACAGCGTCCTACCGATCCCCTGGAAGACCCAGGCCGGGCAGCTCGCCGCGCTCCTCCCCCTGCGAGCGCTCGCCGCCCTACGCTGGCTGGCCTGGCTGATGCTCGGCTGCGACCTGGCCCGGCTGCTCGCCGGCCTGGGCTGGCTCCCGTCGTTCAGCTGGTGGGTGGTCGTGCCCGACTGCTGTGCTGCTCATCGTGCCGCCCGGTCGGATGGCGGTGGCTGCGCTGCTGGCCCGAGTGGTCCTGCGGCCTGTCGTGCCCGGGCGGCACCCGCGCGGAGGCGAGGATCCACCTCCGGGTCTGGCTGGCGCAGCGGGTCCAGGACGAGCTGGCCGCGACCTCGCTGGCCGGCGCGCCGTTCTTCCCCACCTATGCCCGGCTGCTCGGCGCTCGCGTCGGCAAGGGGGTCGACCTGCACACGCTGCCGCCGGTGACCGGCCTCCTGCGCATCGACCGCGGCGCCTCCGTCGAGCCCGAGGTGGACCTCGGCGGGTTCTGGGTCGACGGCGACTCCGTGCACCTCGGCGGCATCCACATCGGGGCCCGCGCCCGGATCGGCGTCCGCAGCATGCTCGGTCCCGGCGCCCACATCGGCAAGGACGCGGAGGTGGCGCCGGGCTCGTTCGTCGCCGGCTCCGTCCCGGACGGCCAGTACTGGGCCGGCTCTCCGGCCGAGCGACGCGCCAAGGAGGCGCGCGGCCCGTGGTCCACCCAGGCCCCGCCGGCGGAGCCGGCCTGGCTCGTGGCCTACGGCCTGACGTCCGTGCTGGTCGCCGCCTCCCGGGCCTGGCGGCGGTCGCGGCGGCGCTGGTCCTGTATCCCGTGGTCCGCGGCGCCGGCTCGCTCGGCGACGCCGTACGTCACGCGCTGCCGTGGCTGCCGCTGGCCGTCGTCGTCGGGTACGTCGTGCTGGCCGCCCTGGTCGCGGCCCTGGTGCGCTGGTGGGGCCGCGGCATCGAGGCCGGCCACCACCCGGTGCGTTCCGGTCCGGGGCTCCGCACCTGGGCCACCGTCCGGGTCCTCGACGAGGCCCGGACCTGGCTGTTCCCGCTGTACTCCAGTGCCCTGACGCCGGCCTGGCTCCGCCTGCTCGGAGCCCGGGTCGGTGCGGGCGTCGAGGCGTCGACGGTCCTGATGATCCCGGGCCTGGTCCACGTCAACGACCACGCCTTCCTCGCCGACGACACCCTGATCGGCTCCTACGAGCTCGGCGGTGGCTGGCTCCGGGTGGAGCGGGTCAAGGTCGGCAAGCGAGCGTTCGTCGGGAACTCCGGCATGCTCGCGCCCGGCCGCAAGGTGCCCAAGGAGTCCCTGGTCGCCGTGCTCTCGGCCGCCCCGCGGCGCGGCGCCGCCGAGCCCGGTACGTCGTGGATCGGGAGCCCGCCTGCCCAGCTCCGGCGGGCCAGCAGCGACGGCGACGAGAGCCGCACCTACGACCCGCCGCGCGGGCTCCGGGTCCGCCGTGCGCTCGTCGAGCTCTCCCGGGTCGTGCCGCTGGTGCTGACCGGCCTGCTCAACGTCGCGGTCGGCGTGACCCTGCTCGCCCTCCTGGACCGGATCGGCGCCTGGACGGTGCTGGTCGGCGGCGTCGTGATGCTCGCCGCCGGCGTCGTCGCCGCCGTTCTCGCCGCCGCCGCCAAGTGGCTCCTGGTCGGTCGACACCGGGCCGGTGAGCACCCGCTCTGGTCGTCGTTCGTCTGGCGCAACGAGCTCGCCGACACCTTCACCGAGATGCTGGCTGCGCCCTGGTTCGCGTCGGTCACCCAAGGAACGGCCGCTCTCAACGTCTGGCTGCGGGTCCTGGGCGCGCGGATCGGACGAGGCGTCTGGTGTGACACCTACTGGCTGCCCGAACCCGACCTCGTCGAGCTGCAGGACGGAGCGACCGTCAACCACGGCTGCGTGGTGCAGACCCACCTGTTCCACGACCGCGTGCTCAGCATGGACCGCGTGGTGCTCCGTACCGGTGCGACCCTGGGGCCGCACAGCGTTATCCTTCCCGCGGCGACGATCGGTCGCCATGCCACGATCGGTCCGGTGTCCTTGGTGATGCGTGGTGAGAGTGTCCCGAGCCGCACGCGTTGGAGCGGCAACCCCATCGGCCCCTGGGAGGAGCCAGCGTGACCGATCCCGCCGGGACCGACCCCTACGTCCCCGGGCACGGCAGCGCGTCGTACTCCGTCGAGCACTACGACCTCCACGTCGGCTACCAGGTGGACGGCAACCGGCTCGACGGCGACGCCCGGCTGCGCTGCACCGCTCACGACGACCTCACCGGCGTCGAGCTGGACCTCCACGCGCTGCGCCCGACCAAGGTCCTGGTCGACGGTCGCCCGGCCAAGTACCAGCACCGCCGCGACCGTCTCGTGGTGCGGGCGCCGTCGACGATCTCGTCGGGAGACGAGTTCGAGATCCGGGTCCGTTACGCCGGCAGCCCCCGACCCGTCCCCTCCAAGACCCTCGGCACCGCCGGCTGGGAGGAGCTCACCGACGGGGTCCTGGTCGCGTCGCAGCCGCACGGCGCGCCGTCCTGGTTCCCGTGCAACGACCGCCCGGACGACAAGGCGACCTACGCGCTGACCCTCACCACCGGCTCCGACTACGTCGTGGCGTTCACCGGAGAGGAGACCGAGCGGCGGCGCGGGGCGAGCAGCAACACCTGGATGTTCGAGCAGACCGTCCCGATGGCCACCTACCTCGCAGCCGTGCAGATCGGCCGCTACCGCGTGACCGACCTGACCTCGTCGGTGCCGATGCGCAGCCTCACCCCGGAGCCCGCGAACGCCGCCGGGTACGACGCGGCGTTCGGGGGCCAACCGGAGATGATGGCCTCCTTCGAGCAGGCCTTCGGTCCCTACCCCTTCTCGTCGTACACCTGCGTGATCACCGACGACGAGCTCGAGATCCCCCTGGAAGCGCAGGGGATGTCGACGTTCGGGCGCAACTTCATGGACGACGACTGGGACTGTGAGCGGCTGGTCGCCCACGAGATGGCACACCAGTGGTTCGGCAACGCCGTGACCCTCGGGCAGTGGCGAGACATCTGGCTGCACGAGGGCTTCGCCTGCTACGCCGAGTGGCTGTGGTCGGAGGAGTCGGGAGCCCTGTCCACCCAGGAGCGGGTCGACGACCACCACGCGCGGCTGGCCGAGCTCGACCAGGACATCGTCGTCGGCGACCCCGGACCGGAGCTGATGTTCGACGACCGGGTCTACAAGCGCGGTGCGCTCACGTTGCACGCCTTGCGCGGCGAGGTGGGTGACGCGACCTTCTTCGGGCTGCTGCGGTCCTGGGTGCAGGAGCACGCCGGGGGCACGGTGTCGACCGCGAACTTCATCGCCCACGCCTCGCTGGCTGCCGGCCGCGATCTCGGTGACCTGTTCGAGGCCTGGCTCTACAGCCCGGCCCTGCCGGCACGACCGGCTCTGTGACCCGTCACCGGTCCGCGCAGGCGACCGCAGCGCAGTAGCCCTCCGGCGCCTCGACCTCGCGGACGGCACCGTCGTCCGGGAGGGCCTCGCCCGACCTGGTAGCCAGGCCGGTCCCCTCGCGTTTGAGCACGGCCTCCGCCCGTGACCATGCCCGAGCCGCGGCCAGGTCGCCGGCTGCGACCACGCTCTCCACGTCCACCCCGACCGGTCCCGCTGTCGACACCGCCGTCAGCAGGTGCGACCCCGACCGGGAGAGGCTGACGTGGACGTCGTGGCTCGCCCAGGGCCGCCCGTGCTCCGACGAACCGCAACGACCGCACAGCCGGCCGATCGCGACCTCCTCCGGCACGACCCCGACCACGTGGGCGACGTGCCGGCGCAGAGCCTCGTCGCTGTCGGTGCCGGGAGCGTGCCAGGAGACGGTGACGTCGCGGCCCGCGCCTGCCAGGGCCGCGGGCCGGCCCGAGGCGGAGTCCGACTGCGTTCCCGGCACGCGCCACCCTAACCAGACCCACGTGAACGGCAGACGTCACCCGGGTGCGCTGGAGAGCAGGGGCGAGTTCAGACGACCGTCCGACGATGGTCGTACGCCGCGCGGACGCCGTTCAGGCGGCGTTCATGTGCGCTGACGATGATGGGTGACATGGGACGTCGTCCGGGCCGCACGTAGGGAGTGGGCCATGCCGGAGAAGCGTCGATGTGTCCTGCACGTGGGAGCTCCGAAGACCGGCACGACGTACCTGCAGAGCGTGCTGTGGGACTCGAGGCGGGCGCTGCGCCGCCAGGGGTACCGGTTGCCCTTGCGCAGCCTCGACGACCACTTCTTCCTGACCCTGGCGCTCCGGGGTCGGCTCGATCCCGACGTCGACCCGCCGCGGGCCCTCGACGTCCTCGAGCGCCTGCGCCAGGACGTCCGGCGGTCGCGTCCCGAGCACCTGCTCATCTCGCACGAGCTCCTGGCGCCGGTCGCGGAGCACCGCATCGACGAGCTCTTCGACCTCCTGAGCGACCTGGAGATCCACGTCGTCGTCACGGCGCGCGACCTCGCTCGCCAGGTGCCGGCCGAGTGGCAGCAGCAGGTCAAGACGCGGGCCGGCATCACCTACGGGACGTTCGTGGAGCGGGTCGTCACCGAGCGGGCCGGTCACTTCTGGTCGGTCCAGGACGTCGCCTCGGTGGCCCAGCGCTGGGGCAGGAACCTACCCCCCGAGCGGGTACACATCGTGACCGTTCCCCCGGGCGGTACCTCGCCGGAGGTGCTGCTCACCCGTTTCTGCGCGGCGGCAGGCCTGAGCGCGCACCCGTTGTCGAGGGACGAGGCGCGCGTCAACGAGTCGCTCGGCTACGAGCAGACGGAGCTGCTCCGGCGGGTCAACCTCGCCCTCGGGCCACGGCTCCCTCACCCGCGGGCCGGGTACAGCGGCGTCGTCAAGTTCGGCTTCGCCGAGGGGGTGCTGGCCGAGCAGGCGCCGCGTCAGAAGCTCCGGCTTCCGGTCCGCCACGCCGACTGGTGCATCGCGGCGGCCAAGGAGATGGTCGTCCGCATCGAGCATGCCGGCTACGCGGTGCACGGCGACCTCGACGACCTGATCCCGGTGATCGAGACCGCGCACGACCCCCATCGACCCTCGGAGGTCGAGGTCTCCTCCGCCGCCGTGGAGGCGATCGCGACGATGCTCGACGCCCAGCATCGGGGACAGGCGCGGACCAGGCTGCGCCGCGTCGTACCGCACGGGCTCGCCCGCAGGATCCGCGGGTGACCAGGTGACCGCCAGGAGCGGTCGCCGGGACGCCGCCCGGTCGGACGACCTGATGGCGCCGAGCAGCGAGCGCATCCACTTCCTGATGTACGACGCCACCGGGACCGGTGGCGTCGCCCGCAGTGTCAACCTCCTGGCCGGCCACCTCGCGCAGCACCGTGAGGTCCACCTGCACAGCCTGCTGCGCAACCACGACGACCCGCCCTACCCGATCGACCCTCGCGTGCAGGTGCACTGGCTGCTCGACAACCGCCGCCGGCACCTCCGCAGGGGACGCCCGCGGCACGACCGACTGGCGCGCCCACGATGGCGGCGTCTGGACTCCGAGCCCTCAGCGCTGGAGCCGGACGCCGGGATCTCGGCGTACACCGACCTCCTGCTGCGCCGCGCCCTGCCGACCCTGGCGCCCGGCGTCCTGGTCACGACGCGACCGATGCTCCACCTGGCCGCTGTGCGCTGGGCCCCGCCCCACGTGGTCCACGTCGCCCAGGACCACCTGAACTACGAGCGGCGCATGAGCAACCCCGTGGTGCGGTCGATCCTCGACGAAGCGGTGCCGAACGTCGACGCCCTGGTGACCCTCACCGAAGCCGATCGGCGCGACTACCGTCTCCGCTATCCCCGGACGCCCGTCTTCCGGATCCCCAACGCATCCCCGTTCACCGTGGCGGCGGGAGGGTCCCTGGCCGACCAGGTCGTGGTCAGCGGCGGGCGGCTCGTGGACCGCAAGGGCTTCGACCGACTGATCGCGGCCTGGGCTGTGGCCGTCGCCGAGTTCCCGGACTGGCAGCTGCACATCTACGGCGAGGGGGAGTGCCGTGACGACCTGGAGCGGCAGGTCGCCGCGCTCGGGGTGGGCAACAGCGTCCGGCTCCCCGGCTACACCCATGACTTCGACCAGGTCCTGGCGCAGGCCGGCCTGTATGCCATGGCCTCGCGCCAGGAGGGCTTCCCGATGGTGCTGCTCGAGGCGATGCGGCACGGGCTACCGATGCTCAGCTTCGACTGCCCGCGTGGGCCGGCGGAGATCATCGAGGACGGGGTGACGGGTCGGCTCGTGGCGAACGGCGACGTCGCCGCCTACGCCGAGGCATTGTGCGACCTGCTCGCCGACGAGGAGCTGCGACGCCGCCTCGGCGAGGCTGCCCATGGCCGAGCGTCGTCGTACCAGATCGAGGCGGTGGGCTCGGACTGGGAGACGCTCTTCGACCAGGTTCTGGAGCTCGGTCACGCCCGACCCGGCGTCGAGGCCACCGTCGGGGCCGATCGGCGCTGATGCGGGACGAGCGGGCTAGAGCGGCGGCAGCCCGATCGCGATCCGCGCCGCCGCGTCACGCAGTGTCTCGTCGTCGACCACGATCCCTGGGAGGCGCCGCGACATGTGGATGGTGAGGACCTCGTAGACCATGGAGGCCGGCTTGCCTCGCATCTCGTGCTCGACCGAGCGGATCACCTGGACCGCGAACCGGTCCACGCCCTGCTGGTAGCCCGAGCCGTTGATCTGTCCCGGCTGCTCAGGGGCGATGGTGCGTGCGGGGAAGGGCACACGCCGATCTTGGCACGCTCGACCGAGCAGGGGAAGGTCGCAAGGTGGCCCCGCCGGCGGCTGGAATGCAGAGCTCGGCCGGCGGGGCCGTTGGGTGGTGTCGGGTGGGACCGTCCACGACGCTAGGCCGAGTCCGTGCCGAGGCCAAGAGACGTCGGGAAGTGTTCTCCGACCGGTCGCGCGATGTTCTCCTCTGACCCGCGGACGGCGGGTGCCGGACCGGTTCACTCGCCCGGCGTGACCAGGCCGCACTCGTACGCGGTGACGACCGCCTGTACCCGGTCGCGCAGCTCCAGCTTCTGCAGGATGTGGGCGACGTGGGTCTTGACGGTCGCCTCGGACACGAAGAGCCTCTCGGCGATCTCGCGGTTGGCGAGGCCGCGGGCGACCTCGCGCAGCACCTCCCGCTCACGGTCGGTGAGGACTGTCAGTCGCTCAGGCCTCGTGACCGGCGCCGGCCCACGGCTGACCCGGCCCAGCAGTCTGCGATGCATGCTCTACTTCCAGAGGAGGTCGACGCGGTGACGAGATCACGTCACGGTGTCAGATTGAATCACATGCAGACGAACAACGATGGATCATGGCGAGGGGTCGGATCTGCTGCGATATCTCGGCGCACCGCCACGTCGTCAGTCCGGAGGACGAACGATCGGCGTAACCTGCCTGGAGAACACCGAGACGACGGAGACGGCGAGAGGCGACGCGAGATGGGGCTGGATCTGCGGGCGGTCACCGGCCCGAACGTCCGCGCCGAGCGGGTTCGGCGCGGGCTCCGTCAGGAGGACCTGGCAGCACGACTGGGTATGGCACGCGCCACCCTGGCCGACCTGGAGCGGGGCGAGCGACGTCTCTACCTCGACGAAGCCCTCGTCGTGTGCGACGTCCTCGGGCTCCGCCTCGTCGATCTCGTCGCCGGGCAGCAGTCGGAGGCGCGCGATGCCCGGAGCATGATCGCGCGCATCTTCCGCAGAGCCGCCGACGACGAGGCCGAGCGCCTGTTCGCCGGGCGCCTCGACGACGAGCCGGCAAGGGGGTCGCCGGCGGTGGACGGCTAGGTGGAGTGCCCCTGGCGTTGTTGTCGTCTTGACGTGAGGAAGACCTCCGGGCGCTGGCCGCCCCGCTGCGCAGGTCGCGGCAGAGATGGGCGTCTTGCGGGCCACCGCCTGCACGACGCTGGGCAGGGACCGGGCCGAGGGCGGTGTGGCCGGATTGGTCGATCGTTCGAGCAAGGCCGGTGCGGCCGCCCACGTGACCACGCCGCCCTTCGAGAAGGTCCTCGTGGAGGCCCGCCGGTCAGTCGTCGTCGCCCGTCGCCACCAGGCTGGCGATGTAGGCGTTGGCGCGCGTCCCGGGGGTCGTCGCCGAGTCGGGCTGGATCAGGACGACCGCGTCCGCACAGGTCTGCGGCACGGTGAGCCTGACGCGGAACCCGGAGTCACCCCCGGGGACCGACATCGGCTGGGAGCCGCTGTCGGCGACCGCCGCGCCGCCGCAGTAGACGACGGCGTGGATGTTCGGGACCGGGTTCCTGGTCACGTCCGGGGCGGCGAACGGGATCTGGAGGCCCTCGATGCGGACGTCCATCCGGCCGCTGTCGCGGACCCGGACCTCTCCGCGGTCGATCACCCAGGGCAGGCCACCGGGCGGGACCCGGTCGATCGCGTCGTCGGTCGGCACGCTGGCCGTGAGCCGGCCACGGAGGAGGTCGTGGCCACCTCCGTCGTGGGCGACCGCGACGCTCGGGGCCAGGGTGAGGCCGAGCGCAGCAGCAGCGCCGACGAGCAGGACGGGGAGCTTGGAGTGCATGGTCATCCACCTTCGGTCGGAGACAGCGCCGGACGTGGCGGCTGTGATCGCCTGAAGGGGACTACGGGTCCCGAGCGCGAACGGTTCGGGCCGTCAGCAGACGCCGTCGAGGTCAGGTCCGAGGGGTCGTCCGCCTGACAGTCGTTCCCAGCGCTGCCTCGGGCGGACGACCCGGTCAGTCGGCCTCGGCCAGGGTCTCGTCGGCGCCGTCGCCGGTGACGTCGCGGGCGGCCCCGTCGACCAGCCCCGGACCGCCGAGGGGCTCGCTGGTCCAACGCTCCACCCGCCAGCCGGCGTCGGGGTCGCCGGTCAGGACGACCACCCCGGTGTTCATGATCCGGCGCTCGATGATCTCCTCGATCGCCGGTCCGGTGGCCCGGATGCCGGTGTAGGAGCGGATGGCCGCACCGTGGCTGAACACGGCGACCGCGTCGTCGGGCCCGTGGCCGTGGCAGATGCCCCGCACGGCGGCGTCGTACCGCTCGACGAACGCATGGCCGTCGTCACCGCCCGGCATCCGCCGGCCCAGGTCGCCCCGCATCCAGGTCGCGAGCGTGCCGAGGTAGGTCTCCACCGACTCCCGGTCGGAGGCCATCTCCAGGTCGCCGGCCCACACCTCCTCCAGGCCGCGGCGTACGTCGACCGCGAGGCCCCGGGCGCGGGCCAGCGGCTCCGCGGTCTGCTGGGTGCGCCCGAGTGGTGACGCGTGGACGGCCAGCACCGGGTCGGTCAGCAGGGCGGCGACGGCGGCCGCCTGCCGGTGGCCCAGCGCGGTGAGCTCGGCACCGGGAGGTGCGGTGTCCAGCAGTCCGGCGACGTTCGCCGAGGTCTGGCCGTGCCGGATCAGGAAGAGGTGCACGCCGGAGACGGTACGAGGCCGCGCTCAGAGCGAGGGCGGCGGGTCCGACGCGATGCGGCCGTGGAGGTGGCAGTCCTCGCGCCCGCCGTCGGGAAGGGCGTACGCCGATCGGGCCGTGCCCTCGAGCCGGAAGCCGGCCGCCTCGGCGACCCGACAGCTCGCCGGGTTGCCGACCGCGTGCTCGAGCTGCACCCGCATCAGTCCGCGCTGCTCGAACGCCCACCGCGTGACGGCGTCCACCATCTGCCGCGCGACCCCGCGGCCGCGCGCTGAGGACAGCACGCGGTAGCCGATCTTGGCGACGTCGTCGTCGAGATCGAACGCGAACAGGCTCACGTTGCCGACCATGCACAACGTCTCCCGGTCGACGGCGTGCCAGGTCGCGTGGCTGCCGTCGGACCAGTCCGCGCCGTCGGCGCACCACTCCTCGGCGGTCTCGAGGTCGGGACAGGCCCGCGTGGGGTTGAACCGGATCACGTCGGGGTCGGTGAGGAGCTCGAACGCCTGGGGCGCGTCCTCCGGCACGGGCGGGCGGATGATCAGGTCACGGGTGTTCAGCAGCAGGGCGGGCACGTCAGGCACCTCGGTCACCACCCGCTCCGGCGAGCGGCCCTCCCATCGTCGACCTAGCCGGCGGTGCTGTCGAGATGCACGAGGGCTCCGGCATGCGGCGGCAGCTCCAGGCCCGCCGTCCCGAGCGTCGCGGCGGTGGGGGTCGTGAACAGGAGCTCGCCCGTCGCGGCCACGGACGCGGGGTCGTCGCCGAGGTTCACGGCGACCAGCAGGTCGGCGCGGCGCAGCGTGAACAGCCTGCGCTCCTCGTCCACCTCGGCCGACACGGACCGGAGGTCGGGATCGGTGAGCGCGGGGAGCGTCCGACGCAGCTCGGCGAGGCGGCGGTAGACGGCCAGCAGGACGGCGTGCCGGCCCCGTGCGGGCTCCGACCAGTCGAGCTTCGAGCGCTCGAACGTCGCGGGGTCCTGCGGGTCGGGCACGTCGGCGGGGTCCCAGCCCATCCGCGCGAACTCCTGGATCCGGCCCTTCGCGGTCGCCTGCGCCAGCTCGCGGTCGCCGAAGGAGGTGAAGAACTGGAACGGCGTCGACGCCGCCCACTCCTCACCCATGAACAGCATCGGGGTGAACGGTCCGCACATCGTGAGCAGGGCCGCGCAGGCCAGCTGGTCGTCGTCGAGGTGTCCCGGGCTCGGGTCGGAGAGCCGGTCGCCCCGTGCGCGGTTGCCGACCTGGTCGTGGTTCTGGGTGGCGACCACCAGGCGCCAGGCGGGCATGTGCTCGGTGTCGACCGGGCGCCCGTGGTAGCGGTCGCGGAACGACGACCAGGTGCCGTCGTGGAAGAAGCCGTGCTCGAAGACCTTGGCCAGCGCCGACAGCGGCTCGAAGTCGGCGTAGTAGCCACCGGTCTCACCGGTCAGCGCTGCATGGAGGGCATGGTGGAAGTCGTCGCTCCACTGGGCGTCGAGCCCGTAGCCACCGCCCTCGCGGGGCGTCACCAGCCGGGGGTCGTTGAGGTCGGACTCGGCGATGAGCGTCAGCGGCCGGCCGAGGTGGGCCGAGTGGGCCGACGTCTCGACGACCATCTCCTCGAGCAGGTGCACCGGTGCGGTGTCGGACAACGCGTGCACGGCGTCGAGCCGCAGCGCGTCGACGTGGTAGTCGGTGAACCACATGCGGAGGTTGTCGAGGATGTACCGCCGTACCTCGGCCGACCCTTCGTCGTCGAGGTTGACCAGGTCGCCCCAGGTGTTGGCGCCCTCCTTGAGGTAGGGCCCGAACAACGGCAGGTAGTTCCCGGACGGGCCGAGGTGGTTGTAGACGACGTCCTGCACGACGCCGATCCCCGCCGCGTGGCAGGCGTCGACGAAGCGCTGGTACGCCGGGGGGCCGCCGTACTGCTCGTCGACCGCGAACCAGGCCACCCCGTCGTAGCCCCAGTTGTGGGTGCCGTCGAAGGCGTTGACCGGCATCAGCTCGACGAAGCCGACGCCGATCGAGAGCAGGTGGTCGAGCTTGTCGACGGCGGCGTCGAGCGTTCCCTCGGGAGTGAAGGCGCCGACGTGGAGCTCGTAGACGACCGAGCCGGCGAGCCGGCGTCCGGTCCACGTCTGGTCGGTCCAGGCGAAGGTGTCCGGGTCGTAGAGGCGCGACATGTCGTGGACGCCGTACTGCCTCCGCGAGCGCGGATCCGGGTAGTCGTGCGGGTCGTCGTCGAGGACGTAGCCGTAGTCGACCGTCGGCCAGGTGAGGAGCTCCGCGACGTGCGCTGCCTCGTCGGGCGTCGGGGTCCACCAGCCGTCGTCGGCGCGGACCATCTCGATGACGCCTCCGCCGTCGCCGTCCACGACGAGACGGACGCGCCGGCGATCGGGGGCCCAGACCGAGAACGGCTCGCGGTCGTGCGTCCAGTAGGTCATCAGGCCGTACCGTCCTCGTCGGCCGAGATCAGCAGCGCCACGGGGTGGTCGGCCACGATCTGCGACAGCGGAGCCCAGTCGGTGTGGCTGCGGCCGGTGAGCAGGTCGGTCCAGTCGCCCGGGGGGAGCCGGAGTACGGTGTCGCCCCAGCCGGCGGCAGCGAGGCCGACCGGCAGCCGGGTCGCCACCGTGAGTGCTCCACCGCGGTCGAAGGCGAGCACGTGGTCTGCCGCGGGTCCCTCGGCGGGCACGGCGCCGTACGACGTGAACCGGGCCGGCTGGGTGCGACGCAAGGTCAGCGCGAGCTGGGTGACCAGGAGCTTGGCGTGCCCGTGGTCGTCGGGCGCGGCGGTCAGGACGGGTCGCTCGCCGGCCCGCACCCGGTCGAGCACGGCTCTGCGTTCGGGCCAGGGCACGATCCGCCGGTTGTCGGGGTCGACCAGGGTGAGCGCCCACAGCTCCGAGCCCTGGTAGACGTCGGGGACCCCGGGAGCCGTCAGCGCCACCAGCTTCGCCGCGAGCGCGTTGCTCCAGCCGGGGCCGGCGATCCGGGCGACCAGGTCGTCCAGCAGCGCGCCCACCTCCGGGTCGTCGAACGCCGCGTCGACGGCGGCGTGCACCGCCTTCTCGTAGGTCTCGTCCACCTCGGTCCACGCCGTCTGCTCGCCGGCCTCACGCATCGCCTTCTCGGCATAGGCGTGGATGCGGTCGCGAGCGGCGGGCCAGCAGCCCACGACCGCCTGCCAGAGCACGTTGCCGAACCCGGGGTCGGGCAGGGGGGCGAGATCGAGCAGCCTCTCGAGGGACTGCGCCCACAGGTCGGGGAGCTCGGCGAGCACCGAGATCCGCGCCCGGACGTCCTCGCTGCGCTTGGTGTCGTGGGTGGTGGTGGCGGTCAGCGCGTGGGGCCGCGTGCGCTGGCGCTGCGCCATCGACGCGTGGAAGTCCGCGACCGACACCGCGAAGGCGCTCGGGTCGCCGCCCACCTCGTTCAGCGAGAGCAGCCGCCCGAAGCGGTAGAAGGCGTTGTCCTCGACGCCCTTGGCCATCACGGCCCCGCTGGTCTGCTGGAAGCGCAGTGCGGCGGGATGCGCCGGGTCGCCCAGCACCGGCTCGAGAGCCTCGAAGGTGAGCATCAGGTCGGGTCGGCGGTGCTGGGCCTCCGCGAACGCAGCCTCGAGGTCGCCGCGTCCCTCGGGCAGGTAGGAGCGGTAGGTCGGGAAGCATGCGAGCACCTCGGCCAGGGCGTCCTCGACGGCCGGCGCGTCGCTCTCCACCTCGCGGGCGAGCCGACGCACCTCGGCGGCCAGGGTCTGGTCGGCCACGGCTCGCTTGCGGTCGTGGACGAGGCCGGCCCAGTCGACCGGACCGCCGCGTAGGCGTGCCTCCAGCGCCGTGAGCTGCTCCTGACCGTCGGGGTCGGTGAGCACCCGGTCGATGACGCCCAGCACGTCGTACCCGGTGGTGCCGGTGGTGGCCCAGGACTCGGGCAGCACCTCACCGGGCTCGAGGATCTTCTCGACCACGACGTAGGCGCCGCCGGTCAGGGTGCGCAGCTCCTGGAGGTACGACGCCGGGTCGCGGAGACCGTCGGGGTGGTCGATCCGCAGCCCGTCGACGAGCCCGTCTGCGAACCAGCGCGCGATCTCCGCGTGCGACTCGGCGAAGACGTGGGGGTCCTCGACCCGCAGTCCGGCCAGCGAGGTGATCGAGAAGAAGCGGCGGTAGTTGAGCTCGGTGTCGCCCCGGCGCCAGGACACCAGCTCGTAGTGCTGGCGGGCATGGACGGCGTCGGGGTCCGTGCTCTCGACCGACGGGGCCAGGGGGAAGCGGTGGTCGCGGTAGCGCAGCTCGCCGTCGGTCACGGACAGGTGCGCGATCCGGCCGTCCGGCATCAGGTCGTCGTCGCCGACGACCGGCACCAGGATCCGGCCGTCGTTCGCGGACCAGTCCACGTCGAAGGCAGCGCCGTACGACGACGCACGACCGTGCTGCAGGAGGTCCCACCACCAGGCGTTCTCGTGGGGTGTGGCCACCCCCATGTGGTTGGGCACGACGTCGACCAGGACGCCCATCCCGAGCCTCCGGGCCTCGGCCGACAGCGCCTCGAGCCCGGCGCGGCCACCACGCTCGGGATCGACCACGGCCGGGTCCACGACGTCGTACCCGTGCTGGGAGCCGGGCTCGGAGCGGAGCAGCGGCGAGAGGTAGACCCAGTCCACGCCGAGGTCGTGGAGGTAGGGGAGGCTGCGCGCCGCCTCGTGCAGGTCGAACGACTCGGTGACCTGCAGGCGGTAGGTGCTCGCCGGGATCCTCACGTGCCGGCGGTACCCAGGGCGTGCCACGGCATGGCGGTCAACGGCTGCCTGCGCTGCGGCTGACGGAGGCGGCGACGGAGGCCGAGGCGGAGGCGTCCTGCTGCTCCTCCTGCACGGAGTGCTCGCGGAGCACCAGCACGCTGCGTCCGGCGAGCTTGCCGGTGGCTCCGGCGTTGATGGCCCCCCTGCGGCGCCGGACCTCACCGGTGTCGATGACGACGTCCCAGGCCTTGGCGTACTCCTCGGGCGGGAGCTTGAGGGTGACCGCGTCGGCGCCGGCGTTGAAGTAGAGCAGGAAGTGTGCGTCCACGACGTCCTGGCCGCGACTGTCGGCGCCCTGGATGCCCTGGCCGTTGAGGTACATGCCGAGCGAGTGCGCGCCGGGGGCGGTCCAGTCGCCGTCCTCCATGGGGTGGCCGTCGGGGTGCAGCCAGACGATGTCGTTGAGCCGGTCGCCCTCGCCGGTGCGGACCGTCGTACCGGTGAAGAAGCGGCGGCGGCGGAACGTCGGGTGGTCGCGGCGCAGCCGGGCCAGCGTCGCGGTGAACTCCACCAGGGGCTCGTCGACGGCGTCCCAGTCCATCCAGGCGATCTCGGAGTCCTGGGCGTAGGTGTTGTTGTTGCCGTACTGGGTGCGTCCGGCCTCGTCGCCGTGCAGGAGCATCGGGACGCCCTGGCTCAGGAGCAGGGTGGCGATGAAGTTGCGCTGCTGGCGCGCGCGCAGAGCCAGGATCTCGGGGTCGTCGGTCGGGCCCTCGACCCCGCAGTTCCACGAGCGGTTGTGGCTCTCGCCGTCGTTGTTGTCCTCGCCGTTGGCCTCGTTGTGCTTGTCGTTGTAGGACACCAGGTCGCGCAGCGTGAAGCCGTCGTGAGCGGTCACGAAGTTGATGCTCGCGACCGGCCGGCGGCCGGACTGCTCGTAGAGGTCGGAGGAGCCGGACAGGCGGCTGGCGAACTCGCCGAGCGAGGGCTCGCCGCGCCAGAAGTCGCGGACGGTGTCGCGGAACTTGCCGTTCCACTCCGTCCACTGCGGCGGGAAGCCGCCCACCTGGTAGCCACCGGGCCCGACGTCCCAGGGCTCCGCGATCAGCTTGACCTGGGAGACGACCGGGTCCTGCTGCACGAGCTCGAAGAACGTCGAGAGCCGGTCGACGTCGTAGAACTCACGGGCGAGGGCCGAGGCGAGGTCGAAGCGGAACCCGTCGACGTGCATCTCGGTCGCCCAGTAGCGCAGGGAGTCCATGATCAGCTGCAGCGAGTGCGGATGCCGGACGTTGAGGCTGTTGCCGGTGCCGGTGTAGTCCATGTAGTAGCGAGGGTCGTCGTCGACGAGGCGGTAGTACGCCGGGTTGTCGAGGCCCTTGAAGCTCAGGGTCGGGCCGAGGTGGTTGCCCTCGGCGGTGTGGTTGTAGACCACGTCGAGGATCACCTCGATGCCGGCAGCGTGCATCGCCCGCACCATCGACTTGAACTCCTGCACCTGCTGGCCGAGCTGGCCGGCGGCGGCGTAGTCGGCCTGCGGGGCCAGGAAGCCGAGGGTGTTGTAGCCCCAGTAGTTGCGCAGGCCCTTCTCGACCAGGGTGCTGTCCTGCACGAACTGGTGCACCGGCATCAGCTCGATCGCGGTCACGCCGATCCGGTCGAGGTGGCTGATGACGCTCGGGTGGGCCAGGCCGGCGTAGGTACCGCGGAGCTCCTCCGGGATGTCGGGGTGCAGCTCGGTGAGGCCCTTCACGTGCGCCTCGTAGATCAGCGTCTCGTTGTACGGCGTGTTCGGGCGTCGGTCGCCCTCCCAGTCGAAGAACGGGGTGATCACGACACTGAGCATCATGTGCTCGCCCGAGTCGTCGTCGTTGCGCGAGTCGGGGTCCCCGAAGTCGTAGCCGAACAGCGACTGCTCCCAGTCGATGTCGCCCACGGTCGCCTTGGCATAGGGGTCGAGGAGGAGCTTGGCCGGGTTGCAGCGCAGCCCCTTGGTCGGGTCGTAGGTGCCGTGGACCCGGTATCCGTACCGCTGCCCGGGCTGGACGTTGGGCAGGTAGCAGTGCCAGACGAACGCGTCGACCTCGGTCATCGGTACCCGGGTCTCGGTGCGCGCGTCGTCGAAGAGGCACAGCTCGACCTGCTGTGCGACCTCGCTGAAGACCGCGAAGTTGGTGCCGACGCCGTCGAACGTCGCGCCCAGCGGGTAGGCGCTACCCGGCCAGACCTCCACGATGCCTCCTGGTTGTGGTCGAGCGCCGTTGACTGCCATGTGGCGGGGTCTGATCCCATCACAACCGAGAGTGCTGCCGCGCATCGGCTCGAACCCCGGTCGTACCCGTCGCCGGTGGTCGCACGCGCCCACGGTCCTCACCAACTGGCATACAAGCCGCACTCTCGCCGGCGGCCGGACGACGGTTCGTATGCCAGTTAGTTGCAACGCCCGCCCTCAGATCTCCTGCGGCTGGGTGAAGAAGTGGTGGGGGTCGTAGGTCTGGCGGACCTGGGTGAGCCGGGAGGCGTTGGCGCCGAAGTACGCCGAGAGGTAGTGGGGCAGCGACGCGTCGGCGTAGTTGACGTAGGCGCCGTTGCCCCAGGACGGCGTCATCGCGCTCCGGAAGCCACGGACGTACGACGTCGCCGGCGTGGCCGGGCCGGAGGTGTAGGTCGCGGTGTACTGCACGGTCGCCAGCGCGCCGCGGTGACCCCAGGCGGTGTCGCCACCACCGACGTCGTCGACCGCCCCGCCGAGGGCGTCGATGGAGAGCCCGGCTTCCTTCAGGCCGCTGCCCTGCGCGGCCCGCACGTGCTGCAGGAGCACGCTGGTGTCGACACCGGGCGCCGTCACGACGTGGGAGGTCGCGGCGAAGGCCTCGCGGTCGAGCGACCCGCCCGGGCCGGTGTGGCACTGGCTGACCGGGATCGACGAGCAGCCGGCGTAGGTGAGCATGGTCGACAGGTAGCTCGCGGTGCTGCGGGAGTCGGTGGTGGGCGCCGGCACGTGGGAGAGCAACGGCCTCAGCGCGCCGGTCATCCCCGAGGCCGGGCCGGTCCAGGTGGCCGACATGAACAGCACCGGCCCGCTCGGGTGGGTGGCGCCGCCGAGCACCTTCAACGTGGCCCACAGCCGCCGGTCGGCGCCCGGCACGGTGCGCAGGAACTGCGGCACCACGTGGGCGGCCGCCGAGAACGGCCACTGCACGAAGGCGCGGGTGATCGTGGGGGCGGCGAAGGTGCGGAAGCTGAACGACGTGACGACGCCGAGGTGACCGCCCCCGCCACCGCGCAGCGCCCAGAAGAGATCGGGCTCCGACTGCGCGCTGGCGGTCACGATCCGGCCGTCCGCGAGCACCACCCGCATCGACGTCACCTGGTCGGAGGTGAGGCCGTGGGTGCGGGTGAGCACCCCGACCCCGCCGCCCTGGGTGAGCCCGGCGACGCCCACCGTGGGGCAGGAGCCGCCGGCGATCCCCCGGCCCCGCGTGCCCAGCGCGTCGTACACCTGCACGAGGGAGGCCCCCGCGCCCACCTTCGCCGTCGTCCCGCTCAGGCTGACGTGGTCGAGGGGCCGGACGTCGACCACGAGGGCGCCGTCACCGGCCGACCAGCCCGGGTAGCTGTGGCCGCCCGACCGGATCGCCACCGGGATCGCCGTGCTGCTGGGCGAAGGCGAACGCGGTGGCGACATCGGACGCCCCGGCCACGGAGAGGACCGCGAGTGGGCGGGCCCCGTCGTAGCGAGGGTTCTGGGTGAGCCGCACGACGTCGTACGACGAGGAGCCGGGGCGGGCCAGCGTGCCCTGCACGTGCTGGGCGAGGCTGCGCCAGTCGGCGGCGCTCGGGCCTCCGGCGGCCGCACCGCTGGAGTGAGCCGCGGCGGTGGACCCGGGCGCGACGGCCGGGGCCGGGCTGACGGGGGACGGCGAGGCGTCACGGGGCGCGCACGCAGCCACGGCCCCGGCCACGCCGCCCAGCAGGACCCCGCGCCGGGCCGGCCGGATCTCCATGTCACCAGAGTAGGCACCGACACGCGCCGACCACCGCCAACGCCCGTCGTGCGCGCGGCGCGCGGCGCGTGGTGGGATGGGGCATCCTCCCGAGACCTCTCGGGACGGGGGAGAAGGAGCGAGGACATGAGGACGACGAGGACCGCCGGTGTCCTGGCCGTGGCCGTGGTGCTGCTGGCGGGCTGCGGCGGAGGTGGCGGCAGCGACTTCGCCGACCAGCCTCCCAAGGACATCGCCAAGGCAGCCGCCGCAGACATGAAGGACCTGAAGTCGCTGCGGATGACCGGCGACCTCACCACCAGCGGCCAGAAGATCGGCGTCGACATGCTGATCACGACCTCCGGCGACTGCCAGGGCACCATCAAGGTCACCGACGGCACCGCCCAGATCGTCTCGAGCGGCGGCACGGCGTACATGAAGCCGGACAAGGCGTTCTGGGAGAGCCAGGCGCCCGGGCAGGCCGCCCAGATCGAGGCCGTCGTGGGCGACAAGTGGGTCGTGATCCCCTCGGCGAGCGGGCTCGACTCCGCGTGCGACCTCAGCAAGCTGCTCGGCGGCATCGACAAGCCCGAGCTCCAACCCCAGCGACGCCCCGACGAGCGCGACGTCCGACTCGGTCGACGGTCAGGACGCGGTGAAGCTCGAGGGCAAGGACGACAACGGCAAGCCGGTGACCGCGTGGGTGGCCGCCGACGACCCCCACTACATCCTGAAGATGCAGGTGTCCCAGGGCAGCGAGCCGGGCACCATCACCTTCTGCGACTTCAACAAGTCGGTCTCGGTCGAGGCACCGCCGAGCGACCAGGTGATCGACCTGAGCAAGCTCGGCGGCTGAGACCGCCGCCGGCCCCGGCCGGCCGGCTCGTCGTACGACGCGGCAGGTCAGGGCACCCTTGCTTGCACGGCGTCACCGCGTCGTGGGGAGGATCGTCGGGTGAGCGCGGAGATCGGGACCGACGAGAACCCCCAGCACTGGCACGAGGACATCGGTGACGACGTCGGCAACCGCCTGAACTGGCTGCGGGCGGGTGTCCTGGGCGCCAACGACGGCATCGTGTCCGTCGCAGGCATCGTGATGGGCGTCGCGGGCGCGACCTCGGAGCGGTCGCCGGTCCTCGTCGCCGGGGTCGCGGGGCTGGTCGCCGGCGCCCTCAGCATGGGCGCGGGCGAGTACGTCTCGGTGAGCACCCAGAAGGACTCCGAGAAGGCGATGCTCGCGCTCGAGGCCGAGGAGCTCGAGAGGATGCCCGAGACCGAGCTCCGCGAGCTGGTGAAGATGTACGAGCGCAAGGGCCTCAGCCGCGAGACGGCGAAGAAGGTCGCGCAGGAGCTCACCGACCACGACGCGCTGGCCGCGCACGCCGACATCGAGTTCGGCATCGACCCCGACAACCTCACCAACCCGTGGCACGCGGCTTTCGCGTCGATGATCGCCTTCACGGTCGGTGGGCTGCTCCCGCTGCTGGTGATCACGCTGAGCCCGGTGGACGTGCGGACCTGGGCGACGGTGGTCACGGTCGCGGTCGCGCTCGCCATCGCCGGGGTGATCAGCGCCCGGCTCGGCTACAGCCCGTGGGGCAAGGCGGTGCTGCGCAACGTCGGCGGTGGCCTGATCGCGATGAGCGTCACCTATGCCGTGGGAGCGCTCGTCGGCACCCACCTCTGAGGGCCGGCTCGCCCGTGGCCCGGATGTTCGTGGCGGTGGTCCCGCCGGCCGAGGCGGTCGACCACCTCGACGACTTCCTGGAGGTACGCCGTGCTGCGGGACCGTTCCGGTGGGCGCCGGCCGACCAGCTGCACCTGACGGTCGCCTTCTTCGCCGACGTGCCCGACCGCGCGCTGGACGACCTCGTGGAGCGGCTCGGGCGGGCGGCCATGCGTCGTACCGCCTTCGAGACGGGGGTGACCGGCGGCGGCGCCTTCCCGCAGGTGGCTCGGGCCAAGGTCCTGTGGGCCGGGCTGGACCTCGACGAGCCGGCCCGCACCGAGCTGGCGCGCCTGGCCACGGGGGCGCGGGCCGCGGCCAACCGGGCAGGGGTGCGGGTCGACGGGCAGCGGTTCCGCCCGCACCTGACGCTCGCCCGGCTCGGCCACCCCGAGGACGTCTCCAGCTGGGTCCGGCTCCTGGACGCCTACCGCGGGCCCCCGTGGACCGTCGACCACCTGACCCTCGTGGCGTCGTACCTCGGCGAAGGTCCGCGCGGCCGGCCCCGCCACGTGCGGGTCGACACCTTCCCCCTGGCTCGTTGAGTTGGCCCTCCGGGTCCAACGGGCCGTCGCCAGGGCCTGGTGAACGCGCCCGGAGGGCCAACTCAGCACCGGTGCGTGTCTTGCCATAGGTTCGCCACGTGAGAATCGCAGTGGCGAAGGAGACCCGCGAGGGCGAGGCCCGGGTGGCGATGGTGCCCGAGCTGGTCGGCAAGCTCACCACGCTCGGGTACGACGTGCTCGTCGAGCCGGGCGCGGGCAGACACGCGCTGATCGCCGACGAGGAGTACGCCGAGGCGGGGGCGACGCTCGACGCCGACGCGCTGGACGCGGCCGAGCTCGTGGTGTCGGTGCAGCCGCTCGACCCGGCCGACATCCGCCGGCTCCAGCAGGGCGCGACCACGATCTCGTTCCTGCCGACCATGAACGAGCAGGCGACGGTGGTCGAGCTCCGGGACGCGGGCGTGACGGCTCACGCGGTCGAGCTGATCCCGCGGATCTCGCGGGCGCAGTCGATGGACGCACTCAGCTCGCAGGCCCTGGTCAGCGGCTACCGCTGCGCGATCGTCGCCGCCGGGATGCTGCGCCGGTTCTTCCCGCTCAACATGACCGCAGCCGGCACTGTCCAGGCCGCGGAGGTCGTCGTCCTCGGCGCCGGGGTCGCGGGCCTGCAGGCGATCGCCACCGCCAAGCGGCTCGGTGCGATCGTGCGCGCCTACGACGTGCGCGCGGCCGCCGCCGAGGAGATCCGGTCGATGGGGGCCAAGTCCATCGACCTCGACCTCGACACCCTCGAGGGCTCGGGCGGCTACGCCCGCGAGATGACCGAGGACCGTGCCGCACGCCAGCGAGACCTGCTCACGCCGTTCATCGCCCGGGCCGACGCGCTGATCACCACGGCCGCCGTCCCCGGCCGTCCCGCCCCGATGCTGGTGACCCGCGAGATGGTCGAGCAGATGAAGCCCGGCTCGGTCGTCGTCGACCTCGCCTCCGACAGCGGCGGCAACGTCGAGGGCTCGGTGGCCGGCGAGGTGGTCCGGGTCGGCAACGCCCAGGTCTGGGGAGGCCGCAACGTGCCGAGCCAGATGCCCGGGCCGGCCTCGCGGCTCTACGCCCAGAACATCGTCAACCTGGTCACCTTGATGACCGGTCAGGACGGCGAGGGCAACGCGGCCTTCGCTCCCGACTACGCCGACGAGATCCTCTCCGGCAGCTGTGTCACCCAGGGTGGCGCGATCGTGCACGGGCCGACCCGCGACGCGATCGAGGGACCGGCCGCTGCCGCCCCCGAGGTCGCCCCCGAGGCTTCCGCAGTGCCGGAGCCCGACGCGTCGGTCGAGCGTGTCGAGACCACGCGACCTCCCGAGTCCGACCAGCCGCCCGGCGTACCCGCCGACGACCAGCTCGACCTGCCCTATGACCAGCCGTACGACCAGGAGGCCGACCAGTGACCCTCGACACCGGAGTCGTCTGGCTGACGATCTTCGTGCTCAGCGTCTTCGTCGGGATCGAGGTGATCTCGAAGGTCTCCTCGACGCTGCACACGCCGTTGATGTCGGGCGCCAACGCCATCCACGGGATCATCCTGCTCGGCGCGATCATCGTCACCGGCACCACCGACAACACGGTGGCCGTCGTCGTCGGACTGGTCGCGATCATGCTGGCCGCGGTGAACATGGTCGGCGGCTTCGTGGTCACCGACCGGATGCTGCAGATGTTCACCCGCAAGAAGGTGCCGGCGAAGGCCGAGCAGAAGGACGGGACCGTCTGATGCCGACCTGGATCCAGCTGGTCTTCCTGGCCTGCGGCGTCTGCTTCATCCTCGCGCTCAAGGGACTGTCCGGCCCCAAGACGGCCCGCAACGGCAACCTGCTCGGCGCCGCGGCCGCCGTCGTCGCCTGCCTGATGCCCTTCTTCTGGCCCCAGCTCCACCTCCACCACATCCCGCTGATCATCGGCGCGATCGTGATCGGCACGGCGGGCGGCGTCTACGGCGCCCGCACCGTGCAGATGACCCAGATGCCGCAGATGGTCGCGCTGTTCAACGGTGTCGGCGGCGGCGCGGCTGCTCTGGTCGCTCTCCTGGAGCTCGACCAGGTGATCGACGCCGGCGGTCACGACGCGTGGTTCAACCTCGTCGCGACGGCGTTCACGATCTTCGTCGGCGCGGTGTCGTTCGCCGGCTCTCTGATCACCTTCGCCAAGCTGCAGGACCTGATGACGTCGCGGCCCGTGGTGTTCCCCGGCCTGCCGGTTCTCTTCGGCGCCGCGTTCATCGGCTCGGTCGTGCTCGCAGTGATGCTCGTGGACCACCCCCGGATGTGGGTCGGGATCCTGCTCGGGCTGCTCGGCCTGCTGGTCGGCGTGCTCCTCGTGCTGCCGGTCGGGGGCGCCGACGTCCCGATCGTGATCTCGCTGCTCAACGCGTTCACCGGCCTGACGGTCGCGGCCAGCGGCTACGTGCTGTCCAACGTGCTGCTGCTGGTGGCCGGCACCCTGGTCGGATCCTCCGGAACCTTCCTGACCCTGCTGATGGCCAGAGCCATGGGTCGCTCGGTGACCAGCATCCTCTTCGGGGCGCTCAAGGGCGGCTCGACCCTCGGCGGTGGCGAGGCGAGCGACCGACCGGTGAAGACCGTCACCCCCGAGGACGCGGCGATCATGATGGCCTACGCCGACCGCGTGATCATCGTCCCCGGCTACGGCCTCGCAGTCGCCCAGGCCCAGCACTCGCTGCGCGAGCTGGTCGACGTGCTGGCAGCCCGCGGCGTCGAGGTCGACTACGCGATCCACCCGGTCGCGGGCCGGATGCCCGGCCACATGAACGTGCTCCTCGCCGAGGCACAGGTCCCCTACGAGCAGTTGCGTGAGATGGACGAGATCAACGGTGACTTCAAGGACGCCGACGTCGTCCTGGTGGTCGGTGCCAACGACGTGGTGAACCCGGCGGCGAAGACCACTCCCGACGCGCCGATCTACGGGATGCCGATCCTGAACGCCGACGAGGCCCGCCAGATCGTCTTCATGAAGCGGTCGATGCGTCCCGGCTTCGCGGGCATCGAGAACGAGCTGCTCTTCGACGAGAAGACGTCCCTGCTCTTCGGCGACGCCAAGGACTCCATGGGCAAGCTGCTGAACGCCGTCAAAGCCCTCTGACCCCCTCCGGGTTCGTCGAGCTGGCCCTCCGGGTCCGTCGAGTTGGCCCTCCGGGCCTTGATCGCGCCACGACCGCCAGCTCGATGCGCCACCAGGGCCAACTCAACGAACCGGGAGGGCCAACTCGACCAGGGGTGACGTCGGGGCGGGTCTGTCGTTGGAAGGGGCATGAGTGAGAACGACGACCCCATGCTCCGGCCCGACGGGCATCGCTACGACAAGCCGGAGTCGCGGGAGACCACGGTCAGCAAGGAGGTGGTCTACGCCGTCCTCGGGCTGGTGGTGGTCATCCTCGCGGTGCTGATCGCCACAGGGACGGTGCCGATCGTTCCGTGAGGGAGGACTGCCGGGCCGACGGAGTCGGACCGGCGGTCGCCTGGGCGCCGCAGCGGCCGGGCGTCGGGGTTCGGGACGGGCGTAGCCGCCCTCATCGACCGCCGGCAGCCGCCGGATCGGTGGGTGGGGGCAGGCAGCGTCAGTGGGCGAGGCCGTAGAGCCGGTCGCCCGCGTCCCCGAGGCCCGGGACGATGTAGCCCTTCTCGTTGAGCCGCTCGTCCATCGCCGCGGTGACGACGGTGACCGGGACGCCGAGACCCTCGAGGGCCTGCTCGAGGCGGGCACAGCCTTCGGGGGCGGCGAGCAGGCAGATCGCGGTGATGTGGTCGGCACCGCGGTCGGTGAGGAAGCGGATCGCCGCGGCCAGGGTCCCGCCGGTGGCCAGCATCGGGTCGAGGACGTAGCACTGGCGGCCGGCGAGGTCCTCGGGGAGCCGCTCGGCGTACGTCGACGCCTCGAGGGTCTCCTCGTTGCGCATCATCCCGAGGAAGCCGACCTCCGCGGTCGGCAGCAGCTTCATCATCCCCTCGAGCATCCCCAGTCCGGCTCGCAGGATCGGCACCACCATCGGCTGCGGCTCCGACAGCCGGACGCCGGTCGTCGGCGCCACGGGCGTGACGATGTCGTAGGGCTCGACGCGGACGTCTCGGGTCGCCTCGTAGGCCAACAGCGTGACCAGCTGGTCGACCAGGCGCCGGAACGTCGGGGAGTCGGTGCCCACGTCGCGCAGCGCGGTGAGCTTGTGGGCGACCAGCGGATGGTCCACGACGATCGTGCGCATGCCCGGAACCCTAGTGGTTGCTGGGAGTTCGCCTGCAACACCCGGTTCGGCAGGGGAACAGGGTTGGCAGGCAAGGGGGCCTCTGTCACCCTGGAGGGGTCCCGTTCTCGCATCGGATCGGAGGTAGTCATGAGCGAGCAGATCGAAGGCGTCGACTTCGCGTTGGCTGCCTACCGCGAAGAGGGTGAGTGGCAGGTCGTCGAGCTCGCCCACGCCCTCCTGACCGACGTGCCGAGCCTGGCTCACGCCCTGCGCCGGTTCCCCGGCGACGGCGGGGCGATCGGCCTGGTGGCCATCGACGAGGACTTCTTCGTCGTCGTCCGGGTCGCGGGTGCCTCGGTGCGGATCCTGCTCTCCGACATCACCGCCGCCGACGAGTGGGAGCTGGCCCGGTCGGCCGTCCAGGAGCTCGGTCTCCCCGAGCCCGAGGACGACGACGACCAGGTGCCGGCCGGCGACCTCGACATCCTGGGTGACCTGGGGATGGCGGCGATGGACATGGCCGTCCTCCTCGACGACTTCGACCTCTACCCCGACGAGATGCTCTCCGACGTGGCCCGCAGGGCCGGTTTCGGACCCATGTTCGACGAGGCCGTCGGCCTCACCTCTGCGTGACCGAGAGCCACCCGGCCGGGGCGCGGATCACGCCGATCCCGCCGGCCGTCACGTCGTACGACGACGCGATGCGCGCCGCTCTCGGCGAGGCACGCCTGGCGCTCGAGTCCGGTGACGTGCCGATCGGCGCGGTCGTGCTCGACGCCGCCGGAGACGTGGTCGGGCGCGGGCACAACGCTCGGGAGCGTGACGGCGACCCGACCGCCCACGCCGAGCTGGTCGCCGTCCGGGCCGCTGCGCAGTCCGTCGGCGGGTGGCGCCTGTCCGGCTGCACCCTGGTGGTGACCCTCGAGCCGTGCACGATGTGCGCCGGTGCCGTCGTGCTGTCCCGTCTCGACCGCCTCGTCTTCGGGGCGTACGACGCGAAGGCCGGCGCCGTCGGCTCGCTGTGGGACGTGGTGCGCGACCGTCGCCTCAACCACCGTCCGGAGGTGGTCGGCGGGGTGCTCGAGGACGAGTGCCGGAGCCTGCTGGACGATTTCTTCGCCCACCAGCGCCTCGGGTAGCCTCTCCCGCGGTGGCGTGTCCGAGCGGCCTAAGGAGCACGCCTCGAAAGCGTGTGTGGGTGCAAGCCCACCGTGGGTTCAAATCCCACCGCCACCGCCAGTCACGAGCCCGGTGCGGACGACCACGTCGCGCCGGGCTCGTCGCTTCCCGGGTGGCCCTGTCTAGGCTCGCTGGCGTGGACCTCGCCGACCTCGCCGCCGCCGAGCGCCGGATCCGGCCCCACGTGCGCCGTACGCCGGTGCACGTCGTGGAGCCCGGCGACCCCTGGCTCCCTTCGGGTGGCGTCCTGAAGCTCGAGCTGCTCCAGCACACCGGCACCTTCAAGGCGCGCGGCGCCTTCAACCGGATCCTGGCGAGCCGCGAGCGCGGAGAGCTCGACCCCGATGTCGGCGTCGTCGTGGCGTCCGGCGGCAACGCGGGGCTCGCCCACGCCTACGCCGCGGGCGTGGTCGGCGTGCCCGCCACGGTGTTCGTCCCCGAGACCGCGTCCCCGGCCAAGCTCCGCCGCCTCCGGGAGTACGGCGCGCGGGTCGAGGTGGGCGGGCAGGAGTACGCGGACGCCTACGACGCCGCCATGGCGCAGGTCGCCCGCACCGGTGCGGTCTACTGCCACGCCTACGACCAGCCGGAGATCTGTGCGGGCGCCGGGACGCTCGGGCTGGAGCTGCTCGACCAGCTCGACGCCGTCGGCCAGGTGGTCGACACGGTGCTGGTGGCCGTCGGCGGCGGTGGCCTGATGGCAGGTGTCGCGACCGCGGTCGCGGGGCGGGCCCGCGTCGTCGGGGTCGAGCCGGCCGGAGCCCCGACGCTGGACCGGGCCCTCGCCGCGGGGAGACCGGTCGACGTGGCGGTCAGCGGAGTCGCAGCCGACTCGCTCGGGGCGCGGCGGCTCGGCTCGATCGCCTTCGAGGTCGCCGGCCGGCTCGGGGTCACCGGTGTCCTGGTCGAGGAGGACGCCCTCGTGGCCGCCCGGCGGGCCACCTGGGACCGCTATCGCGTGGTCCTCGAGCACGGAGCCGCAGCGCCGGTGGCGGCGCTCCTCGGCGGTGCCTACCGGCCGGCCGCGGGGGAGCGGGTCGCCGTGGTGCTGTGCGGGGCCAACACCGATCCTGGCGACCTCGGCTGACCTACTTGAGCGGTTGCTCAAACCGGCGTAGTCTCCAGTTGAGCAACCGCTCAAGTGGAGGTGGAATCGATGCTGCGGACAGGGACGGACGCCGGTCGGGGCAGGGGCCGCGACCTGCCCGGGCGCCGATGACCACCCGCGACAAGCTCCTCGACGCCGCAGGCGACGTACTGACGAGCGACGGCCTGGCAGGGCTCTCCGCACGGTCGGTCGCCGCCCGGGCCGGGGTCAACCAGGCGCTGGTGTTCTACCACTTCGGGAGCGTGGCCGAGCTCGTGGAGGCTGCGCTGCGCCGGTCCGCCGACCTGGCGGTCGCGACGTACCGCAACCGCTTCGACGACGTCGCCTCGTTCACCGGGCTGCTCACCCTCGGGCGAGAGCTGCACGTCGCCGAGCGGAGACCGCGGCAACGTCGCGCAGATGGCGCAGGTGATGTCGGGGGCGCTGGGTGACGAGACGCTGGCCCGGGCCGGGCGCTACGCGCTGGAGCAGTGGACCCGCCAGCTCGAGACCGTCCTCGGCCGGCTGCTGGCCGACAGCCCGCTGCGCGGGCTGGTGGAGCCGGCCGGGCTCGCGCGAGCGGTGGGAGCGTCGTTCCTCGGCCTGGAGCTCTACGAAGGGGTCGATCCCGACGGCGCAGGATCCGCCCTGGCCGCGCTGGAGTCGCTGGGCAGCCTGCTGGAGATGGTCGACGGGCTCGGTCCGGTCGGCGCGCGCGCGTCGCAGCCAGGTCCGCAAGGCGTCCCGGACACGACTGCCCCGGCCAAGCGCGGCCGGGTGTGATCGGCAAGGGCGACACCGTCGCGTCCTTCGCCTGGTGGGCGTGGCCGGGGCCGGGCTCTCTTCGGCGTGCTCGATGTTCACCATCGGCCCGTTCTGCTGCTGGACGTTCTGCTGTGCGGCGTCCTGCTGTGGCGCCTGCGAGTTGGCTGGGGCATGGCCGGGTTGCTGTCGGGCTCGGCCCTCTCGGCTGCTGGTGGCGTGGTCGACGCGACGGACCCGGCACCGGTGCGCCGCGACACCGCCTCGACGCGGTGCGACGACGAGTGGAGCCCCTGGCCGTTCGTCGCGATCGCCGGTGGTGCTGGTCGTCGCCGGCCTCGTGG
>CAWEEN010000007.1:0-120367 GCA_963808115.1 uncultured Actinomycetota bacterium
GCAGCCGGTGACACCAGACTCGCGATGCACACACAACAAGCCACAAAGAACCACACACACCCCCACCACAATCAGATGAGGGCATGCAACATACATACATACAAACAAGCAGCCACACACCAAACCACCCCACCACCAGAACCCACCCCCCTCCCGAAGAAGAGGACCAGGACCCAGCACAGGGCGCACGGGTGCGGCCACAAGATGCTCGCGTCCACTATCCAGATCTCAAACAACAACCCCACACCCGAACCACGCACACCCACAGGCGCACCAGCTCGAGCCGGGTCCCACTGAAGCCCCAGACACCAACCCCTCACACGAGGAGCCCGCACCTGATTCTTCAGAACCCCAACAGTGTGCCCCCACCCCTGCTCTCGCTGGGCTCTCACAAGCCCGGGATGGGGAGATGTCGATGTTCCACTTGTCTAAGACACCACCAACGCCGGCGCACGATCGGCACCGAACTCGGGTGTGTGCTCCTTAGAAAGGAGGTGATCCAGCCGCACCTTCCGGTACGGCTACCTTGTTACGACTTCGTCCCAATCGCCAGCCCCACCTTCGACCACTCCCTCCACACAAGGTGGTTGGGCCGTGGGCTTCGGGTGTTGCCGACTTTCGTGACGTGACGGGCGGTGTGTACAAGGCCCGGGAACGTATTCACCGCAGCGTTGCTGATCTGCGATTACTAGCGACTCCGACTTCATGGGGTCGAGTTGCAGACCCCAATCCGAACTGAGACCGGCTTTTTGGGATTCGCTCCCCCTCACGGGATCGCAGCCCTTTGTACCGGCCATTGTAGCATGCGTGAAGCCCTGGACATAAGGGGCATGATGACTTGACGTCATCCCCACCTTCCTCCGAGTTGACCCCGGCAGTCTCCCATGAGTCCCCAGCCACCCCGAAGGGTGCTGCTGGCAACATGGAACGAGGGTTGCGCTCGTTGCGGGACTTAACCCAACATCTCACGACACGAGCTGACGACAGCCATGCACCACCTGTACACCGACTAAAAGGGGCTCTATCTCTAGAGCTTTCCGGCGTATGTCAAACCCAGGTAAGGTTCTTCGCGTTGCATCGAATTAATCCGCATGCTCCGCCGCTTGTGCGGGCCCCCGTCAATTCCTTTGAGTTTTAGCCTTGCGGCCGTACTCCCCAGGCGGGGCGCTTAATGCGTTAGCTGCGGCACGGAACCCGTGGAATGGATCCCACACCTAGCGCCCAACGTTTACGGTGTGGACTACCAGGGTATCTAATCCTGTTCGCTCCCCACACTTTCGCTCCTCAGCGTCAGGACATGCCCAGAGAACCGCCTTCGCCACCGGTGTTCCTCCTGATATCTGCGCATTTCACCGCTACACCAGGAATTCCGTTCTCCCCTGCATACCTCCAGTCTGCCCGTATCGAAAGCAAGCCACCAGTTAAGCCAGTGGATTTCACTCCCGACGCGACAAACCGCCTACGAGCCCTTTACGCCCAATAATTCCGGACAACGCTCGCACCCTACGTATTACCGCGGCTGCTGGCACGTAGTTGGCCGGTGCTTCTTCTGCACATACCGTCACCACCCACAACGGGCGCTTCGTCTGTGCTGAAAGAGGTTTACAACCCGAAGGCCGTCATCCCTCACGCGGCGTTGCTGGATCAGGCTTCCGCCCATTGTCCAATATTCCCCACTGCTGCCTCCCGTAGGAGTCTGGGCCGTGTCTCAGTCCCAGTGTGGCCGGTCACCCTCTCAGGCCGGCTACCCGTCAAAGCCTTGGTAGGCCATTACCCCACCAACAAGCTGATAGGCCGCGAGCACATCCCCCACCAGAAACCCTTTCCACCACCACCCCATGCAGGGGACGGTCGCATCCGGTATTAGCCACCCTTTCAGGCAGTTATCCCAGAGTGAGGGGCAGATTACTCACGTGTTACTCACCCGTTCGCCGCTCGAGTACCCCCCGAAGGAGGCCTTTCCGCTCGACTTGCATGTGTTAAGCACGCCGCCAGCGTTCGTCCTGAGCCAGGATCAAACTCTCCATCGAAAACACAATGAAAAACCATAACCCAAGCCAAAAAACGACAACTAGCAAACAATCGCCAGAATCATCATTCGTCAACTCAAAAAAACCCAACCACCCAACCCCAAAAGGCCAGATGGACGGAGTTCATACAAACCAATTCATCGACAAACACACTGTTGAGTTCTCAAAAATCAGACGCGCAACAAACCCGACCCGATGAGGGTGGATGTTGAGGGCTGATGGCCGCCGGTGCCGGGAGCCCGACCTACAGGTCTTGCTCCCCGCCGCATCAGGGCGACAAGGGACAACAGTACGGGTCGCTGCGAGGACGATGCAAATCGGGGTGGCGGTAGCGTGCGTCCGAGTCGCATCGTTGCAGGTCAGAGCCCTGCCGAGGGGGTGGCGACGAGCAGGTCGCGCGCCTCGTCGAGGGTGGCGCACCCGGCCAGCTCCAGGGCCTCGCGCAGCTCGGTCTCGAGGTCTCGCAGCACGCGGGTGACGCCCCGGGCCCCGTCGACCGCCAGGCCGTAGAGGGCCGGGCGGCCGAGGAAGACCCCGCGAGCGCCCAGGGAGAGCGCCGCCAAGGCGTCGAGTCCCGACCGGATGCCACCGTCGACGTAGACCTCGACCCGGTCGCCCACCGCGCCGACGACCTCGCGGAGGGCGAACGCGGTCGGGACGGCACGGTCGAGCTGGCGGCCGCCGTGGTTGGAGACCCACACGGCGTCGGCACCGGCGTGCAGGCAGCGCAGGGCGTCGTCCCCGCGGAGCACGCCCTTGACCACGACGGGCACACCCGCGCGATCGCGCAGCCAGGTCACGTCGGCCGGCGTCAGGTCGCGCGCCCAGCGGTCGGGCTGGGGGTCGGCGAAGTTCAGGCGCCACCAGCCGAGGTCGACCCCGGTCCAGTCGGCGGCCTCGGCGGCGTACTTCGTGCCCGGGAACGGCGTGTCGGCGGTGAGGACGACGGCAGACGCGCCGGCGGCCACTGCGGCCTCGAGCACGGGCACCATCGCCTCACGCTCGGTCGGCAGGTAGACCTGGAGCCACCAGGGCCCGGAGTCGATGTCGGCGAAGAGGGTGCCGGCGTTGGACGACACGACGTGCAGCGTCCCTGCCTCCTCGGCGCCGGCCGCCATCTCCGGCTCGCCCCCGGGGTGCACCGCGCGCTGCATCGCCGTGGGCGCGACCGCCAGCGGTGAGGACACCTCCGTGCCCAGCAGCGAGGTGGTCAGGTCGGGCTCTCCCCCTCCGCGGAGCACTCGGGTCCGGAACCTGACTGCCCGCCAGGCCGCGGTCGCCTCGGCGACCGAGTCCTCGCCGTAGGACCCGCTCCGGACGTAGCGCGCCACGGCGGGTGGCATGCCGCGAAGCGCCGCGTCCTCGAGCCCGTCGAGCCAGCGCGGAGGTGCCGGCGGCGTCTCGGGCTCCATCTCAACCGACCTCGACGCCTGCGAAGTGCTTCTTGCCCCGCCGCAGCACCAGCCACGTCCCGTCGATCAGGTCGGTGGGCTGTGGCTCGGCCTCGGGGTCGTCGACCCGGACGTTGTTGAGGTAGGCGCCGCCCTCGGTGATGATGCGCCGGGCGTCGCCCCGGCTCTTGGCCAGCCCGGTCTCGACCAGCAGGTCGACCACCGGGCGCAGGGACTCCACCGAGGTGGACCCGGCCTCGCGGAGGGCGGCCACCAGGGTGCCGGGGCTCAGCGCGTGCAGGTCGCCGCCACCGAAGAGGGCGGCCGCGGCCGCCTTGGCGTGCTCGGTTTCGGCAGCGCCGTGCACGAACGTCGTCACCTCGTCGGCCAGACGCCTCTGCCCCACGCGCAGCCAGGGCTTCTCCGCAGTCTCGGCCTCGAGAGCCTCGATCTCCCCCCGGTCGAGGAACGTGAAGATCCGGAGGAGCTCGCCGACCTGGCTGTCGTCGACGTTGAGCCACCACTGGTGGAAGGCGTACGGCGACATCATCTGCGGGTCGAGCCAGACGGCGTCACCCTCGGTCTTGCCGTACTTGGTGCCGTCGGGCTTGGTGATCAGCGGGGTGGCGAAGGCGTGGGCCCTGCCACCGGCCGCACGCCGGATCAGCTCGGCGCCACCGGTGATGTTGCCCCACTGGTCGCTGCCTCCGAACTGCAGCGTCACGCCGTACTCGCGGAAGAGGTTGAGGAAGTCCATCGACTGGAGCAGGACGTAGCTGAACTCGGTGTAGCTGATGCCGGACTCGAGCCGCCGGGACACGACGTCGCGGGCGAGCATGCGGTTGACCGGGAAGTGCTTGCCGACGTCGCGCAGGAAGTCGATGGTCGACAGGCTGGCCGTCCAGTCGTAGTTGTTCACCAGGGTCGCGGCATTGGGTCCCGCGAAGCCCACGAACGGCTCCACCTGGCGACGGACCCGCTCGCTCCAGTCCTTGACCGTGTCGAGGGAGTTCAAGGTGCGCTCGGAGCTGTCCTTCGGGTCGCCGATCATCCCCGTGGCGCCGCCGACGAGGATGTACGGCGTGTGGCCGGCGTTCTGCATCCGTCGCGCGGTGACGATCTGGACCAGGTTGCCCATGTGCAGGCTCGGAGCGGTCGGGTCGAAACCGACGTAGAACCGCACGCTCCCGGACGTCAGCGCCTCGCGCAGCTCGGCGAGATCGGTCGAGTGGGCGACGAGGCCGCGCCACACGAGGTCGTCCAGCAGGTTCGGGTCGATGTCGGCGGTCACGCCGGTGCCTCTCGTGAACGGTCGTGGGGAACGGTGCTGCGGAGGCAAGCCTGCCGCATCGGCCGCTTCCGGCTCCACCCGGTTGCCGGTCTCGCCCCTAGGCTGGCCGCGATCGGAGGGAGAGACGTGCTCGCAGGCAGGTACGAGGTCGGTCGGGAGATCGGCCGTGGCGGGATGGGCGCCGTCTGGCTCGGACGGGACACCGTCCTCGGTCGGGACGTCGCGCTCAAGCGGATCGGCCTGCTGCCCGGCGCCGGCGCCTTCGATCTCGAGCGCGCGGAGCGGGAGGCGAGGCTCGCGGCGCGCCTCAACCACCCCCATGTGGTGGCGGTCTACGACCTGGTCACCGAGGACGACGCGAACTGGCTCGTCATGGAGTACGTCGACGGCGTCACCCTCGCCGCACTGGTGAAGAACGACGGGGCGCTGAGCACCGACGAGTCCGCTGTCCTGGTCCGGCAGGCCGCCGACGCGCTGGCCGCCGCCCACGGGGCCGGCATCGTCCACCGTGACGTGAAGCCCTCGAACATGCTGGTCACCCCGGCGGGCGACGTGAAGATCACCGACTTCGGGATCGCCCGGGCCGAGGCCGACGCGTCGCTCACCCAGACCGGCCTGGTCACCGGCTCCCCCGCCTACCTGGCGCCCGAGGTGGCCTCGGGAGCCAGCGCCACCGACCGGTCGGACGTCTGGTCGCTGGGCGCGACGCTGTTCCACACGCTCGCCGGCCACCCGCCGTACGACGTGGGCGAGAACCTGATGGGCGCCCTCTACCGGATCGTGCACGAGGAGCCGCCTCGGCTGGCCGAGGCCGGCTGGCTGACTCCCCTGCTCGAGCACACGATGGCGCGCGACCCCGCCGACCGCTGGACGATGGCCCAGGTGCGTGACTTCCTCGCCTCCGGCAGCGACGTACGGATCCACCCGGTGCCGCTCGCCACCGCCGCCGTCGCGGACGACGACCGCACCCGGGTGCTGGCGCAGACGAGGTCGACCCCCGTCGCCGTGCCCCCGGTGACGGCTGCTCCCCCGTCGGCGAGCCCGGCTCCGGTGAGCCCGTCGACCCGACGGCGTCGGCGGTCGCCCTGGCCCTGGCTGGCCGCGGCGGTCGCGCTGGTGGCCCTCCTGGTGATCGGGTACGCCGTGCTCAGCTCCGGGGGCAACGGGTCGCCGAGCGCGGGAACCTCACATCCACCGACGTCTCCGAGCCAGGGGTCCACCCACTCGTCGGCTCCCACGACGGCCGACCAGGCGCAGGCGATGGAGGACTTCCTGACGACCTACCTGCAGACCGTGACCAGTGACCGGCAGGCGGCGTGGAAGATGCTCACCCCCGCCTACCAGGCCGCGAGCGGTGGCTTCGGCAGCTACAACGCCTTCTGGAGCCAGATCGAGTCGGCCACGCCGAGCAACGTCACCGCCGACCCGTCCGCGATGACGGTCACCTACGACGTCGCCTACGAGCACCACCGGGCGCCCGGACCACCGAGCACCACACGCTCCAGCTCGTGCACCACGGCTCGTCGTACCTGATCAACGACCAGCTGCTCTGACCGACGGTTGAGCCGCCGCCGGACGGGGAACAAACCGGCATGCGCAACCTCATCGGCATCATCATCGTGATCTGGCTCGTGATCGGGGTCGCCGCGGCGTTCCAACGCGGCTACCTGACCGGCAAGGACAGCGTCAGCTGCCACACCTTCGGCGACACCGCCCTCACCGTCGTCGCCGGTCCCCTGAACTACATGGGCGTGAACCCCAAGGTGCACTGCCACGTCCCGACCCCGTCGAAGTGAGCCGCCGTTGACGACTCCCGCCCGAGTCACACCACCGGAGGGGCGCGTCAGGCGAGAGCCTTGGCCTTGAGGGCCTCGAACTCCTCCTGGGTGATCGCGCCGGAGTCGAGCAGCGACTTGGCCTGGGCGACCTGCTCGGTCGGGGACGCGCCGGCGACCTGCTTGATGTAGGCGTCCTGCTGCTGCTGGACGTTCTGCGCCGTCGTCAGCTGCCGCTCGGTCATGTGCCGGCTCTTGACGATGAGATAGACCAGCGCCGTGACCAGCGGGAAGAAGATCAGGCAGACGATCCAGATCGCCTTCTCCCACCCCGACGCCGTGTGGTCGCGGAACAGGTCTGTCACGATCGCGAACAGCACCATCAGGTACGCGATGAACGCGAACGAGATGAAGATGAACCAGATGATGTCCCAGAACGACATGAAAAGCCTTTCTCGGCGGTTCGCCGCCCGGCAGAAGCGGGCGGCGACGGGGCGCACGCGCGCCTCCGCCCAGAGTTTGTCCCCTCGCACGGCTGACCGCCAGGGCCGAACGTCCCGAGACCGTCACGCTGCCGGGTGGGGCGGGTGGGGCTCGAACCCACGACCCAGGGATTATGAGTCCCTTGCTCTGACCGACTGAGCTACCGCCCCGCGGCACATTGTGCACGGGCCGCGGTTCGCGCGGCTCACCGCCGAGCGGGTTGAATGTCACCGTCCCGGACGGGGGACGCAGCGCACCGGGAGGACGACCACATGGGTACGACGGCGGCAGGGTCTCGGGTCGAGGCCGCCGAGGAGGAGCCGGCGGAGTCCACCCCGCGCGTGGATCTGGCGGGTTGCCGCCCTGGTCGTGGTGTTCGCCGTGATCGCGATCCTGCGCTCGCGCCAGGTCGACCTGGCGTTCCGTGACCCCCACGGCAAGCTCTTCCGGGGCAAGCTCACGAGCACGGCGCTCACCCTCCTGGTCTTCGTGGCGGTCGACATCGTGGTCCGCTGGTGGCGCGGACGCCGGGACGGCCGCTCGCTGTGGCAGGTCGCCCGGGCCCGCTGGACGCCGTACCGGATCGGGATGATCGCGGCCGGACTGGTCGCCTACTTCGTGGTCTACCTCTGCTATCGCAACCTGAAGAGCTGGGACGTCTTCCGGACGCCGCAGGACGCCATGCTGCTGCGCTGGGACAGGTGGCTTCTTCTTCGGCCACAGCCCCGCCGTGCTGCTGCACGACCTGCTCGGCCAGGACCTCGCCGCCGGCGTGCTGACCACCTCTACGAGTCGTTCGCGACGATCGTGACGCTCGCACTGGTGGCCTCACTGGCCTTCGCACCGACCGTGCGCTCGTCGTACGTCTTCATCGTCTCGGCCATGTGGGCCTGGATCCTGGGCATCGGCTCCTACTACCTGATCCCGTCGCTGGGCCCCTTCCACGAGGCGCCGGAGGAGTTCGCGGGGCTGACCCGCACGTCGATCCAGGGCACGCAGGAGGCTTACGTCGTGCAGCGCGACCACATGCTGGCGCACCCGCACGCGGCTGACGCGTTCGCCCAGATCTCGGCGTTCGCGAGCCTGCACTGCGCACTGACGTGCCTGATCTGGCTGATGGCTCGCTACTACGGCCTGCGCGTGCTCTCGTGGGTCGCCTTCGCGTTCCTCTGCTGCACCGTCGTGGCGACGGTCTACCTGGGCTGGCACTTCGCCGTCGACGACGTCGCCGGCATCGCGATCGCGTGCGTCGCGGTGCTGCTCGGCAAATTGACCGTGCTCGGCCGCCGTAGCACGAGTCCACCCCGGGACCACGACCCCCTAGAATCCGACCACGCCGACGGGTAGGACCCACGGGAGGCCAGGGATGAAGACCTTTCTCATGATCTGGTGCTCATCTGGTTCGTGGTCGGCGCGAGCGCAGCCAACGACCGCGGTTACTTCGAGTCCGGCTATCCGCGCACGTGCTCCAACGTCGGCAGCGGCAGCGCTCACGGTCGTCGCCGGCCCGATCAACTACATCGGGATCCACCCCCACGCCTACTGCTGAGGGCGGCGGCACTGCCGACCGGTGGGTCAGCACGAGCGTGCCGAGCCAGGTCGCGGCGACCGGCCCCCACTCGCGCGAGCTCCTCGTCCGACAACGACGGCTGGCAGCGCACCCACGACTCGACCCGGCCGAGCCGACCGAGCTGGAGGGCGCGGGCAGCGCCGCGCGGAGCTCTGGCATCGGCACCAGGTCGCTCCACACCTCCAGCGCGGCCTCGGCCACGCCCACAGGCGTGGGTCGTCACCCCCCGCGCCGAGCTTGGCGGCGAGGACGTTGAGCGGCACCAGCAGCACCCCGAGCGGCTCGGTGACGAGCGCGTCGCCGAAGTCGAAGAACCGCAGCCGGCCGTCGACGTCGAACACGTTGTTCTCGTGGAGGTCGTTGTGGTTGAGGGTGAGCGGCAGCCCGAGCGCCGCGACCTGCTCGACCCATCGTCGTACGACAGGCAGGTGCGCCCGCAGCCGGTCGGCCACCTCCTCGGCGAGGCGTCGGGGGTCACCGTCGGGCAGGCCGGCGTACTGCTCGATGCGGGCCCCGACGTAGTCGTGCGACCGGTCGAGGCTGAGCTCGGTAGACCCGCTGCCAGCAGGGCGTCGTAGTGGGGCAGCACGGCGCGCTGCAGCTCGGCAGCCTCGCGGGCCAGGCGCATCCAGTTGCCCAGGTCTGTCGCCGGCGGTCTCGGAGAAGACCTCGCCCTGGTCGGGGGTCAGCAGGAACCCGTCGCCGGCGGCGGTCACCGGGACGACGCGGTCGGGCACGAGCCTGGCCAGGATCGCCATCAGGGCGACCTCGACCTGCTGGCCCGGGCAGTTCTGCTTGGCGAACCAGACGCCGCGGGCTGTCTCGACGCGCCAGACCGTGGCCCAGCCACGCAGCTTCTGCTGGGTCATCGCAGTGACCGGGCCGACGATCGCCTCGCACCACGCCCGCAGGTCGTGGCGGAACTCCGGCGTCTGCCACCGCTCGGCGAGAGACCGGTCACGCTCCGGCAGCACGTCGTACCAGCTCAGGCATCGGGCTCGCGACGCTGCATCTCCAGGGCGAGCTCGACCGGGCGGAAGCCGAGCTCGACGTTGATCCGCTTCATCGGCGTGTTCTCCACGGCGTTCCAGGTGTGCACGATCAGTCGCTCCGGCGGTCGGCCGCGAGGAGTCGCAGCACGGCGGACTTGAGCGGAGACCAGCCGTTCCCACGGTGAGGGCCCATCACCATCGTGTCGTCCTGCACGACGTAGTCGAGGTCGAGCGGCAGGAAGACCTTCGTATAGCCGGCGAGCTCTCCGTCCGCTGTATGACGAGCGACGGCCACGACGTGGTCGTAGGCGTCGGCGGTGCGGGCTTCCTCCTCGCGCATCGTGCACCGTCGAACGTGATCGGCTCGTAGTCGACCTCGCCGCTCGGGATGTCGACCAGCAGCTGGCTGCGCATCACGGGCGTAGGTCGCCAGCAGGTCGTCGGGGGCTCGGTTGAGCCAGGTCAGGACCTCGTAGCCCTCGACCGACGTCGGGAGCCCGTCGACCTGCGTCGGCGAGAAGCTGAGGACCTAGTGCTCCTCCCGGTGCACGTCGTCGTAGCCCAGCGCACGGGCGAAGGCGGTCGCCGGGGACGGCGTGTCGGCGTCCGGTTGGTGGACCTCGCCGAGGAACGTGGTCCGGCCTTCGGCGCGCCCCGCCGGACCACCTCGTCGTGGAGAGCCGTTCCGGTGCCCCGGCGTCGGGCTTCGGGGAGCACCCGGACCTCGACGTGGGCCAGGTGCAGGTTGTCCTGCTGGGTGAGGCCGAGGTCGGCCGTGCCGACGATCCGGTCCCCCTCGCGGGCGGCCAGCAGCTCCCGGCGGACGTAGTGCGACGGGTTCGCGGACCATCTGCAGCAGCTGCGACCAGGTGCGCGGGACGGCGTAGGCGCGGTCGGCCGGTGTGCGCCGCCCGCTCGACGTCGTAGAACTCCCGCAGGGCGGCTCGTCGCCGACGTCGAGCACCGCGATCTACCAGGTCGCTCACCCAACGGCTCCGACCCTGTCGGGCCAACCGAATTCGACGGCATGCTCGGGCCCATGGACATGCCACCGCCGCTGGAACCACTGCCCGAGGACTGGACCCGCGCGCTCGCCGTCGTGGCGCACCCGGACGACATGGAGTTCGGCTCCGCCGCTGCCGTCGCCCGCTGGACGGGCCAGGGCAAGGAGGTCGTCTACTGCATGGTGACCTCCGGCGAGGCGGGCATCGACGCGATGCATCCCGACGAGTGCCGGACCGTCCGCGAGGCCGAGGAGATCGAGTCGGCCCGGATCGTCGGGGTCTCCGCGGTCGAGTTCCTCCACCAGCCCGACGGCATTCTCGAGTACGGCGTGCCGCTGCGGCGCGAGATCGCCGCCGTGATCCGCAGGCACCGCCCGGAGATCGTGATGACCGGCAACTTCCACGACTCGTTCGGGATGGGGATGCTCAACCAGGCCGACCACATCGCCACCGGCAAGGCGGTGCTGGACGCCGTGCGGGACGCGGGCAACCGGTGGGTCTTCCCCGAGCAGCTGGTCGACGGGCTGGAGACCTGGGGCGACGTGCGCGGCGGTCTGGGAGGCCGGCTCGCCCGAGTCCGGCCACGGCGTCGACACCACCGACAGCTTCGACTCCGGGCGTCGCGTCGCTGGCCGCGCACGCGGCGTACATCGACGGTCTCGGCTGGGAGAACTGGGACCCGCGGGAGTTCCTCGAGGGGTTCGGCCGCCAGGTCGGGCCAGCGGATGGGCGTGGCCTTCGCGACGCCGTTCCAGGTCTACCCGATCAAGTGGGAGGGCTGATGGCCTACCTGACCTCCGACCCCGCGATGTCCCTGGACGGCTTCATGGCCGGGCCCGACCAGGACCTCGAGCATCCTCTGGGGGTCGGCGGTGAGGCGCTCCACCAGTGGCACTTCGGTGAGCACGCGAGGAGAACGCCGCCGAGGCCGCGGCCATGGTCTCGGCCGGCGCCTACGTCATGGGCCGCAACATGTTCGGCCCGGTGCGCGGCGCGTGGGACCCGGACTGGCGCGGCTGGTGGGGCGACGAGCCGCCGTACCACGCGCCGGTCTTCGTCCTCACCCATCACCCGCGCGACCCGGTCGAGATGGAGGGTGGGACGACGTTCCACTTCGTCACCGGCGGACCGAGGAGGCGCTCGCGACGTGCGGTCGAGGCGGCCGGCGACCGGCACGTGTCGGTGCCGGCGGCGCCTCGACGATCAACCAGTTCCTCCGGGCCGGGCCTGATCGACGAGCTGCGGCTGCACGTGACGCCGGTCGTGCTCGGTCGCGGCGAGTCGCCGTTCACCGGTCTCGACGAGTTCCCCTTCGAGGTCGCGTCGAGCCGCTCGATGTCACTGGTCACCCACATCACGCTGCGACGCATCCCGAGCTAGCGCCGCACGGTCCACGGCGTCGCGCGGCCCGAAGTCGGCATCGGTGTCACGGGTTGCCGAACCTCGACCGATGGTTTTCACCGTTCGGACGATGCCGAGGCCCTCGCCGCCGTTGCACAATCGTCAGATGACGGGGTGCTGGCGCCTCGGGCGCCGCCCGGGGCTGGACGGGTTGCGCGGGCTCGCCGTCATCTCGGTGCTGATCGGTCATGCGCTCCAGAAGGGCACCGTGAACTGGTTCAGCGCCTCCGGAGTCGACCTGTTCTTCGTCCTGTCCGGGTTCTTGATCACCTCGCTGCTCCTCGAGGAGCTCGCCGACTCCGGACGGGTCTCGGTGCGTCGGTTCTACCTGCGCCGCGCGCGCCGGCTCGTCCCAGCGCTGCTGGTGATGATCGCCTTCGTCGTCGTGGTCGGCCTCATGGTCCCCGGCTACGGAAACGGGCCGATGCTGGTCGGTGCCCTCACCTGGTCGGCGAACTGGGTCAAGATCTCGCAGTGGCACCACGCCGGACCCGAGTTCGGCTCGCCGCTCGGCCACACCTGGTCGCTCTCGGTGGAGGAACAGTTCTACCTGGTGTGGCCCTTGCTGCTCGTGCTCCTGTCGCGGTTCGGTCGTCGTGCCTTGGTGATCGGCACGGTCGCCGGGTTGGGAACCGCAGCCGCGATCCCCCTGTTCACCTCGGACCCCGCCCACCTCTACTACGGGTCGGACACGCGGGCCATGCCCCTGCTCGCCGGCTGCCTGCTGGCGCTGTGGATGCACCGGCGGCCCGTGGGCGCCGCGCGACCCGCCCTCGCCGCGGCGGGCCTGGTCTGGATCGATCCTCCTGACCGTGACCCGAGAGTACGTGTTCGCCTTCGAGCCTCATCTCGTCGGTGCTGGCGGCGGTCACGGTCATCTGGGCAACCGTGCAGAACGGCGGCGTTGGCTTCCTCGAGGCCGGGTGGCTGAGGCTCGCGGGCAGGCGCTCGTACGGGCTGTACCCTGGCATTGGCCGATCTTCGTCCTGATCATGCGCACCGTCGGCACCTCACCGCTCTCGGGTGGCACTGCTGGGGCTGCCGTCTGCGTGGCTGGCCAGCCAGCTGTCCTGGACCTACGTCGAACGCCGGTTCGCCGTCCGGCCGCCGGCCCCCGAAGCCCTGCCTCGAGGCGAGGGCCACGGCGAGCCCCGTCCGCACCTCGCCAGGCATCCTGCCCTGGCCAGGTCCGCGGACCGCGAGCGTCGAAGCGTGGTCTCAGCATGAGGACGCGACGAATGGCGGGATCAGTGGACGCGCTGCCCGCCCAGCACCACAGCCCGAGGACTCCCCAGGACCGTGAGGTCGGCTCGCGGGTCATCGTCGAAGGTGACCAGGTCGTCGGATCCCTCGATGCCGAGATAGGTCCGGGCCGAGACGGTCGCCGCCTCCAGGGCCTGGAGCGGGGTGAGTCCGTGCTCGGCCAGCAGGGCGATGTCACGGGCGACCGGGACAGCCGCGTCGGAACCCGCCATCACCGTCACGCCCGCACGCATCGCCACCGGGAGGTGGTGTCGGTAGTGCTCACGCATCGCCTCGAGGTGGGCCAGCCGTTCCGGCGGCAGGTGGTCGGCGGCCGCGACCACCGCTCCGACGGTCGGAGTCCAGCCCCCGCCGCGGGCGCCCAACGCCACCAGGTCGTCCTCGGTCAGACCGTTGCCGTGCTCGATGGAGTCCACCCCCATCGCAACCAGCCTCGAGGCCGGGATCGTGGAGTGGGCTGCGACCCGGGCGCCGAGCTCGTGGGCGGTCTGGATGGCGGTGAGGAGCGTGGCCTCGTCGTAGGTCGCTTCCTTCTCTCCGGCCGGGACTCCGTCCACGATCAGCGGGAAGTCGGTGATGATCTTCACCCAGGTCGCGCCCCGAGCTACTCGGCTCCTGATCGAGGACTCCAGCTCGTCGGGATCGCACGGGGTGTACATCCCGTGGGAAGTAGCGGTCACGGACCGAGTGGAACCGACCCGCGGCGAGCACTCTCGGGAGTCCGCGGCGGGTACCCCGGGCATAGTCGAGGGTGATCTCGCCGGCGCCTCCCATGTTCGCACCAGCCCCACGCCGTGCTCAGCCAGATCCGCCAGGCGAGCATCGGCGAAGGGGCGGTCCGAGACGAAGGGGTGTCCCTGCGCATCCACGTCCACGGTGACGTGGCAATGCGCATCCACCAACCCGGTCACTGCGAACGAGCCCGGCAACGGCGACAGCTCGCCCGAGCCGATGACGACCTCGCCGTCTCGACCCTCGGGAAGAAGCACACCGCCGAACCGCCAACCGGCCACGCCCACAGACTACGAGACAGCCAGTCCGCGACACGGTGTCTCGACCCGCTCGAGTCGGGACCAGCCTCGGAGCTCCGCTGTCGACGAGGGCATGGGGGACAGCGTGTGTGGAGAGGACCGTCCTCAGGAGACCCTGCTGCCCCCGCACGGCCCTATGCTCGGCGTGTGAGCGCTCATCAGGCCCAGGAGCGACAGGGGCGCCAGGGGAAGGCCTCCATCGTCTTGGGGGTCGCGGCGCTTCTCGTGGGGTTGGTGCTGCAAGCCGTCGCCGCGCAGTCGGTCGCCGGCCAGGCCCCGCCCATGTTCGTCGCGAACGCCGGCAGCACAGCATTCCTCGGGGAGATGGCCGGGCTGGTGATGCTGGGCGGGGCGATCCTGGCGGTCGTCGGGATCATCCGGTACGCGCAGTCCGGGAGCGACGGCTCCGCTGTCATGGCTCCAGCCCCGGCCGACCGGACGAGTGCCGTCACGTTCTGCTCGTCGTGCGGCGATCGACTCGCAGGCGAGGGCCGCTACTGCTCGTCCTGTGGTACTCCGACCGCACGGTGACCCAGGCCGCCAGGTGAGCGGGAGTCTGCGGTGGCCGTCGAGGCACCGCGCGTTCCCCAGCAGCATCACTGTCGGCCCGGACGTGACCATCCGCCTCGCTCAGGACAGCGACGCTGAGCTGATCAGCGCGATGACGCGGGCGCCGGAGGTGCATCAGTTCTGGGGTGGGCGGCCGATCACGGTGCACGAGGCCTTGGACACGTACACGGGTCGAAGAGCGCCGGACGTGGTCTCCTACCTCATCTGCGAGGGACCGCGGCCCGTCGGCTACCTCCAGGCGTGGCAGAGACACGGACGGTTCGGCCTCGACATGTTCATCGCGGCCGAGGCGCAAGGGCGAGGCATCGGCCCGCGAGCAGCCCGAGCCACCGCCGTCGAGCTGACGAGGCTGGGGTGGACGCCACTGACCGCCGACCCGGCCGTGGACAACCTCAGGGCCCTCAACGCGTGGCGCAGTGCGGGATTCGAGGACACGGGCGAACGAGGCGAGGACGAGGGGAGCCCGACCCAGATCATGCGCTTCCAGTCCCGCGGGGAACCGCCGGGGTAGCCGCGGGGCCATCACTCGCCGTTCGGAGCCAGCCCACGCTGATCTGGGGGCCGGGCTCAGCCGCCGGCGCCATACTGGCGGCGTGAGCGACGCACTGACGGTCAGGCACGTCACCCTGGCCACCGTCCGTGGAGTGGTGGGCCTGGTTCCCTGGGCACTGCTCCTCGTCTTCATCGTCGGGAACTCGACCATCCAGGGAGAGGCGACCGACTGGGCAGACGTAACGCGAGTCAGCATGACGGGGCTGCTGCCGTTGGCCGTCGCCCTCGGACTCACCCTGTGCGTGCCTGGCCTCCGGGCCGCATGGCGGGGCTGGTCCGGAGTGCTGATGTCGTGGGCTGTCGCACTGGTCGCGCTGGTCGTGGCGGCGTGGGCGCTGGGCCCGTTCATCTAGGCTGGCGCATCGCACTCACCTGCCGCGCGTCCAGGGCAGGACGCTCCCACCGCTCCGACCTCGGAGCGCCCCACCCGACCGATCGTCTCGGAGCCAGGGTGCCCAGGTGCGGGCGTACCGAAGGATCCTGGCGACAGCTCACCTCGCGGCGTTCGGACGCTGCACCTCACGCCGGCGACGGCTCACCGGAGTCATCCGGTGAGCCGTCAGCGTTGGCTGGTCAGCTCGTCTGTGCGGCCACGCAGGAGTCGAGCCGAGTCGTCGCGTGGGCGAGCCGCTGCGCCTGCGCCTTCTTGGCCGTCAGGTTCTTGTGGTTCGGGTGCGCCGCGAACGTGGCGGTGAGATCGGCGAGCTTCGTGGTGGCCCTGTCCACCTGTGTCTGCTGGGTGGCGCACGGGGCGCCCGTGGCGTCATCTGCGACCGCGGTCGGGACGGAGGCGACCAGCGACCCGAAGGCGAGGGCAGCCACAAACGCGAGAGAGGTGATGCGCACACTGTTCATGACTGTCTCCAACTGATGGGCATGGGGAGCTGAGCTCCCCTGGGGGGATGAGGCCGAAGCCTCATTCACTCAGCGCCAGCACATCTGCGAGCGTCACGGGACACCACCAGGTCTTACGTTCGGGCCGCGACCTGGAGGACGCGGCGGGTGACCACCCGGCAACGGAGCCGAGACCGCGGTAGCCGGCCATCGCGTCGAGATCAGAGACACCCCGCCGGCCCTCGGTGCAGGTCAGGCGAGGTGTGTGAGCTCCCCCGGTTGGACTCGAACCAACAACCCTTCGGTTAACAGCCGAATGCTCTGCCAGTTGAGCTACAGGGGATCGTTCGGAGCCCGCACAGGTTAGCAAGGGCTCTCGCCGCCCTGCGAATCGGGCGCGCTCCCGCCGGCCGGGCGGGATCAGCTGTGGCCGACGTCGGAGCGGGCGGCGTCGAGGGCGGTCTCGGCCGCGGCCCGGACCACGGGGTCGTCGGGGTCGATGCCCGGGTCGTACTCGAACAACCAGAGCACCGGTGTCGTGCCGGCAGGTGCCCGACGGGCGATGACCCGGACCCCCTTGCGACCGACCACCGCGACGTGGCGAGACAGCAGGACGCTGGCGGTGACGCGCTCGCGCACGAGCTGGAGGAGCCGGTGAGTGTCGGCGCCCTTGGTGGTCAGCGTGAGGAGGTGCTGCGGACGCTGCTCTCCCCAGGTGCCGACCTCGGTGACACGGAGCCGCTCGTGTTCGTCGTCCCAGTCGGCAGCCTCGACCTGCTCCCACGGCACCCGCCCGGCGGGGACGTAGAGCGCGTCGCGGGTGCCGACGACCCAGCCCCCGTCGTCGACGACGGCCCAGGCGAGCGCACGTTCCCCGGGCGCGAGCTCGACCGGTGGTCGCTCGCGGCGGCCGACCCTCATCTCAGGAGGCTCCGAGGGCCAGGTCGCGCAGCTGACGGCGGTGCTGCTCGAGCGCGGTCAGCTCGCCGAACATCCGGTTGTACTCGGTGGCGTGCTCGACCGGGTTGGTGCGCTGCAGGCGGCCTTTCACGTCAGCGATCCGACGCTGGGCGGTGAGCTCCTGCAAGCGGTAGACGGTGTTGGCGACGAAGGCGTCGTCAGCGCCCTTGCGGCTGAGCAGGGGCTCGACCGCCAGCGCGGACAGGGCGCCCCCGACCGCAGCGTCTGGAGCCCGGTCTCGCAGGCGAGCCGCCCACGAGGCGTCGGCGGCCCCGGGGCCGCCGAGCTGCTCGACGAGCTCCCACACCGTCCGGTACGTCGGGTGGGTGAAGTCGTTGGCGCCGAGATCGCGGCTGGTGCGGGCCACGGCAGTGGGCTCCTGGACCACCAGCTTGAGGGTCTCGCGCTCGAGAGCGAACCGCGGGTCGCGGAGGTCGGGCAGCGGCGGGGCCTGAGGTCTGCTCGGCACGGGCTGTCCGGCCTGGGCCGCCGGCGTCGCCGGAGTCCGATGGGCCGCCTGCGGAGCCGGTGGCCGGCTGGCGGCGCGGCGCACCTCGGACCGCGCCTGCTCGACGTCGACGCCGACCATGCCGGCGATCTCGCGTGAGAAGGCCTCGACCTTGGACCGGTCTCGGATCGAGGAGACCAGGCGGGCGGCCTCGCGGGTGGCGTCGACGCGGCCGTCGGCCCGGTCGAGGTCGTACTTGGACACGACGTTCTCGAGCACGAAGCGGTAGAGCGGCCGTCGGCGGGCGATCAGCTCGCGTACGGCGGCGTCGCCCTGCTGGATGCGCAGGTCGCAGGGGTCGAGGCCGGTGGGCTCGACGGCCACGTAGGTCTGGGACACGAAGTTCTGGTCGCCGCCGAAGGCTCGGAGGGCGGCCTTCTGGCCGGCGGCGTCCCCGTCGAAGGTGAAGATCACCTCGCCCCGGAACTCCTCGTGGTCGTTGAGGAACCGGCGGAGCACGCGCGCGTGGTCGTCGCCGAACGCCGTACCGCACGTGGCCACGGCGGTGCCGACACCGGCGAGGTGGCACGCCATCACGTCGGTGTAGCCCTCGACGACGACGGCACGCGAGCTGCGGGCGATCTCGCGCCTGGCCAGGTCGATGCCGTAGAGGACCTGGCTCTTCTTGTAGATCGGGGTCTCGGGGGTGTTGAGGTACTTCGCCTCGATCCGGTCGTCGTCGAAGATCCGCCGGGCTCCGAAGCCGATCGTGTCGCCGCTGGAGTCGCGGATCGGCCAGAGCAAGCCGGCCGCGGAAGCGGTCGTACGCCGAGCGCCGGATCGCCACCAGCCCGGCGGCGACGGTCTCCTCGTCGGTGAACCCCTTCTGACGCAGGTGGCGCAGCAGAGCGTCACCGTCGCGCGGGGCGAAGCCGACCCCGAACGTCTCCGCCGACCCCTGGTCGAAGCCGCGCTCCCCCAGGAACTGCCGGCCGGCGACCGCGTCGGGAGTGGCGAGGGCGTCGGCGTAGAACGCCTGAGCGACCTTGTGGGCCTCGACCAGCCGGCTGCGCTGCGGCCCCCGCGTGCGCTCCTCCCGGATGTCGCCTTCCTCACGGCGCAGCGTGACGCCGTAGCGGTCGCCGAGCCGCTGGACGGCGTCGCCGAAGGTGAGACCGTCGATCTTCATCAGGAAGGAGATGACGTCGCCACCCTCCTGGCAGCCGAAGCAGTGGAAGAACTGCCGCTGCGGGTTGACGTTGAACGACGGGGACTTCTCGTCGTGGAAGGGGCACAGCCCCTTCAGCGAGCCGCCGCCGGCCGGGCGCAGCGTGACATAGTCGGCGACGACCTCGTCGATCTTGGCCTTCTCACGCACTTCCGCGATGTCGTCATCGCGAATCCGTCCGGCCACGCCGGGAGTCTACGGGGGTGAGGTCGGGCTGCAGTCAGGCTGGAGACAGGTTGTGGGCGGATAGCACCGGTCGTGGTGGGTACGGCGCGTTCATGAGTACGACGACACCTGGCGGCACCGGGCACACCGTCGACGACGATCCCACGCTCGCTGCCCTCGTGCACGACCTCAGCCAGCAGGTGCCGGAGCTGATCAGGTCCGAGCTCCGGCTCGCCCAGGCCGAGATGACCGAGAAGGGCAAGCGCGCCGGGATCGGCATCGGCATGTTCAGCGCCGCCGGCCTCCTGGCCTTCTTCGGCCTGGCCTGCGTGATCGCCACAGCGGTCCTCGGGCTGGCCCACGCCCTCCCCGACTGGCTGTCGGCCCTCCTCGTGGCGGTCGTGCTGTTCGTCGGTGCCGGCATCGTGGCCCTGCTCGGCAAGAAGGAGGTCCAGCAGGCGACTCCGCCCGCCCCTGAGCACGCCATCGAGGGCGTCAAGGAGGACATCGCCGTGGTGAAGGGAGAGCACCGATGACCGACCCGACGACCGCCGAGCTCGAAGCGCAGATCGAGGCCCAGCGCGACCAGCTGGCCGAGACGGTCGACCAGCTCACCCACAAGCTCGACGTGAAGACACAGGCCAAGGAGCGAGCCGCCCAGGTGGCCGACCGCGCCACCACCGACGACGGGAAGCCGCGGCCCGAGCTGGTCGCCGCGGCGACGGCGGTGGTCCTGCTGGTCGGCGCCCTGGTCTGGTGGCGTCGTCGATGACCTACGACCAACGCGCCGGTGAGAGCCGCGCCGAGGACCGGGTGCCCGCCCCCGACGACGACCGCAAGCCCGACTCGCCGCGAGAGCTGACCCGACGGTCGTGGGTCTACGTCGCTGCGCAAGACCTGGCGGGAGTTCGGCGACGACCACTGCACCGACCTCGCCGCGGGTTTGACCTACTACGCCGTGCTGGCGCTGTTCCCGGCGGCGATCGCCGTGATCTCCCTGGTGGGCGTGTTCGGCCAGGGCCAGAACAGCGTCGACAAGATCCTCCAGATCCTGAAGCCGCTGGTCTCGCCCAGCACCTTGAACACCATCCAGCCCGCGCTCGACAGCATCGCCTCGTCCCACCGGGCCGGACTCGGACTCGTCATCGGCGTCGTGGGCGCCCTGTGGTCGGCGTCCGGGTACGTCGGTGCGTTCGGCCGAGCCATGAACGCCGTCTACGAGATCGACGAGGGCCGGCCGTTCTGGAAGCTGCGTCCCGTCATGCTGGTGGTGACCCTGCTCGCCGTGCTGATGGTGGCGGTGGTGCTCGTGATGCTGGTCGTCTCGGGTCCGCTGGCCACGTCGATCGGCTCGACGATCGGCCTGAGCTCACAGGCGGTGACGGTCTGGAACATCGTGAAGTGGCCGGTGATCGTGCTCTTCGTGGTGGCGATCGTCGCGATCTTGTACTACACGACGCCAACGTGAAGCAGCCGAAGTTCCGGTGGCTGTCGGTCGGGGCCTTCGTCGCGATCGTCGTCTGGATCCTGGCGTCGGTCGCGTTCGCGTTCTACGTCGCGACGTTCGGCAGCTACGACAAGACCTACGGCTCGCTCGCCGGCGCGGTGATCGGGCTGCTGTGGCTGTGGCTGACCAACGTCGCCCTGCTGTTCGGCGCCGAGCTCGACTCCGAGCTCGAGCGCGGACGTCAGCTTCAGGCCGGTATCGCGGCCGAGGAGGAGCTGCAGCTGCCGGCCCGCGACACCCGGGGCATCAGGAAGGCCCGCAAGAAGGAACAGAAGGACATCGCACGCGGACGGGCCATCCGGGTGCAGGCCGAAGAGGACGACGACACGTCCCCCGCGACCGACGACGACGCCGACTGGCGACCACGGCACGCGGCCGCCATCGCACCGAGACGAAGGAGACAACATGAGGAAGCTGATGTTGCTGGCCGCGTTCGCGGCGGCTACGTCCTCGGCGCCCGAGCCGGCCGTGAGCGCTACGACCAGATCATGGGCACCGTCGACAAGGTGCGCAGCGACCCGCGGGTGCAGGAGAAGACCCAGCAGGCCGTCGACGCCGGCCGGCAGCAGGCGCCGGTGGTGGCCGACAAGGTCACGAGTGCGGCGCCGCGGCGGCGTCCGCGCGGCCGCGTCGAAGGTGACGGGGTCGCACGGGTCCCACGAGAACGGCCAGCCCACGCGGATGTCGTGGGCCCTGCAGGACCTGCCCTAGGACGGCCGCGCCGACGCTCGCCTCGGAACCGACCAGGCGGGCGTGCCAGGCCTCGGCACTGGCGTCGGTGAGCGAGGCGACCTGGTCGATGACGACCCGACGCCGGGCCGCGTCGTCGGCGCGGCGCGCCAGTCGTCGGCGAACGCCGGCTCGAGGCGCGTCGGGGCCCGGTCGAGGCAGCACCTCGACCAGCTCGGCGAGCAGGGTGCGCTGCCGCTCCATGATGCTGACGCGGTCATCGGCCCGCATCACGTAGTGCGCCGCGATCCCCTTGAGCACCGCCATCTCGACGGTGCGTGTCGAGGGGGACGTTCAGCGTCGGCCTCGTACCGCACGAACGGCCCGTCGTGGTCTCGGAACGTCGCCTTCTGGGCGGCGGAGCAGAAGCGGCCGATCAGGTCGCTGGTCAGGTTCTTCAGCGCGGCCTGCTGCCGCCGCGTGCCGTCGTACGGCGTGGTGGGCCAGCCGGCGACCGAGCGGAGCCGGTCGAGCGCGGCGAGCATCCGCTGCGTCGGACATCCCCGGGAGGTACCAGTCGCGCACCGTGTCCCAGACCGCCTCCACGTCGAGCCGGCTCAGGTCGACGTGCCCGGCGACGACGCCGTCCTCGACGTCGTGCACGGAGTAGGCGACGTCGTCGGCGAGGTCCATCACCTGCGCCTCGACGCACAGGCGCGGCCCGTCGACCCCGGCGCGCATCCAGTCGAAGACCGGCCGGTCGTCGTCGTAGACCCCGAACTTCTCGCCCGGCCCCGACCGGCCGAGCCGCGGGCCAGGGGTACTTGGTGCAGGCGTCGAGCGTCGCCCGGGTCAGGTTGAGCCCGACCGAGCGGCCGTCGGGCGCGAAGGTCTTGGCCTCGAGCCGGGTCAGCAGGCGCAGGGTCTGGGCGTTGCCCTCGAAGCCGCCGACGTCCTGGCTGCATCCGGTCGAGCACCTGCTCGCCGTTGTGCCCGAACGGCGGGTGGCCGAGGTCGTGGGCCAGCGCGGCGGTCTCGGCGATGTCGGGCTCGCAGCCGAGGGCGCGGGCCAGGTCGCGGGCGATCTGGGCGACCTCGAGGCTGTGGGTGAGCCGGTTGCGGACGAAGTCGTCGCTCTGCGGCCCGACCACCTGGGTCTTCCCGGCGAGCCGCCGGCTCGCCGCGGCGTGCACGACCCGGGCCCGGTCGCGCTCGAACGGCGTGCGCTCGGGCGCCGGCACCCGCTTGGGCGGCTCGGCGACCCAGCGCTCGCGCGCGGCGTCGTCGTACGGCGTGGTCAGGTCGGGCATCGGCCGAGACTAGTGCGCGTCCGCCCGGCAGGCGGAGCCTCGCTCAGTTGACCGAGACGTGCACGTGGTCCATGTGGTTGGCCGTCGGTGAGCCGCGGTCGGCGAAGCAGCCGCCAGCCCTCGGAGGCGCGGACCGGCGTCCAGATCTGCTGCCGCCAGAGGATGTCGTAGAGGTGCAGCTCGGCGGCGTGCGGCTGGAGGAACGCCGCGATCGCGTTGCCCAGGGCGACGTCGCTGGTCATGATGTCGAGCGCCTTGCCGGTCGCGTGCTCGCCGTGGGCGTCCCACCCGCCGTACGACGTGATCTGCGGGAAGGCGTGGCACACCGAGCGGTAGACGTAGACCGCCGCCGGGCGTCAGGCGGTACTCGACCGACCCGTCGGGGCACGGCGCCATCGACAGGCCGGCGGCGGCGGTGACGCCGCTGGCGGCGTCGGGCTTGGAGTCGGCGAGGTAGCCCGCCGTGACCCAGCGCGACTGGCCGTCGACGACCAGCTCGACGCGGCCGTCCTGGGCGCGTCCGGTGATCAGCACGTGCTTGCCGGACTTCACCAGCGCCGACCTGACGGGCGGCCTGCGCGGCGCTGACCAGAGGTTGAGGTCGGTGGTCGTCCACTTCTGGACGTGGGCCTGCTTCACGGCGCGCGGCGGTGCGCCCGCTGGGCGGCCATGCCCTCGCTGGAAGGCGCGTGCCGGCGGAGCGGTCGAAGGTCCGGGAGACGGGCGCTCTGTCGTAGCGGCTGGGGTCGAGCCGGATCGGGGTCTGCTGGGCGGCGATGATCGGCGGCGGGCGTCGCGGCGGTGCCGGCGGTCAGCACGCCCAGCCCCACGGCGGGGAGCGGTGGCGAGCACGGCCGCGCCGGCGGCCCACTGAGCGGCTCGCGACCCGGTGCGGGAGGTGAACCTGCGGGCATCGGTTTCCCGCTTGTGGCGATGGTGTGCCACAGCGCTGATTCCTTTGCTGTTGTCGTCGGGGGACTGCGCCCGCTGCGACCCTCGCCCGAGAAGGGTCACGAAACGGACACGAACCGGCAGTCAAGCACAGGCCGGGAGCGCTGGCCCAATCGCACGGCCGGCAGCCAGGCGTGTCGTCGCTCACGTCGGACGTGGTCCGGCGTCAGCCGCCGGTGGTCTCCGAGGCGTCCTCGGTCAGGCGCAGCGACGAGCCGTCGGTGTCGTCGAGCCAGCCCTCGGGGAGCACCACCCGCTCCCGCGGGGAGCCCTGCCGGCCCCGCGGCGAGCCGAGCTCGGCGACCGGGAACGGCTCGTCGGGGTCGAGGTCGGCGAGCAGCGCGTCGAGCGCGGCCAGGGAGTCGACCAGGGCCAGCGAGTGGCGGAGCTCGACCGCCGGCCCGGAAGCCCTTGAGGTACCACGAGACGTGCTTGCGGAACTCCTTGCAGCCGCGCTCCTCGCCCATGTGCTCGGCTGAGCAGCTCGGCGTGCCGGCGCATCATCGTCCGCGACCTCGCCGAGGCGTCGGCAGGGTGGGCGGCACTCGGCGTCGGGCTCGACCACCGGGCGTCGACCACCAGCCGCCGCGAGAAGGCCGCGGCGAGGTCGCGGAACAGCCACGGCCGGCCCAGGCAGCCGCGGCCGACGACGACACCGGCGGCGCCGGTCTGCTCGACCATCCGGAGCGCGTCGCCGGCCTCCCAGATGTCGCCGTTGCCGAGCACCGGGATGTCGACGTGCTCGACGAGGCGGGCGATCGCGTCCCAGTCGGCCCGGCCGCGAGTAGGCCTGGGCGACCGTGCGGCCGTGGAGCGCGATCGCCGCGACGCCGGAGTCCTCCGCGATCCGGCCGGCGTCGAGGTAGGTCAGGTGGTCGTCGTCGAGGCCCTTGCGGGTCTTCATCGTGACCGGCACGTCGTACGGCGCAGCGGCGGCGACCGAGGCCCGCAGGATGTCGGCGAGCAGCCCGCGCTTCCAGGGCAGCGCTCCCCCGCCGCCCTTGCGGGTCACCTTGGGAACCGGGCAGCCGAAGTTGAGGTCGACGTGGTGGACGCCGTACTCGGCGCAGAGGATCTCGGTCGCCTTGCCGACGTACGCCGGGTCGGTGCCGTAGAGCTGGACCGAGCGGGTCGTCTCCGGCTCGTCGAAGACCAGCATCTTCAGCGTCGTCGCGTCGCGCTCGACGAGCCCGCGGCTGGTGATCATCTCGCAGACGTAGAGCCCGGCCCCCTGCTCGGCGCACAGCCGTCGGTAGGCGGCGTTGGTGATGCCGGCCATCGGCGCGAGCACGACCGGCACGGGCACGGTCAGCGGTCCGAGGGTCAGCGGCATGCCTCGATTGTCCGGCGGCCACCGGGTGCGGGCCAAACTCAGGGCTCGACACGCTCGACCGACGAGCGTCAGTGCTGTGAGTGCTTCTTCGTGCGGTGCTTCGTCTTCACCACGACGACCGGGCCGCGCCAGGTGATGCCGGCGACGTCCTGGGTCGGCCGGAAGCTGACCGCGTCGAGCGTGCCGTGGTGGGGCGCGAAGTAGACCAGGCAGACCGAGGTCCGCTTGCCCGTGCTTGAACGACGACGGGAACGGCCGGCTCGGGCACGCGTCGTAGCGCGCCCGGAAGGTCGAGGACTCGAGCAGCGTGTTGTCGCTGGTCGAGCAGGTAGAGCGGCACCGGCACGCCGGACAGGTTGCTGGAGCCGAGGTTCTTGACGCTGGCGTGGACGTAGTAGGGCGTCGACTTCAGCACCGGCCCGGTCGAGCCGCCAGTCCTGGAACGCCTTGATCGGGACCTTCTGGAGCTTGGTGACCTTGATCGCGATCACGCCGGTCTTCTTCTGGTCCGGCTCCCAGGAGACGCGGGCCGTCTGACCGACCTTCAGGCGCGGAGCCCGTCGGGCGTCGAGGCGTCACGCCCTGGACCACCGCCGGTGACGCGGTCGAGGTCGAGCGCCGGTCGCCGTCGACGACGTCGGACCGCGGTCGGCCGGACCCGAACCCGCGGCCGGGGACGACGAGCCGGAGCCGCTGCACCCGCCCAGCACGAGGGCGACCGCGAGCAGGCCGGAGGCGGCGAGCAGGACTGGAGCGCCGGATCACGCGGTCATTGTGCCCGACGGCGTGGTGGTTCGCAGCCGCCCCTCGCACGTGACGGGTCAGCAGCCCGAGCAGGCGCTCGGCGAAGTAGCCGCTCACCTGGTCGAGCGAGATCCGCTCCTGGCTCATCGAGTCGCGCTCGCGGACCGTGACGGCATGGTCGTCGAGGGTGTCGAAGTCGACGGTGACGCAGTACGGCGTACCGATCTCGTCCTGGCGGCGGTAGCGGCGGCCGATGGCGCCGGAGTCGTCGAACTCGACGTTCCAGCCGTGACCGCGCAGCTCGGCCGCGAGGTCGCGGGCCTTGGGCGACAGGTCGGCGTTGCGGCTCAGCGGGAGCACGGCGACCTTGACGGGCGCCAGCCGCGGGTCGAGCTTGAGCACGACGCGCTTGTCGACGCCGCCCTTGGTGTTGGGCGCCTCGTCCTCGGTGTAGGCGTCGAGCAGGAAGGCCATCATCGCGCGGTTGGGGCCGAGCGCCGGCTCGACGACGTAGGGGAGGTAGCGCTCGCCGCTGGCCTGGTCGAAGTAGGAGAGGTCCTGCCCGGAGGCCTTCGAGTGCACGCTGAGGTCGAAGTCGGTGCGGTTGGCGATGCCCTCGAGCTCCTCGAACTCGCGGCCGGAGAACCCGAACCGGTACTCGATGTCCACGGTGCGCTTGGCGTAGTGGGAGAGCTTCTCCTGCGGGTGCTCGAAGTGGCGGAGGTTGTCGGGGTTGATGCCGAGGTCGGTGAACCAGCGGGTGCGCTCGTCGATCCAGTACTGGTGCCACTCCTCGTCCTCGCCGGGCTTGACGAAGAACTCCATCTCCATCTGCTCGAACTCACGGGTGCGGAAGATGAAGTTGCCGGGGGTGATCTCGTTGCGGAACGACTTGCCCATCTGGGCGATGCCGAACGGCGGCTTGGCTCGCGCGCTGGTCACGACGTTGGCGAAGTTGAGGAAGATGCCCTGCGCGGTCTCGGGGCGCAGGTAGTGCAGCCCGGACTCGTCCTCCACGACGCCGAGGTAGGTCTTGAGCATCATGTTGAAGTTCCGCGGCGGGGTCCAGGTGTGGCGGTTGCCGCAGTTGGGGCACGGGACGCTCTCGTTGATGTCGACCGTGTCGGGGTCGGCGATGTCGTGCCGCCCGGCGTACTCCTCCTGGAGGTGGTCCTCACGGAACCGCTTGTGGCACGACTGGCACTCGACCAGCGGGTCGGTGAACGTCGCCAGGTGGCCGCTGGCCTCCCAGGTCTTCGTCGGCAGGATGATGCTGGAGTCGAGGCCGACCACGTCGTCGCGGGTGGTGACCATTGGCGCGCCACCACTGCTTCTTGACGTTCTCCTTCAGCTCCACGCCGAGCGGGCCGTAGTCCCAGGCGGAGCGGGTGCCGCCGTAGATGTCGCCGGACGGGAAGACGAACCCGCGGCGCTTGCAGAGGGAGACGACGGTGTCGAGGGTGCTGGGGGGTGGCTTGGCCACGGGGGTACTCCTGGGGTCGGCCGGCTGGCTGTCGGTCTGCTCGGACGATCAGCCTAACGAGCGCGTCACGGGGATATTGAGCGCCTCCCCCGGCTCGACCTGCTCGTAGGCGCTGGGCTCGTCGACCGCCCGGCTCAGCGTCGGCACGGCGCTCAGCTTCACGTCGTACGACGAGAGCGCGCGGCGGTAGGCGCCCGGCCCCTCCCACTCGGTGGTCAGCAGCCAGAGCTCGGGGTCGTCGACGTTGCGGCCGATCCGGCCGCGGAGGTAGCCGGTCTGGGCGGCCAGCGTCGCGTGCGCCGCCTCGAGGGCCGTCCGGAAGTCCGCGGCACCGTTCTCGGGAACACGGAACCGGTTGACGACGATCACCTCAGCGAGGCTAGTGGTGCCTCACGGACAGCGACGCAGCAGGCTGTGTGTGCCCTGGTCGTTGCGGAAGCCCAGGCGCCCTCAGGTCCTCAGCAGCAGCGTGGAGAGCCGGAGTTGACAATGATTCTCAATCGCCTGAGAATCGTTCTCATGCAGAGGAGGCGAGTGGCGGCGTTGCTGACCGCCGTCGTGCTCGTCGCTGGGCTGGGGGCGTGCCGCCTGCCGGACCCCTCGGCGGGACGGCCGACGGTGGTCGCCGGCTTCTACCCCCTCTACTTCGTCGCCGACCGGATCGCCGGCCGCTACAACGACGTCGTGGACCTCACGCCCCCGGGCGTCGAGCCCCACGAGTACGAGCTGACCGTGCGTCAGGTGGCGCGGATCGACGAGGCGCGGGTGGGCCTCTACGAGAAGGGCATCGCGCCGTCGGTGGACCAGGCGATGACCAACGACTCCCCTGATCACCGGCTCGAGGTCACCTCGGTGGTACCGCTGGCCGCTCCTGCACCCGGGTACGGCGAGGAGACAGCCGACTCCAAGGACCCGCACTTCTGGCAGGACCCGACCTTGCTGGCGGAGGTGGCCCACGCCTTCGCGAACACGATGGCGGGCGCCGACCCCGCCCATGCGGCGTACTACCGCGCGCAGGGGCGACGGCTGGTCCGCGACCTGCACGCGCTCGACCGCGACTACGCGACCGGCCTGGCGTCGTGCCGGATCCGGACGATCGTGGTCAGCCACGATGCGTTCGAGTACCTGGCCCGGCGCTACCACCTCGACGTCGTCCCGATCGCCGGGCTGGAGCCGGACGCCGAGCCGTCGCTGTCGCGGCTGCACGACCTGGCCTCCGTGGTGAAGGAGCGTGGGGTGACCACGATCTTCTTCGAGACCCTCGCCTCCCCCGACCTCGCCCGCTCCTTGGCATCCGACACCGGCCTGCAGACGGCGGTGCTCGATCCGATCGAGGGACTCTCGTCGGCCGACCCGCACGCCACCTATCTCTCGCTCATGCGGCAGAACCTGGCCGCCATCACGAAAGCGAACGAGTGCTCATGACCACTCCCGTTCTCTCCCTGCACGAGGTCGGCATCGCCCTGGCCGGTCGGCCGATCGTCCGCGAGGTCGGGTTCGAGGTCGATGAGGGCCAGGTCGTCGCGATCCTCGGCGCCAACGGGTCGGGCAAGTCGACACTGGTCAAGGCACTCGTCGGGCTCAACCCGGTCAGCCACGGCACGGTGACCCTGTTCGGGACGCCGATCGAGCGGTTCACCCACTGGGAGCGGGTCGGCTACGTGCCCCAGAGCTCACCGGTCGCGGGCGGCGTGCCCTCGACCGTGCGCGAGGTGGTCACCAGCGGCCGGGTCGCTCGTCGTACGCCGTTCCGACCGCTCACCCGGGCCGACCGGGCGAGCGTGACGAACGCGATCGGGGCGGTCGGCCTCGCCGAGCGCGCCGGACACACGGTCTCGACCCTGTCGGGCGGTCAGCAGCAGCGCGTGCTGGTCGCCCGCACCCTGGCCGGCGAGCCCGACCTGCTGCTGCTCGACGAGCCCAACGCGGGGGTCGACCACGACAGCCAGGAGGCCATCGCGCAGACGCTGGCGACCCGTGCTGCCGCGGGCGCGAGCGTGGTCGTCGTCCTGCACGAGCTGGGCCCGTTCGCCCCGCTCATCGACCGGGTGGTCGCCCTGCGCGACGGCCGGGTGACCTACGACGGCCCGCCCGACCAGCTCATCGACGGCGGGACGCACGTGCACCACCACGACCATCCCGAGACCGGTCTGGTGCCACCCATGAAGGCGCCGCTGGAGAGGGGTCACTGAGATGTGGGACCTGCTCCTCGCGCCGTTCATGATCCGCGCCGTCATCGCCGCCGCTGTGACCGGCCTCGCCGCCCCGGGCATGGGCACCTACCTCGTCCAGCGCCGGCTCTCGCTGATGGGCGACGGCATCGGCCACATCTGCGTGACCGGCGTCGCGCTCGGCCTGCTGACCGGCACGTCCCCGACGTACACCGCGGTGGTGGTCGCCGTGATCGGCGCCGTCCTCATCGAGCTGATCCGCACGTCCGGGCGTGCCTCCGGCGACCTCGCGCTGGCACTCCTGTTCTACGGCGGCATCGCCGGCGGGCTCGTGCTGGTGCAGCTCGCCGGCAACGGCGCCTTCGCGCTGCAGGGCTACCTCTTCGGGTCGATCACGACGATCTCGCGCGACGACGTCATCGTCTCGGTGGTCCTGGCCGGCATCGTGATCGTGGTCGGTCTCGCGCTGATGCCCCAGCTGTTCGCGGTCTCCTACGATGAGGACTTCGCCCGTTCCACCGGCATCCCCGTCCGGTTCTACAACCTGCTGGTGTCCGTGCTCGCCGCGGTGACCGTGAGCGTGGCGATGCGCACGGTCGGCCTGCTGCTGGTGAGCGCGCTGATGATCATCCCGGTGGCGACCTCGCAGCAGTTCGCCCGCGGCTTCCGGGTCACGATGATCGGCGCGATGGGGGCCGGCCTGGTCGCCTCGCTCGCCGGCGTGACCGTGTCGGCGTTCCTCGACGTACCGCCGGGGGCGACGATCGTGCTGGTCTCGCTAGCGGGTTTCGTGGCCACGGCTCCGCTCGGGCTGCTGCTCCACCGCCACCGCCGGGCCCGGATGCCGTTCGAGAGCGCCGACCTGCCGCTGCACGCGGAGACCGAGGAGCTGCACGGCCACGAGCACGGTCCGGGCTGCGGCCACGTCGGGATCGAGCACGGCGACCACGTCGACTACGTCCACGGCGGCCACCGGCACGCCGTCCACGTCACCGGGGAGGGGCGTCACTATGACGAGCACTGAGCACAAGCCGGGGCCGCCGCGGCCGACGCCGCAGCGGCGGGCCGTCCTCGACGCCCTGTCGGAGGTGGAGGACTTCCGGTCCGCCCAGGAGGTGCACGAGCTGCTCGCCTCCCGTGGGTCCGGGGTCGGGCTCGCGACCGTCTACCGCACCCTGACCCTCTACGCCGACCACGGGCTGGTCGACGTCCTGCGCCGGGAGGACGGCGAGGCGATCTACCGCCGCTGCTCCGAGACCCATCACCACCACCTGGTCTGCCGCTCGTGCGGCGCGACCGTCGAGGTGGAGGGACCCGCGGTCGAGAGGTGGACCTCGGCGATCGCCGCCGAGCACGGCTTCGCCGACCTGTCCCACACCCTGGAGATCGTCGGCACCTGCGCGGACTGTCGCTGAGGCGGGCTGGTCCTTGTCACTGCTTCATCATGTGAAGGTGGTGCAACGCCGCTTCTCACGGTGAGCTCGCCATGAGAAGCGGTGGTTCGCCTGCATCACATGGTGAACCTCCCTCCGCCGCCTACGCTCTCCCGTGTGGACGCGACCCGTCGTGGGCTGACCGACCTGGAGGTCATCGGTCACTACCTCGCGCGCCGAGATCTCCCCTCGCTCGACCCGGCTGCCGCCGGAGCGCCGTACGACGTGCTGGTGCTGTGCGGGAGCGGCGTGCCGGCCACGGTCGAGGTGGCCGCTCGGGCGTTCCACGACGGGGTCGTGCGTCGGATCCTGGTCACGGGCGGCACCGGCCACTCGACGCCCTTCCTCGCCGAGGCCGTGACCGCCCACCCGGTGTGGCACGACGTACCGACGGCTGACCGTCCCGAGGCGGCGGTGATCGCCGACATCCTGCGGCACCACCTCGACGTCCCTGCCGGCTCGGTGGTGACCGAGGTGGAGGCGGCGAACTGCGGCGAGAACGCCGAGCTGTCGCTGCGCCTGCTGGCGGGCCAGGCCGACGTGGCGAGCGTGCTGCTGGTGCAGGACCCGACGATGCAGCGACGGACGCACGCGAGCTTCGACCACCACCAGCGGCTGCTCGGCACGTCGTACGACGTCGTCAGCCAGGCGCCGTTCATCCCGGTGGTGCAGGCGGACGGCGTCGGCGACGTGTCGGGAGCCCTGGCATGGACGGTCGACCGCTTCACGGCGCTCGCCCTCGGCGAGGTCAGGCGGCTCACCGACGACACAGACGGCTACGGTCCCCGTGGCGCGGGGTTCATCGACGCTGTCGACGTCCCGCGACGAGGTGGTGATGGCGGCCGCGCGGGTGGCTCAGGCCTTCCCGAACCTCCGGTCGCGCCCGGCGTAGATCTCGATCGCCCTCCACAGCGCCAGCCGGTCGACGTCGGGCCAGAGGATGTCGGTGAACACCAGCTCGGCGTACGCCGCCTGCCAGAGCATGTAGTTGGACAGGCGCTGCTCCCCCGAGGTGCGCCACAGCATGTCCGCGTCGGCGAGGTCGGGGACGTAGAGGTGGCGCGCGAAGGTCTTCTCGTCGACCTTCTCGGGGTCGAGCCGGCCCGCCGCCACCTCGCGGGCGATCGACCGTGCGGTGTCGGCGAGCTCGGCGCGTCCGCCGTAGTTCACGCACATGTTGAGGGTCAGGACGTCGTTGTCGCGGGTCAGCTCCTCGGCGACCTGGAGCTCCTTGATCACCGAGCGCCACAGCCGTGGGGCGCGGCCCGACCAGGTGACCCGCACCCCCATCTCGTGCATCTCGTCGCGGCGGCGGCGGATGACGTCGCGGTTGAAGCCCATGAGGAAGCGCACCTCGTCGGGCGACCGCGTCCAGTTCTCGGTCGAGAACGCATAGGCCGAGATCGCCTTCACCCCGATCTCGATCGCGCCCTCGACGACGTCGAAGAGCGCCGCCTCGCCCATCTCGTGGCCCTGGGTGCGGGGCAGACCGCGCGCCTTGGCCCAGCGCCCGTTGCCGTCCATCGTGATCGCGACGTGGCGGGGGACGAGGTCCGGCGGGACGGCGGGGGGCCGCGCCCCGGAGGGGTGCGGGTTTGGCGGGCGGACGGCGCGCCGGGTGCTGCGGCGGCTCACCGCGCTGCCGTCCGGCCCGACTTCTGCGGTGCTGTGGTCACTGCTGCGGTGGTGTGGCGGCACTTCTGCGGTGATAACCCCGCGTTACTTGGGGGGGGGGTCATCGCTCGACGTACTCCAGGGAGCGGAGGCCGCGCTCGAGGTGCCAGTGCAGGAACGCCGCGACCAGGCCGGACGCCTCGCGCAGGTGGCGTGGGTCGGCCGACTCGACGGCCGGCCAGTCGCCGGCGAGCAGCGCACCCATCACGTCGAGCGTCGCCGGCGACGGCGAGGCCGAGCCCGGCACCCGGCAGTCGCTGCACAGCGCGCCGCCTGCCGACCGGGGAGAACCAGCCCAAGCGGCCCGGGGTCGCCGCAGCGCGCGCAGTGGGTGAACGACGGCGCGTAGCCGGCCACGGCGAGCGAGCGCAGCAGGTAGGAGTCGAGCACCTGGGCCGGCGCGTGCTCGCCCGACGTCATCGCCCGGAGCCCGCCGACCAGCAGCAGGAACTGCTGGAGCGACGGCTGCTTCTCCTCGGTCACGAGCCGGTCGGCGGTCTCGAGCATGACGGTGCCGGCGGTGTAGCGGTCGTAGTGGTCGCCGAGCCGGGCCGGGAAGGCGTCGAGGGTGTCGGCCTGGGTGACGACGTCGAGGTTGCGGCCCTCGGCCAGCTGGAGATCGACGTGGGTGAACGGCTCGAGCCGTGAGCCCCAGCGCGAGGTCGTCTTGCGCACGCCCTTCGCGACCGCCCGCACCCGGCCGTGCTGGCGGGTCAGCAGCGTGATGATCCGATCTGCCTCACCCAGCTTGTGGGTGCGCAGGACGATCGCCTCGTCGCGGTAGAGGGGCACCCGGTCCATTCTGCCGGTGACCGGGAGCGTGGCCTAGGAACCCGTGCGGCGTTTGCGGCGCGGGGTCTGCCAGCAGCGCCAGGGCGAAGTCGGTGGCGCGGCGGGTCAGCCGGTCGGGCCGCACCCGCCACTCCAGCGGGCTGGTGGCCTTCACGAACTCGCCCCGGGCCAGCTCGTCGACCAGCATCCGGGAGTCGGCGAAGGGGTGCATCGGGTCGTAGGCGTGGCCGATGACCAGCGCCGGCGCGGCGATCGTGCGGCGCTGGCGTGACGACGGCGCGACCCGGCCGAACAGGACCCCGTGCAGGACCGCCGCGACCGAGTCGGCGTGCTGGTCGAGGGTGTCGAGAGCGATCCCGGCCCAGAACGGCACCAGCCCGCGGGGGATCGGCCGGGTGAGCATCCGCAACCCGTTGACCGTGAACGGCGCGAACCTGGCGGCGAACAGCACCGGCACGAACGCCGCGAGGGCGGCCTCCAGGGCGTTGTCGAGCACCGGCATCTCGACGATCAGCCCGCGCACGCGGGCCGGCGCCTCCGCGGCCACCTCGAGCGACACGTTGGCACCCAGCGAGGTCCCACCGATCACGGCCTGGTCGGCGCCGAGGTGGTCGAGCAGCGCGACGACCTGCTGGGCGAAGGCCGTCATCGAGTAGACCAGCGGGTCGGCGGGCCGGTCGGAGCGGCCGTGGCCGAGCAGGTCGAGGGTGACGACGTGCAGCCCCTCGGAGGCCAGCGCGCGGGCCAGCGGCTGGTGCATCCGGCGCGGCATCAGCTGCGCGTGGAGCAGGACGACCCAGTGGGGGCCGGCGCCGTACTCGGTGTACTCGAGCCGCTCCCTGCCCGACCCGCTGTCGAAGAAGAGCTGTCCGACGCGCTCGGAGACCAACATGCCGGAAATCTAGTCGCTCCCCGCCGCAGACCTTGGGACGCTGGCGCGGTGAGACTGGACGCGATCGAGGCCTACTACGACACCGTGCCGCGCGCGGCCGGGACCACGGAGGAGGTCGGGCCGTTCACGCTCTTCCTCGCCGAGGAGGGCACCGGCTGGCAGTTCTACGCCCGGCCGCGCCTCGGTGGTGACGCGACCTTCACTGCCGACGACGTACGCCGGGTGCTCGCGCGGCAGGTCGAGCTCGGCCGACCGCGGGCGATCGAGTGGGTCGACGAGGTGACCCCCACCCTCTTCGCGGCTGCCGCGGAGGCGGGGCAGGTGGCCGGCCGGTACCCGCTGCTCGCACTACCCCCGGAGACCGAGGTGGAGACGCCCGCGCGCACCCGCGTCCTGGCCTCGGACGACCCCGACCTCGGCTGGACGGTGGGCGCGGTCTCGGCCGCCTTCGAGGGCACCGACGAGGTCACCGAGCGGCCGGTGGGCCGCCGCCCGCAGCTGATCGCCTCCGGGCACCTCGTCGAGGTCGCGGCGTACGACGACTCCGGGCGGCTGGTCGGTGGCGGCTCGGCAGCGCCCCGCGGTGACACCGCCGAGCTGATGGGGATCGGCGTGCCGCCCGCGGCGCGGGGCGCCGGGGTGGGGACGGCGGTCACCCGAGCCCTGGTGGCGCCTGCCGGGGCGCCGGCGTCCGCACGGTGTTCCTCAGTGCCTACAACGACGCGGCCGCGAGCATCTACCGCCGCGTCGGGTTCGAGGACCTCGGCACCGCCTGCATCCTGGAGGTCGACGATGAGTGAGACTGCGGCGCCTCGGCCCCGACGACTGGGACCTGTTCCGCGACATCCGGCTGCGCTCCCTCGCCGACTCCCCCGACGCGTTCGGCTCCACCCTGGAGCGCGAGCAGGCGTTCACCGAGGCCGACTGGCGGCGGCGGGCCAACGGGGCCGGTGTGCGTGGTGACCGACGCCGGACCCGGTGGCCGTGGGCGGGCTGTTCGACGACGACGGAGTCGTTCACGATCTGGGGCATGTGGACCGATCCCGCCCATCGCGGCCGAGGCCACGCGCGACGCATCCTCGACGAGCTGATCGCGCCCGACGCGACGCCGTCCTCCACGTCAACACCGCCAACCCCGCGGCGCGCGCCGTCTACGAGCGCTTCGGCTTCGTCGGCACCGGTGAGGTCGAGCCGCTCCGGCCCGGCTCCGACCAACGGATGGAGCGGATGGTGCTCCACCGCGGTTGACCGGAACCCACGCGGGCGGGCGCCCGTCAGACCGGCATGCACCGAGTCGGTCTGCTGCTCCTGTGCCTGCTCCTCGCCGCCTGCGGTCGGCAGGAGCTCGCCGTGTGTGGCGGGTGCCCCGGGCCGGGATACGTCCTCCGCGGTCTTCCGGGCGAGCCGGCGCACGCCGTGGTCACGGTGTGCGTGTCCGGTACGCCGTGCACCACCCACCGCGAGCGGGACCCGCTCGTGACCGACTACCTCCAGTACCTGACGCTGCCGGTCGGCGCTGACTGGGCGGCGTACGACGGGCGGCCGCTGCGCGTCACCGTGCGCACCCCGCAGGGCCGGTGGCAGGGCTCCGGCGTCGTGCGCTACCGGCCCTCCGACGGCAGCACCTGCGCCTGCGCCCACCTGACCGCAGACGTGCGGCTCGCAGCCGTCAGCCGACGCGGTTGACCGCGCTGATGACCGCCTTGAGCGAGGCCGTGACGATGTTGGCGTCGAGCCCGACACCCCACAGGACCTCGGTCTCGCCGTCGGCGTCGGTGACCGCGCACTCGACGTACGCCGCCGCGATCGCGTCGCCGCCCGCGCTCAGGGCGTGCTCGGCGTAGTCGAGGACCCGGACGTCGAAGCTCCCGCTCGGTCGCTCCACCGCGTTGATCGCGTCGACGAACGCCGCGATCGGGCCGTTGCCCTCGCCCGAGAGGGAGCGGATCTCGCCGTCGACGTACACGTTGACGTCGAGCCGGTCCTTCTCGCCCGCCGCCGACGACGTGTGCACGGAGTCGAGCCGGAGCGGAGTGTCGCGGGAGAGGTACTCGGCTTGGAAGACCTCCCAGATCTCCGCCGGGCTGATCTCTCCGCCCTCGGTGTCGGTGTGCTCCTGGATCACCCGACTGAACTCGATCTGCGCCCGCCGCGGCAGGTCGAGCTTGTGCTCGGCCTTCAGCACGTAGGCGACGCCGCCCTTGCCCGACTGGCTGTTGACCCGGATCACGGCCTCGTAGGTGCGGCCGACGTCCTTCGGGTCGATCGGCAGGTACGGCGCCTCCCACGGCAGCTCGCCGACCGGACGGCCCGACTCGCTCGCCTGGCGGTCGAGGTCCTCCAGGCCCTTCTTGATCGCGTCCTGGTGCGAGCCGGAGAAGGCGGTGTAGACGAGGTCGCCGGCGTACGGGTGGCGCGGGTGGACCGGCAGCTGGGTGCACCACTCCACGGTGCGGCGGATCTCGTCGATGTCGGAGAAGTCGATCTGCGGGTCGACGCCCTGGCTGAAGAGGTTCATGCCCAGCGTGACCAGGCAGACGTTGCCGGTGCGCTCGCCGTGGCCGAACAGGCAGCCCTCGACCCGGTCGGCACCGGCCATCATGGCCAGCTCGGTCGCGGCGACCGCCGTGCCGCGGTCGTTGTGCGGGTGCAGGGAGATGGTCGTGAACTCGCGCCGTGTCAGCTGGCGGGAGAACCACTCGATCTGGTCGGCGTACACGTTGGGCGTCGCCATCTCGATGGTCGCCGGCAGGTTGAGGATGATCTCGCGGCCGTCGTCGGGCTGCCAGACGTCGCTGACCGCCTCGCACACCTCGACGCTGAACGGCAGCTCGGTGCCGGTGAAGATCTCCGGGCTGTACTCGTAGCCGATGACCGTCTGGCCGAGGACGTTCTCGGAGTGCTTCATCACCAGCTCGGTGCCGCGCACCGCGATGTCCTTGATCTCGTCCTCGCTGGCCCGGAAGACGACCCGGCGGAACAGCGGCGCCAAGGCGTTGTAGAGGTGGATGTTCGCGTGGTGCACGCCGACCAGCGAGTGCACGGTGCGCTCGATCAGGTCCTCGCGGGCCTGGGTCAGCACCGAGATCGTGACGTCCTCGGGCACCCGGTCCTGCTCGATCAGCTGCCGGACGAACGCGAAGTCGGTCTCGCTGGCCGACGGGAAGCCGACCTCGATCTCCTTGTAGCCCATGCGCACGAGCAGCTCGAACATCCGCAGCTTGCGCGCCGGGCTCATCGGGTCGATCAGCGCCTGGTTGCCGTCGCGGAGGTCGGTCGAGAGCCAGCGCGGCGCCTGGGTGATCTGCCGGCTCGGCCAGGTGCGGTCGGGGAGGTCGATCGGCTCGAAGGCGCGGTAGCGCCCGAACGGCATGGGGCTGGGCTGCTGGGTGTTGGTGAAGCCTGAGTGCTGGAGCGTCATGGTCCCTCGTCGGCGGGTCGGATCGGGCGCCGGCGGGCAGCACACACTCCGCAGCGAGGAGGACCGGCTTTCAGGCCCCGCTGCGGCAGCGAAGGAGCAGGCTGCGCTTCATGACCCGACCACGGTAGCAGCGCCGGCCCGCCGCCGGCACAGCCCGTCCGCGCTCCGAGCACGCCGCCCGGCGACCGCTGGTTGAGGAGGCGCGCCAGCGCCGTCTCGAAACCAAGGCGCCCTCACTCCGGACGACGACACGACAGGAATGCTCTCGCCACGCCCGCGTCGTACGGCGAGACTGGCGGCGATGCCGACCTTCACCCCGCTCCACCACGACCTGACCTTTCTGGCTCCGCTGTCGGAGGATCGCGCCGGACGGCTGGTGTCCTTCCTCGCGGGCGGCCACCCGTCCCGGGTGCTCGACCTGGGCTGCGGTTGGGCCGAGCTCCTGCTCCGGGTGCTCGAGGCGACCCCGGGCTCGACCGGCACGGGCATCGACCTCGACGAGCACGCCCTCTCGGTGGCGCGTGAGGCCGCCGACGGCCGAGGGGTGGGCCACCGGGCGATCCTCGAGGCGCGCGACGCCCGCGAGCTCCAGGGCACCTTCGACGCCGTGACCTGCATCGGCGCCTCGCAGATCTGGGGCGCAGCAGCGGAGGACAACCAGCCTCTCGACTACGTCGCCGCCCTGACCGCGCTACGCGGGCTGCTGCCCCGCGGCGGCCGCCTGGTCTACGGCGAAGGCATCTGGTCCACCCCACCCACCCCGGAGGCGACGGCTCCGCTGTCCGGGCGCGACGACGAGTACGTCCCGCTCGGACGGTTCGTCGAGCTGGCCGAGAACCACGGCTTCGCGGTGATGGCGGCCCACGAGGCATCCCTGGACGAGTGGGACGTCTTCGAGTCAGGTTTCACCGCCGGCTACGCCCGTTGGCTCGCCGAGCACGAGCCCGACGACCCGCAGGCCGACGAGGTGCGGACGCTGGCGACGCGCCAGCACGCGGCGTACTTCGGCGGCTACCGCGGGGTGCTCGGACTGGCCTACCTGGAGCTCGTCGCCCTGTGAGCTTCTCGATCGAACGGGTCTCGGTCGACGAGGTCGACCTCGGGCTGGCTGACGAGCTCGCCGCGATCCAGAACGCTGCCCTCGACGGCGTGCCGCTGCGCCACCAGACGGCGGAGACCTTCCTCAGGGACGCCCGTGACCACAGCGGCGAGGGGCCGTTCCAGGCGCTCTGGCTGGCACGGGCCGACGGTCGCCTGGTCGGCTGGTCCGCCCTCCACCTCAACCTGTTCGAGAACCTCGACGGCGCCAAGATCGTCGGCGGTGTCGAACCCGACCACCGCCGCCGTGGCATCGGCCGGGCTCTGTTGGATGCGGCCGAGTCGGGCACCGACCGGCCGCGGCTCCGGGCCCCGGCGTGGGCGGGTACGGCGGGCGAGCACGCCGTACCGCGCATGGGCTACACCGCGGCCGGCTCCCACGAGGTACGCCGGCTCGCGGCTGCGCGAGCCCCAGCCGCCCGACCTCGTGGCCGCCGCCGAGAGCGCGAGCGCCGCCTACGACCTCGAACGGATCATCGGGCCCTGCCCCGACGACGTCGCTCGCCGAGATGCAGGTGCTGCGCGAGACCATCAACGACGCACCGGAGGACGGCGAGTTCGAGGCCTATCCGCCCGAGCGCATCCGGCGGTACGACGCATGGCTGGCCGGTCAGAAGCAGACGCCGTACACGATCGTCGCGCGCCACCGGGCCACGGGCGAGGTCGCCGGCCTGACCATCGTGTGCGTGCTCGAGCTGACGGCCGGCGATCGCCGCGCAGGAGGACACCTCCGTGCTGTCGCCGGCCATCGCGGCCACCGGCTCGGGCTGCGGCTGAAGCTGGCGATGCTCGACTGGCTCCGCGAGGAGCGCCCGGACGTCGACGCGATCGACACCTGGAACGTGCCGGGGAACGCGCCGATGATCGCGATCAACGACGCCCTGGGCTGCCGGGTCGTCGCCGAGACGATCCGCTTCCGCAAGCAGCGCTGACCGCTACGACATCGGTTCGTGCTCGACGTCGCCGGTCGTCGTACGGCGACCGCGGGCGGCGACCCGCGCGGATGCTCAGCGACAGCACCGCCGCGACGACGCACAGCCCGGCGGCGAGGTAGAACGCCGGGTCGTAGGAGCCGGTCCGGTCGCGGATCACGCCCGCGCCCACGGCCGCGATCGACGCCCCGATCTGGTGGGAGGCGAACACCCAGCCGAACACGATCGGCCCGACCTCGGCGCCGAACCAGTCGCGGCACAGCATCACGGTCGGCGGCACCGTGGCCACCCAGTCGAGCCCGTAGAAGATGATGAAGACCCAGGTGCCGGGCGTCGTGTGCGGCGCCAGCAGCGACGGGCAGCACGGCCAGACCGACACCGCGCAGCGTGTAGTAGGCCAGCAGCAGCATCCGCGGGTCGACCCGGTCGGTGAACCAGCCCGACGCGATCGTGCCGCCGACGTCGAAGATGCCCGACCACGGCGAGCAGGCCCGCCGCCGTCGTCGGTCGGCATCCCGTGGTCCATCGCGGCCGGGATGAAGTGGGTGGCGATCAGGCCGTTGGTGGTCGCCCCGCAGATCGCGAACCCGCCGGCCAGCAGCCAGAACGTCCGGCGACCTCGCCGCGTCCCGCAGCACCGACAGCGCGCGCCCGGCCGACGAGCCGACGCGCTGGTGCGGCGGCGGACCGGGGTCCTCGGGCGTGGCGCCGTACGCCTGCAGGCCCATGTCGGCCGGGTGGTTGCGCAGCAGCAGGACGACCAGCGGTACGACGGCCAGCGCGGCCGCGGCCGTGGTCAGCGCGGCCGCCCGCCAGCCGTGCTGGGTGGTGATCCACGCGACCAGCGGCAGGAACACCAGCTGGCCGGTCGCGTTGCCGGCGGTCAGGATGCCGCTGACCAGACCGCGCCGGGCGACGAACCAGCGGTTCGACCACGGTGGCGATGAACGCCATCGACATCGAGCCGGCGCCGGCGCCGACCAGGACGCCCCAGCACAGCACCAGCTGCCAGGCCGCGGTCATGAACACGGTCAGCGCGCTGCCGAGCGCGACCATGAGCAGCGCGAACGGTGACCACCGGCCGGATCCCGAACCGGTCCATGAGCGCGGCCGCGAACGGCGAGATCAGGCCGAACAGCACCATGTTCACCGAGACGGCGAGGCCGATCGTGGCGTGCGACCAGCCGTACTCCATGTGCAGCGGGTCCATCAGCACGCCCGGGCACGCTGCGGAACGCCGCCGAGCCGACCAGGGTCACGAAGGTGACCGGGGCGACCACCCACGCCCAGTGCAGTCCGCCGACCGGGCGGCTGGCGTCCAGCGTCGTCATGGGTCCATCCTCACGGCCGAGCCGCAGCTCGACCAGTGGCAGGATTGCCAATCTGTGCAAGAATCCTGCCATGACCTCGCTCGCCGGCCCCACCGCGTCGTCGTGCTCCTGCTCGAGCCGCTGATCGGCTACGACGCGGTGATCCCGGCCCAGCTGCTCGGCGAGGCCGTGGACGACGACGGGCCGCCCGCTCTACGACGTGACCATGGCCAGCCTGGACGGCGGCCCGGTGCGCACGCCGTCGGGCTACGCCGATCGTCCCCCAGCACGACGTCGCGCGCCCTGCGCGACCGCCGACACGGTGATCGTGCCCGGCACCCAGATCGCCGGGCCGCGCAGCGACGGCACCATCCCCGACGACGTGCTCGCCGCGCTCGCGCTCCGTACGGCGCGGCGCCCGGCTGGTCTCGATCTGCACCGGCGCCTTCGTGCTGGCGGCGGCCGGCCTGCTGGACGGCCGCCCGGCCACCACCCACTGGGAGTACGCCGACGCGCCTCGCCGCGCTCTACCCCCGCGTCCGGATCGACGCCGGGCGTGCTCTTCACCGACGACGGCGACGTGCTCACCAGCGCCGGCCTGAGTGCCGGCGTCGACCTGTGCCTCCACCTGATCCGGCGCGACCACGGCTCCGAGGTCGCCAACCGGGTGGCCCGGCACTGCGTCGTACCGCCCTGGCGCGACGGCGGCCAGGCGCAGTACATCGAGCGCCACGTCCCCGAGCGTCGCCGACGAGTCGACGGCGGCCGCGCGCGCACTGGGCGCAGGCAGCACCTCGACGCCGACGTCCCGGCCCTCGCCCGGCGCGCGGGGATGAGCCTGCGCACCTTCGCCCGCCGGTTCCGCGAGGAGACCGGGCAGTCACCGGGCGCCTGGCTGATCCAGCAACGGGTGCGGCACGCGCAGCACCTCCTCGAGGCCACCGACCTTCCGGTCGACGTGGTCGCCGAGCGCGCCGGCATGGGGACCGCGGCCTCGCTCCGGTCCCACCTGCGCACCCACGTCGGGGTCTCCCCCGCCGCCTACCGCCGGACGTTCCGGGGCACTCAGGCCTCGAAGTCGGCGTAGGTCTGCGGCGCGACCTCCTCGAGGGTGCGGCCGGCCCAGTCGGCCTGCGGCCACCGCGCCCACATCCGCTCGGCCGCCTGCTGCACCCGCTGCGTCGCTGGGCGACGTCGGCACCGACCACGACGCCGTCCTCGACGACCGGTGCGCCCGTCGACCAGGACGTCGGCCAGGTCGGAGGGCTGGGCGTAGTAGACGAGGTTGCGGATCGGGTCGCGCATCGGCGTCATGGTGAAGCCATCGGTCCGCCAGAACAGCAGGTCGGCCTTGGCGCCCGGCGCGATCCGGCCCGAGGTCGGGTCGACCGAGCACCAGCGCCGCGTTGACCGTCGCGGCGTCGAAGACCTGCCGCGCGGTCGACACGTCGGTACGCCGGGCCGCGACCTTGCCGGCGATCGCGGTCCAGCGCAGCGACTCGATCATCGACTGCGGCGCGGTGTCGGTGCCGAGGCACATGTTGATGCCGGCCTCGACGTAGTCGGGGAACGACTCCATCACCAGGCCGCGCCGGATGAAGCACCAGGCGTTGTAGGAGACCGAGGTCCCCGACGAGGCCAGGAGGCCGAGGTCATCGCCGGCGAAGTTCACCCACGAGTTCCCGCGACGAAGACGGCGTGACCGAGCAGGGTGCGCGGGCCGAGGAAGCCGAGGTCGGAGAGCCACTCGACCGGCGTGCGGCCATGCCGCCGGGTCATCTCCTGGAACTCCCAGACGCCCTGTGACGCGTGCAGCGAGATCGGGACGTCGAGGTCGTCGGCTGCTGCCCGGGAGTCGCGCAGCAGTGCCTCGCTGCAGGTGTCGACCTGGGCGGGCGCGAGGAAGCGCGCTGCAGCCGCCCGTCGGCTCGGCCGCGGAGCCGCTCGACGAAGTCGATCGCCGCGCTCGAAGCCCGGCGCGACCGTCGTCGGGAGCCCAGGCGTAGTCGACCCGCTTGCCGTCGGGGGTGAACCAGCGCCCCGAGCGGTACATCGGCGCGACGTAGCCCCGCAGCCCGCTCGCCTCGATCGCGTCGGCGGCGTAGTCCTCGATGCCGCCCATCTGCAGGACCGTCGTGGTGCCGGTCCGGGCCAGCTCGATCAGCGAGTAGTCGATGCAGGCCCGCGCGCCCTCGTCGTCGAGGCCCGGCCATCTCGGTCGGCAGGATCTCGATCAGCCCGGTCAGCCAGAACTGCCGGTTGCCGACGTCCTCCTGCACCGACTTGTCGATGGGCGACTCGTCGAGGTGGGAGTGGGTGTTGATGAAGCCCGGGCGTGACGATCCGGTCGCGGGCGTCGACCGTGCGGTCGACCGGTCCGTCGTACGTCGGACCCCACATGGATGATCCGGTCGTCCTCGACGACCACGCAGCCGTCGCGCAGGATCCGGTGCTCACCGTCCTGGAAGGCGACGATCCAGCCGGCGCGGTAGAGCGTGATCGGCATCGTGCTCAGCCCTTCCGCCACATCGGCCACAGCTCGGGGCCGTCCGGGACCCGGATCGGGTCTCTCAGCTCGAAGCCGAAGCGCTCGTACAGGGGGATGTTCTCCTGCTTGCTGCTCTCGAGGTAGGCCGGCCCCCGCATCGTGTCGAGTCGATGGCGGAGCAGGGCCGACCCGATGCCCTCGCCACGGCGTACGGCGCCGACCCCGGCCAGGTACCAGAACTCCTGCTGCGGCCGCGCCCGGTGCATGAGGCTCTCGATGGTGGCGCCACGCCCGAGGTGGCGACCCAGCGCCCAGGCGTACGCCGGGACCGAGGCCAGCTGCCGCCCACCGACGGCCGGTAGCCGGGTGGGTCCCAGAAGGCCGCCCCGACCGGCGCGCCGTCGACCAGCGCCAGGTCCGTGGCCCCTGGCGCCGCGTGCGCCCAGCGCGCGTGGGCGGCGAAGAGGGGCTCGAGCGAGCGTCCCTCGGGGAGCAGCCACCGGATGACGGGGTCGTCGTCGAAGGCCGCCGCCATCACCCGGACCACGTCGTGACGATCGGCGGTGGTCGCCTGCCGCACCTCCAGCACGCCGCGATGCTAGGGCACGGAGCCTCCGTCCTGGGGCCGACGGAGCCTGGGTAGAGTCCCGCGGATCATGCCGCTTGTCCGGCGCGTGGTCGCGCCGTTGCTGCTGTCCTGGCCGCGCTCACCCTGCTCACCGGCTGCTTCGGTCTGGGCTGCGCGGCACGTCCTCGGCCGCCGAGGCCGCCGCCCCCGACCTCGGGACCTGCCGCCTGCTGACGCCCGACGACGTCGCGCAGCCGAGCAACGGACGGCCCGCCGTCGACTGCGCGCGACCGCACACCGCCCAGACCTTCGCTGTCGCAGCCCTGCCCTCCGAGCTCGACCAGGCGTCGTACGACGACGACCGGGTGGCGGCGTACGCCTACCGGTACTGCACCACCCACTTCATCGACTTCACCGGCGCGGACGAGAGCCTGGCCATGCGCACCATCCTGAGCTGGGCGTGGTTCCGCCCCGACACGGCTGCGTGGGACGCCGGAGCCCGGTGGTTTCGCTGCGACGTGGTCGGCGGCGGCGACCAGATCCGAAGCCTACATCGACCTCCCCACCGACGACGAAGGGACTGCTGCTCGGCCGCCCGAAGGACCAGTGGATGGTGTGCGCCGAGGGGGCGACCGGTCGCGGCTCGGTCAAGGTGCCCTGCTACCAGAAGCACACCTGGCGAGCCGTCACCACGATCGTGCTGGGCAGCGCGGCCGACCCCTACCCCGGTGACACGGCCGTCCAGCAGCGGACCCGGGACTACTGCTCCAAGTCGGTCGGGCGCCTGGCTCGACTACCCGGTCGACTACGACTTCGGCTACTCGTGGTTCCAGCGTCCCGAGTGGGAGGCCGGCAACCGCCGCTCGGTGTGCTGGGCGAGGACGGACTCGATGAAGCACCTGCTGACTTGCGTGGCCACCGCCGTCGCTCTGGCCCTGACCGCCTGCTCGCTCCAGCGGCAGCTCGGCGCCAGTGGCCGACCCCACCCCGAGTCCGAGCCCGAGCTCGACGGCGCCGCCCGCCAGCCCCACCCGAAGCCCCGGCCCCATCCGCCGCCGCCGTCCCACGCCTGCTACCGCCTCGGGTACGCCGCGGCTCTGGCGCCGACGACCGCCCCAGAAGCCGGTGCCGTGCGCCGAGTCCACACCGGCGGTCACGTTCTTCGTCGGCCGGTTCGCCACGGCCCTCGCCGTCGACGGCGCGCAGGCGCACCGGACCGAGTCGACGGTCTGCCCGCGGCGGTTCGCCGCGTTCGTCGGCGGCACGCCCGAGGACCGCCGGCTGAGCCTGCTGCGGACCGTGTGGTTCGCCCCGACCGTCGAACAGGCGGCCGCGGGGGCGCAGTGGTTCGAGTGCGTGGCCATCGCGCTCCGCGGCGACGAGCACCTCGCGCTCCTCGACGTCCCCGGTCCGGGGCTGCTCGACAGCGACACGGGCGCGACCACTACGGCCTGTGCGCCACCGACCAGCCCGGCAGCGAAGGGTTCCAGCAGCGCATCTGCGCCGTGACCCACAGCTGGGTGCCCTGCGCACCGTCGGCTTCGAGCCCGGCCCCTACCCGGGCGTCGACGCGGTGAGGTCCGCCGGCCAGAACCCCTGCCAGGACGCCGCCCGCGCCGACGCGAGCGACCCGCTCAACTACCAGTGGTCCTACGAGTGGCCGACCCGGCCGCAGTGGCGGGCCGGCCAGACCTACGGCGTCTGCTGGGCACCCGCCTGACTCGTCGAGAGGTCAGAAGCCGAGCTTGCGGAGCTGCTTGGGGTCGCGCTGCCAGTCCTTGGCGATCTTGACGTGCAGGTCGAGGTAGACCGGGGTGCCGAGGAGCGACTCGATCTGCTTGCGGGCCACCGTGCCGACCTGACGGAGCCGGGCGCCCTGGTGTCCGATCACGATGCCCTTCTGCGACGACCGCTCGACGTAGAGGTCGGCGCTGATGTCGAGCAGCGGCTTGTCGTCGGGTCGGTCGTCGCGCAGCCCCATCTCCTCGACGACGACCGCGATCGAGTGCGGCAGCTCGTCGCGGACGCCGTCGAGCGCGGCCTCGCGGATCAGCTCGGCGGCCAGGATCTCCTCGGGGGCGTCGGTGAGGTCGCCGTCGGGGTAGAGCGGTGGGCCTTCCGGCATCAGCCCGACCAGCAGGTCGGCGAGCAGATCCACCTGGTCACCGGAGACGGCCGAGACCGGCACGATCTCCTGCCACTCGGTGCCGGTCTCGCGGCCGAGCTCGGCGATGTCGAGGAGGTGCTGGCCGATCTGCTCGCCGGTCCGCGAGGTCGGTCTTGGTGGCGACGGCGATCTTGGGCGTGCGGCGGATCTTGGCCAGCTCCGTGACGATGAACCGGTCACCGGGCCCGATCTTCTCGTTCGCCGGGAAGCACACCGCCACGACGTCGACCTCGGCCCAGGTCGTGCTGACCAGGTCGTTGAGCCGCTCGCCGAGCAGCGTCCGCGGCCGGTGGAGCCCCGGGGTGTCGACCAGGATCAGCTGGGCGTCGTGCGGTTGACGATGCCGCGGACCACGGTGCGCGTGGTCTGCGGCTTGTCGGAGGTGATCACGATCTTCTGGCCGACCACGCGCGTTCGTCAGCGTCGACTTGCCGGCGTTGGGCCGGCCCACGAAGCACGCGAAGCCGCTGCGGTAGCCCTCCGGTGGCGTGTAGACTCAGCCACCGCGCGCCTCGTCGTACGCGGCCCAGATCTCCTCGTCGGTCTTGCCCGACGCCTTCCCGTCACGCCAGATCGGGCCCGGATCGACGGCCCGTGGCTGTCGGGCGCTCACGGCCCGCCAGTAGCCCATCACGTCGTACGCCGCGTTCGGCAGCTCGCGCTCGCGCATCAGGTGCTTGCGGATCGGCCGCATCTGAGCCGACTCCCCTGCCATCCAGAAGTACCCGTCACCCGCGGGCCAGTCGATCTCCTCGACCACGTCGGCGAGGCGGGACTGTCCCTCGGCGGGCGGCTCGAGCCAGGTCACCTCGGCGGACCGCCGGGAGGTAGCCGGACAGGTCGTCGGGGACCTCCGCCCAGATCCGCGTCGGCAACGAGGTGGACGCGGAGATGCGAGCGCATCGCCGGCATCGCGGTCAGGTCGCCGACCAGCAGCAGCCAGGCGGCCTCGGCAGGGGGCTCGAACGATCCCTGGGGCGCGGTGACGACCACGCGGTCGCCCACGCAGTCGCCGGTCGCCCAGTCGGTGACCAGGCCCTCGGCGTGCACGACCACGTCGAGCACCAGGCGGTCGCCGCCGACGACCGGACCGTGTAGTAGCGCGACCTGGAACTGCCCCGGAGCGACCAGACCGACCCACTCGTCGGCGATGCCCGACGGACTCAAGCCCGGCACCGACAGCGTCAGCCGCAGCAGGTGCGGCGAGACGTTCCGGCGGTCGGTGACGACCGCGTCGTACCGCTCGGCTCGGGTGCTCATCGTCGTCAAGGCTAGCCTCGCGGGCACTCCCCGTTAGCATCGGCGGGTGACATCACCGAGCTCCGTACGAGCTCACCGACGAGAGCGGGCACCGCGTCCGGGCCCCGAGCGCATGCGCTCGACCGGGTGGAAGTGGAGCACGTCCGCTGGGCCGCCTTCGTGGCGTACGCCGTGGCCTGCGTGCTCTTCGTCACCACCCAGGGCGTGCCGACCGATCGGCTCGGGATCTACGGCGGGATCCTGGTCTTCCTCACCATTGTCGTGCTCGGCCGCGGATGGGCCGCCTGGTGGCAGATGATCATCGACTGGCTGCCGTTCCAGGCCGTCCTGCTGGCCTACGACTACAGCCGCGGCTACGCCTCGCCCTACACCGCCGCGCAGGTGACGCGCAGACCTACCCGTCGACGGAGTCACCAACCGCCTCGGGCTGCCGCTGCACGTGATGTTCCCGATCCGCGTCGACATCTGGATCGGCCACCACCTGGGCATGGGCGCGATGCCGACGACCTGGGTCCAGGAGCACTTCCACTCGACCACCGCCGTGCCGTGGTACGGCGTGCCTGGTCAGCCTGACCTACTGCAGCCACTTCCTGGTGATGCCGACCGTGGCGGTCGTGCTCTGGATGGTGAACCGGCCCCGCTTCAAGGTCTGGATGCGCATGGTCGTGGCGCTCGCGGTCATCGGAGTCGCGACCTACTTCCTGTTCCCGATGGCACCGCCGTGGCTGGCCGACACCACGGCGTGTTCCCGGGGCCGCCGGTCGGTCGCTACACCTCCGAGGGGTTCGACCTGATCGGCCTGCAGATGGTCGGCGGCATGGTCGGCCAGGGGCGGTACCTCGTGAACCCGGTCGCCGCGATGCCCTCGCTGCACATGGCGTACGCGACGCTGGCCGCGGGCTTCTTCTGGTTCGGCAAGCGCTGGTGGCAGAAGGTCCTGCTGGCCTGCTACCCGCTCGCGATGGGCTTCTCGCTGGTGTACGGCGGCGAGCACTACGTCGTCGACGAGCTCGCCGGCGTGCTCTACGCACTCGTCGTGCTCGCCGCCTGGCGCCTCCTGCGGGCGCGCAACCTCCGTCGTACGACGCCGGCCGCCGCCTCCGCCTGATCCCACCGCAGCCCGCGGGTGCCCCCGGTCAGGCCGGGTAGGTGGCGTCCATCGGGAACGTCGGGCGCAACGGGAAGTCGTCGCGGCCCTGGTCGTCGGTCTTGACCGCCAGCACGTGGTGGAGCTGGATCTCGTTGCGCTCGAAGGCGAGCCGCGAGCCGGCCATGTAGAGGCCCCACACCCGCGCGGTGCCCTCGCCGACCTCGTCGACGCACGCGTCCCAGTTCTCCTGGAGGTTGTGGCACCAGCCGGCCAGGGTGCGGGCGTAGTGGAGCCGGAAGTTCTCCTCGTGCATCACCTCGAGGCCGGCGTTCTGCACCTCGGTGATGATCTGGCCCGAGCCGGTCAGCTCGCCGTCGGGGAAGACGTAGCGGTCGATGAACGCCCCGGTCTCCTGGCGCCGGTTGTGCGGGCGGGTGATGCAGTGGTTGAGCAGCCGACCCTGCGGACGCAGCCGGTCGCGCAGGAACGCCGAAGTACGCCGGGTAGTTCTTCACGCCGATGTGCTCGGTCAGGCCGATCGACGAGACGGCGTCGAAGCCGGACTCGCTCGACCTCGCGGTAGTCGCTGTGCCGCACCTCGGCGAGGTGGTCGAGGCCCTGCTCCTTGATCTTCTCCTGCGCCCAGGTGGCCTGCTCGCGCGACAGGGTGACGCCGATCGTCTTGACGCCGTAGTGCTCGGCGGCGTGCCGGACCATCCCGCCCCAGCCGCAGCCGACGTCGAGCAGGCGTCATGCCGGGCTCGAGGCCGAGCTTGCGGGCGACCAGGTCGTACTTGTAGTACTGCGCCTGCTCCAACGTCGCGTCGTGCGTCGGGGAAGACCGCGCAGGTGTAGGTCATCGACGGGCCGAGGACGTACTCGTAGAACGCGTTGGAGACGTCGTAGTGGTGGTGGATCGCCTCGCGAGTCGCGGGTGCGCGAGTGACGCAGCCCCTCGGCGACCCGCCGCCACTGGGGCAGGTGCTCCTGCGGCGGCGGGGCCGGCGGCTTGAGGTGGGAGAGGCCGAGGCCCGGCGCGATCTTGACCGCCTCCGCGGGCGACGGCACCCGGAGCTTCAGGCCCTTCTGCAGCGCCTTGAGCCCCTCGTACGGGTCGCCCGGGTGCACGCCGGTCACGCCAGGTCACCGGACACGTAGGCGCGGCCGAGGCCGAGGTCGCCGGGGGCGGTCATCAGGTAGGCCAGGCCGCGCTCGTTCCTGAGGTCCAAGCCGAACGGCGCGTCCTCGGGACCGCTCGCGCTGCCGTCGTACGCCGTGAAGCGCAGCGGCAGGGGGCCCTGGATCAGCTGCTCGAACGCGTCGGCGATCTTCATCGTGGCATCTCATCGTCTCCTCACGGCCTTGTCGTACAGGCTGGTCAGTCGGTGGTCGGGGTCATAGCGGTCCTTGACCCGCGCCAGGTGGGCGCCGTCGTAGAGCTGGTCGAAGGTCTCGCGGTCGTAGAACGCCTCGGAGTACAGCGACTTGTGGCCGCCGAGCTCGTGCACCTTCGCCTCGATCGCGCGGTTGCGCGGCGCGTTCGGGCGCCTCGGGGCCGACCGCGACGTTGCCCCAGAAGCCGACGTTGACGTAGGCCTCGTCGGGCGCCAGCGGGTAGGTCGGCCACTTCCTGGACGCGACCAGCGGGCACAGCCAGACCGGGCGCATGCCGACCTCGGCGTCGAACCAGTCGAGGAACTCCGGCAGCCGCTCGACCGGGATCTCGACGTCCTGCACGACCCGCTCGCCCTCGGGGTTGCCCTTGCGACGGTCGAGCCAGGCGCCCACGTGGAAGCGCTGGTCGAGCCCGACCATCCTGTAGTAGACGTCGCTGCGCTTGTAGCGCCGCGGCCAGAACCGGCGTAGCGACGGGGTGCTGGGCGCCGAAGGCGCGCGAGCACCAGAACCAGTCGGTGTCCCAGCGCCACAGGTAGTCGTACATCGTGAGCAGGTCGGTCTCGCGCTCCTGGATCGAGCGGTAGTAGATCTGCTGGCCGACGTAGTCGCTGGCGCGCCGCTCGGCGGCCGTCGGTCCAGGTCGCCAGGGTCAGGTAGTACTCCCCCGGCTGGAACGCCGTGCCGTCGAGGCCGTCGACGCGGACCCCGTCGTACTCGCGGTCTCCATGATCTGGGAGATCGGTCTTGGACAGCAGCCCGGCGTCGTCGAAGCGCACGTGCCGCAGGGTGACGTACGACGGGACGCGCTCGAGCTTGATCCGCAGCCGCGTGGCGTAGCCGAGCGAGCCGTAGGAGTTGGGGAACGTGTCGAACAGGTCGTGTGCTCGCGTCGGGGCCGGGCGGGTCGTGACCACCTCGCCGGCTCCGGTGAAGATGTCCATCTCGAGGACCGACTCGTGGGGCAGACCGTTGCGGAAGCTGGTCGACTCGATGCCCGAGACCGCTGACCGCTCCGCCGAGCGTGATCGTGCGCAGCTGGGGCACGACGTAGGGGATGAACCCGCGTGGCAGGGTCTCGTCGACGAGGTCCTCGTAGGTGCACATGCCCTGCACGTCGGCGGTCTGGGCTGCGGCGTCGATCGCGATCACGCCGGCCAGCCCGGAGACGTCGAGGCCCGGGAGCGTCGGTCGCCGCGCGGGGGCGGAAGAGGTTGGAGGTCTTCTTGGCCAGGCGCACGGACTGGCCCGCCGGGATCGCGTCGTACGACGCCGTCAGGCGCGCGACCGCGGCCTCGTGGGCAGCCTGTCCGGTGAGCACGGACGGCAACTTACTCCGCGCGGAGGCGGAACGGAGAGGGGGTCCGGTTGGACCGTGGCCCAGGTGGGTCAGCGTCACGCCGCGAGCGCGGCGAGATCGGTCTCGGTCAGGCGCAGCCCGGCGGCCGCGACGTTCTGCTCGAGGTGGGCCGAGATCGCCGGTGCCCGGGATGGCGAGCACGTGCGGCCCGAGCGCGAGGTTCCAGGCGATCCGGACCTGCGCAGGCGTGGCCCCGTGGGCGTCCGCGATCTGCTCGGACTGCGTCGTACTGCTCGCGGGCGGAGTCCTCGCGGGACTGCCCCGCGATGGTGAAGAACGGGACGAACGCGATGCCGGCATCGCGACAGACGGCGAGGACGTCACCCGTGTCGGACCGCTCGTAGCCGCGGCGCGTGGCGGTTCTGCACGGACACGATCGTCGAGACGCCGCGCGCGGCCGCCAGCACATCCAGCGCCGACGTTCGAGAGGCCGATGTGGTCGAGCAGCCCCTCCTCGCGCAGACCGGCGAAGCGGCGACCGCTGCGGGGACGTCGTCGCGGCCGTTGCTGCGGTAGTTCACGAGCGGGAGCGGTCGAGCCCGAGGGTGTCGAGGTTGTGCTCGACGTGGGCTCGCAGGTCCTCGGGCCGCGCCCAGTCGCCCCAGGCGCCGGTGACCACGTCGCGGCCGGGCCCGACCTTGGTCGACGATCGTGAGGTCGTCGGCGTACGGCGCGAGCGCGGCGCGGATGACTCGTTGGCACTGGCGGTGGCGGAGAAGTAGAAGCCGGCGGTGTCGATGTGGTTCACGCCGAGCTCGACGGCGCGCCGTACGACGGCCGGCCGACCGTTCCGGGTCCCGGTCGTCGCCACGGCCCATCCCGCCGGTACCGGTCAGCCGCATCGCGCCGAACCCGAGCCGGTTGACCGTCCGGTCGCCGAGGTGAACGTCCCTGCCGCTGCCGTCGTGCGTGCCCGAGATCACCGCGTCAGCCTACGGACCCTCAGACACGCACGTGGACCTGCAGGTCGTCCGCCCCGTGCGACGCGCCCCCCCCGAAGAAGACGTCCTCGCTGTAGCCCGAGGAGTGCGCCGGCTCGAGGTACGACGCCTGGCCCGACGCGTCCAGCGCGATGTCGGTGCTGGGCGCCGTATGGGTCCGTAGAACTGAGACGGATCCCGTGAGCGGGTTGTGGGTGGTGGGATCGGTGACGGTGGCGGTCCAGGTGACCGCGTCGGCCGGGACCGGGGTTCGGGTTGTCGGGGACGAGCGTGATCGTGGGCAGCGGCTGGAACACCAGAGTCGTAGGTCGCGGGCGTGTCGTCGACGTTCCCGAACCGCGTCGACGGCGGCCACGTGGAACCTCTGCAAGCCACCGGGGATGTCGACGATCGCCCTCAGCCGGACTCACAGGGATACGGGTCCTCCGAACCGGTCCAACACACGAAGCTCGACCCCGCGTTCCCGTGAAGTCCAACGCCGGGATGAGCCCGTCTCCTGGGCCACCAGTGATCGTGGTGTCGAGGTCGAACACCGTCCACGAGACCGAGCATCGGCCTCGGCATCGGTCGAGATCGTCAGCGTGTGGTCACCGTCGGCGAGATCGGCGAACTCGAAGCGGACTGGAACACGGCGCGAAGCGGCGCCGTGGTCGAAGGCTGCACTGGCGCCGCCACGCCACCGGTCGTCGTGAACCCGATGGTCGCGGCGTGCCGCGGCGGTGACCGGCGACGGCGCGCGAGGTGATCTGGACGCCGGTCTCGGGGCCGATCGCTGCCAGCTCGCTCACGAGGCCGTCGACCCCGTCGCCGAACTCCGGCGTCGACGTCCCGCACGACACCGTGGGCGTCGATCATCGCCAGGGTCGGGTAGGCACCGTTGCCAAGATTGTCCGACGGACGGCGGAGTAGCCGTAGAAGGTGTTGAGGAGTCTGGACAGCGGCTGGCTGAGAGCCGCGGCGGGGCCGTTCATCTGCAGAACGTGGGTGCCGGTCGGCAGGTGATAGTGCTTGTAGAAGGTCAGCGCGTCGTTTTGCGTTGCCACGCATCCCGGCTGTCGGCCCGTCGATCAGCACCGGCAGGTAGCTGAAGGCGATTCCCTCGGGAAGCCAGCTGGGTGGCGATCTCAGGGATGTCGTGGGCGAGCTCGGTCGAGGGCAGGCACCAGACGGCCGAGAAGTCGAGCAGCACGACACGTCCACGCAGACTGGAGAACGAGAACTGGAGCCGTTCTGGTCGGTGCCGGTCACCTCCGGGGCCGTGTCTCCCGCGACGATGTCCTTGCTGTAGACGGTCAGCGGGCGGTCCGGTACACGAGGTTGTAGTTGGTGCTCTTCAGCCCGCTCAGGGTCATCGGGTACACCGAAGGCGGGCTGGTCGCCCCCGCTGTGGTCGAGAAGGTCGGCTTGCCGGAGACCGCGCCGGCCAGGGTGTCGCCGTTGATCAGGTCACCCTCGTTGCCGGGCACGATCGCGACGGTCCACGAGGGGTTCTTGGCACCGACCGGACGCGTCCAGCGGGACGGGTTCGGGTAGAGGGGCAAGTCCCGCTTCGGCCACCGTGAGCACGACCCCAGCGGATGTCGACACGTTCAGGCCGACGGTGTAGGTGGCCGAGAATGAGTGCTTGGCCGCCTTGAGGGTGTTGGTGGACATCTGCGCGATGCCCGACCCGCCGACGGGCGGCGAGCCGATCTGGATGCCGCCGTCGAGGAACCGCAGGGTGCCACCGGTCGGGACCTGGGCCAGGTTGACCACCGCCGTCAGCTGGACCGTGTCGCCGTAGGTCGTGGGGTTGGGCGCCTGCACGGTCAGCGCGATCGGAGCTGTTGGCCGGGGCTTGGCGGCCATGGTCTTGACCGGAGCGCTGTTCGGCTTCGGGTCCGGCTTGGCCTTCGGGATCCCCTTGTTGACCGCCGGCGACCAGGTCGCGGTCTTGCCGACCCCGGTCTTCGTGCCCGCACCAGCGGCGGGGGACACGGCCAGACCGAGGCTCGCGACCAAGGAGACGAGCACGAGCAGGATGAATCCGCGAGCACGCACCATGGCGGGCTCCCCCTCCCAGTTAGACGGTGCACCCGCGCCGAGCCGGGACCTGGATAGCCTGCAACCGACCGTCGGCACAATGACACTCCTGGGCCCCGAGGCGGCGTCTGCCCAGGTCAGGAGGTGATCTGCCCCCGGCGTCGCCCAGATGGACCACCACGCGGTCTCCCCCGAGCTCACGGACCGCACGGAGATCGGGGTCGCCGAACCCGAGCCGGACGGCCGCCTCGAGACCCTGTGGCCCGGACGAGATCGCCATCGCCACGCAGACCTCGAGCGCGCCGAGGGCGAGACTGTCGAGGGCCACCGAGGCGGCGGCATAGGTCCGGCCGTCGAGGTCGCGCACGGCTGCTCCCTCCGGGGCTCGGGTCCGGGCCATGGCGGCGCGGGCCAGGGTCACCAGCTTCTGGTCCTCGGCGGAGAGGTCGCTCATGTCCCGCACGGTAGCGACCGAGGCCCGAACGTGGCTCGCCCGAGAGCCCTCCAGCCGGTCTCAGGTGGTAGAACCGTGCTCGTCAGCACACCGTCTCGGGCAGTGGCTCCGCGAGCAGCCGGTCACGTCTCGCGCTCGCGGCGGCCACCGGCTTGCTTCCTCGGGTGCGCGGTCACGGGGTGTCTGGGCCAGGACGTGAACGACACCGTCAACAGCCGGATCAACTGGGGGATGACGACATCGGAGGTGAAGGTCGCGGAGACAGCGGCGATCAGCCGGGCGCGCAGCGAGCACGCCCGGGTGACGGCTCGCGCGACGGTGGCGAGGCTCGCCTCCTCGGCCGCCTCCCCGAGCGCGGCCCCGCAGCCCGTGCACCACCGGCCGCCTGCTCCACATCACGATGGCCGGTGAGTTCCCCCAGCACCGGTCGTCAGACGGGCCCGGTCGGCGCCGGTGAGCGGGCAGGTGATGACGGTGGACGCGGCCACCGGTCAGGTCTGCGAGACCCACTACGTGAGCGGGCTGGTCATGAACGGACACCATGTCCGTCTGCTCTTCGCGGCGTGACCGCCCGCAGACCTCAGTCGTCGAAGGCGTCGTCCTCGTCGATGACGTGCATCGCGGCCTCCTCGGCGCTGGCGCCCGCGCCGTCCATGCCCGCATCGGTGGCCCACAGCTCGGAGTCGTCGTCGGACCCCGTGCCCTGGTCCTCCGCGACGAGTCGGCCACTCCGGTCGCCGCCGACCTCGTCCTCCCCGTCGGTCCCGAACGTGTCGCGTCGTCCCGGTCGGCGTCCGACCGAGACGTCCGGCTCCTCCTCGGCGAGGCGCTCGTCGAGCGTCTCCGGCTCGTCGACCTCGTGCGGGTGCCGCAGGTGGCCGGGCTCGCGGTCGGGGGGCGAGTAGCCCTCGTCCAGGACGTCGTCCACGCCGCGGTCGTCGAGGGTGTCACTGGGCTGCAGCTGGTCTTCGCTCACGCCTCGAACCTACCCGCCGGACGTCCGGCGACGTGAGGGCGCCGGGCTAACGGTCGCCCTTCAGACTTCCCGCCCCCGAACATCCGGCTGATCCGGTCGCCGAACGAGGGGCCGGTGGCGGTGTTGTCGGAGGCAATCGCGACGAGCGGGGTCGTGGTCGGGCACGGGCAGGTGGGCGACCTCGTCGGCCGACAGCGTCGTGCAGACGTGGGAGGTGAAGATCTGGCCCACCTGGTCGGCATCGACGAACCGGGTGCCGTCGACGACCCTGACCACGATGCCGTCGAAGACGTCGACCTTGTCGTCGACCAGCACCCGCTCCACCCTCCCGAACTCGTGACCGTCGCTGGTCTGCACGGGCGTGCCGGGCAGGAGGGCGGTGTAGGCGATCGGGTGACGACTCGTCGTTCATGGCGCCACCTTACGAGGCCGGCGCCCGACCGCCGTACGACGCGACCAGCGCGTCCGACGACGGTGGCGGCGTCGGCTGCGGCGACGTCGTCGGGATACTCGGGCAGCAGGTCGTCCCAGACCACCAGCCACGACCCGAACAGCTGGGCCTGTCCCTCGGGCCGGGCGAAGAACCACAGGTGCAGGTGGGCACCCCCGTCACCGATCCGGTAGACGTGGCAGCGGCTGACGTGCGGCAGCGCCTGCGACATGTCGGGTCAGATGACTGGTGAGCACGCCCATCTCGGCGGCCAGGTCGTCGGGCAGGTCCTCGATGTCGTGGTGGTCGCGGGGGTGCAGCATCAGCACGAGCGGGACCCCGACCCCGGAGATCCGGGTCAGCCGCCAGTGGTCGTCGAGCCAGATCCCCTCGTCTCGGGACCGGCAGGACCCGCAGTCCGCCGGATCCTCGCCGTGCCGCGGCGGCTCGGGTACGACGGGCGGGCGCAGCGGCGAGACCCGCAGGCCGTCGGCCTCGAACGGGCTGATGTCCCACCCGGTCATCCGGGACAGCGGCAGTCGCCGCTCGCGCGTCGGCGGCGGCCACGGCGTGGGCGTAGAAGTCTTCCGGCGAGAGCGGCATGCCCCGACGCTACCGAGGACGACGGTCTAGCCGGAGGACTCCTCCGCGCCGGCCTCGTCGGACAGCCGGGTGATGAGCACGCTCTCGATCTTGTTGCGGCGGCCCGCCGCGGCCTCGGCCACGAACCGCAGGCCGTGGGCCTCGGCGTGGGAGCCCGGGATCGGGACCCGACCCAGGAGCTTGGCCATCAGCCCGCCGACGCTGTCGACGTCGTCGTCCTCGACCTCGACCCCGACCAGGTCGTCGAGGTCGTCGATCGGGTAGCGCGACGGGCACTCGGAAGGAGCCGTCGGGGAGCGCAGTCGGCCTCGACCTGCTCGGCGTCGTACTCGTCGGTGATCTCGCCGACGATCTCCTCCAGCAGGTCCTCGATCGTGACCAGGCCCGCGGTGCCGCCGTACTCGTCGACGACGACCGCGATGTGCTGGCGCGACGACTGCATCTCCGACAGCAGCGCGTCGACCTGCTTGGACTCGGGCACGTAGAGGGCCGGCCGCATCACCTCCTCGACCCGCTGGGTGAACTCCACGTCGGGGTCCTCGAAGTCGCGGCGGACGACGTCCTTGAGGTAGGCGAAGCCGACGATGTGGTCGAGGTTGTCGTCGATCACCGGGACCCGCGAGAATCCGGAGCGCAGGAAGAGCGAGAGGGTCTGGCGCAGGTTCTTGTAGCGCTCGATGTAGACCACGTCGCCGCGCGGCACCATCACCTCGCGCGCGATGGTGTCGCCGAACTCGAAGACCGAGTGGATCATCGCCCGCTCGCCCGACTCGATGACCGCCGACGCCTCGGCGTAGTCGACCAGCTCGCGCAGCTCGGTCTCGGTGGTGAACGGGCCGGTGCGGAACCCCCGGCCCGGGGTGATCGCGTTGCCGGCGACGATCAGCATCTGCGGGATCGGCCCCAGCACGCGGGTCGCGCCGGTCAGCAGCACCGCAGCGGTGGGCGCCACGCGGTCGGCGTGCTGGCGGCCGAGGGTCCGTGGCGCGACCCCGATGACGACGAAGGACACCACGAGCATCAGCGCGACCGCGGTCAGGAACGCCGGCCAGCGGTTGCCGTCGTACCAGGTGAGGAAGACCAGCGTGACCAGCACCGCGGCAGCCGTCTCGCAGAGCAGGCGCAGCAGCAGGGCGGTGTTGAGGTAGCGCGCCCGGTCGTCGAGCAGGCGGACCAGCGCAGGGGCACCGGCCCGGCCCTCGTCGACGAGCTCCTCCGCGCGCGCCCGGGAGTACGACGACAGCGCGGCGTCGGCGGCAGAGAAGACGCCCGCCAGCACGACCAGGACGCCGGCCGCCACGAGTCCGGTGGGGCCGGCGAGGGGGTCGCTCACTGTTCGGCGCGCCAGGTGGCGAGCAGCTCGTCCTGCAGCCCGAACATCTCGCGGTGCTCCTCCGGCTCGGCATGGTCGTAGCCCAGGAGATGGAGGATCCCGTGCACAGTGAGCAGCTCGATCTCGGCCTCGGTGCCGTGGCCGGCGGCCTCGCCCTGACGCTCGGCCACGGCCGGGCACAGCACCAGGTCGCCGAGGACACCCTCCTCGGGCTCCTCGTTGACGAGACCGGGCCGCAGCTCGTCCATCGGGAAGGCCAACACGTCGGTCGGGCCCTCCTTCTCCATCCACTGCGCGTTGAGCGCGGCGATGGTGGGCTCGTCGACCGCCTTGAGGCAGAGCTCGGCCAACGGGTGGACCCGCATCCGGTCCATCACGAACCGGCTCAGCGTGGCGAGCCGGTTGACGTCCAGGTCGTAGCCCGACTCGTTGAGGACCTCGATGCTCATCGGCGGCTCCGGGCCATCAGCGGGGTCACCGTCACCGCGCGTCGTCGGCGGAGCGCGCCGACACGCGGGGCTGCCGCGCGTCGAAGTCCTCGTACGCTGCGACGATCTGGCCGACCAGCTTGTGCCGCACCACGTCGTGGGCCGTCAGCCGCTGGAAGGAGACGTCCTCGATCTCGCCGAGGATGCCCTCGACGACGCGGAGGCCGGACTTCACCCCGCTCGGGAGGTCGACCTGGGTGACGTCCCCGGTGACCACGATCTTGGAGCCGAACCCGAGCCGCGTGAGGAACATCTTCATCTGCTCCGGCGAGGTGTTCTGCGCCTCGTCGAGGATGATGAACGAGTCGTTGAGCGAGCGGCCGCGCATGAACGCCAGCGGCGCCACCTCGATCGTGCCGGCGGCGAGCAGCTTGGGGATCGAGTCGGGGTCGATCATGTCGTGCAGGGCGTCGTAGAGCGGCCGCAGGTAGGGGTCGATCTTCTCCGACAAGGTGCCGGGGAGGAAGCCGAGCCGCTCCCCCGCCTCGACCGCCGGGCGGGTCAGGATGATCCGGTTGACCTGCTTGGCCTGGAGCGCCTGCACGGCCTTGGCCATGGCCAGGTAGGTCTTGCCGGTGCCTGCGGGACCGATGCCGAAGGTGATGGTGTGCTTGTCGATGGAGTCGACGTAGCGCTTCTGGTTGAGCGTCTTGGGGCGGATCGACCGGCCGCGGTTGGACAGGATGTTGAGCGAGAGCACGTCGGCGGGCCGTTCGGTGGTCTCGGCGCGCAGCATCGCCAGCACCCGCTCCACGGTCTCGGCGCTGATCCCCTGGCCGGTGCGGATCAAGGTCACCAGCTCGTCGAGCAGCCGCTCGGCGAGGGCGACCTCGCCGGGCTCGCCCTCGAGCGTGATCCGGTTGCCGCGGACGTGGAGGCGGAGGTCGAAGGAGCGCTCGATCAGGGCCAGGTGGTCGTCACCGGGCCCGAGGAGCTGCACCATGTCGATGGAACCGGGCACGACCACGACGTGGCGGGTGCCCGCACTCTGTTGGCTCTCTGTCATCTCCCGACCCATGCTACGGGCGCGGCGGTGGGAGGGACCAACAGATAGCGGGATCCGGCCCCGCTCACGGATGCGTGACGGTGAGGATGCCCAGGCACATCTCGTCAGTGGTGCCCTCGCCCCACACGACGTAGCGGTCGGGCTGGCCGGCGAACGCCGGGAGCTTGTCGCGCAGCCACTGCACGTGCTTGCAGGTCACCTCGACCTTCTGCCCGGGCCGGAGCGACACGGGCTTGATCGGCTTGGCGCCCTGGTCGTCGAAGTTCCACACCGGGATGTCCAGGACCGTGTGCGCGTGCGGCGTGCCGGGGTCGACCACGACCTTGATCGACCGGCCGAGCAGGTGCATGTGGCCGGCCACGGCCCGGATCGTGGTCGGCCGGGTGATCGTGCGGGTGCAGGAGGTGACCTGCGAAGGATGGGGGGTCCCACCGCACAGGAGGTAGAGGAGGTTGTTGGTGTTGCCGACCGGTCCGAACCGGCGGATCACGTCGTTGATGGCCAGCCCCCGGTTGCACAGCTCACTCCGGGAGTGCGTCGGACGGCAGGGCAGCTCGACCGGCGCCGGCAGCAGCATCGTCTCCAGCGGGGTCAGGTGACGGTCGCCGGGTGCGAGGCGGAGCAGGGTCGCCGAGCGGTCGGGGCCGGGCCCACCGAGCAGGTTGTAGTGGACCTGCATGATGATCTGCGTGCCCGGGGCGAGCAGGACGCCGGTGCCGCGAGGGTCGACGGCCTCGGTGGCACCCGGTGCCCAGGCGCCGAGCCAGGGCGCGTTGTCGAGGTCGGTGCTGTTGGGCAGCCCACTGTCGCCGAAGCAGGTCCAGCCCTCTCCGGGGTCGCGGGCGTCGAGCGCCCGAGCCGCCCCGATCTGGTCGGGATCGGCGCGGTAGAGGATCACGTGGTGCACGACGTTGCGGTTGTCGGGCCTGACGTAGGTGCCGGTGAGGTAGGTCGGCCGGGTCAGGTGCGGGTCGAGCAGGAAGCACCGGTAGTCGTCGGTGCCGACGCCGCGCGGGGCGGACGGCGTGTAGGACGTCGGGATGCGTAGCGCCATCCGGGTCTCGCCGTGACGCAGTGGCTCGGGCCGGACCGCCTCCACCGGGTCGGCCGGCTCCCCCGGGGACGTCGGCGCCGATGCGTGCGTGGTGGCCGGCGCGGCCCCGGGCGAGGCCGGGGCGTTGCCACAGCCGGCCAGGACCACGAGACCGGCGGCCGCGAGCCCGGCGCGAAGGGTCACCCGGGTGGCCACGTCAGGGTCCTCCCGGCGAGGACGTGGAGGTGGGCATGGAACACGGTCTGGCCGGCCGCCTCCCCGGTGTTGAAGACGAGGCGGTAGCTCTCGTGGCCGGCCTCGGTGGCGACCTGACGGGCCAGGGAGACGAGCGCAGCGACCGTGGCCGGCTCGGCGTCGGCGAGCGCCGCCGCGTCGGCCACGTGCGTGCGGGGTACGACGAGCACGTGCAGCGGGGCCTGCGGGTTCACGTCGCGGAACGCGACCGCGGTGTCCGTGGCGGCGACCACGTCGGCGGGGATCTCGCCGGACACGATGCGGCAGAACAGGCAGTCGTCGGGCACGAGCGCCATCGTCGCACGAAACCGGTGCCCGTCCGGCCGAGCTCCCGGTGCCGAGGAACGGGCGGGGACGTCGAGGAGCCCGCGCCGCGACACACGCCGCACCACACGCACGTAAACCGTGGGGACCGGCTGCGCGTGCCATTAGCGTGATCGGACATGCGGAGGTGCGTCTGATGCCCCCCGGTGACCCTGCCGACGACGGCAGCGCACCGCTGGTGGCCGGTGGCTGGAGCGCGGACGAGGCGCTCGAGCTGCTGTACGTCGCCCACTGGCGCCGCCTGGTCCGGCTCTCCGTCCTCCTCGTGCACGACCAGGGGGTCGCCGAGGAGCTCGTACAGGACTGCTTCGTCGCGATGCACGCCCACTGGGCCAGGCTGCGCGACCCCGACCGGGCCCTGGCCTACCTGCGCCAGAGCGTGGTGAACAGGTCGCGCTCCCACCTGCGGCACCAGACCGTCGTACGGCGGCACGCGGCGCGCGAGACCCCGCCGCCGCCCGCGGCCGGGGCCGACGACACGTCCTACGACGGGGCCCGGCGCACCGCCGTGCTCGACGCGCTCCGTCGGCTCCCACGGCGCCAGCGCGAGGTGATCGCGCTGCGCTACTACCTCGACCTCTCCGAAGCCGAGATCGCCGAGACGCTCGGGATCAGTCGGGGCGCGGTCAAGAGCCACGCCTCGCGGGGAGCTGCGGCCCTGCGCGGTCTCCTCGCCGACCAGCTCGAGGAGACCCGATGAACGACGACCGCCTGCGCCGGCTGCTGTCCGACGCCGTCTCCGACGTGGAGCCCGACGAGCGGCTCGACCAGATCCGCGCCTCCGTCCGCTCCGACCCCGAGGTGGTCCCGATGTCCCGCCCACGCCCGCGGTTCTACGCCCTCGCCGGCGCGGTGGCGAGTGCCGCTGTGATCGGCATCATCGCCTACTCCACCCACGTCCTGTCCGACCCCCACAACGGCGACGTCGGTGCCGCCGGCGGGAGCGCCCACACCACAGCGCCGGTCAGCACCGCCACCGCTACCGACCCGTCGGCTCTCCCGACTCCGGCCAGATCCGCGGGGCAGACCGGCGCCCCGACGTGGCACCTCGCCGCGCTCTACTACGTCGGCGACGGCCCGAAGGGTGCCGTGCTGTTCCGCGAGTTCTCGCCCCGACCGCCGGGCACCCAGCCGCTCGACGCCGCCGTGCAGGGTCTGATGACCGACCCCGTCGACCGCGACTACCGGACGTCGTGGCCGGCCGGGTCCCTGGCCTCCGCCCGGGTCCACGACGGAGTCATCGAGGTGAGCGTCGGGTCCGAGGCGACCGCTGCGAGACCGGCCGACCTCAGCCCGCGCGAAGCCACCGAGACGATCCAGCAGGCGGTCTACACGCTGCAGGCAGCCGTGCAGAAGCGGGCCGAGGTCCAGTTCGTACGCAAGGGCAGGCCCGTCCCGCAGATCTTCGGTGTGGACACCTCGCACCCGCTCTCCCAAGGCAACGCCCTGACCACGCTGTCGCTGGTGAACATCTCCGACCCCGGCGACGGCGCCGTGCTGAAGCGGGGCCGGCTCGTCGTGGACGGCGTGAACAACAGCTTCGAGGGCAGCGTGCTCCTCACGCTGATGCAGGGGCAGAGCGTCGTTCGGCAGAAGCCCGGCATCGGCGGGTTCGGACCCGGCCGGCTCTTCCCCTGGAAGATCACGCTCGACACCTCGGGGCTGGCCCCGGGCGACTACACGCTCGTCGCCACCACCGACGACTCGTCCGGCCACGGGCGGACCTACTCCGACACGAAGGTGATCCACCTGAAGTAGGCGGGGATCAGCACCCTCCTGCGTCAGGTGGGGGGCGTCCGGAGGTCAGCGGGGCTCGCGGAACCCGTCCGCTCGGCATGGTGGCTCGGTGACCCGTGCCAGAATCGACGACCCGACGGCTTCCGCTGCGAAGTCGCCGACCATCCCCAGCCGGTCGGACGGAAGGTGACGTGAGTGAGCGACAGGACCGAGCACCCGCCCGACCCGCGGCGCACGCTGACAGAGCTGGAGCTGGTCAGCGAACAGCTCCCCGATTGGCGGATGCTGATCGACCGGTTGCACGCCAGCTTCGACACCGGCGACTTCGTCACCTCCGTCAGGCTCGTCGACGCCATCACGCTGGCCGCCGAGGAGATGGACCACCATCCCGACCTCGACCTGGCCTACGGGCGGCTCGACGTCCGGCTGAGCAGTCACGACGTCGGTGGGGTGACCTCCCGCGACGTCGTGCTGGCCCGGACCATCAGCGAGCTGGCCCTGGCCGCGGGGGCCACGCCCCATCCGGAGCGCACCAGCGTGCTCGAGCTCGGTCTCGACTCGGCCGACGAGGCAGAGATCAGGCCGTTCTGGGCGGCCCTGCTCGACTACGACACGGTCGAGGCCTGGGGAGAGCTCCAGCTCCGGGACGCCACCGGGCGTCGGGCGTCGATCTGGTTCCAGCCCACCGAGGCCCACGACGTACCACGGCAGCGCTGGCACCTCGACCTGCGCATCCCGCCCGAGGTGGTCGAGGACCGCATCGCCGCCGCGATCGAGGCCGGTGGCGAGGTCGTCGACGACACTGCCGCGCCGGCGTTCTGGGTGCTCGCCGATCCGCAGGGCAACCGCGCCTGCCTGACCACCTGGCAGGGCCGGGAGTCCCCAGGAGCGTGAGACCCCCCTCTCGGCAGGTGTGACGCCCGTGGCCGGCTCCCGTCGACACCCGGTGCGCCACCCACGGCGGCGCCGACGAGCGGGATCAGCTCCAGCGGGGTGACCTCGCCAGCAGGGCCGCGGTCGCGACGACGCCGGCCGTGGAGGTGCGCAGCACCTCGCTCCCCAGCCGTACGGCGTGCCCGCCGGCCGCACCGAGCTCCGCGACCTCGTCGTCGGTGAGCCCGCCCTCGGGTCCGACCACGAGCACGACCGTGCCGTCGGCCGGGACCTCGACCGCGGCCAGTGGCTGGTCCGCTCCCTCGTGGAGCACCAGGGCGAGGGTCGCCCCAGCCACGAGCGACGTCACGTCGTCGGTGGTGGCGAGGTCGGCCACGACCGGGAACCAGGCCCGGCGGGCCTGCTTGGCGGCCTCGCGAGCAGTGGCGCGCCACCGGGCCAGGCCCTTGTCGACCCGCTCGCCGCGCCACACGGCGACCGAGCGTGCGGCCGCCCAGGGCACCACCACGGCGGCGCCGACCTCGGTCAGCAGCTCCACGGCGAGCTCGCCCCGATCGCCCTTGGGCAGCGCCTGGACCACGGTGACCCCCGGAGCCGGCTCGGCCACGGTCGCGACCTCGCCGGCCGACACCACCAGCCGGCGTTTGCCGGTCTCGGTCACCGACCCGGTGACGGTGGTGCCGCGTCCGTCGGTGAGGGCGACCTGCTCGCCGGCGCGGAGCCGGCGTACGGCCACCGCGTGGTGTGCCTCGTCGCCGGTGACCTCCACGAGATCGCCCGGTCGGACGCCGGCCAGCGACTCGACCCAGTGGACCGGCAGCGACATCAGCCGGCTCAGTCGACGGTGAAGGCGTCGCGGATCCGGCCGAAGAACGACTTCTGGCCGCTGGGCGAGATCCGCCCGTCGGGCTTCTCCTCGCCCCTGATGGCAGCGAGCTCGCTCAGGAGCTCCTGCTGGCGCGGGTCGAGCCGGGTCGGCGTCTCGACGACCACGGTCACCACGAGGTCGCCACGGCCCCCTCGCAGCCCGGGCACGCCCCGGGCCCGGAGCGTGTGCTCCTGGCCGGACTGGGTGCCGGGCCGGATCTCGAGCTCGAAGGAGGTCTCCACGCCGGAGTCGGCGCCCTGCTCGACGTCGGCCTCGAGCGTGGGCAGCGTCAGGCTCGTTCCGAGCGCGGCCGCGGTCATCGGCACCGTCACCGTGCAGTGGAGATCGGTGCCCTCGCGGGTGAAGACCGGGTGGGCAGCGACGACCACCTCGACGTAGAGATCTCCGGCAGGGCCACCACCGGCGCCGACCTCGCCCTGGCCCACGAGCTGCACGCGGGTGCCGGTGTCGACGCCCGGCGGGATCTTCACCGTCAGCGACCGACGCGCCCGCACCCGACCGTCACCGGAGCACTCCCGGCACGGGTCGGGGATCAGGGTGCCGAAGCCGCGGCAGGCCGAGCACGGGCGCAGGGTACGGATCTCGCCCAGGAAGGACCGCTGCACGTGGGCGACCTCGCCGGTGCCCCGGCAGGTCTCGCACGGCACGGGGTGGGTGCCGGGCGCGGCGCCCTCACCGTGGCAGGTCGTGCACACCACCGCCGTGTCGACCTTGAGGTCTCGCGTGACGCCGAACGCCGCCTCGGCGAGGGTGACCTCCATCCGGATCAGGGCGTCCTGGCCCCGGTGGACCCGGGGACGTGGACCGCGGCCCTGGGTACCCGGCTGGCCACCGAAGAAGGCGTCCATGATGTCGGTGAACGAGAAGCCGGCACCGAAGCCGGCGGCGTTGCCGAAGACGTCGCCGCCGCGGTCGTACGCCGCGCGCTTCTGCGGGTCGCTGAGGATCTCGTAGGCGCGCGAGATCTCCTTGAACGTCTCCTGCGACTGCGGGTCCGGGTTGACGTCGGGGTGGAGCTGGCGGGCCAGCCGGCGGTAGGCCTTCTTGATGGCGTCCGCGTCGGCGTCGCGCGGGACGCCGAGCAGCTCGTACAGGTCGTTGTCGGGCATCTCTTCCTCAGGCCTCGTCGAGGATCCGGGACACGTAGCGGGCGACCGCGCGGACCGCCGCCATCGTCCCGGGGTAGTCCATGCGGGTCGGGCCGACGACACCGAGGTTGCCGAGCGCCTCGTCGTCGGGCCCGTAGCCGGTCGCGACGACACTGGTGCTGGCGAACTCCTGGTAGGGGCCCTCGTGCCCGATCCGGACGGTCACCATGCCTCCCGCGTGGGCCTCGCCGAGCAGCTTGAGCAGGACGACGTGCTCCTCGAGCGCCTCGAGGAGCGGCCGGACCGACACCTCGAAGCTGTCGCCGAAGCGTGCCAGGTTGGCGGCTCCACCGACCGCGACGCGCGACGCGGAACGGTGGTCGGACATCGCCTCGACGAGGGTGTCGACGACGCTTTCCTGCACGGCGCGGTCGGCTCCGGACGGCGCCGGGAGCTCGGTCAGGGCCTGCGACGCGTCGGCGATCACCGAGCCGATGACGGCTCCGGCGACGCGCCCCCGCAGGCTGGTCAGGTCGTCGTCACCGAGGGACGCGGGCAGCTCGACGAGCCGCTGCTCCACCCGGCCGGTACTCAGGATCAGGACCACCAGGAGGCGGGTGTCGGTGAGGGGGACCAGATCGACGTGGCGGACCGTCGAGCGGGAGAGCGTGGGGTACTGCACCAGCGCGACCTGGTGGGTGAGCTGGGCCAGCAGCCGCACCGAGCGATGGACGACGTCGTCGACGTCGACAGCACCGTCGAGGATGGTGGCGATGGCACGCTTCTCGGCCGCGCTCATCGGCTTGATCGTGGTCAGCCGGTCGACGAAGAGCCGGTAGCCCTTGTCGGTGGGGATGCGACCGGCGCTGGTGTGGGGCTGGGTGATCAGCCCCTCCTCCTCCAGCGCGGCCATGTCGTTGCGGACCGTGGCCGGAGAGACCCCGAGGCCGTGCCGCTCGACGAGCGCCTTGGACCCGACCGGCTCCTGGGTGGAGACGTAGTCCTCGACGATGGCTCGGAGCACGGCAAGGCGGCGCTCGTCCTGCATCGCCACCTCCTCCGACGTCGGCCCGGCCCTTGCTCTGGCACTCGCTTGCCCTGAGTGCCAAGACTACTAGGGTCGAGCGCATGACGGACTTCGTGGAGGTCGCCGACCGGGTCTGGGTCGCCCGGCAGCCCTGGTACGACCTCAACGTGTGCCTGGTCCGCGGGACGACGGGGCTGCTGGTGGTCGACACCCAGGCTTCGGCGCGCGCGGCCAGGACCATCGTCGACGACGTCCGGGCCCTCGGCATCGGCGAGGTGACCGCCGTCTTCAACACCCACGAGCACTTCGACCACACGTTCGGCAACGGCGCCTTCCGGGCCGCCTACGGCGCCATCCCGATCCATGCCCACGACGTCGCCGCGGAGCGGACCGTTGCCGCCGGGGAGCGGATCAAGGGCCTGTTCGCCGACGAGCACGACGACCCCCACCGCGAGGAGGTGCTGGAGACCGAGATCGTCTCCGCCGACCACACCTTCTCCTCCGTGCGGGTGCTCGATCTCGGCGACCGGCAGGTCGAGCTGGCTCATCCCGGCCGCGGTCACACCGCGGGCGACGCCGTGCTGCGAGTGCCCGACGCCGACGTGGTGCTGACCGGCGACCTGGTCGAGGAGAGCGGGCCGCCGGGCTACGGCGGCGACTGCCACCCGCTGGAGTGGCCCGGGACCCTCGACGTCGTCCTCAACCTGACCGGTCCCGACACCGTCGTCGTCCCCGGCCACGGAGCGCTGGTCGACCGAGACTTCGTCGAGCAGCAGCGCCAGGACATCGCGATCACGGCCCAGACGGTCCGCGACCTCGCGGCCGCCGGCATCCCGCCCGACCGGGCGCTCGCCGAGGGCGACTGGCCGTTCGCCCGCGCGGCCCTGGCCCACGCCGTACGCCGTGGCTACGAGCAGCTGCCGCCAGGCGGTCGCGCCCTTCCGCTGGCCTGACCCGGCCGCGACTCGCGGACAATTCATACCCTTCGGGGTGTGACGGTGGACCCCCGGCGTTGCCTAGAAACAGTGCATGGACCAGGACTCCCGGGAGAGGCCCGACGGCGGCGACGGCGCTGAGCAGACCGAAGCGCCGCCGAGCGTGCCCGACGAGGACCTGCCAGCAGACCTACGGCCGGCCGAGGACAACCCGCTTGCCCAGCCGGCCGACGACGACGTGCCCGACGACATCCTCACGCAGGGCGTCGGGCACGGCGACTCGGGAGGGGGCCCGGAGGGCGACTCGGTATCGGGGAACGGCGATGGGGTGGGGGACGACGACACGTCGGCCACGTCGCCGGACGAGACGTCCTCCGGGGCCGAGACCGGCGACTGACCGGCGACTGACCCGGACGGCTCCGGCGAGCCTCGACCCGCCTCCGGCTCCTTGTTCCTAGCGTGGGCCGGTGAGCTCGGATCGCTACGGCCCAGACATCCTCGCGACCGACTGGCGTGAGCCGCCCCGCGGCCGGGCGACCCCGGCCGAGGCGACCCTCGGGCTGGTGGTCGAGGAGGCCATCACCGACTGGTGCGGCGAGATCGTCGCCGTAGACCGTGACCTGGGCGTGCTCACCCTCGAGGACCGGCGCGGCAAGCGACGCTCCTTCCCGCTCGGCCCGGGCTTCCTGCTCGAGGGCCGTCCGGTGGTGCTCACCGCCCCGGTGACCCGGCCCACCCCGGCGGCGCCCCGTCGTACGGCGTCGGGATCGGTGGCCGTCCCGGGCAGCCGTGCGCGGGTCGCGCGGGAGAGTCGGATCTTCGTCGAGGGACGCCACGACGCCGAGCTGGTCGAGAAGGTCTGGGGCGACGACCTCCGGGTCGAGGGCGTGGTCGTGGAGCACCTCGGGGGCGTCGACGACCTGCTCGCCGCCCTCCGTGCGTTCCGGCCCGGGCCCGGGGCGCCGGGTCGGCGTGCTCGTGGACCACCTCGTGCCGGGCTCCAAGGAGAGCCGGATCGCCGACGACGTACGCCGCTCCCCGGTCGGCGCCCACGTGCTCGTGGTGGGGCACCCGTTCGTCGACGTGTGGGCCGGGGTCAAGCCCGAGCGGCTCGGCCTGGCTGCGTGGCCCGACGTGCCACGCCACACCGAGTGGAAGCACGGCATCTGTGAGGCGCTGGGGTGGCCGCACGACGACCAGGCCGACATCGCTCGTGCCTGGCAGCAGATACTCGGTCGGGTGACGTCCTACGCCGACTGCGAACCGGCCCTGCTCGGGCGCGTCGAGGAGCTCATCGACTTCGTGACCGCGGCCTGAGATGGCCCGTGCCCGCCTGGTGTTCCCTCTGCTGGTGCTGGTCGGGACCCTGGTCGCGCTGGTCGTCAACACCGCCCGCCCCCTGACGAACACCGACACCTACTTCCACCTGCGGTTCGGCGAGGAGTTCCTCGCGGGGTGGTCGCTGCGGCACCCGGGGAGCGTCAGCACGTTCGCGACCCGGCCCTGGGTGCCGACCCAGTGGCTCTCCGAGATCGTGATGGCGCGCACCCAGCAGTGGTTCGGGCTGGCCGGGCTGGCCTTCCTGTCGGGAGTGCTCGAGGTGGCCCTCCTCGTCGCGCTGTACGTCGTGGCCCGCCGTCGCGCCGACGCGTGGCTCGCGATGCCGGTCACCGCGGTGGCTCTCTGGACCATGCAGTTCGGCCTCTCGATGCGGCCGCAGGTCATCAGCTACCTCCTCGTCGCCGTCGTCACCGGCGCCTGGCTGCAGACCGCCGACGACCGGAAGGTGCGCTGGTGGCTGATCCCCCTGGTCTGGCTGTGGGCGATGCTGCACGGCATGTGGCCGGTCGCCCTGGCGGTCGGCGGGGTCGCCGTCGTCGGGCTGGCGCTCGACCGGATGCCGCTGCCCGTGCTGGCCCGCGCCGCCGGGGTGACGGTCGCGTCCGCCGTGGTGGCGGCGCTGACACCGGTCGGACCGGCGCTCTACGGCGCGATCGCCGCCGTCGGGTCGCGGCGGTCCTACTTCGTGGAGTGGCAGCAGCCCTCGCTGGTCTCCTGGGAGGCCCTGGGCATCGCGGTGCTCGTCGTCGCCGCCCTCGTCGGGTGGTGGCGTCGAGGGTCGGTCACCTGGACCGAGGTCCTGCTGCTGGTCCTCGCCGTTGCCCTGGCGGTCTGGTCTCGACGCACGGTCCCGGTGGCCGCCGCGATGCTCGCCCCGTTGGCTGCCGGTGCGCTGCAGGGCCTGGCCGGGCGCCGTACGCCGGTCGACCGGCGGGAACGGGTGACCGTGGCGGCCTGTGTCGCGCTGGCGGTCGCGGTGCTGGCGGTCGCCGTACCCTTCACCTCCGACCGGCTGCCCGACCAGCCCGAGCTGGGTCGACCCGGCGCTCTCGACGCTGCCGGCCGGCACCAAGGTGCTCGACGACTGGGGGCTGGGCGGCTACCTGATGTGGCGCCACCCGCAGCTGGACCTGATGATGCACGGCTACGGCGACACCTTCACCACCGCCGAGCTCGACCGCAACGAGCGGCTGCTGGGGCTGACGGCCGGGTGGGAGGACGACCTCCGCGCGAGCGGCGCCCGGGTGGCGGTGCTGCGGCCGTCGTCGCTCACCGACGTGCTCGTCGACCGCGAGCACTGGGTGGTCGAGCACTCGCTCACCGGACCTGGTCATGCTGCGGGCGCCCTCCGACTGGTCGGCGACGTCTCCTCCGGTCGCTCCGGGGTTCGGCTCAGCCGGCTGAGGCCTCGACCCACCGGTCGAGCACGGCCTGCGCCGCCCCGGAGTCGACGGCCTCGGCGGCGCGAGCCAGCGCCGCAGGCAGGGCCTCCTCGGCGGCTGCGGACGGCTCGTCGTAGACCGCGAGCGCGGCGGCGGCGTTGAGCAGCACCGCGTCGCGCACGGGGCCGGCCTCGCCGGCCAGTACCCGCCGTACGACGTCGGCGTTGTGCCGGACGTCGCCGCCGCGGAGGTCCTCCGGCCTCGACGCGGCGATCCCGAGCGCCGACGGGTCGATGGTCGTCGGCGTGACGATGCCGTCGTGGACCAGCCAGGCCTGCGAGGTGGTCGTGGTGGTCAGCTCGTCGAGCCCGTCGTCGCCGCGGAAGACCCAGGCGTCGACGCCGCGCCGGGCCAGGACACCGGCCATGATCGGCGCCATCCGCAGGTCGGCACAGCCGATCGCCTGGGCGGCCGGTCGCACCGGGTTGGCCAGGGGGCCGAGGAAGTTGAACGTCGTGGCGATCCCGAGCTCGCGGCGGGGCACGGCCGCGTGCCGCAGCGCCGGGTGGAAGGCCGCCGCGAAGCAGAACGTGATGCCGACCTGCTCGGCCAGCCGGGCGACCCGGTCGGGCGGGAGGTCGAGCCGGATGCCCAGCGCCTCCAGGACGTCGGCCGAGCCGGCGGCGCTGGACGCGGAGCGGTTGCCGTGCTTGACGACGCGGGCTCCCCCACCGGCGGCCACGATCGCGGCCATGGTGGAGATGTTGACGCTCATCGAACGGTCGCCGCCGGTGCCGACCACGTCGAGTGCCCGGCCGGGGATGGTCAGCGGGGTCGCGACGGCGTACATCGCGTCGAGCAGGCCGGTGACCTCGTCGATCGTCTCGCCCTTGGCCCGCAGGGCGACCGCGAGGCCGGCGATCTGGGCCGGCGTCGCGGCGCCCTCGAGGATCTCACCCATCGCCCACGCCGTCTGGCCCGCGGACAGGTCCTGGCGCTGGACGAGCGCCCCCAGCACCTCCGCCCAGGTGGAGGGTCGTCGGCTCCACGGTCAGGAGGTGGCCGGGACGCGCGAGCGCAGCAGCGCGCTGACGGCCTCGGCCAGGCGGATCGGGTCGATCGGGTGCGGCACGGCCGCCTCGGCGCGCGACCAGGTCGCCAGCCAGGCGTCCTGGGGTCGCCCGGTGAGCACCAGGACCGGAGGGCAGCGGTAGATCTCGTCCTTGAGCTGCTTGGCGATGCCCATGCCGCCGGCCGGCGTTGCCTCACCGTCGAGGATCACCAGGTCGATGCCGCCGGCGTCCATGTTCTGCAGCACGACGGCGCGGTGGCCACCTCGACGTACTCGCAGCTCGGGCAGGTCGGGGTGCGGGCGGCGACCGAGGGCCAGGATGACCTGCTGCCGGACGTCGACGTCGTCGCTGTAGACGAGCACGTGCAGCCGCGGCTGCTCCTCGGCCTGGGTGGAGTCGCTCACGGGCAGAAGGCTACCGCTCGTCGGCCGAGGCGGCCGGGCCGCCCACGGGTGCGACCGGCTCCGTCGCGGGTACGGCGTCGCTCGTCGCTCGCGCCGCTCTCGCCGCCGCTCGGGCCTCGCGCGCCTCGATCAGGTCGAGCCGTCGGTCCTCGTGCTCGGCCTCCTTCATCGAGGAGCGCACCCACTGGACGAACAGCACCCCGAAGAACAGCAGGCCGACCGCGTCGCCGGCACTCCACAGGATGCCGCCCGCCAGCTGCTGGTCGACGTGGGGATTGGGCAGCCAGGCCCCCATCGGGCCCTGGTGGAGCTCGCGGTACCAGGAGCCGCCGATCAGCTCCTTCTGCTGCATGATCGTGATGCCGAGGAACGCGTGGAACGGCAGCGTCAGCGCCAGGAGCAGCACCCGGAACGGGTAGGCGATGCGGTTGGGGACCGGGTCGATCCCGACCAGCGGCCAGAAGAAGAGGCAGCCGATCAGCACCATGTGGGCGTGCGTCATCTCGTGCAGGTAGTCGTGGTGCAGGGTCGCGGGGTACCAGCCGGAGAAGTACAAGGCCCACGGCGTGATGATGAAGAGGGTGAAGGTCAGCGGCGGGAACGTGAGCACCTTCGCGGCCCGTGAGTGCAGCACCGCCAGCAGCCACCGCCGCGGTCGGCGGTGCAGGGTGCGCAGCGCCAGTGTGATCGGCGCCCCGAGCGCCATGCTGAGCGGGACCACCATCGTCAGGATCATGTGCTGGACCATGTGCACGCTCAGCAGCGTGTCGTCGTAGACCCCGAAGCCGGACAGCACGGCCACGACCGCGGAGCCCATCCCGAGGACGACGAAGGACAGGGTCCGGCCGATCGGCCAGTGGTCGCCGCGGCGGCGCAGCCGGACCACGCCCCACAGGTAGAGACCCGCCGTCACCAGGATCAGCACGGTCGCCCAGGACACCAGCTCCCACTCGGTGAAGACCCGGCCGAGGGTGAACCTCGGTAGCGACTCCTCACCCGCCTCGAAGCCGTGCATCAGGGGTGGGACCACGTCAGCGAGGATAGGCCGCGGACCCAGCCGGGAAACATTGAGGTGACCACCAGGGGGTCGGGGTGCCCGCCTGTGCCCGGGCGGGACATAATGGCGCCCGTGGCGACAGCTTCGACGACGATTCCGGCCTCACGGCTCCACGGCCATTCCGACCGCCCGAGCATGGTGAGTGTCGGCACGATCATCTGGCTCTCCAGTGAGCTGATGTTCTTCGCCGCCCTGTTCGCGTCGTACTTCACGATCCGGTCGGTCAGCCCCGAGCTGTGGGCCCAGAACACCGAGCACCTCAACGTCGTGTTCGCGGCGTGCAACACCACGATCCTGGTGCTGTCCTCGGCGACCTGCCAGCTCGGTGTGTTCGCCGCGGAGCGGGGCCAGGTCGGGCGCAGCGGCTCGGTCTTCCAGGTCAAGGGCTGGGGCCTGCGCGAGTGGTTCGTGCTCACCTACATCATGGGCGCCACGTTCATCGCCGGTCAGGCGACCGAGTACGCCACGCTGGTCCATGAGGGCATCACGATCAGCGGCTCGGCGTACGGCTCGATGTTCTACCTCACCACCGGCTTCCACGGCCTCCACGTGACCGGCGGGCTGGTCGCCTTCCTGTTCGTGCTGGGCCGCACCTTCCTGGCCAAACGGTTCACCCACGAGCAAGCCGTCAGCGCGATCGTCGTGTCCTACTACTGGCACTTCGTCGACGTGGTCTGGATCGGGCTGTTCGCGACCATCTACCTGATCCAATGACCCGTCCCCCGACCGCCAGCTCCGCACGGACCAGCAAGGACTCACTGTGCGCCTCCTGAACCGCCCTCTCGGTCGCCTCTCCCGCCACCGTCGGGGACCCGTGGCCGGCCTCCTGGTCGTGCTGCTGGGCCTGCTGCTGACCGGCGGTCTGTACGCTGCCTTCTCGCCGGCGCAGGCCGGCACCAACAACGACGCGGCCAAGGTCGAGCAGGGTCGCCAGCTGTTCCTGGTCGGCTGCTCCTTCTGCCACGGCCAGAACGGTCAGGGCGTCAAGACCATCGACGGCAACCAGCTCGGCCCCTCGCTGGTCGGCGTCGGCGCCGCTGCCGTCGACTTCCAGGTCGGCACCGGCCGGATGCCCGCCCAGCAGCCCGGCCCGCAGATCCCGCAGAAGGAGGTCGCCTACACCCCCGAGGAGATCGACGCCCTGGGCGCCTACGTCGCCTCGCTCGGCCCCGGCCCCGACGTCCCCAGCGCCGCCGACTACGACATCAGCGGGATGACCGAGCAGGAGCGCGAGGAGGCGATCGCGCGCGGCGGCCAGATCTTCCTGACCAACTGCACGGCCTGCCACAACTTCGAAGGTGCCGGCGGCGCGATGCCCCACGGCGGCTACGCCCCCAAGATCAGCGGCGTCGACCCGAAGTACGTCTGGGAGGCCATGCTCACCGGGCCCCAGGCGATGGACAAGTTCTCCAACGGCAACCTCTCGCCCGACGAGAAGCGCGACATCATCGCCTACCTGCAGTCGCTCGAGGACAGCCCCGGCTACGGCGGCTTCGGGCTCGGCGGCATCGGACCGGTGAGCGAGGGCATGTTCGCCTGGCTGGTCGGGATCGGCTCGCTGGTCGGCATCGCGATCTGGATCGCAGCCCACACCACCCGGACGGACCGCCCGAAGCCGACCACGGAAGCTCCGGAGGAGACGCCGGAGACCAACACGAAGGCAGACGTGTGAACGACAACCTTCCGGAGACCACGAGCAGCCACACGCCGGCCACGGTCGAGGAGCCCATCTCCAACCCGGGTCTCGAGCCCCACCGCTGGCGTCCCACCGACGTCGACCCGAAGGCCGAGAAGCGCGCGGAGCGCCAGGTGGCGGGCCTGTTCGGCCTGGCCTTCGTGGCCCTGATCCTCTTCCTGGTCTCCTACTTCGTCTTCCAGATCGGCGACGACCCCTCGACGTTGGGCGGCCTCGGCGCGTCCAACGTCGCCCTGGGCCTGAGCCTGGCCGTCGCGCTGCTCTCCCTGGGCGCCGGCATCATCCAGTGGGCCCGCAAGCTCATGGGCGACCACGAGATCGTCGAGTACCGCCACTCGGCGTCGTCGTCCCAGGACGACCGCGAGGCGACCGTCGGCATCCTCAAGACCGGCCTCGAGGAGTCCGGCCTCGGTCGCCGTCCGCTGATCCGCAACTCCCTGCTGGCCGCGGGTGGCCTCCTCGGGATCGTGCCGATCGTGATGCTGCGCGACCTCGGCCCCCTTCCGGGCGACAAGCTCGACCACACGGTCTGGGACATCAACACCTGGACCCCCGAGATGAAGGCCTGGTGGGCGACCCAGCACCGCACCTACCAGCGCGTCGTACGCGACGTCGTCGGGACGCCGATCAAGGTCGCCGACGTCGAGATCGGTGACCTGTTCAACGCCGAGCCCGAGGTGCTGCTGACCACCGTGGACGGCCAGCCGCTGGTCGAGGGCACCCAGCTGCTCGTCGACAAGGCCAAGGCCGCGGTGATCCTGCACCGGATGGTGCCGAGCGAGATCGTGTCGCAGCAGACCCTGAACTGGTCGGTCGAGGGCATCGTCTGCTACTCCAAGATCTGCACACACGTGGGCTGCCCGATCTCGCTGAACGAGCGGACGACCCACAACCTCCTCTGCCCCTGCCACCAGTCGACCTTCGACCTGGCCGACGCCGGGAAGGTGCTGTTCGGCCCCGCCGCGCGGCCGCTGCCGCAGCTCGCGCTGACGGTGGACAGCGACGGTTACCTGGCTGCCTTGCACGACTTCGACGAGCCCGTGGGGCCGAGTTTCTGGGAGCGTGGCTGACCATGTCCGTGGACACCAGCAAGATCGCCGACACCAACCGCTCCAAGCCGGCGACGGCCCAGAAGCCGAACAAGGCCGGTGCGGTCGCCGGCTGGTTCGACGACCGGCTCGGGCTGGCCACGGCCGCCCGGAAGAACCTGCGCAAGGTGTTCCCCGACCACTGGTCGTTCATGCTCGGCGAGATCGCGCTGTGGTCGTTCGTCGTCCTGCTGCTCACCGGGGTCTTCTTGACCCTGTGGTTCGTGCCGAGCATGTCGGAGTCGACCTACGAGGGCTCCTACGCCCAGCTGCGCGGTGTCCCGATGTCGGATGCCTACGCCTCGACGCTGCACATCTCCTTCGACGTGCGCGGCGGCCTGCTGATGCGGCAGATGCACCACTGGGCGGCCATGCTCTTCATCGCCGCGATGTTCGTGCACATGATGCGGGTCTTCCTGACCGGGGCGTTCCGCAAGCCGCGCGAGCTGAACTGGGTGATCGGCTCGCTGCTGGTCCTGCTGGGCATCCTCGAGGGCTTCGCCGGGTACTCGCTGCCCGACGACCTGCTCTCCGGCACGGGCCTGCGGATCGCCGACGGCCTGGTGAAGGCCACGCCGGTGGTCGGTACCTACATGTCGTTCTTCCTGTTCGGCGGCGAGTTCCCCGGCGACGCGATCATCCCGCGGCTGTACACGATCCACGTGCTGCTGATCCCGGGCCTGCTGCTGGCGCTGATCGGCGCGCACATGCTGCTGCTGGTCTTCCACAAGCACACCCAGTGGCCCGGCCCCGGCCGGACCGAGGAGAACGTCGTCGGCTACCCGATGCTCCCGGTCTACATGGCCAAGGCCGGCGGGTTCTTCTTCATGGTCTTCGGGGTCAGCGCGCTGATGGGCGGGCTGCTGACGATCAACCCGGTCTGGAAGTTCGGGCCCTACGACCCGTCGAAGGTGACGGCGGGCTCCCAACCCGACTGGTACATGGGGATCGCGGAGGGTCTCCTGCGGATCATGCCCAACTGGGAGACCACGGTCTGGGGTCATACGATCTCGTGGAACGTGATGATCCCCGGCCAGATCGCGCCGTTGATCCTGTTCGGCATGGTGATCGGCTGGCCGTTCCTGGAGGCGTGGGTGACCGGCGACAAGCGGGAGCACCACCTCCTCCAGCGACCCCGCAACGCGCCGTTCCGTACGTCGTTCCTGGTCATGATGATCACCGTCTACGGCCTGCTCTGGGCCGCCGGTGGCAACGACATCCTGGCCACCCACCTGCACATGAGCCTGAACTCCATCACCTACTTCATGCGGGCGGCGGTCTTCATCGTGCCGCCGATCACGTTCTTCCTGAGCTGGGTGTGGTGCATCGGGCTCCAGCGGGCCGACCGCGACCGGCTTCTGCACGGCTACGAGACCGGCATCATCATGCGCTCGCCCGACGGCGCCTACAGCGAGCGGCACCTGCCGATCAGCGAGGCCTCGGCATACACCCTCACGGCGCGGCAGCGGGACGAGATCTACGCGCCCGAGTCGGAGACCGACGAGAACGGCGTCCGGGCCCCCGGCTCGAAGGCCGACCACGTCCGGGCACGGCTCTCGCGGACGATGTTCGAGCACAACGTGCAGAAGCCGACCGCCGAGGAGCTGGCGGAGGCCCACGCTCACGCCGAGCACGAGCTCGAGCTGGAGTCCGGCCTCGACCATCCGGTCGAGGGCCACGAGTTCGACGACCACCAGCTTCGCGACGCCGGCGACGTCCCCCTCCGCGGCCACTGAGCCCACGCGGCGGGTCCGGATGGTTTCGAGACCCCGCTGACGCGCCTCCTCGACCAGCGGACACAGCGCCGGCCGGCGGTTGAGGAGGGCGGCCACGCCCGTCTCGAGACCCCGGCACCACCGGGGCGACTCAGAGGGCGGAGCCGGACTTGTACTGGGAGAACGGCTCGTTCCAGTCGCCGTAGCCGTTGGTGAGGGTCATCATCTTCGAGGACCCGGTGTACTCCACGACGTCACCGATCTGCGATTGGTGGTAGAGCCACCCGGCGTTGGCCGTGCTCATGCCGGTACAGCCGTGGGAGACGTTCTCGTGCCCCTGCGAGGCGACCGACCACGGCGCGGCGTGCAGGAACTCACCGGAGTAGGTCAGCCGCATGGCGTACTCGACGTCCTTGATGTTGTAGCCGAGCGCACTGTTGGGGTCGATGCCGATGGTCTCGGAGTTCATCGTGTGGAAGCGGTCCTTCTCGATGATGATCTTCGTGCCCGACCGGGTGGTGAAGCCCGGCATGCCGGTCGTGACCGGGATGGTCCGGGCGAGATGCCCGTTGTCGTAGACCTTCAGCTGGTCGGTCCGGATGTTGACCTTGTAGATGTGCGAGGCGCCGATCGTGAACGTCGACGAGCGGTCGAGCTGGCCGAAGATGCCATGACCCGCGGGGACGCCGTTGATGTCGGCGTTCACGGTGACCTTCGTACCGGGCTTCCAGTAGGACGCGGGCCGCCAGTGCACCTCGTTGTCGCTGATCCAGTGCCAGGCGCCACGCTGGGCCGGCTGAGAGACCACGGAGAGGTGCTTCTCGATGGTGGCGTGGTCGGTGACAGGCACGTCGAACTTCACGATCACCGGCATCCCGACCCCCACGGTCTGACCGGCGAGCGGCGCGAACGACGGGTAGGTCTGCTGGGCAAGGGTGAGCGGAGTCGTCTTGAACTTGGTGTGCTTGGTGACGATCTTGCCGCTGGCGTCTTGCGCGACGCTGGTCACGGTGTACGACGTACCGGGCTCGAGCAGGGCACCGGCCGTCCACGAGGATCCGTCGCCGGACATCCGTCCGGACACCGCGCCCGACTTGGAGTGCACGGACACGGTGGTCAGCCGGCCGTTGTCGGCCGTGACCCGGAGCCGCCGGTCGACCGGCACGTCGGTCGCACCCCGCCGGACGTTGCTGTGGAGCACCGCCACGGAGGCCGTCGGCGACGCAGGAGTGCTGCCCAGGACGTCGTGGAGTCCGCTCCCGGAGCCGGTGTCCGCGTGGTTGAGGCTGCTTCCGCTGCCGCACCCGGCGAGCGCGACGGACAGCGCCACGAGGGCTGCAGGCGCCAGCATGCGGCGCGGGCGGACGAACGACATGGCACTCCCGACGAAGGTGAAGAAGACTCGATCCAGGGTAACCCGGCCGCCCCAGAGATCCTGGAATCGCCGAGCCCTCGGACCCTCACGTCATGGAGACGCGAAAACCGCCGTTCGGGTTGCGACCGACCCGGATCGGGTCAGTGGGCGTGCTCGCCGCGGTAGTACTCGAAGACCCAGCCCGACAGCGCCACGGCGCCGAGGCCGAAGCCGATGATGACCAGCCACCAGGCACCGATCGCCACCCCGTACACGATGACGCCGAGCGAGGAGCCGCACCACAGCGGCCACCAGGAGTACGGCGGGAAGAAGCCCAGCTCACCGGCTCCGTCGGCGATCTCGGCGTCCTTGCGGTCCTCCGGGCGAGCGTCCATCTTGGCGGCGTGGAACCCGAGGTAGAGGGTCACCATGGCCGCGAGCAGGGTCGTCATCACCAGCGCTGAGGTACCGGTCCAGTCACCGGAGATCAGCCAGTACGCCGGGCTCACCACGACGAAGAACGCCGTGGTGATGGCGAAGATCCAGGCCTCGACCTTCACGACTCGTCCCCGTCCGACCGATCGTGCAGGTGTGCCTCGCGGCCGTCGACCGACGGTGCGTCGACGACGTCGGTCTCACCGAGGTCGTCGTTCTGCTCCATCTCCATGAGGGCGATCTCGGGGTGATGGAGGTCGAAGGCCGGCGACTCGGACCGGATGCGCGGAAGGCTCTCGAAGTTGTGGCGTGGCGGCGGGCACGACGTGGCCCACTCCAGCGAACGTCCCCAGCCCCAGGGGTCGTCGACCTCCACCAATGGCGCGTTGCGCGAGATCCAGACGTTGTAGAGGAACGGGAACGTCGACGCACCGAGCAGGAACGCCCCGACGGTCGAGACCTGGTTGAGGGTCGTGAAGCCGTCCTGTGGCAGGTAGTCGGCGTACCGACGGGGCATGCCCTCGACACCCAGCCAGTGCTGGACCAGGAACGTGGTCTGGAAGCCGATGAACAGCATCCAGAAGTGGACCTTGCCCAGCCGCTCGTCGAGCATCCGGCCGGTCATCTTGGGCCACCAGTAGTAGAAGCCCGCGAACATCACGAACACCACGGTGCCGAACACGACGTAGTGGAAGTGGGCGACCACGAAGTAGGAGTCGGAGACGTGGAAGTCGAGCGGCGGGCTGGCCAGGATGACGCCGGTCAGGCCACCGAACAGGAAGGTGACCAGGAACCCGATCGTCCAGAGCATGGGGGTGTCGAAGGATATGGATCCCCCCCACATCGTTCCTATCCAGTTGAAGAACTTCACTCCGGTGGGCACCGCGATCAGGAACGTCATGCCGGAGAAGAACGGCAGGTCGACACGGCCGGTGACGAACATGTGGTGTGCCCACACCGCGACCGAGAGGATGGCGATGGCGAGCGTCGCGCCGACCAGCCCGACGTACCCGAAGATCGGCTTGCGGCTGAACACCGGGATGATCTCGGAGACGATGCCGAAGAACGGCAGCGCGATGATGTAGACCTCGGGATGGCCGAAGAACCAGAACAGGTGTTGCCAGAGGATCGGGCCGCCGTGGGCCGTGTCGAAGACGTGGGCCCCGAGCCTTCGATCGGCCTCGAGCGACAGCAGCGCACCGGCCAGCACCGGGAACGCGATCAGCACCAGCAGGCTGGTGACCATGGTGTTCCACACGAAGATCGGCATCCGGAACATGGTCATGCCCGGCGCGCGCATGCAGATGATCGTGGTGATGAAGTTGACCGCGCCCAGGATCGTGCCCAGACCGGCCATCCACAGGCCCATGATCCAGAGGTCACCCCCGACGCTGGGCGACCGTACGGCGTCCGACAGCGGCGTGTAGGCGAACCAGCCGAAGTCGGCGGCACCGGACGGGGTCAGGAACCCGGAGCCGGCGATCAGGCCGCCGAACAGGAACAGCCAGTAGCTGAACATGTTCAGCCGGGGGAACGCGACGTCGGGCGCACCGATCTGCAGCGGCATCACGACGTTGCCGAAGCCGAAGAACAGCGGGGTCGCGAACAGCAGCAGCATGATCGTGCCGTGCATCGTGAACAGCTGGTTGTAGACCTCGTCGTTCACGAACTGCATGCCGGGGTTGGCCAGCTCGGCCCGCATGATCAGCGCCATGACACCGGCGATCAGGAACCAGGCGAACGACGTCGTGAGGTAGAGCTTTCCGATCACCTTGTGGTCGGTGGTCGTCAGGACCTTGACGATCGACTGGCCGAGCTCGCGCCGCGGCCGCGCCATCTGGGTGGGCGCCGTCGTGGCGGTCATTGCGAGCCTCCCTGCGGTTCGAGACCGGCCTGGGTCTGGGACGTGATGCCGCCGAGGAGCGGCTGGTCGGACACATCGCCCTGGGCCACCAGTGTCTGGAGGTAGGCCTGGAAGTCGGCGTCGCTGACGATCTTGACGTTGAAGAGCATCCGTGAGTGGTAGACCCCGCAGAGCTCGTAGCACTTGCCCTTGTAGGTGCCGGTCACCATCGGCTTCACCTGGAAGTGGTTGTCCTCCGCCTTCGGCCCCGGGATGATGTCCATCTTCTCCAGGAAGGCGGGCACTCCGAAGTCGTGGATCACGTCGGGCGAGTGCAGCTTGAACTCCACGGTCTTGCCGACGGGCAGCACCAGCGTGGGCGGAGCGCCGGCCTGGCCCACGGTGTAGAGATTCTTGTCGCCGGCGGCGTTGATCTCGCCGCCGGGCAGGTAGTTGAAGGTCCAGGTCCACTGCTGGCCCACGACGTAGATGGTCACGTCGGGGTTGGGGACGTTGGCCTGGATGATGTTCTGGGTGCGCTCGGTGTGCACGAAGAAGACCACGACCATCACGATCGGCGCGATCGTGTAGAAGATCTCGAGCGGCAGGTTGTAGCGGGTCTGGACCGGTACGTCGTCGTCACTGCGCCGGCGGAAGCGCCAGGCGGCCCAGAAGATCAGGCCCCACACCACGACGCCGACGGCCAGCGCGGCGTACCAGGCGCCCTGCCAGAGCTTCAGCATGTGGACGCCCTGCGCGGTGACCGGGTCGGGCATCGCGAAGTTGCCCCACTGGTGGCTGGTCTTCTCGTCGCAGCCGGTGAGGGCCAGGGCGAGGAACGAGACCGACGTGAGCACCGCCGCCCGGCGGAGCGTGGCGCCCCGGGAGCGCGTACGACGCGATGCCGCGGCCGCGGAAGCGGGGACTTGCCGACCCACGTACGAGCCTTTCTGATCGGACAGCACCAACAGGACGGAACACTATCCGAACCGGGGTCGCCCCGGCGGGGTGGGTCACCCGGCGGTTCGGGGGTGGCTGGGTTGCCCCGCGGCTCCCCCAGCGACGGCGGCGACCCGGTGGGCCTCGGCCCTCGGGTCCACCTCGCCACGGCCTCCGGCGAGGGCCTGCACCCGGCGGCGCGTGAGACCTTCGCTGCGGCTCTCGAGGCGGCGTACGCCGACCCGCGCCGGATCCATCACGCGGGGCGCGCGGGGCACGGCTCGTGCCCGACGACGGCGTGCCGCGCTACGTCGTACGACGGCTCAGCTGACGCGCCCGATGTGGGCGCCGATCTCGTCGGCCGCCTCGTCGCCGTACGACGTGCGGAGGCGATCGACGAACTGGGCGCCGGTGAAGCGGTACTCCTGGGTGCCGACGGTCTCCACGACGTAGGCCGCCAGCACGCAGCCGACCTGCGCAGCGCGCTCGTGCCCGAGCCGCCACTCGAGGCCGGCCAGGAAGCCCGCTCGGAACGCGTCTCCGACACCGGTGGGCTCGACGGCGGTGACGCCGGTGGCTGCCTTGACCTCGATCGGCTCGGCGTCGCTGGCCAGGATGCGCACCCCGTCAGGCCCCAACGTGGTGACCTGGGTGCCGACCCGGGAGCGCACCTCGTCGCCCGACCAGCCCGTCTTCTGCTCGATCATGTGCGACTCGTACTCGTTGGAGAACAGGTAGGTCGCGCCCTCGATCAGCTCGCGGATCAGCTCGCCGTCGCTGAACGCGAGCTGCTGGCTCGGGTCGGCGATGAACGGGTAGCCGCGGTGCCGGCACTCGCGGGTGTGGCGGAGCATGCCCTCGGGGTCGTCGGCGGCGATCAGCACGTAGTCGGGCTCGCCCACGCGGTCGACGATCGGCAGCAGCTCGATCAGGCGTGCCTCGCTCATCGCACCGGGATAGAACGACGCGAACTGGGCCATCGACGAGTCGGTGGTGCACACGAAGCGCGCGGTGTGGAGGGTGTCGGAGATCCGGACCGAGTCGCAGTCGGTGCCGTGCCGCTCCAGCCAGCTGCGGTAGTCCGCGAAGTCCTCGCCGGCCGCGCCCACCAGCACCGGGGTCAACCCGAGGCGGCCCAGGCCGAAGCACATGTTGGGGGCCACGCCCCCGCGCCGGATCTCGAGGTCCTCGACCAGGAAGGAGACCGAGATCTTGTCGAGCTGCTCGACCACCAGGGAGTCCTTGAACCGACCCCGGAAGGTCATCAGGTGGTCGGTGGCGATGGAGCCGCAGATCAGCAGGGACACCCGGTGACCCTACGACGAACGGCCCTAGGGATACCCATTGGTAGCCGTTAGCGTCGGGCACATGCCCGCTTCTCCGACGTCGTCCACCTCCGGATCCCACCTCACCCACGCCGAGCTCGACACCCCGAGCCGCCTGCGCGAGGACGGTGCCGCCGTCGGCCGGGAGCTGCGTCTCCACCGGATCGCCCGGGCGGCGGTCGCGGGCGCGCCGAGCCTGGAGTACGACGCGTTCCCGCGCGAGATCGGCAAGCGCGACATCGAGGTCTCCGAGGCCGCGTCGCGGATCGCGAACGCGCTCCACCTCCACCTCGACTGACCGTCGGGTTCGCGGAACGGCCCGGCGAGCCAGCTCGCTGCGGCGCTCGTTGCGGCCGTCCCGCCCCGGCTTCGCCGGCTCGGGACGTCCTCACTCGGGAGGTCAGCACTCGGCACGAAGCCCCCGTGGAGTCGTCTACACAGACACGGGGGCTTCGTGGTGTCCGGGGTGACCGGGCGCGTCAGCGGCTCAGTGGAACGAGTCTCCGCACGCGCACGAGCCGGTGGCGTTGGGGTTGTCGATGGTGAAGCCCTGCTTCTCGATGGTGTCGACGAAGTCGATCATCGCGCCGTTCAGGTAGGGGACGCTCATCCGGTCGACGACGACGGCCACACCGTCGAAGTCGGTGACGACGTCGCCATCGAGGGTGCGCTCGTCGAAGAACAGCTGGTAGCGCAGCCCGCTGCACCCACCCGGCTGTACCGAGATCCGCAGGGCCAGGTCGTCGCGACCCTCCTGCTCGAGCAGGCTCTGCACCTTGCCGGCCGCGACCGGGCTCAGGTTGATCTGGTCGGTACGGCGCTCGGTGACCTGGTCGGTCATGCTGGTTGCTCCTTCGTCGACGTCTCGGTCGGCGCGTCCGGGGACGCGTCCTGCCAGACCCAAGTCTGGCACAGGAGCGGTTATTCCGAGGGATCCGGCCGCGGGGCGGACCGGCGCAGATCCGGTCAGCGGGACCAGGTGCGGGCGGTCCGGGCGGCCAGGTCGGCGAGGCTGCCGGCCGGGTCACCCAGGGCCCGCTCCTCCCCGACCAGGTCGACCAGGGAGTACGCCGACTCGATGCCGAGGGCGCGCATCTCACGGGCGCCGACGAGCACCTGCCCGGCGAGCGCCACGCAGGGCCGTAACGCCTCCGCGGCCACCGTCGCGACGCCGTACGGGACCTTGCCGGAGCGGCTGGAGAAGTCGAAGGCGCCTTCGCCGGTGACCACGAGGTCCGCCGACCGGGCGCGCGCCGGGAGGTCGACCGCGTCGGCGACGACGTCGAACCCGGGCGTCCGGGTGGCGCCGAGCAGCAGCAGGGCGAAGCCGAGGCCGCCGGCGGCGCCCGCGCCCTTCTCCAGGGCCGTACGCCGGTCGGTGGCCTCGGCCAGCGCCTCGAGGACCCCGTCGACCACGGGCAGCCGGTCGTCGGCGATGCCCTTCTGGGGGCCGAACGTCTTGGTGGCTCCGAAGAGCCCGGTCAGGGGGTTGTCCACGTCGCTGGCCGCCACCAGCCGGATGCCGTCGAGGCGGTCGCGTGCCGGCGCCAGGTCGAGGGTGGTGAGACCGGCGAGCGCCGTCGTACCGCCGTCCAGGGGCCGGTCGGCAGTGGCGCCGAGCGCGCCGAGCAGGCCCGCTCCCCCGTCGTTGGTGCCGGAGCCGCCGAGGCCGACCACGATGTCGGTGGCGCCTGCTGCGATCGCGTGCATGACGAGCTCGCCGACGCCCCAGGTGGTGGCGCTCTCCGCGTGCTCACCCCCGGTCAGCGCCAGCCCGCAGGCCTGAGCGCTCTCGACGAAGGCCTGCTCACCCACGCGCAGCACGGCACCCGGCACCGGGTCACCGTGGGGTCCGCTCACGGTCACCGCGACGAGGTCGCCGCCCAGGGCCGCGTGCAGCACGTCGACGAACCCCGGACCGCCGTCGGCCATCGGGGCCAGGTCGAGCTGGTCGCCGGGCGCCTGCCGGGCCCAGCCGTCGGCGATGGCGCGGGCGGCCTCGACCGCCGTCAGGGTGCCCGCGAACTTGTCGGGGGCCACGAGCACGCGCATGGGTCCATCCTGCCGGGCCGGTCCCGGGTCACGCAGACCGCACCGGCCCCTTGACGGCGAGGTGACGCCGCGCAGCCTCAGGCGGCAGCCGTCCGCTCGACCAGGTCGGCGACGACGGCGCGCAGGTCGCCGCTGCGCTCGAAGGCCTGGCGTTGACGCCGCGCCCCGTTGCCGGCCGCTGCCAGCCGAGCCAGCCCGTCGGTGACGAGGTCGGTGTCGCCGGCTGTCGCCAGGGCGTCCGCGACGCGGTCGCTCAGCGCCGAGACGGCCCGGTGGCCGGGCACCAGCTCCCAGGTCTCGGGATGTACGAGGTCTCCGGCGATGCCGTAGCGCGCCGCGCGCCACCACGCCGCCCTCAGCAGGTCGGAGCGCGGGGCCGGGTCGACGGGCGTCGCCTCGGCGAAGGTCTCGACCAGCGCGCGAGCCAGGGCAGCGACGACGAGCGCGTCCCCGATGTCGGTACAGGTGTCGGCCACCCGGATCTCGACCGTGGGGTACGCCGCTGACAGGCGGGCGTCGTAGTAGAACATCCCCGGGTCGAAGGCAGCCCCGATCCGGATCAGGGTCTCGCCCACCTGGCGGTACACCGCGGCCGACCCGAACGGCTCTGCCGGTCCGGCCGTGGGCCAGCGGGTCCAGACCTGCTGGCGCCACGAGGCGTACCCGGTGTCCTGGCCGGCGGCGTACGGCGAGTTGGCCGACAGGGCGGTGAGGAGGGGCAGCCAGGGCCGGAGACCGTCGATGACGCGGACGCCCTCCTCGTCGTCGGCGATGTCGACGTGCACGTGCATGCCGAGCGTGCCGGCGCCTCGCCCGGTGTCGCCGAACTCGTGGACGATCCGCTCGTAGCGGGCGTTGGCAGTGACCGCGGGCTCGCTCGTGCCCAGGGGTGCGGTGGCGACAGCCACGACAGCGACGCCTGCCTCCTGCGCCGCCGCGATCGCCGTACGCCGTGCCTCGCGCAGCTGCCGCCCGATCTCGGCGAGGTCGGTCGTCGGCGCGGTATGGGTCTCGACCATGTGGCGCAGGAGCTCCCCTTCGAGATCACGGGACGGCTCCGGCCGGAGGTCGTCGTCCCGGTCGGTGCGGTGCTCGTGGAGCACCCGACCGGCGGCGTTGGCGAGCTCGCCCGTCTCTGGGTCGACGAGGAGGAGCTCCTCCTCGACGCCGACCTTGCGGACGTCCTGGCTCATCCGATCCTCCTGGGTGGGGCTCTAGGTTGGCCGGGTGAGCGACGCGCGCATCCGTCCGATGACCGTGGACGACGTACCCCGTGCGGAGCGGGTCACCGCGATCGGCTTCCACGAGCTGGACACCCGGATGGTCCGGCGGGCCGACCCCGACCCGGAGCTCCGCCCCCCGCACCGCGGCGCGAACTGGATCGCGCGCACCTCCCACCTCGTCGCCACCGACCCCGGCGGCTCGTGGGTGGCCGAGGTCGACGACGAGATCCTGGGCGTCGTCGTGTCGTTCGTGCGCGAGAAGCTGTGGCTGCTCGCGTCGTACGCCGTGGTGCCCGAGGCGCAGGGCCTGGGCCTCGGGAAGGCGCTCCTGGCACCGGCCCTGGAGTACGGACGCGGCTGCCTGCGCGGGATGCTCAACGCCTCCACCGACCCGCGGGCGGTGCGCCGGTACCACCAGGCCGGCTTCCGGCTGTACCCGCAGATGGTCCTGCGGGGCCGGCCGGACCGGTCACAGATCCCCGTGATCGAGCACGTGCGCGAGGGTAGCGAGGCGGACATCGACCTCATGGACTCCCTCGACCGGCGCACGCGGGGAGCTGCCCACGGGGTCGACCACCAGGTGCTGATGCGTCAGTTCCGGCTGGTGGTGACCGAGACGTCGTCGGGCCAGGGCTACGCCTACGTCGACAACGGCGTCGCGCTGCTGGCCGCGTCCGACAAGCGCACCGCCGCTCGGCTGCTGTGGGAGGCGATCGCGTCGGCGGACGGCGACCTCACGTCGGGTCACATCACGCCCGAGAACAGCTGGGCCGTCGACGTCGGGCTGGCCGCGCACCTGGAGCTCCACCTGGACGGCTTCGCCGGGCTGCGCCACCTGCGGCCGCCCGCGCCGTACCTGCCGCACGGCGCCTTGATGTGAGCCGGCAAGCCGCAACGGCCAACTCAACGAGCCCGGAGGGCCAACTCAACGAGTCAGAGGCCGGGGGCGCCCCAGAGGGCGAGCCAGCGCTGGAGGTCCTGCTCCATCGGCAGCTCGGCGGTGAGGGTGTCGCGCACCTGGAGCTCGAGGAGGTTGTCACGGGTCTGGTCGCCGGTGGGGGCGAAGCCGTAGAAGGTGCCCTGCTTGTAGAGGTAGACCAGGCCGACCTTGCGGCCGCTGCTGTCGGCGAAGGGGACCACGGTGCACAGCAACCCGTCGCCGAAACCCTGCTCCTCGAGGCTGCTGTTGACCGCGTGCAGGTCGGTGCACAGCCCGTCGACATCGTCCAGCACCCGGTCGACCACGACCCAGGTGAAGCCGAAGTCGTCGGCGTGCACCGTGACGTCGGGGTGGTCGGGGCTGTCCCGCAGGAGCGAGAGCACGTCGTCCTGCACCTGGCGGTACGCCGGGCCGTCGGCCGCGCGGAAGCACACCGACCCGGTGCCGGTCGGCGTCAGGCCGGCTGCCGTCTCGAGCGTCACCGCGGCGCTCGGGATCAAGAAGAGCGAGTCGAGGTCGGCCTTCTTCGGCTTGGTGCGACCGGTGACGGAGTCCCAGAAGCCCATCAGCGGGGCCTCACGCGCTGGGCGGCCCGTCGACCGGACGGGCGAGCTCGGCCTCGATCTTGGCGAGCTGCTCGAGGCGCTGCTCGAGCGAGGGGTGGGTCGAGGTCAGCTGGGAGAAGCTGACGCCCTTGATCGCCGGTGCGATGAAGAAGGCGTTCATCGAGCTCGAGGCCCGCAGGTCGGCGGTCGGGATGGCGTTCATCCCGCCGGAGATCTTCTGCAGGGCGGTCGCCAGGTGACGCGGCTTCATCGTCAGGTAGGCACCCGAGCGGTCGGCGCACAGCTCGCGGTAGCGCGAGAGCAGCCGGGTCAGGAAGAAGCTGATCGCGTAGACGACCAGGCTCACGCCCAGCACGATGATCCAGGTCGGGGCGCCGTTGTTGTTGTTGCTCCGCCGGCCGCCGAACATCGCGCCGTACTGCGCGCCACGGGTGAGCATGCCCGCCACGATGCCGGCGGTCGAGGCGATCGTCATCACGGTGACGTCGCGGTGGGCGACGTGGCTGAGCTCGTGGGCCAGCACCGCCTCCATCTCGTCGGCGGTGAGCAGCCCGAGGATGCCGGTGGTGACGCAGACGACCGAGCGCTCCGGCGAGCGGCCGGTGGCGAACGCATTCGGGACCGGGATGTCGGCCACCCCGACGCGGGGCTTCGGCATGTCGGCGAGGGCGCAGAGCCGGTCGATCATCTGGTGCAGCTCCGGCGCCTCCTCCGGGGTGACCTGACGGGCGCGCATCGCCCTCATGGCGACGGTGTCGGAGAAGTACCACTGGCCCCAGGCGATCCCGATGCCGATCACGCCGATGATCGGGGCGTAGGCCGGCGGCATCACGAAGATCAGCGACACGACGAGCGCGACGAAGACAGCCCCGAGCAGGAACATGACCGAGGTCATGCGCAGGGTGAGACCTCTGTCGCCGACGAACCGGGAGCGTGCCATGGGTCCAGTGTCCCGCAACGACCAAGTCAGCCGGGGATGAGCCCGTCGCCGCTGAGCATGTCGCGCACCTCGGCCAGGGTCGCGTCGGGCATCGGCAGGATCAGGTCGGACGGCGCCAGCGAGTCGACGTCGTGCGCCACCCCCGCCGTGCGTACGGCGTCGAGCAGCGAGGCGAGCGCGGCCCGGAAGGTGTCCTCGTCGCCGTCCTCGACCGCCTGCTCTACCTCGGCGTCGAGGTCGTTGAGCGCCGAGACGGCTTCGTCGGACAGGTCGTACTGACCCTCGCCGAGGATCCGGACGATCACGCCTGGTCCTTCGACTCCGTCGACGTCTCGGGCTCGGCCTCGAGGATGTCGCCAGTGTCGGCGCCGGACTCGATGGCCTCGGGCTGGTGGCCGGCCTTGAGCTGGGCGAGCTCAGCCTCGACGTCGGACTGCGAGCTCATCGCCTGGAGCTCACGGGCGATGTCGTCGCCCTGGTTGAGCGAGCTGGCGTCGTCGAGCGCCCCGGATGCGATCAGCTCGTCGATGGCGCCGGCTCGGGCCTGCATCTGCGCGGTCTTGTCCTCGGCGCGCTGGATCGCCATCCCGACGTCGCCCATCTCCTCGCCGATGCCCGACATCGCCTCGTTGATCTTGGTCTGCGCCTCCGCGGCCGTGTAGGTCGCCTTGATGGTCTCCTTGCGGGTGCGGAACGACTCCACCTTCGCGCTCAGCCGCTGCTGGGCGAGGGTGAGCTTCTCCTCCTCACCCTGGAGCTGGGCCTGCTGGGTCTTGAGGTCGGCGATCTGGTTGGTGAGGCCGGACTTGCGGGTCAGGGCCTCGCGGGCGAGGTCCTCGCGGTTCATGGTCAGGGCCTGCTCGGCCTGCTTCTGCAGCTTGTCGGACTGCGGCGGTCAGCTGGTTGACCTGGAGCTCGACCCGCTTGCGCGAGGTCGCGACGTCGGCGACCCCACGGCGTACCTTGGCGAGCAGGTCGAGCTGCCGCTGGTAGCTGTAGTCGAGCGTCTCGCGCGGGTCCTCGGCCTTGTCGAGGGCCTTGTTCGCCTTGGAGCGGAAGATCAGGCTGATGCGCTGCCACATGCTCATGCGCCACAGCCTATGGGTTCACGTCAAGGTACGGCGCGTGGGTCGGCCGCGGCCGACGGTAGGGTTGGCGTCCCATCCCTCGCCGCACAGGAAGCAGCGCCTTGTTCCGCCGTACCAGGACTGACACCCCCACTCCCGTCGCCGAGGCGGCCCAGCCGGCCACCGGCCAGAAGAAGGGGCGGCCCACGCCTACCCGCAAGGAGGCGGAGGCGGCGCGCAAGGCGAAGGCCAAGGTGCCGCGGACGCGCAAGGAGCAGGCCGCGGCCAACCGCGCGGCGCGGGCGGAGAGCTCCACCCGCGTCCGTGAGGCGATGCGCACGGGCGACGAGCGACACCTCCTGCCGCGTGACAAGGGCCCGGTCAAGCGCTTCATCCGCGACTACGTCGACAGCCGGTTCACCCTGGCGGAGGCCCTGCTGCCCGCGATGCTCGTGGTCGTGCTGATGGGCTGGACCGTCGGCCGGAGCCACCCCGCCATCTCGGGCTCGCTGAACGCCGCGATGCTGGCGCTCCTGCTGCTCGTGGTCTTCGAGGTGATCCGGCTGCGGATGCGCATCCGGCGCGAGCTCCGGACGCGCTTCCCCGACGAACCCCTCACCGGGACGACGTACTACACGATCATCCGGGCCATGCAGGTGCGCTTCCTGCGCCAGCCCAAGCCGCAGGTCAAGATCGGCCAGCAGCTCCCCGAGCGCTACCGCTAGAGCGAGGACGCTACGAGCCGACGAAGTCAGGGCGGAGCGGCCGCAGCGATCGCCCCAGCGAGCTTGCTCGCCAGGCGCTCACGCGTCGTAGTCGAGGACGACCCGCTCCGAGGTCGGGTGTGACTGGCAGGTGAGGACGTAGCCGTCCTCGATCTCCTCGGGCTCGAGCGCGTAGTTGACGTCCATCGCGACCGTGCCCTCGACCAACAGGGCCCGGCAGGTGCCGCAGACACCACCGCGGCAGGCGAACGGCAGGTCGGAGCGCACCCGCAGCGCCGCCTCGAGCACTCCGACGTCGTCGGGACGGAGCTCGAGCTCGGAGGTGCGGCCGTCGAGCTTGATCGTGACCCGGGCAGCGCCCTCGACCGAGGCCGCCGCCACCTCGGGGGCCCGGGGCACCGGGTCGGCGTGGAACAGCTCGGTGTGGAGCACGTGGGGGTCGACGCCGTGGGCGAGGATCACCTCGCGGAGGTCGACCACCATCTGCTGGGGTCCGCAGAGCAGCCATTCGTCGACCTGGTCGGGGGGCAGCAGCGCGGAGAGGATCCGGTTGAGCCGGTCGCCGTCGAGGCGCCCGGAGAACAGCTCGACGTCCTGCTCCTCGCGCGACAGCACGTGCACGAGCTGGAACCGCTCGGGGTAGCGGTCCTTGAGGTCGTGCAGGTCGTCGAGGAACATCACGGTGCGGTGGGTGCGGTTGGCGTAGACCAGCAGCACCTGGGCGTGCGGCTCGGTCTCGAGGATCGTCGAGATGATGGAGATGACCGGCGTGATCCCGGAGCCGGCGGCGATCGCGGCATAGGTACGACGCGACGCGGGGTCGAGCCGGGTGGTGAACCGGCCGGCCGGGGTCATCACGTCGAGCTGGTCGCCCACGTGGAGGGTGTCGACGACGCCCTCGGAGAACACGCCGCCAGGAAGCTTCTTCACGCCGATCCGGAGCGTCTGCGAGCTCGGCGTCGTACAGATCGAGAAGCTGCGCCGCTCGCCGTCGTCCCCGCGGATGGTGAGGTGCTGGCCGTGCACGAAGCGGTAGTCGTCGAGGAGCTCGGACGGGACGGCGAACGTGATCGCGACCGAGTCGTCGGTGAGCGGCTCGACGGAGGCCACCCGGAGCGGGTGGAACTGGGGCTGGGTCACGGGTTCGGAGGGCCTTCAGATGGCTTTGAAGTGGTCGAAGGGCTCGCGGCAGGCGCGGCAGACCCACAGACTCTTGCAGGCGGTCGAGCCGAACCGGCTGGACTCCCGGGTGTCGAGACTGCCGCACTGCGGGCAGCGCACGGACAGGGCGAGCGCGACCGATCCCCCGGTGGGGATCGGGCCCGGGGGCGCGATGCCGGCCTCCTGGAGCTTCACCCTCGCCTCGTCGCTGAGGTCGTCGGTCGTCCAGGGCGGGCTGAGCACGAACTCCACGTCGACGTGCTGGTAGCCGGCCAGGGTCAACGCGTCGACCAGGTCGGTACGGATCGTCTCCATCGCCGGGCAGCCGGAGTACGTCGGAGTGATCGTGACGTGGACGCGGCCCTGGTCGTCCTCGGTCACGTCGCGCAGGATCCCGAGGTCGGCGATGGTGACCAGCGGCAGCTCGGGGTCCAGCACGGCGGCGGCGATGGTGTGCGCGCGGCCGGTCACGGTGCTGGTCACGGTCTCGGGGTTCACCAGGTGGCTCCCGGGTGGGAGCGGTGGAGGTGCTGCATGTCCGCCAGCAGATGGCCGAGGTGCTCGGTGTGGAGACCCTGCCGGCCGCCACCGATGTCTGATGACACATCCGGCAGCAGCAGGGTCGCCTGCGCGACCACGTGACGCAGGTCGTCGAGGACCGGCTCGCGCAGGGCACGGGGATCGGCCACCCGGCCGGCCAGCGCCGGGTCGAGCGGCGCGAACAGCTCGGCGACGTAGGGCCACTCGGCGTCGAGCGCGGCCTGCATGCGGGCGTGCGACGTGTCGGTGCCGTCACCGAGGCGCACGACCCAGTGGCCGGCGTGGTCGACGTGGTAGGCGACCTCCTTGACCGCCTTGCCGGCGATCCCCGCCAGGGTCTCGTCGTCCGCGTCGACCAGGGCCCGGTAGAGGTGCAGCTGGTAGGTCGCGAAGATCAGCAGACGGGCCACGGCCACGCCGAAGTCGGTCATCGGCCGCTCCACGAGCTTGACGTTGCGGAGCTCGCGGTCGTCCCGCAGGTAGGCGAGGTCGTCCTCGCTGCGGCCCTCGCCCTCGACCTGCCCGGCGTAGGTCAGCAGGGTGCGGGCCTGCCCGAGCTGGTCGAGCCCGATGTTGGCCAGGGCGACGTCCTCCTCGAGCTCCGGCGCGCGGCTGATCCACCAGCCCATGCGCTGGGCCGAGACCAGGGCGTCGTCACCGAGACCGAGGACGTAGTCGAAGAGAGGGCTGCTCATCACAGGTGCTCGACTCCCTCGGGGACCTCGTAGAACGTCGGGTGGCGGTAGACCTTGTCGGCCGCCGGGTCGAAGAAGGGGTCGCGCTCGTCGGGCGTCGACGCCTCGATCTCGGAGGCTCGCACCACCCAGATCGACACGCCCTCGCTACGACGGGTGTAGAGGTCGCGGGCGTTGCGCAACGCCATCTCGGCGTCGGGGGCGTGCAGGGAGCCGGCGTGCACGTGGGAGAGCCCGCGGCGGGCCCGTACGAAGACCTCCCAGAGCGGCCAGCGACCGTCGGGCGCCGTCATGCCACCGACTCCGTGCGGCGGGCATGCTTGGCTGCGTAGGCCTCGGCCGCCTCGCGGACCCAGGCCCCCTCCTCGTGGGCACGCAGCTTGTGGGCCATCCGGTCGGCGTTGCAGGGGCCGTTGCCCTTGATCACCTCGAACAGCTCGGTGAAGTCGATGGTGCCGTAGTCGTAGTGGCCGGTCTCGTCGTTCCAGCGGAGGTCGGGGTCGGGCAGGGACAGCCCGAGCGCCTCGGACTGCGGCACGGTCATGTCGACGAAGCGCTGGCGCAGCTCGTCGTTGGAGAAGCGCTTGATGCCCCAGGCCATGGACTGGGCGGAGTTGGGGCTGTCGTCGTCGGGCGGCCCGAACATCATCAGGGCCGGCCACCAGTAGCGGTCGACGGCGTCCTGGGCCATCGCCTTCTGGTCGGGCGAGCCGTGGGACAGGGTGTGCAGGATCTCGAAGCCCTGACGCTGGTGGAACGACTCCTCCTTGCACACGCGCACCATCGCGCGGGCGTAGGGACCGTAGGAGCAGCGGCACAGGGGCACCTGGTTGGTGATCGCAGCCCCGTCGACGAGCCAGCCGATCGCGCCCACGTCGGCCCACGTCAGGGTGGGGTAGTTGAAGATCGAGGAGTACTTCTGGCGACCGTTGTGGAGCTGGTCAACCAGGTCGGCACGGTCGACCCCGAGGGTCTCGGCGGCAGCGTAGAGATAGAGCCCGTGGCCGGCTTCGTCCTGCACCTTGGCCATCAGGATCGCCTTGCGGCGCAGGCTCGGGGCCCGGCTGATCCAGTTGCCCTCCGGCTGCATCCCGATGATCTCGGAGTGGGCGTGCTGGGCGATCTGGCGGATCAGGGTCTTGCGGTAGGCCTCGGGCATGTCGTCGCGGGGCTCGACGCGGCCCTCGTCGGCGAGCAGGGCGGTGAAGGCCTCCCCGTCCTGGGCGAGGTCGTGCTCGGCCGGAGGCTGGTCGGTCCCGAAGTCGTTGCCGTACACCCGCCCGACGCTACCACCGCTTGTGACACCATCCGGCATCTCTGCCGCTTCTGTGTAACACCCGCTCGGGTGCCAGGATGGGAGCCATGAGCAGCCCCACCGCCGACGTCTCGGTCCGGGTCGCGTGGGCCGACGACGCCGAGGCGATCGCTGCCGTCCAGGCCCGCGCCTGGGCCACGTCGTACGCCGGGCTGCTGCCGGCCGCGGGAGACCTGCGCCCTGCGGACTTCGCCCAGCTCTGGCGCGACGCGCTCACCCGGCCGGCCGACGCCCGGCACCGCGCCCTGGTGGCGCTCGAGCGCAACCGGGTGGTCGGGTTCGCGATCACCACGCCGGCCACCGACCCCGACTGTGACCCGGCCAGCGACGGCGAGGTGATGGAGCTGACCGTCGACGAGGGCGAGCAGCGCAAGGGGCACGGCTCGCGGCTCGTACAGGCCGCGGTCGACACGCTGGTGGCCGACCGCTTCACCCGGGCCGTGATCTGGCTGGTCGCCGACGACGACACCACGCGCGCGTTCCTGACCGAGTCGGGCTGGGCACCCGACGGGGCGCACCGCACCCTCGACCTCGACGGCACCGGTGCCACCCAGGTCAAGCAGGTGCGTCTGCACACCGCCCTGGCCTGAGGCGTCGCTAGGGTCTCGTGGGTGACCGACCCGACCCCAGCCGAGCGACAGGCGATCGTGCGGGACGGCCTCGGGGTCGGCCTCGCCACGGGGCTCTACGGCGTCTCGTTCGGCGCCGTGTCGGTGGCCGCCGGGCTCTCGGTGCTGCAGACCTGCGCCCTGTCCCTGGTGATGTTCACCGGTGCCTCGCAGTTCGCGTTCATCGGCGTCGTCGCGGCCGGCGGCGCTCCCCTGTCGGGTGCCGTGACGGCGCTCCTGCTCGGCACCCGCAACACGCTCTACGGCCTGAAGCTGGCACCGCTGCTGGAGTTCGACGGCTGGCGGCGTCCGGCTGCGGCGCAGCTCGTCATCGACGAGTCGACCGCGATGTCGGTGACCCGCGACTCGCAGACGGCCGCCCGCGTGGGCTTCCTCAGCACCGGGATCGCGGTCTTCTGCCTGTGGAACCTCTTCACGTTCCTCGGCGCCATCGCCGGCAACCTGATCGGTGACCCGCGCACCTACGGGCTCGACGCCGCCGTCGGCGCCGCGTTCCTGGCCCTGCTCTGGCCGCGCCTGGCGGACCGGCGCAACCGGGTGATCGCGGCGTGCGCTGCGGCCGTGGCCCTGATCTCGGTCCCGCTCACCGGGGCGGGCGTGCCGGTGCTGGTGGCCGGTGGCGTCGCCCTCCTCGCCGGCGTGCTGACGCCGTCCGCGGTCGACCAGACGGAGATCCCGTGACCTGGGCGGCGATCATCGGCGCGGGCATCGGCTGCTACCTGCTCAAGCTGGCCGGGATGTCCATCCCGGCCCGGGTGCTCGAGCGGCCGCTCGTGGAGCGGATCGCCGACCTGATCCCGGTGGCGCTGCTGGCCGCGCTGATCGCGGTCCAGGTGTTCGCGAACGGCGGCCACCTGACGATCGACGCCCGCGCCGCCGGCCTCGGGGTGGCCGTCGTGGCGCTCCTGCTCCGCGCGCCGTTCCTCGTCGTGGTGTTCTCGGCCGCGCTCACGGCTGCCTTGCTGCGCGTGGTCTTCCCGGGGTGGTGAAGGTCGTCGTTCCCCGTTTCATCAGGTGAGGATGTCGAACCTCCACCTCACACGGTGAGCTCACCATGAGAAGTGCGGGCTCACCGACATCACATGGTGGAGCTGTGACGCCCGGTCAGTCGAGGTCGAGGACCTGCTCGAGCCCCACGGTGAGGCCGGGGTGGTCGGCGATCGCGCGGACCGCGGCCAGGACGCCGGGAGTGAACGACGCGCGGTCCAGGGAGTCGTGCCGGATCGTGAGCGTCTCTCCCGGGCCGCCGAGCAGGACCTCCTGGTGCGCGACCAGCCCCCGGGCGCGGACGGCGTGGACGTGGATGCCGTCGACCTCGGCACCGCGGGCTCCGTCGAGCCCCGTGGAGGTGGCGTCGGGCACGGGTCCGAGACCGGCCTCGCGCCGCGCCGCCGCGACCAGCTCCGCCGTACGCCGGGACGAGCCGCTCGGTGCGTCGGCCTTGTCGGGATGGTGGAGCTCGATGATCTCGACCGACTCGTAGAACGGCGCGGCAGCAGCCGCGAACCGCATCATCAGCACGGCGCCGATGGAGAAGTTGGGGGCGACGAGCACGCCGACGCCCGGTGCGGCGGCGAGCGCCTCGCGCAGCACGTCGAGCCCGGCCTCGTCGAAGCCGGTGGTCCCGACCACGCAGTGCAGCCCGTGGGCGATGCACCAGCGCAGGTTGTCGAGGACCACGTCGGGATGGGTGAAGTCCACGACCACCTCGGCGGCCTCGAGGGCCTCGAGGCCGTCGCCCACGTCGACGCGGGCCACCAGCACGGTGTCCGGCGCCTCCTCCACAGCGCGGCACACCTCCGAGCCGACCCTGCCCTCGGCGCCCAGCACGCCCACCCTGACCGTCACGGTGCCAACCTAGCGGCCACTCCGGGGGATGATCTGGCAGGCTGAGCGCATGCCAGTGCCGCAGGTCCCGCCCCGCATGGTCTGGGCCGTCGAGCTGATGGACCCGCAGCCCGGGGACAACATCCTCGAGATCGGCTGCGGCGCGGGGTACGGCGCCGAGCTGATCTGCCAGCGCCTGACCACCGGCAAGCTGTTCGCGATCGACCGCTCCGAGTCGGGCGTCGACCGGACCCGGCGTCGCAACCAGAAGTACGTCGACGCCGGGCGGCTCACCGTCCGCCAGATCGACCTGGCGACCCTGCGTGTCCCGGTGAAGCGGCTGCACAAGGTCTTCGCCTTCAACGTCAACCTGTTCTGGGTGCGTGGCTGCGCCGACGAGGTCGCCCTGCTGCACGAGCGCGTGCTGCCGGGAGGGGCGGTCTACCTCTTCTACGAGACCACCCAGCCCGAGCTGGTGCCCAACATCGTGCGCAAGGCGTCCGCCGCGCTGACCGAGGGCGGGTTCCGGGTCTCCGTGGTGGACCAGAAGGCTCCTCCGGTGGTGGCCTTGATCGGGCGTAAGTAAGGCTATTTCCTGATATTGACTTCCTATTAGGTTATTGCCTAATCTGAGGTCGGTAGGAAGGAGTCCGGTCATGCACGTCCTCGTGCTCACCGTCGACCAGGACGACAGTCGGCGCGGCGCCGACCAGGTGCCGGCCGCGTTGCAGATGCTGGACGACGTGCCGACCCTCCTCGCCTTCGACCGCACCGTCGGTGACGAGCTCCAAGGCGTCCTCGACGACCCCGCGGCCCTGCCCCGAGCCCTCGAACGGCTGCTGCGCGACGCCGCCTGGAACATCGGGCTCGGGGTCGGCCCCATCGAGACCCCGGTCAGCGAGCAGGCGCGGGCCGGGCGCGGGCCGGCGTACGTCGCCGCCCGCGAGGCGGTCACGGCGGCCAAGTCCAGCCCCTGGCGGGTGCGAGCCGTCGCGGCGACCGACGACCCGGCGAGCGTCCGGGCGCTGGAGTCGGCGGTGTGGCTGTGGGCCGCGCTGCTGGCCCGCCGTACGCCGCGCGGCTGGGAGGTCGCCGACCTCGTCGACCAGGGTCTCACCTACGACGAGACCGCCCAGCGCCTCGGCATCAGCCAGTCGGCCGTGAGCCAGCGGGCGGCAGCGGCGGGCATCGCCGAGGGACGCCGCGCGCGTGAGCTCGTCGAGCACCTCGCCCGCCTCGCGCTGTCCCCTGTCGGAGGAGACCGATGAGCCAGCTCGCCTACTTCCTGCTCGTCGTGCTGGGCATCGCCTGCGCGAGCATCGGACTCGTCGTCCACCGGGGGCGCCGTGGCTGGGCCCTCGCCACCGTCATCCTCCTCGCGGTGCCGCTCGTGGTCGCCTGGCTCGGTGGCGACGACGGCCTCGACGAGCAGGGCACGCGTGCGGTCGCGCTGGTGGCCGGCGTGCTCGCCGTGGTCGGCGGCGGCCTGGTCACCACCCAGGTACTGACGATGGTCGAGGTCGACACCACCCACCGGGCCGGTGAGGTGCTGCGCGGCGGAGCCTGGATCGGCGCCCTCGAGCGCCTGGCCGTCTTCGCCACCCTGATCATCGGCTGGGGCCCGGGGCTCGCCATCGTGCTCGCGGTCAAGGGGCTCGGTCGCTACCCCGAGCTGCGCAACCAGGAGGACTCCGGCGCGGCCGAGCGCTTCATCATCGGCACCTTCACCAGCGTGCTCTGGGCGGCCGCCTGCGCCGGCCTCGCGATCCTGGCACCGTGAGTTCCCGGATCGGCTAAACCAGGTCCGCACTTCCTGGCGTAGAGAGGGCATGGAGACACTGGTCTCCGGAGGACGGGACATGACCGAGCGCGCGACCCCAGCGGACTTCGCGCGGTGGGTCGAGCCCCATCTGACGGTGCTCGCCCGCTACGCCGCCCGCCAGGTCGCGCCGGCGGACCGCGACGACGTGGTGCAGGAGGCGCTGATCCGCGCCTGGCAGCGGTGGTCGACCTACGACGCCGATCGGGGCACCCCGGTCGCGTGGCTACTCGGCATCGTGGCCGACCGCTGTCGACGGCACCGCACCCGCCAGCCGGCCGCCCTGGTCGAGCTGGTCGAGCACGGCGTGGCGCCGGCCCCGGCGCACGACCTCGACCTCGAGCGCGCGCTCGACGACCTGAGCCGTCGCCAGCGCGAGGCGGTCGACCTGCACTACTTCGTGGGCCTCGACGTGGCCACCGTGGCCGAGGTGATGGGCTGCGCGCCGGGCACCGTGAAGGCCACGCTGCACCAGGCCAGGGCCCGGCTGCGCGAGATCCTGGGAGACGACGATGACTGACCTCCTCGAGCAGCGCCTCACCGAGGCCGGCCGTCGCTGGCAGACCGCCCAGCCGCCGGCGCCCGGGGTGCCGGTCGACCGGCTCACGTCGCCCGCCACTCGTCGTACCCGGACCGCGTGGTTCGCGGCTGCCGCAGCCGTCGTCGTGACCGGCGGCATCGTGGTCGCGGTGACCCGGCCCTCGTCCCCGTCCGCTCCACTCGGACCGCCGCCACCGGCGCCGAGCACCCACCAGGTCGGCCCGGTCGTGCCGGGCGCCGTCCCGTTCGCGCCGCTCCCCGCGACCCATCACGCCGCGGGACCCCCACTCCGCGGGGCCTCCCCGTACGGCTCCGTCGCGGTGTACGGCGCGATCTCCGGCCGGGTCCAGCCGGGCGACACGCTGTCGTTCACGATCCGGCTCGTGTCGACCCACGACCTCCCCCTCGTGCCGTGCCCCAACGTCACCGTCACCGTCGGCCGGTTCGCCCACACCTGGCAGCTCAACTGCTCCCAGGTGCCCCACGTCGACAGCCGAGGTCGGCCCTACCTCCCGGCCGACACCCTGGTGCCGTTCCAGATGAGGGTGAAGGTCCCCGACCTCCCCGGCCGGCAGAAGGTGCTCTGGGTGATCGACGGACCGCGCGACCTGCCCGGCACCTACGGGATCATCCACGTCGGCTGACGTGGACCTGCTTGCCGCCTGTCGGGCGGCCGGTGACACTGGACACCGGGGGCGGGACATGACCGAGGGCAGCACCACTGCGGACTTCGAGCGCTGGGCCGAGCCGCACCTGACCACCGTGGCCCGCTACGCCACGCGGAGGGTCGGCCCCGCCGAGCGCGACCGCGCCGTGCAGGAGACGCTGATCCGCGCCTGGCAGCGGTGGCCCGCCTACGACGGCGCCCGGGCCACCCCGGTCGGCTGGCTGCTCGGGATCCTGGCGCACGACTGGCCACGGGACGTATCTCGCGAGCCTGTCGTCGCCGTGGTCGAGCTCGTCGACGGTGCCGTTCCCGGTGGGCAAGGCCGCGACGTCGACCTGGAGCGGGCCGTCGAGGGTCTGGGGCGCCGTGACCGACAGGTCGTCGACCTGCACGTCTTCGTGAGCCTCGACACCGCGGTCGTCGCGCAGGTGGCCGCCTGCGCCCCGGAGACCGTCGCACTCAGGCTCGCGCATGCGCGCGACCAGCTGGCCGAGCTCGTGGGCGACGATCCCGACCGCATGGACGACCGACTCCGCGACGCCGCACGACGCTGGCAGGAACAGCAACCGCCCCCGCCCGAGGTCCCGCTCCACCGGCTCGACGAGACACTCCCGCGCCACCTGCCCTGGCGCCGTGCGCTGGCAGGTGCGGCCGTCGTGCTGCTCGTGGGTGGCTCCGTGGCCGTCATCCAGGCCGTCGGACGCGACGGCGACACCCCGCCGGCGAGCGCGGACCCCTCGCCCCCGCCGCACGTGGCGAGAGTGGTGAAGACCGTCCCGTTCCGAGACCTCGCGCCCGACCATCCGGCGCTCGGGCGCGACCGGAACGGTGCCCGGGTGACGCCGTTCGACAGCGTGTCCGCCTCGGGCGTCATCTCCGGCACGGTCCACCCCGGGGAGACCCTGGGCTTCGACGCCGTCCTGCAGGCCCCCGGACTGATCAGCCTGCTGCCCTGCCCCGACTACACGATCACCATCGGCACCCTCACCACGACGCGACAGCTGAACTGCGCGCAGGTGCCCTACTACGCCAGCCTGGTCCGCTCGACCGGTCGGGTCACCAGGTTCCGACCGGTGCTGCCGGCCGGCACGCAGGTGCTCTTCCGGATGCGGGTGAGGGTCCCCGACGAGCTCGGTCCGCAGCGGGTCCGCTGGACCCTGGACGGGCCTCGCGAGATGCCGGGTTTCTCCGGCGTCGTCGAGGTGGCGCCCCGCTGAGGGCCCGGGGTCAGCGCGGGCCGACGACCGCGAGGATCTCCGGCCCGGCGAACAGCTCGGCAGCGAGGGTCCGGACGTCGTCGAGGGTCACGCCCTCGACGCGGGCCAGCACCTCGTCGATGCTGAGCAGCTCGTCGTCGACGAGCTCGGACTTGCCGAGGCGGGTCATCCGCGACGCGGAGTCCTCGAGCCCGAGCACCAGACCGCCCTTGAGCTGCCCCTTGCCGCGGGCCAGCTCCTCGGCGGTGATCCCCGAGTCGGCGACCTTGGCCAGCTCGGCGCGGACGACGGCGAGCACCTGGTCGAGCTTGGCCGGCAGGCAACCGACCGAGACGCCGACCAGCCCGGCATCGACGTGCTGACTGGCGAAGGAGAAGACGGAGTAGGCCAGGCCGCGCTTCTCGCGGACCTCCTGGAACAGCCGGCTCGAGGTGCCACCGCCGAGCGCAGCGTTGAGCACGCCGAGCGCGAACCGGCGCGGGTCGGACCGGGTGAGGCCCTGCATGCCGAGGACGACGTTGACCTGCTCGAACGGGCGGGTCGCCTCGGCCACCCCGGACGTCGCCTTGCGGGAGCGCTCGTGCTGACGGGCGACGACCGGCTCGGCCAGGCCGTCGAGGAAGCCCTGGCGGGCGAAGGAGCGCCGGACCAGCCGGACCAGCCGGGCGTGGTCGACGCTGCCCGCGACCGAGACCACCATCCGGTCGGGACGGTAGTGACGGCGGTAGAACCGGCGCACCTGGTCGCGGGTCATCGCCTCGATCGAGGCGTCGGTGCCGGCGATCGGGCGACCGAGGGGCGAGTCGCCCCAGGCCAGGGAGGAGAAGAGGTTGTGGGCGACGTCGTCGGGGTCGTCGTCGTGCATCGCGATCTCGTCGAGGATCACGTCACGCTCGGCCTCGACGTCCTCCGCGGTGATCAACGACGACGTGATCATGTCGCCGAGCACGTCGACGGCCAGCGGCACGTCGTCGTCGAGCACCCGGGCGTGGAAGCAGGTGTACTCCTTGGCGGTGAAGGCATTGAACTCACCGCCGACCGCATCGAGGGCGATCGAGATGTCGAGGGCCGACCGCTCCGCCGTGCCCTTGAACAGCAGGTGCTCGAGGAAGTGGGAGCAGCCGTGCAGCGCCGGCGACTCGTCGCGCGAGCCGACCCCCACCCAGACCCCGATGGTGGCCGAGCGTGCGCCCGGGACCCGCTCGCTGATGACGCGCAGGCCGCTGGGCAGGACGGTACGGCGGACGACGCCGCCGTCCTCCTTGAGCAGGGTGCGGGTGCTGCCACCGGGACGCGCTGTCCCGTCGGGGCGGGAGGACGACCGGCCGGCCGAGGGCCGACCGGTCGTCACGGATCCAGCAGTCACCGGTCGGTCACTCGTCGCCCGCAGCCTCGTCGGCGGCGTTGTCGTCGGCTGCGTCGGCGGCCGGCTCGGAGGACTCGTCGACCACGGGGATCAGGGACAGCTTGCCGCGGTCGTCGATCTCGGCGATCTGCACCTGGATCTTCTGACCGACCGACACCACGTCGTCGACGTTCTCGACCCGCTTGCCACCCACCAGAGCGCGCAGCTTGGTGATGTGGAGCAGGCCGTCCTTGCCCGGGAGCAGGGAGACGAACGCACCGAAGTTGGTGGTCTTGACGACCGTGCCGAGGTAGCGCTCGCCGACCTCGGGCATGGTCGGGTTGGCGATGGCGTTGACCGCGGCGCGAGCAGCCTCGGCCGCCTCGCCGTTGCTGGCACCGATGTAGACGGTGCCGTCGTCCTCGATCGACAGGCTTGCGCCGGTGTCGTCCTGGATCTGGTTGATCACCTTGCCCTTGGGCCCGATGACCTCGCCGATCTTGTCCACGGGCACCTTGATGCTGATGATCCGCGGGGCGTAGAGCGACATCTCCTCCGGGCCGTCGATCGCCTCGCCCATGACCTCGAGGATCGTGTGGCGGGCGTCGCGGGCCTGGGTGAGAGCCGCAGCGAGGACCTCGGCGGGGATGCCGTCGAGCTTGGTGTCGAGCTGGAGCGCGGTCACGAACTCCTTGGTCCCGGCGACCTTGAAGTCCATGTCGCCGAAGGCGTCCTCCGCGCCGAGGATGTCGGTCAGCGCGACGTACTGCGTCTGACCGTCGACCTCACCGGAGATCAGGCCCATCGCGATGCCGGCGACGGCCGCACGCAGCGGGACGCCGGCCTGGAGCAGCGACATGGTCGACGCGCAGACCGAGCCCATCGAGGTGGAGCCGTTGGAGCCCATCGCCTCGGAGAGCTGGCGGATCGCGTAGGGGAACTCCTCACGCGTCGGCAGCACCGGCAGGAGCGCACGCCGCGCGAGCGCACCGTGGCCGACCTCGCGACGCTTGGGCGAGCCCACGCGACCGGTCTCTCCGGTGGAGAACGGCGGGAACACGTACTTGTGCATGTAGCGGCGGTGCTTCTCCGGCGACAGCGTGTCGAGCTGCTGCTCCATCTTGAGCATGTCGAGGGTGGTGACGCCCAGGATCTGGGTCTCGCCCCGCTCGAACAGCGCGGAACCGTGGACGCGCGGGATCACGTCGACCTCGGCGTGCAGCGGCCGGATGTCGGCCAGGCCGCGGCCGTCGATCCGGACGTGGTCGCGCAGCACGCGCTCGCGCACGACCTGCTTGTTGACCGAGCGGAAGGCCGCACCGACCTCCTTCTCGCGACCCTCGAACTGGGGGGCCACCTTCTCCAGGATGCTCTCCTTGAGCTCGTCGACCCGGAGCTCGCGCTCCTGCTTGTCGGCGATGGTCATCGCTGAGACGAGATCGGCCTTGGCAGCCGCCTCGACGGCCTCGTAGACGTCGTCCTCGTAGTCGAGGAAGACCGGGAACTCCTGGATCGGCTTCGCGGCCTCGCGAGCGAGCTCGCTCTGCGCCTCGCACAGCTGCTTGATGAACGGCTTGGCGGCGTCGAGGCCACCCGCCACGATCTCCTCGGTCGGCGCCTGGGTACCGGACTGCACGAGGTCCCAGGTCTGCTCGGTGGCCTCGGCCTCGACCATCATGATCGCGACGTCGCCGGTCTCGGTGACCCGGCCGGCCACCACCATGTCGAAGACCGCGCCCTCGAGCTGGCTGTGGGACGGGAACGCGACCCACTGGCCCTCGATCAGGGCCACGCGGACGCCACCGACCGGGCCGGAGAACGGCAGGCCGGAGAGCTGGGTCGACATCGACGCGGCGTTGATCGCCAGTACGTCGTAGGGCTGGTCGGGGTCGAGCGACAGCACGGTGATGACGACCTGGACCTCGTTGCGGAGGCCCTTCTTGAAGGTCGGCCGCAGCGGGCGGTCGATGAGGCGGCAGGTGAGGATCGCGTCCTCGCCGGGACGACCCTCGCTGCGGAAGAACGAGCCGGGGATCTGGCCCACGGCGTACATCCGCTCCTCGACGTCGATCGTCAGGGGGAAGAAGTCGAACTGCTCCTTGGGATGCTTGCCGGCCGTCGTGGCCGACAGCAGCATCGTCTCGTCGTCGAGGTACGCCGTGACGGAACCGGCGGCCTGACGGGCCAGCAGGCCGGTCTCGAACTTGATGGTCCGCTGACCGAACTTGCCGTTGTCGAGAACGGTCTCGACAGTGGTGATGGTGGGTTCAGACATGGGCTCTCGTGCCCTGTCCTTTCTCTTCGCGGAGCGACCCCGCGAACGTCCTGCTACGAAAACTGCTCGAGGACCGAGCCCTCCGGCCGTACCGAAGGGAGCCTCGGGTCCTGGCCGGTCTTCGATCGAGATCCGCGGCCGGCGCTCCGCCGACGTGGCGGGGGCTGTCCGAAGACCACTACCGAGGACCGGGCTGACGCGAGCGGGTCGCTCCTGGTGATGGTTGCGTGTTCAGTTGTGTGTCTGTCTCGACCCTAGCGGTCGGCGTCCGGACGGCTGGCGCCCGGAACATGAGAGGAGCGGCCGCCCGTCAGGGGACAGCCGCTCCGGTGGTCATCGGCGCAGGCCGAGACGCTCGATGATCGAGCGGTAACGCTCGATGTCGGTCTTGTTGAGGTAGTTCAGCAGCCGGCGGCGCTGGCCCACCAGCAGCAGCAGGCCACGACGGGTGTGGTGGTCGTGCTTGTGGGTCTTGAGGTGCTCGGTGAGGTGGGCGATGCGGTGGCTGAGCAACGCGATCTGGACCTCGGGAGAGCCGGTGTCGCCCTCGTTGACGGCGTAGTCGGTGATGATCTTCTTCTTGGTCTCCGCGTCGGTACCGATCGACATGGGGGCTCCTTCCGGCCTCGTGGGCCAGTCCGTTGCGCGGCGCGCCGGGGCCTGTTCACCCGGGCACTCTGGATCCGCGGCCGTTTCACGGCAACCGGAGGAGATTATCAGCGGGCGGTCCGGCCCCCCAAAACGCCGCTGGCGACACCCGCCGGCAGCGGTTGCCGTCGAGCCTGCCGAGCCTCCAGGGCTCCGGACACAGAGATGGGGGTGGGCACCGCGTACCGGTGCCCACCCCCGTCGTTGCGTCAGACCACCGGGGGCGTGTCCTGGCGCGACGACTGCTCGGTGACGCTCTGGCTACCGTCGGCGTGGGTGGTGCGGGCGACCGTCGTCGCGCGGCGAGCACGGTTCATGGTGAGCGCGGTGAGCGCGATCACGAGCACCCCGGCGAGGACCAGGATGTAGCCGACCATCGTCAGGTCGACGGCGGAGATGGAGTCGCGCACGGCGAAGGCCAGGATCAGGCCCACCGCCAGGAGGAAGACACCGAGTCCGTATCCCATGGGTTCGTCCCTTTCGTCGGGCCACCCGGTCGGCGGCTCGTCGACGGGATGTTTCCCACTCCAGACGCAGTTATGCCTCCAGGAAGCACCCAGTTCCGAGGCTGTCTCCCCGGCGCCCGTGTCGCCGCGGCGGCCCGATGAGGGAGACTCGCCGAGTGCGCCTCCCCCTCCGATCGCTGACGCTCGCCGTCGACCCTGTGCCGGACGGCTACACCGGCACCCGCCTCACCGCGTGCAACCTCTGCGAGGCGATCTGCGGACTCGAGCTGACCCTGACCGACGGAGCGGTCACGGGCATCCGCGGCAACCCCACCGACCCGCTGTCCCGGGGGTACATCTGCCCCAAGGGCGTCGCACTCGCCGACGTGTACGACGACCCCGACCGGCTGCGGCGCCCGCTCCGGAAGGTCCGGTCTGCCGACCCGACCACCGGACCGCGCTGGGAAGAGATCGGCTGGGACGAGGCGCTCGACCTCGTCGCCGACCGGCTGGCCGACACCGTCAACGCCCACGGGCCCGACGCGGTCGGGGTCTACCTCGGCAACCCCAACGTCCACAACCTCTCGTCGGCCACCCACGCCCTGCCGTTCGTGAAGTCGCTGCGCACCCACAACCGGTTCTCCGCGACGACGGTCGACCAGGCTCCCCACCAGCTGGTGTCCTGGCAGCTGTTCGGCCACCAGGTGCTGTTCCCGACCCCCGACCTCGACCGCACGTCGTACCTCCTGGTGCTCGGGGCCAACCCGATGGCTTCCAACGGCTCGATGATGACCACCCCCGACTTCCCGCGGCGGGCCCGCGCGATCAAGGAGCGGGGCGGCCGGATCGTGGTGCTCGACCCGCGGCGCACGGAGACCGCCAAGATCGCCTCCGAGCACCACTTCGTCCGGCCCGGATCCGATGTCGTGGTGCTGCTGGCGATGCTGCGCACCTTGCTGGCCGACGGCCTGGCCCGCCCGCCGGCCTACGTCGACGGGGTCGCCGAGCTGACCGCCCTCGTCGAGCCGTTCACCCCGGAGCTCGCCGAGGACCTCAGCGGGGTACCCGCCGCCGACATCCGTCGGCTGACCCACGAGCTCGCTGCTGCGGACGGTGGCGTGGTGTACGGCCGGGTCGGCGTGTCGACCACGGGCTTCGGCACCCTGAGCCACTGGGCGATCGGGTGCCTCAACCTCCTGGCCGGCCACTTCGACCGCCCGGGCGGCGTCCTGTTCCCCGAGCCGGCGGTCGACCTGGTCTCGCGCGGCTTCGTCGGGCCCGGCCACTTCGACCGCTACCGCAGCCGGGTGCGCGACCTCCCCGAGTACGGCGGGGAGCTGCCGGCGGCGGTCATGCGCGAGGAGATCGAGACCCCGGGCGAGGGTCAGATCAAGTCGTTCGTGACGATCGCCGGCAACCCCGTGCTGTCCACGCCGGACGGGCGACGGCTGGGTGAGGCGATGGACTCGCTCGACTTCATGGTCGCGGTCGACATCTACCTCAACGAGACCACCCGTCATGCCGACGTGATCCTGCCGCCGACCACCACCTTGGAACGTGACCACTACGACCTGGTCTTCCACGGCCTGGCCGTGCGCAACACCGCGCGGTTCAGCCCGGCGGTCTTCGCCAAGCCCGGCGACGCCCGCCACGAGTGGGAGATCTACCGCGACCTGACCGCGCGCCTCGAGCGACGGCTTCGTCGCCAGGCCCCGCGCAAGGTCCGGGCCGTGCGACGTGCTCGGCTCTCGACCAGCCCGACGCGTCAGCTCGAGCTGCTCCTGCTCACCGGCCGCCGGCTCACGCCGGCGCGGCTGCGCCGTCACCCCGAGGGCGTCGACCTCGGCCCGCTCCGCCCGACCATGCCGGACCGGCTGCAGACCCCCGACCACCGCATCGACCTGGTGCCCCCGCTCCTGGTCGGCGACCTCGGCCGGCTCCGGACCTGGCTGGACGACCGGCCGGCCGACGCGCTGGTGCTGATCGGACGGCGGCACAAGCAGGACAACAACTCGTGGTTCCACAACTCGACCCGGCTGACCCGCGGCCGGCCGCGGCACCACCTGCTGATGCACCCCGACGACCTCACCGCGCGCGGGCTCGAGGACGGCGCCCTGGTCACGGTCTCCTCGCGCGTCGGGTCCGTGCAGGTCGAGGTGACCGCGACCGACGACATGATGCCGGGGCGTGGTCTCGCTCCCCCACGGCTACGGCCATCAGGTCGAGGGCACCCGCCTGCGCGCACGCGACCACGGTCGCCGGTCCGTCGATCAACGACCTCACCGATCCCACGCTGCTCGACATGTCGGGCAACGCCGCGCTGAACGGCGTGCCGGTCACCGTCACGCGGTGACTCACGCGGCGTACCAGGTCGTCCCAGCCGTCGCGGATGCGAGCGACGTGCATGCCCTCGATCTCCACCTGCTGCACGAGGATCGGCACCTCGAGGGGTGCCAGCAGTGCGGTGGCGAGCGTGGTCAGGTCGCCGCTCACCCCCAGCTCGCCCAGCAGGTGGCGCACGTGCATGGCGGTGAAGGAGACCGCGGCATAGCTGCGGACCCCGGCCTGCCCAGCCGCGGTGATCAGGGGGTGGTGGAGCAGGTTGAGCTCGAGCCGGGTGTGGCCGAACGCGGTCAGCCGCGCCATCGGGTCGGCGCCCGGACCCAGCGGCGGCGGCCCGAAGATCACCGAGCCCTGGAACGCCGTCTCACTGCGGTTGAGCACGGCCGCCATCAGGCCCTCGCGGCTGTCGAAGCGCCGGAACACCGTGCCCTTGCCGACCCCGGCGCGGGCAGCGACGGCGTCCATGGTCACCGCCCTCACCCCGCTCCGCGCGATCAGCTCGTCGGCAGCCGCCAGGAGCGCGTCACGGTTGCGCGCCGCGTCGGCGCGCTCCGGCGGCTCCTCGTCGAGCAACGGCAGCGGGATGGGCACGACCGCAGCGTAGGACGCGCGGGTGACCCACGACACGGAATGGAACCGGACCGCAGTCCGTTTTGCTGGCATGACTCAGACTTCGACGCACGTCGTCATCCTGCTCGGCAGCCTTCGTACCGAGTCCTACAACCGCCGCATCGCCGAGCGCCTGCAGGCCGAGGCTCCGGCCGGGGTGACGGTGGAGATCGCCGCCCACCTGTCCGAGCTGCCGTTCTACAACGAGGAGCTCGACGGTGAGCTGGTCCCGCGCCGCCGTCCGGACGCTGCGCGAGCACGTCGCCCGCGCGGACCGCGTCCTGGCCGTCACGCCCGAGTACAACGGCACCATGCCGGCCGTGCTGAACAACGCCATCGACTGGCTCTCCCGCCCGTTCGGCGCGGCGCCCTCAAGGGCAAGCCGTTCGCCGTGGTCGGCGCCACCGCGACGCGCTTCGGCGGCAAGTGGTCGCACGAGGACGCCCGCCGCTCCGCGGCGGTCGCCGGGGCCGACGTGGTCCCGACCGTGGTGTTGTCGCACTCGACCCTCGACGCGGACGTGTTCGAGGACCCGGAGGTCTTCGCGCGCGTTCCTCGCCGCCCTCGTCGCGCTGGTCGAGCACCGAGTCGCGGCGGCCGCCGCGGCCTGGTCGCGGCGTTCGGCTGCGCCCGGTTTCACCATGTGACGTAGGCGAACCGTCGCTTCTCATGGTGAGCTCGCCGTGAGAAGCGGCGGTTCGAGCACTTCTCATGGTGAAATCCGCGGGACAGCGGGACGAGACCTCAGCCCCCCAGCCACACGGCGTACGGCGTCGCGGGCGGCCATCGGGTCGTTCGCGGCGAGGGCCGCCTCGGCGGCGTCCTCCAGCGCGTCCATCGGCGCCGACGCCAGCCGGGCACCGACCGGGCGGACGGCCGCGGAGGCCATCGAGAGGGACGTGATGCCCATCCCGACCAGGACGCAGGCCAGGAGCGGGTCGGCGGCCGCCTCGCCGCAGACCCCGACCGGCTTGCCGGCCTGCTGGCCGGCCTCGGCGGTGATCGCGATCAGCTGGAGCACGGCCGGCTGCCAGGAGTCGGTGAGGTGCGCCAGGTCGGTGGCCATCCGGTCGGCGGCCATCGTGTACTGCGTCAGGTCGTTGGTGCCGATCGAGAGGAAGTCGACGACCTCGAGCATCCGGTGGGCCAGCAGCGCCGCTGACGGCACCTCGACCATCACGCCGGGCTTAGGCCGCGCGCGCGGACGGCCGTCGGCGAACGACGCGCCGCCTCGGCCACGGTCGCCACCATCGGTGCCATCACCCAGGTCTCGGTGCCGGTCTCGCCGCGCGGCCGCGGCGATGCCGTCGAGCTGGCGGACAGCAGGTCGGGCTGGTCGAAGGAGAGTCGGAGACCGCGGACGCCCGAGCGCGGGGTTCTCCTCGCCCTCGTGGGTGGCGAAGGCGACCGGCTTGTCGGAGCCGGCGTCGAGGGTGCGGACGACGACGTAGCGGCCGGCGAACGGCGCCAGCACCTCGCCGTAGATCGTCGCCTGCTCCTCGGCCGACGGCTCGTCGGCCCGGTTGAGGAAGCACAGCTCGGTGCGGAACAGACCCGACGCCCTCGACCGGCCCGGTCGGCCGCCGCGCGGGCCGACTCGCCGTCGGCGACGTTGGCCAGGATCTTCACGCGGGTGCCGTCGGCGGTCTCGCCCGGGCCGGTCCAGGTCGCCAGCGCCTCGCGCTGCGTGCGGTCCGCCTCGACCACGGCGCTGCGCCTCGTCGGGGTCGGGCGACGAGCTCGATCGTGCCGGCGACGCCGTCGACCAGCAGCGGGGTGCCCGGCGGCGATCGTCATCGCCCCGGCGGTGCCGACGACGCAAGGGATCGCGAGCTGCGCGGGCGATGATCGCGGTGTGGCTGGTCGGGCCGCCGCGCTCGGTCACCAGAGCGACGACGACCTGGGGTCGAGGGTCGCGGTGTCGGACGGGCGCGAGGTCCTCGGCGACGAGCACCGACGGCGTCGTCGGGCAGCTGCACGCCGGGCTCCGGCTCGCCCACGAGGTGGGCGACCACGCGTCGTTCGATGTCGCGCAGGTCGGTGGCCCGCTCGGCCATCAGACCGCCCATCGACGTGAACACGGCGACGAACTGCTCGACGGCCGCGCGGACCGCGGCGAGCAGGTCGTCGCCCGCTGCGCAGGTGCTTGCGCACCGCGGAGCGCAGCCCCTTGTCGCGGGCCAGGCCGGCGCTGGCGGTCAGCACCTCCGCCGCGTGATCGGAGGCCTTGTCGGCGCGGCGGCGCGAACCCGTCGCCCACGGCCCCCGCGGCCTCGTCGTACGTCGCGAGCCCGGTCTCCTCGTCGTACGACGAGCCGTCGAAGCGGGCGATCGCCTCGGGCGACACGTCGCCGCGCACCACGAGGGCGGGCGCGAAGGCGACGCCGGGGACGACGGGCGTGCCGTGCAGCGAGAGAGGGGGACGGAATGGGCGCTCATGCCGCCACGCTGCCCCGGGTGGGCTTGACAAGTCAACACATACGGGCGTAAAACAACACATACAGAGATCCCAGGAGCCCGCATTGACGATGTACGCCGAGGAGCGCCAACAGGCGATCGCTCGACTGGTCACGCAGCGCGGGCCGGATCTCGGTGAGCCAGCTGGCCCGGGAGTACGACGTGACGACCGAGACCGTGCGCCGCGACCTGTCGACGCTCGAGCGCATGGGGCTGGTCCGGCGCGTGCACGGCGGGGTCGTCCCGCCGGCGTCGCTGCCCCTGATCGAGGCCGGCCTCCGCGAGCGTGACCAGGTCAACCCCGAGGCGCAAGGAGCGCATCGCCCGCGCTGCCCTCGAGCGGCTGCCGTCGTCGGGCGGCACGATCCTGCTCGACGCCGGCTCCACGACGAGCCGCTGGCCGGCTGCTGCCCCCTGACCACGAGCTCACCGTCGTCACCCACGGCGTGCCGATCGCGGCCAGGCTGGCCGGCCAGCGCCAGATCGACCTGCGGCTGCTGCCCGGCCGGGTCCGGCGTACGACGCAGGCGGCGGTCGGTGCCGACACCGTGGCGGCGCTGGCCGACCTGCGCGTCGACGTGGCCTTCGTCGGTACCAACGGCGTCCCCGCGAGTTCGGGCTGACCACCCCCGATCCCGACGAGGCCGCGGTCAAGCGCGCGATTGTCGCGAGCGCCCGCCGGGTCGTGGCCCTCGCGGACGCCTCGAAGTTCGGCGTCGAGACGGCCGTCCGCTTCGCGGCCGGCCGGCGAGATCGACGTCGTCGATCACCGACTCCGAGTCTCGTCCGCAGACCGGCAGCGCGCTGACCAAGGCCGGCGTCGAGGTGGTCGTCGCATGACGCCTCGCAGCGCGGCCCGCGAGGGCGCGCATGATCGTCACCCTCACCGCCAACCCCAGCCACGACCGCACGGTCAACCTCGCCGGCCCCCTCGAGCGGGGAGCGGTCCAGCGCGCGGAGTCGGTCATCTCGCAGGCCGGCGGCAAGGGCGTGAACATCTCCCGCGCCTGCGTCGCCGCCGACCTCCCCTCGATCGCCGTGCTGCCGGCCGTGAAGGACGACCCGTTCGTGCTCGAGCTGCTCGCTGCCGGCATCGACTGCCGCCCGGTCGACCACGAGGGCGACCTCCGCGTCAACATCACCATCACCGAGCCCGACGGCACCACCACGAAGCTCAACAGTCCCGGCCCCCAGGCGACCCCCGACTGCTCGACACGCTCGAGGCGGCACTGGTACGCCGCGCCGCAGACTGCCGACTGGATCGTGCTCGCCGGATCGCTGCCGCCCGGCGCGCCGCCGGAGTGGTACGCCGAGCTGGTCACCGCGCTGCGCAGCGCCGGCGCCCGGGTCGCGGTCGACACCAGCGACGCCCCCCTCAAGGCCCTGGTCGACGCTCTGCCCACGAGCGCGCCCGCATCTGATGAAGCCCAACGGCGAGGAGCTCGCGTCGTTCACCGGCCACGACGGCGAGGAGCTCGAGGCCGACCCGGTCGGCGGCCGCCGCGCCGCCACGACCTGGTCGAAGCGCGGCGTCGAGTCGGTGCTGGTGACGCTCGGCCCCCATGGCGCGGTGCTGGTCGACAGCGACGGTGCCTGGCACGCGACTCCCCCGCCGACCACGGTCGTCTAGACCGTCGGCGCCGGCGACTCCAGCCTCTTCGGCTTCCTCTGGGGGACGTCACCGGACGCGACCCCGACCACAGACTCGCACTGGCCGTGGCCTACGGCAGTGCGGCAGCCGGACTTCCCGGCACGACCATCCCCCACCCCGAGCAGGTGCGCCCGGACCGGGTCCACGTCACCCGCCTCGACCTCCCCGAGGAGAGCTGACCATGTCCGACCTGATCACCAGCGCACTCGTGCGGCTCGACGACGATCTCGGCGCCGAGAAGCACGACGTCATCCGGGCGCTCGCCGCGGATCGTCTCCGACGCGGGGCGCACGTCCGACCCCGATCAGCTGGCCGCCGACGCCATCGCTCGCGAGGAGACGGCAGCCACGGGCCTCGCCGGAGGCATCGCGATCCCCCATTGCCGGACGGAGGCTGTCGACGAGCCGACGCTCGCCTTCGTCCGGCTGTCCCCCCAGGTCGAGTTCGGCGCCAAGGACGGCCCGGCCGACCTCGCCTTCCTGATCGCGGCGCCCGCCGGTGGCGATGCCACCCACCTCCAGCTCCTCACCAAGCTCGCCCGTGCCCTGGTGAAGCGCGACTTCGTCGACGGCACTGCGTGCCGCGTCGACCGAGCAGGAGGTCGTCGACCTCGTGCTCGGCGTCGTCGGCGACGCGCCCGCCCCTGCGACCGCGGCTGCGACTCCCGCAGCGACGACGTCCGGCGAGACCGGTCGCTGGTCGCCGTGACCGCCTGCCCGACCGGCATCGCCCACACCTACATGGCGGCGGAGGCACTCGAGGCGGCAGCCGCCAGGGCCGGCATACCGATCGCCGTCGAGACCCAGGGCTCCGCCGGCGCCAAGCCCCTGCTCACCCGCGACGATCGCCGCGGCGTCCGCCGTGATCTTCGCGGTCGACGTGGGCGTCCGCGACCGCGGCCCGCTTCGCCGGCAAGCCGGTCGTCTCGTCCGAGCGTGAAACGACCCGATCGACGACGGCGACGCCATGATCGCCGAGGCGCTGCGGTACGCCGACGACCCGAACGCCCCGCGCGTCGAGGGAGCGGTGACCGCCGGCGAGAGCACGGGCGGCGGTGGCGCCAGCGAGACGTGGGGCGGTCGACCCGCCGGGTCCTGATGACCGGTGTGTCCTACATGATCCCGTTCGTCGCCGCCGGTGGTCTCCTGATCGCCCTCGGCTTCCTGTTCGGCGGCTGACGAGATCGTCGGCAGCTACGGCAAGATCGCCGTCCGACAACACCTTGTTCAACCTGCCCGACGCCCAGGCCCTCAAGCTCGACCACGTCCTGCGGCACCGGTTCGGCCCTCGGCGCTTCTTCGCCTACATCGGCGCGCTGTTCTTCATCTTCGGCAAGACGGCGTTCATGCTGTTCATCCCGGCCTTCGCCGGCTACATCGCCTACGCGATCGCCGACCGGCCGGGCATCGCCCCGGGTTCATCATGGGCGGCCTCGCCGCCAACATCTTCAACGTGACCGCGGCCGCCACGGCGACCGCGCTGCCGGCGACCGGCTTCCTCGGCGCGATCATCGGCGGTGTGCTCGCGGGTGTGATCGCCCACTGGATCGCCGGCTGGAGGGTGCCGACCTGGGCCCGCGGCCTGATGCCGGTGATGGTGATCCCGCTGCTGACCTCGATCATCGCCGGCTTCATCATGATCGTGGTCCTGGGCAAGCCGATCGACTGGCTGATGACCGAGCTCAACCGCGGCCTGAACAACATGAGCGGCAGCAGCGCGATCCTGCTCGGCATGATGCTGGGCCTGATGATGGCCTTCGACATGGGCGGCCCGCTGAACAAGGTCGCCTACATGTTCGCCACCGCCGGCATCGGTGTGGCTGCCTCGGCCGCGCCGACGCCCCCCAGCTGAAGATCATGGCCTCGGTCATGCTCGCCGGCATGGTGCCCCCGATCGCGCTGGCCTTGGCGACGGTGCTCCGGCCCGCACCTGTTCACCTTGCCGAGCGCGAGAACGGCAAGGCCGGGTGGCTGCTCGGGGCGTCGTTCATCACCGAGGGCGCGATCCCGTTCGCGGCCGCCGACCCGCTGCGGGTGATCCCGTCCGATCATGCTCGGCAGTGCCGTGACCGGCGCCTCTCCGAGGCGTTCAACGTCGGCGTCCGGGCCCCCACGGCGGTATCTTCGTGCATCTTCGCCGTGCACAACATCCCCGGCTACCTGTCGCCCTGGCAGCCGGAGTCGTCGTCGGAGCCGTCGCGGTGGTCATCGCCAAGACGGTGTGGCCCGTGAACATCGACGTCGCCACCGTCTGACCAGAACCACCCCGGCATCATCCGCACCACCGAGCAGAAGGAGAACCCATGCCCACCAAGTCCGTCGTCGTCGGCTCCGCCGTCGGCCTCCACGCCCGGCCCGCCGCGATCATCTCCGAGGCGGCAGGCGAGCTCGACTCCGAGGTCCTGATCGGCGTACCCGGCGGTGAGGCCGTCGACGCCAGCTCGGCGCTGATGATCATGACCCTCGGCGCCGGCAAGGGCGACACGGTCGAGGTCTCCGGCGACGACGAGGCCGACGTCGACGCGATCGCGGCCCTGGTCGAGAAGGACCTCGACGCATAGGGGCGTTCGCCTCGCGAGCGCGCTCGCTACGGCGCTCGCTCGTCCTCACTCACCAGGCGGTACCGAGTCGCCGGATGATCTCGGTCAGCCGCTCGGGACTCGTGGCGATGTTGAGTCGCACGTGGCCGGTGAGCCCGGGCGCGTAGTCGTGTCCGGGCCCCAGCTTCACCCGGCCACGCTCCAGCGCCACGGCGGCGGGGTCGTCGTGACCGTAGGCGCGGGCGTCGAGCCAGACGAGGTACGTCGCCTCCAGCGGCCGCATCCGCGCCAGGGGCAGGTGCTCGGCCAGGAGCTCGCCCAGCAGGTCGCGGAGCTGGGCGAGGCGCTCGATCAGCGACGCCAGCCACGGGTCGCCGTCCGTGTACGCCGCGACCGCGGCGACGACGCCCAGCGGCGACCACGAGTCGTTCCGCGACATCGGCTGGTCCGCCAGCGTCCTCCGCGCGACTGGATCCGGGACCACCAGCTGGGCACACCTGAGGCCGGCGGTGTTGAAGGCCTTCGACGCGGACACGACGGCGACCGCGTGGTCGTGGGTGCCCTGGCAGTTCGAGGTAGGACGTGTGCCGGGCGCCGGGCAGCACCAGCGGCGCGTGGATCTCGTCGGAGACCACCCGCGCCCCGTGCCGCAGCACCACGTCGCGGATGCCCTCGAGCTCGGCCCGGGTGAAGACGCGCCCCCACGGGTTGTGCGGCTGGGTCAGCAGCAGGGTCCGCGCACCCTCGGTGAAGAGAGTGTCGAGCCGGTCGAGGTCGACCTCGGCGCGGCCGGCATCCGGGTCGACGACCAGATCCACCCGCTTCCGGCCGGTGATGGCGGCGATGTCGAGCTGCGGCGAGTACCCCGGTACCGGGAAGACCACCGGACCCGTCCTCGCTGAACACGTCGAGGGCGAACCGGACCCCGGCCGTCACGTCCACGACCGGGGTCACCCACTCCGGCTCCACGACCGACCCGTAGTGACGCGCCGCGAACGCGGCGTACGCCTCCGCCAGCTCCGGCGTGTATCCGTCGACGGGATATCCGGCCACACCGTCGCGCACCGCCCGGACCACGGCCTCCTGGACCACGGGGTCGAGGGCGTAGTCCATCTCCGCGACCCACGCCGGGATCACGTCCGTCCGGCGACGGTCCCCCACTTGAGGACGAGCGACCGCCGGGCTTCGGCGTCGCTCAGGTCGACGATCGGCCGGCCGCGCGGGGCTCTGCGGATGTCACGCGGGACGCCCGAGGATGTCGTGGGCGGTCGGCTACGTCGGTCGTGCATCGTCTCGACGAGGGCGTCGACGCCGTCGAACCGGACCATCCCGCGGATCCGGTCGACGAAGGACACCTCGACCTCGACGTCGTAGAGCTCCAGGTCGTCGCGGTCGAGCACGTAGGACTCGACGCGCCGCTCGCGCTCCCCGTCGAACGTCGGGTTGGTGCCGACGCTGATCGCGGCCGGATAGCGCTCGCCGGTGTCCAGCCGCCGCAGCCACCCGGCGTACACGCCGTCTGCGGGTGCGGCGACCATGGTGCGGGTCGGCACGTTGGCGGTCGGGAAGCCCAGCTCGCGACCGCGCTGGTCGCCGCGCACGACGACGCCCCGGACGACGAACGGCCGGCCCAGGGCCTGGGCCGCGCCGGCGACGTCGCCGGCCGCCAGGCAGGTGCGGACGTAGGTCGACGACCAGACCTGCGGGCCGCCGTCGAGCGGGACGCCGACCGCGCGGAAGCCGAGTCGCTCACCGCTCGCGCGCCAGCGTCGCCACGTCGCCGGCCGCCTTGGCGCCGTAGCGGAAGTTGGCGCCGACCACGACCACGGCGGCGTGCAGGGCGCCGGCCAGCACGCGCTCGGCGAACTCCTCGGGCGTCCACGACGCGACCTCGCGGTCGAACGGGAGCGCGAGGACGTCGTCGACGCCGGCGGCGTGCGAGCAGCGCGGCGCGGCGTCTCGATGTCGGTGATGGTGGTGGGCGCGTGCTCGGGCCGCAGCACCGACCATCGGGTGCGGGTCGAAGGTCACGGCCACCACGCGCAGCCCCTCGGCATCGGCGACCGTCCGGGCCTCGCGCACGACGTGCTGGTGGCCGAGGTGCACCCCGTCGAAGTTGCCGATCACGACCGCCGTCGCGGCCGAGGTCGCCGGGACGTCGTCCAGGGACCGCCAGATCTGCACGGCGGAAGCCTAGCCAGCCCTGACGGCCCGAGCGGCGGTGGGCGGCTGCGTCAGCGGCGCGCGGCGTCGTACCGGCGCAGGGCCTCCGACTCGCTCCTCGGCGTGGTCGACCACCGGCTCGGGGGTAGCCGTGGTCGTAGCCACCGTCGGCCGACCAGGGCTCGTGGGCCTTCCGGCCCGGCAGGTGGGCGAGCTCGGGGACCCAGCGGCGCACGTAGTCGCCGTCGGGGTCGAACTTCTGGCCCTGGGTGACCGGGTTGAAGACGCGGAAGTACGGCGACGCGTCGGTGCCGGTGCCGGCGACCCACTGCCAGCCGTGGTTGTTGCTGGCGACGTCGCCGTCGAGGAGATGGGCGAGGAAGTGCCGGGCACCCGCGGGCCACCAGACGTGGAGGTCCTTGCAGAGGAAGCTGGCGGTGATCATCCGGACCCGGTTGTGCATCCAGCCGGTCTGCGCGAGCTGGCGCATCCCGGCGTCGACGATCGGGAAGCCGGTCTCGCCCCTCCGCCACGCCGTCGACCAGGCTCGTCGTGGTCGTCGTAGGGCATGGATCCCAGCTCGGGACGCAGGTCGTGCCAGGCGGAGTCGGGGCGCGCGTGGAGGACGTCGGCGTAGAACTCGCGCCAGGCGAGCTCGTCGGTGAAGACCTGCACGGCCTGCGAGCGTGGCCGGCGAGGTCGGCGAGCATCGTGCGGGGATGGATCGCGCCGACCTTGAGGTACGGCGAGAGCCGGGAGGTGCCGCGGACGGTCGGGCCGGTCGCGGTCGTCGGCGTAGTCGCCGAGGTGCTCGTCGCGGAACGCCCGCCAGCGTCGTAGCGCGGCGTCCTCGCCCGCGGTCGGGAGGTCGACCGGGCAGTCGTCGAGAGCGCGCGTCGAGGCGCTCGACGGCGCGGTCGTCGGACGGTCGTCGCCCAGGCTGAGGCCGCGCGGCGGCGCCGCCGGGCTCGGCCCAGCCGTGCTCGCGCCAGGCGCGGGCGAAGGGGGTGAAGACCCGGTAGGGCGCCCCCTCGCTGGTTACGACGCGGCCCGGCCCGACGGCGTACGGCGAGCCGGTCGGCGACCCACTCGACGTCGCGCTCCTCGAGGACGGCTCCGGACCCGCTCGTCGCGGCGCGCGCCGTACGGCGTGGTCTCGGCGCTGACGTGGACCGAGCCGGCGCCGACCTCGTCGGCGAACGCTGCGACCGTGGTGGCTGGGATCGCCGACGCGCACCGTGAGACGGCCGTCGTACGACTCGGCGGCGGCGCGGATGCTCGCCGCGAGCCAGCCGCGGCGTACGGCCCGCCGCCGTCCCAGAGCACCGGGTCGATCACGAAGAGGACGTGCACGTCGCCGTCGCCGCCGCGTCGGCCGCGGCGCCGAGCGCCGGGAGGTCGCGGCGGCGCAGGTCACGGCGGAGCCAGAGGACGGAGTTCATCGACGTGAACACTGCCACCGCCCGGGCGCGGCCGTCCTCACCCTCCCGGTAGAGGGCGAGGAACTCGCCGTCCGGGGCGAACAGCGCCGTCGTCTGGTCGAGGACGAGGTCGAGGCGGCGGCCGACGCGGACGTCGGCCGCCTGCTCGCTCGTCGAGGTCGACGGCCGGGAACGTCGCGCGCGCGGCCTCGGCGATCGGGGTCAGCCGCGAAGTCGTCGGCCAGCGCGTCGAGGGTGTGGGCGTCGGCGAGGTCGAACGGCCCGACCGCCGTCCGCCGCAGCGCAGTCAGGTGGCCGCCGACACCGAGCGCGGCGCCGAGGTCGCGGGCGATCGCACGGATGTAGGTGCCGCTGGAGCAGTGGACCGAGATCCGAACCTCGGGCAGGTCGAGCGCGCGGTGACGTCGAGGGCGTGGACGGTGACCCGGCGGGCCGGCAGGTCGACCTCCTCGCCGGCGCGGACGCGGGCGTAGGCGCGCTTGCCCGTCGACCTTGATCGCCGAGACGGCGCTGGGCACCTGGTCGATCTCGCCGACGAACGACGCCAGCGCGCGCCGTACGTCCTCGGCGGTGACGGCGTCGGTCGGCCGCGTCTCGACGACCTCGCCCTCGGCGTCGTCGGTGGTGGTCGTGACGCCCAGCCGGATCGTGGCGTCGTACCGCTTGTCGGTGAGGGTGAGGTGGCCGAGCAGCCGGGTGGCGCGGTTGACCCCGAGCACCAGGACCCCGGTGGCCATCGGGTCGAGGGTGCCGGCATGGCCGACCTTGCGGGTGCCGGCCAGCCGGCGTACCCGAGCGACGACGTCGTGCGACGTCATGCCGCCCGGCTTGTCGACGACGACCAGGCCGGAGGCGGTGCTCACGGACATGAGGATGACTACGTCGGCACCTCGAGGTCCTCGCCCGCCGGTCCCTCGTCGTCCTCGCGGGGCTTCTTGTAGGGGTCGGCGTCGCCGGCGTACGACTCGACCGCGACGGGCCGCCGCCTCCTCGTCGAGCGCCTTGGCGCGCGCCAGCACCTCGTCGAGGTGGCGGGCGTTCTCAGGCAGGGCGTCGGCCACGAAGGTCAGCGTCGGGGCGTGGCGCATGCCGAGCTGCTTGGCGACCTCGGAGCGGAGCAGGCCCTTGGCCGACTCCAGCGCCGCGGCGGTCGACACCAGGTCGGCCTCCTCGCCGAGCACGGTGTAGAAGATCGTGGCCTGCTGGCTGTCACCGGTGACCCGGACGTCGGTGACCGTGACGAACCCGAGCCGCGGGTCCTTGACCCGCCGCTCGAGCATCTCGGCGACGATGACCTGGATCCGGTCCGCGATCTTGCGGATCCGCGGGTTGGTCATGGTTCTTCCTCAGGGACGAGGGTCTCGACAGGCTCGACCGTCGGTCGAGCCTGTGAAGCGGACGGT
>CAWEEN010000008.1:0-202103 GCA_963808115.1 uncultured Actinomycetota bacterium
GGTCAGCCGGCCGTGCTGCGCGCCTTCTCGTCGGCCGGGGCAGCGGTGTGCACCGCCGTACGACGCTCGGCGACCACGGCGCTCAGGCCCACGACCAGGGCGACCAGCTCGGCGGCAGCGGCCACCCACACGTAGTTGCCCTGCCACTTCTCGTGGTCCCCGAACAGGCCCAGGCTGGTGGTCGCGATCGTGAACGCGCCCAGCGTGGACAGGCCGAAGCCCGCCGCGAGCAAGGGGCGCGATCCAGCTCTTCCAGGTGACGAGCAGCGCCGCGATCACGACACCGGCCACGGTGTTGACCATGAACGCGGGGCCGACCACGTTCAGGTGGCGCATCCCGTCCAGCCACAGGTGCAGGTGCACGTAGGCCGACACCAGGACCGCGGCAGCGGCGATGAGACGACGCGTCATGGGAGTCCTCCGATCCGGGCCGACGGCCCTCACCGGAAGACACGGATGGGGGAAGGCTCCGGTTCGACCGGGGACGGGTCAGGGTGCGGTGGCAGCGGAGGCGAGGCCGGTGGCGGGCGGTGGACGGCGTCGAGCCGTAGGCCCGCAGGAAGCGGTCGCGGAACGCGTCCATCGGCCACTGCACGCCGTCCGCAGGAGGCTGCAGCCCAGGCGTCCAGCCCCAGCCGTCGATCCGCCGCAGGACGCTCGGGTCGTGGGCGACCAGGGCGACCGGCACGTCGTGGGAGACGCCGGTGCCGCTGACCAGGGAGTTGGGCTGGTGGTCGCCGAGCACCACCATCACCAGGTTGGGGTCGTGGGCGTGCCGGACGAAGGACACCAGGGAGGACAGCGCGTAGCGGATCGACCGCGCATAGCTGCCCTGCTGGAGGTGGGGGTCGCTGAGGACCCGGAGCGCGGTCTGGTGAGGGCGCTTGAGCCGGTAGATCGAGCCGTCACCGATCTGGTCCCACGGGACCAGGTTCGGCACCTGGGTCCAGGGGTTGTGGCTGGAGTCGAGGTCGATCTCGGCCATCACCGGGCGCCGGTGCTGCGCGGCCAGGACCTTTCGGTCGAACGCGGCCAGGGTGTACTGGTCGGGCACACGGGCATAGCTGTAGCGCGGACCGACGTAGCCGACGTTGCTCGCGTCGAGCATCCGCTGGTAGCCGTAGAAGGCCTGGCCCTGCGGCCAGGCGCCCGGGTCGGACGGGATGTCGTCGACGGTCTGCCAGCCGGCCCGTCGGAAGGCGCTGGACAGGGTGAGCCGGTCACTGCCGAGGACCCGGTCGTAGCGCCGCTGGTTGTCGATCCACAGGCCGCTCTGCAGGGTGGAGTGTGCCAGCCAGCTGATCCCGCCGAAGGTCGGGGAGCTCAGCCACGCGCTGCGGGAGTGGAAGCCGAGTCCCCCAGCTCGCCGTCGAGCCTGGTCAGCCGGCGCTGGGTGGGCGGCGCGAACCAGGTGTTCTGCACCGCCACCTGCCCGTAGCTCTCGACGAAGACGACCAGGACGTCCTTGCCGCGGAGGTCGGGGACCAGCTGGTGGCCGGGGGTCTGCGCATACGGGTCGTGGGCGAGGCGGTGCTCGAAGAGGCCTGGTCGCGCAGGTCGGCGCGCACCTGCTCGACCTGGTCAGTGATCAGCGACGTGGCCGGCGCGGACGCGATCGGTACGCCGCCCGTCTGGGCGCCGAGGAGCCCGGCGGCAGCCCAGACGGCGGTCAGGCCCGAGCACCAGCCGGGTCCAGACCCGCGGTGCACGCCGTGCGCTCCGGCGGGTGCGGAGCGCGGCCCAGACGCACAGCGTGAAGGCCCCGACCACGACCAGCGCGATCGCCACCAGCACCGCGGCGCGACCCCGACCGCCCAGCTCGGACTCCAGCAGGTCGAGGCCGGAGCCCACATAGCTCGGGTCGCTGATCAGGTCGAAGGGCCGGTCGAAGGCCTCGAAGAACGCCAGGTCGAGCAGGGTGATCACGAACGTGGTGGCCAGGGTCACGCCGCAGGCGACCGCGAGCAGGCGGCCCCAACGGCGGGGCAGGACCAGTGACAGCGCCACGAAGACCAAGAGCTCCACCGGGATCGCGGCCAGCGCCCGGGCGGAGACCAGGCCGGGCTCGGACGGCAGCGCGAGCGCCAGCCAGAGGAGACCCACGGCCAGCACGTCGGTCACCGGAGCGGCCCAGCCCGGCCGCGCCGTGAGCGTGTCGCGGCGGGTGCGGTGCGCGGCGCGTACCTGGTGGGCGAACGACTCGGCGAGCAGCCCGAGGGCCGCCGCGAGCACCACCTGGTCGAGCCGGGTGGCCAGCACGTCGGAGGCGACCACGACCAGGGCGACACCCTGGACGGCCGCCACGACCTTGGCCCAGCGCCGGGTCGGCACCGGCGCCCCGAGCCAGGGCCGGAGGGCCGTCGCCACGAGCAGCAGGTAGCGGGCCAGACCGATCAGCAGCACCCACGCGCCGACCAGCGGCACGACGTACACGCTGAGGACGAGGATCAAGAACGCATCGGTCTCCATGTCGAACGCCGCCCCGAGCGTGGTCACCGAACCTCGGGCCCGGGCCAGCCGGCCGTCGACGAGGTCCAGGACCAGCGCCACCGAGGAGAGGGTCACCAGGGCGGCGACCGGGACCTGACTGGTCCACGACTCGACGACGAGCGCGGTGACGCCGGCGACCGCAGCGGCTCGGACCAGCGTGACGGAGTTGGCCGGCCCGAGCCGGTCGAGCCCGGTGGCCCGCATCCCGTGCTCGAGCAGCAGCCAGGTGACGACGGCGACGGCGGACCCTGCCAGGATCGAGGTACGCCCCAGTCCGACGGTCGCCGCGAGCGTCGCCAGCACCACGCCGGCGACCGGCAGCACGGCCGGCGGACCGAGGTGAACCGTGCGCACATGACCTCCGTAGAAATGGATACCAGTCATACGAGGGCGGGTCAGCGTCGGTTCAGGACCGATGCCGGACGTGGAGGGAGCCGACGTGACTCGAACGGCCCGCGCTTACTGGCTGCGTGAGCCCGGGTTCGGCGAGCTCCGGATGACGGAGCTGCCGGACCCGGGCCCTGGGGAGGTGAGGGTGCGCGCACTCGTCTCGGGGGTGAGCCGCGGAACGGAGTCGCTGGTCTTCCGCGGGGGCGTCCCGTCGACCCAGTACGCCGTGATGCGGGCGCCGTTCCAGGAGGGCGAGCTGCCCGGCCCGGTGAAGTACGGCTACCTGAGCGTCGGGGTCGTCGAGGCAGGCCCCGACCACCTCGCTCGGGCGCACCGTCTTCTGCCTGCACCCCCACCAGACGTCGTACGTCGTGCCGGCCGAGGCCGTGGCCGTCGTCCCGGACGGCGTGCCGCCGCGTCGCGCGGTGCTGGCCGGGACGCGTCGAGACCGCCGTCAACGGGCTCTGGGACGCCCAGCCGCTGGTCGGTGACCGGGTCGCGGTGGTCGGCGCCGGCATGGTCGGCTGCTGCACGGCGCGCTTGCTGGCGGGCATCCCGGGTGTCGAGGTGACCCTCGTCGACGCCGTGGCGGAGCGCGCCGCCACGCGCGCCGCGCTCGGGGTCGGGTTCGCGCTGCCCCGCGACGACGCCGCATGACCTCGACCTGGTCGTGCACACGAGCGGCACCGGTGCCGGGCTCCAGCTCGCTCTCGACCTGCTCGGCGACGAGGGCGTCGTCACCGACCTGTCCTGGTACGGCGACACCCCGGTCGCGCTCGACCTCGGCAGCCGCTTCCACTCGGCCCGGCTCGGCATCCGGGCCAGCCAGGTCGGCGAGGTCGCCGCTGCCCGGCGCACGCGCCGTACCCGTGCCGACCGGATGCGGACTGGCCCTGCGGCTGCTCGACGACCCGGCGTACGACGCGCTGCTGACCGGTGAGTCACCGTTCGACGAGCTGCCCGAGGTGATGGCCAAGCTCGCCTCCGGTGCGCGAACGGCGCTGTGTCACACCATCGACTACTCCGGCGAGCAAGGGGTGCGGGACTGATGTTCGAGGTGACCGTGCGCGACCACATGATGATCGCCCACAGCCTGCGCGGCGACGTGTTCGGACCCGGCGCGGCCCTGCACGGCGCGACGTACGTCGTGGACGCGGCGTTCGCGCGCTCCGACCTCGACGCCGACGGCATCGTCCTCGACATCGGCCGCGCCGGCACCGCCCTGCACGAGGTGCTGGCCGACCTGACCTACACCAACCTCGACGACCACCCGGTCTTCGCCGGCATCAACACCACCACCGAGGTGCTGGCGCGGGTGATCGCCAACCGGCTGGCCGATCGCGTGCGCGACGGCTCGCTGGGGGTCGGCCCCGGGAGCTGGCCCGGATCCGGGTCACCCTCCACGAGTCGCCCTCGGCATGGGCGAGCTACGAGCGCGCACCATGACGGCCACCCCGCTCCTCCACGCCGTGCTGCCGGCCGGGGTCGACGACCCGGGGCGCCCCAGTGGCGGCAACCGCTACGACCGGCGGGTCCTCGACGGGCTGCGTCAGCGCCGACGCGCGGTCGTCGAGCACGCGGTCGCCGGGGCGTGGCCCCGGCCGACGGCCGACGACCTGGGTCGCCTCGACGCGGTCCTCGCCCCGCTGGCTGACGACTCCCTGGTGCTGGTCGACGGTCTCGTCGCCACCGGGGCCGGGTCTGTCCTGACCGCGCACGCCGCGCGGCTCCGGCTGGTGGTCCTCCTGCACATGCCGGTCGGACCAGATCCCGACGAGGGGGAGGCCCTGCACGCCGCGGCAGCCGTCGTCACCACCAGCGCGTGGGCCCGGTCGCGGGTCGCGGACTGGTACGACCTGCGCCAGGTCCACGTCTGCCGGCCCGGCGCCGACCCCGCCCCGCCGGCCCTCGGCAGCGCCGCCGGCGGCGGTACGTCGTTCCTGTGCGTCGCCGCCGTCCACCCGGGCAAGGGCCACGACGTCCTGCTCGACGCCCTGGCCCAGCTCGGTGACCGGGCCTGGACCCTCACCTGCGTCGGCTCGCTCGAGGTCGATCCCGAGCACGTCGCGGCGCTGCAGACCCAGGTCTACGCACGGTCGTGGGAGCGCCGGGTGATCTTCACCGGGCCGCTGACCGGCCCCGCCCTCGACGCGGCGTACGACGCGGCCGACCTGGTGGTGCTGCCGTCCCGCTCCGAGAGCTACGGCATGGTCGTGAGCGAGGCGCTGGTGCGGGGGCTGCCCGTGGTCGCGAGCGCGGTCGGGGGTGTCCCCGAGGCGCTCGGGGGCGCGCCCGTCGGCGGCGCTCCAGGACTGCTGGTCGAGCCCGACGACCCCGCCGCGCTCACCGCGGCCCTGCTCGCCTGGCTCGACGACCCAGCCCTGCGCGAACGGTTGGGTCGCGTCGCCGAGCGGCGCCGGACCAGCGTCCGCGGGTGGGACTCCGTCGCCGCCGACCTCGACCTGGTCCTCACCGCGGTCGAGACCGTCCCCCGGTCGGGCCACCGGGCCCGGGCGGGGGGCCGACGATGAGTCGTGCGTGGGCCTGGCTCCGCCTGCTCGCGGGCGTGGGCGTGCTCGCGATCCTGCTGCACCACTTCGGCACCGGTCCCTTCGCCGACGCGTGGCGAGAGACCACCTGGCAGGCCGTCGCGGCGGCGTTCGTGCTCACCGCCCTCTCGACTCTGAGCTCTGCCTGGCGGTGGCGCGTGGTGGCCCGCTCGCTCGGGGTGCCGCTGGCGGTGCGCGAGTCTGTGGCCGCCTACTACCGCTCGCAGTTCCTCAACGCCGTGCTCCCGGGCGGCATCCTCGGCGACGCCGACCGGGCCGTGCGCCACGGCCGAGCGGCCGGCGACCTCGGGGCCGGGGTGCGCGCCACGGTCTGGGACCGGGTCAGTGGCCAGGTGGTGCAGGTGGCCCTCGCCGTCCTGGCTCTGCTGCTGCTGCCCACACCGTGGCGGGGCTCGGGGGTCGGCGCCGTCGCCGTGCTGGTCCTGCTCGGGACGGCCGGGGCCGCCGCTCGTCGTCGTCCGCCGGCGGACCGAGGTCTGGCGTCAGCCGAGACCTGCGCGTGCTGGTCAGGCCGGCCGTGCTCGCCCGCCTGGTGGTCGCCTCGTGCGGCTCGACCGCGCGGACACCTCGCGGTGTTCGCCGTGGCTGCTGCGCGTCGTCGGCGTCGACGTCCCGCCGGCCGTGCTGGTCACCACCGGGCTGGTGGTGCTCGTGGGCTCGTCGATCCCGCTCAGCATCGCCGGCTGGGGACCCCGCGAGGGCGTCACCGCCTGGGCGTTCGGGGTCGTCGGACTCGGCGCTGCCGCCGGCCTGACGGTCGCCGTCGTCTACGGCGTCCTGGCCGGCCTCGCGACGCTGCCCGGTGCCGTGGTCCTGGTCGCCGACGTCGCGGCCCGCCGGCGCCTCCACGTGCTGGTCTCCGAGCCGGAGCCCGCCCCGGTGGACGAGCCTGTGGACGAGCGGGTGGACGAGCCGGTGGCCGAGCCGTTGGAGCCGAGCCGTGGCTGAGCGTCCCTACACGCTGCTGTCGTGCAGCATGTCGATCGACGGGTTCATCGACGGCGCCTCCGAGAGCCGGCTGCTGCTGTCCAACGAGCTCGACTTCGACCGGGTCGACCGCGTACGGGCCGGCGTCGACGCGATCCTGGTCGGCGCCACCACCATCCGCAACGACAACCCGCGGCTGCTCGTGCGCGACCCCGGACGCCGCCGTGACCGGGTCGCTCGCGGCCTCCCACCGAGCCCGGCCAAGGTCACGCTGACCAGCCGGGGACGGCTCGACCCGTCGTCGCAGTTCTTCGCCGACGACGGCAGCGTCAAGCTGGTCTACGCCGGGAGCGCGGTGGCCGACCGGGTGCGCACCCGCCTCGACGGGCTCAGCGAGGTGGTCGACGCCGGTGACCCGGTCCGGATGGCCGCGGTGGCCGAGGACCTCCACGCCCGAGGAATCCGACGGCTGATGGTCGAGGGGGGCGGCGCGGTGCACACCCAGTTCCTGGCCGAGGACGTCGTCGACGAGCTCCAGCTCGTGGTCGCGCCGTTCTTCGTGGGGTCGCCCGGCGCCCGCAGGTTCGTGGGTGAGGCGCACTTCCCGTGGCACCCGGGCCACCGCGCCAGGCTGGCGGAGACCCGCCAGCTCGGCGACGTCGTCCTGCTGCGCTACGCGCTGTCCGACCGCTGCCGGTGACCCGGGTCCGGCCGGTCAGGGGGCCTGGACGTCGCGATGCGCCGGGGACGCCGCCGTCCTCGGAGCCGGGTCGGGGTCCTCGAGCACCACCGCGAGCCCGGTCACGACGGCGACGATCTCGGCGGTCGCCGCGCAGAACACGGAGAAGCCGGCCCACGACTCCTGGTCGCCGAACAGCCCCACCGTGCTCGCCAGCGTGAACGCGCCCAGTGTCGCCAGCCCGAAGCACGCCGCGAGCACCCCCGGGACCCAGTGGTGCCACCGCACGAGCAGCACCGCGATCGCGATGCCGGAGGCGATGTTGACCAGGAACGCCGGACCGATGACGTGGACGTCACGCATCCCCTGGAACCAGAGGGTCAGGTGGATCGCTGCCGAGACCAGGACAGCCGTGGCGGCGACGTAGCGGATCGTCATGGGTTCCCCTCCCGCTGCCCCGGAACGAGCAGTCCACCGCACACACGAGATCCGGCCGCTGACGGTTCGGTCACCGGTCAGATCTTTGCCTTTCCCGGCTCGCTGCCACCGGGGAACGACACGGGTTCTGCCTCCGGGCCCCTACGACCAGGTCTCGGACGTGTGGCTCGCCAGCCACCCCTCGCGTCCACCGGACGCGATCGTCGACCAGTGCGGGTCCCCGCGCGGATCATCGCCTGGTGGTGGCTGTTCGTGGGCAGCGTCGTCGTCGCCTGCCTCGACCTCGTCTTCAAGGAGCACTGCTCGCGGCACTGGTCGGTCGCCGGGCTCCGGATGGAGGAGATCGTGGTCGGGTGCCGGCTGGTCTCGGCGGTGCTGCTGGTCTGGATCGTGGTCGACGCGACCCGCTTCATCGCCCTGCGCGCCGAGCCGCCGTCACCCTGGGGGATCGAGACGTACCGCCCGCTCGGTCAGCAGCCGCCGCTCGGCCGCGTTGTCGGTGAGCGCCGCTGCCTCGCGGAAGGACGCTGCCGCCTCGTCAGGACGGCCGCCGCGCTCGAGCAGGTCACCACGCACGCTCGGCACCAGGTGCGACCCGGCCAGCGCGCGCTCACCGGCGACGGCGTCGAGGACGAGCAGGCCCTCCTCGGGCCCGAAGGCGCGGCCGTGGGCCACGGCGCGGTTGACCTCGACGACGGGGTTGTCGCCGAGCTGGGCCAGGACGTCGTACCACTGGGCGATGGTGGTCCAGTCGGTGTCGCCGGGCTCCTCGGCGCGCGCATGGCAGGCGGCGATCTGGGCCTGCACGACGTACGGGCCGATCGGTGGCCCGCCGGCGGCGACCGCCATCGCGCGGTCGAGGCTGGCGAGCCCGCGGCGGATCATCAGCCGGTCCCAGAGCCGGCGGTCCTGGTCGTCGAGCAGCACCGGTGAGCCGTCGGGGGCCGTCCGCGCGTGGGTGCGTGACGACTGGAGCTCCATCAGCGCCAGCAGGCCCAGGACCTCGGGCTCGTCGGGCGCGAGGCCGACCAGCATCCGGGTCAGCCGGAGGCCCTCCTGGCAGAGGTCGGGCCGCATCCAGGCGTCGCCGGCCGTGGCGGTGTAGCCCTCGTTGAAGATCAGGTAGAGGACCCCCATGACGTCGTCGAGCCGCTCCACGCGCTCGGGCCCGACGGGCAGGTCGAAGGACTCACCCTGGAGCGCCTTCTTGGCCCGCGAGATGCGCTGGCCGACGGTGGCGTCCTTGGTCAGGAAGGCCCGGGCGATCTCGGGGACGGTCAGTCCGCCGACGAGGCGGAGGGTCAGCGCCGCGCGGCTCTCGGGTGAGAGCGCGGGATGGCAGGTGAGGAAGACGAGTCGCAGCACGTCGTCGTCGATGTGGTCGACGAACGCGTCGAGGTCCGGCATGTCCCCCTCCTCCCGTTCCAAGGCCTGGCCCAGCTCCGTCGTACGGCGGCGCAGGGTGTCGGCGCGCCGGAAGTGGTCGATGGCGCGTCGTTTGGCGGTCTGCATGAGCCAGGCCGCGGGGTTGTCGGGGACACCGTCGACCGGCCACTGCTGCAGTGCGGCGACGAGGGCGTCCTGCGCGAGGTCCTCGGCCAGGCCGAGGTCACGCGTCATCCGGGTGAGCGCGCCGACGAGCCGCGCGGACTCGTCTCGCCACACCTGCTGGACGGCGTCCTGGGCCGAGGGGGAGGTCCCGGTCTCGCTCACGAGAGCGAGACTAGGACCATCCGGCCGACAGTGGCCGGGGTCAGGACCCGGTCGGCGCCTCGTCGGGTTCGGAGATCGGGCGCATCTCGATCGCACCCTCCCAGCCCGGCCAGTGCTGGAGGTGCAGGTCGGCCATCTTCTGACCCTCCTGCCGGGCCTGCTCCTCGGTGTCGAACCTGACGATGGCCCAGCCTCCGATGACCTCCTTGGCCTCGGTGTAGGGGCCGTCGGTGACGGTGATGCTGCCGCCACGGACGCGGTACTCGACGGCGTCCTCGACGCCGTAGAGGCCGCCGCCGTCCACGAAGGAGCCGTCGGCGATCGACTCGCCGACGTGCTGGCCCATCGCGTCCATGATCGCCTGGGGCGGGTCGGCGAGACCCTCGTCGCTCGTCACGAAGCACAGGTAACGCATCGGGTTTCCTCTCGGTGGAGTGCATGGTCGCTCCTACGTCGTACGGCCCAGCGTGTTTTCGACACGGCTCAGCCCGGTCTTCCAACCGCGTCCGACGAGCGCACAGGGCTGGGCAGAATCGCGCTCGAGGACTACCTTGTGCCGCGTGGGGGAGCGCCCCGCGCTGTTTCTCGGGCTGCTCGCGGATCAACCTGAGCTGGTCGCCGAGGTCGGCGTCCTCCGCTGGCGCGCGTCCGGGAGCGGGGGGACGCCGGGGCCGTGGATCGAGGCGACGGCCCGTGACGCCGGCCGCGAGGGTCTGCCGCTGACCCTGGTCGCGATGGACCTCGAAGGCCAGGCGATCGGCGCCGTCACCCTGGGGCCCGCTGACGAGACGGTCGCGGAGCTCTGCCCTGGTGTCGCACCCTGGGTGGTGCGGATGGTGGTCCGGCAGGACGAGCGCCGTTGCGGCATCGGCCGGCTGATGGTGCTGGCCCTGGAGGATCTCGCCCGCGAGTACGGGCACGACCGATTGTGGGTCGCCCCGACGGGTGAGGAGGCGGCCTTCTACCGTGAGTGCGGCTGGCGCGAGGAGCCGTCGTACGACGGGCCGGTGACAGTGCTCGCCAAGCACGTCGCCCCGGAGTGCGTCGCCGGCTGACACCCGTCACGCAGTGTCGGATGCCTTGTGGACAAGGGGATCCGAGGCGCCCGAGCTGTCGGTCTGCCGCCGCCACCATCGGCTCCAGACGCACGCGTCGTGGAGCTGGCTCACCCTCGACCCTGGTCGCTCTCTGGACCAGCCCTCACGGCTACCAGTTCCTCCGCGACCACCGCGGCACCACCGACGTCTCGCGGGTGCGGCCGCGTCAGGCTCGGCCCCCGACGGCTGACCCCGGCTCATCGCAGCGCCCGGTGCTACCGGTCGTAGCCGTCGCGCTCTGCCACCCTCTCGAACCCGTTCCGGATCAGACGGCCACCAGGTCAGTCGGCGGTGTCCCGCCCCGGCAGCACGGACTTGTCCGTGGCCTCCACGTCCGGCGTCACCGACGTCTTCTCGTCGGCGTCGTCGGCGGCGTCGTCGGTCTTGCCGATCTCCTCCTTGAAGATCCGGAGCGCGCGGCCGCTGCCCCGGGCGAGATCGGGCAGCTTCGAGCTCCCGAACATCAGCATCACGACCACGAGGATGATCAACAGCTCAGGGGTGCCCACATCGCCGATGAGCGGATACATGGTGGGTCCTCGCCTTCCGTCGGACTGCATCGGAAGGCTACGTTTCTCGGCGGCCCGGGGGAACAGATCGGCCAGCTCCACAGCCACTTCTCAGGATTGATCCGGTCGCACGCGCGGGCCGGACGCCGGTCGGTCACGTGGTCGCGGAGATCTCCGTCAGGTCGAGGCTGAGGTCGTGACGCCGGCGCCTGCCTGGTTGACGAGGTTGGCGCGGACCCCGGCCGCGAGGTCGGACATCACCGCGCGGCGTCCGTGCTCGCGTGCAGGATCCAGCTGCCACAGTCCGATCACGACGTACTCGGGTGCCTCCCGGGCAGACAGGCTCAGCTGGCCTTCTTGGCTGTCTTCTTCGCCGTCTTCTTCGCGGTGGCCTTCTTCGCAGCCGCCTTCTTCTTCGGCTTCTCCTCGGCGGCCGCCGACTCACCGCGGGCCGTCTTGGCGGCGTCGACCGACCGCTGCAACGCGGCCAGGAGATCGACGACCTCGCCGGAGGACTTCGTCGAGGTGGGAGTCTTGGTGATCTCGCCGCCCTCGATCTTCGTCTTCACCAGGGCCTCGACGGCGCCGGCGTAGTCGTCCTCGAACTCGCTCGGCTCGAAGTCGCCGGCCAGCGTCTCGACGAGCATGTTGGCCATCTTCACCTCGGCCGGCTTCACCTCGCCGGTCTCGACGCTGAAGTCGGGCTGCCGGACCTCGTCGGGCCACATCATCGTCTGCAGCACGATCACGTCGTCCTTGACCCGGAGCACCCCGACGGTGGTGCGCTGGCGGAGCGCGACCGTCACCACGGCCATCCGGTCGGCGTCGAGCAGCGCCTGCCGCAGCAGGGCGTAGGGCTTCGCACCGGTCTTCTCCGGCTCGAGGTAGTAGGACTTCTCCAACAGCATCGGGTCGATCTGGTCGCTGGGCACGAACTTCTCGACCGCGATCTCCCGTGACGAGGCGCTCGGCAGCGACGCGATGTCGTCGTCGTCGAGGATGACCATCTCGCCGTCCTCGGTCTCGAACCCCTTGGCGATGTCGGCGTAGTCGACCTCCTCGCCGTCGATCGAGCACACCCGCTGGTACTTGATCCGGCCGCCGTCCTTGGCATGCACCTGCCGGAAGGAGACGTCATGGGACTCCGTCGCGGCGTACAGCTTCACAGGCACGCTGACGAGTCCGAAGGACACCGCGCCCTTCCAGATCGCACGCATCTCATACCTCCGTGGGTGTTCCAGTGCATCCAGTATCGGGCCTGATCGGCGCGAACGCACGCGCCACAGGGGTGGTACGGCGTGTGGTCACCGGCCGCGGGCGGCGAGCAGGTCAGCCACGCGCAGCACCGTCGCGGCGCCGCGAGACGTCACCGGCAGCCCGAGCAGCCGCTCCAGCACGGGCGTCGCGTAGGAGGTGCGCTGGCTCGTCGTTGACCGCGATCGCGTGGCGGCGGTCGGCGGCGACGACGGTGACCCGCCCCTGATCGGGGCGCCACGGGAGCGCGTGCGGGAACTCGCGCCGGCCGTCGAAGAACGACACCTCGGCGTGCCCGGCGACGGCGGACAGCCGCTCGCCCAGGGCGAGCATCCAGGTCGCCTCACGCACCGGCGCGACATCACACCAGTCGGTGTGCCCGATCAGCCGGCTGCAGGCCAGGTCACGGGTGCGGACCGGCGCGGTCGAGCGGAACGCGACCGTGCCGTTGGTGCGGACCGAGGTCACGTCGATGGCGCCCGCGCTCTCGAACGCCGCCACCAGCTGGGCGCGGGTCGGGCTGCCGCGCTGGCCGAGGTTGAGATTGCGGAAGAACGCGACGTGCTGACGCGCCATGAACGTCCTCCAGATCGGGGTTGACGCCATTGTCCCTGGGCACCCTCAGCGCATGGAGTGGACGACCGTCGCCGAGCTCGGCACCGCAGCCGGGACCCTGGTGCTCGCCTTCGCGACCTTCGCCTCGGTCCGCTCGTCCAACGCGTCGGCCCGGTTGGCCGAGCGGTCGCTGCAGTCGGCGATCCGTCCGCTGCTGGTGCCGTCGAAGCTCAGTGACGAGCCACAGAAGGTCGGGTTCGCCGACGACCACTTCGTGAAGGTGGAGGGCGGTCGGGCCACGGCCGACGTCGTCGACGGTGCGGTGCACCTGACCATCTCGTTGCGCAACGTCGGGCCGGGTCTCGCCCTGCTCGACGCCTGGTGGTTCTACCCGGAGCGGATCCTCGGCGGCACCCGCGCCCCGGACCCGACGGGCTTCCACCGGCTGACCCGCGACCTCTACGTGCCCGCTGGCGACCTCGGGTTCTGGCAGGGCGCGCTCCGCGACCCCACGGCACCGGAGTACGTCGAGGCGGAGCGGGCGCTCGAGGACCGCGTGCCATGCACCATCGACCTCGTCTACGGCGACGTCGAGGGCGGTCAGCGCATGGTCTCGCGCTTCTCCCTCCTGCCGACGCAGGACGACGGATGGATGTCCGCGGTCTCCCACCACTGGAACCTCGACCGGGCCGACCCCCGGTGACGGCTCTCAGTAGCGCTCGGTGAGGTGGGCGCGCCCCGGCGGCGGCTCGTAGGGCTCGGGCCAGACGTCCTCGACACGCTCGACGAGCCCGGCCTCGTCGAAGGTGAAGAAGGTGATGCCGACCATCCGCTCGTCGCCCACGGTGACGTCGAGGGTGCTGACGGCACCGACGTCGTCGGCGATCACCCGCCTGACCTCCAGGTGCCAGTCACCCGGGTAGGCGTCGAAGAACCGCAGGAAGGCGTCGCGGCCGTGGATGCGCTCGCGGGTCTGCTCCATGTCGTAGACGATGGTCGGCGACAGCACCTGGGTCAGCCCCGTCCAGTCGCGCGCCTCGGTCGTGTCCCAGAACCTCCGCACCGTCGCTGCGTGGTCGCTCATGCCGCCACCCTGCCAGCCATGGCCGACACGGGGCCGCGTCGGTCGGGCTCGTCGTGACGACACGACACAAGACGACACAATGACTGCATGCGTCCGATGCTCGCCACCCGTGGCACCCACGTGCCCACCGGGGCGGAGTGGCAGCACGAGGTGAAGTGGGACGGCATGCGCGTGCTGGTCGACGTCCGACGCGGCGGCGCGCGGCTCTGGAGCCGCAACGAGAACGACGCGACCGTCTCCTTCCCCGAGCTGCGCGGGCTGCCGGTGGACGACGCCCTGCTCGACGGCGAGGTCGTGGCCTTCGCCGACGGGGTGCCGAGCTTCGCCGCGCTCGCCGAGCGGATGCACGTCTCGCGTGCCGACCGGGCCCGCGTCCTGGCCGAGCGGCTGCCCGTCACCCTGCTCGCCTTCGACCTGCTCCGGCTGGGCGACCACGACCTGGTGGACGAGCCGCTGAGCGCCCGGCGTGCCCTGCTGGAGGGTCTCGACCTGAACGACGACCGCTGGCAGACCCCGCCGACCTACGACGACGGCCAGATGCTCTTCGACGCCACCTTCCAGCAGGGGCTCGAAGGGATCGTCAGCAAGCGGGTGTCGAGCCGCTACCGACCCGCCCAGCGCAGCAAGGACTGGCTGAAGTTCGCCCACCGCCGGCGCGAGTCCTACGTCGTGGGCGGCTGGCGCCCCGAGACCGACTCGAAGGACCGGCTCGGGGCCGTCCTGATCGGCGAGCCCACGGCTGATGGCCTGCGCTACCGCGGCCGCGTCGGCAGCGGCATCGCCGGCCGGAAGGCAGTCGTCCTGCGTGAGGTGCTGGCCGACCTGACCCGCGCCACCCCGCCGTTCGTCGACGAGGTTCCGCGGCTGGACGCCCTGGGTACGACCTGGGTCGAGCCCGTCCTCGTGGTCGACGTCGAGTCCCTCGGCCCGTCCGCGCAGGGTCGGGTCCGCCAGCCGTCGTACGTCGGCACCCGCGCCGACCTGACCCCGGAGGACCTCTCGTGAGGAAGCTCGGCCTCGCGCTCGCCCCGCTGCCCCTGCTCGCGGTCGGGCTGACGGCGTCGCCGGCGAGTGCCGCCGTCCGCCACGTGACCCTGGGCGGAGTCGTGGTCGCGCTCCGCGAGCACACGCGCCAGGTCGTGACCGTCGACCGCACCCGCGGCTACCACGCGCGGATCGCGTTCTGGGTCCGCGGCGACGCCCGGTGGCGCCGGGTCTACGCCGTCCGCGACGGCCGCATCGGGTACGGCGGGCTGGTCATGCCGGCCCAGCGCGTGCAGGGCAGCGGCACCACCCCGCTCGGGACCACCCGGCTGATCTCGTCGTTCGGCCGGCACGCCCAGGGTGGGGGCTGGGACCTGCCCTACCGGCGGATCCGCACGGGTGACTACTGGGTCGAGGACAACCGGTCGACGTACTACAACCGCTACCGCAACCGGAGCCAGGGCGGCTTCCGGTGGTGGCTCTCGCCGAGCCGCGTGGACAGCTCCGAGCGGCTGCGCGACTTCCCGCGGGCCTACGAGTACTCCGTCGTGACCAGCTACAACTACGTCGCCCAGGTCCGACACCGCGGCGCCGGGATCTTCCTGCATGTCAACGGCCGCGGCGCGACCGCCGGGTGCGTCAGCGCTCCCCGCTGGTTCCTCGAGGCGATGATGTGGCGGCTCGACCCGGCCCAGGTACCGGTCATGGCGGTCGGGAGGTGACCCGGTGACTCCGAGCGGGGAGGAGATCCGGGTCGACGTCGAGGGCCGGACGCTCAAGCTGTCCAACCTCGACAAGGTCCTCTACCCGCGCACCGGCACCACCAAGGGCGAGGTGCTCAACTACTACGCCCAGGTCGCGCCGGTCCTGCTGCCGCTGCTCAAGGACCGACCCGTCACCCGGGTCCGCTGGCCGCACGGCGTGGAGCGCGACCGCTTCTTCGAGAAGAACGCGCCGGCCGGGACCCCGAGCTGGGTGCGCACCGCCGACGTACCGACGACCGGGTCGCGCGGCGGATCCCGACAGGGTCGATCACCGGAGCACGGCGGCGACCGGCTGGTCTTCCCGATCATCGACGACCTGGCCACCCTCACCTGGGCGGCCAACCTGGCGGCCCTCGAGCTCCACGTGCACCAGTGGACGGTGACCAAGCAGGGCCAGCCGCGCGGCGCCGACCGGCTGGTCATCGACCTCGACCCCGGCGAGGGCGCCGGCCTCCACGAGTGCTGCGGGGTGGCGCTCCTGGTCCGCGACAAGCTCACCGAGCGCGGGCTCGACGCGCGCCCGGTCACCAGCGGCAGCAAGGGGCTCCACCTCTACGCCCACCTGTCGCGCCGCCAGGACTCCGAGCAGACGTCGTCGACGGCCAAGGAGATCGCCGAGGAGCTCCAGGCCGAGCACCCGCAGCGGGTGACCGCGACCATGACCAAGGCCAAGCGCTCGGGCAAGGTGTTCCTCGACTGGTCGCAGAACGCCGGGTCCAAGACCACCGTCTCGCCGTACTCCCTGCGCGGGGTGGAGCGCCCGCTCGTGGCCACGCCGGTGACCTGGGACGAGGTCGCGGAGGGTGCCGACGACCCGGTCGGCCTCGACCAGTTCCGGTACGACGAGGTGCTGGCACGGGTGGCCGAGCACGGCGATCTGTTCAGGGCCTGAGATGCCGGCGCCGGTTGTACCTGCTCGTTACCCATTCGTAGTTCGGTGGAGGCTCGGCTGTTGCACGGGCTTACGTACGGTTTCAAGTGCCCGGCACCTGGCGAGCTCCAACTCCGTGTGGTTGCCGGTGGCTGCCGACCGCCGGGGGGTGGGGTCGGATGAGCCCGTGGCTCCGCCCGTGGTCCCCGCTGCGGGCGGACCACGCTCCCCGGACCCCGGACGTCCCTCTCGGCTCTCGGTGAGACCTCGTGCCCCATTCAGACCATGCTTCTCTGGCCGTTCGTCGCCCCGGTCGGAGTCGTTCGGACACCTATGCTCCGGGTATGGCTCACCGGGTGCTGCTGGTCGAGGACGAGGCGGAGATCGCCTCGCCGCTCGTGCGCACCCTCGAGCGTGAGGGTTACGTCGTCGACCAGGCCTCGACCGGCCGCGACGCGATCCTCGCCGCGACCACGCACGGGCACGACGTGGTCATCCTCGACCTGGGCCTGCCCGACATGGACGGTCTCGACGTGTGCCGCTCGCTGCGGGACGCCTCGTACGAGGGCGCGGTGCTGATGGTCACCGCGCGCTCCCGCGAGCTCGACCGCGTGGTCGGCCTCGATGCCGGCGCCGACGACTATCTCGCCAAGCCCTTCGGGCTCGCCGAGCTGCTGGCCCGCCTGCGCGCCGTGCTCCGCCGGACGACGGTGAACCACCACCCGCCGATCAACGGCTCGCGCCGGCTCCAGGTCGACGTCGCCGCCCACCGGGTGAATGTCGGGGCGGACGAGGTGCCGCTGACCGGCAAGGAGTTCGACGTGCTGGCCGTGCTCGCCGCCCACCGCGACAAGGTGGTCTCGCGGCAGCAGCTGATGTCGGAGGTGTGGAGCGAGGGCTGGTACGGCTCGACCAAGACCCTCGACGTCACCATCGGCCGGCTGCGGCAGAAGCTCGAGAAGGCCGACACCGCCGAGCGGGTCGTCACCGTCCGCGGCGTCGGGTTCCGGCTCGAGGGCGGCTGAGGCTCAGCCCAGCAGGCGGGCCACGGTGTCCGTGGCGTAGCGCCTCATGGTGGCGTCCACCTGCCGACGCTGACCGGTGAGCAGCAGGTCGTGCAGCAGGCCGCGCGCCACCGCGAGGTCGAGCCGCGCCTGGCTGCGTGCCTCTCGTCGCGGTACGCCGCGCGCCCGCCACATCGACTCGAGCGCCTCCAGCCAGGTGGTGACCAGTCGTCCCCGCAGCTCGACGGCGTGGGGCAGCCCCTGCATCGCGTGGCTGGAGAGCTCGAAGAAGAGCGGGCCGTAGACGAGCGCCTCGTCGGTGACCAGCCGCCAGAACCGCAGCCCGGCGCCCAGCGGGTCGGGATCGCCGGCGGTCCCCTCCACGAGCCGGGCCAGGGTCTGCCGTGCGTCGTCCTCGACGGCGTCGACGACGGCGGCGAGCAGACCCTCGCGGGAGCCGAAGTGGTAGAGCAGCATCCGGTGGCTGGTGCCGACCGCCTCGGCGAGTGCGCGCAGGCTGGTGTCGCCGATGCCGTGCTCGGCGAAGTGCCCGATGGCGCGGTCCAGCAGGGCGTCGCGACCGGTCGGTGGCCGGGTCACGTCGGGTCGGCCGCCGCGGTCAGGCGTTCGCACTCCAGGTCGACGTAGGTCCCGGACCTTGCGCCCGAGCAGGAGGGTGACCGGCCCCGAGAGCCAGCCGACCTGCTCGAGCTCGAGCGTCAGCCAGGTGACCCCGTCGGTGTCGGTCGCGACCCGGTGGCGCCCGACAGCCGGATGCCCGGCTGGTGGCTCTCCCACGTGAAGTGCGAGCCCTCGACGAGCTCGGTCACCGTCCAGTCGCCGGCGGCCAGCCCCGCCTGCTTGACGTGGGCGGTGGCCCCGACCGCCAGCGGCCCGGGCCCGGCCGGCGTCAGCTCCTCGTAGACCTCGATCAGCTCCGGCCAGCGCGTGACGTCACTCACGACCGACCAGAGGTGCTGGGCGTCCGCCTTCGTGGTCCTGGTGGTCCGATAGTGCATGAGCCCTCCTGTGTACCAAATGGTACAACACGTGTGACGTCGATCCCATGATGGCCGAGTTTCCCGCGTGGTTTCAGGGGATTCTCATGTTCGAGGGCCTCGAGGACTCGTGATCGCGCCGGTCCCGTGCTTACCGTCGGGCACCAGCTTGCAACCAGCATCGCCGGTCCCCGGGTACGCCGAGTTCTGCCCCACCCGGGGTCCGCACCATCGAACGCCGGCCCTCGGCCGGCGCAGGGGCAGGAGTGGGGGACCCGACGTTCTCCGGGGTCCTCGGACCCCTCGGGGTGAAGCCGCCGAACCGCGGCCGGGCACCTTCTTCGCCCGAACCCGACAGCTCACCTCACAGGCGTGGGAAGGAATCCGCATGTCCCGCACCGTCCTGGCGCTCGGCTCTGCCCTGCGCACCATCCGGCTGCCTCTCCTGGCCGGCCTGCTGATCGCGCTCGTGGCCTCCCTGGCCCTCGGGTCCACGACGTCCGCCCAGGCGGCGACGCGCCACCACCACCGGCACCACCACCACGCCCGCCACCACCACCGCCACCACACCCGTCCCGCGAGCGCCACCGGCCGCGTGGCCCACGCGATGAGGATCGCGGTCCACGAGCACGGCAAGCCCTACGTCTACGGCGCCGCCGGCCCGCGGGCCTTCGACTGCTCCGGCCTCACGTCGTTCGCGTTCCACCACGCGGGCTTCCGCCGGATGCCCCGCACCGCCTCGGCCCAGGCGCACTTCGTGCGCCACATCTCGCGCAGCCGGATGCGCCGCGGCGACCTGATCTTCTTCACCGGCGGTGGCGGGGTCTACCACGTGGGCCTGTATGCCGGCTTCCGGCACGGCCACCGCCTGGTGCTGCACGCGCCGTACCCGGGCCAGCGCGTCCGCACCCAGCCGCTGTGGACGAACGCCTGGTTCCCCGGCACCCTGCGTCGCCGCTGAGCCCTCCGCTCAGGTCTGCTCGGCCGCGGTCTTCACCCGGGCGAGGGTCGTGGTCATGCCTCGGTGGAGGTCGGCGTCGCGGTCGCTGCTTCCGGTCCACTTCTCGGTGATCCACGTCATCACCGAGCCGAGCGGGCGCTCGGCGTCGAAGGACTCGGTGAGCCGGGTGCCGGTGGCGATCGGCTCCATCACGTAGCGCCAGGTGTAGGAGCCGATGCCCGGGCCGCTCCGGTTGAAGGCGAACTCGTGCCCCGGCCGGGCGATGGTCACCCGGGGGGTGTTGAACCACGCGGGACCGCGCCGGCCCTTGTTGCTGGCCTTGAACCGGGCCCCGACCTCGGGACCGGTGGCGCCCTTGGCCCAGGTGCAGCGCACGCACTCGGGGCTCCACTCACCCATCCGCGTGATGTCGGAGACCAGGGCGTACACCTGGTCGGGCGTCGCGGCGATCTCGGTGGAGACGGCGTCGTGGGGGATCCGCTGGGACATCGGGGCTCCTGGGTTCTCTGTCAGTGACAGACGGTTGACGGCGCCACTCTGGCACAGGCAGACTCCTCTGTCAATGACAGATAAAGGGACGTCCAGAGTGGCTACCCGCCGGGCCAGGGCGGAGCGGGAGATCCTGGACGCCGCCTGGGTCGAGATGGCCCGCGAGGGTGTCGCCGCCCTCAGCGTGCGCGAGGTCGCCCGCTCGGTCGGGATCCGACAGCAGTCGCTCACCTACTACTTCCCGACCAAGCAGGCCCTGCTCGATGCGCTGTTCGCCGATGCGTTCGCCGCCCTCCGGTCGCGGTTCGACGCGCTGGAGCCGGCCACCGACCCGGACGACGGAGTGGTCGACATCGCCCGCGCGTTCGTGGGTCATCTGGTCGCGAGCCCGGCGGCGTACCACCTGATGTTCCAGGGCACGGTGCCTGGTTTCGAGCCCAGCGAGGAGAGCCACGCCGTGGCCCTGTCGGTCCTGCGCGAGCTGGTCGAGAGGCTCGCGGCAGCCGGCATCACCGCGTCCGCCGACCTCGCCCTGATGAGGAGCCTGATGAGCGGGATCGTGGCCGAGCAGATCGCGAACGACCCCGTCGGGCACCTGTTCAGCGACCAGACCGAGCGCGGTGTCCGAGCGGTCCTCGCCGCGATCCGCTCCGGCGTCGTCGGGGTGCCCGACTGACGCCTCGTCGTCCCACCAACCCCATGCGTTGCCTGGTGTCGCAGGTCGTCCACAGATCTCCGGTCGGGTCTACCGCCCGCCGGTGAGGCGGACGTACGTTGCGAGCACGGATCTCTTACTCGGGGGAGGGCCGCATGTCGGTGATCGCCGCGGACGCCCGCGCCGACCTGGTCGAGTCGCTCGACCAGCGGGTGCGCGAGGCGGTCCGGCGCGAGGGCGTCGACCCGCAGCGTGACCCGGCCGTCGTACGCCGGCTCGCCGAGGCGGTGGTCCGCGCCCACGACGAGCGCAGCCTGACCGGCGCCGTCGCCGCCGGTCTCGGACATCGAGGCGATGGTCGGCGAGCTGGTGGCCCGGGTGTCCGGCTTCGGTCCGCTGCAGCCCTTCCTCGACGACCCGACGGTCGAGGAGATCTGGGTCAACGATCCGAGCCGGGTCTTCATCGCCCGGCGCGGCCGGCACGAGCTGACCAACCTCGTTCTCACCAGCGCCCAGGTGCGCGAGCTGGTCGAGCGGATGCTCAAGAGCAGCGGGCGCCGGATCGACATCTCGCGCCCGTTCGTCGATGCGACCCTCCCCGAGGGCCACCGCCTCCACGTGGTCCTGGAGGGCATCAGCCGCGGCTGGACGGCGGTCAACATCCGCAAGTTCGTGCTCACCGCCGGCCGACTCCAGGAGCTGGTCGAGCTCGGCACCCTGACCCCCCAGGCGGCGGGCTTCCTCGAGGCCTCGGTGCGAGCCGGTCTCAACATCCTGGTCGCCGGCGCGACGCAGGCCGGCAAGACGACCCTCCTCAACTGCCTCGCCGCCGCGATCCCCGGCGGCGAACGGGTGGTCAGCGCCGAGGAGGTCTTCGAGCTGCGGTTCCCTCACCCCGACTGGGTCGCGATGCAGACGCGGCAGAGCGGCCTCGAGGGCACCGGTGAGATCCGGCTGCGAGACCTGGTCAAGGAGAGCCTGCGGATGCGGCCGAGCCGGATCCTGGTCGGTGAGGTGCGGGCCGAGGAGTGCCTGGACCTGCTGCTCGCGCTCAACGCCGGTGTCCCCGGGATGTGCACCCTCCACGCCAACTCCGCCCGCGAGGCCCTCGTCAAGATGTGCACGCTGCCGTTGCTCGCCGGCGAGAACGTCTCGGCCCGCTTCGTGGTACCGACGGTGGCGGCGAGCGTCGACCTCGTGGTCCATCTCGGCATCGACCACCACGGCGTACGGCGGGTGAACGAGGTCGTGGGCGTCCCGGGCCGGGTGGAGAACGACGTCATCGAGATCGAGCCGATCTTCGAGCGGCGCGATGGCGACCTGCGGCGTGCGGGCGGGATGCCGCCGCGGCTCGGCCACTACGATCGGCTCGGCATCGACATCCACGCCGTGCTGAACGGTCCGCGCTGATGGGCGTCCTGGTCGGGCTGGGTGTGGGCGTGGGGCTGATGCTCTGCTGGGCGGCCTTCTTCGTCCCGCGCCGCGGCGCCGCGGGCACGCCGTACCCGCAACCGGGTCGGCACCGCTTCTGCGCAGGGCCGGGATGAGCCACGTGTCAGCGACCGCGTTCGTCACGCTGTGCATCGGCTGCGGGCTGGCCACCACGCTGGTGGTCGAGGTGGTCTCGGGCACGCCACCGGTGGCCGTGCTGTTCGGGATGATGGCCGGCTTCCTCCCGGTCTGGATCGTGTCGGGGCGAGCCCGCCGTCGTCAGCGCGACTTCGCGGAGGTGTGGCCGGAGGCGGTCGACCACCTCGCCAGCGCCGTGCGGGCCGGGCTCTCCCTGCCCGATGCCCTGGGCCAGCTCTCGGTGCGCGGGCCCGAGCCGCTGCGCGACCCGTTCGCGGCGTTCGCCCTCGACTACCAGGTGACCGGCCGTTTCGGCGAGTGCCTCGACCGGCTCAAGGACCGCCTCGCCGACCCGGTGGGCGACCGGGTCGTGGAGGGCCTGCGAGTCGCCCGCGAGGTCGGCGGCGGCGAGCTCGGCCGGCTCCTCCGCAACCTGTCGGGCTACCTGCGGGACGAGCCCGCACGCGCTCGGAGATGGAGTCGCGTCAGGCGTGGACCGTCAACGGTGCGCGGCTGGCGGTGGCGGCGCCGTGGCTGGTGCTGCTGATGATGAGCTTCCAGCCCGAGGTGATCCATCGTTACGCGTCGCCGGCGGGCACCGTCGTCCTCGTGGTGGCCGCGGCCACCTGCCTGGTCGCCTACCGGCTGATGATGCGCATCGGCCGGCTGCCCACCGAGCGACGGATCCTCTCGTGAGCGGCGCGGCTCTCGGAATGCTCGTCGGCACCGTCGCCGGCCTCGGGCTGGTGCTCGTGGTGGGCCGGCTGCGCGCCCTCCATCGGCCGACCCTCGCCCTGCGGGTGCTGCCCTACCTCCGCGACGTGCCCCGGATCGGCCGGACGGCGCCTCCGGAGGCGGCGAGCTCCTCGCCCGTGACCGCCGCGGCCGGGGTGTTCGGTCCCCTCCTCAAGACCGCTGCCGACGGTGTCGAGCGGGTGCTGGGTGGCGTCGCATCCGTGCGGCGGCGGCTGCAGCGGGCCGGTCTCGACGCGCACGGTCCACGAGCTTCCGGGTCGAGCAGGTGCAGTGGGGGATGGTCGGGTTCGCCGTGGTGGCGGCGTTGTGCCTCCTCGACCGCGCTGACCGGAGGTGGCGGCGTCGTGTCGTCGCTGCTGCTGTGCGCCACGGGGTTCGCGGTCGGGGTGCTCGCCCGCGACACCTACCTCTCCTCGCAGGTCTCGACCCGCGAGCGACGCATGCTGGCTGAGTTCCCGACCGTCGCCGAGCTGCTGGCCCTCGCGGTCGCTGCCGGCGAGAGCCCGGTCGCGGCCCTCGACCGCGTCGTACGACGAAGCGGCGGTGAGCTGTCCCGCGACCTGGCCGGGGTGCTCGCCGCGGTGCGCACCGGTGAGCCGGTGAGCGAGGCGTTCGACCGGCTCGCCCAGGTCACCGGGCTGCCCCTGGTCGCGAGGTTCGCCCAGGGTGTCGCGGTGGCCGTCGAGCGCGGCACCCCGCTGGCCGACGTGCTGCACGCGCAGGCCGCCGACGTGCGGGAGGCCGGGCGGCGCGAGCTGATCGAGGTCGCCGCGCGGAAAGAGATCTTCATGATGGTGCCGGTCGTCTTCCTGATCCTCCCGGTGACCGTGCTCATCGCCTTCTGGCCCGGCGTGATCGGGCTGCGGCTGACCACACCCTGACCCCGCGAGAAACGAGGTATCCGATGAACGCGCTGACGCTGCTCGCCGTCCGACTCCTGGTCACCCTGACGGCTCCTCGCCCACGAGACGAACGCGGCGACGTGCCGGGCTGGGTGCTGGTGACCGTGATGACGGCGGGCCTGGTCGGTGCTCTGTGGGCCATCGCGCGTGACCAGCTCGGCTCGATGCTCACCACCGCCCTGAACAGCGTCCGCGGCTGAGCCGTGCTCGGTCAACGAGCCGGTAGACGCCAGCGCGGGGCGGCGGTCGTCGACTTCGTGCTGGTACTGGTCGTCCTGGTACCGGTCTTCCTCGGCATCCTCCAGGTGTCGCTGGTGCTGTTCGTCCGCAACACCCTGGCCGCGGCCGCCTCCGAGGGTGCCCGGTACGCCGCCGCCCTCGACCGCGGCCCGGCAGACGGGGCTGCGCGTACCCGCGCGCAGATCAGCGGTGCGCTGGCGGGCCGGTACGCCCAGGGCGTGACCGCCCGCGAGACCACCATCGATGGAGCGCCGGCGGTGGTGGTCACCGTGCACGTGGTGGTGCCGGCGCTGGGCATCGGTGGCCCGGCGATCTCTCTCGATGTGTCCGGCCATGCCATCGAGGAGCAGCCGTGAAGGCCGACGACGCGGGGGAGCGCGCTGGTCGAGCTGGTCTGGCTCGGCATCCTGCTGGTCCTGCCGGTGCTGTGGATCGTGATGTCGGTCTTCCAGGTGCAGCGAGGGGCGTTCGGGGTCTCGGCCGCCGCGCGGGCAGCGGCCCGCGCCTACGCCCTGGCGCCCGACGACGGGACGGGACTGGTCCGCGCCAGGGCGGCGGCCCGGGTCGCTCTCGACGACCAGGGCGTCCACGGGGTGACGCCCGAGGTCCGGGTCACCTGCACGCCGTACCCCGCGGACTGCCACCAGGGCACCTCGGTGATCACCGTGTCGGTGCACTCCCACGTGGTGCTCCCGATGATGCCGAGCGCCCTGGGCGGCAACCGCCCGAGCTTCGCGCTCGACGCGACGCAGACGGTGCCGATCGGCCAGTACCAGGAGATCAGCGGTGACTGACCGCCCCGAGTCCGGGACCGCGAGCCTGCTGATCATCGGCCTCGCCGTCGTCCTGCTGATGATGGCCGCGGTCGTCACCGACGCCTCGGCGGCCTACCTCCAGCGGCAGGGCCTCGACACCCTGGCCGACGGCGCCGCGCTCACCGCAGCCGACGCCGGAGCCTCCGGCGAGGAGGCGTACGGCGCGGGGCTCGGCGACGACCTCCACCTCGACCCGGTGACGGCCAGGGCCGCGGTCCTCGACTACCTGCGCCGGGTCGATGCGTTCGCCCGCTACCCCGGCCTCACCGTCGAGGTCGCCGTGGACCCGACCACCCAGCGCGTCCTCGTCGCCGTCCGTGCGCCTGTCCGACTGCCGCTGCGCGTGCCGGGCTCGCCCGACCGTGCCGCCATCGGCGCTCGCAGTGCGGCGACCGTCGGGGTCGACTGAGCCGGCCCCGACCGGGGTCGAACGGCGCTCAGACCTCGACGACCGTCGTGTCGACGGTGATCCCCTTCTCGTCCATGATCGTGGTCGTCGCCAGCATCCGACGGTCGCCCGCCGGGACGAACTCGACGCTCACCACGGCACCGAGACGGACCAGCTCCCAGATCCGCTCATAGGTGTCGTCGCCGCAGACCTGCACGACCCGCGCGTGCTTACCAGGTCCGGCGTGTTCCTCGCCCATCAGGACCCCCTCCTGGGGTGGGTTGTTCGCGATCAGACTCAACAGGGGGGAAGACCCATGGTAGGGGTCCACGAGCGGTGTGGCGGGTAAAGAATTCACCAGGGCAGCCCTGAGAAACCCGCTCAGGCGGGCCGTTCACCGAGAGCGTGACCGAGCCGACACCGACCGGCCTAGACCAGCCGCACCGTCAGGCGCGCGGCTCGCCCTGCCCGTCACAGGCACCCTCCGGGGTGCCCCACAGCAGCTGGTAGTCGCGGCTGCTCGCCGCCGCGACCTGCCGCATGAAGCCCGGCCCGATCGCCTGGTAGCCGTCATAGGGGTGCGAGAGGTCGACGATCACCGCCAGCGTCGCCGCCAGCAGGATGGTGACGATCGCGATCACCGGGATCCGCAGCCGAGCCGGGATGCCGTGGACCGTGAAGGCCGTGATGAAGAAGACTGCCGCGCCGCAGACCAGGATCAGCAGCGCGTAGAGGTACGCCGGGGGCTGGCGCGTCGAGGCCACCAGCCGGATGTAGTGGGTCTGGCTGCGGTTGGCGTCGGCGTTCGGGACCGAGGAGATGAACGAGTCGCTGTGGGTCTGGGCGGTCCGGATGTCCTTCTCGAGCTGCACCCGCCAGTGGTCCGCCTCGGGTGATGCCGGCTGTCGCCCGGCGCCGAGGAGAGGCCACTCGTCCTCGGCGATCGCATGGGCGTAGCAGATGGTGTCCGAGCCGATCCGCTGTGCGTCGTGGGGGTTCGGGAGGTCGCTGCCGGCCTGGAACAGGGCCGACACGGCGCCGGCCTCGGAGCCGGCGTCCCGGTTCGCGGTGTCCCAGGTGCCCCAGCTCGAGGCGAGCATGAAGGAGCACATCACCACGGCCAGGGTCAGGGACGACCCGGCCAGCAGGTCGAGCCGGAAACCACCGTGGCGCTCGTCCGAGGACGGTCCGCGACGGCGGTGGACCAGCTCCCCGATCGCGAGCGCCAGCACGAGCGCGACGAGCACACCGACCACGAGAGCGATGACCACGCCACGCATCGTCAGCGGGTCCTGGTGCGGCCGTCAACCGCTCGTCCAGCGCGCCGGGGCGGCTGGCGCTCGGGCGTGGCCGAGATGTAGCCGTCCGTTCACCGAACCGATCGACTCGGCTGTGCATCCGACCTCGTGAGACCTCCGGACGGAGCTCTCATCCATCTCACGAGGAGCTTCCCGATGCGCACCCTGACCACCACGGCCGTCCTGGCGGGCGCTCTCGCAGCCGGCACCGCCGTCGCCCTGCCCGGCCCGGCTCAGGCCGCCGAGACCCACTGGCGGGTCACGGCCACGGCGAACACCACCCGGATCACGCTGGGACAGACCGTCAAGGTCACCGGTCACGTGCAGCGGTCGGGTGCGGGGGAGAAGATCCTGCTGGAGCAGCGCTACACCTCCACGGCCGCCTGGAAGAGCACCGGCCACGCCGTGGTGCGGTCCGACGGCACGTACGTGCTCAAGGACGTCCCGACCCGCAACCATCGACGCTGGTACCGCGTCGTCATGCCCGCCGACCGGCACCACCTGCGAGGCGTCAGCGGCACGATGCCCGTGGACGTCTACCAGTGGCTGACCCTCACCTCGGCGTTCAGCGCGGTGAACCAGGACTCCCTCTACAAGGTGAGCTCGCTGAACATCAACGGTGTCTCGTACCCGTCGTCCTTGGAGGCCGACACCTGGTCGCCGGGCGGCCCGGCCACGCAGTCGGTCGAGTTCAACCTCGACCACCAATGCCTGAGCTTCCGCGGCCGCTTCGGTCTCGCCGACGACTCCGAGACCGGCTCGCAGGCCGAGGTACAGGCCCTCGCCGACGGGACCCCGTGGTTCGACCAGACGTTCGCACTCGGTGAGAGCACACCCGACCAGTTCACCTTCGAGACCCCGCCGCTCAAGATCCGCTTCCAGACCCAGTCGACGGTCGACGGGGTCGTCGGCCGCGGCGGCGTCGCCACCCCCCAGGTCTACTGCGAGCAGTGACCGCCGCGAGGCGGGCCGAGCGACCTCGGCGATGAGCTCCGGCCACGAGGGGTGCCGTAACCTTGCTCCTCGTGGCCGGTATCGAGTTCGACGTGGAGATCAAGCAGCTCCGGGCGACGATGAAGACCATCGGCCAGGTGCTCGACCTCGACGGCATGCGCGCCGAGATCGCCGACCTGGGCCAGCAGGTCGCGGCCCCCGACCTCTGGGACGACCAGGAGAACGCCACGCGCGTCACCGGTCGCCTCTCCGCCCTGCAGGGCCAGCTCGACCGGTTCACCGAGCTCGAGCAGCGCCTCGACGACGTCGAGATCATGGTCGAGCTCTCCCAGGACGAGAACGACGCGTCGGCCCTCGCCGACGCCGAGGCCGAGCTGCGCAAGATCCACAAGGCGGTGGAGAACCTCGAAGTCCGCACCCTCCTCTCCGGCGAGTACGACGAGCGCGAGGCGATCATCAGCGTCCGGTCCGGCGCCGGTGGTGTCGACGCTGCCGACTTCGCCGAGATGCTGATGCGGATGTACACGCGCTGGGCCGAGCGCAACAAGTACCCCGTCGAGGTCTACGAGACGTCGTACGCCGAGGAGGCCGGCCTGAAGTCGGCCACCTTCGCGGTCAAGGCGCCCTACGCCTACGGCACCCTGTCGGTCGAGGCCGGCACCCACCGGCTCGTCCGGATCAGCCCCTTCGACAACCAGGGTCGGCGCCAGACGTCGTTCGCCGCGGTCGAGGTGGTGCCGGTGCTCGAGCAGACCGACGAGATCGAGATCCCCGACGAGGACATCCGTACCGACGTCTACCGGTCGGGCGGCCCCGGCGGCCAGAGCGTCAACACCACCGACTCCGCGGTCCGGCTGACCCACATCCCGACCGGCACCGTCGTCAGCTGTCAGAACGAGAAGTCGCAGCTGCAGAACAAGGCCAGCGCGATGATCGTGCTCAAGGCCAAGCTCCTGGCCCTGAAGAAGGCCGAGGAGAAGGCCCAGCTCGACGCCATGCGCGGCGACGTGCAGGCCAGCTGGGGCGACCAGATGCGCAACTACGTGCTCAACCCCTACCAGATGGTCAAGGACCTCCGGACCGACTACGAGGTGGGCAACCCGCAGGCCGTCTTCGACGGCGACATCGACGGGTTCCTCGAGGCCGGCATCCGCTGGCGGATGGGTGCCGAGAACACGCCTCGCTGACGTCGTCAGCCCGCCGGCGACGCTGACCCCGATGCGCCGCCGGGTGCCACGTGGCCCGGGAAGGACGCAGGCGACTGGAGGCCTGCCACCAGGGCGTCTGCGACCCGTCGGTCAATACGGTCGGGCACCGCCCCGGCCGAGCCACCCATCCACATGATCGCGACGGCGTCGTCCGCCTGCGCGACCCAGAGTTGCTGTGAGTCGGAGACGTCCCAGCTCTGTGCCTGCGCGTCGACCCACGTGTAGCTGTGTCGGGGAGTCGCCTGGTGGCAGGCCTGGAAGAGCGGCACCAGTGCGGCGTAGGTCTGGCGCGCGGCGTTCGGGTGGTCGTCGCCCCACAGCATGAGCCAGGAGCGGGTCATCTCGTGGACCCGTGGCGTGACGGCGATGCCGCCACCGGACCCCGTCGAGCCGGGCGCCACGGCGCTGGGCAGTTTCGCGAGGCAGTGCGGGTCGAGCGTCTTCTTGTGCAGGGCCCCGGACTTGGGGGTGGTCAGGTCCCCCCACGGCCCCGTCCAGCCCTTCGTCGCCTTGGTCAGGGCGGCGTTGTCGAACGGCGCGGGTGAGGGGCGGCCGACCGGCTCGACGGTGGTGTCGTGCGTGCCGACCACTTGGGTCGCGACGATGCCGCCGAGGGCGACGAGCGCCACTGCAGCGGCCGCGCCGATCGACGTACGCCGACGGCGGCGGGCCGTGGAGACCGCACGCGCGGCGCCGGGGCCGCGGGAGAGGCCGGCGATGTCATGCTCGAGCGCCTCGAACGCGGCGTCGAGGTCGAAGGTGTCGGGCTCAGGCATGGCTGGGCTCTCCGTTCTGCGAGCCGTTCAGGAGGGGGACGAGCGCGGCGCGGCCGCGGGAGAGCCGGGCCTTGACGGTGCCGGCGGGGCACCGCTCGAGCTCGGCGATGTCGGCGACGCTGAAGCCCGCGAGGTGGTGGAGGACCAGCGCCCGGCGCTGGGCGTCCGGGAGCTGTCGGAGGGCGGTCACCAGCGCGACCGTGTTCTCGTCCGGCGGCGGGGCGTTCTCGGGTGGTCGTGAGCGTTGGAGGAACCGGTTCGCGGTGCGGAGCCTCCGCCAGCGGCTGATCGCCTGCCGGGTGGCGACCTGGCGCACCCACGCGCCCGGGTCGTCGTACGACGAGAGCTTCGACCAACGCGGCCAGGCCTTGGCGTAGGCGTCCTGAGCCACGTCCTCGGCCGCGGCCAGGTCACCGGTCACGGCGTAGGCGCACGCGACGGTGCGTGACCACGTCGCGTCGTAGAACCCCGTGAAGTCCTGCTCCGCAGTGCTCATGGCCTCCCCGTCCCGCCGGGCGGTCCGTTGCTCGGGCCGCCCATTGCACCAGACACGCCTCGGGTCCGGGGGAGGTTGCATCCGCCAGGAGTGTCGGGCGTCACCCTGGAGGCGGCCCACCAACGCGCCCGGCCCGCGCGGATGCCCGCACCGTTGCCGTCCTCGGCTAACGTCGCTGGGGTGATCCGCTTCGAAAAGGTCACCAAGACCTACCCCGGTGGCAGCCACCCCGCGCTCGACAACGTCTCCATCGACGTCGAGAAGGGGGAGTTCGTCTTCCTGGTCGGGGCCTCGGGGTCCGGCAAGTCCACCGCGCTACGACTGGTGCTGCGCGAGACGCGCAGCACGAAGGGCCGCGTGTACGTCGCCGGCAAGGAGATCAACCGCCTCGCCGCGTGGAAGGTCCCCCGCCTGCGCCGTCAGATCGGCACCGTCTTCCAGGACTTCCGGCTGCTGCCCAACAAGACCGTCTCCGAGAACGTCGCCTTCGCGCTGCAGGTGATCGGCAGGTCCCGCAGCGACATCCGGCGTACGGTCCCCGAGACCCTCGAGCTGGTGGGTCTGGACGGCAAGGGCGACCGGATGCCCGACGAGCTGTCCGGTGGCGAGCAGCAGCGGGTCGCGATCGCCCGGGCGTTCGTGAACAAGCCGATGATCCTGATCGCCGACGAGCCCACCGGAAACCTCGACCCGGCCACCTCCGTCGGCATCATGAAGCTGCTCGACCGGATCAACCGCACCGGGACGACGGTGGTCATGGCCACCCACGACGCCGGCGTCGTCGACCAGATGCGCAAGCGCGTGATCGAGCTGTCGGAGGGGAGCGTCGTCCGCGACCAGGCGCAAGGCGTGTACGGCTTCCAGCACTGACCCGCTCCCGACGGCTCTGATCCCCCGACGACCCCCGACGACCCGGAGAAACCTTCCTCATGCAGCTGCGTTACGTCTTCACCGAGCTGGGCAACGGCCTGCGCCGCAACCTCTCGATGCACGTTGCGGTCGTGCTCACCCTCTTCGTCTCGCTGACCCTGGTCGGTGTCGGTGTCCTGCTCAACCAGGAGGCACACCGGGTCGCCGACCGCTGGGGCAGCCAGCTGCAGGTGGCGGTGTTCCTCTGCAGCCGTCATGACGGCAACCCGGCCTGCACCACCGAAGTCACCACGGCTCAGCAGTCGCAGATCCAGAAGGTCATCGACGGCAACGCCCAGGTCGCGAGCTCGCGGACCCAGTCCAAGCAGGAGGCGTTCGACAAGCTCAACGCCCAGTACCCCGGCAAGTACAACGGCCCGAACTCGCCGATCACCGCCGCGGACATGCCGGAGTCGATCTGGATCACGCTCAAGGACCCCAACCAGTACCAGGACGTCGAGAGCTCCGTGGTCGGGCTCGACGGGGTCTCCCGCGTGCAGGACGTCCACAAGCTCCTGAAACCCATCTACACCACGATCTCGCGGCTCAAGTGGGGGTCGACGGCGACGGCCGTGATCCTGACCATCGCGGCACTGCTGCTGGTGGCGAACACGATCCGCCTCGCGGCGTTCGCGCGACGGCGGGAGATCGGCATCATGCGGCTGGTCGGTGCGTCCACTCTCTACATCGCCCTGCCGTTCCTGATGGAGGCGCTGGTCACTGCTGCCCTGGGCGTCGCGCTCGCCGGCCTGGCCCTGTGGGGCTTCATGGAGCTGGTCGTGAAGAAGCAGCTGAGCCACGACCTCACCTTCATCCCGTGGGTGCAGAACAACGACTTCTGGCTCGCCCTGACGGTGATCGCGATCCTCGGACCGCTGCTGACCCTGATTCCGACACTCGTGCTGACCCGCAAATACCTCAAAGTGTGAGTCGCGTCGGTTAGCGTCCGAGGTGGCCGCTTCCCCGACCGCGAAGGCTCCCCGGTGCGACTCTTCCCCGCCACCGTCCGCCAGCGCGTGGCCACCGTTGCCACGGTGGGCGCGCTCGCTGCAGGCGTCATGACGACCCCGTTGGCCCGCGCGGACGACGTACACCATCTCCGCCACCAGCAGTCGCAGGCCCAGCACTCGTTGCGTCACGCCAAGGAGGCGCTCGACGAGTCCGGCAGCCGCACCCGCCATGCCGCGCTCGCGCTGGCACGCTCGAAGGCCGACTACCGCGTCGCCCGCCACGACTTCCAGGCCGCCCGGGCGAAGGTCCAGGCCGCCCGGGCCCGCCTCCACGTCGTCCAACGTCAGCTCCAGGCCGCCAAGGCCCGGCTCGCTGCCGCCGAGGCCGACCTCGGGCGGAGCACCCAGGCGCTGGGGGACCAGAAGGACACCCTGCTGCACACCGTCACCTCGCTCTACGAGGGCGGTGACCCGCAGCTGGTCGGCTTCCTGTCGCTGATGAGCTCCTCGACGCCGGCCGACCTGGTCAGCGCGAACGACAACAACAACGTCGTGCTCACCTCGCAGGACCAGGCGCTGGACAACCTGGCAGCGGCCCAGGTGCTGATGAAGGTGCAGACCGACCGGCTCGCCGGTGCCCGCGACGCGGTCGCCGCCAAGCAGGCCGAGGCGGCCGACAACCTGGCCACCAAGCGCACCTACCGAGCCCAGGCCCTCGACGCCAAGGCACGCGTCGCCGCGAGCGTCGAGGCCCGCCACCGGGCCTGGCAGCAGGCCCGCGCGGCGCGCGCGCACGACCGCCGGGTGTGGCTGGCGTCCAAGGCCCAGGCCGACCGGGTCCACCGCCGGCTGCTCGCCGAGATCGCCCGCGAGCAGCGCCGCGGGGGCGGCTACCAGGGCTCCACCCAGGGGCTGCTGATGCGCCCGGTCAACGGTCCGATCACCTCGCCGTACGGCTATCGGATCAACCCGGTCATGGGCTACTACGGCCTCCACGACGGCGACGACTTCGGCGCCGCCTGCGGGACGCCGATCTGGTCGGCCGGCAACGGCACCATCCTGTCCGAGTACTACTCCTCGGTCTGGGGCAACCGGCTGTTCATCAACTTGGGGCTGGTGAACGGCAAGAACGTCACCGTGATCTACAACCACCTGTCGGCCTACCGCAGCCACGTCGGCCAGCACGTCTCCCGCGGCCAGGTCGTCGGTCTGATCGGTACGACGGGCTGGTCGACCGGCTGCCACACCCACATGACCGTGATGGTGAACGGGGTGGCGGTCGACCCGGCTCCCTGGATCGGCTGACTCCTCGGTCTCATCGGCGTCAGAGACGCGTCAAGGACCGCCGACGGCCACCCGGGCGGCGGGACGATGGTCTGGTCCCGATCCGAGAGGTGGCGCACCGTGAACGCGATGTCCGACTGGCCGCAGGCGCCGTGGTGGCGGCCCGCCTGTCGTACCGGAGCGGTGCTGGCACCGTTGGTGACCTGCGCGATCCTCGCCGGGTTCCGCGACTCGGTCACCACCGCCACCGCAGTCCTGGTGCTGGTGCTGTGGGTGGTCGCCGCGGCCGCCACCGGCGACCGCGTCGCGGGGATCGTCGCCGCCGTCTCCGGGGGCGTGTGGTTCGACTTCTTCCTCACCGAGCCCTACCTGCGCTTCACCATCCACGGCTCCGACGACGTCGAGGCTGCCGTGCTGCTGGTGCTGATCAGCCTCGCCGTCACCGAGATCGCCCTGTGGGGCCACCGCCAGCAGGCCCAGGCCTCGCAGCGCGAGGGCTACCTCGAGGGCGTCATCGGCGCGGCGCGCGCCGTCGCCGAGGGCGATGCGCCGGCCCCCGTGGTCATCGACGTGGTCGCTCACCAGATCACCCAGGTGCTCGGGGCCGACGACTGCCGCTACCTGTCCGGACCGGTCGACGACCCCCGGGTGGCCGTCCTCGACCACGACGGCGTCCTCACCCGGCACGGTCACCCGGTGGACGTCGAGCGGATCGGGCTGCCCACCGACGAGTACGTCGCAGTGCCCGTGGGCGTGGGCTCCCGGGTGATCGGGCACTTCCTGGTCTCCGTCACCAGCCACCTCAGCTATCCGACCCAGGAGCAGCGCCGGATCGCGGTGCTGCTGGCCGGCCAGGTGGCTGCCGCCGTCCAGAGCGGCAGCGTCTGAGCCCGGCGATGCCAACCCGGTTGACCCCGACTGGGAGAATGGCCGGATGCCGAAGGAGCAGGGTCGCAAGCTGGTCGCGCAGAACCGCAAGGCGCGCCACGACTACCACGTGGAGGACACGTGGGAGGCCGGCCTCGTGCTGATGGGTACCGAGGTGAAGTCGTTGCGGCAGGGTCGCGCGACCCTCGTCGACGGGTTCGCCGAGGTCGACGGCCACGAGGTGTGGCTGCACGGCGTCCACATCCCCGAGTACACCCAGGGCACGTGGACCAACCACGCCTCCCGACGTCGCCGCAAGCTCCTGCTGCACAAGTCCGAGATCGCCAAGATCGAGCGCAAGATCGGCGACAAGGGCTACACGCTCGTGCCGCTCGCCCTCTACTTCAAGGACGGCCGGGCCAAGGTCGAGATCGGGCTGGCCCGCGGCAAGAAGACCTACGACAAGCGCCACGCCCTCGCCGACCGCCAGGCCGAGCGCGAGAAGCAGCAGGCCATCGGACGCCGGCTGAAGGGCCTGCCCGACTGATGCCGGGTCTCGACCCGCTCGCGTTCGCTGCCGAGCTCGGGCTGCCCGGGCTGTTCGACGTCCACACCCATTTCCTGCCCCCGCGGGTGATGGCCAAGGTGCGCGACCAGTTCGACACCGCCGGCCCGCTGATCGGGCGACCCTGGCCACTGGAGTACCGCGGTGACGACGAGTCGCTCGTCGCGACCCTGCGTGGCTTCGGCGTACGCCGCTTCCCGGCGCTGGCCTACGCCCACCGGCCGGAGATGGCGGAGTGGCTCAACGACTGGTCCTTCGGGTTCGCCGACCGGACGCCCGGGTGCCTGCGCAGTGCGACGTTCTACCCCGAGGCCGGCGCGGCCGGCTACGTCGCCGCCCGGATCGCCGCGGGCGCCGAGATCTTCAAGGTGCACGTCCAGGTCGGTGGGTTCGACGTCCGCGACCCGCTGCTCGCCGACGCCTGGGGCGTGCTCGAGGACGCCGGCACCCCGGTCGTCCTGCACGCCGGGTCGGGGCCGGTCGGCACGCCGTACACCGGGCCGGGACCGGTCGCCGACCTGCTCCGCTCCTACCCGCGGCTGGCTCTGGTGATCGCCCACCTCGGAGCTCCTGAGTACGCCGACTTCGTCGCTCTCGCCGAGCACTACGAGCGGGTGCACGTCGACACGACCATGGTGTTCACTCCGTTCTTCGACGACCTCGGTGCGCAGTTCCCGGCCGACCTCGTGCCGCGCCTGCGCGACCTGCAGCCGAAGGTGCTGCTGGGCTCCGACTTCCCCAACATCCCCTATCCCTACGGCGAGCAGCTGGCCGGGCTCCGCCGCCTCGACCTCGGTGACGACTGGCTCCGGGCGGTCTGCTGGGACAACGCCATCGGGCTCTTCGGGGCGTGAACCGGGGAATGCGAGTCGTCTCCGGGACGTTCGTGCCCGTAGACTGGACAAACAACTCAACAGGGGGCTGATCGGTTTCGACTTGGGACGTACGTTCCAGGGGAAGCGGGTCGAGAAGCCGACGTCATCTCGTAAACGATCGTCGGAAACCTATAAGTGCCAACGCTAAGCGCACTGACTTCGCTCTCGCTGCCTGAGCAGTGATCGAAGGGTCTGACCGGGCACCTGCCTTCGTCCCGGACCCAGGCCTCATCTAGAAGGCTTGCTGGCCGCTCTCTGTCAGGAGGGGCGGCCGGGACTTCATCCTGACTGAGTCTGTCGGTGACGTGTCAGTGCGAGCACCGGGACTGAGAACACGACAGCGCTGACTGCACCCGGAGAAGACCTGGCTCGACGCTCGAGGACGCGGGTTCGATTCCCGCCAGCTCCACCCACCCATCCACCCCCCTCGCTCACGGCGAGACGGGCACGCCGCTGGGTCCGCCACGGACCGCTCGGTCAGCACCACGCAAGACCGGAGGCATGCAGCCCATGTTCAACGACAACGGCCACTTCCTGGTCGCCATGTTCGAGTTCGCCGTCTTCGTCGCGTTCCTGATGTGCCTGTGGTGGGTCTTCGCGGACCTCTTCCGCAGCCGCGACCTCGGCGGCCTGGTGAAAGCACTGTGGGTGCTGTTCATCATCGTGCTGCCGGTCGTGGGCGTGGTCGTCTACCTGGTCGTGCGCGCCGACGGGATGGACGCCCGCGAGATGGCCTACTACAAGGCGAAGGGCATGCCCTCAGCCTGACGCGGATCGCCGGTTCACCCGTGGCGGGTGATGAGGCGGACCGGTGGGGTGAGTACACCTGACCCAGGGCCGCTCTATACGAGCGTGCCACCAGGTTTGCTGCCAGGTTTGCTGCCAGGTTTGCTGCGAGCGAGCGGAGGACGCGTGTCCCAGACAGATCTCAGGCCCTCGCTCTCGGCGGCGGGGACGGACGCGGGGGAGGTGGCCGCCGGGCTGGGCGTCGATCTGGCTGTCGGGCTGAGCCAGGCAGGAGGCGGCGAGCCGGCTGCAGACGCACGGCGCCAACCGTCTTGACCGCCGCCAAGAAGGAGTCCGGGCCTCGAGGCGTTCGTCCGGCAGTACCGCGACTTCATGCAGATCGTGCTGCTGGCGGCGGCCGTGATCAACCTGGTCGTGACCGGCGAGTGGGGCACGACCATCGTGCTCGCCGGGCTCACGCTCTTCAACGCGGTGATCGGGCTGCGGCAGGAGGCGAAGGCAGAGGAGAGCGTCAAGGCCCTCGCGCAGATGATGAAGACGATCGCCCGCGTACGACGCGACGGCCAGGCCGTCGAGATCGACGCCGAGAACCTCGTGCCGGGGGACGTCGTGCTGGTCGAGGCAGGGAACCGGATGCCGGCCGACGGCCGCATCTGCGTGGCGGCCACCCTCGAGATCGAGGAGGCCGCGCTCACCGGCGAGAGCCTGCCGGTCGGCAAGTCGGTCGATCCGGTGCCGGGCGACGACGTACCGCTCGGTGACCGGACCTGCATGGCCTACATGAACACGGCCGTCACCCGGGGGCGCGGCGAGCTGATCGTCACCGCCACCGGGATGGACACCGAGATCGGGCACATCGCCGACCTGCTCGCCAACACCGAGACCGACAAGACCCCGTTGCAGAAGCAGCTCGACGGGCTGTCCAAGATCATCGCGATGATCGCCGGGATCGCCCTGGTCCTGGTGATCCTGCTCGGGCTCCTGCGCGGGGAGTCCTTCGACACGCTCTTCATCACCGGCGTCGCCCTCGCGGTCGCGGCGATCCCGACCGGGCCTGCCCGCGGTCGTGACCGCGCTTGCTGTCGATGGGGACCCGCGAGATCGCCCGCCGCAACGCCATCGTCAAGCGGCTGCCGGCGGTCGAGACGCTGGGCTCGACCTCAGCGATCTGCTCGGACAAGACCGGCACGCTCACCCTGAACAAGATGACCGCCCGCGAGCTGGTCATCCCCGGGCAGAACCGGTTCGCGGTCTCGGGCGAGGGCTACGGCATCGCCGGGGAGATCAAGCACGTCGGCGGGTCGCACTTCGACCTGGACCCCTACCTGCTGCCGATGATCCTGTGTGCGGACGCGGTCCTCGACGGTGAAGCCCTGATCGGCGACCCGACCGAGGGTGCCCTGATCGTGCTCGGGGCCAAGGGCGGCCTGGACATCGACGAGACCCGGGCCACGCTTCCCGCGGATCGCCGAGGTGCCGTTCGACTCCGAGTACAAGTTCATGGCCACCTTCCACGAGATGACGGGGGACGGCGGGAGCCCGGTCGTGCGGTGCTACGTCAAGGGAGCCCCCGACGTCCTGATCGACCGCAGCGCGACGCTACCGGTCACCCGACGGCGAGCCTCGTCCCGGTGACCGACGACAACCGTCACCTCGCCCTGGAGGCCAACGACCGGATCGCCAACTCCGGCGAGCGGGTGATGGTGGTCGCCCAGCGGGACTTCGACCCGGCCGGCTTCGACAGGGTGCCGACCTGCTCCCGCTCGTGACCGACCTGACGCTGCTGGCGATGGTCGGGATCGTCGATCCGCCGCGCCCGGAGGCGAAGGCCGCGATCGCCGAGTGCCACTCGGCCGGCATCCAGGTCCGGATGATCACCGGCGACCACGCCACCACCGCGGCCGCGATCGCCAGGGAGCTCGGTATCGAGGGACGCGCGATGACCGGCACCGAGTTCGCCGCGATGTCCGACGACGAGCTCCTCGCCGACCTCGACAACATCGGCGTCGTCGCGCGAGTCGCGCCCGAGGACAAGATCCGGCTCGTCCAGCTGCTCAAGCGCAAGGGCAACGTCGTCTCGATGACCGGCGACGGCGTCAACGACGCCCCCGCGCTGAAGGCCGCCGACATCGGCGTCGCGATGGGGATCACCGGCACCGAGGTCTCGAAGGAGGCCGCGGTGATGATCCTCACCGACGACAACTTCGCCACGATCGTGAGCGCCGTCTCCTACGGCCGCACGCTCTACGACAACCTCGTGAAGTATCTCCGCTTCCAGATGTCGACGCTGGTCGCCTACATCGCGATCTTCCTCGGCGCCGGCATCTTCGGCATCGCCGGCGGCGTCCCGTTGAACCCGCTGCAGATCCTCTGGCTCAACATGGTCGTCGACATCCCGATCGCCATCGCGCTCGGGTTCGACCAGCCGACGAAGGGGCTGATGTCGCGGCCGCCGCGCCCGGTCGGCGCGCCCGTGCTCTCCCGGCCCGAACTGGATCCGGATCTGCATCCAGGGCGCGGTCATGACGGTGGGGTCGCTGGTGGCCTACCAGATCGGCCATCACCAGGAGGGCGCCGTGGTCGCCGCCACCATGCTGCTCACCACGCTGTCCGCTGTTCCACGTGGTGGCCGGCCTTCTGTCTCGCGACCAGGTCAACACCATCTTCGACCGGGACGCCGTCCCGGCCACCGCGCAGCTCCGCCGGTACGGCGTCTCCTTGCTGGCGATCATCGCCGTCACCACGATCGGCATCCTCGAGCGCATCGTCGGGACCGGCAGCCTGAGCGGCCGCCAGTGGGGGATCTGCGTCGCCATCGCCGCGAGCCTCCTGGTCGTCGAAGAGGTGATCAAGCTCGTCCTGCGCGACCGCGCGCCGCCACGCCCATCGCCGCGAAACCCGCCGTCGCCTGACCCCCCACAGAATCGAGGAACCCCATGTCGTTCAACCTCCGCAACCGCAGCTACCTCAAGGAGCTCGACTTCACACCCGACGAGCTCCGGTTCCTGCTCAAGCTGTCCGCAGAGCTCAAGGCCGCCAAGTACGGCGGCTACGAGAAGCCGCGCCTCGAGGGCAAGAACATCGCCCTGATCTTCGAGAAGACGTCGACGCGGACTCGGACCTCCTTCGAGGTGGCCGCCAAGGACCAGGGAGCCCACGTCACCTACCTCGAGCCCAGCGGCTCGCAGATCGGGCACAAGGAGTCGATGAAGGACACCGCCCGGGTGCTGGGCCGTACCTTCGACGGGATCGAGTACCGCGGGTCCGCCCAGGAGAACGTCGAGATCCTCGCGGAGTACGCCGGCGTCCCGGTGTGGAACGGGCTGACCGACGAGTTCCACCCGACCCAGATCCTCGCCGACGTGCTGACGATGACCGAGCACACCGACAAGCACCTGACGCGACATCGCCTACTGCTACCTCGGGGACGCCCGCAACAACATGGGCAACTCCTTGATGGTGGGCGGGTGCAAGTACGGCATGGACGTCCGGCTCTGCGCGCCCGAGCACCTGTGGCCCGCCGAGGACCTCGTGAAGACCTGCCGGGAGATCGCCGAGGAGACCGGGGCGCGACTGACGCTCACCGCCGACGTCGACGAGGGCGTGAAGGGCGCCGACTACCTCTACACCGACGTCTGGGTCTCGATGGGCGAGGACAAGAGCGTCTGGAAGGAGCGGATCGACCTGCTCACGCCCTACCAGATCAACGCCGACGTGCTCGCCCGCACCGAGAACCCGCAGGTGAAGTTCATGCACTGCCTGCCGGCGTTCCACAACCGCGACACCAAGGTGGGCGAGGACATCTTCCAGACCTACGGTCTCGACGGCCTCGAGGTGACCGACGAGGTCTTCGAGTCGCCGGCCTCCATCGTGTTCGACCAGGCCGAGAACCGGCTGCACACGATCAAGGCGATCATGGTCGCCACCCTCGGATCGTGACGAGGCCGCCGTGCGCGTGGTCGTGGCACTGGGCGGCAACGCCCTGCTGAAACGTGGAGAGCCGATGACGGCTGACCGGCAGCGGCAGAACGTGCAGGCTCGCCGCGCCGGCGCTGGCGGCAGTGGCGTCGCAGCACGAGCTGGTCCTCTCGCACGGCAACGGTCCCCAGGTCGGGCTGCTGGCCCTGCAGGCGGCGGCGTACACCGACGTGGAGGCCTACCCGCTCGACGTGCTCGGAGCCGAGACGGAGGGGATGATCGGCTACGTGCTCGAGCAGGAGCTCGGCAACGTGATGCCGACAGGACGCCCCGCTCGCCTCGCTTGCTGACGATGATCGAGGTGGACCCCGCCGACGCCGCGTTCGGCGACCCGACCAAGTTCGTCGGGACCCGTCTACACCAGGAACAGGCGGATGCGCTGGCGGCAGCGAAGCCGTGGACCTTCAAGCAGGACGGCGACTGCCTGGCGTCGTGTCGTCCCGTCTCCCGAGCCACGGCGCATCTTCGAGATCAGGCCGATCCGCTGGCTGCTGGACCAGGGCGTGGTCGTCATCTGCGCCGGCGGCGGGGGCGTCCCGACCATGTTCAGTCCCGAGCGGGAGCATCCTCGTCGGAGTCGAGGCCGTGATCGACAAGGACCTCGCCAGTGAGCTGCTGGCTCGCGAGGTGGGCGCGGACCTGCTCGTCCTGGCCACCGACGTCGACGGGGTGTACGCCGACTGGGGCACCCCCGAGCAGCGGCAGCTCGGGCCGTGTGACGCCGCCCGAGCTGCGCGGTGAGCAGTTCGCGGCCGGATCGATGGGCCCGAAGGTCGACGCCGCCGCCCGCTTCGTCGAGGCGACCGGACAAGCGAGCCGCCATCGGAAGTCTGGCCGAGATCGAGCAGATCGTCGCCGGTATCGTCCGGTACCCAGATCGTCGCCTGACACGCGGCACGGATCGAGGAGGAGACATGGCACCGTTCGGAGTTCACTCAGAGGTCGGAAAGCTGCGGCAGGTGATGGTCCACCGCCCGGAGCTCAGCCTGCAACGACTGACACCGACCAACCACGACGACCTCCTGTTCGACGACGTGCTCTGGGTCGAGCGCGCCCAGTACGAGCACGACCAGTTCGTCGCCCGCATGCAGGAGCGCGGGGTCGAGGTGTTCCTCCTGCAGAACCTCCTGGCGGAGGCACTCGCCGCGAGCGAGGAGGGCAGGCAACGGCTGATCGAGCTCGTCGCCTCGGAGTACACCGTGCGGTTCTCTCTCGTGGACGAGGTGCGCGCGGCGCTGTCCGCGATGAACCCGGACCAGCTCGCCACCCACCTCATCGGCGGCCTCACCGTCGCCGAGTCGGGCCTCGACGTCGGCAGCTATCGCGCGCGGTCGCTGCCGGCGGCGGCGTTGGACGACGAGAGCATGTTCGTGCTGCCGCCACTGCCCAACACGCTCTTCACGCGCGACTCCTCCTGCTGGATCTACGGAGGCGTGACGATCAACCCGATGTTCTGGCCGGCTCGACGTCTGGAGGCCTTCAACGTCGCGGCGATCTACAAGTACCATCCGATGTTCGCGGACGCCGACTTCGACTTCTGGTACCCGCCCCTCGGGCAACGACGACCGGTTCGAGGCTCATGACTTCGGACGCTCGTCCATGGAAGGCGGCGACGTCCAGCCCATCGGCAACGGCACCGTCCTGATCGGGATGAGCGAGCGCACCCAGGCGCGGATGATCGAGCAGGTCGCTGCGGCGCTCTTCGAGAAGGGTGCAGCCGAACGGGTCATCGCCGTGGTGATGACCAAGGACCGGGCTCACATGCACCTGGACACCGTCTTCACGATGCTCGACCGGGACAAGGTGACGGCGTACTCCCAGGTGGTCGAGGGGGTCCGGGCGATCAGCCTGCGGCCCGGGCAGCAACGGTCAGCGCTTCCACGTCACGGAGGAGGAGTCGTTCTTCGGCGCCGTCGCCGATGCGATGGGAGTCGACCGGCTGCGAGGTCGTGACCACCGGTGGCGACGCCTACCAGCAGGAGCGGGAGCAGTGGGACGACGGCAACAACGTCGTCGCCCTCGAGCCCGGCGTCGTGGTGGCGTACGAGCGCAACACCTTCACGATCGACAAGATGCGCAAGGCCGGAGTCGAGGTGATCACCATCGAAGGGTTCGAGCTCGGCAAGGGCCGCGGTGGCGGGCACTGCATGACCTGCCCCTTGACCCGCGACCCGGTGTGAGGAGGCCGCGATGTCAGATCGTGTGCGATGGGCCGTCGTGGTGGTGGCCGTCGCCTGTGTCATCGGGCTGATCGCGTGGGCCAGGGGGACCGACCACCATCACGGCCAGGACGTGGGCGCCGAACGAGGCGCACCAGCCGCGTCGTCGACGTTGCGTGGCTGATCCACGATGGCTGACCGGGTCCCGCGAGCGCCGACGCTGCTCGATGCCCTGCTGCCCATCGTCGTCCTGATCGCGCTGCTCGCCCTCACGATCTCCCTGTTCGGGATCGATGCGACCAACGGTCCGCTCCAGGTCGCGCTCCTCCTGAGCGCGGCGTTCGCGAGCCTGATCGCGTTCAAGAACGGCTACACGGTGGCCGGTGTCGCCGACGCAGCCGTCGGCGGCGTCACGTCCGCCGTGGGTGCGATCTTCATCCTGCTCGCGGTCGGCGCGCTGATCGGCACCTGGAACATGGCCGGGACGATCCCGACCATCGTCGACATCGGGATCGCCGTCGTGAGCCCCACCTGGTTCTACCTGACCACCGCGGTCGTGTGTGCCCTGGTGGGCATGGTGACCGGCAGCTCCTGGACGACAGCGGGCACCTTGGGCGTCGCCTTCGTCGGCATGGGGACGGTGATGGGTCTCTCCGACGCGATCACCGCCGGCGCCGTCATCTGCGGTGCCTACTTCGGCGACAAGATGACGCCGCTGTCCGAGACCACGATCCTGGTGCCCAAGCTGGTCGGCGGTGGTCTCACGGTGGGCGAGCACGTCCGCAACATGTTCTGGACGGCGGGACCGGCCCTCGGCATCAGCCTCGTGCTGTTCATGGTGCTCGGGCTGAACGCCGACCCGAACGCCACGATCAGCACGGACGCCGCGAGGGCGGCGCTGGGCGAGGCGTTCAACATCTCCTGGGTGAACCTCCTGCCGCTGCTGCTGCTCGTGGTCTTCGCGGCACGTCGCTTCCCGCCGTTCCTGTCGATCCTCGGGTCGGCTCTCTTCGCGGGCGTCCTGGCGCCGTTCACCCAGTGGGACGCGGTCAAGGCGTTCGTGGCCGACCCGAGCCTGGGACCCGTCGCCACCTCCATCAAGGCCATCTACGCCGCGATGGCCACGGGATTCGTCAGCCACTCCGGCGTGGAGTCGATCGACGCGCTCTTCACCCGGGGCGGCATGGCCAGCCTGCTCACCACGATCTGGCTGGTGCTGGGGGCGCTCTCGTTCGCGGCGGTGATGGAGTACGCCGGTCTGCTGCAGCGCCTGCTCGAGCCGATCGTCGCGCTGGCCAGTCGGCGTGGGCCCCTGATCCTCGCCGTCAACTCGAGCGGGATCGGTCTGAACGTGATCGCCGGCGACCAGTACGTCGCGGACGTCCTGCCGGCCCGGATGTTCCGCGGGGAGTTCGCCCGTCGTGGTCTGGCACCCCAGGTGCTGTCGCGCGCGGTCGAGGACTCGGGAACCGTGACCTCGGTGCTGGTGCCGTGGAACACCTGCGGCGCCTACATCTCCGGAGTGCTCGGCGTCTCCACGGCTGCCTACTTCCCGTTCTGCTTCTTCAACCTGCTGAGCCCGGTACTGGACGTCCTCTACGGGTTCATCGGGTTCAAGGTGCCCCGGGCGACCTCCCCGTGGGGACGTCGAGCCGGCACTTTCCGCCTCGGTGACTGCTGAACAACCCGTGAAGGAGACCCCATGAGCGACCCGGTGGCCACCACTCCGACCGAGAGCAAGCACCGCTTCGCGTTGCCGTCGGCCTACACGATCCTGTTCGCTTTGATCGTCCTGATGGCGATCGCGACCTGGCTGATCCCAGCGGGCGCCTACCAGCTGGACAAGGCGGGTGCTCCGATCCCGGGCACCTATCACGAGGTCGCCGGACATCCGCAGCGGATCCTGATCGACTCCTTGACCGCACCCATCAACGGTCTCTACGGGATCGAGAACTCGAAGGGGAACATCTCCTACTACAACAGCGGCACCCTGTTCGGGGCCATCGACGTTGCGCTGTTCATCATCGTGATCGGAGGCTTCCTCGGCGTGACGATGGCGACCGGTGCCATCCAGGCAGGCATCGGCGCCCTGGTGACCCGGTTGCAGGGGCGCGAGCGCTGGATGATCCCGATCCTGATGATCGTGTTCGCGCTCGGCGGGACGACCTACGGCATGGCGGAGGAGAGTCTGGCCTTCTACAGCCTGGTGATCGCGGTGATGGTCGCGGCCGGGTACGACGCCCTCACCGGGGCCGCGATCCTCCTGCTCGGCTGCGGCATCGGCACCCTCGGGTCGACCATCAACCCGTTCGCCACGGGCATCGCGTCCGGTTTCGCCGGCATCTCGATCAGTGACGGACTGCTCTCGCGTCTGATCATCCTGGTCGTCGGCCTGGGTCTGGGCATCTTCTTCGTGATGCGGTACGCCGAGCGGGTCAAGCGCGACCCCAGCACGTCCGTGGTGCACCACCTGAGGGAGGCGAACGAGGAGCGCTTCAGCATGAAACGGGGGGAGTCCGAGGGCGCCACCATGACCTCCCGCGACAAGGTCATCCTGACGGCGTTCGGGCTCTCCTTCGGCATCATGATGTACGGCGTGATCCCCTGGGAGGACATGGGGATCGGCCTCCCCACCCTGTGGTGGTGGTTCCCCGAGATGACGGCGCTCTTCATCTTGATGTCGATCATCATCGGGCTGCTCGGACGGCTCAGCGAGCTCGAGCTCACCGACGCCTTCGTGAACGGTGCCCGCGACCTGCTCGGGGTGGCCCTGATCATCGGGATCGCGCGCGGTATCACCGTGATCATGAACAACGGCGGTGTGACCGACACGGTCCTCCACTGGGCCGAGCAGGCAGTCGACGGGCTGGGCCCGGTCGCCTTCGTGGTCGTGGTGTTCCTGCTGTTCCTGCCTCTGTCCTTCCTGATCCCTTCGTCGTCAGGGCTCGCGACCGTCTCGATGCCGATCATGGCTCCGCTGGCCGCCTTCGTCGGCGTCGAGGCCAACCTGATCGTCACCGCGTTCCAGAGTGCGTCCGGCCTGATGAACCTGTTCATCCCGACCTCGGCGGTGGTCATGGGCGGTCTGGCGATCGCCCGCGTGCCCTACGGCACCTACCTGAGATGGGTGTGGCCGCTGCTCGCCATGCTGGCGGGGCTGTCCGTCGTCGTCCTGGGCGCCGGGGCGCTCCTGGCGGCCTGAAGCACGGCTGGAGGAGCCCTCAGCCTGGGCGGCGCAGCTCCGCGACGGCCTCGTCGATGGTCGGGAAGACGGTGATCGACGTGCCGTCTCGGCGACGACCGCCTCCCGCGCCAGGCAGGTCCGAGCCGGGCGACGGGCCCGCACCGGACCAGGTCGACGAACGGCATCAGCGGCGTCGGCCGCGCCGCCTAGGGTTGCCCCGTGCCCGACGCCTGCGTGTTCTGCTCGATCATCGCGGGGGAGACCCAGGCCGAGATCGTGCTCGACGAGCCCGAGATGGTCGCGTTCCTCGACGCCCGACCGGTGTTCAAGGGCCACGCCTTGCTGGTCCCGCGCACTCACGTCGTGACCCTGCCCGACCTCCCCGCCGACCTGCGCGACCCCTTCCTGGCAGCATCCCAACGCCTCGCCACCGCGGTCGTCGCGGGGCTCGGTGCCCAGGGCAGCTTCGTGGCGATGAACAACGTGGTCAGCCAGTCGGTCGCCCACCTGCACCTGCACGTCGTACCGCGGACGAAGGGCGACGGCCTCCGCGGCTTCTTCTGGCCACGCACGACGTACGCCGACGGCGAGGCGGCCGCGTACGCCGCTCGCCTGCGCGCCGTCCTGTGATGTCAGGAAAAGTTGACAACTTCCGAAACGTCAGGTTTACTTGACACAGTGAACGACGCCACCGAGCTCTCCGAGTCCGCGGCGAGCAACGATCCCGCTCAGGGACTCGCCGCCGTCCGAGCCCTCCGCGCGCTGGCCGACCGCCTCGAGGCGGTCCAGGTCCGCAACGCACGCGAGCAGGGTTGGAGCTGGCAGGCGATCGCCGACGAGCTGAAGATCAGCCGTCAGGCCGTCCACCAGAAGCACTCCCGCGACTGACGTGGGAGCCACAGAACCTTCGAGGAGCACCCCATGAACACCCGATTCGACACCGAAGCCAGAATCGCCGTCACCCAGGCGGCAGACATCGCCCGCGAGCTCGGCCACCGCGAGGTCGGTCCCGACCACCTCCTGCTCGGCCTGCTCGCCAACCCGCGCGGCACGGCGTACGCCGCACTCACCGACCACGGGATCACCCTCGACGCCGCTCGCGAGCTCGTCGCCGAGCGCCACGTCGACCCCGTGGACGAGACCGCCCCGGGCGACGAGCCCGCGGCCTCGGCCTACGACGACGACCGCGAGGCGCTGCGGGCCATCGGCATCGACCTCGACCGCGTCCGGGACGCGGTCAGGGCCAACCTCGGCCAGGACCTCGGCGACGGCTGGGGCGACCGCCCCGAGCGCGGCCCCCGGGGTCGGGGTCGCGGTCGTGAACGCCGCGGCGGCGGACGCCACCACCACCACCACGAGCGGGCCGAGCGCGCCGCGCGCGGCGACGACGACCGCGACGAGCGGAGCGACGCGGAGCGCGAGCGAGGCCGAGGCCGTCGCGGCCCGCGCAGCCGTCGCCCGTTCGGGCCGGCCTTCTCGCGGTCCCTGAGGAGTCTGCTGCACGACGTACGACGCTCGGTCCTGCGCGACCGCCTCGCCGACGACCGCTCCGAGCGAGACGCCCGACAGGGCGTGACCGGGATGACCGGCGCCCGCCTGCTGGTGGCCCTGACCCGCAGCGACGACGAGGTCGTGCAGGCGGTGCTGGCCACCGCCGACGGCCTCGACGCGTTGCGCGCCCAGGCGGAGGCAGCGACCCGCCCGACCACCGTCTGACCCTGCCCTTCACCCCGCTCCGGCGGCTCAGGTGCGCTCGACTACGCTCGACCACCGACTGCCGGGGCGGGGTTTTCCGTCTCGTCTCCCGGCCTCTCTTCCACCCAGCGCATGTGAGCCAGGAGGTCGTCATGGGCCGCTTCGACGGGCGGGTCGCCGTCATCACCGGTGCCGCACAAGGGATCGGGCTCGGCATCGCCACCCGCTTCGCCGAGGAGGGCGCCGCCGTCGCGGTCCTCGACCTCGACGAGGGGCGGGCCTCGGTCGCCGCCGCCTCCCTGGTCTCGACCGGCTCGACCGGCGGGGGTCAGCGGCACACCGGCATCGCCTGCGACGTGAGCGATGCCGCCTCCGTCCAGGCTGCCGTCGACCGTGTCGTCGCCGACCTCGGCGGCCTCCACATCCTGGTCAACAACGCCGGGATCACCCGCGACAACCTGCTGTTCAAGATGTCCGAGGACGACTGGGACCAGGTGATCGGCGTCCACCTCCGCGGTGCCTTCCTGATGACCCGCGCGGCCCAGCAGGTCTTCACGCAGCAGAAGTACGGCAAGGTCGTCTGCCTCTCCAGCGTGTCCGCCCTCGGCAACCGCGGCCAGGCCAACTACGCCGCGGCCAAGATGGGGATCCAGGGCTTCGTCCGTACGCTCGCGATCGAGCTCGGCCCCTACGGCGTCACCGCCAACGCGATCGCGCCCGGCTTCATCGCCACCGACATGACCGATGCGACCGCCGCCCGGGTGGGGATGCCGGTCGAGGACTTCCGCAAGGCCGCCGCAGACCGCAACCCGGTACGCCGGGTCGGGTTCCCCGAGGACATCGCCGCTGCTGCGGCGTTCCTGTGCAGCGACGAGGCCTCCTACATCACCGGCCAGACGCTGTACGTCGACGGAGGCGCCAAGCTTGTCTCCTGAGTACGTCCGGCCGGCCGGACGCCCGCCCGGCAGCAAGCCGATCCACCTCCTGTACGCCGTCGTGCTGGCGGTGGTCTGGGCCGCCCTCATCGTGTGGGTCATCACCCGTGGCCACGGCGGGCAGTCGTCGGTCGACGTCTACTCCCAGCTGCCGCCCGCGTTCACCAACGAGCTGGCGGCCAAGGGGGTGCTCTACCAAGGGCTCTCGCCGGTCGACAGCGGCACGGTGGGCCAGGTGCTGTCGCACGCCCCGACCGAGGGGGGCACCTCGACGAGCGGGTCGAACCCGATCGTGCTGCGCACCTCGGTCAGCGACAGCGCGAAGGGCATCACCGACCAGCCCGCGCTGATGGTCGTCGTCCCCGACGCGACGTCGACCGCGGGCGGGTCCTCGGTGTTCGTCGCCTTCCTCGACCCCACGACGTACCAAACGCTCACCAGCCTGTCGTACCCGATCTCCGGCGGGTCGGGGTGAGGTTGCTCTCACCCACGGCGCGCCCTTCCCGGCTGGCCTTGAACCGTCCCCCACACTGGTCCGGACTGTCCTGACCCCCCGGCACCACCCGATGGAGATCCTGTGCGACGCCTAGCCCTGTCCCTGTCCGTCCTGACCGCGGCGGGCCTCCTGCTGTCCGCCTGCGGCGGCTCGGCGAGCTCGAGCCCCGAGGCCAGCGCCTCCCAGTCCGTCCAGGGTGGCGCCGACCTCACCCAGTTCTGGCCGTTGACGGGTCTCCAGGTCCCGTCCGGCAAGAGCGCGGAGCTCGACCACCCGGTGCTGGTCACCAAGATGGACAACACCCCCTCCAGCTCACCGCAGCTCGGGCTCAGCCACGCCGACATGGTCGTCGAGGAGCTGGTGGAGGGCGGGCTGACCCGGCTCGCGGCGTTCTTCTACTCCGACATCGCCAAGGACGTCGGGCCGGTCCGCTCGATGCGCGCCAGCGACATCGACATCGTCTCGCCGGTGCACGCCTCGATCGTGACCAGCGGCGCGGCGGGCAAGACGATCGCGCTGATCAAGGCTGCCCACATCCCGTTCTACAGCGAGGGCACCAAGGGCTTCTACCGCGCGACCAACCGGATCGCGCCCTACAACCTGCTCGCCCACCTCGACCAGGTCGCCCAGGTCGCGAAGTCGGCGAAGGCCACCCCGCCCGACTACTTCACCTGGGGCAGCGAGAGCGACTACCCGAAGGGTCCCAAGGCGACCCACATCTCGGCGCAGTTCTCCGGCGGCCACACCACCCAGTGGTTCTTCACCAACGGCAGCTACCACAACACCAACAGCAACGCGCCCGCCGGCGACCAGTTCCCGGCGACCAACGTGCTGGTGCTCCGCGTGCGCGAGGGCGACGCGGGCTACCTCGACCCGGCCGGCAACCACGTGCCGCAGACCCTGCTCGTCGGCAAGGGCCACGCCCTGCTGTTCCACGACGGCCACGTCGTGAAGGCGACCTGGCACAAGGGCAAGAAGCCCACCTCGCCGGTCACCCTGACCACGAAGCAGGGCGCTCTGAAGGTGCCGGCCGGTCACACGTGGGTCGAGCTGGTGCCCAACTCGGGCGGCAACGTCACCTGGACCAAGAAGTAGCCGTCACGGCGTCTCGGGCAGCGGCACGGCCTGGTCGGCCAGGGCGCGCAGCCCGGACAGGATGAAGCCGATGGCGACCTCCACCCGCTCGGCCTGGGCGTCGCCGTCGTCGGCACTCGAGACGGTGGACCCGGCCGACGACATCGCCCCGAAGAAGATCCGGGCGAAGGTCTGCTCGAGGTCGGCGTCGACCTTCCAGTCGCCCGCAGCGAGCACGGCCCGCACGATGTCGAGCACGTAGGCGAACGTGGACCGCGCCTCCTGCTCGCGGAAGCGCTCGTAGCCGAGCACCGACGGGCCGTCCTGCACCACGATGCGGTTGTACGTCGGCTGCCGCACGACGTCGAGGAACGCCCGGAGTCCGGCGATCGCCTTCTCCCAGGGGTCCTCCTGGTCGCGCAGCGACTCCTGGATGGTGTGGGCGCCCGCGGCCTCCACCTGCTCGAAGACCGCCTCGAAGAGCGCCTGCTTGCCGGAGTAGTGGTGGTAGAGCGCGCCCTTGGTGACGTCGGCACCGGCCACGATCGCGTCGAGCGACGTGGCGGCGTACCCGTGCTCGGTGAACAGCTCCTCGGCCACGTCGACCAGCGCCCGGCGGGTCGAGGCGGAGAACTGGGCGCGCCGGCTGGTCCCGGCAACGGGGGCCACCGGCGCCGAGCGGTCCTGCGCACTCCTGGTCATTCGGCGCAGTCTAGGGGTGGCGCGAGGGTGCGAAAGCCCACCGAGGACAAGGATCGGCTTGGGTGCCTAGGAAGTACCTAGGTGTGCGTGTTAGAACTACCCCGTGCTTCCACCCACTGTTCGCCGCATCCTCGCGGGCTCCTCCCTCGTCCTCGTCGCCGGGCTGCTGCCCGGGCTGACCCCGTCCGCGTCCGCCGACGACTCCTCGACCCTGACCGTCGTCGGCACCAGCGACGTCTCCGACTCCAACCTGGTCTCGACGGTGATCAAGCCGGGCTTCGAGGCTGCGAACCCGGGCCTCACCCTCAACTACATCGGCAAGGGCACCGGAGCGGCGATCACCTTCGCCGAGGCCGGGAGTGCCAGCGCGCTGCTGGTGCACGCGGCCTCCTTGGAGAACAAGTTCGTCGGCCAGGGCTACTCGCTGGAGAGCTTCGGACGCGCCATCTTCTGGGGCGACTACGTCCTGCTCGGCCCGGCCTCCGACCCGGCCCACGTGATGGACGCGGACAGCAACCAGAACATCGTCTCGGCGTTCCAGAAGATCGCGACCGCCGGAGCCGACGGCGACGCCAACTTCGTCTCGCGCGGGGGTACGCCGGGCACCACGGTCCAGGAGCACCAGATCTGGAAGCTCACCACCGGCGTCCCCACCTGCACCGTCACCGACGCCAACGGCGGCGGCTCGCAGCCGAGCAGCGACACCGGCGCCTGCCCGACTCTCGACGCCGCCCCCCCGGCCTGGTACCACGCGACGGGTCAGACCCAGGCCCCCAACATCGAGACCGGCGACGTCTGCCCCTTCGGCAGCGGGGGCGCCAATGCCGACAACTGCTACGTCTTCACCGACCGCGGCACCTTCGACTTCCTGCAGTCGACCCACGCCCTGTCCAACCTGCAGGTCGTGGTGGACAACAACGACGGCGCGCCCGCGAGCCAGAAGTTCCTGCTCGTCAACTCGTTCCACGCCTACGGCATCAACCCCTCCGCGGTGCCGGCCGGGTCGCAGATCAACACGGTGGCGGCCACGAAGTTCCTCAACTGGATCACCTCCCCGGCTGCCCAGGCGGCGATCGGCAGGTACCTCCAGGACACCAGCGGCAGCGCGCCGTTCCGCCCCGACGCGGCGCCCCGGGTCACGGCCTCGACCCTGCCGAAGGTCGTCCAGACCGGCGGGACGGTCAAGCTGACGGGAAAGGTCAGCAACGTCGTCCCCGGGACCCCGGCACTGAACGGTGTCGCCGTCAGCCTGATCCGCAGGGTGGGCACCACCACGTCGGTGGTCGATCGCAACGTGACGACGGCCAACGGGTCCTACACCTTCTCGTTCAAGCCCCAGCGCACCGCGGCGTACTCCCTGGTGACACCACAGATCCAGAAGACGGAGATCGCGCTGAGCCCTGTCTTCGCCGACCTCCTGGCGCCCACCTCGACGAAGCTGTCGACGGTCAAGGTGCAGTCGCACGCCGTCCTGCGCACGGCGAGACGGGTGGCCCCGAAGCGGGTCGAGGTGACCGGCCGGGTCTCGCCGCGGGTCGCTGGCTCTGGGGCGGTGCTCCAGCTGTGGGCCGCCCGCCCGGGTCGCGGCTCCCACCTGGTCGCGCACACCTCCTTGCCTGCCGGCGCCGCCCACTTCGACAAGCGGTACCCCCTGCCGAAGGGGCGGTGGCAGGTCAAGGTCCGCTACGTGAACTCCGGGGTGGTCCTGCCCGATGCCTCCGGTTCGCGGGGCGTGAGGTAGCCCGCGCACCATGACCTCTGCACCGCGCCGCTTCGTGGCCGTCGCCCTGGGGGCGACGGCCACTGCGGCGTTCCTGGTGCCGGCCGCGCCGTCGTACGCCGACAGCTGCTCCGGGAGCAGCTCCGTGGTCGTCCAGGTGGTCGGCGACGTCTCGACCAGGCAGACCTACACGCCGCAGCAGGTCTGCGACCTCTACGACACCTTCGACGCCCACTACTCGACCCGGAGCAGGCCGGGGGCGGAGGCGCAGGGCATCGACCCGACGCCGTCCGTGCTGTCTCTCGCAGGGCTGATCAGCAGCGTCCAGGTCGCCCCCGGGTCGAACCTCCCGCTCGACCGGGTCACCTTCGTCGAGGTGTTCGACCGCGACGGGACGCCGCACGACCTGGACCGGCAGCAGGTACAGGACCCGGGCAGCGTCTTCGCCGACGGGCTCGTCCCGGCCGTCTGGTTCCAGCCGGGGGCGAACGACGCGATGCTCTACATCCGACCGCTGATGGGGTCCGACGACGTCAACATCACCGACTACTTCCAGATGACGTCGGGGCAGGCGCTCCACGTCAAGGTCCACACCAGCGGGACCGTCCTCCACCCCTCGATCACGGCGACTCCCACCCGGACGGACGTCGACCAGCCGGTGGCCTTCGCAGCAGCGTTCCCCGATCCCCAGCCCCCGACGAGGCTCCACTACCGGTGGACCTTCGGCGACGGTGGCACCTCCACGGCGGCAGCCCCGGAGCACAGGTTCCCCAGCGCCTGCACCTGCCAGGTCCACCTGTCCGTCACCGGAGCCGACACCTCCAGCGGAAGCGCCTTCACGACCGTCCAGGTCGGAGCTGTCTCCCAGCCCACCGGGACCGGACCCACCACCGGACCGACGGGCTCGCCGGGTCCTCATGCGAGCGGTCCCACCAGCGGCCCCACCAGCGGACCCACGGGCGCCGGCAACCCGACCGGGGGCCCCAGCGCCGAGGCCACCGCCCGCTCCACGGCTGGTTCGACCGCCCACGGGGTCGGGCCGGCCCCGAGTCAGGGGCCGTCGTCGGCGCCGTCGGCGAAGACCGGCCCCGGGGGCTCGCACGGTCAGGCGGTCGCGGGCCGGCTCCTGCTGGCCGCCCAGCCGTACACCGTCAGCCGGGCTCGGACCGGAGCCACGCGCGCCGCGGGCGCCGTGGCGCCGGAGACCCACTGGACCTGGCCGTGGCGCTTCGCCGGGTTCCTGCTGCTGCCCGCGCTCCTCGGGCTCGGGATGGCATGGGAGGCTGTCCAGGTGCGTCGACGGGTAGCCAGAATGACCGCATGAGCGACCGCGTCTACCAGGCCATCTTCGACATCTCGAAGATGCTCGAGCTGCCGGTGGTGATCCTCGCCCTGCTCTCCCTGGCCGCGGTGATCGTCGACACCGGGATCTTCGCCGCCGAGTACCGACGACGCTTCCGGCGCCGGCTCTCGGTCCTGACGGCGGCAGCCGACGAGTCGCGCGCCGCCATCGACCGCGGTGACCGGCCGGCGGCGACCGCGGCGCTGTCGCGGGTCGCCTGGAGCAGCGCCATGTCCACGGTGCTGGCCCGGATCGCCGCGGACGCCGGCGGCCCGGCGGCGGACACTCTGATCGCCAAGGAGCTCGCCGACTTCGACTTCGCCTGTCAGCGCCGGCTCGCCCGCACCCGGCTCCTGGTGCGGGTGGGCCCCGCCCTCGGTCTCATGGGCACCCTGATCCCGCTGTCGCCGGCCCTGGAGGGCTTGGCCAACGGCGACGTCCAGACCCTGACCGACAACCTCCGGGTCGCGTTCAGCGTCACCGTGCTCGGCCTGCTGGTCGGTGCCATCGCGTTCGCCCTCTCGTTGGCCCGCGACCGGATCTACGGGCAGGACTACTCCGACCTCGAGTACGTCGCGGCGGTGCTCACCGCCGACCCGGCCGAGGAGAAGGACGAGGAGGTGGTCCGATGATCCAGGTGACCCCCCGGGCCCGTCGTCACGACGACCGTGCGGGCGACCCGCTCGACGGGCTCGTCAACCTCTTCGACCTCGGGGTCGTGCTGGCGGTCGCGTTCCTCCTCGCGGCTCTGTCCTCCCTCCACGTGCTCGGCCAGGTGGCCCGACACGGGTTCACCTCACCGGACACGATCACGGTCGAGCCGAACCAGCAGGTCAAGCAGGTTCCCGCGAGCGGCCAGCGGGTCGTCGGTCACGGTCGACAGGTCGGCAAGGTCTACCGGCTCAGCGACGGTCGGCTGATCTACGTCGTCCCCAAGCCGTGACGAGCGAGTCGTGAGCTTCTTCCTCGACGGGCTCCACGAGGCCTGGCACCTGATCACCTCCGGCGACCCCTATCTGTGGCACCTGGTCTGGGTGACGCTCAAGGTCGCGTTCGTGTCCACGGTCGTCGGCTGCGTGATCGGGCTGCCGATCGGGCTGGCGCTCGGGCTCGGGCGGTTCCGCGGGCGGGGGTCCGCGATGACCTTCGCCAACGCCGGACTCGGCCTGCCACCCGTCGTGGTCGGGCTGGTGCTGGCCCTGCTGATGTTCCCGGCCGCGCCCCTGGGCAGGTTCCACCTGCTCTTCACCCTGCGCGGGGTGTACGTCGCCCAGACCGTGCTCGCCCTCCCGGTGATCATCGCGCTGACCGCGTCGGCGGTCTCCGACCTGCCACCCGGGCTCCTCGCCCAGGCCCGGGCGTACGGCGCGAGCCGACTGCAGCTCGCGACGCTCGCGGTGCGGGAGGCTCGGATCGGGATCATGGCCGCCGTGATCGTGGCGGTCGGCTCGGCGCTCTCGGAGGTCGGAGCGGTGGTGCTCGTCGGCGGCAACATCGAGGGCTACGACCAGACCCTGGCCAGTGCCGCGCTCGAGCAGGTCGACGCGGGTCACTTCTCGGAGGGGGTCGCCATCGGGATCCTGCTGCTCGGCCTGATCCTGGTCGTCACCGCCCTGCTCACCGTGATGCAGCACGGCCGTCTGCGACGTCGGATCCGGGCCTCGTGACCACGCGTCCTCGAGCTCGAGGCGGTCAGCGTCGTCCGCGCCCGCCGTGACGTCGTCCACGACGTGTCGTTGACCGTCGAGGCCGGGGAGGTCGTCGCGCTGCTCGGTCCGAACGGCGCCGGCAAGAGCACCCTGCTGGAGGCGGTCGGACGGGTGATCCCGGCCCGCGGCACGATCCGGCGGCACGGGCGGGTGGCCACGGTGCTCCAGGCACCCGGCCTGGCCCGGCGGTCGGTGGTGGCCAACGTCGACCTCGCCCAGGCCTGGTGGGGGGTGCCGCGCGGGGAACGCCGCACCCGCTCGCTGGCTGCCCTGGCCGAGCTCCGTGCCGACCATCTCGTCCGCCGGCCGGCGGCTGCGCTGTCGGGCGGGGAGCGTCGCCGGGTGCACCTCGCGCGCGGGCTCGCCGTACGGCCCGACCTGCTGCTGCTCGACGAGCCGTTCGCCGGTCTCGACGCCGAGAGTCATGCCGCCCTCGTCGAGGACTCCACCACCGCCCTCCGCGAGGCGTCGTCGGCGACCGTGCTGGTCACCCACGAGCGGGCCGATGCCTGGGCGCTCGCCGACCGGGTCGTGGTGATGCTCGAGGGCCGGGTGGAGGCGGTCGGCAGACCGGCGGAGCTCCTCGCCGCACCACCGAGTGCGGCCGTGGCACGCTTCCTGGGGTACGACGGGAGCCTGCGCTCCGGGGGCCAGGTCACCCTCACCCGCCCGCGCCACGTGGCCCTGGACCCCGCTGGTGACCTGGAGGCGACCGTGCTGCGCGTCGTACGCCAGGAGGACGGCGCGCGCGTGCAGCTCGGTCTGGAGGCCGGCACGGTCTGGGCTCGGGCCGGCCACGACGGGCCCGGTGACACAGGTCTCGACGTGGGGGAGCGGGTCCGGGTCAGGCTGCTGGGGGGTGCAACCTTCCGCGACGACGCGTAGCGGGCTCCCCGCGCCTCTATGCTGAGCCCGTGGCCGACTACCTGCGCATCGGTGAGGTGGCGCAGCGGGCCGGCGTCAGCGTCGACACCTTGCGCCGCTGGGAGAGCGAAGGGCGCATCGCCTTCGAGCGCCGGGGCAACCAGCGGGTGCTGCCCGCCTCCGAGCTGGCGGGGTTCCTGAGCTCGCTGGCCGGGAGCGACAAGACCTCGAGCGCCCGCAACCGGTTGACGGGCGTGGTGGTCTCGGTCGAGAAGGACGGCGTGATGGCGAAGGTCGAGCTCGCCTGCGGCGACTACCGGGTGGTCTCACTGATGAGCCGGGAGGCCGCCGACGACATGCGGCTGGCGCCCGGGGTCTCGGCCACGGCGGTGGTGAAGTCGACCAGCGTGATGGTCGAGGTCGAGCGAGGACGTTCCGGATCGGCGTAGCCCGAGTGAGGACGTTCCGGATCGGCGGAGCCGAGCCGGAGACGGCCGCAGCGAAACCGTCCCGCCCGATCTTTCGGCGGAGCCGGTCGACGTGCACCATGGAGCCATGGCCGAGATCCGCGCGGGGATGCTGCTGCTGGCGTCGCCCGAGCTGCTCGACCCCCACTTCATGGACACCGTCGTCCTGCTGCTCGACGCCGACGCCGACGGCGCGATGGGGGTCGTGATCAACCGGCCCTCGCCGGTGCCGGTGGTCGCCGTGCTGGCCGACTGGAGCGAGGTGGTGGCCGAGCCCGAGGTCCTCTTCCGTGGCGGCCCGGTCTCGCCCGAGGGTGCCCTGGCGGTCGCACTGCTGCGCGACCAGCAGGTCGTACCCGACGGGCTGCGACCCGTCACCGACCGCCTCGCGATCGTCGACCTCGACGGTGAGGCCGAGCTGCTCGGCGAGCAGGTCGATGGCGTGCGGATCTTCGCCGGGTACGCCGGGTGGGGCGCAGGTCAGCTCGAGGGGGAGATCGACGGCGGCGACTGGTACGTCGTCCCGTCGTTGCCTCCGGACGCCTTCCAGGCCGACCCGTCCGACCTGTGGCGCGAGGTGATGCGGCGTCAGCCCGGCGAGCTCGCCTGGCACGTCAACCGGCCCGCTGACCCCGACCTCAACTGACCCGGGTGCCGACGGCGAGCAGGTGCTCCTGGCTGAGGAAGGCGCCGGAGGTCGTCGGGCGTGCCCAGGTCGCGATCCCGCCGACCGGGACCCGGAGTCGGTCCACACGCCGGTGGCCGAGGCCGGCCCCGGGCCGGTGCTGACGTAGGGTGACCGGGTGGTCCAGACCGGTTTCACCCCGTCCACCGACACCGCCGTCGACGAGCGGGTCGAGGAGCGCACGGTCCCGACCGACGAGGGCGACCACGAGCGGTTCAGCCACTACGTCGACAAGCACAAGCTGACCGAGGCGATGGTGATGGGCACCCCCGTGGTGGCCCTGTGCGGCAAGGTCTGGGTGCCGAGCCGGGCGCCGGAGAAGTTCCCGGTGTGCCCGGAGTGCAAGGAGATCTGGGAGTCGATCAAGCCCGGAGGCGACGGCGGCTCGGGAAGCCCGGCCGAGTGACGGCGACGCCCTCACCCGACGCCGTACCACCTTCTCCCGCTCTCACTCCGGCCTGGCCGGAGCGGGCGGCGTGGGGCACTGCCACGTCGCTGCGCGCCTGGCAGACCGCCGCGCTGACCGACTACTTCGAGCGAGGGCCGCGCGACTACCTCGCGGTCGCGACGCCGGGTGCCGGCAAGACGACGTTCGCGCTGTCGGCCGCCGCCGAGCTGCTCGGTCGCCGGGTCGTCGACCGGGTCGTCGTGGTGACTCCGACCGAGCACCTCAAGCTCCAGTGGGCCGAGGCGGCGGCGCGGGCCGGGATCCCGATCGACCCGACCTTCTCCGCCGGAGCGGGGAAGACCTCGAGCGACTTCGTCGGCGTGGCCCTGACCTATGCCGGGGTCGCGGTCAACCCGCTCGCGATGCGGATCCGGGTCGAGCGGTTCCGGACCCTGGTGATCCTCGACGAGGTGCACCACGCGGGTGACGCGCTGTCGTGGGGCGAGGCGGTGCAGGAGGCGTTCGACCCGGCCACCCGCCGACTGGCGCTGACCGGCACGCCGTTCCGCTCCGACGTGAACCCGATCCCGTTCGTGGGCTACGCGCCGGGCGCCGACGGCATCCCGCGCTCGGTCGCCGACTTCACCTACGGCTACGGCCACGCGCTGGCCGACCACGTCGTCCGGCCGGTGCTGTTCATGGCCTACGCCGGGGACCTGACGTGGCGCACGCGCGCCGGCGACGAGGTGGCCGCGCGCCTGGGCGAACCGCTGACCAAGGACCTCACCGCCCAGGCCCTGCGCACCGCCCTCGACCCCCAGGGCGACTGGATCCCAGCCGTGCTCGCCGCGGCCGACCGCCGCCTGACCGAGGTACGACGCCACGTGCCCGACGCGGGCGGGCTCGTGATCGCCACCGACCAGGACTCCGCCCGCGTCCTACGCTGCTCTGCTGCGGTCGATCAGCGGCGAGAAGGCGACCGTCGTGCTGTCCGACGAGAAGGCGGGCTCGCGGCGGATCGCGGAGTTCACCGACTCCGACACCCGGTGGATGGTCGCGGTACGGATGGTCAGCGAGGGCGTCGACATCCCGCGTCTCGCGGTCGGCGTCTACGCGACGAGCACCGCCACGCCGCTGTTCTTCGCGCAAGCCGTGGGCCGGTTCGTGCGGGCCCGGACGCGCGGCGAGACGGCGTCGATCTTCCTGCCGTCGGTGGCCACCCTGCTCGGCCACGCCGCCCAGATGGAGCTCGAGCGCGACCACGTGCTCGGCCGCGTGGTGCGCGACGACGACGACATCGTCGCCGCTGAGCAGGACCTCCTCGACCGCGCCAACGCCGACATGGGCGCCTCCGACGACCTGCTGGGCAGCTTCGAGGCGCTCGGGTCGGAGGCGCGCTTCGACCATGTGGTCTTCGACGGCGCGGCCTTCGGGCACGCCGGCGAGGTCCACCTCGGGTCCGACGAGGAGATGGACTTCCTCGGCATCCCCGGGCTGCTCGAGCCCGACCAGGTCCGGGAGCTGCTCCACCACCGACAGCGCTCGCGTCGTACGGCGACAGCCGGCGCGGCCGAGGTCGAGCCGGAGCGCGAGCCGACCACCCACGAGCAGCTCGTCGTACTCCGGCGCGAGCTGAACGGCCTGATCGCCGCCTGGCACCACCGCACCGGGCAGGCCCACGGCGTGACCCACGCCATGCTGCGCAAGGAGCTCGGCGGCCCGGCCGCGGCGATCGCGAACGCCGACCAGCTCCACGCCCGGATCAACCGGCTGCGCGAGTGGGCCGCCAAGCCCTCCGCCTGAGGTAGTCCGTGACGAAAGGGTTGGTCCAGAGGCCCCTGACCAACCCTTTCGTCACGGACTACCGCGCCAGCGCGCCAGGCCCAGGCCGCGGGGCCAGGTCGCGCGGCTGCTCGACCCGGTGGCCCGCTGCGCACTCGACGACGGCGTGTGCGGGTGAGCCGCAGCCGCGGTGCACGAACTCGACCGGGGCTCCCTCGGGGTCGGCGACGTAGCGGTCGCCCCAGTCGGCGATCGCCACCAGCACCGGGTAGAGGTCGAAGCCCTTCCCGGTGAGGCGGTACTCCTCGCGGGCCCGCTCGCCCGGCTCGCGATAGGGCTCGCGCCGCAGGATGTCGTGCTCGACCAGCAGCCCGAGCCGGTCGCTGAGGACCTGGCGAGGGATGCCGCAGTGGCGTCGGATGTCGTCGAAGCGGCGTACGCCGTTGAAGATCTCGCGCAGCACGACGAACGTCCAGCGCTCCCCGAGGACCGCCATCGTCCGCCCCACCGTGCAGTTGTCGGTCGACCAGGCCAGGGCCGGGGGAGCAGTGCTCATGGAGCCGATCCTAAGTCTTGTTGACAGACCCAGCAACGATGACGCAGGCTGGGTCCGTGAGCCGGACCCAGGATCTCGACCTCAGCACGATGGACGGCCTCCAGCAGCTGGAGGCGATCTTCGACGGCCGGCTGCCACCCCCTCCGATCGCCGAGACCATGGGGATGGAGAGCTTCCGGGCCGAGCGCGGCAAGGTCAGCGTCGAGCTCGTGCCCCTGCACCGCCACTACAACCCGATCGGGTCCGTGCACGGCGGCGTGATCTCGACGCTCCTCGACACCGCCACCGGGTGCGCCGTCCACTCGACGCTGGCAGCGGGCGAGCTGTACACCTCGCTCGACCTCACCGTGAAGTTCCTCCGCCCGGTCACCCTCGAGTCCGGCCGGCTCCGGGCCGAGGGTTCGGTGCTCCAGCGCGGACGTCGTACGGCGCTCGCGCAGGCCCAGCTGTTCGACGCCGAGGGCAGGCTGGTCGCCCACGCGACCTCGACCTGCATGATCTTCAGCTGAGGCGGGCTACTCGGAGTCGGCGAGCGGGAGCACCCGGTAGGGGATCTGGGTGGCGAGCGCGATCACGGTCGAGGAGCGGACGATCGCGGGATCCTTCAGCACCAGGTCGATGACCCGCTGCAGGTCGGAGTTGGAGCGGGCCACCACGCGGGCGAAGAGGTCGCCGGCGCCGGTGATCGTGTGCGCCTCCAGCACCTCGGGGATGGTCGCGAGGTGGCGGGCGACGTGGTCGTGACCGCCGTGCCGGTCGCTGTCCTGCCGGATCTCCAGGGTCAGGAACGCCGTGACCGGGAAGCCGAGCGCCTCGGGGGAGAGCTCCGGTCCCCAGCCGGTGATGACACCGGTCTCGCTCAGCTTGTCGAGGCGCGCCTGCACCGTGCCCCGGGCGACGCCGAGGTCGCGGCTGGCCTGGAGCACGCCGATCCTCGGCTCGGCGGCGAACCGACGGAGCAATCTGCGGTCGAGTGCATCCATCGGGGCTCCTGAGGTGAGCAGTTTGACCAGTGATTCGGCGTACTGTTGCACAGTTTGTCATCGCCCGGCAGGGTGTCGCCCATGACCACCACCCGCGAGACCCCGTCCACCGGCGGCGCCCTCACCGCCGAGGAGCTCAAGGCCGACCTGACCCTCGACCAGCTCAAGCAGCTGGTCGGACTGGTCGAGTACGACCCGACCAACGACCCGTTCCCGGTGACGGCCCAGGACTACGTCGGCTTCGTGGTCGGCAACGCGACCCAGACCGCGCAGTTCTACCAGCTCGCCTTCGGCATGGACCTCGAGGCCTACGCCGGCCCCGAGCACGGCCGCCGCGACAGCAAGTCCTACGTGCTGCGCTCGGGCAGCGCCCGCTTCGTCTTCACCGGCGGCGTCACCCCCGACAGCCCGGTCCTCGACCATCACCGCCGGCACGGCGACGGCGTGGTCGACCTCGCGATGGAGGTGCCGGACGTCGACCGGTGTATCGAGCACGCCCGCTCGATGGGCGCGACGATCCTCGACGAGCCCCACGACGTCAGCGACGAGCACGGCACGGTCCGGATCGCCGCGATCGCGACGTACGGCGAGACCCGGCACACCCTGGTCGACCGGTCGCGGTACGACGGCCCGTTCCTGCCCGGCTACGTCGCCGCCGCCACGACGGTCACCCGCCGCGACGGCCACCCGAAGCGGCTCTTCCAGGCGATCGACCACTGCGTCGGGAACGTCGAGCTGGGCCGGATGGACGAGTGGGTGGAGTTCTACAACCGCGTCCTCGGCTTCACCAACATGGCCGAGTTCATCGGCGACGACATCGCCACCGACTACTCCGCGCTGATGTCCAAGGTCGTCGCGAGCGGCAACCACCGCGTGAAGTTCCCGCTCAACGAGCCGGCGATCGCGAAGCGGAAGTCGCAGATCGACGAGTACCTCGAGTTCTACGAGGGCGCCGGCTGCCAGCACATCGCCCTGGCCACCGGCGACATCCTGCGTACCGTCGACATCCTGCGTGACAACGGCGTCCAGTTCCTCGACACCCCCGACACCTACTACGACGACGACGAGCTGCGGGACCGGATCGGTGAGGTCCGGGTCCCGATCGAGGAGCTGAAGAAGCGCAAGATCCTGGTCGACCGCGACGAGGACGGCTACCTCCTGCAGATCTTCACCCAGCCGGTCGGCGACCGGCCGACGGTGTTCTACGAGTTCATCGAGCGACACGGCTCGCTGGGCTTCGGGAAGGGCAACTTCAAGGCCCTCTTCGAGTCGATCGAGCGCGAGCAGGAGCTCCGCGGCAACCTCTGACCACGCCGGTCGTCCGCCTGACGGTCGCCTAGAAGCGACTCCCAGGCGGACGACCGACTGCTGCCCTCCGGTCGTCCGCCCTGCCGTCACCTGGAAGCGACGCTCAGGCGGACGACCCGTGCAGCAGGACCTCGCCGCCCTTCATCACGAAGGGGACGTCCTCGAGGAGCCGTACGTCGTCCGTGGGGTCTCCGGGAACGGCGATGAGGTCGGCCCACCGGCCTACCTCGATCCGCCCGACCCGGTCGGACCAGCCCATCAGCTCGGCAGCGTGCAGGGTGGCCGCCCGGATCGCCTCCAGCGGGGTCTGGCCGTGCCGCACGTGGTAGGCCAGCTGCCGGGCGTTCTGCCCGTGCGGGTAGATGCCGCTGTCGGTGCCGAAGGCGATACGCACCCCGGCCGCCACGCACTTCTCGAACATCGCGCGCTGCGCCTCGGTCGTCTCGTCGTTCTTGCGCAGGACGTCGGCCTTCCAGCCGTCGCGCCGTCCGATCTCGGCGATGTAGTCGCCACAGAAGATGTCGGCGACCAGCCAGGTGCCGTGCTCGACCATCAGCGCGACGCCCTCGTCGTCCATCAGCGACCCGTGCTCGACCGAGTGCACGCCGCCGCGGATGGCGCGCTTGATGCCCTCGGCGCCGTGCGCGTGGGCAGCCACCTGTGCGCCGTGCAGGGCGGCCTCCTCGACGGCCGCGCGGATCTGGTCCTCGGTCAGCTCGGGGACGCCGGGGTTGCCGTGGTCGGACATCACCGCGCCCGTGGCGATCAGCTTGATCAGGTCGGCCCCGCCGTACAGGATCCGCCGGACCACACGCCGTACGTCGTCGACGGTGTCCACCACGCCGACCCTCAGCTCGGGGGGCACCAACGGTTCGGCGTCGGGAGCGAGGCCGCTGATGTCACCGCCTCCGCCCGAGCAGCTGACGTAGGCGCCCGACACCATCATCCGCGGTCCGGGGGTCCAGCCGGCCTCGATCGCGTCGCGGAGGGCGACGTCGACGAAGGCGCGGTAGGTGCCGACGTCTCGCACCGTCGTGAAGCCGCTGTGGAGCGTGTCGCGGGCGTTGCGGACCCCGGTCATCGCCTCCTGGGCGCCGGTGCGGGTCAGCAGCTCGGTGTAGCCGTGACCGCTGTCCTCCTCGCCGACCAGGTGGGCGTGGCAGTCGATCAGCCCGGGCAGCAGCGTGTGGCCCGGCAGGTCGAGCACCGGTACGTCGCTGGGCAGGTCGTGCGGACCGAGCACCTCGACGATGCGGCCCTCGTCGACGAGGACGCAGCGGCCCTCGGACGTCGTACCGGCGACGACGTCGAGCAGCCGCTGGGGCCGGACGACGAGCCGGGTGGGGTCTGCGGTGGTCACCCGCGGCCCGACGTGAGGCCCGAGGTCTCAGGCACCCGGGTCTCGCCACAGATCGCCAACGGCGCGCCATCGCAGCAGTTGGCCTTCATGTGGCAGTGCGGGCACAGCCAGCGGGTGCTGATGGGGTCGAAGTCCAGACCGCAGAAGTCGCAAGGCACGCCCCCGACCGTACGACGCGCTCCCGCAGCCTGCTCGCGGGCGCGCCGGAACGCCGAGTCGGCACCTGCCGACTCGGCGCCGTCCGCCCGTCTCCTCGCGCCGTCTCGGGGGTCAGTCGAGGTCGCCGACCAGCACGTCCTCGACCTCCTCGGCGGCTGACTCCTGGTGCCCTGCGAGCGCGCGGCTCACCACGCCGGCGCCGGCCGCCATGATCGCCACGCCGACGGCCACCATCGCGGCCCCGAACCAGAACGGCGCGTGCACGTGCACGTCGGGCGGCGCGCCGAACAGCTTGAGCGCGACGTAGGGGCCGATGGCGCCGCCGCAGAACCGGACGAAGGAGTACGCCGCGGAGGCGACCGGACGCTCGACCGGCGCGACGCCCATCACGGCCTCGGTGATCAGGGTGTTGTTGCTGCCGATGAAGGCGCCGGACACCACGATGCCGACGACCACCACGGCCTGCTGGTCGGCGTACGCGGCCATCACGGCGAGGTCGAGCATGAAGAGCACGAGGGTGCCGACGACGGCTGGCACCGTGCCGACCCGTCGCTGGAGCCGCGGGGCCACGAACACCGAGACCACCGCGACCAGCACGCCCCAGCCGAAGTAGATCCAGCCGATCTGGATGATGCCGGCACCCGGCAGCGCGAACGGGCCGGCGGCGAGGATCGTGAAGAAGCCGATGTTGTAGAAGACCGCGGTCAGGGCCACCAGCAGGAGCGGGCGATGACGAAGGGCGCGGAACGGGTCGGCCAGTGACGTACGGCGCCCGGTGGGCGGCGTCTTCGGCAGGAAGAAGGCGGTCGCCACCAGGGCGATGGTCATCAGCACCGAGACGCCGTAGAACGGGGCGCGCCAGGAGTGCTCGCCGAGCAGACCGCCCAGCAGCGGACCGGAGGCGATCCCGATGCCGAGGGCGGCCTCGAACAGGATGATCGCCTGCGCCGTGCCCCCGGTCGCCGACATCACGATCGTGGCCAGGGCGGTGGCCACGAAGAGCGCGTTGCCCAGTCCCCATCCGGCGCGGAACCCGACGACCGCGCCGACGCTGTCGGACGACCCGGCCAGCGCCGCGAACACGATGATCAGCACCAGGCCGGTCACCAGCGTGCGCTTGGGGCCGATCCGGCTCGACACCACACCGGTGACCAGCATCGCCACGCCCATGATCGCCATGTAGCTGGTGAACATCAGCGAGACCTGGCTCGGCGTCGCGTCCAGCTGGACCGCGATGTCCTTGAGGATCGGGTCGACGAGCCCGATGCCCATGAACGCGATCACGCACGCGAAGGCGACGGCCCACACCGCGCGCGGCTGGGCGAAGAAGGACCCGGACGAGGCGGGGGTGGGGGCAGCGGGACCGCTGTGCTGGGAGTGGTCGACCTGCGTGGACACGAGACACCTTTCGGGAGCGAACGCCGTCCATAGTACATAGGTAACCTATGCACAGGCCAGCGGCTCCCACCGCTGCGCGAGCTACAGGTGCTCGTCCATCACCGCGCGCAGGACGTCGACCGCGGCGGCGACGTCCGCGACGGTGTGTCCGGTGCGCGCCAGCCGCTCGGCCACGGCCGCACCGTTGTCACGCCGCGCGTCGTGCAACCGCTGCCTCCCGGCCGGGGTCAGCCGCACGACGCTGCGCCGGGCGTCAGCCGGGTCGTGGCTGCGGGCGACGAGCCCCTGGTCCGCCAGCTGACGGACCGCCCCCGAGACCGTCGGCTGGGACGACCGGTCGGCCTCGGCGAGCTGGGTGACCCCCATCTCCCCGAGCTCGTCGAGAAGCGCCAGGATCCGGATGCCTGCGGGGTGCCCCACTCGCCGCCGTACCGCACGGACCAGGCGCGCGGCGTAGACGACGAGCTCGGAGCTCTGCTCCTCGAGGGCTGTGGGCATCCGGGCAGGATACCGAGAGACGGCCGCGCGGACGTGGGATGAGCCTCGACGCCCGGTCACCCGGCTCGGCAGGATGGCGCCATGCCGACGTACATCGCGTTCCTACGGGCCATCAACATCGGGAAGCGACAGTTCCGCAAGGCCGCGATCGTGAGGGCGTGCGAGGAGGCCGGCTGCACCGACGTCGAGACCTACATCAACACCGGCAACGTGCGGGTCACGACACCCCTGCACAGCCGGGCCGAGGTCGAGTCGGCGCTGGAGAAGGCCTTCGAGACGGAGGCCGGCTTCGCGGTCCCGACCGTCGTGCTCACCCCCGTCGAGCTGTCGGCCGTCGCGGCGTACGCCGAGCAGGCAGGCGCGGGTCACAGCGGACGTCACTACGTCTCGTTGCTCAAGGACAAGCCCACCGCCGCCGCGCTCGCGAAGCTCGACGAGGCCGGCGGCGACGGCGAGCGCGCCGTCGTCGACGGACGCGGGGTCCATCTCCTCCTCGGGGACAGCTATCACCAGGCCACCCTCGACAACGCCGTCGTCGAGAAGCACCTGGGCGTGGCGACGAACCGCAACCTCACCGTGATCAGGACCCTGGCCGAGAAGTGGGGGGCGTGAGATGGGCTCCCTGCGCTCCGTCCGCGAGGACGCCGTCCTGACCCTGACCCTCCACCGCCCGGACCGGCTCAATGCGCTGTCCGACGCGCTGGCCGACGAGCTGGCCGAGACCCTCGAGCGTGCCGCGTCGTACGACGACGTGCGCGTGGTGGTGCTGCGTGGCGCCGGGCGGGCGTTCTGCGCCGGCGCCGACATCTCGCCCGTCCCGGAGCAGGTCGTGGCCGACGGGCCGATGCGGCTCGACGTCCGCGCCCTCGACCGCGCGAACCGGATCATCCGCGCCGTCACCGGCCTGGACAAGCCGGTCGTCGCCGCCGTGCAGGGCGCGGCGGCCGGGGTGGGCTGCTCGATCGCCCTCGCGGCCGACCTGTGCGTGGCCGCCGAGTCGGCGTCGTTCCTGCTCGCCTTCGCCCGGATCGGCCTGATGCCCGACGGCGGCTCGACCGCGTCGGTCGCGGCCTCCGTCGGGCGCGCGCGGGCGATGCGGATGGCGCTCCTCGGCGAGCCGGTGACGGGGCGAGAGGCCTACCAGGCCGGCCTCGTCAGCCACCTCGCCGACGACGATGCGTTCGAGACGGTGGTGGCGGGCGTGGTCGCGAGGCTCGCGGCCGGTGCACCACTGGCACAGGCCGCGACCAAGCGCGCGGTCAACGCGGCCGCGTTCGCCGGGCTCGACGGCGCCCTCGAGCGCGAGCGGACCGGCCAGACCATCCTGCTGCGTACCCTCGACGCGAGCGAGGGCATGACGGCGTTCGCCGAACGACGCACGCCGAGCTTCGAGGGGGAGTAGTGGAGTCTCTCAGACGCGCGATCGAGGCCCGTGACGCCGACGCCGTGGAGGCGCTGCTGGCGCCCGACGTCGTGTTCCGCAGCCCGGCCCTGTTCAAGCCGTACGCCGGTCGGGCCGCCACGATGGTCTTCCTGCGTGCGGCGATGGAGGTGCTCGAGGACTTCCGCTACACCCGGGCCTTCACCGACGACGCGGGCGGCGGCAGCGTCTTGCTGTTCGCGGCGAGCGTCGGCGGCAAGAGCCTCGAGGGCGTCGACATCATCAGCGTCGGGGACGACGGCCTGGTCACCGAGTTCCGGGTCATGATCCGCCCGCTGAGCGGGCTGGTGGCGCTGGCCGAGGCGATGGCGCCCCGGGTGACAGGCCCGCTCGAGGCGCTGCCGGCGGACTGACCTCAGCCCAGGACGACGCCGGCGCTGCTCATCTCGTCGAGCGCGGCTGCCGTCGTCTCCGGCGCGACCCCGGCGCAGAGGTCGAGCAGGACGCGGGTGTCGAACCCGGCCTCGACCGCGTCGAGGGCGGTCGCTCGCACGCAGTGGTCGGTGGCCAGGCCGCAGACGTGGACCTCGTCGACCTGGTGCTCGCGCAGCCACTCCGCCAGGCCGAGACCACTCGTCGTACGTCCCTCGAACCCGGAGTAGGCGGCCTGGTGCTCGCCCTTGAGGAAGATCGCGTCGAAGGGCTGGGGGTCGAGGTTGGGGTGGAACGCCTCGCCGTCGGTGCCGACCTTGCAGTGCACCGGCCAGGTGTCGAGGAAATCGGGCTCGCGGGCCCAGTGATGACCCGGGTCTACGTGGTGGTCCTTGCTGGCGACCACCACGTCGTACGCCGGCGCCTGGTCGTCCCGGCGGCTCCAGTGGTGGAGCAGCTCACCGATGTCGCTGGCCACGCGAGCGCCGCCTTCCACCGGCAGCGAGCCGCCTTCACAGAAGTCGTTCTGCACGTCGACCACGATCAGGGCTCGCGTCATGGGTCGAGGCTATCGGGGCGTGTCCGCCGCGCTGTCCAGCGGGAGCCAGGCGATGACGTCCGCGATCACGGCGTCCCACAGGGTCCACTCGTGGGCCCCCGGGCGCAGGTCGAGGGTGACGTCGATCCCACGGGCCCGGGCGGCGTCGGCCATCTTCTGGGTGCCGGGCAGCAGCGGGTCCTCGGTGCCGCAGCCCAGGAAGAGGGGCGGGACCCCGGAGGCATCCTTCAGCAGGGTGAACAGGTCGTTCTCGTCGCTCACCGAGCCGCCGAACACGCGGTCGAGCAGGCCGCGCGGGTCCGGGTGCTGCAGCAGGCTGCGCAGGTCGAGCCCACCGGACAGCGACGCGGCGGCGGCGTAGCGCTCCGGGTGGCTGAAGGCGAGCTTGAGGGCGCCGTACCCGCCCATCGACAGCCCGGCCACGAACGTCTGCGCCGGCTCCGAGGCGACCCGGAAGAACTCGTGCACCACCGAGGGGAGCTCCTCGGAGACGTAGTCCCAGTAGCGGAGGCCGTGCGCCTCGTTGGTGTAGAAGCTGCGCGAGACGGCCGGCATCACCACCGCCAGCCCGGCCTTCTCGGCATGCCGGGCCACGGCGGTGTAGCGGTTCCAGGCGGTGTGGTCGTCCGAGAGCCCGTGGAGCAGGTACAGCAGGGGCGGGGGTCCGTCGGCGCCGCCACCGTCGACGCCGATCTGCTCCTCGGTCTGCTGGGGGAGGACCACGGTCATCGAGGTCCCGAGCTGGAGCGCGTCGGAGAAGAAGTCACACGTCAGGAGAGCCACGCTCACACCCTCACACGTGCAGGGTCGGGATGACCGGCTCGCCCCGCGACATCTGCTGGGCGGCGGGCGGCAGCTCGGCGCGAGCCGCCGTATGACGTGCGCGGGCGGCCTCCAGCGGCTCCCGGCCGACGACCTCGCCGGCCTCCACGAGCGGGACCAGCAGGGGTCGGTCGTCGCCGTCGTCGAACGGCGGCTCACCGATCCCGACCACCTCGGCCTCTGCGACGCCGGACGCCGAGCGGCGACGCAGCGCGAACTTGCGGCCACCGATGGAGGCCTTGTCGGCGCTCTTCTTGGCGACCGAGACCATCGCGCCGTCGTCGCCCTCCCGGGAGACCAGCTTGTAGACGAAGCCGCCGGTCGGGTGGCCGGAGCCGGTGACCAGCTCGGTGCCGACGCCGTACGCGTCCACCGGCGCCGAGGCCAGCGCGGCGATCGCGAACTCGTCGAGGTCGCTGGTGACCACGATCCGGGTCCCCGTCGCGCCGAGCTCGTCGAGCTCGGCCCGCACCTCGTGGGCCAAGGCCCCCAGGTCGCCCGAGTCGAGGCGGACGGCGCCCAACCCGGTCCCGGCCACCTCGACGCCGAGACGCACGGCCTCGCGGACGTCGTAGGTGTCGACGAGGAGCGTGGTGCCGGGGCCGAGCGACGACACCTGCGCCCGGAACGCGTCGGCCTCGGAGTCGTGCAGGAGGGTGAAGCTGTGGGCACTGGTGCCGGCGGTCGGTACGCCGTAGCGCTGGCGGGCGGCGAGGTTGGAGCTCGTCGCGAAGCCCGCGATGTACGCCGCGCGGGCGCTGGCGACGGCCGCCTCCTCGTGGGTGCGCCGCGACCCCATCTCGATGCACGGCCGGTCTCCCGCGACGGTCGTCATCCGCGACGCCGCCGACGCGATGGCCGAGTCGTGGTTGTAGATGGACAGCAGCACGGTCTCCAGCAGCACGGCCTCCGCGAACGTCCCCTCGACGACCAGCAACGGGGAGTACGGGAAGTACACCTCGCCCTCGGCATAGCCCCAGATGTCACCGGAGAAGCGGTAGGCCGCGAGCCACTCACGCGTGGGCTCGTCGACGACGTCGGCCAGGCTCTCGAGGGCGGCGGCGTCGAACCGGAAGTCCTCGAGGGCGTCGAGAGCTCGGCCGACTCCGGCTACGACGCCGTACCGGCGACCCTCGGGGAGCCGCCTCGGGAACAGCTCGAAGACCGACCGCCGCTGGGCCGTGCCCCTCGCGAGGGCGGCCTGCAGCATGGTCAGCTCGTAGTGGTCGGTGAGCAGGGCTGTGGACGCGCGCACGTTGGTCAGCGTAGGCCCGGTGCCGCGCGGCTGGTCGAGGTGCCGGCTGTGCCACGATGGGCGGATGGCGACCACGAGCCCGGTCGAGGTCGAGCCGGACCTCACCCCGGACGAGATCACACTCACCGCCAAACCGTGGGTCACCATCGTCTGGAACGACCCCGTCAACCTGATGAGCTACGTGACCTTCGTGTTCCGCACCTACTTCGGCTACGACGAGAAGCTGGCCGAGAAGCTGATGCTCGAGGTGCACCACGACGGCAGGTCGGCGGTCTCCCACGGGTCCCGCGAGGAGATGGAGCGCGACGTCCAGGCGATGCACGAGTACGGCCTCTGGGCCACGATGGAAAAGCAGTGAACACCCCCGTCGAATGCTCACGTCCCTGCCCGTCGAAAGGGGACCGAGCATGAGTGGGTTCACCCGGCACCGCCGAAGCGGTCACTACATCGCGACGTTCTCCGGGCTGGAGGCCGACCTGCTCCGGTCGCTGGCGTCCCAGCTGGTCGAGCTCCTGCGCAACGAAGCGGCGGTCCCGCGCGACCACGAGGACCCGCTGGAGGCGATGCTCAGCTTCGACGGCCCGACCACCGAGCCCGAGGACCCCGTGCTCGCCCGCCTGTTCCCCACGGCGTACCTCGAGGACGACGAGGCGGCGTCCGAGTTCCGGCGCTTCACCGAGGGTGGGCTGCGCGACAGCAAGGCCAACGGCGCGGCCACCGTCATCGACACCCTCGAGGAGGCCGGGCTCCCGGCCGAGCCCGCCTCCGAGCAGCGACTCGTCATCGACGTCGAGCTCGACCAGGAGGCAGCGCTGGTCTGGCTGCGGACCTTCACCGACCTGCGGCTCGCCTTGGCGACCCGGCTCGAGGTCGAGCAGGACGACGACGACTACTGGGAGACGCTCCCGGACGACGACCCGCGCGCCCAGGCGCACGACATCTACCAGTGGATCGGGGCGCTGCAGGAGACGCTCGTCGACGCCCTCCGCTGAGCTCCGAGAGGAGGGGTGGGTGTGGTGATCCCGGACACGCTGTGTTCGGATGAGCCGTTCATCTCGACCTACTCGGAGGATTTCTGTGAAGCACCTGCCTTCCATCAAGCGCCCGGCTCGGGCCGTCACCCTCGGCCTCGCCTCGGCTGCTGCCGGCATCGCTCTCGGCGTACCGGGCTTCGCGCTGGCCACCAACAGCGGCCAGTCGGTTCCGGCTCCGCCGGCCAACCCGACCAGCGACAGCCAGATCCAGAACATCGACCAGGTGAAGACCGCCATCAAGGGCTACTACGGCGACACGACGACGACGATCCCGGCGCCCGGCACCAGCACCGTCCCGGCCACCACGATCCACACGTTCGACCCGAACGGCGCCTATGCCCGACAGGTCGAGGGGATCGCGGCGGACGCCGGCAGGACGCTGGCCCACCACCAGAAGAACAACCCCCGCAAGGCGGTGCTCTTCGATGTCGACGACACGACGCTGAACACCTACAGCTACGAGATCTTCAGCAACTTCGTCTACAACCCCGCGACCAACGGCGACTTCGTGCTGGCTGCCGACCCGCAGGTGTTCCCGGCCGTGCCCGGCATGGTGGACCTGGAGAAGAAGGCCGAGGCCCACGGCTACGACGTCTACTTCCTGACCGGCCGTCCGTTGGCGCAGAAGCCTGCGACGGTGACGAACCTGGAGCGCGCCGGGTACGACGTGAACCCCGATCACGTGTTCACCAAGGACGCGACCGCGCAGACCGAGCCCTGGCTCGCCTCGTGCGTGGACCCGACCACCCAGAAGTTCACGTGCACGACCATCCAGTACAAGTCGATGACTCGTCAGTACATCGAGCAGCACCTCGGTGCCGACATCGTCGCCAACTTCGGTGACCAGTTCAGCGACCTCAAGGGCGGCTTCGCGGACTCGACGTACAAGATCCCGAACCCGATGTACTACCTGCCCTGATCCTCCTGCCCCTGATCCACCCGGTGCCCCGGGACCTCACGGTCCCGGGGCATCGTCGTGTCGGTGGTGGTCGAGCCCGACGGGCGTCGCTCACACTCGGAAGACGAACCGATCCCAGGTGGAAGCCCCGGGGATACCGGTCGTCGGCCCGTAGCCGCTCCGAGGCCAGGGTGTCGGCTTCGGCACTCCGGAAGACGGGGTCCTCGAGCAGTGCCCTCGCCGGAGGCATCGAGGCGCCTGTCGGCCCTCGCGAGGTCGTCCTCGAGCCGCGTGAGAGTCAATCCACCCACCCGGACGTTCTTCCGGTCGATCTCGGCGAGGTCACCCTGGACCGTCCCGTCGGGTCGCGCTACGCCGAGGACCCGTCCAGCCGCACACTCGCGAGGACCTCGCCGTCGTGGTCGGCGGCTCCGGTCGGTCGGAATCCCAGGGATTCGTAGAACCCGGCCGGGCTCCCCTCGCCGCGCGAGTAGCTGGTCAGGAGCTCGGTGCCGCCCTCGCCTCGGACGAGCTCGACGACCTGACGGACCACCTCGTGACCGTAGCCGCGCCCCTGGTGGCGGTGGTCGATGAGCAGCTTCCACAGGAACCACGGTCCGATCATCCCGGGAGGTTGCGGGTCGACGTTCCACGCGACCATCACGAAGCCGACGGGCCGACCGTCGGCGTAAACCGCCCGGAACCAGGGGTTCGCCTGCGGGACTTCAGCGGCCTCCGCCATCGAGTCGACCACCGAGGACACGAACCGCTGTTGGTCCGGTGTCGTGCGCAGCGCTCGAACCGCATCGACGTTGTCGCCGGTGATCTCTCGGAGGCTGATCGGCACCCGCGACACGCTACGCCGCTGCCGCGGTTGGCGGAGATGGGAGACCTGTGGGCCGCGACGGCGTGCCCGTCGATCGCTCCGGGTCCACTCCGCGCAACGTCCGGTGCGCTCGAGCGGCGATCGTGTCACCGAGGTCGAGACGAGGGCGGAACCGGTCGTGGGTCGCTACCGTCCTACGTGCAGTCCGGAGCAGTGACAGTGGAGGTCGCGGATGCGCGGTCATCGTGGGCCTGCCGGCGCTGCGACCGTCCTCGCACTGGTCGCCGTCGGTTTCGGCGTCCGCGCGGCGCTGACGCCTTCGGTCGCGACGACCACCGCGGACGCCTGGCATCTGGTCGGGAGGGCCCCGTTGTCTCCTCGCACCGGGGCGGTCGTCGCGTCGGTGGGTGACTCGGTGCTCGTCTTCGGCGGCGAGCGGTACCTGGAGTGTCCACCGGGCGCCAGCTGCCCCTACCCCGGAGACCGTCGCGACGGCGCTGTCTACCACCCTGGCTCGAAGACCTGGACGGCGATGGCCCGCGCGCCACGCGACGTCACGAACGGACCCTGGGTGGTGGAGGGCCAGTCCCTCCTCATGCTCACCGGCCGCGATCGGCTCGTCGTCTACGACGTCACCGCCGACGCGTGGTCTGCGCTCCCCGCGCCCCCCGTCCCGTTGAGGGGGAACGACGTGCTGGCTGCTGGCGGCGGGTACGCCTACGTGTCGGACGATGCGGTCCCCACCAGCGGGCCGTTGCACCGTGTCGAACGCGTCGACCTGGCCACGGGCCACTGGAACCTCCTGCCGCGCAGCACGAACGAGCCCCGGCTGTACCTGCGAGGGCTCTTCGTGAGCCCGCAGGGACTGCTGATGGCCGGCTTGAACCCCTACCGCTCGGACGCGAGGGTCCAGGTCGAGGTCCTCGACCGCGGCCATTGGCACCGCTTCCCCGCTCCCTCCCTGCACGCCGACTTCTACACCTTCACCTGGACAGGTGGGCGCCTGGCGGCTGCCTTCCCGGCTGGGGGCGGGGCGGGGCAGTCCCTGGACACCCGGAACGGCCGGTGGTCGTCCTTGGCGCCTCAACCGGACGCCTACGGGCGCAGCGACTGGTGGGACGACACCTCCTCGGCGTCAGGCACCCGGATCATGAAGCGCGGCGAGGTCTTCGACACCGCCGCTGGGCGCACCCTGCGGCTCACCCAGCCCCAGGGAGCAGGTCCCGGCGTCTCGAGCGGACTGATCGGCCGGCGCGTGTACGTCATGGACAACCGCTCCGACCTGTGGTGGCAACGCGTCCAGCCGTCCCGGCCTGAGCCCGGCACGACCACGGCCGGCGGCAGCTCGGCGGGTTCAACGTGAGACCTGACCGAGGTCCCGCAGGGGTCGCTCGCGGTCGAGTTCACGATCGGAGAAGCCACGTTGGTCGTCGCTGCTCTGCGACAGGTCGAGCCGTTCTCGCCCCACGACCTCGACGACCTCAGCCGAGGGGAGCTGTTGGAACGTATCCGCCGACGCGTCGAGCATCTGGCGGGCGAGCTCGACCCTGGCTCGCCTCCGCCTCCTGACCGGGAGAGCAGCCTCGTAACCTGGCGTCCGTGGAGTCCGAGGTCCTCGCGCACCTGCGCCGGCAGCTCGACGACACCGAGGCCCAGCTCTTGGCGTCGATGCTCGAGCACCTGGGGGACGCGGTCCACCAGGCTCTGGGAGACACGCTGGCGGGCGTGTACCTGAAGGGATCCTTCGCACTCGGCTCGGGCGACATCCACTCCGACGTCGACTTCCTGGTCGCGACGCACAGTCGGCTCGATGCCGGCCAGGAAGCAGCCGTCCGCGGACTCCACCGGGTGCTGCCCGACCGCGGGGAGCACTGGGCGCACAACCTGGAGGGCTCCTACGCCTCCCTCCACGACCTGCGCGAGCGGGCGGACCCGAGCGCGTCCTGGTTGTACGTCGACAACGGGAACCGCGAGATGGAGTGGTCTCCGCACGACAACACCGAGGTGTTCCGGTGGGTATTGCACCATCGCGCGCTCACGATCCGCGGGCCGGCAGCCGGCTCGGTCGTCGACGAGGTGCCACCCCTGGTCCTCCGGGGCGAGGCCGCGGTGCTGGCGGTCACCCGGATGCAGGACATCGCAGCCGACCGGGGCTACCTGGACAACGCCTGGGGTCAGCCGCACGAGGTGCTCACCCGCTGCCGTCTGCTGTTCACGGCCACGCACGCGTCGGTGGTCGGCAAGGCAGACGCGGCCCGCTGGTGCCGCGGCGTCGTCCCGGCGCGATGGCACGACCTCATCGACCGCGCCATCGCCGACCGGCCGAACCCGACGTTGCGCGCGCGACAGCGGGCTGATCCTGTGCTCGCGGAGCGCACGTGGGAGTTCGTCGAGTTCATGACCCCGCTGATCGCCCAGGCCGCCTCGGCAGCCGAGCCGGACCGCGGGTGACTGGTCTGGTCAGCACCTGACCCAGGCGGGCTACTGACAACAGGGAGGACGATGTGTTTCCTTGGTGAACTTGTTCCATTGCTTGATCACAAGGGGGAGATCGCATGCGTATCAGCACCATGGTGACCGCCACCGCCGGAACGGCGGCAGCCATCGTGCTGGCCAGTGGACCCGCCTTCGCGGGCGAGATCACCGGCGGCGGCAACCCGACCCAAGGGCCGGCGCACTCCAACAGCATCTGTGCGTTCTCGGGCCTGGAGGACGGCGACGGCCTCGGGTTCCCGGGCCCAGGCGGCGCACCGCCGCAGAACTGGGGGCACAGCAAGGAGGCCTTCGGCTCGACCCCGGCTGAGCGCAAGGCGTCCGGCTTCCAGCCCGGAGACTCGTGCAACGGGCACACCGGCTTCCTGGTGAACCCGCCTCCCGGGCCACCGGCCTGACCCGAAAGACGGCCGGACCACGACCCGGTCACGCGATGCCCCGGCTGCGGTGACGCCGGGGCATCGGCGCTGTCTAGGGTCGAGCCATGCCGATCCCGGACTTCATCGTCGACCTCCGTGCCCTCGTCGGCACCCGTGAGCTGTGGCTGCCCGCCGTGACCGCCGTCGTACGGCGCGGCTCGCCGGGGGACGAGCAGGTGCTGCTCGTGCAGCGGGCCGACAACGGCGCCTGGACCCCGGTCACCGGCATCCTCGAGCCCCGCGAGGAGCCGGCCGTCGGAGCGCTGCGTGAGGTGCTGGAGGAGACCGGCGTGACCGCGCGAGCCGACCGACTTGTCTCGACGTCCGTCAGCGGCCCGATCACCCACCAGAACGGCGACCTGGCCAGCTACCTCGACCTCACCTTCGCCTGCACCTGGGTGGCCGGCGAGCCCTACGTGGCCGACGACGAGTCGCGGGACGTCCGGTGGGCACACCGGGACGCCTTGCCGGAGATGCACGCCGAGCACCGTGCGCGGATCGAGTGGGCGCTCACCGGCGAGCTCGAGGCCCGCTTCATCGGCTGACGCGGGGGCCGGTCGCGGGTAGCGTTTCGCAGCATGCGTCGTCCGCACATCAACGTCGCGACCGTCCTGGTCGACCCCGTCGTGCTGCGTGACCTCGAGCTCGACCTGGCCGCGATCGACCTGTGGGTGTGGCCGATCGCGACCACGCCCAACTGCCCCGACGGGCCGCGGTTGGCCTTCCAGGTACGGCGACGCCTGGTCGAGGCGAAGCAGGGCGCCTGGGACTGCGCCGCCGACTGGGCCGCGGTCTGGATCTCGTTCGGCGAGACCTGGTACTCCGGGTCCGACCCGTTGCCCTGGGCCGCCCACCGGGCGCTGTGGGACAAGCTGGGCGACTACGCCGAGCACACCCGCTACCGGCTGGGCCTCGGGGGAGTGCCCACCGAGATGGTCCGTCGCCGCAGCGAGCCCTGAGCCCTCTACCCTGGGCGCGTGCTCACCCTCGACCGCGCGACGTACGACGCCATCGTCGCCCACGCCAAGCGGGACCACCCCGACGAGGCCTGCGGCATCGTCGCCGGCCCCGAGGGCAGCGACCGCGCCGAGCGGCTCGTCGAGATGGTCAACGCAGCGGGCAGCCCGACGTTCTACGAGTTCGACTCCACCGAGCTGCTCGCGCTCTACCAGGACATGTGGGCGCGCGACCAGGAGCCGGTCGTCGTCTACCACTCCCACACCGCCACCGAGGCCTACCCGAGCCGGACCGACATCGGTCTGGCCAACGAGCCCGCCGCCCACTACGTGCTGGTGAGCACGCGTGAGCACGGGAATAACGAGGGCCCTGTGGAGTTCAGGTCGTATCGGATCGTCGACGGCGAGGTGACCGAGGAAGAGGTCGCCGTGGTCGACGCACTGCCCGCTCCCATCCCCACCACAGGAGACCCAGATGCCCGTTGAGGTCCGGATCCCCACGATCCTGCGCCCCTACACCGGTGACCAGAAGGCCGTCGAGGCCAGCGGTGCGAGCCTGAGCGCGCTCATCGACGACCTCGAGGCCCATCACCCGGGCCTCAAGGACCGGCTGGTGGAGACCAAGGACGGCACGGCCGACCTGCGCCGCTTCGTCAACGTCTACGTCAACGACGAGGACGTCCGGTTCCTCGGCGGCCTGGACGCCCCGGTGGCCGACGGTGACCAGGTCGTCGTCCTCCCCGCCGTCGCCGGCGGCAGCGCCGAGCTTCCCTGATGACCGAGCGTCGAACGTTCCTGCTCGTCGACGGCGAGAACATCGACGCCACCCTCGGCACCGCCCTCTTCCAGCGCCGCCCGCTGCCCGAGGAGCGACCCCGCTGGGAACGGCTGACCCAGTTCGCGGAGACGACCTGGGGCCAGCCCGCGGTCGGCCTGTTCTTCCTCAACGCCACCAACGGCCAGATGCCGCTGTCGTTCGTGCAGGCCCTGTTGGCGATGGGCTACCGCCCCATCCCGCTGGCCGGCGGCGCCGACGAGAAGGTCGTCGACATCGGCATCCAGCGCACCCTCGAGGCGCTCAAGGCCCACGACGCCGACGTGATGCTGTGCAGCCACGACAGCGACTTCGCCCCCCAGCTCGGCGCCCTCCAGGACGGCCGGCGGCTGGGCCTGCTGGCGCTGCGTGAGTTCGTCAGCAACCAGCTCACCGGCCTCGACATCCCGCTGTACGACCTCGAGGACGACGTGGCCGCCTTCAACTCGATCCTGCCGCGCGTGCGGATCATCTCGCTCGACGACTTCGACCCCGAGCGCTTCCTGCGCTGACCCGACCCGGAGGTCCCTCCGCCATGCGTTACGACGACCTGCTCGCCTCGGTCGGCAACACCCCGCTCGTGGGGCTGCCGCGGCTCTCTCCGAGCCCCGACGTCCGGCTCTGGGCCAAGCTCGAGGACCGCAACCCGACGGGCTCGATCAAGGACCGCGCCGCCCTGGCCATGGTCGAGCACGCCGAGAAGGAGGGACTGCTCCGGCCGGGCTGCACGCTCCTCGAGCCCACCAGCGGCAACACCGGGATCTCGCTGGCCATGGTGGCCCGGCTCCGCGGCTACCGCCTGGTCTGCGTGATGCCGGAGAACACCTCGGAGGAGCGCCGGCAGCTGCTGCGCATGTGGGGCGCCGAGATCGTCTCGTCGCCCGCCGCCGGCGGCTCCAACGAGGCCGTCCGGGTGGCCAAGGGGATGGCGCTGGAGCACCCCGACTGGGTGATGCTCTACCAGTACGGCAACCCCGCCAACGCTCTGGCCCACTACGAGTCGACCGGCCCCGAGATCCTGGCCGACCTGCCCGAGGTGACCCACTTCGTGGGCGGTCTCGGCACCACCGGCACCCTGATGGGCGTCGGCCGCTACTTCCGCGAGCACAAGCCCGGGGTGCGGATCGTGGCCGCCGAGCCGCGCTACGGCGAGGTGGTCTACGGGCTGCGCAACCTCGACGAGGGCTTCGTCCCCGAGCTGTACGACGAGTCGCTGATCGACTCGCGTTTCTCGGTCGGGCCGCGCGACGCCGTACGACGGGTCCGCGAGCTGCTCGACGCCGAGGGCATCTTCGCCGGCATCTCGACCGGTGCGATCCTGCACGCCGCGCTGGCCCAGGCGGCGAGGTCGGTCCGCGCCGGCGAGCGCGCCGACATCGCCTTCGTGGTGTGCGACGGCGGCTGGAAGTACCTGTCCACCGGCGCCTACGAGGGCACCATCGACGAGGCCGAGCAGGCCCTCGAAGGACAGCTCTGGGCGTGAGCGGAGGCGCGTCCCGGCCGGACCATGGTCGGACGAAGTCCGGAGGGTGCACCCGAGCGGACGCCGGAGCATCCGGGGCCCGGTCGGACCTGTCTCCGTGCCCGTGGCCGGGTTAGTCTGACCCCGACAGCCCGGCCAGTCCCCCTGGAGTGCCAGTGCCCAAGCGCGATGTCGTCGTGTTCAGTGGTTCCGCCCATCGCTCCTTGGCCCAGGACATCTGCGTCGACCTCGGCGTACCGCTGTCGTCGGTCGAGATGACCCGCTTCAGCAACGACTGTCTCCAGGCCCAGCTGCAGGCCAACTGCCGCCAGCGGGACGTCTACGTCGTGCAGCCGCTGGTCCCGCCGACTCAGGAGCACCTCATGGAGCTGCTCCTGATGATCGACGCGGCCCGGGGCGCCAGCGCCGCCTCGATCACGGCCGTCATCCCGTTCTACGCCTACGCACGGTCCGACAAGAAGGACGCCTCCCGGATCTCGATCGGCGGTCGCCTGGTGGCCGACATGCTCAAGACCGCGGGGGTCGACCGGGTCATCACGATGACCCTGCACGCACCGCAGGTGCACGGCTTCTTCTCGGTGCCGGTCGACCAGCTGACCGCCCTCGGCATCCTGGCCGACCACTTCCTGGCCCAGGACCTGAGCGACGCGATCGTCGTCTCACCCGACTTCGGCAACGCCAAGACCGCGACCCAGCTCTCCCGCCTGCTCGGCCTCAGCGTCGCGGCCGGCAGCAAGCGCCGGCTGGCCGACGACCGGGTCGTGATCGACTCGATCGTGGGTGACGTCCAAGGCAAGCGGGCGATCGTCCTCGACGACGAGATCGCCACCGGCGGGTCGATCGTGGAGCTCCTCGACCGGCTCGCCGACCAGGGCTGCACCGGCGCCGCCGTGGCCTGCACCCACGGGCTGTTCGTCGGCAAGGCCGTCGACCGGCTGCGCGAGCACCCGATGATCACCGAGGTGGTCACCACCGACACCGTGCCGGCGCCGTCCCACTGGCCGGAGCTCAAGGTCCGGAGCGTGGCCGGGCTCTTCGCCGAGGCGATCGCCCGCTGCCACGCCGGTGAGTCGGTGAGCAGCCTCTTCGACGGGGTCGACCCCCAGTTCGCGCCTCCCCAGGCCAAGCTCTTCGAGTAGGAGCGACGCGCGTCACGTCGCGCGGTGAGGGTGCGACCACCTAGCCTGTGACCTTGTGTCCAGCCCTGACCTCGAAGAGCCGATCGGCATCTTCGACTCGGGCTTCGGCGGCCTCACCGTGGCCCGGTCGGTGATCGACCAGCTGCCGCACGAGTCGGTCCTCTACCTCGGCGACACCGCGCGGCAGCCCTACGGCCCCAAGCCGATCGGCGAGGTCCGCGAGTACGCCCTCGAGTGCCTCGACCACCTGGTCACCCAGGGCGTCAAGGCGCTGGTGATCGCCTGCAACTCGGCCAGCGCCGCGATGCTCCGCGACGCCCGCGAGCGGTACGACGTACCGGTGGTGGAGGTGATCCTGCCGGCCACCCGGCGCGCGGTGGCGGCGACCCGCAGCGGTCGGATCGGGGTGATCTGCACCCGCGCTACAGCGGAGTCCCTGGCCTACGACGACGCCTTCGCCGCGGCGCCCCACGTCTCGCTGACCACCCGGGCCTGCCCGCGCTTCGTCGACTTCGTCGAGTCGGGCGTGACCGGGGGCGAGGAGCTCCTGGCCGCGGCCCACGACTACCTCGACCCGCTGGTCGCGGCCGGCGTCGACACCGTGATCCTCGGCTGTACCCACTACCCGCTGCTCACTGGCGTCATCTCCTACGTGATGGGCGACGGCGTCACCCTGGTCAGCAGTGCGGAGGAGTGCGCGAAGGACGTCTACAAGCTGCTGGTCGGCCGCGACCTCGCCCGCCCCGACGGCGAGCCCTCCTACCGCTTCCTGACCACCGGCGCCCCCGACGAGTTCGAGCACATCGGCCGCCGCTTCCTCGGCCCCGAGCTCGCGATGGCCGCCCAGTTCGCCGGGGGGCTGGCATGACATCGGTGCCCGCCGGCCCCATCACCGGCCCCATCACCGGCCCCGCAATGAGGCTGACCGTGATCGGCTGCTCCGGCTCCTTCGCGGGGCCCCACGCCGGGGCCAGCTGCTACCTGGTCGAGAGCACCGACGAGCACGACCGCACCTGGCGGATCCTGCTCGACCTCGGCAGCGGCGCCCTCGGCCCCCTCCAGAGCCTGACCGACCCCGCCGGCATCGATGCGGTGTTCTTCAGCCACCTGCACGCCGACCACTGCATCGACCTGTGCGGCTACTACGTCCTGCGCAAGTACCACCCGCAAGGCACCCTCCCGCCGATCCCGGTCTGGGGACCGGTGGGCGTGGCCCGCCGGATGGCCCAGGCCTACGACCTGCCCGAGGACTCCGGCATGGCGCTGGAGTTCGAGTTCCACGAGTACGCCGGCCCGGTCGACCTCGGACCGTTCCGGGTCGAGCCGGTGCGGGTGGCCCATGCCGTGCCTGCCTACGGGCTCCGGGTCAGCGCTCACGGGCGCACCCTGGCCTACACCGGTGACACCGGCCCCTGCGACGCGCTCGACCGGCTGGTGGCGGGGGCCGACCTGCTGCTGGCCGAGGCGTCGTTCCGCCATGGCGAGGTCAACCCGGTCGACCTCCACCTGACCGGCCACGAGGCAGGTGCGGTGGCCGCGCGCCACGACCTGCCCCGGCTCGTGATCACCCACGTGCCGCCGTGGTACGCCGTCGCGGACATGCTCGCGGAGGCGGCGGGGACCTACCACGGTGAGCTCTCCGCGGCCGCGCCCGGCGCGACGTACGACGTGCTGTGAAGCGTCCCTGACAAATGTCATGACGAATCAGGGCCATCCCTGACGCGGAACCCCGGGGGTCATGCGGCAGGGTGGGGGCCATGATCGAGGTGAAGGGGCTCACACGGGCCTACGGGGAGTTTCTCGCAGTGGACGACATCAGCTTCGAGTGCCGGCCAGGGACGGTGACCGGGTTCCTCGGCCCCAACGGCGCCGGCAAGACCACGACCATGCGGGTCATGGTCGGGCTGACGCCGGCCACCCGCGGCGAGGTGACGATCGGCGGGCTGCACTACGCGCAGATCCCCAACCCGGGGTGTCACGTGGGGGTCCTGCTCGACGCCTCGGCCCAGCACGCCGGCCGCACCGGCCGTGAGGTGCTGGAGATCGGGGCCCGGACGATGGGGCTGCCCAGCACGCGCGTCGACGAGATGCTCGAGCTCGTCGCGCTCGACGCCAAGGAGTCCAAGCGGCGGGTCCGCAACTACTCCCTCGGCATGCGGCAGCGGCTCGGCATCGCCCACGCCCTCCTCGGTGACCCCAGCGTGCTGATCCTCGACGAGCCGGCCAACGGGCTCGACCCGGCCGGCATCCGGTGGATGCGCGGCCTGCTCAAGGGGTACGCCGACCGCGGCGGCACCGTCCTGCTGTCCAGCCACCTGCTGCACGAGGTCGAGCAGATCGCCGACGAGATGATCCTGATCGGCCGGGGCAAGATCGTGGCGCGCGGCACCCGGGAGGAGCTGCTCCGGCACGCCTCGGGTGGTCAGACCACCGCCTTGGTGACCTCGCTGGACAACGGCCGGCTCGGCGAGGTGCTGACCCAGAAGGGCTTCCAGGTCCACCCGGCAGGCAGCGGCCTCCGCGTCACCGCCGAGCCCGTCGACGTCGGCCGCGTCGCCGCCGAGCTGCAGGTCGTCCTCACCGACCTGCGGGCCGGGACCGAGGGCGGTCTCGAGGAGCTCTTCCTCGAGCTCACCTCCGACACGGCCCGTGAGGACATCGCCCAGCCCGTCGTAGCGGAGCCGCAGGGATGACGGCCACCGCTGCCCTGACCCTCGACGTCACCTCCACCCCCCGGGTGCCGTTCGAGCGACTGGTCCGCGTCGAGCTCCGGAAGCTGGCCGACACCCGTGCCGGGCGCTGGCTGCTGATCTCGATCGTGGCGCTCACGTTGCTGGTGCTGGTCATCCAGATGGCCGTCGTGCTCGGCAACCACCTCCACCCGAGCTTCGTGTCCTTCCTCCAGGGCATGAACACACCGATGGGGATCCTGCTGCCGGTCCTCGGCGTGCTGTCGATCACCAGTGAGTGGAGCCAGCGCACCGCGATGGTGACCTTCACCCTCGAGCCGTCCCGGATGCGCGTGGTGATGGCGAAGCTGGTGAGCCTGCTGATCGTCGCCGTGCTCGCGTGGGTGATCGGGATGGTCCTGGGGGCCCTCGCCAACGTGCTGTACGGCGCGTTCTCCGGCCACACCGTCGTCTGGGGGAGCGTCGGAAAGCTCCTGTTCCTCTACCTGCTCAACTACGTCGTGAGCATGGCCAGCGGCTTCGCCCTCGGCGCGCTGTTCCTCAACTCGCCGGCCGGCATCGTCGTCTACTTCGTCTACTCGTTCGTGCTGCCGATCCCGTTCGCCATCGGGGCAGCCCTGATGAGCTGGTTCGACCACCTCCGCCCCTGGATCGACTTCGGCTTCGCCCAGCAGCCCCTCATCGACGGCACCATGAGTGGCACCGAGTGGGCTCACCTGCTGACCTCCGGACTGATCTGGCTGGGGCTGCCCCTGGCGATCGGGCTCTGGCGGATCAGCCGGACGGAGGTCAAGTGAGCACCCCGACCCTCACCTTCGACGTCTCCGGTACGCCGGCGATCCCCTTCTCGCGTCTGTTCGTCGTCGAGCTCCGCAAGAGCGCCGACACCCGCGCGGGCCGCTGGCTGATCGGGGTCACGGTCGGGCTGGCCCTGCTGGCCAACGTGATCTTCCTGATCGTGGCGGCCACCCACCCGCACGACGAGGCGTCGTTCGGCGACTTCGTCGCAGTCTCGGCGTTCGTCTCGTCGGTGCTGCTGCCGGTGCTCGGCATCATGCTCGTCACCAGCGAGTGGAGCCAGCGCACGGCGATGACGACGTTCGCGCTCGAGCCGCGCCGGATGCGGATCGTGCTCGCCAAGATGCTCGCCGGGGTCGCCCTCACGGCGTTCGTCATCGTCTTCGCCCTGGTCGTCGGCATCATCTGCAACGTGCTCCTGGGCCTGATGCGCGACGCGGGTGCCGACTGGACCTTCGGCTGGTCGGGTTTCTTCGGGTTCATCATCAACCAGACCTTCGCCATGCTGGGCGGCTTCGCCCTGGCCTGCCTGCTGCTGAACACCCCGGCCGCGATCGTCGCGTTCTTCGCCTACCGCTACGTGCTGCCCACGCTGCTGGCGCTGGGCTCGGCGTTGATGGACTGGTTCTCCCACGTCGCGCCCTGGTTCGACTTCCAGTCCGCGTCCGCCGAGCTCTACGACATGCCGCTCACCGGCGCCCAGTGGGCGCACCTGGTGGTGAGCGGGGTCATCTGGCTGCTGATCCCGCTCGCGATCGGGCTGTGGCGGATCCGCCGCGCCGAGGTGAAGTAACAGCCGGGGGAGGCACTCACTAGGGTCGGGGACATGGATGCCCCCCGACCCGCCCCACCCCGCAGCGACGGCCGGGCCGACGACGCCCTGCGGCACGTGACCATCACCCGACACTGGCTCGACCACGCGGCGGGTTCCGTGCTGGTGGAGTTCGGCCGGACCCGCGTGCTGTGCGCCGCCTCCGCCTCCGAGGGCGTGCCGCGATGGCGCAAGGGCAGCGGCCTCGGCTGGGTCACCGCCGAGTACGCCATGCTCCCGGCGTCCACCAACACCCGCTCCGACCGCGAGTCCGTCCGCGGCAAGATCGGCGGGCGGACCCACGAGATCTCTCGCCTGATCGGTCGCTCGCTGCGGGCGGTCATCGACTACCAGCGCGCTCGGCGAGAACACGATCGTCCTCGACTGCGACGTGCTCCAGGCCGACGGCGGCACCCGCACCGCCGCGATCACCGGCGCCTACGTCGCCCTGGCCGACGCGGTCACCCACCTCCGCACGCAGGGCGCTCTGGCCGGTGAGCCGCTGACCGGCTCGGTCGCGGCGGTCAGCGTCGGGATCATCGACGGCGTCCCGCGCCTCGACCTCCACTACGACGACGACGTGCGGGCCGAGACCGACATGAACGTCGTGATGACCGGCGACGGTCGCTTCGTCGAGGTCCAGGGCACCGCCGAGGGTGCGCCGTTCGACCGGGCCGAGCTCGACACGCTCCTCGAGCTGGCCGGCAAGGGGTGCGCGGAGCTGACCCGGCTCCAGCAGCAGGCCCTGGAGTCCTGAGGCAGTGGTCTCGACAGGCTCGACCGACGAGGGGCTCCGGGTGTTCCTCGCGTCGCGCAACGCCAAGAAGCTCGACGGAGATGCGCCGGATCCTCGAGCCGTACCTCCCCGGCATCGAGGTGCTCGGCCTCGACGACGTCACGCCGTACGACGAGCCTGTCGAGGACCAGCCGACCTTCGAGGGCAACGCGCTGCTCAAGGCCCGGGCGGGGCTGGCCGCGACCGGCCTCCCCTCGGTCGCCGACGACAGCGGGCTGTGCGTCGATGCGCTCAACGGCATGCCGGGGGTGCTGTCGGCCCGGTGGTCCGGCCCGCCCAAGTCCGACGAACGGAACAACGCGCTCCTGCTCGACCAGCTCGCGGACGTCCCCGACGAGCGTCGTGGCGCCCACTTCACCTGCGCTGTCGTCTTCTGCGCCCCTGGCCAGGAGCCGCTGGTGGTCGAGGGCCGGATGCCGGGGCGGGTGATCCGCGAGACCCGTGGCAGCGGCGGCTTCGGCTACGACGTGCTCTTCGAGGCCGACGACGAGCCCGGTCGTACCACCGCCGAGCTCGACGCCACCACCAAGGACGTGATCTCCCACCGGGGCCGCGCCCTGCGCGCACTGGCACCCCGCATCGCCGAGGCCCTCCGCTGACCCACCGGCTCGTCCGCCCCAGCCTCACCCAGCGCGGACGCGGGGGCGGACGACTGGGCAAGCCCTGCAGGTCGTCCGCGCCATCGTCGCTTCTAGCGGACTCCCAGGCGGACGACCCGGGTCCGGGGGGACGGGACGGGGGACCGGCAGGTGCGCTCGGAGAGACTCGAACTCTCACTGGACGGCACCTAAAGCCGCTGCCTCTGCCGATTGGGCTACGAGCGCGTGGGCGCCAAGTCTAGGGATGCCGCTCGGCTGCCGAGACGGGCGAGCACGAACAGCCCCGCGGCGACGTACCCGGCGCCCTGGAGGGCCAGCACCGGCATGATCCCGGTCGGGCCGCCGAGGAAGCCGGCCACCGTCGCGCCGACCACGACGCTCACCGCCTGGGCGAGAGCCACACCACTGCTTCCTGACGTCAGTCCAGGCCGAGGTCCCGGCGCAGCTTGGCGACGTGGCCGGTCGCCTTGACGTTGTACTGGGCGAGCGTGATCGTGCCGGACCCGTCGACGACGAAGGTCGAGCGCAGCACGCCCTCGACGGTCTTGCCGTAGAGCTTCTTCTCACCGAACGCGCCGTAGGCCTTCAGCACGCTCCGATCGGGGTCGGCGAGCAGCGGGAAGGTGATCGCGTCGCGGTCCCGGAACTTCGCCAGCGTGGCGGGGGAGTCCGGCGAGATCCCCACGACGTCGTACCCGTGCGCCTGGAACGAGGCGAGCGAGTCGGTGAAGTCACAGGCCTGCGTGGTGCAGCCGGGGGTCATCGCGGCCGGGTAGAAGTACACGATCAGGTGGCGACCGCGGTGGTCGGCGAGGGAGTCGGTGCCGCCGTCGTCCGTGGCGAGCGAGAAGTCGGGAGCGGGGTCACCGGGAGCGAGTCGGGTCATGGGGCAGAACCTAGTCCAGGTGCGGGCCCTCGCCGTTGGTAGCCTTCCGGCGTGACCCTGGAACCTGCCGCGCAGCCCGCAGCGCTCGCTGCCGAGATGGAAGCCACCCGCGAGCGGCTGGCACAGACCATCGACCAGCTGGTCTACCGCGCCAGCCCCAAGACGATCGTGCGGCGCGAGGTCACCTCGGTGAAGGGCTACTTCGTCGACCTCGCGACGGGTCAGCCACGCACGGGCAACATCCTCAAGGTGGTCGGCAGCGTGGTCGGGCTCGTGGTCCTGTTCGCCGTCGTCCGCAAGGTCGCGTCGGACTGACCGTGCCGGACAAGCTCCCCATCAAGATGCTGCACGACCGGCTCCTGGTCGAGGTCGACCGGGAGAGCGGCGAACGGCGCTCCGCCGGCGGGATCGTGATCCCGGCGACCGCCGCCCTGGGCGCACGACGGCTGGTCTGGTCCCGCGTGGTCGCGTCCGGGCCGCATGCCCGCTCGGTGCAGGTCGACGACCGGGTGCTCTTCGACCCGGAGGACAAGGCAGAGGTCGAGGTGCAGGGCGAGACCTACGTGGTGATGCGCGAGCGCGACGTCCACGCCGTCGCCGCCGACCGCCTGGGCGACGAGAGCACCGGCCTCTACCTCTGAGACCGATCCGGTGCTGGAATGAACCGGTACCGGACGGGGCACGGGGGTGGGGATGAGGAGGCGCGCGACCGCAGGCGCGGTGTACGTCGTGCTGCTCGCGCTGGTGGTCACCGGCTGCGGGCACTCCTCCCTGTCGACCACCGACCAGGTCCGTCACACCGCAGGGCGCTCGCCCGAGCACCCGACCCCGCTGACCGCCGTCCAGGCGCCGCCGCCGTCGACGCCCGAGGAGGAGGTCACCCGGGTCGGGCTGCGCTCGCGCGAGATCCCGTCCAGCCAGCGCGTGCGCTGGCCGGCGGTCGGCCGCAGCACCACCGGACCGACCCTGGCTGTGTGCCCCACCCCCTCGGCCGCCGACCGGCACCGGATGGCGCGACGTACCGTCACCGCAGCGACACCCCACTCCCCGGTGGTCTACGCCGACCAGACCCTCGCCTACGACTCCGCCGCGTCGGGCCGCGCCGCCTACGAGCAGGTACGGCGCGTCGTCGCGACCTGCTCGACGTCACCGCCGGGCGTGCTCGCCGACGCTGCCCTGCCGGTCGAGCCGTCGTACGCGGTCACCTGGACCCTGGGTGGTGCGGGAAGGACCAGCCACGCCCTGCTGGTCGCACAGCAGCGCGGTGACGTGCTCGACCTGCTGACCCTGACCAGTCCGCGGGCGCTGTCCGAGCGACAGCTCCGGCTGGCCCTGCGCGAGGCCCGCGCGACGGGGAACCGCCTGGCCCGGCTGCCTCTGGCCAGCACCGGAGCCTGATCAGCGGCTGAGCTCGGAGCTCCAGCGCTCCTCGATGCGGCCGACCCGCCAGACCACGAGGGCGATGGCCCAGGCCACCACGAACAGGCCGACGATGCCGTAGCCGGCGTAGTCGAGCGGGATGTCGGCGATGGCGGCGATCGGGCCCGAGGTGATGTGGGCCTCGTCGGCGAGCACGCCGACCAGCTCGATGGTGCCGATGATCAGCGCGACCGCCACCGAGATGCTGGTGATCGTGATGTTGTAGAAGATCTTGCGGACCGGGCGGGCGAAGGCCCAGCCGTAGGCGACGTTCATCAGCACCCCGTCGACGGTGTCGGCCAGGCACATGCCCGCTGCGAACAGCACCGGCAGCACCAGGATCGCGTAGAAGGGCAGGTTGAGGGCGGCGGCACCACCGGCCATCACGAGCAGCCCGACCTCAGTGGCGGTGTCGAACCCCAACCCGAACAGCACGCCGACCGGGTAGATCTGCCAGGGCTTGCGCACGCTCTTGGTCAGGCCGCCGAGGAGGCGGTTCATGAACCCGCGCTTGTCGAGCTGGGCCTCGAGCTCACTCTCGTCGAAGCGACCGCTGCGCATCTCGCGGAACACCCGGATGATCCCGAGCAGCACGACGAGGTTGAGGAGCCCGAGGACCCACAGGAAGACTCCCGAGACCGAGGCGCCCACGACGCCGGTGACGGAGTGCAGCGTCGAGCTGTCCTCGGCGACCGGCCCGACGAGTGCCTTGACCCCGAAGGACAGCAGCAGTGCCAGGGCGAACACGATCGTGGAGTGGCCCAAGGAGAACCAGAAGCCCACGGAGAGGGGCTGCCGGTCGTGGCGCTCGGCCAGGAGCTTGCGCGTCGTGTTGTCGACGGCGGCGATGTGGTCGGCGTCGAAGGCGTGCCGGAGGCCGAACGTATAGGCGAGGACACCTACGCCGACGGTGAACACCGGGTGGTCGCCCCCGAGCCGGAAGTGCTGTGGGCTGACCACGCCGAAGAGCACGCCGAAGCCCAGCACGTGCAGGAGCACGATGAACGAGCCCATGCCCCACAGGGACCGCCGGTCGGCGCCCGTCAGGCTCCGGCGCCAGCGCCGCAGCGGGCTCTCGTCGCTGCCCGCCGCCCGAGGCTGCGTGGGGTTCCCGACCGTGGTCTGAGCCATGGGTCGATTCAAACGCAAACCAACCCTTGTTGCAAGTCACTTGCAACAAGAAGTTCAAAGAGTGGCGGCCGCCAGGCGGGTCTGGGCCTCCGTGGCGACCCGGCGTGCCCAGGCGATCGCCCGGTCGATCTCACGCGACTCCAGAGGTCCGGGTACGTCGTGCACGGAGAAGCCGGTCGGCGCGGACAGCAGCCGGCAGCCTTGCTCGGCCAGCAGGCGGGCCGCACGGCGCGAGGCCGAGGCCGGCAGGTACCGCACCTTGGTGACCCGGGTGTCGAACGCAGCGGCCAACGGTGCCCGGCCCCCTTCCGGCAGGGACTGGAGCCACTCCCGCATCCCGGTGATGGCGGCGTCGGCACGACCACCCTGCTCCACGGCGTCGGCGCGGGTGGCGGCCCGGCTGAGGGAGAAGGCGTGGGTGGGAGCACCGACGACGAGGAGCTCGATGGCGTCGAGGTCGACGGGCGGGTTCTTCGACACGTCGACCACCGTCGCGTCGAAACCCTCCAGCCGCAGTCCGGTGGCCACTGCATGGGCGACACGCTCGGTGTTCCCAAACATGGACTCGTAGGCCACCACTGCGTGTGCTGTCGACCCCTCGCTCATCGTTCGCTCCTCGTCGTCGGTCAGGACCAGCCTCTCGCCGCGCCCGTGGGAGAACACGGGTCGCGCGTCCCCAGACAGCGGGCACAAGGTCCCTGGGTGCGCGTCGTGCGGCGAGCCAGGCTGGGATGACGCAGCGACGTCCCGGACGAGCCGAGGAGGTGGGACCGGTGGGCAACCTGTACTTCTCCTGGATGCCCTTCCCGTCGGAGGGTCACGAGCCCGCGTCGCGGCCCGGCGTACGGCGCGAGATCGTCCTCGACCCCTCCGCCGACCGCGAGACGCTGGTCACCGCCATCGAGACGATGACCCAGGAGCAGCTCGCCATCGCCTGGCGGGCGACCTCACGGCTGCTCGCCCTCTCCACGCCGGCGGGTGCGGTCCAGCTGGTCCGCCTCCGTGAGCTCCTGCTCGACGAGGTGGAGCACAGCCACCCCCGGGCGTACCGCCGCTGGCTGCGCAAGGGCGGCCCTGGCGAGGGGCGCGCCGACCGACGGCCTTGAGCCGGGTCGTCGCGCGAGGGCGGGCCGACATCCGCGGCCCTCGCAGAACAACGAAGCGGCTCCTCACCAGAGAAGCCGCTGTCGGTGGTACGCCATGAGGGACTTGAACCCCCAACCCGCTGATTAAGAGTCAGCTGCTCTACCAATTGAGCTAATGGCGCAGGCTGTGAAGCGGGTCCAAGATTAGCAGCGGGATGAGGCGCGCTCCCAATCGGGATCCGGCCTCGACGGGGCCCTGCGGCCCGGGCCGCAGCGGAATATTCAAGTTTCAACTACCGTTGAGCCGGCGACCGCGCAGACCACGCGCAGAGCAGGAGGTGGGCACCATGCCCGCAGTGACCGTCGACGACCTGACCACCCTCGACCGGCTGCCCGCACCAGGGCTCGGCGACCAGCCACGCCCGGTCCGGCAGGTGACCACCGCGCCGAGCGGCTACGAGGGGGAGGGCTTCCCGGTACGCCGAGCATTCGCGGGGATCGACCTCGCCCTGCTCGACCCGTTCATCATGATGGACCAGATGGGCGAGGTGGAGTACGCACCAGGAGAGCCCAAGGGGACGCCGTGGCACCCGCACCGCGGCTTCGAGACCGTCACCTACATCGTCGACGGAGTCTTCGACCACCAGGACTCCCACGGTGGCGGCGGCTCGATCACGAACGGCGACACCCAGTGGATGACGGCCGGCTCCGGCATCCTGCACATCGAGACGCCACCCGAGTGGCTGGTCCAGCAGGGCGGTCTGTTCCACGGCATCCAGCTGTGGGTGAACCTCCCGCGCGACGACAAGCTGGTCGCTCCGCGCTACCAGGACATCCGCTCCGGCGAGGTCGCCCTGCTGACGTCGTACGACGCCGGCGCGCTCGTGCGGGTCATCGCCGGGAAGCTCGGCAGCCAGGCCGGGCCCGGCTCTACGCACACCCCGATGAGCCTGGTGCACGCGACCCTCGAGCCCGGCGCCCGCCTCGACCTGCCGTGGGACCAGGAGTTCAACGCCCTCGTCTACGTGCTCAACGGTCGCGGGACGGTCGGCACCGACGCCCGGCCGATCCACACCGGCCAGGCCGCCGTGCTCGGCTCGGGTGACTACCTGACGATCAGCGCGGATGCCAGCCAGGAGAGCCGGTCGCCCCGGCTCGACGTGATCGTGGTCGGCGGCAAGCCGATCGGCCAGGCGATCGCGTGGGCGGGTCCCTTCGTGATGAACACCAAGGCCGAGGTGCTGCAGGCCTACGAGGACTTCCAGAAGGGCAGCTTCGGGCACATCCCGGGCTGAGCCCCCGGGACCTGTCGTCAGCCGAGCTGGGGAACGTCGACGACCTGCGTCGCTGCGCTGCACCCGGCCGTGGACGCGTTGACGGTCACCGTGGCCGCCGGGCGGTGGGCGCCGGTACCGACGTAGGCCATCGACTTCACCGTGAGCTGCCCGTGCGTCGTGGTGTTGCCCGGCACCGTCAGGGCGGTGAGGAGCGTCAGCGTGAAGCACCCGTCCTGGTCGGGGTCGATGGCCTTGTTCGGCGTGCCGACCTGGGTCCAGCCTGCCGGCAGGTACTCGGTGCCGGCGTAGGTGACGTTCTTGACCCCGCAGACGGTCAGCACGACGGTCAGCCCGACGACCGGCGTGGAGCAGCCGTTGGTGATGTCGAGCGGGATGTCGATGTAGTTGAGGCCGTTCGGGCGCCAGGTGCCGCTGCCGGTGACCGAGAGGTCGCAGCAGCCGGAGCCGGCGAACGCCGGTACGGCGGTGGCCAGCGAGATGGCGGGCACGGTCCAGGCGAGTGCTGCCCCGGTGCGGACGAGCCGACGCCGGCCGATCGTGGTCGGCTGGTGGTCCTGCTCAGGTGACGTCACGGTGATCCCCCATGTGGTGGTGCCGGTGGCCCTCCACCCCATGTGGAGCCGCTCGTCCCGGCCTGCGCGTGATCCCCCCGATGGACGCTGCACGTGGAGAGTAGGGGCGCCACCGACCCCGGCGTGGCCGAAAATGCGCCGTGGCGCCAGGTCGGAACGGTCTCCTCGTGAAGTGGTCCATCGGCACTAGGTGCGGGGTGTCCGATCGATCACGTCATGGTCGCGACCCGGGTTGCGCGGATGCGGTACCCGAAGGGGTGAGTACGTCACAATGGCGCTCGCTTCGTCTCTCGGGGTTCCGTTGCTGAGGAGTCCGCATGTCCATGCCGCCGTACGGCGTCAAGCCGGGTCGGCGCAAGAAACCGCCGCACCGCTGTGACTCCGTGCTGCACGCCCTCGGGTGGACGCTCCTGTCCGGCCTCGTTCCCGGAGCGGGGTTCCTGCACAACCGCCGCCAGCGTCTCGGCGCACTGGTCCTGCTGGTCGCCGTCGTCGGGTCGGTGTGGCTGGTCCTGGTCACGCCGCACAGCCTGCAGTCGGCCCTCGACCTGGCCTTCGACCCGACCAGCCTGACCCGGGCTGCGGTCGTGACGACAGTCGCGATGGCGCTCTGGGTGGCTGTCGTCGTCGGCACCTTCGTCGTTCTGCGCCCGCAACCGGCCCCCCGGGCGCACCTGTGGGGCGGGAGCCTGCTGGTCGGCGTGGTCTGCCTGGCCGTCGTCGCCCCGACGACCCTCGTCGTGCGTGACGCGTTCGCCCAGGCGGGCGTGGTGAAGGCGGTCTTCACCCACAACGCGACCGCCACCCGCCCGGACGACGTCACCCAGGCCGACCCGTGGGGCGGTCGGCGCCGTGTCAACGTGCTCCTGCTCGGCGGCGACTCCGGACCCGACCGTGAGGGCACCCGGACCGACACGATGATGCTGGCGTCGCTCGACACCCGCACCGGTCGCACCGTGACCTTCAGCCTCCCGCGCAACCTGATGGACGCGCCGTTCCCAGCGAACAGTCCCCTGCACGCCCTCTACCCCGACGGGTTCTCCGGCGCCGGCGACCCGGGGAGCTGGATGCTGAACGCGGTCTACCGGGAGATCCCGATCCTCCATCCGCACGTGCTGGGCACCTCGGCCAACGAGGGCGCCGACGCGATCAAGCAGGCGGTCGAAGGGGTGACCGGCCTCCCCGTCGACTACTACGTCCTCGTCGACTTCACCGGCTTCCGGTCGCTGGTCGACGCGATGGGCGGGGTGACGGTCAACGTCAACGTGCCGGTCGCCATCAACGGTCAGACCGACGCCGGTATCCCACCGACCGGCTACATCCAGCCCGGGCCCGACCAGCACCTCGACGGCTTCCACGCCCTCTGGTACGCACGGGGCCGGTACGGCGCGGACGACTACCAGCGGATGGCCCGCCAGCGGTGCGTCGTCAACGCGATCATCGACCAGGCCAACCCGGCCAACCTGCTGCGCCGCTACCAGGCGCTCGCGGCGGCGGGCCAGAAGGTCGTCTCCACCGACATCCCCCGGGAGCTGCTGCCGGCCTTCGTCCGGCTGGCGCTCGCGGCCAAGGACCACAAGGCGAAGTCGGTGCTCTTCCGCTACAGCGACCAGTTCAACCCCAACGACCCCGACTTCGACTACGTCCACCAGGTCGTCGCCAAGGCCCTCGCGCCGCACCCCGCGCACTCGCACGCGCCACGGCCGACGCAGACCGACAACGACGCCTGCGCGTACCACCCCGGTCAGTCCTACTGACATGGTCCTGGGCCTCTGCTGTGCCCTGGGAGCGGCCCTCGGGTACGGCGTCGGCTCGGTGCTCCAGGCGATGGCGGCCCGGCAGGAGCCGATGGCGGAAGGCCTCGACCCCGGTCTGCTGCTCCGCCTCCTCCGGTCGTGGCGGTACGTCGTGGGGCTCGGGCTCGACGGGCTCGGCTTCGTGCTGACCCTGGTCGCCGTCCAGAGCCTTCCCCTGTTCGTGGTGCAGGCGGTGGTGGCGAGCTTCCTCGCCGTGACCGCCGTCCTCGGCGCCGTCCTCCTGCAGATGCCGCTGACCCGCCGCGACTGGGTCGGCCTGGCCGTGACCGTGGCCGGGCTCGGCCTGGTCGCCGTGTCCGCGGGCGACCCGAGTGCGGTGACGATCACCCGGTCCGACCAGTGGTGGGTGCTCGCGGCTGCCGTCGGCCTCGGGGGGCTCGCGATCCCGTTCGGCCGCCGGTCGGGCACGCGCGGCGCCGCCGCCCTGGGAGCCGTGGCCGGCCTGGCCTTCGGAGCGACGTCGGTGGCCGCCCGGATGCTTCCGGGTGCGGTCAGCGTCGCGAGCCCCGGCACGTCGGTGGCTCCGCTGCTGCACAGCCCCGCGGCGTACGCGCTCGTGGTCGCCGGAGCCGTCGCCCTCCTGACCTACTCGACCGCCCTGCAGCGCGGCAGCGTGACCGCGGCGACAGCGCCACTGGTCGTCGGTGAGACCGTCGCGCCGGCCCTGGTCGGGCTGCTCGTGCTCGGCGACCGGTCGCGGGACGGTTGGGGGCTGGTGGCGTGCGTCGGCTTCGCCCTCGCCGTCGCCGGAGCCGCGAGCCTGGCCCGCCACGGTGAGCCCGCCGTCGTGGTCGAGGGCTAGCGGGTTGCCGCGCGGACCCCGGCTGCGAGGGCGGCCACCTCGATCTGCACGGCCGAGAGCAGCGGCTCGGTGTCGGCCTGCGCGAGACGCAGCGACGACAGGGCCGCGCGATGGATGTCCGCGGCAGCCTCGACGACCTGGTCGCAGGTCGCTCGGTCCTCGGCGCGCAGCGAACCCCCATGGGCACTGGCTCGCAGGACCGCGTCGACGCCGACGGCCGCGGACCGGAGCTGGGTGGTCAGCCCGGGGAGATCGCCGACCGGGACGTCGGAGCGCCGAGCCAGGGCGACCGTGTGCTCGGCCGAGGTGACCGCTCGCCACATCCGGTGACGACGGTTCTGCGCGGTCCACCAGGCCGGCGACGTCATCGTCGAGACGGTGACCGGAGCCGGCGGCACCCGGAGGCTGCGGACCCGCTCTCGGGCCGCCAGGTAGCGGCGCCGGAGCGACCGCACGGCCACGAAGGCCAGGGTGCCGGTGGTGGCCAGCGCGAGCGCGCAGACGACGGTGATGGTGATCAGGAGGTCCTTCACCGCAGCCGTCCCTTCCGGTGCCGACGAGTCGCCGTCCACCCTACCGCCGCCGGCGCAGAAGAGCCCCTGGCTGCATCGCTGCAGGTCAGGGGCTCGTCGGCGCTGATGCGCAGTGGGGTGAGTGACGGGACTTGAACCCGCGACATCCGCGACCACAACGCGGCGCTCTACCAGCTGAGCTACACCCACCAGGGACGCCGGACCAGCCTGCGCCAGGCAGAGAGTGTAGGGCACTCAGGCCCGGGGGCTCCCATCGGGGCGAGGTTCGCCGAGGCCGGTCAGGGACCCCCCGTGCTCGACGGCGAGGGCCCTCGCCTGGGCGCTCTCCGGACCGGGGGAGGGGACGAACACGGCCGCCCGGTAGTAGCGCAGCTCCTCGATGCTCTCGAGGATGTCGGCAAGAGCCCGGTGGTTGCCGCGCTTCGCCGGCGCCGCGAAGTACGCCCTCGGGTACCACCGGCGGGCGAGCTCCTTGATCGAGGAGACGTCGACGATGCGGTAGTGCAGGAACGCGTCGAGCTCCTTCATGTCGCGGGAGATGAACGCGCGGTCGGTGCCGACGGTGTTGCCCGCCAACGGTGGCCGGGAGCCCTCGGCGCAGTGCTCGCGGATGTAGGCCAGCACCCCCTGCTCGGCCTCCTCGAGGGTGATCCCGGCGCCGAGCTCGTCGAGCAGACCCGACGACTCGTGCATGGACCGGACGAAGTCGACCATCTGGTCGAGCGCCTCCGCCGGTGGCTTGATCACCAGGTCGATGCCCTCACCGAGGACGTTGAGGTCGTAGTCGGTGACGACGACGGCGATCTCGATCAGCGCGTCCGCGACGTAGTCGAGACCCGTCATCTCGCAGTCGATCCAGACCAGGCGCTCGTTCACAAGGGAGCACCCTACCGACGTACGCCGCTGGGCACCGGGTGAGGCGTACGCCACACCGGGCCGTCGTTCAGCGATCATTCAGGAGCGTTCCGTACGCTGGGTTGCTGTGAAGCAGTGGGTCGGTCTCCTGGCACGCCTGGTCGTGGCCGGGTTCCTCATCGTCGCGGGGTACGCGAAGTTCTCCGACCCGGCCGGGAACGTGCGCGCGGTCCGCGCCTACCAGATCCTGCCGGAGTCCGTGGTCCCGACCGTGGGTCATGCCCTCCCCACGGTCGAGCTCATCGTGGGCTCCCTGGTCCTGCTGGGTCTCTTCACCCGCTACGCCGCGCTGGTCGCGGGGTTGTTCTTCCTCGCCTTCATCATCGGCATCTCCTCGGCGTGGGCGCGCGGGCTGGAGATCAACTGCGGGTGCTTCGGCAGCTCCGGCGTACCGGCCGATCCGCAGCGCCAGTACGCCATCGACATCTTCCGGGACGTCGTGCTGCTGGCGCTCTGCGTGTGGCTGGTCGTCTGGCCACGCACCCGCCTCGCCCTCGACAACCTGCTGTTCCCGTCCCACGAAAGGCTCGCCGATGGCGAACAAGACCCGTCAACAGTCGAAGTCTGAGCGCGCTCAGGCGCTGATGCGAGAGCAGCAGCGCAAGGAGCGGATGCGCAACTTCCTGGTCGTGGGCGCCGTCCTGGTGGCCGTCGCCATCATCGGCGTCACCATGTACGTGATCTCGAGCAACAAGGACACGACCGGTCAGGCGGTGAGCTCGAGCGGCACCCCCAAGAACCTCACCGGCACCTACGACGTGACCGTGGGCAAGTCGTCGGCGCCGACCACGATCAAGCTGTACGAGGACTTCCAGTGCCCGATCTGCAACGAGTTCGAGAAGGTGGCCGGCACGAAGCTCCAGCAGGCCGTCGCGGACGGCAAGATCAAGATCGACTACCACATGGTCTCGTTCCTCGATCGCGAGTCGAGCACTGCCTACTCCAGCCGCGCCCTGAACGCAGCGATGGCGGTGCTCAGCACGGCCGGGCCGGACGCCTTCTTGAAGTTCCACACCCTCGCCTACGCCAACCAGCCCGCGGAGGGCTCGGCCGGCGTGCCTGACTCGACCCTGGTCGACTGGGCCGTCCAGGCGGGCGCGAAGGAGTCCGAGGTCAAGCCGCTGATCGACGGCAACGTCTACCACCAGTGGACCGTCAACGCGACCGACCAGATGTCACAGGACGGCGTCACCGGGACGCCGACCATCTTCATCAACGGCAAGAACCAGGGCTCCGACCTCCAGACCGCGGTCCAGAACCTGCTGACCGCGATCCAGTAGCTCCCGGATGCAGGTCGAGCGCGTCCAGCGCTGGGTGATGTCCGCCCTGCTCCTGACCGTGTGCGCGCTGTTCGCCACCGGGATGGCGATCCTGTCCGGCACCGTCGACCGGGCAGGCGCGAAGCCGGGGCTGCTGATCATCTCCGGCGCGGTCGGGCTGATGGCGATGGCGGGCATGCGCGCGATCAACCTGAAGCGGATCCTGACGCCGTGGCTCCTGCTCGGCCTGCTGCCGGCCGTGGCCGTGGGTTCGTACTACGCGCTGGCCCGGTGACAGACTCGCCCGCGTGAGTCTTCCGTCGTTCGTGGCCGGTCTGCCCAAGGCCGAGCTGCACGTCCACCACGTGGGGTCGGCGTCACCGGAGATCGTGTCCCAGCTCGCGATGCGGCACCCGGGCGTCGTCCCGGTCGATCCCGAGGAGCTGCGGGCCTTCTTCGAGTTCCGCGACTTCGCCCACTTCGTCGAGGTGTACCTCGCGGTCGTGGCCCTGATCCGCACCGACGAGGACGTCCGCTACCTGACCTACGAGGTGGCCCGGGAGCTCGCGAGCGGCCAGAACGTCCGGTACGCCGAGCTGACCTGCACGCCGTACACCTCTGTACTGCCGCACGACCCCGAGCACGGCATCCCGATCGAGGCCTACACCGAGGCCATCGAGGACGCCCGACTCGCCGCCGAGCGTGACTTCGGGATCGTGCTGCGCTGGATCTACGACATCCCGGGCGAGAGCGGGATGCCCGCCGCCGACGCGACGCTGTCGTTCGCGCTGAACCACCGGGTCGACGCCCTGATCGGGCTCGGTCTCGGTGGCCCCGAGATCGGGGTCTCGCGCCCGCAGTTCAAGCCCCACTTCGACGCCGCACGCCGGGTCGGCCTGCACAGCCTGCCGCACGCCGGCGAGACGACCGGGCCCGAGACCGTCTGGGACGCCTTACGCGTCCTGGGTGCCGAGCGGATCGGGCACGGCACCTCCGCCGCCCAGGACCCCGAGCTCCTCGCCTACCTCGCCGAGCACCGGATCCCGCTCGAGGTCTGCCCGTCATCCAACATCGCCACCCGCGCCGTCGCGTCGCTCGACGAGCACCCGATCGCCAGGTTCCGCGACGCCGGCGTCACGATCACCGTCAACTCCGACGACCCGTCGATGTTCGGCACGACGCTCAACCAGGAGTACGAGATCGCGGCCGGCCTGCTCGACCTCGACACCGGCGGAGTGGCCGACCTGGCCCGCACCGCGGTGCGCTCGTCGTTCGCACCGGACGACCTCAAGATCTCGATCCTGGCCGAGATCGACGCCTACGCCCGGGCCTGATCGGCTCGGTGGGCAACCCCGGACAAGCATCAGGCCCGGCGATCTCATACGTCGCCGGGCCGTGATCATTGGACCGTGCGGCGTGTCGAGATCGTCGGACCTGACCCGGCGTGTCGTGCGCGGACGCGCTCAGGCGACCGTCGCGGTCACCAGGACCACGGAAGCAGCCGGGCCGAGCACGCTCGCGATGCTAGCCCGGCTTGCCGTGCTCGATCTCGTCGGCCGGCACCAGCACCTGCGGCAGCGGGAGGCCGGCGGCGCCCAGCCGGCGTACGGCGAGCTCGCGCGGCGCTGACGTCACCACCGCCCACGGGAGCTCGAGATGCTCCAGCAGCGACCGCGCGCCCGGGACCTCCACGATGCCGTCGAGGGTGTCCAGCTCGCGGCGCTCGAGCTCCGACGCGATCGCGCTCCCGTTCGTCGTCGGGTGAGCCCGGCAGGAAGCGGGCCAAGGTCTGCCTCGTGGGGCGACCGTGGGCGAAGGCGAGGAGCTCGCCGACGTCGAGGCTGTGCTCCTCGCAGAAGCGGCCCCAGAGCAGCTCGACGACGGCCGTGGAGTCGACCAGGGTGCCGTCCATGTCGAACAGCGCCGCGGCGGCGCGGACCCGGAGGCTCGACATGACGACGCCGGCCTGGGTCCCGTCGCCGCCGGCCGCCTGAGCCGCTCACCCCGCGAGGGTGATGCCGTACCACCGGAGGTAGGGCACCGTCGGGCTCGGTGAGCGAGCCCGACGTCGTACCCCACCCGTCCACCGAGGAACGAGCGGCCGCAGGCCTGGCGGCGAGGGACCGACTTCCGCGCGAGCGGCTGGCCGACCTCGTGGTCAGCCCCGACCGGCCGAGCGTCGTCGAGGTCCTCCAGAGCCAGGCGAGCAGCCGGGTCCCGGAGCTGATCCCGATCCGGCACGCCCGGATGTCGGCGTCGCCGTTCACCTTCTTCCGGGGCGCCGCGCTGTCGATGGCCCACGACCTCGCCGCCTCCGAGCACAGCGGGCTCCGCGTCCAGCTCTGCGGCGACGCCCACCTGTCGAACTTCGGGGTCTTCGCCTCCGCCGAGCGCAGGCTGCTGTTCGACCTCAACGACTTCGACGAGACCTATCCGGGCCCGTTCGAGTGGGACCTCAAGCGGCTCACGGCCAGCCTGGCCGTCGCCGGGCGGGGCAACGGGTTCCCGAGGAGCAGCGGCACAAGATCGTGCGGGCCGCCGTGCGCCGCTACCGCGACGCGATGGTCGAGTTCGCGGGCGCGCGCACGCTCGACGTCTGGTACGCCCACCTCGACGTGGACGAGATCCAGGCGCTCCTCCGCGGCAAGCTCAGCAAGAAGATGGACAAGAAGTTCGAAGCCCAGGTGGCCAAGGCACGGTCCGCGGACCAGCCTCAAGGCGTTCACGAAGCTCGCCGAGACGGTCGACGGAGAGGCCCGCATCAAGAGCGACCCGCCCCTGATCGTGCCGGCGCGCGAGCTGGCGCCGGGCGTCGAGCGCTCGACGCTCGACACGTGGGTGCGCCAGTGGCTCCGCCAGTACCGCGACACGCTCAGCCACGACCGCGACGCCCTGCTCGACCGCTTCGCGTTCCGTGACATCGCCCGCAAGGTGGTGGGGGTCGGCAGCGTCGGCACCCGCTGCTGGATCGTGCTGCTCGAGGGCCGCGACCCCGAGGACCCGCTGTTCCTGCAGGTCAAGGAGGCGCAGGAGTCGGTGCTGGCGCCGTTCGTGCCGCGCGACATGGTCGGTGACTTCCCGGTCGACAACCAGGGCGAACGCGTCGTCGCCGGGCAGCGGATCGTGCAGGCGGCGGGCGACATCTTCCTGGGCTGGCTCCGGGCCGAGGGGCTCGACGGCGTGCCGCGCGACTTCTACGCCCGCCAGCTGCGCGACATGAAGGGCTCCGCCGAGGTGGAGACCCAGTCGTACGACACCATGAAGACCTACGGCCGGCTCTGCGGCGCGACGCTCGCGCGGGCCCACGCCCGCTCCGGTGACCCGATCGCGATCGCGTCGTACCTCGGTGACGACGACGTCGTCCCGGAGGCGATGGTGGAGTTCGCCCATCAGTACGCCGACCTCACCGAGCGCGACCACGCCGACATGCTCGCCGCCATCGCCGACGGCACCCTCGAGGTGGCCGAGACCTTCTGACCGCGCCCCCGGCAGGACTCGAACCTGCGACCTAGAGATTAGAAGGCTCTTGCTCTATCCAGCTGAGCTACAGGGGCCGGGGACCATTGTGGAGCACCGGACCGTGCTGTCGCGCCGCGACCCGGCGACGGGTCACTGGCCGCGCGAGTCGGGGTCGACGCCGGCATACCGGAGGAAGTCCGACATCGAGTAGTCGCCGCCGGTGCCACCGAGCGTCGGCTGCCAGTGGGGCTGCTGGACCAGGTAGCTGGTCGGGTCGGCGAGCAGCAGGCCGAGCAAGGTCTCGGCCACGATCCGGCCGCCGACGGGGCCGAGGAACTGCCCGTCGTTGACCTGCTGCGCCTCGCGGAGGACGTAGAGCCACAGCGGAGTCGAGCGGTCGAGGTCGAAGCCGAAGCGCGCCGACGTCGGCCAGGTCCGGCGCGCTGCAGCTGCGGCGCGCGCATCCGGCGCGCGACGTCCTGCCCGGACGGCAGCGACCAGGTGAGGTGGCGCAGCAGGGTGCGCTGCGGCAGCGCGACCGGCCCCGGCGCACCCGGGATGTGGGCGATCGCGCTCGTCGGCAGGGCGAAGAGCGGGGTGGACAGCGACGGTGTCGATCACCTTGTTGGGGCGCACCGCCGCCGTGTAGCCGCCGCCGAAGTCGAAGAAGGTCTGCCAGCCGACGAAGCGGCGTGGCGACGCGGAAGCCGCCGCGGAGGTCGCCCGGGTCGGAGGTCGGGTTCTGACCGTCCGGCACCTGCACGCGCGAGTCGAAGATCAGCCCGAAGAACGGCTGGCCGGCGTCGCCGGCCAGGTTGGCCCGGTACGACGGCCGGACCATGCTGTGCCCGAACCGGTAGGCCGCGCCGGAGAACTCGACCGGGATGTACGGCGCGCCGTGCGGCCGGTAGTAGCGCGGCCCGTGCCGCAGGACGTCGTCGACCATCGGCTGTCCGACGAACGCCGGCAGGAACTGGTTGACCACCAGCCACTGGTAGGTCCACGTCGTGAGGCGCGCGGGCCTCGGTGAACGATGTCGATCGGGTCGGCGCCCGCGGTCGCGACCTCGTCGACGGCGTGGTTGTGGAAGCTGCAGGAAGGCCGCGTGCAGCCCGGAGATGATCAGGTTGGAGTCGTTGCGCGGGTCGCCGACGACCGCCGACCCGTCCGCACGACGCGGGAGGTCCTCGAACTGGCCGCCCGACTCGACGAGCAGCTTGATCGGGTGCTGCGGGTCGTAGAGCTCCGACTGCGCCACCGGGCCGCCGCCGTACACCGAGTCGAGGTCGAAGCGGGCGCGTGCGGCGTGTTGGGCGACCGGCCGGGGTCGGTCGGTGACGCCGAGCCGCGAGGTCGCGTCGAAGGTGAGGTCGTGGTCGATGAACTGGCCGACGAAGGTCACGCCCGCGGTGTCGCGCGGCGTTGTTCCGGTTCACCAGGCTCAGGGACGGGTCGGTGATCAGCTTGACCGGGCCGCCGTTCGGGCCGAACAGGTCGTCCTGCGCGTCGAGCAGCCCGCCCGGTGCGGCCGAGGTCGAGCAGCGCCTGCTGGAGGCCGGAGGTGTTGTCGGCGAACGGCGGGAGGTCGGCGAAGATCCGGCCGAACACCGCCGACGGCGAGTCCGGCGACGACGGTGTGCCCCATCGGGCAGCCGGCCGGACGCCGCGACCGCTCGGGCCGTGCCGCTGCCCAGCGCCACCATCCCGGCGCCCGCGGCCCCCGCCTGGATCAGCCGCCGCCGTGTCGTCCCGTCGTCCGTCCATGCGAAGCACCTTCCCTTTCGGACCGAGGAGTCGCGCAGCGAGGCAGGAGATACGTCATGCATCGGCTCGCCGATGGGTACGGCGCTCGCATGACCTACGGCTACACGTTGATGACCGAGCAGTCCGGCCCCCGTGAGCTCGTCGGCCACGCCGCCGGCGGCCGAGCAGGCGGGCTTCGACTTCGAGGTGATCAGCGACCACTACTTCCCCTGGCTCGACGCGATGGGCCACGCGCCGTACGCCTGGAGCGTGCTGGGCGCGGTCACCCAGGTGACCGAGCGGGTCGAGCTGATGACCTACGTCACCTGCCCGACCATGCGCTACCACCCGGCGGTCGTCGCGCAGAAGGCCGCGACCGTCGACCTGCTCAGCGACGGCCGCTTCACGCTCGGGCTCGGCGCGGGGGAGAACCTCAACGAGCACGTCGTCGGCCACGGCTGGCCGCCGGTCAACGTGCGGCACGACGATGCTCGAGGAGGCGCTGACGATCATCACGCGCTGTTCGACGGCGGGTACGTCGACTTCGCCGGCCAGCACTTCCAGGTCGACTCGGCGAAGCTGTGGGACCTGCCGACCCAGCCCGATCCCGATCGCGGTCGCGGTCTCGGGACGAGCAGTCGGTGAGCGCCTTCGCGCCGCTCGCCGACCACCTGGTCGCCGTGGAGCCCAAGGTCGAGCTCGTGCAGATGTGGGACGAGGCGTCCCCGCAAGCCGCACTCGCGCAAGATCGGGCAGCTGCCGGTCTGCTGGGGCACCGACCGCGACGCCTGCATCGACCGTGCCCACGAGCTGTTCCGCTGGTTCGGCGGCGGCTGGAAGGTGAACGCCGAGCTGCCCGGGCCCGGCGGGCTTCGAGGGTGCCTCCCAGTTCGTCACCCGCGGACGACGTCGCCGAGTCGATCCCCTGTGGCCCCGACCTCGCCCCGATCGTCCGCGCCGTCCGGGAGTTCGAGGACGCCGGCTTCACCGACGTCGCGCTCGTCCAGATCGGCGACGAGTCGCAGCGCGACTTCCTGCGGCGTCGCCGAGAAGGAGCTGCTGCCGGCCCTGCGCGGCTGAGCCGCCGTGCGCCGGTCAGCCGCGGCTGGCGGCCATCCACTGCCTCGACCTCGGCGGAGCTGCGCGGCAGCGCGGCGGACAGGTTGCGGGAGCCGTCGGCGGTGACCAGGACGTCGTCCTCGATCCGGACGCCGATGCCGCGGAACTCCTCGGGCACGATCAGGTCGTCGGCCTGGAAGTACAGGCCCGGCTCGACGGTGAGCACCATGCCCTCGGCGAGCGTCCCCTTGTTGTAGGCCTCGGGCGCGCCTGCGCGCAGTCGTGCACGTCGATGCCGAGCATGTGGCTGGTGCCGTGCAGCGTCCAGCGGGCGTAGACCTTCGACTCCGGGTCGAGCGCCTCCTCGGCGGAGCAGGGGAGCAGCTTCAAGCGACTCGAGGCCTGGGCGAGCACGCACCATCGCGGCGTCGTGGGCGGTCGGTGAACGGCGCACCCGGGCGTACGGCGTCGATGCCGGCCTGCTGCGCGGCGTACACCAGGTCGTAGAGCTTGCGCTGGAGCGAGCGTGAAGGTGCCGTCGATCGGGAGGGTGCGGGTGACGTCGGCGGTGTAGAGGTGGTGGTCTCGACGCCCATGTCGAGCAGCACCAGCTCGCCCGGGGTGATCGGGCCGGCGTTGCGATCCAGTGCAGCGTGGTGGCGTGGGGGCCGCCGCCGAAGATCGAGCCGTAGCCGATGTCGTTGCCCATGGCCCGGGCGCGGCGGAAGAAGGTGCCCTCGACCCAGCGCTCGCCGTACTCGCAGGACGCGGTCCCACTCGGCGACCGAGTCCTCGAAGCCGAGCGTGGTGATGTCGCACGCGGTCTGGAGCTCGGCGATCTCCCAGTCGTCCTTGACCAGGCGCAGCTCGGAGACGACCCGCGCGAAGTCGGCGTCGCGGGACTCGTCGGCGGCGACCATGCCGGTCGACGGCCTCGGAGACGCCGCGATGGACGCGCGTCTTGCCGCCGCTGGCCCAGGTCGCCCGCGAGGCTCGTCGAGGTGGCGCACCTCGAGCCCGAGGGAGTCGGAGATCTCCTTCAGCGACGGACGGCGGCCGACCCACAGCTCGCCGTACTGCCGGTCGCGGAAGAACTCGTCGGTGGTGCGCTCGGAGCGCGGGCCGCGCGTAGAGGACGCGACTCGCCGTCCGTCGATGACCAGCACGGCGTCGCTGGTCTGGTTGCCGCAGAAGTAGGTGTGCGCGGTGTCGGGGCGGAAGCGGTAGTCGGTGTCGTAGGAGCGCACCTTGAACGCTGCCCGCGGGGAGCACCAGCCGCTCGCCGGGGAACGCCTCGGCGAGCTTCTGCCGGCGGGCCGCGGCCCACGGGCGTGATCGGGTGGGCCGGCAGGTCGAGCTCGCGGTCGCCCCAGCCCTGCCGCATGAACGCGGAGTAGGCGCGGCGGTACCGACGGGTCGTGCGACTCCGTGTGCAGCTCGGCCTCGGCCGGCGTGGCGGGCGTGGTCTGAGAGGTCTCGTCGCTCACGTCCGGCAGCCTACGCCGCCGCGCGCTCAGGAAGCGAAGGGCGACGGAGCCCTTCGCTAGGCTCCGCGGCATGGCCGCTGCCCCCCGCGGCACTGTTGCCTTCACAGCCGTGGTGACGGTGTCCGTGCTCCTGTGCGCGGTGCCGATGACGTTGATCGTGGGGTTGTCCAGCGCTCCCCGCATCACTGTGCTGGCGGCACTGCTGGCCGCCGTGCCCGTGGGACCGCTGGTCTTCTGCTTCCTCTGGCTCGACCGCTACGAGCCCGAGCCGCGCCACCTCCTGGTGGGCGGCCTGCTCTGGGGCGTGTTCGTCGCGACCGGGGTGGCCCTGCTCCTCGAGGGCGTCGGCGGGTTCTTCGGGGGCCTGTCCGACAAGACGATGCTGGTGCTCGGGGCGCCGATGGCCGAGGAGGCGAGCAAGGGCCTGTTCCTCCTGCTGCTCCTGTGGTGGCGACGCTCCGAGCTCGACGGCGTGCTCGACGGGATCGTGTACGCCGGCCTGGTCGGCATCGGCTTCGCCTTCACCGAGAACATCCTCTACCTCGCCAGTGCCTACGACGGCTCCGGCGGCGTCGGCCCCGGTGGCGTCCACGCGCTGACCACGACGTTCGTGGTGCGCTGCCTGGTCGAGCCCGTTCGCCCATCCGCTCTTCACGGTCTGCACCGGGATCGGGGTGGGGATCGCCGTGAGCTCGCGCCGGCGATCGACGCGCATCCTCGCGCCGATCCTCGGGTACGCCTGCGCCGTGGCGGCACACGCGATCTGGAACTCGGCGACGGTCTTCTGGCCGGACAACTTCCTGCTGGTCTACCTGACCCTGATGGCGCCGGTCTTCCTGCTCGGTGTCGCCCTCGCGCTCTGGGCGCGCCGCTCCGAGCGTCGGATGCTGGCCGGCTCGTTGGCCGACGCGGCCCGCCGGGGTCTCCTCCCGGCCACCGACATCCCCTGGGTGGTCGACCTGGAGGCCCGGCGCAACAGCCGCGACTACGCTCGCCGTACCGAAGGGCCCGAGGGTGAGCGCGCCATGCGCGCCTACCAGCAGGCCGTCATCGAGCTGGGGTTCCTGCACAGCCGCTACCTGCGCGGCGTGCCGCCTCCCGACTACGCCGAACGCGGCCAGGCCTACGTCGCCCGCATCAGCCAGCTCAGACCCATGATCGCGTTCCCCGGACAGGTGGTACCCATCCGATGACCGGCCCCCTGACCGGCCCTCCCTCCGAGCTCCCGGCCGGATCTGCGAACGGATCTGCGAACGGATCTGCGAACGGCACCGTGACCGGCACCCAGATGGTCACCTCGCTGGTGCGGCTGCGCGCCGCCCTGCAGGGCGCGGCGATGCCGCTCGGGCTGCCCGGGGTCGACGAGAGCCGCACCGCCCGCGACGAGATGGTCAGCCAGCTCGAGGACTACGTCATCCCCCGGATCGTCACCCTCGAAGCGCCGCTGCTCGCCGTCGTCGGCGGCTCCACCGGCGCCGGCAAGTCGACCCTGGTCAACTCCCTGGTGGGCGCCGTGGTGACCGAGTCGGGCGTGCTCCGTCCGACGACGCGCTCGCCCGTGCTGGTGTGCAACCCCGCCGACATCGAGTGGTTCGACGCCGACCGGCTGCTGCCCGAGCTCGAGCGGGTCGACCGGCCCACCCACGACCCCCACGCCCTGCAGATCGTGACCATGGACGTCGTACCGCAGGGGCTGGCGATCCTCGACGCCCCCGACATCGACTCCGTCGAGGAGAGCAACCGGTTGCTGGCGGCCCAGCTGCTCGCGGCCGCCGACCTGTGGCTGTTCGTGACCTCGGCCGCGCGCTACGCCGACCAGGTGCCGTGGGACTTCCTGCACCAGGCCGCCGAGCGCTCGGCCGCCGTGGCGATCGTGCTCGACCGCACCCCGAAGGATGCTGTCGCCACCGTCGCCTCCCACCTCGCCCGGATGCTCGCCGCGCGCGGGCTCAAGGACTCACCTCTCTTCACCGTCGACGAGGCTCCGCTCGACGAGGACGGTCTGCTGCCCCCCGCCCAGGTGGCCGACATCCGGCGCTGGCTGGCCGAGCTGGGCGCCGACGCGGACGCCCGGCAGGCGATGGTGCAGCAGACCCTCGAGGGCGCGGTCCGCACGCTGACCCGGCGAGCGCACACGGTCGCCGACGCGTGCGTCGAGCAGGCCACGGCTGCCGGCCGGCTCCGCGAGAACGCCGACGCGGCGTACGACGAGGAGCTCCGCAAGCTCCTGGAGGCGACCGCCGACGGGACGCTCCTGCGCGGCGAGGTCCTGGTTCGCTGGCAGGAGTTCGTCGGCACCGGCGAGCTGCTGAGGTCGCTCGAGGCGAAGGTCGGCTGGCTGCGCGACCGGATGGTGAACGCGATCAAGGGCAAGCCGCAGCAGGCTGAACGGGTGAGCGTCGCGGTCGAGTCGAGCCTGGAGACCCTGATCCTCGAGCACGCCGAAGCGGCCGCCGAGCGCGCCGAGGCGTCCTGGCAGAGCCTCGCGCCCGGGCAGGACCTGCTCTCCGACGTCGGAGAGGACCTCGGCCGCGCCTCGCGCGCGCTGCGCCGCAAGGCCGAGCGCGCCGTCCGCGACTGGCAGCTCGAAGTGATCGAGATGGTCCGCTCGGAGGGCCAGGACAAGCGCACCACGGCGCGCTTCCTGGCCTACGGCGTGAACGGGCTCAGCGTCTCGCTGATGGTCGTGGTCTTCGCCTCGACCGCGGGGGTGACCGGGGCCGAGATCGGCATCGCCAGCGGTGGCGCGATCCTCGGGCAGAAGGTGCTGGAGGCCGTGTTCGGCGACCAGGCCGTGCGCAGCCTGGCCGAGCAGGCCCGCCAGCGGCTCGAGGTCCGGATCCGCGCTCTGCTCGACGACGAGCGCAACCGCTACCTCGACCTCCTGGTCAGCCTGGGCATCGAGCCCGGCGCCGCCGACCGGCTGCGCAACGCCGCGCGGGCCGTCGACGACCTGCGCTACGCCGACTCGGGGCGACCGGCACGGCGAGCGCACTGACCGGCCACTAGGCTCGGTCGAGACCTTTACGTGCGGCGCGACAAAGGGAGACGATGACCTCCTTGATGGACGGGGCCCGGCGACTGCTGTCCCGCGGCACCGATCTCGGTGATCGAGTCGAGGGTCTGCGAACGGCCGGTGAGGCTGCGCGCGGACGGCTCGACGACCACGTCGTCGACGACGCCGAGACCACGGTCCGGCGGGTCACCGAGCGGCTCGGCCTGCTGTCGCAGCACACCGTCGTGGCGCTGGCCGGTGCCACCGGGTCCGGGAAGTCGTCGACGTTCAACGCACTCGCGGGCGTCGAGCTCTCCTCCGTCGGCGTACGGCGTCCGACGACGTCGTGGGCGACCGCCTGCGTATGGGGACAGGAGGGCGCGACCGAGCTGCTGGAGTACCTCGACATCGCGCCTCGTCACCAGGTCATGCGCGACTCGCTGCTCGACCTGGGCAAGGAGGACCAGGCACTGCAGGGCGTCGTCCTCCTCGACCTGCCCGACCACGACTCGACCGAGGTCTCCCACCACCTCGAGGTCGACCGCCTGATCGAGCTGACCGACCTGATGGTGTGGGTCCTGGACCCGCAGAAGTACGCCGATGCCGCGGTGCACGACCGCTACCTCGCGCCGATGGCCTCCCACCGCGACGTGATGCTCGTCGTGCTCAACCACATCGACGAGGTGCCGGTCGACCGGCGCGACTCGATGCTGGCCGACGTGCGCCGGCTGGTCGACGCCGACGGGCTGGCCGGCGTGCCGGTGCTCGGCGCCAGTGCCCGCACGGGTGAGGGGATCGACGACCTGCGCGACGAGATCGCGCGCCGGGTGAAGGCCAAGGAGGTCACCCGGGCCCGGCTCGAGGCCGACGTCCGCGACGCGGCGACCCGGCTGCAGGTCGCTAGCGGGACCGGCACCGCGCGCGAGCTCTCCGCGGAGCGGGTCGACCGACTGGTGGACGCGTTCGCCGACGCCGCCGGGGTGCCCGTCGTGGTCGAGGCGGTCGAGTCGGCGACCCGGGTCCGCGCCAACCGCGCGACCGGCTGGCCGGTCACCTCCTGGCTCTCGCGGCTGCGGCCCGACCCGCTCAAGCGGCTCCACCTCGACCTCGGGTCCGCTGCCAAGGAGCTCAGTGGTCGCGGGCGGTCGTCGATGCCGGCCGCGACCCCCGTCCAGCGCGCCCAGGTCGACAGCGAGGTGCGGGCCGTGGCCGACGAGGTGTCGGCGCCGCTCTCGCGGCCCTGGGGCGACGCCGTACGACGGGCGTCGGTGTCCCGGCTGCCCGACCTCAACGACCGCCTCGACGCAGCCCTCACCGCCACGCCGCTGGGCGTCGAACGCCTGCCGATCTGGGCCGGACTGGTCCGGGTCCTGCAGTGGGTGCTGCTGGTCGCGACCCTGGCCGGGCTGGTCTGGTCCGCGGTGCTGCTCGTCGACCCGTGGTTCGGGGTCGACCGGCCGACCACGCCCGACGTCGCCGGCTTCCCGGTCCCGCTGATCCTGCTCATCGGCGGCATCGTGCTCGCGCTGCTGCTCGCCGGCGCCTGCCGGCTGCTGGTCCACGGCACCGCGCGGTCCCGTGCCCACACCGCCGACCGGCGGCTGCGGGCAGCGATCGCCGGGGTGGCCGACGAGCTCGTGGTGACGCCCGTCCGGGCCGAGCTCACGGCGTACGACGCGACCCGGGCCGGGCTGGCCCGCGCTCTGGCGTAGCGGCCGGTCCGCCGCGACGGGCCCGCAGCCCGTCCACAGGCGGCGCTCGCACACCCCTCGTCCACAGGCCGCCGTCGTGCCCCGGGCCTGCTGTCGGTGCGCCTCCGCAGGCTCTCTCCCACATCCACGACCCGTGATCACAGCGAGGAGAGACCCATGCACGAGACCTACGTGACCCTGTCCGGTTGGCTGGGAGGCAACGTCGACCTCCGCGACGCCGGCGGCGTCCCGGTCGCGTCGTTCCGCGTGGCCAGCACCCCGCGGCGCTACCACCGCCGCACCGAGACCTGGGAGGACGGCGACACCCAGTGGTTCTCGGTGAACGCCTGGCGCACCCTCGGTGACCACTGCGCGGCCTCCCTACGGCGCGGCGATCCGGTGGTGGTGCACGGCAAGCTCAGTGCCCGCACCTGGACGACGAAGGCCGGGCTCGAGGTGACCACGTTCGAGGTCGAGGCCGCCTTCGTCGGCCACGACCTCAACCGCGGCACGTCCGAGTTCCACCGCCGCAAGCAGCGGGCAGACCCGGCCCGGGTCGAGGGCGATGCCCCGGCGCAGGAGGCCACCGTGAGCGCTGCCTGAGGCGTGGCCCCGATCGGGGGTTTCGGCCCCGGGAGCCGTAGGGTTTCGGGTATGGCTGACTACGTCTTCACCCTGCGCAACGTGCGCAAAGCACACGGCGACAAGGTGGTCCTCGACAACGTCACGCTGTCGTTCCTCCAGGGCGCCAAGATCGGCGTCGTCGGGCCCAACGGCACCGGCAAGTCGACGCTGCTCAAGATCATGGCCGGCCTCGAGCACGCCAACAACGGCGACGCCATCCTCGACCCCGACGCCACGGTCGGCATGCTCCAGCAGGAGCCGCCGCTCACGGAGGGCAAGACCGTCCTGGAGAACGTCGAGGAGGCCGTCCACGAGATCAAGGCGAAGATGAAGCGCCTCGAGGACGCCTACATGGAGATGGGCGAGCCCGACGCCGACCAGGACGCCCTGATGAAGGAGACCGGCGACCTCCAGACCGAGCTCGAGCACGCCGGCGCGTGGGACGTCGACAGCCGCCTCGAGCAGGCGATGGACGCCCTGCGCTGCCCGCCGTCCGAGGCGCTGGTCGACAAGCTCTCCGGTGGAGAGCGCCGCCGGGTGGCGCTGTGCAAGCTGCTGCTGCAGCAGCCCGACCTGCTCCTCCTCGACGAGCCGACCAACCACCTCGACGCCGAGTCCGTGCAGTGGCTCGAGGGCCACCTCGCGTCCTACCCGGGCGCAGTCCTGGCCGTGACCCACGACCGGTACTTCCTCGACAACGTCGCGCAGTGGATCCTCGAGCTCGACCGCGGCAAGGCCCACCCCTACGAGGGCAACTACTCCACCTACCTCGAGACCAAGCAGGAGCGGCTCAAGGTCGAGGGGGCCAAGGACGCCAAGCGTGCCAAGATGCTCGAGCGCGAGCTCGAGTGGGTGCGGTCCAACCCCAAGGCCCGTCAGGCCAAGAGCAAGTCGCGGCTGGCCCGCTACGAAGAGCTGGCCGCCGAGGCCGACCGCAACCGCAAGATCGACACCGCGGAGATCAACATCCCCGCCGGGCCGCGCCTGGGCGACATCGTGCTCGAGGCCGATGGCCTCGCCAAGGGCTTCGAGGGTCGCACCCTCATGCACGACCTGTCGTTCTCGCTCCCCAAGGCCGGCATCGTGGGCGTGATCGGCCCCAACGGCGTCGGCAAGACCACCCTGTTCCGGATGATCGTGGGCGAGGAGAAGCCTGACGAGGGCGAGCTGCGGGTCGGGCAGACCGTGAAGATCTCCTACGTCGACCAGAGCCGCGGCGGCCTCGACCCGATGAAGAACGTCTGGGAGGTCGTCTCCGACGGGCTCGACTTCATCAAGGTCGCCAACTTCGAGATGCCTTCGCGCGCCTACGTCGCGTCGTTCGGTTTCAAGGGCCCCGACCAGCAGAAGCGCGCGGGCATCCTGTCCGGCGGTGAGCGCAACCGGCTCAACCTCGCGCTCACGCTGAAGATGGGCGGCAACATGCTGCTGCTCGACGAGCCGACCAACGACCTCGACGTGGAGACCCTGCAGTCCCTCGAGGACGCACTCCTGGAGTTCCCGGGCTGCGCCGTGGTCACCTCCCACGACCGATGGTTCCTCGACCGGGTTGCCACCCACATCCTGGCGTGGGAGGGCGACGACGAGGACGACGCGCGGTGGTTCTGGTTCGAGGGCAACTTCGCCGCCTACGAGGAGAACAAGGTCGAGCGGCTCGGCATCGAGGCGGCTCGCCCCCACCGGGTGACCCACCGGCGCCTCACCCGCGACTGACCCCGGCGCCTCCCACGCGGCTCGCTCGAGCCGCTCTCGAGCGCCGGCACCGCCTCAGCCGCGGATATCGGCCTCGGGGTGGCAGGCGATCAGGTTGTCGCTGACCGCGTCCATCACCCGGCCCAGGGCGAGGAAGTCCTCGGGGCTGGCCAGGTCGACGACGTGCTCGCGCACACCCTGCACGTGCACGTGGGCGGCGGCCTCCAGGACGGCGTAGCCGTGGTCGGTGAGGCCGCAGACGATGCCACGGCCGTCCTCGGGCGAGGAGGAGCGGACGACGAGCCCGGCGTTCTGCATGCGGGCGACGGTGTGCGTGACCCGGCTCCGGCTGTGGGCGAGGGCGTCGGCCAGCTGCGCCATCCGCATCTGACGTCCGGGTCGCTCGGAGAGCCGGACCAGGATCTCGTACTCCCCGAGGGAGAGGTCGAACGCGCGTTGGAGGTCCTCGTCCAACCGGTCGAAGAGCAGCGTCACCCCGACCACGAGCGCCCGCCACGATGCTTGCTGGTCGGCGTCGAGCCAGCGGGTGACATTGACCTCCCGTACCTCCCCCATGGGGGAAGGATAGCGAGGTCCGCCGACGAACCGGCGGCGCGGCGCGTCGCTCAGGCGAGTCGCTCGACGATCAGCGCCATGCCCTGTCCGCCGCCCACGCACATCGTGATCAGACCGGTTGACTGGTCGTGCCAGTCGAGGGAGTTGAGCATCGTCGCCTGCAGCCGGGCGCCGGTCATCCCGAACGGGTGACCCACCGCGATCGCGCCACCGTTGACGTTGAGCCGGTCCAGGTCGATCCCGAGATCCTGGTACGACGGCACGACCTGCGCCGCGAACGCCTCGTTGATCTCCACCAGGTCGATGTCGCCGATGGTCATGCCGGCGTGGGCCAGGGCCCGCCGCGTGGCCTCGACCGGGCCGAGGCCCATGATCTCCGGGGACAGGGCACTGACGCCGGTCGCCACGATCCGGGCCAGGGGAGTGATCCCCAGCTCGGCCGCTCGGGTGTCGGACATGACGACGACGGCAGCAGCGCCGTCGTTGAGCGGGCAGCAGTTGCCGGCGGTGACCACACCGTCGGGCCGGAACACCGGCTTCAGCCCCGAGACGCCGTCGAGGGTGACCCCGGCGCGCGGGCCGTCGTCCGCGGTGACGACCGTGCCGTCGGGTGTCGTGACCGGGGTGATCTCGCGCGCCCAGAAGCCGTCCGCGTTGGCCTTCTCGGCGAGGTTCTGCGACCGCACGCCGAACTCGTCGAGCTCGAGGCGAGTCAGGCCGCGGAGGGTCGCCACGTTCTCGGCGGTCTGGCCCATCGCGATGTAGGCGTCGGGGAGCACCTCGTCAGCTCGCGGGTCGTGCCACGGCTCGCCGCCCGAGCCGTGCTCGGCGCGGTCCCGGGTACGCTCGACCGCGTCACCGAAGAGCGGGTTGCGGGTGTCGGGCCAGGAGTCGGAGCTGCCGTTGACGAAGCGGGAGACGGTCTCCACCCCCGCGGAGACGAAGACGTCGCCCTCGCCGGCCTTGATCGCGTGGAACGCCATCCGGGTGGTCTGCACCGACGACGCGCAGTAGCGGGTGATCGTGGCGCCCGGCACGTCGTCCATCCCGTTCATGACGTTCACGATCCGGGCCATGTTGAAGCCGCTCTCGCCGCCGGGCAGCCCGCAGCCGAGATAGACGTCGTCGACCGTGTGCCGGTCGAGGGCCGGGACCTGGTCGAGCGCCGTGGCGATCATCCGCGCGGCCAGATCGTCGGGCCGGAGGTCTCGCAGCGACCCCTTGCCGGCGCGGCCGATGGGGGAGCGGGCGGTGGCGACGATGACGGCTTCGGGCACGGTGAGGCTCCGTTCGGGCTGACGATCGGGCTGGCGATCGGGGTGAGGACTCACCCTAGTCCGGCGCCGCCGGGGGCCCCGATGCACCGGCCGTGCCGAGGTGAGCGCCCGGCTGGCAGGATCGAGCCGTGCGCCACGTCTACGAGTGCCAGATGCGCCGCGCCGACCGGCACGGTGACACCGTCAGCAACGTCTCCTTCGTCGACTACCTCCAAGAGGCCCGGCTCGACCTGCTGCGGTACTACGACACCACCCCGACGCCCAACCCGGGCGAGGGCCTGGTCGTGGTGAACACCGTCGTGGAGTACCTCGCCCCGCTCCGCCTCTCGCAGGCGCCGCTCTCCGTCGCGGTCTGGCCGACCCAGGTCCGGGCGGCGTCGTTCACCTTGGGCTACGAGCTGTACACCGGTACGCCGGACGCGCCGGTCGTGCACGGCCGCGCGACGACCGTGCTCACGCCGTACGTCTTCGGCTCTGGTCGACCGCGGCGGATGACGCCCCAGGAGCGTGACCGCCTCACGCCGGGCCTCGAGCCGACCCCGGTGTCCGACCGCGCCTTGGCCGGAGGGCGCGAGCCGTGGGGGTCGGCCGTGGTCGAGAGCCCGGTGCACGTGCGCTTCTCCGACATCGACCTGCTCGGTCACGTGAACAACCTGCGCTACCTCGACTACGCCCAGATCGCCCAGGTCGACCTGCTGGTCGGGGTGTTCCAGGAGGCGCGGATCAACGGCTCGGTCACCACGGTGATCGCCCGCAGCGAGATCGACTACGTCGGTCAGATGAACCTCCGTGCCGAGCCCTACACCGTCCGCAGCCGGGTCGTGGCCGTCGGCGACACCTCGGTGACCTTCGAACAGGAGATCCGAGACGGCGACCGGCTGATGGCGCGCAGTCGGATGGTCGAGGTCAACATCGACGACGACGAGCACCCGCTGGTCTGGCACCCGCGGCACCGTGAGCTGTTCGAGAACCGGCTGCGCGACGGGGTCGGCGCCTCGGTGTAGTGACCCGGTAGGTCGTTGGCGCGGCTGACGGGCGGGTGGCGGCTCGCTGCAGGAAGCCGGCACAGGTCTCGGCTCGGCCAACGCGGCACCGATCGGGGATGCTCCCAGCCGCCGGTGCGACGCGACACCAGGATCTGTGCCTCGACCAACGGGGCCGTACGCAGCCCACGTGGGGCGGCTTGCTCGAACGATCGACCAACCCGGCCACCCCACCGGCCCGGTACCTGGCCAGCCACGTGCGCGCAGTGGCCCGTGAGACCCCCATCTGCGCTGCGACAGGAGCGGCGGGGCGACCAGCAGCACGCGGCTGCACCAGCAGTTGATGTGACCACGGAGTCAGACGCGGTTTCGAACCAAGTCCTAGCGTGGGCGTGGGACGTGAAGAATTCAGGTGCCGTGGGCCGAAGGCTCACTCGAAGCTGTTGACCATGAACTGCGCGGCGTGCGTCACGTAGTCCCAGAACTGCGCGTCCTGCTCGGGCGGGAGCGCTACCTCGTCGAGCGCGGCCCGGAAGCAGGCCAGCCAGTGGTCCTTGGCCACCGGGGTGACCGCGAACGGGGCGTGCCGCATCCGCAGGCGCGGGTGGCCGCGCGCCTCGGAGTACGTCGTCGGGCCGCCCCAGTACTGCATGAGGAACAGCCGGAAGCGCTCCTCGGCCGGCCCGAGGTCCTCCTCGGGGTACAGCGGTCGCAGCACCTCGTCGTCGGCCACGCCGCGGTAGAAGGCGGCGACGACGCGGGTGATCGTCTCCTCGCCGCCGATCTCGTCGTAGAAGGTGCTGCTCACCGCACCATTCTCGCCGGTGGGCCGGGTCAGCCGTCGCTCGGGGCGCCGGCGTCGGAGGTCACCGGCTCGTCACCGGCCGTCTCACCGGCCGTCCGGTTCATGACGTACGACGTGGGATAGGGCGCCTGGATGCCCTCGTGGTCGAAGCGGCTCTTGATCCGCTCCCGCAGCACCCGGGCGACCCGCCACTGCTCCATCGGCGCCGTCTTCAGCGTCACCCGCAAGCGTGATCGAGTCCTGGGTGATCGCCTCGATGCCCCAGATCTCGGGCTCCTCGATGATACGCCGTCGAAGTCGTCGTCGTGCCACAGGTCGTCGGAGGACGTCGGTGAGCACGCGTCTTCACCCGGGTCAGGTCCTCGCGCGAGCTGACCTGGACGTCGAGGACGGTGCGGGCCCAGTTCTGGCTCATGTTGCCGACCCGTAGCAGCTCGCCGTTGCGGACGTACCAGACCGTGCCGTTGGTGTCGCGCATCCGGGTGACCCGCAGGCTCACCGCCTCGACCGTGCCGGTCAGGCCGTCGCCCATGTCGACGACGTCGCCCACGCCGTACTGGTCCTCGAAGATCATGAAGATCCCGGACAGGAAGTCCTTGACCAGGGTCTGGGAGCCGAAGCCGAGCGCCACGCCGACGATGCCGGCGCTGGCCAGGATCGGCCCGATGTCGAGGCCGACCTCGGCCAGCATCATCGTACGATCACGATCGCCGCGATGACGCCGGAGCTGATGCTCTTGAGCAGCGTGCCCATGGTCTTGGCGCGCTGCACCCGACGGGTCGAGCCCGGCGGCGGCTCGGAGGTGCTGCGACCCGAGCTTGGCCGTGCTGAGCCGGTCGGGCAGCACGCCTTCCTCGGCACGTTTGACCAAGCCGGTCGATGAGCCGGCGCAGGATCCACTGGAGCACCAGCCCGATGATCACGAGAGCAATCAGGGTCCCGGCCTTCCAGGCAAGGAGCCTGCCGAAGGCGGACCAGTTGCTCTGGTCGATTCCCATGAAGGCATCGAGCATGGGGACCAGTATCCTCAACCCGTGACCACGAAGTCCCAGGCCCCGCGCCGGGCGGCCCTCGTTGTGGGTTCCGCCACCCTCTTGCTCCTCGGCTACGCCGGGCCCGCGTCCGCGGACATCCCGGTGGGCTGGAGCCACCCGGCCCCGGTCAACGGGCTGCGGGAGGTCATGGTGTTCGTCGGCATCCCGCTGCTGACCACGTTGGTGATCCTCGCGTTCATCTACCTCCCCGCCGTGATCCGCGGGGAGTCGGTCGCCCCGGCCGGCGCACGACCCGACGACCAGTGGTTCGGGGGCCGTCGCGACACCGCCGAGCTCGAGCCCGCTCGTACCTCCCAGGAAGGCGAGGCCGAGGGCGACACCGGCGGCGCCGGCGGGACCTGGTGACCGCGGTGCGTGAGTTCACCAACACCCAGCGCGTCGCGCTCGACCAGGCCATCCGCGCCGCCGAGCAGGTCTCGCGCTTCGAGTTCTCCGTCTTCGTCGGCACCGTCGAGGGGGAGCCGCGAGCGTTCGCCGAGCACCTGCACGCCTCGCTCGCCACCCCGGAGCGCAGTGTGCTGGTCATGGTCGACCCGATCGCGCGGATCATCGAGGTCGTCACGGGCAGCGAGGTACGCCGCAACCTCTCCGACCACGAGGCCGGTCTGGCCGTGCTCCAGATGCGCGGCGAGTTCGCCAACAACGACCTCGTCGTCGGGATCAAGCGCGGCCTGAGCATGCTCGCCCTGGCCGCCCGCGCCCCGCGCACCCTGCACGCCGGTACCTGAGCCCAACGGCTGCGCGAACCTCGCCGCAGTCCGCTGTCTTCGATCCGGCTACCCCTGGGCGTCCTTGGCCTGGGACGCCAGAGCGCGGATCAGGTCGGCCCGGCCCTCCTGGACGTAGCGCTTCGCTGCGGGGTTGGCCGGCGACTCCTCGAGCCAGCGCTCGAGCCGCTCCACGGTCTCCGCGCTGCCGAGCGGGAGCGGGAAGGCGGTGTCGAGCACGTTGGCGGCCATGTGGGTGCCGAGCTTCTCCCAGATGCCGTCGGCGGCCTCGAGGTACTGCTCGAGGTAGGGCTCCAGCAGGTCCTGCTGGCCGTGACGCATGAACGCGGCCGCGACCGCGCTGTGGGTGCCGTTGGGGATGTCGGGGTTGTCGACCAGGTCGGCCCACGCGGCGGCCTTGGCGGCCGCGTCGGGGCGCGAGGCCCGGGCGGCGGCGGCGTGCTCCTGGCCCGAGATGGTCGCGTCGCGCTCAGCTCGGCGTCGATCAGAGCGTCGTCGGCGAAGCCGGCCTTCGCCAGCCCCGTGACCATGGTCCACCGCAGGTCGGTGTCGATGTCGAGCCCGTCGATCGACGTCGTGCCCTCGAGCAGGCCCCGGATCTCGACGGCCGCCTCGTCGGAGACCACGGCGGCACCGTAGGTGCGGGCGAAGATCAGCTGGGCGTTGCTGCCCGGCTCCGCGGCGTGGAGGAGGTCACGCAGCCCGGTCTCCCAGGTACGACGCAACCCGTCGCGCCGCGCGGGGTCGGAGTAGAGGTTGACCGCCAGGGACGCGTACGCCGGGATCGCCCGGATGCCGAACGCGTCGGTCTCGGTCCCGATGTTGCGCAGCACCAGCGCGACGTAGTCGGACGCCGCCATCTCCGCGTCGCGGGTCATGTCCCAGGCCGCCCCCCAGCACAGCGCGCGGGCGAGCGAGTCGTCGAGCAGGCGCAGGTCGGCCACGGCCGTGGCCAGCGAACGCTCGTCGAGCCGGATCTTGGCGTAGGTGAGGTCGCCGTCGTTGAGGAGCAGCAGGTCGGGCTGGCGCTCGCCGACCAGGGCGGGGACGTCGGTCAGCTCGCCCTCGACGTCGACCTCGACGTTGCGCCGCAGGACCAGACGACCGCCCTGCTCGTCGTACAGCCCGATGCCGATGCGGTGCCGCCGCAGCTGCGGGAACCCCTCGGCAGCGGTCTGCTGCACCCCGAACGACGCATACCCACCGTCGGCGGCGAGCTCGAACTTCGGCGAGAGGGTGTTCACCCCGCTGGTCTGCAGCCACTCCTTGGCCCACGCGTCGAGCTCACGGCCCGAGGACTTCTCCAACGCGGTGAGCAGGTCGACGAACTCGGAGTTCGCGAACGCGTGGTCCTTGAAGTACTGCCGCAGCCCGACCAGGAACGGCTCGATCCCGACCCAGGCCACCAGCTGCTTGAGCACCGAGGCGCCCTTGGCGTAGGTGATGCCGTCGAAGTTGGTCTCGACCGCCTGCAGGTCGTAGTTGTCCGCCGCGATCGGGTGGGTCGAGGGCAGCTGGTCCTGGCGCAGCGCCCAGTTCTTGCGGGCGTTGGTGAAGCCGGTCCAGGCCTTCTCGAAGCGGGTGTTCTCCACGGCCGCGTGGTAGCAGGCCCACTCGGCGAAGGACTCGTTGAGCCAGAGGTCGTCCCACCACTTCATCGTGACCAGGTCGCCGAACCACATGTGGGCCATCTCGTGGAGGATGCAGGAGGCCCGGAACTCGTAGAACGCGCCGTCCTGGCGGCTCCGGGGCAGGTACTCGTCGCGGATCGTCACCGCGCCGGCGTTCTCCATCGCGCCGGAGTTGTACTCCGGCACGTAGAGCTGGTCGTACTTCGAGAACGGGTAGGGGAAGTCGAAGGCCTCCTCGAAGAACTCGAAGCCCTCCTTGGTGATCGTGAGCAGCTCGTCGACGTCGAGGTGGTCGACGATCGACTGGCGGCAGTAGTGGCCGAGCGGGATGTCGCCGTGCGGGCCCTCGTAGACGTCCTGGTGCTCGTGGTACTCCCCGGCGATCAGCGCCGTGATGTACGTCGACATCCGCTTCGACTCCGGGAAGCTCCAGCGTGCGCGACCGCCGTCGAGCTCCTCGGGCTCGGGCGTGGGGGCGTTGGAGACGACCTTCCAGCCGGACGGCGCCACGACGGTCCAGGTGAACACCGACTTGAGGTCGGGCTGCTCGAACGTCGGTGAACACCCGGCGCGCGTCGGGCACCTCGAACTGCGTGTAGAGGTAGACCCGACCGTCGACAGGGTCGACGAAGCGGTGCAGTCCCTCGCCGGAGTGGGAGTAGGCGCAGTCGGCACGCACCACGAGCTCGTTCTCGGCCTGCAGGCCGGTCAGGCGGATCCGGCTGTCCTGGTAGGACGACGCCTCGTCGACCGGCTCGCCGTTCAGGGTGATCTCGTGGATGATCGCGCCGACGAGGTCGGCGAACGTCTCGGCTCCCGGCTCGGAGCAGGTGAAACGCACGGTCGTGGTCGAGGAGAAAGTCTTGTCGCCGGTCGTGAGGTCCAGGTCGATGGAGTACGACGTGACGTCGAGGAGAGCGGCGCGGGTGGCGGCCTCTTCTCGGGTGAGGTTGGTTCCAGGCATGAGGGAGATCCTGCCATTGGCAGTGACGTCCCCTTCAACGCGCGCCCGGTCACGACTCGGCCACGTTTCGCCGATCGAGGCCCACCGAGGGCACACCGAGGGCCGACCGCGGATTCGGCCTTCCGGGAATGGTTGACGAGTCCATGGTTGCGACAGACATGACGCTCACCTCGGAAAGCCCTGTCCAGACCCCCGGTAGCGACGCCACGGACGTCGCCGACTTCTGGTTCGACCCCTCTGCCCCTTCGCCTGGATCACCTCACGCTGGATCCTCGAGGTGGAGCAGGTCCGCGACATCCAGGTTCGCTGGCACGCGATGAGCCTGTACTTCCTCAACAAGGACCGCGACCTCGACGCGAGCTACCAGGAGAAGATCTCGCGCGGCTGCCGGTCGGGCGCGTCCTGATCGCCGCCGAGCAGAAGGTCGGCGACCGAGGCGCTGCTGCCGCTCTACACGGCGCTGGGCGAGCGGATCCACCACGACAAGGTGGAGCTCGGGCGCGACCTGGTCGAGGCGTCGCTGGCCGCGGCCGGCCTGCCGGCCGAGCTGGTCGACGGCGATGGACGACGCGTCGTACGACGAGGCGCTGCGCGCTCCCACCAGGAGGCGATCGACCGCGTCGGCGACGAGGTCGGCACCCCGACCATCGCCTTCAACGGCTCGTCTTCTTCGGGCCGGTCATCACCCGGATCCCGCGCGGCGAGGACGCCGGCCGGCTCTGGGACGGCACGCATCGCGATCGCGGAGTTCCCCTACTTCTTCGAGATCAAGCGCACCCGTACCGGCGAGCTCGACTTCAGCTGAAGCGCACGGCGAGCCGGCGATGCCGTGACGGGCGAGCGACATCGGGTGCCGGCGCCTCGGCCCCGGCACTCTACCGGGTCTCGAGACGGTCGCAGCGCGACCTCCTCAACCGGCGAGGAAAGGGCTGGCGCCGCCTCACTAGGCTTCGGGCATGACCCATGTCCTGTCCGCCGTCGCCTGGCCGTACGCCAACGGCCCGCGCCACATCGGCCACGTGGCCGGTTTCGGTGTGCCCTCCGACGTCTTCAGCCGGTACATGCGGATGGCCGGCCACGACGTGCTGATGGTCTCCGGCACCGACGAGCACGGCACCCCGATCCTGGTCGCCGCCGACGAGGCCGGGGTGACCGCCACAGGAGCTGGCGGACAAGAACAACCGGCGTGATCGTCGCAGGACCTCGTCGACCTCGGTCTGTCCTACGACCTCTTCACGCGGACGACGACCGGCAACCACTACGCGGTCGTCCAGGAGATGTTCACCCCGTCCACCGCAACGGCTACATGGTCGAGCGGACCACCAGGGCGCGGTCAGCCCGTCGACCGGGCGCACCCTGCCCGACCGCTACATCGAGGGCACCTGCCCGATCTGCGGCTACGCCGACGCGCGCGGCGACCAGTGCGACAACTGCGGCAACCAGCTCGACCCGACCGACCTGATCAACCCGCGCAGCAAGATCAACGGCGAGACGCCGGAGTTCGTCGAGACCGAGCACTTCTTCCTCGACCTGCCCGCGCTGGCCGACGCGCTCGCGGCGTGGCTCGACGGGCGCGAGGAGGGCGGCACCTGGCGGCCGAACGTCATCAGGTTCTCCCTCAACCTGCTCGAGGACCTCCGGCCGCGGGCGATGACCCGCGACATCGACTGGGGCATCCCGGTCCCGCTCGACGGGCTGGCGCGACAACCCGACCAAGAGGCTCTACGTCTGGTTCGACGCGGTGATCGGCTACCTCTCGGCCTCGATCGAGTGGGCGCGACGCGCTCGGCGAGCCCGACGCGCTGGCGCGAGTGGTGGAACGACCCCGAGGCCTCGTCGTACTACTTCATGGGCAAGGACAACATCGTCTTCCACTCGGTGATCTGGCCGGCCGAGCTCCTCGGCGTACGACGGCAAGGGTGACGCTGGGCGGCGAGCCCGGGCACGTTCGGTGAGCTCGAGCTGCCGACCGAGATCGTCTCCAGCGAGTTCCTGACGATGGAGGGCAAGCAAGTTCTCGTCGCGCAGCGGGCACGTGATCTAGTCGGCGACATGCTCGCCCGCTACCAGCCCGACGCCCTGCGCTACTTCCTCTGCGCCGCCGGCCCGGAGACCTCCGACGCCGACTTCACCTGGGCCGAGTTCGTCCTGCGCACCAACGACGAGCTGGTCGCCGGCTGGGGCAACCTGGTCAACCGCACCGCCACGATGATCGCCAAGAGCTTCGGCGAGATCCCGCCCGCCGGCCCGCTCGAGCCGGTGGACGAGGCGGTGCTCGGCGCCGTCCGGCGCGGCTTCGACACGGTCGGCGACCTGGTCGGCCGGCAGCGGCTGCAGGCCGGCGATCGCGCGAGGCGATGCGGGTGGTGGGCGAGGTGAACAAGTACCTCACCGACCACCGAGCCCTGCAAGATGAAGGACGAGTCCCAGCGCGAGCGGCTCGGCACCGTGCTGCACGTCGCCGCCCAGTGCGTGCGTCGACTGCAACACGATCCTGGCGCCGTTCCTGCCGTTCTCGGCCAACGCGGTCTGGCAGGTGTTCGGCGGCGACGGGCGAGCTCATGCCGATGCCGCGGATCGACCACGTGGAGGACCTCGACCCCGACGACGGGGCCGGCCTGCACGTCTACCCGATCATCACCGGCGACTACTCCAGCGACCCCGCGCTGGGAGTCGCGGCCCGTCGTCGGTCGGGCAGCCGGTCGAGAAGCCGACCCCGATCTTCACCAAGCTCGACCCCTCGGTCGTCGACGAGGAGCTGGCCCGGCTCGAGGCCTGATCCACGCCGAGTCGCCGCGCACAGGCACCGAGTCACGCCGGGTCGTCACGCGCCGACTCGGCGATGCGGCGTACGCCGGGCAGCAGCGCGAGCCCGTTGACCACGACCGAGAAGACCAGCAGCCCGACCGCCCAGCCGTGGTGACCGGCGTCCCAGAGGGCCAGCGAGGCGAGGCCGAAGACCAGCACCTTGGTCACCTCGCGGCGACCGTGGGAGCCGAAGCGCGCCTTCGGGGACGCGCACAGCCACCACACCGTCATCGCGAGCAGCGGCAGCACGACGACGAGGAGCGCGCGTGGCGTCCCGACCTGCCAGCCCCACACCCCGAACGCCGCCATCGCGAGCAGCTCGTCGAGGAAGACCAGCGCCAGCACCACCCACGCGAACCCGACTACCCGGGCACCGTAGCCGCTCAGAAGCCGCGACCGGCGTAGGGACGGAGGTCGGTGCGGAAGGCGCGCCAGAGCCCGCGCGCGGCGCCCGGCCGGTGCTCGGCGACCACGCCGCCCGCGCCTGGGCCAGCAGGTTGGCGCCGCCCAGGAACGCCGCACCCAGGGCAGCGACCGGCAGGGTCAGCTCGGCCGGGTCGTCGGTCCGGGTCACGTCGGCGGTGCCGCCGGAGACCCGGATCCGCCAGCGACCGGCGTTCCACGGGGCGGAGTCGTCCGTCACCTCGACCACCACGTCGCCGTCGGCCTCGTAGCCGCGGGAGGCCAGGGCCGGCGCCAGGTCGACGAGCCGGACCCACACGCTGTCGTAGGGACGGACGTCCCCGAGACCGCGCGGACCCTGCACCCAGGAGAGCAGGGGGTCGTCCTCGCCGATGCCGCGGATCTTCACGGTGCCGGACAGGTCCAGGTCGACCATCCGACGTAGCAGCGCCAGTCGTGCCGCCGGGCCGCCGAACACGCCTCCCGACTCGACCTCGGCGGCCGGCCGTTCGTTGGGCCACTTGTGCGTGCGCGCGAACCCGACGTGCCCGACGTCGCGTCCCTCCCGAACCGCGAAGAGCACCCGAGCCGGCTCACCCTCGCGGAGCCGCTCCTCGAAGCTGACCCGGCTGATCTCCTCGTAGAACCCGAGGTCTCCGACGATCGTCCCCACGTTGGTCGAGAGGAGGTCGAGGTCGACCTGCCGGCGCCGCTGCGGCACGCCGTCGTCGTCGACCGTGGCCAGGCGAGTGGTCAGGGTCTCCGCCTCGAGGTCGAGGTGCGGGGCCGTGAGCGTCGTGCCGCGACCCAGCTCGACGCTCAGCTCGAGCGACGCGAGCCCGTACCCGTGCCGGCCGTAGATGCCGGGCTCGCTGGCGTGCAGGGCGGACAGGGCCAGTCCCTCGCGGCGCGTCTGCTCGAGGTGGTGGCGCAGCATCGCGGTGAGGATCCCGCGTCGTCGGTGGTCGGGATGGACGCCCACCCAGGTCAGACCGGCGACCGGGACGGCGCGCCCGCCGCCGGTGCCGTCCGGCACCGACAGCTGCATCGGCCGGACGCCGTAGATGCCCGGGTACGTCGCGGGGTCGCCGGCGTCGTCGCCGACGACCTCGGCCGCGAAGCGCTGGTCCTCCGGGACGCCGACGAGCTGGACCTCGAGCGGGTCCTGGCTCAGCGAGTCGAACCAGACCAGCTTGTCGGAACGCAGGTAGCGCCCGGAGTCGGTCGCGCGGTTCACCTGGTAGTCCGGTCGTTCCTGGTCTGCCATGCCGACCAGGAAACCGGTCGGCAGCGGGGGTGTCCACCGACTTCGGCGTCGGCAGAGCGTCCGGTCAGTGCTGGAAGGTCGCGATCAGCCCGAAGGCGCCCGCGACGACCTGCTGCTCCGACACGCCGGACGCGCCCGCGGAGGAGCCCGGTGACGCGGTGGCGGGAGTGGCGAGGCCGTCGCTGCTCCCACCCCCGCAGGCACCCAGGACGAGACCGAGCCCGATCACGAGGAGGACCAGCAAGGCCCGGCGTCCCCGTGCCGAGGCCAGGGTCATGGGCAGAGCGTAGACGTAGGCGTGGGCGTTGTCGGCCGGTCCTGGAACACTGGGCCCATGCGCGTCCACCTGGGCACCGACCACGCCGGCCTCGACCTCAAGCAGCACCTCGTCCAGTGGCTCGTCGACCACGGCCACGAGCCCGTCGACCACGGGGCGTTCGTCTACGACGCCGTCGACGACTACCCCGTCTTCTGCCTCCGCGCCGCGGCCGGCGTCGTCGCCGACCCCGGCAGCCTGGGCGTGGTGATCGGGGGGTCGGGCAACGGCGAGCAGATCGCGGCCAACAAGGTCACCGGCGTGCGGGCCGCCCTGGTCTGGAGCGAGGAGACCGCGGTGCTGGCGCGTCAGCACAACGACGCCAACGTGATCTCGGTCGGCGGGCGGATGCACACCCTCGATGAGATGACCCGCTTCGTCGAGATCTTCCTCGACACCCCGTTCTCGGGCGAGGAGCGGCACGAGCGCCGGATCAAGATGCTCGCCGACTACGAGCAGACCGGCGACCTCCCTCCCATGCCCGACTCGCAGGTCCATGCCTGAGGGACACACGCTCCACCGGCTCGCCACCGCGCTCACCGACGCGTTCGCCGGGCACCCGGTCCGGGTCAGCAGCCCGCAGGGCAGGTTCGCTGCCGAGGCCGCGCAGCTCGACGACACGATCTTGCTCGCGGCCGAGTCGGCCGGGAAGCACCTCTTCCTCGACTTCGACGCCGACCGGGTGGTGCACATCCACCTCGGCCTGATCGGCGGGTTCGACGTCCACCGCGAGGTGCCCGAGGTGCCGCCGCCGGTCGGCCAGGTCCGGCTGCGGCTCGTGGGCGGCGCCCGCTTCCCCGGCCACCCGTCGTACGCCGACCTCCGGGGCGCGACCCAGTGCGCGCTGGTCACCGGTGCCCGGCGTGACGAGGTGGTCGCCAAGCTCGGGCCCGACCCCCTCCGCGCGGACGCCGACCCCGACCGCGCGTGGGCCCGCATCTCGAGGAGCCCCCGCACGATCGGCGACCTCCTCATGGACCAGGCGGTCCTGGCCGGGGTGGGCAACGTCTACCGCGCCGAGGTCCTGTTCCGGCACAAGATCCACCCGCTCCGCCCCGGCCGGACCCTGCGGGTGAGGCAGTGGCGCGCGATCTGGGACGACCTGGTCGTGCTGCTGGCCGAAGGCGTCCGCACCGGGCGCATCGACACCGTCCGCCCCGAGCACACGCCGGAGGCGATGGGGCGGCCGCCGCGGCGCGACGACCACGGTGGCGAGGTCTACGTCTACCGGCGCACCGGGCAGCCGTGCCTGGTCTGCGGCACCCTGGTCCGCACCGATGTGCTGGTCGGACGCAACATCTTCTGGTGCCCGCGGTGTCAGCGCCGCTTCCGCTCGCGGGGCTCTACAGTGTCCACCGGACACCCAGGGACGGGACGTTGAGATGACCTCTGGATCGGGGCCGGACGGTGCGCCCGCGCGGGCGCGCCGTCGCCGGTGGTCCAGCCCTGGGCGGGCTCCGAGCCCGACCGCCTGACCTTCGCCTTCTTCTTCGTGTTCGCGACGATCGTCGGCGTCGGGATGGTGGCCTTCCCCAGCGTCGTGTCGATCACGACGATCGTGCTGCCGCTGGTGATCGGGAGCATCTTCCTCGGCCCGCGCGAGCTGCCCTGGTACGTCGTCTACAACGTCGTCCTGATCACGCTCGCCGTGCCGTTCGCCCCCAACCTCAGCGCGCGCACCATCTTCACCGTCGGCGTCCTGTTCCTGCTCGCCTTCGTGATCATGATGGCGTCGTTCCGCCGGTCGCGGCTGGGCATCGCCGGCACGATGGGCGAGTCGATGCTGACCGAGCTCAGTGACCGGATCCAGGACCAGGGCGTGCTGCCCGCCCTGCCCCGGCCGTGGCACGCGGAGTCGGAGATCCGGTCGGCGGGAGGCACCCGGTTCTCCGGCGACTTCTTCGTCGTCGGCGACGTCGAGACCGGGCGGCTCGACGTGTCGGTCGTCGACGTGTCGGGCAAGGGAGACCGAGCCGGCACCCGTGCCCTGCTGCTGGCCGGTGCCATGGGCGGGCTGGTCACGGCGGTGGAGCCGGCCGAGTTCCTGCCGGCGACCAACACCTACCTGATCAACCATCCCTGGCAGGACGGCTTCGCCACCGCCATCCACCTCAGCGTCGACCTGGCCAGCGGTGTCTTCCGGATCTGGACGGCCGGCCACCCGCCGGCGCTGCACTGGCGGGCCGGCGCCGGCCGATGGGCACCCGTCGACTCCGAGGGCCCGATGCTGGGGCTCATGGACGAGGGCGAGTTCCGCGGGGCCACCGGCACCCTGCGTCCGGGTGACGCCTTGATGCTCTACACCGACGGCATGGTCGAGACCCGCCGCGAAGACATCGGCATCGGCATCGACCGGCTCATCGGACAGGCCGACCGACGTCTGCGCAGCAACTTCGCCGGCGGCGCCGCGATGCTCGTCGACAGCGTCGGCTCCCGAGGTGACGACCGGGCCCTGCTGGTCGTCTGGCGTGACTGACCCAGGCCCCCACCAGGTCGCCGACCGGTGTGAGGACAGAGCCCTCGGTGTGGCACCATGACCCACGCGCATTCGTGCGGGACAGGGCCCGGAAGTCGTCGTGGCCGACCCGCTCGATGGTGCGCGGACGTAGCTCAATGGTAGAGCCTCAGTCTTCCAAACTGATGACGCGGGTTCGATTCCCGTCGTCCGCTCGCAGGCGGTTTCCGGCCCTCGAGGGGTGCCCGGGAGGTGTCGCGCGGGGCGTAGCGTAGTGGCTAGCGCGCCTGCTTTGGGAGCAGGAGATCGCAGGTTCGAGTCCTGTCGCCCCGACCCTCGCAGTTAGGAGCGCCTCCCGGGGGTGCCCTACGCTGAGTAGCGCCGTACGAGCGGCGTTCCGCGCCGTGCCCCCGGTCCCGCCGAGCCGGTCCGCGCCAGCCGCCGTACCGCGTCCTGCACGCCCGTGAACCTAGGAGAACAGCAGTGAAGAGCGCCGTCGAGACCCTGGGCCCGACCCGAGCCAAGCTCACCGTCGAGGTGCCCTTCGAGGAGCTCAAGCCGAGCCTCGACAAGGCGTACAAGACGATCGCCCAGCAGATCAACGTCCCCGGCTTCCGCCGCGGCAAGGTGCCCCCGATGGTGATCGACCGCCAGGTGGGTCGCGGCGCCGTGCTCGAGCAGGCGATCAACGAGGTCGTCCCGCAGAAGTACGTCGAGGCCCTGCAGACCCACGACCTCCAGCCGCTGGCGCAGCCGGACATCGAGGTCACCCGGATGGAGGACAACGAGTCGATCGAGTTCACCGCCGAGGTCGACATCCGCCCCGAGATCGAGGTGCCCGAGTGGCACGGTCTGACGGCCGAGGTCGACGACGTCGAGGTCAGCGACGACGACGTGACCGAGCAGGTCGACGCCCTGCGCGAGCGGTTCGGCACCCTCACCGACGTCGACCGTGCGGCCGCCGAGGGTGACTTCGTGGTCATCGACCTGGTCGCGACCCAGGGCGGCGCGCCTGTCGAGGGCGCCGAGGTCGCCGGGATGTCCTACCGCGTCGGACGCGGCGGCATGATCGACGGGCTGGACGAGGCCCTGGCCGGCATGACCGCCGGCGAGGAGAAGCTCTTCGGCTCGCAGCTGGTCGGCGGAGACCTCGTGGGCGAGGAGGTCCAGGTCCAGGTCAAGGTCTCGCAGGTGCAGGAGCAGCAGCTCCCCGACCTCGACGACGAGTTCGCCCAGCTGGCCTCGGAGTTCGACACCGCCGACGAGCTGACCGCTGACGTGCGCGACCGCCTCGGCAACGGCAAGCGCCTCGAGCAGGCCGCCGCTGCGCGTGACGCCGTCCTCGAGAAGCTCCTGGCCCTGGTCGAGGTCCCGCTGCCCGACGCCCTCGTCGCCGACGAGCTCAACGAGCGCCGCAGCAACGTCGAGCAGCAGCTGATGTACGCCGGCATCACGCTGGAGAAGTACCTCGAGGACGAGGGCCAGACCCAGGAGGAGTACGAAGCCGACCTCGAGCGGCGCGTGCGCGACGCCGTGGCCGCCCAGTTCGTGCTCGACGCGGTCGCAGGCGAGCTCGAGCTCGGGGTCGACCAGAACGAGCTCACCCAGCACATGATCCGGCGAGCCCAGCAGTCCGGGCAGGACCCGCAGGAGTTCGCCAACCACATGTTCGAGCACAACCACATCCCCGACCTGGTCGCCGAGATCCGTCGCGGGAAGGCTCTGGCCGAGATCGTGGAGAGCGCGACCGTGACCGACGGCTCCGGCCACACCCTCGACCTGAAGAACCTCCGCCCCGACGGCACGATCGGTGACCCGGCCGAGACCGAGGCCGACGAGTCCGCCGGGGCCGCCGCCGACGACACCGCCGACGCAGTCGCGGGCGAGGACGCCACCGAGGAGTCCTGACGCGCCGGTCGACCCGGGGTCGTTGACCTACCGTCGGTAGGTCCGTGACGATCGAGGCATGACCGCTGCCTCGGGACCTCGTGTCCTCGACGCGGTCGCGCTGCTCTCGGAGGTCGCCGACGAGGTGGTCGTGCGGACGGTGCGCGACACCCACGTGGCCTGGCTCGACCGGGTCCACGGAACGCTGCGCCGGGCCGGCGTCACCCCAGCACGGTCGTCGGTGCCCGAGCTCGTCCACCGTGGCGTCGCCGCCGGGGTGTACGGCGGGCTGGGCGCGGGGTGCCGCGCCGCCGCCGCGGGGCTCGGCGCCCTCGCCGACCGCGGGATCGGCCCGGCTCTCGAGGACACGGCCCGCGGTCGGCTCCTGACCTCGGCGGTCGACGGGATCATCGGCGACCGGCTCGCCCGCGAGCGCCCGCGCCTGGCTGTTCCGCTCGCCGTACGACGCGACGGGCGGGACGTCCCCGTCGACCGCGCCGCCCTGGCCGGCGCCTTCCCGACGGCCACCGGGCGGGTGGCGGTGCTGCTGCACGGGCTGTCGGAGAACGAGGCCGCCTTCGACCGGCAACGCGACCGGGTCGGGACGACCTACGCCGAGACGCTGGTCGAGCTCGGCTGGACCCCGGTCCTGCTCCGGGCCAACACCGGCCTCGGTCTGCGCGAGAACGGCGTGGCCCTGGCCGCCCTGCTCCGCGACCTCGTCGGCGGCGTGGCCGGTCGCGGTCGACCGGCTCGTCCTGGTGGGGCACTCGATGGGTGGCCTCCTCCTGCGTGCGGCGTGCGCGGTCGCGCTCGAGGACGCCCAGCCCTGGACCACCCGGGTCGCGCACGTCGTCACCCTCGGCACCCCGCACCTCGGGGCACCGCTGGCGCAGGGAGTGGGTCACGGCGCGCGGGCCCTCTCCCGGCTGCCCGAGACGGCGGCCTTCGGCCGGATCCTCGACCAGCGCTCGGCCGGCGTCCTCGGCCTGGTGCGGGGCCTCGGCGACGAGGTGCCGCCGCTGCCGCACGCGCGCTACCACCTGGTGTCGGCGACCCTGGCCCAGCTCACCTCGGCACCCGGTGAGCCGGTTCCTGGGCGACCTGCTCGTGCGTCAGCCCTCGGCGTACGGCAGGTCCCGCCACCGGCCGGGGCTGTTCCCCGGGGCCGACGAGCTGCACCTGCCCGCGACCGGTCACCTCGACCTGCTCAACCACCCGGACGTGCACGACGCGCTGCGCAGGTGGCTCGCCTGAGACGTCGGCCGGGTGCCGAGTGCCGCTGGTTGAGGAGGTCGCTCTGCGACGCCTCGGCCCGGCTGGTTTCGAGACGGCGCTGGCGCGCCTCCTCAACCACCGGGCTCGGCCTGCCGTCGGTCGACGTCGCAAGCTCGGGCCCCGGCGCGTGAACTCGTGATGCGTCGCTCAGGGCGTCGCAGGCTCCGGTCTGAGCCGAGCGCTCCTCGATCTCCCGCGCTGTCGGGGACCTCGCAAGCTCGGGCCCCGGCGCGTGATCTCGTGATGCGTCGCTCAGCGCGTCGCAGGCTCCGGTCTGAGCCGAGCGCTCCTCGATCTCCCGCGCTGTCGGGGACCTCGCAAGCTCGGGCCCCGGCGCGTGAATCTGCTGTCGGCGAACAGGGGCCCCTTCCGCGTGGAAGCGTCGGTCGTTACGGCTAGGGTCGCAGACGTGAACGACTACTCGCCCACACCGCAGTCCCCACAGCTGAACGGGGGAGGAGCCGGCTACGGCCTCGACGACCACATCTACCAGCGGCTGCTCAAGGAGCGCATCATCTTCCTCGGCTCCGAGGTCCGCGACCAGAACGCCAACGCGATCTGCGCCCAGCTGCTGCTGCTGTCCGCGGAGGACCCGAAGACCGACATCTTCCTCCACATCAACAGCCCCGGCGGCTCCGTCGACGCCGGGATGGCGATCTACGACACCATGAACTACATCCCGTGCGACGTGGCGACCGTCGGCATGGGCCTGGCCGCCTCGATGGGCCAGTTCCTGCTGTGCGCCGGCGCCAAGGGCAAGCGCTACGCCCTGCCGCACGCGCGGATCATGATGCACCAGCCCAGCGGCGGCATCGGGGGCTCGGCCTCCGACATCAAGATCCAGGCCGAGCAGAGCCTGCTGCTGAAGAAGCAGCTCACCGAGCTGCAGGCCCAGCACACCGGTCAGAGCATCGAGCAGATCGAGCTCGACTCCGACCGCGACCGCTGGTTCACGCCGCAGCAGGCACTCGAGTACGGCTTCATCGACCACGTGATCACGCAGGCCAGCGAGGCTGCCGACGAGGGCCGCCCGGCCCGATAGTGAGGACGCACCCATGAACTACTACATCCCCCAGTGGGAGGAGCGGACCTCCTACGGCTTCCGCAGGATCGACCCCTACGGCAAGCTCTTCGAGGACCGCATCATCTTCCTCGGTACGCCGATCTCCGACGACGTCGCCAACGCCGTGATGGCCCAGCTGCTGTGCCTCGAGTCGATGAACCCCGACCAGGACGTGCAGATCTACATCAACAGTCCCGGTGGCTCGTTCACCGCGCTGACGGCCATCTACGACACGATGAAGTTCATCAAGCCCGAGGTCCAGACCGTGTGCCTGGGCCAGGCCGCCTCCGCGGCCGCCGTCCTGCTCGCTGCCGGCACCCCCGGCAAGCGGCTCGCCCTTCCCAACAGCCGGATCCTGATCCACCAGCCCTACACCGAGGGCACCGGCGGCCAGATCTCCGACCTCGAGATCCAGGCCAACGAGATCATCCGGATGCGCGGGCTGCTCGAGCGGATGCTCGCCGACGCCAGCGGCAAGGACCCCGCCGAGGTGTCCCGCGACATCGAGCGCGACAAGATCCTGACCGCCGAGCAGGCCGTCGAGTACGGCCTGATCGACGCCGTTCTCAACTCCCGCTCGGGAGCCCCAGCGCTGGTCGAGCGGTCCGCCCGGCCCCGGCGCGTCGGCCGGGATCGGGGCGGTCGATCAGGCAAAGATCCAGGGTGGGATGCTCCGAAAGCGGTCCTGAGCAGGTACCGTCGAAAGAAGCTCTCCCCTCAGCAGAGCACCGGCCGGACCTCGGCCGGACGAAACCGGAGGATGACCGCCCGTGGCACGTATCGGTGACGGAGGCGACCTGCTGAAGTGCTCGTTCTGCGGGAAGAGCCAGAAGCAGGTCAAGAAGCTCATCGCCGGCCCGGGTGTCTACATCTGCGACGAGTGCATCGACCTGTGCAACGAGATCATCGAGGAGGAGCTCAGCGAGGGCAGCGAGGTCAGCCTCGAGGAGCTGCCCAAGCCCCGCGAGATCTTCGAGTTCCTCAACTCCTACGTGATCGGCCAGGAGCGGGCCAAGAAGACGCTCGCGGTCGCGGTCTACAACCACTACAAGCGCGTGCAGGCTGGCCTGCGCCCTGCCTCGGCCAAGCACTCCAAGGAGGATTCGGTCGAGGTCGCCAAGTCCAACATCCTCGTGATCGGCCCGACCGGCTGCGGCAAGACCTACCTGGCCCAGACCCTGGCCCGGATGCTCAACGTCCCGTTCGCCATCGCCGACGCGACAGCGCTGACCGAGGCCGGCTACGTCGGCGAGGACGTCGAGAACATCCTGCTCAAGCTGATCCAGGCCGCCGACTACGACGTCAAGAAGGCCGAGACCGGCATCATCTACATCGACGAGATCGACAAGGTCGCCCGCAAGGCGGAGAACCCGTCGATCACGCGTGACGTCTCCGGTGAGGGCGTCCAGCAGGCGCTGCTGAAGATCATCGAGGGCACCACCGCCTCCGTACCTCCGCAGGGCGGCCGTAAGCACCCCCACCAGGAGTTCATCCAGATCGACACCACCAACATCCTGTTCGTCGTGGGCGGCGCCTTCGCCGGGCTCGAGCACATCATCGAGCAGCGGGTCGGCAAGAAGACCCTGGGCTTCACCGCCGAGGTCAAGGGCGTCGAGGAGCGCGACTCCGACGACCTGTTCGCGCAGGTGCGTCCCGAGGACCTCACCAAGTTCGGGCTGATCCCCGAGTTCATCGGCCGGCTGCCGATGATCGCCACCGTGAACAAGCTCGACGTCGAGGCGCTGATGGAGATCCTCACCGTCCCGCGCAACGCGTTCGTCAAGCAGTACCAGAAGCTCTTCGAGATCGACGACGTCGAGCTCGAGTTCACCCCCGACGCCATCCGTGCCGTCGCCGTCCGGGCCCTCGAGCGGGGCACCGGCGCGCGCGGTGCGCCGGGCGATCCTCGAGGAGGTGCTCCTCCACGTGATGTACGACGTGCCGTCGCGCGACGACATCGGCAAGGTCATCGTCACCGAGGAGGTCGTCGTCGACGACGTGCCGCCCACCCTGGTGCCGCGCGAGTCCGAGGCGAAGAAGAAGAAGTCCGCCTGACCCGCGGCGTCGACCACCGGTCGCGAGCGGCCCGACCCCTGGTCGTCCGTGACTGCTGGCGGGGGCCGCGGCTAGTCCGTTGTGACTATTTACCGGTCATTTTGCCGGCGATGCCCCTCGCGGGCTCGCCGCGAGCGCCCGTCGCCCGGCCACACTGAGCGCTCACCGTCACCGGGTCCTTGAGGGGGGCACGTCCGTGAGGACCGATCGAAGGGGCCCTTTGGCGGCGTTCGTCGTCGTGGCGGTCATCGCCGCCATCCTGCTGGTGACCTCGGTCCGCAGCCAGGCCGAGCCCGGCTGGCTGCGCGCTCCCGCCGCCACCGTGGCCGACGTCCCGTCCGTGGCCGACGTCTGGTCGGGGACGATCCACGTCGACCGCCGGGACGTGCAGCAGGGGGTGCTGGTCGCCCACCGCACCGTGCCCGACCTGCCGCTGGCGGCGCGGTCTCCCGTCGTCCGTCCGGCCTCGGTGACCCTGGGGGCGGCGCCCCGGGACCCCGCCGTACCGAAGACCTCCACCCGGGTACCGGAAGGCCGTTCGTCGCTGCCCGCGCCCGGACACGGGGGCCACCAGCTTGCCGACCGGGGCCCGACCCACGGCCGGGCCTGGGGTCACACCCACGGGCACGCTCACGTCCTCCGGAGCCACGGCGACCACCGTGGTCGGCACGGCGGCCGGCCACGGACGGCACCTGCACCACGGGTGGAACCGGTCGGTCCTCACCCGCGGCTGAGGGCGGCTCAGGCCTCGGGGGCGACCGTCGCCAGCACGCTCAGCTCGGCGTCGTCGGTGACGACGTAGGTCGGCGGGGAGGTCACCCGCCCGGCGCGCACCAGGTCGCCCTCGGCGAGGCGGACGGCGTCGAGCAGCGCCTGCGGTCCGCGGAACTCCACCGCGGACAGCTCGTGGCGCATCGAGACCTTGGCCTGCGACTTGGCACCGCGGATACCGATCAGCGCGGCGGCCACCGCGTCGAGCACCGCGGGGTCGCCGTCGACGCCGCCGAGGTCGGAGCGTCTCCGGCCACGCCGACCGGTGGATCGAGCCCGCCTGCCACCACGACCAGACCTCCTCGGTCACGTAGGGCAGGATCGGCGCGAGCAGCCGGAGCTGCACGTGCAGCGCCAGCGCCAGGGTCGCCTGCGCCGACCGGGTCTCGGCGCCGCCGGCCTCGTCGTAGGCGCGCTCCTTGACCAGCTCGAGGTAGTCGTCGCAGAACTCCCAGAAGAACTTCTCGGTCGACCTCGAGGGCGGTCGTGTAGTCGTAGGCCTCGAACGCCGGCGGTGGCCCGGTCGACCACGCTCGCCAGCCGGGCGAGCAGGGCGCGGTCGACCGGCTCGGTGACGGCCCCGGGGTCGGGGTCGGTGGCGCCGACGTTGCCGAGCACGAACTTCGAGGCGTTGAGCACCTTCATCGCCAGGCGGCGGCCGACCTTCATCTGTGACTCGTCGAACGGCGAGTCGAGACCGGGGCGGCCGATGGCGGCCCGCCAGCGGACGGCGTCGGCGCCGTACTGCTCGAGGATGTCGGTCGGGACCACGACGTTGCCCTTGGACTTCGACATCTTCTTGCGGTCGGGGTCGACGATGAACCCGGAGATCAGGGCGTGCTGCCACGGGACCACGTGGTTCTCGTAGTGGGCGCGGACCACCCGGCAGAACAGCCAGGTGCGGATGATGTCGTGGGCCTGGGTGGCACAGGTCGTAGGGGAAGACCCGCTGCCAGAGGTCGTCGTCGCGCTCCCAGCCGCCCGCGATCTGCGGGGTGAGCGACGACGTCGCCCAGGTGTCCATCACGTCGGGGTCGCCGATGAAGCCGCCGGGCTTGCCGCGCTGGTCCTCGTCGTACCCCTGCGGAGCCTGCGCCGAGGGGTCGACCGGCAGCTCGGCCGCGCTCGGCAGCAGCGGATGGTCGTAGTCGGGCTCGCCGTCGGCGTCGAGGCGCGTACCAGACCGGGAACGGGATGCCGAAGAAGCGCTGCCGCGAGATCAGCCAGTCGCCGTTGAGCCCGTTCACCCAGTTGTCGTAGCGGTGCTTCATGTGCGCCGGGATCCAGTCGATCTCGGCGCCGCGGGCGATCATCTCGGCGCGGAGCGTCGGCATCGCGACCGCCGTTGCGGATGTACCACTGCCGGGTGGAGACGATCTCGAGCGGCTTGTCGCCCTTCTCGTAGAAGTTCGCCATCCGGGTGGTCGGCGTCGGCTCGCCCACGAGGTCGCCCGACTCGCGCAGCAGCGCGACCATCGCCTCGCGCGCGGAGAAGGTCGTCTTGCCGGCGAGCTCGTGCGTACGCCGCGGTGGCCGCGTCTCCGGTGATCCACTCGGGAGGGTCGGCGTGGAGGCGACCGTCGCGCCCGATGACGGTGCGGACCGGCAGCTGGAGCTCGCGCCACCACTGCACGTCGGTGAGGTCGCCGAAGGTGCAGCACATGGCGATGCCGGCGCCCTTGTCGGGCTCGGCGGCCGGGTGGGCGACCACCGGGATCTCGACGCCGAAGACCGGGCTGGTGACCGTCGTACCGAAGAGCGGCTGGTAGCGCTCGTCGTCGGGGTGGGCGATCAGGGCGACGACGGCGGGGATCAGCTCGGGGCGGGTGGTCTCGATGAAGACCGGCTCACCTCGACCGCTGGTCGCGTCCGCCGAGACCCGGTGGAAGGCCACGCGGTGGTAGTGGCCGGGGTAGTCGCGCGCCTCGAGCTCGGCCTGGGCGACGGCGGTCTGGAACGTGACGTCCCACAGCGCCGGCGCGTCGGCGAGGTAGGCCTCACCGCGCGCGAAGTTGCGCAGGAACGCCAGCTGGCTGACGTGCTGGGAGCCGCGGCCGACGGTCGTGTAGGTCTGCGTCCAGTCCACGGAGAGGCCGAGGGTGTGCCAGAGCTTCTCGAAGACCTTCTCGTCCTCCTGCACCAGCTGCTCGCAGAGCGCGACGAAGTTGGGCCGGTCGACCGGGACCTGGCGCTTGGGGTCGGGCTTGTCCGGCGGCCTGAAGTCGGGGTCGTGGGGCAGCGACGGGTCGCAGCGGACGCCGAAGTAGTTCTGCACGCGGCGCTCGGTGGGCAGGCCGTTGTCGTCCCAGCCCATCGGGTAGAAGACCTCCTTGCCGCGCATCCGCTGGTAGCGGGCGATGAGGTCGGTGTGGGTGTAGGAGTAGACGTGCCCGACGTGCAGCGACCCGCTCACCGTCGGGGGCGGGGTGTCGATCGAGTAGATCTCGGCGCGGGTCTTGCGTCCGGTCGAAGCGGTAGGTGCCGTCCTGCTCCCACCGCTGCGACCAGTTGTCCTCCAGACCCTCCAGCGCAGGCTTGTCCGGTACGACGACGGCCGGCTGCGGCGGCGTCGTCGTGGACAGGTGCGGCTGGGTGTCGGTCATGCTCCGAAGTCTAGGGAGCCGGGCGCACCCCCCGAAAACGGGTTTGGCCGTACGGCCCCCCACGGACGGCGGGCTGGGAAGAGGCCCGCTCGCGGACGACGGGACGGGCGCGGGCTGGAGCCGGGCCGCGGACGGCGGACGACGCGAGTGGCTCGGTCCGTGCGATCAGACCGGGGTCTCGGGTGAGCGACGCATGAGGCGGCTGTAGGCGACGAACCCGAGGCTCTCCCAGAAGACACCCCCGCGAGGGTTGCTGTCGTAGACGTCGAGCCGCAGCACGTCACCGGGCCAGAAGGCGCTCACGGCCTCCTCGAACAGCCGCCGCCCGAGGCCGCGTCCCCGGTGCTCGCGAGCGACGAAGAACTGCCGGACGTACACGTCGCCGTAGTCCGGGTCGCGCCGCCAGACCACGTACCCGACCGGGTCGCCGTCGACCTCGGCGACCGCTGCCTCGTAGCGCCCGGTCGTGAGCCACTCCCGAGCCCGCTCCCGGTAGGCCGAGGGGGTGCCCACGGCCGCCCCCTCGTCCTCGGAGAGCTGGGCGTTCAGGGGTCCCAGGACCTCGGCGTCGGCAGGGGTGCAGCGACGCCACGGGGGAGTCGCTCCGGAGGCAAGGCTCATGCGGCCCATCCTGGCGCGACCCACGGACCGCCGTCGAAAGTGCTGGCCCGGGTCGGCGCCACCCCGTACCGTCCGCGCATGGAGACACGCTTCTTCGACGACCCGTCCGACTTCCTCGACGTGGCCGGCGCCCGGCTCGCCGAGGAGCCCGTGCTCAGCACCGTGATGGCGGGGGTCGCCGACCGCGTCCGCGACCAGCTCGAGGCCGGGGTGCCGTGGCCCGAGGGCGTGCCGCGGTGGTTCGCGGTCGTCATCGACGAGCAGGGTGACGTCCTCGGGACGGCGATGCGCACGGCGACGTTCGGCGAGCACCCGGCGTACCTCCTGCCGATGTCCGACGAGGTCGTGGCGGTGCTCGTCGAGGCGCTGGTCGAGCGCGACGAGATCGTGCTGGGAGCCAACGGCGCCCTGCCGGCTGTCCAGGTCTTCTGCGAGCTGATGGCGAAGGCAGCCGGCAAGCACACCGAGGTCGGCCAGCACACGAGGCTGTTCGAGCTCGGCGAGCTGAAGGAGCCCCCGGCGGTCGACGGTCGCCTGCGCCCGGCGACCGTGGACGAGCAGGAGCAGGTGACGAGCTGGTACGACGCGTTCATGGTCGACGCCGACGAGCAGGCGGGACGGCCGCCGGGCGTGTCGCCCCACGAGAGTCCGACGCCCGAGGAGATGCGGCGCCGGATCGAAGGCGGCCGGATCTTCGTCTGGGCCGACGACAGCGACACGGCCGTGCACCTGACCGCCGCGTCCATGCCGTCGTACGGCGTCTCGCGGATCGGCCCGGTCTTCACGCCCAAGGAGCACCGCGGGAAGGGCATCGCCAGTCGGGCCGTCTACGAGGTCTCGAAACTCCTGCGCGACAGCGGGGAGCACCCCTGCCTGTTCACCGACCAGGCCAACCCGACGTCCAACAAGATCTACGAGGCCATCGGCTACGAGCGCGTCGTCGACATGGCGAACCTGCGCGTCGAGTGACCCGTCAGGTCCCGGCCAGGCTCGACCAGAGGCGACTCGACCCTCGCTCAGCCCGTGGTCGCGCAGCCGGGCGACCCCGACGCCGTGGAACATCCCCCTCGCCCCACCCGACCAGCTGGGTCCCGACCAGCAGAGCCAGCACGTAGCGGGGCCCCCGTCGGACGGCCGCGACCTGCGTCGGAGCGGCCGCTCCCTAGACTCGGGTCGACATGTCAGACACACCGCAACAGGCCCGTCTCGCCACGACCTTCGCCGAGGTCGAGGACGCCCTCCTCTCACGCTGGCCGGAGACCCGACTCGAGCCGTCGCTCGACCGGATCCGCGCGTTCGTCGACCTGCTCGGCGACCCGCAGACCGGCTACCCCGTCATCCAGCTGACCGGCACCAACGGCAAGACGTCGACCAGCCGGATGATCGACACGCTGCTGCGCGCCCTCGACCTCCGCACGGGCCGCTTCACCAGCCCACACCTCGAGCGGATGAACGAGCGCATCTGCATCGACGGAGAGCCCCTGACCGACGAGGAGTTCGTCCGCGCCTTCAACGACGTCGCGCCGTACACCCATCTCGTGGACGCGTCCCAGCCCCAGCCACTGAGCTTCTTCGAGACCGTCGTCGGCATGGCGTACGCCGCCTTCGCCGACGCCCCCGTCGACGTCGCCGTGGTCGAGGTGGGCATGGGCGGCACATGGGACGCGACCAGCGTGGCCGACGCGGCGGTCGCCGTGGTCACGCCGATCGGCGTGGACCACGCGCACTACCTCGGCGACACCCCCGAGGCGATCGCGGTCGAGAAGGCCGGGATCATCAAGCCGGGCGCCTCTGCCGTGCTCGCCGAGCAGCTGCCGGAGGTGGCCGAGGTGCTGCTGCAGCGCTGCGCCGAGGTCGGCGTCGTACCGGTCCGCGAGGGGCTCGACTACGGCGTCGTCACCCGCGTCCCGGCGGTCGGCGGCCAGCTGGTGTCGCTCCAGGGGCTGCGGGCGCGCTACGACGAGGTCTTCCTGCCGCTGTACGGCGCGCACCAGGCGCAGAACGCCGCGGCGGCGCTGGCGGCCGTCGAGGCCTTCCTCGGTGAGGACGCCCTCGATGCCGAGGTCGTCAACCAGGCCTTCGGCCGCGCCACCTCGCCCGGCCGGCTCGAGATCATCCGCCGGAGCCCGATGATCGTGCTCGACGCGGCGCACAACCCCCACGGTGCCGAGGCGCTGGTGGAGGCGCTGGAGGACTCCTTCACGTTCTCGCCGCTGATCGGGGTGGTCGGCGTGATGAGCGACAAGGACGCCGAGGGGCTGCTGTCCGTGCTCGAGCCCCACCTGGCCCACGTCGTGTGCACCCAGAACTCCACCGCCCGCGCCATGCCCGCGCGTGAGCTGGCCGAGGTCGCCCGCGAGGTCTTCGGCGCCGACCGGGTCAGCATCGAGCCGCGGCTCGACGACGCGATCGACCAGGGGACGGCGCTGGCCGAGGCCGGCGACTCGTCGGGCAGCTCCATCGGCTCGGGCGCGGTGCTCGTGACCGGGTCGGTGATCACCGTCGGCGAGGCGCGGTCGATGCTGCGGCGGAGGGGGAGCGCGTCGTGACCGACGCGCCCACGGCCGAGGAGCAACGCTCGCCCCAGCGCGGCATGTGTGCGGCGATCCTGTCGCTCGAGGCGGTCGTGCTCGGCCTGACCACCCCGGTGATGATCAACCTCTCCGACGTCCCGTGGCAGACCGCCTGCGCGATCGGGCTCGGACTGGCCGCCGCGTGCCTGGTGGTGGCCGGCATGCTGCGCTCCGAGGCGGCGTACGTCGTCGGCTGGCTGATCCAGGTCGCTGCCCTCGCGCTGGGCTTCGTGATCTCGCTGATGTTCGTCCTCGGCGCGATCTTCGCCCTGCTGTGGGGCACGGCGTACTTCCTGGGGCGCAAGATCGAGCGCGAGCGCGCCGCCGCCTACGCCGCCTACCGCGCCGAGCACCCGCAGCCCTGACCTGGCACGCTGGGCCCATGGCCGAGCTCTCCGCGACCCCGCGTACGACGATCACCCGCCACCGCGAGCGGGGCAGCACCGACCGTGCCGACCTGTTCGAGGTCCTCCGCGAGGCTCTGGTGTCGCACGTCGGCCTGGTCCGCGACGGGGTGCCGGTGGTGCTGCCGACCATCTACGCCGTCGACCCCGACGGTCCCGACGAGGGCGGCACGCTCTACCTCCACGGCTCGGTGGCCGCGCCCTGGTTGGTGCAGGCGCCCAGCCAGACCGTCTGCGCCACGTTCACCTTGGTCGACGGAGCGGTGCTGGCCAGGTCGGGCTTCAGCCACTCGATGAACTACCGCTCCGCCGTGGTGGTCGGCGAGGTCCGGCACGTGGTCGACGAGGCCGAGCGCGACCACGCGCTCTGGCTGATGGTCGACCACGTCGTCCCGGGGCGGTCCACCACCCTGCGTCCCTTCACCCGCAAGGAGCTGGCCGCGACCACCGTGCTCGCCGTACCCCTGGCCGAGGCGTCGGTGAAGGTCCGCTCCGGCGGACTCAAGGACGAGCCCGAGGACGTCGCCGCCGGAGTCTGGGCCGGCGTCGTCCCGCTCGGTCTCAGAGCCTCGGCGGTGGAGGCCGACGACGACCTGCCGGTGCCCGACCACGTACGCCGTCGGCTGGCCGACTGGGGCGCACCAGGCCCGGCCTGAGCCCCCGGCGACGGCTCGCTAGGCTGCCCGGCATGGAGCGCACCCTCGTCCTGGTCAAGCCCGACGGCGTCCGCCGCGGCCTCGTCGGAGAGGTGATCCGGCGGATCGAGACCAAGGGCTACACCCTGGCCCGGCTCGAGCTGCGCACCCCGACGCGTGAGCTCCTGGCCGAGCACTATGCCGAGCACCAGGGCAAGCCCTTCTACGAGCCGCTGGTCGAGTTCATGAGCTCCGGGCCGGTCGTGGCGATGGTGGTCGAGGGCCAGCACGTCGTCGAGGCGTTCCGCACCCTGGCCGGTGCCACCGACCCCACCAAGGCCGCTCCCGGGCACCATCCGCGGCGACCTCGGCCGCGACTGGGGCACCTCGGTGCAGCAGAACCTCGTCCACGGCTCCGACGCCGTCGAGTCCGCCGACCGCGAGATCGCCATCTGGTTCCCGGAGCGCTGACGGGCCCGAGCGGACTGATCCCACCACCAACTCCAGCCCCACCTCCCCGGCGAGCCTGCGGGGCGTGACGCCGTTCCGCTTTTAGCCTGCTGGCGGGTCGTCGTGCAGCCGCGTCGGCTCACGGGGGCGCAGGCGTGCGTCCCGCTTCCCACGAACGACGCGACACCTGCGAGGCATGGCGCATGGCGAACAGCATCATCGGCCGTGACATGGCGGTCGACCTCGGGACCGCCAACACGCTCGTCTACGTCCGCGGCCGGGGCATCCTGCTCGACGAGCCGAGCGTCGTCGCGCTCAACGACACCACCGGCGAGGTGCTCGCGGTGGGGCACGAGGCCAAGCGGATGCTGGGCCGGACCCCCGACAACATCACCGCGCTGCGGCCGATGAAGGACGGCGTGATCGCCGACTTCGAGGCGACCGAGCAGATGCTGCGCTACTTCATCCAGCAGGTGCACCGCCGTCGCTACCTCGCCAAGCCGCGGATGGTGATCTGCGTGCCCAGCGGCATCACCGCCGTCGAGCAGCGCGCGGTCAAGGAGGCCGGCTACCAGGCCGGCGCCCGCCGGGTCTACATCATCGAGGAGCCGATGGCCGCGGCGATCGGTGCCGGGCTGCCGGTCCACCAGGCCGCCGGCAACATGGTCGTCGACGTCGGCGGAGGCACCACCGAGGTCGCCGTGATCTCCCTCGGCGGGGTCGTCACCAGCCTCTCCATCCGCACCGCCGGCGACGACCTCGACGCCTCGATCGTGGCCTGGATGAAGAAGGAGTACAGCCTGCTCCTCGGCGACCGCACCGCCGAGGAGGTCAAGATGACCCTCGGCTCGGCGTTCCCGACCCACGAGGAGCCCGAGGCCGAGATCCGCGGCCGCGACATGATCAGCGGCCTGCCGCGATCGGTGCTGGTGACCAGCGCCGAGGTGCGCAAGGCGCTCGAGGAGCCGCTGCACGCGATCGTCGACGCGGTCCGCAGCACGCTCGACCAGACGCCGCCCGAGCTGGCCGGCGACATCATGGACCGCGGGATCGTGCTCACCGGTGGGGGAGCCCTGCTCCGCGGGCTCGACGAGCGGATCCGGCACGAGACCGGGATGCCCGTCCACGTCGCCGAGGACCCGCTCTCCAGCGTGTGCCTGGGAGCAGGCAAGTGCGTGGAGGAGTTCGAGGGCCTCCAGCAGGTCCTGGTCTCGGAGCGTCGGCGGTACTGATGCCCACCTCCAAGCCCGGACTCCGGGCCCGACTCCCGGCCGGACTCAGGGCCGGACTCACGCCGGGCTCCCGTCCCCACGTGCCCCGGCTCCTGCGCGGCTACCGTCCGCTGCGGCCCGGGCCCGACCGGTTCGACCGGCGGGCCGACCGCTCGCGCCTGCGCTCACGGATGGTCGCGCTCGTGCTGGCCTGCGTGACCCTGATGGTGCTCGACCACCACCCGGGCAACGGCTCGCCGCTCGAGCCCGCGCGCGAGGCCATGGGATCGGTCTTCGGGCCGGTCGAGACGACCACGTCGGCGCTCGTCCGGCCGGTCACCTCGGTGGGTGACTGGTTCCACACCCGCAGCTCGATGCAGCACGACATCGCCCGCCTCGAGGCCCAGAACTCCGAGCTCCGCGCCCAGCAGGCCACCTCGTCGTACCAGCGCAACCAGCTGGCCGAGTACGTCGGCCTGACCTCCGCGGCGAGCACCCTCGGCCGGGCTCTGGTGCCGGCCCACGTCGTCGCCTACGGCCCGGCCCAGTCGTTCTCGCGGACCGTCACGATCGACGCCGGCTCGCAGGCCGGCGTCCATCCCGACCAGACGGTGCTCAACGACGACGGCCTGGTCGGGCGGGTCCTGCGGGTCACGCCCACCACCGCCACCGTGCTGCTGATCGTCGACACCGGGTCCGTCGTCGGCGGCCGGGTCGGCGCCAGCATGAAGGTCGGGTTCGTCAAGGGTCAGGGCGGCCTCGGTGACCACGGCGCCCTCGACCTCGAGCTGGTCGACCGTACCCAGGCGCCGGTCAAGGGCGACACCATCGTCACCTGGGGCAGCCGGGGCGGTGCTCCCTACGTCGCCGGTGTGCCGGTCGGGCGCGTGACCGCGGTCTACGCCAGCCTCCGCGAGTCGTCGCAGCGCGCCGTGATCGAGCCCTACGTCGACTTCGGCGCCCTCGACCTGGTCGGCGTCGTCGTCCCGTCCGGCACCGCGAGCGACCGCGCTCGTGATCGAGGCGGACGGGAGGCTGCAGTGAGATCCGCGCGGGTGCTCGTCGCCGGGGGCCTGGTCGTGGTGGCCCTGGTCCTCCAGGTCGCCGTCTTCCCCCACGTCGCGTGGGAGGGCATCGTCCCGAACTTCTGCCTGCTCGTGGTGGTCGCCGCCGCGCTGGTCCGCGGCCCGGCCTTCGCGGCCACGCTCGGCTTCTTCGCCGGCCTGCTGCTCGACCTGGCGCCGCCGGCCGACCACGTCGCCGGCCGGTGGGCGCTCGCCCTCGTCGTCGTCGGGTACGTCGCGGGGCTGATGCGGCAGGACACCCGGCCGACCGCGACCACGATCGTGGCGACCGTGGCCGCGTCGTCCTTCATCGGCACCTCGGTCTACGCCCTCACCGGTCTGGTCCTCGGCGACGCCGTGGCCGGAGCCGGCGAGCTGGCCCAGGTGATCCTGGTCGCCCTCCTGTGGGACGTCCTGCTGACGCCGTTCGTGATCCCGGTCGTGATGCGGCTGCTCACGCGCCTGGAGCCCGCGGGCGCGCGATGACGGCCTCTCCTCCCACGCCGCCGGCGAGCGAGCGGTCCCGGCTGCGCCTGGTGGTGGTCCGCGTCCTGGTGTTCTCGCTGTTCGCCACCCTCTTCGCTCGCCTGTACTACCTCCAGGTGGTCTCCGGCGACGCCTACCACGCCGCCGCCGCGTCCCAGTCGCTGCGCGAGGTCGTCGTGCAGCCCTCCCGCGGCCTGATCGTCGACGACCAGGGCCGGCCGTTGGTGACCAACCGGATGGCGTGGGTGGTCTCGGTCGACCGCACCCTGCTCGGCAAGCTGCCCGACACGCGACCGGCAGGTCCTCCTCCAGCGCGTGGCCGACGCGGTCGGGACCCCGCTGGAGCGGGTCCAGCAGGCCCTGGTCACCTGCGGCGACCACGGCAGCGTGCGCGGACGCTGCTGGAACGGCTCGCCCTACCAGCCGGTGCCGATCGCCGAGGACGTCCGCCAGTCGGTGGCGCTGCGGATCCTCGAGCAGCCGGAGGACTACCCGGGCGTCCTCGCCCAGCAGCAGAGCATGCGCGCCTACCCGCACCCCTACGGCGTGAACCTCGCCGACGTCGTCGGCTACCTGAGCCCGATCACGGCCGGTGAGCTCAAGCAGGCGCAGAAGGACGACGACACCTCGCTCAACGGCGCCAGCACGGTCGGGCGGGCCGGCGTCGAGGAGGAGTACGACCGCTACCTGCGTGGCCGGCCCGGCTACCAGAAGGTCTCGGTCGACTCGATGGGCCGGGTGCTCGGCAACAGCGGCCGGGTCCGTAGCCGCCCGGCGACACCCTCGTCACCTCGATCGACGCCCGGGTGCAGGCGGTCACCGAGCGCGCCCTGCACCACGCGATCACGACCGCCCGCGCGACGTACGACCCGGTGACCCACCGCAACTACCGCGCCGACTCGGGCGCCGCCATCGTGCTGCAGGCCCGGACCGGCCGGGTCGTGGCGATGGCCAGCCAGCCGACGTACAACCCCGCGCAGTGGGTGGGCGGCATCACCAGCAAGCAGCTGGCGCGGCTCTACTCGGCGAAGGCCGGCGACCCGCTGCTGGCGCGCGCCTACCAGGGCGAGTTCGCCCCCGGCTCGACCTGGAAGCCGATCATGACGGTCGGGCGCCTTCAACCACGGGTTCGGCCCCTCGACCCGGCTCGACTGCTCGTCGGGCTTCCAGGTGGGCAACCGGCTGTTCCACAACTACGAGTCCGAGTCTCTGGGCTACATCGACTTCGCCAAGGCGCTGCAGTACTCCTGCGACACCTTCTTCTACCGCGTCGGCTACCACTACTGGCAGAAGTACGGCCAGGACCCCACCGACGTCCACGCCCCGACCCGCTGGTCCGCGAGGCGCAGGCGTTCGGCTTCGGCCGCCCGACCGGGATCGACGTCCCGGGCGAGGCCGCCGGGCCGGATCGCCGACCGGGAGTGGAAGCTCTCCTACTGGAAGTCGATGAAGGGCTACTACTGCGGCCTCGACCGGCACCCGCGGGCCGACACGAGCGCCTACCTCAGGCTGTTCGCCCACGAGTTCTGCCTCGAGGGCAGCTACTACCGCGCCGGTGACGCGGTGAACTTCGCGATCGGCCAGGGCGACACTCTCGTCACCCCGCTCCAGCTGGCCCGCGCCTACGCCGCGCTGTCCAACGGCGGCACGCTCTACGAGCCGCGGATCGCCAAGGCGATCGTCGGCCCCCGACGGCCGGGTCGTGCGTCGGATCGCGCCCCAGGTGCAGGCCCACGTGAAGGACCCGGCCCACGCGATCAGCTACATCACCCAGGCACTGCTCGGCACCGCCAAGGTCGGCACGATGGCGTGGAAGATGATCGGCTTCCCGCTCGACAAGATCCACATCCGGTCCAAGACCGGCTCCGCCGAGGTCTACGGCAAGCAGTCGACGTCGTGGGTCGCGTCGTACGACCACAACTACGTGGTGCTGATGATGGTCACCCAGGGCGGCACCGGCTCCGGCACCTCGGGCCCCTACGTCCGCAAGATCTGGGAGTCGCTGTACGGCGTGCACGGCATGTCGGTCGACACCCGCCATGCGCTCGTGCCGGGCGTGGTCGCCCCCGACGCGCTGCCGTCCTTCCAGCCCGACGGCTCGATCCTGCCGCCCCAACCGCGCACGACCGGAAGGACGCTGCCGTGAACGGTCGGTTGAAGACACCCGGCGTCGACCGGATCCTGCTGCTGGCGGTCCTCGGGCTGCTGGTGCTCGGGCACCCTGCTGGTCTGGTCGGCCACCTCCCACCGCACCGACCTCACCGCCGGTGACCCCACGGCGTACCTGAAGAAGCAGCTGGTCAACGTCGCGCTCGGCCTGGTGCTGATGGTGGTCGTGATGGCCACCGACCACCGGTGGGTGCGGATCGTCGCGCCACTGGTCTACCTGGCGTCGATCGCCGGGCTGGTGCTGGTGCTGACGATGGGCACGACGATCAACGGCTCCCGCTCGTGGATCGACATCGGCGGGATGTCGATCCAGCCGTCGGAGTTCGCCAAGCTCGCGGTGGTGATCGGGATGGCCCTGCTCGTCGCCGAGCGCAACGAGGGTCGCCGGACCCGGGTCGGCGCGGTCGAGGTGTTCGGCATGCTGCTGATCGCGGCCGTCCCGTCGGCGCTGATCCTGCTCCAGCCCGACCTCGGCACCCTGCTGGTGCTGTCGGCCACCGTCTTCGGGGTCCTCGCGGTCTCGGGGGCTCCGCGCCGCTGGCTGCCGGCCCTGTTCGCCGGCGGGGTGGCCGCTGCCACCGCGGTGTTCGCCGGCCACCTGCTCAAGCCCTACCAGGTCGACCGGTTCCTGGCGTTCACCAACCCCGACCTCGACCCGCGCGGAGCCGGCTACAACACCGAGCAGGCCCGGATCGCGGTCGGCAACGGCGGCCTGTTCGGGCAGGGCCTCTTCCACGGCTCCCAGACGCGCACCGGCTTCGTCCCCGAGCAGCACACCGACTTCATCTTCACCGTCGCCGGCGAGGAGCTCGGCCTGGTCGGCGCGGGGGTCCTGATCGGCCTGCTGGCCGTGGTGATCTGGCGGGCGCTGGCGATCTCGGCGATGTCGACCGACATGTTCGGCCGGGTGGCCGCGGCCGGGCATCGCCTGCTGGTTCGGCTTCCAGGCCTTCCAGAACATCGGGATGTGCCTGGGCATCATGCCGGTGACCGGCGTACCCCTGCCCTTCGTGTCGTACGGCGGGTCGTCGATGTTCGCGGGCCTGCTCGCGGTCGGTCTGCTCCAGAACATCCACCTGCGGGCCTCGGCCTCGCTGCCGACCCGCTACGCCCGACCGCTGCGCCACCTCGTCACCCGGTGACCCGCGCTTTTTCGGTTGTCATGGACAACCGTTACTCTGGACCGCGATGACCACCGCCGCCACCAGCCCCAACGAAGCGGGCGAGTACTCCCACAAGCAGATCCTCACCATCCTCGTCGGACTGATGATGGGCATGTTCCTCGGTGCCCTCGACCAGACCATCGTGTCGACGGCGATCCGGACCATCGCCGACGATCTGCACGGCCTGTCGCTGCAGGCGTGGGTGACCACGGCCTACCTGATCACCTCGACGATCACGACGCCGATCTACGGCAAGCTCGGCGACATCTACGGCCGCAAGAAGCTGTTCATGTTCGCGATCTCGGTGTTCGTGGTCGGCTCCGCGATGTGCTCGTTCGCGACCTCGATGTACATGCTCGCGCGTCTGCCGCGCGATCCAGGGCGTCGGCGCGGGCGGCCTGTTCACGCTGGTGCTCGCGATCATCGGTGACATCGTGTCGCCGCGCGAGCGGGCCCGCTACACCGGCTACTTCATGGCCACGTTCGGTACCTCGAGCGTGCTCGGCCCGGTGATCGGCGGCTTCTTCGCCTCCCACGCCGTGATCCTCGGGATCGCGGGCTGGCGCTGGGTGTTCCTGGTCAACGTGCCGATCGGCATCGCCGCCCTCTTCGTGGTCTACCGCACCCTCCACGTCCACCACGTGCGCCGCGAGAGCCGCATCGACTGGTGGGGCGCGGTCACCCTGATCGTCGCGCTGGTGCCGTTGCTGACCGTGGCCGAGCAGGGTCGGCTCTGGGGCTGGGACTCGACCCGGTCGATGGCCTGCTACGTGATCGGCGCCGTCGGCGTCGGCGCCTGGTACGCCGTCGAGCGGCGGATGGGCGACGACGCGCATGATCCCGCTGCGGATGTTCAAGCTGCGTCCCGGTCTCCGTCGGGATCCTGGCCAACGTGATCACCGGCATGGCGCTGTTCGGCGGCATCATGGTGCTGCCGCTCTACATGCAGATCGTGCACGGCGCGTCACCGATGAAGTCGGGCTTCCTGATGCTGCCGATGGTGGTCGGCATGATGAGCGCCTCGATCATCTCCGGCCAGGTGATCTCCCGGACCGGCCGGATCCGCGGGTTCCCGATCTTCGGCTCGGCCCTGCTGCGGTCTCGCTGCTGGCGCTCTCGCAGATCACCGCCGACACCACCTGCCCCTGGTGATGGCCGCTGATGCTGACGCTCGGTTTCGGCCTCGGCAACTGCATGCAGCCGCTGCTGCTGATCCTGCAGTCGGCCGTGCCGCCGCGCGACATCGGCGTCGCCACCGCCTCGGCCACCTTCTTCCGCCAGATCGGCGGCACCATGGGCGTCGCGATCTTCCTCTCGATCCTGTTCGGCAGGTCGGCGGCAACATCCGAGCGCCCTCGCCGACGCGGGCCGGACGCCGTCGTTCCAGCAGGCCCTCGCCCACCCGAAGACCCCGGTCGACCAGGCTCTCGCCGGCTCCCTCGCAGCACCCGTCCGCCTCCGGTGGTCTGCTCGGGCAGGTGCAGGACGACTCGTCGTTCATCCAGCAGCTCTCGCCCGCGCTCGCCCACCCGTTCAAGGTGGGCTTCGCCGAGTCGATCACCGTGGTGTTCCTGGTCGCCGGCCTGGTCGGCATCCTGGCCTTCCTGATCCTGCTACTGATGCCGAAGGTCGAGCTCCGCGCCACGTCGGCCAGCGCGGCGCTGAGGTCCGAGGCCGCTCCCACCGCGCCGGTCACCGACGAGGTCTGACCGACGCCGAGTCGCGCCGGGTCGGCGTGGCGACGCCGCGGATGCGAGCGTCGGTCGCGGGGCGGTTCCGTCGGAGGGCGCGACGGTGCCACGATGGAGCCGACGACCCATGCCTCTCGGGTCCGTACCGGCTGGGCCGCCCGGACCGCGGGAGACGCTCATGGACCTCAACACGCTGTACCACCGCACCGTCGAGTGCTGGGCCGACGTCGTGAACGGCGTACCGCCAGACCAGTGGGAGACGCCCACGCCGTGCCGCGAGTGGTCGGTGCGCGACCTGGTCAACCACGTCGTGGGGGAGGACCGCTGGACCGGCCCCCTGATGCGCGGGCCGGACCATCGCCGAGGTCGGCGACAGCCTGGACGGCGACCTGCTCGGCGACGACCCGGTGCGCAGCGCCCTCGACGCAGCGATGGAGGCCACCACGGTGGTCGCGGAGGTGCTGCCCGGCGGCGGCACCGTGCACCTGTCGTACGGCGAGGAGCAGATGGACGAGTACGTCCACCAGCTCGCCGCCGACCACCTGGTCCACGCCTGGGACCTGGCCGTGGCCACCGGTGGTGACCCGCGGCTCGACCCCCATCTGGTCGGCGACGTCGCGGCCTGGTTCGCCGACCGGGAGCCGCTCTACCGCGGGGCCGGGGCGGTCGGCGCGCGCGGCATCTCGCACGGCGGCGCGCAGGCCGAGCTGCTCGCCGCGTTCGGTCGGGACTCCGCGTGGGGCTCCGGCGCACGCCTGCCTGGCGGCGTTCTCGGCCGCGTTCGGTCGCGGCGACGTCGACGCGATCATGGCGTTGATGACCGACGACTGCGTCTTCGAGGCCACCGGACCGGCGCCGGACGGCGCCCGTCACGAGGGCGCGGACGCCGTACGGGAGCGGTTGGGCGCAGCTGTTCGGCGACACCCGGGAGCCGGCGTTCTCCGAGGAGGAGACGTTCGTCGCCGGCGACCGGGGGGTGCTCCGCTGGCGCTTCGAGTGGGTCGACGACGACGGCGCGCCCGGGCACGTCCGCGGGGACCGACGTGCTGCGGTTCCGGGACGGGAAGGTCTGCGAGAAGCTCTCCTACGTCAAGGGCTGAGCGCCTCCCGGCGACGGCGGCCGTCGCTGTGTTTGGATTGCGGCCATGAGTAGCTCGGACTCGATCGACGCCCCCAGCGACATCCCACGACCAGCCGGAGCACTCGCGCCTCGACCTCGATCCCGCGATCGCGGAGGCCGTCGACGGCGTGACCAACCGCTTCGGCGCGGAGGGGCTCGAGCAGATGATCGCGTACGCCGAGACGCTCGCTCACCGACGCGCGCGCGGCCCTCGCCGAGCTCGCCGACGCCGTCGACGAGTAGCTCAGCCGAGGCCGACGGCTGAGGCGCCGTAGGTCCGCTCAGTCCGTCACCCGGCGTAGCCGGTTGCGGGCGGTGGAGTCCGGCCCGATGCGCTGGAGGGCGGTGGCCTTGCCGAGCCCGAACGGCGGCATGTTGCCGTAGATCGCCTCGTACTCCCCAGCCCGCACAGGTAGGTCTCGTGCCAGATCCCGGTGCGGTCGCTACGCCCGACCCGCTTCCAGAAGGCCGCGCCACGGCGGCCAGGTGCGGGTCGCCGTCGTCCTTGGCGAAGCGCTCGAGGTCGGCGAACGACCGCCAGTACTGCACGTTGACGGTGCCGATCCCGAGCTGCTGGAAGCCGAGGCAACCCGGCTTCTCCGGGTGCTCGGCTGAGATAGCTTCAGCATCGCCCTGCATGCCCGCGCTTGAGGCCGCCGAGGTCGCGCAGCGACGCGGAGCGGGTGGCGCGGCCTGGAGCCGGGCCCCGATCAGGAAGACCACGAAGTCGCCCTCGACGTGTGCGGTCCACCGGCCCTGGTTGATCTCGGCCATCCGGCTCTCCTCCTCCGACGCTGACCGCGATTGTGCTCGCCGCCCGAGGCACCCGGCAACGGAGTCGCGAGCCGGCGTGGTCGGGGTGCGTCGTTGTCGGCGATCGCCGGTTGACCGGAGATCTCCATCGCTTGTCGGCCGTTGCGACCCCTACGAAGCGACGGCGAGTGCCTGCACCCTGTCGGCGCGAGTGCCGTGTGTGGCGTGCCCGGAGTACGACGTCTCCCCCGATTGCGTTGCTGTCGGGATCCGCCGGTTGACCCGGCGATCCCGTCGCTTGTCGGCCGTTGCAACCCCTACGAAGCGACGGGAGTGCCTCGCACGCTGTGGCGCGAGTGCCGCGTGTGGCGTGCCCGGAGTACGAGCGGCGCCGCCTGACCGACCCGCAGGGTCGCTCGGGTTTCGAGCGGCGGCCGTCGCCGCGGCGTACGCTGGGGTGTTCGTCCTCCAGCCAGTGCAATCCGTGCCGAGTGAGGTCCACCCTCCGTGCCAGCGAGCGTCTTCCCCCTGCTCGAGCCCCGTCTGCCGTCGGTCTCCAAGCCGATCCAGTACGTCGGCGGTGAGCTCAACTCCACCGTCAAGGACTGGGACTGCGCGCCCGAGGTCCGACCGTGCGGTGGGCCCTGATGTACCCCGACGCCTACGAGGTCGGGCTGCCCAACCAGGGCGTGCAGATCCTCTACGAGGTGCTCAACGAGCGCGACTGGATCATGGCCGAGCGCACCTACGCCGTGTGGTCGGACATGGAGCAGGTGATGCGCGAGGACGGCATCCCGCAGTTCACCGTCGACAGCCACCGGCCGGTGCGCGCCTTCGACGTGCTCGGGATCAGCTTCTCCACCGAGCTCGGCTACACCAACCTGCTCAACGCCCTCGACCTGGCCGGCATCCCGCTGCACGCGGTCGACCGCGGCGACGACGACCCGATCGTGATCGCCGGCGGCCACGCGGCGTTCAACCCCGAGCCGATCTCCGACTTCGTCGACGCCGCCGTGCTCGGCGACGGTGAGGAGGTCGTGCTCGCGATCTCCGAGGTCGTCCGCGAGTGGAAGGCCGAGGACCGGCCCGGCGGTCGCGACGAGCTGCTGCGCCGGCTGGCGGTGTCGGAGAACGTCTACATCCCGAAGTTCTACGACGTCGGTCTACGCCGCGGACTCGCACCATCGAGGCGGTCGTGCCCAACCGGCCCGGCATCCCGTTCCGGATCCGCAAGCACACGCTGATGGACCTCGACCAGTGGCCCTACCCGGCCAAGCCGCTGGTGCCGCTGGCCGAGACCGTGCACGAGCGCTTCAGCGTCGAGATCTTCCGCGGCTGCACCCGCGGCTGCCGCTTCTGCCAGGCCGGCATGATCACCCGCCCCGTGCGGGAGCGCTCGATCGAGACCATCGGCGCGATGGTCGAGAACGGCATCCGGCAGACCGGCTTCGAGGAGGTCGGGCTGCTCTCGCTGTCGAGCGCCGACCACTCCGAGATCGCCGAGGTCGCCCACGGCCTGGCCGACCGCTACGAGGGCTCGAACGTCTCGCTGTCGCTGCCCTCGACCCGGGTCGACGCCTTCAACATCACCCTGGCCAACGAGTTCTCCCGCAACGGTCGGCGCTCCGGGCTGACCTTCGCGCCGGAGGGCGGCAGCGAGCGGATGCGCAAGGTGATCAACAAGGCCGTCGACGAGGACGACCTGATCCGCACCGTCGCCACGGCGTACTCCCAGGGCTGGCGGCAGGTGAAGCTCTACTTCATGTGCGGCCTGCCGACCGAGACCGACGAGGACGTGCTCGAGATCGCCGACCTCGCCAAGAAGGTGATCGCGAAGGGCCGCGAGGTCACCGGCCACAACGACATCCGCTGCACGGTCTCCATCGGTGGGTTCGTGCCCAAGCCGCACACGCCGTTCCAGTGGGCAGCCCAGCTCGACCACGACACCACCGACGAGCGGCTGAAGAAGCTGCGCGACCTGGTCCGCGCCGACAAGAAGTACGGTCGCGCCATCGGCTTCCGCTACCACGACGGCAAGCCCGGGACGATCGAAGGACTCCTCTCCCGCGGCGACCGCCGCGTCGGCCGGGTGATCGAGGAGGTATGGCGCGAGGGCGGCCGCTTCGACGGCTGGAGCGAGCACTTCTCCTACGACCGCTGGGTCGCCGCCTGCGAGCGGGTGCTCCCCGGCAGCGGGGTCGACCTCGACTGGTACACGGTCCGCGAGCGCGACTACGACGAGGTCCTCCCGTGGGACCACCTCGACTCCGGTCTCGACAAGGACTGGCTGTGGTCGGACTGGGAGGACGCCCTCGCCGTCGCCGCCGACCCCGACTCCGTTCCCGACGTCGAGGACTGCCGCTGGACGCCCTGCTACGACTGCGGCGTCTGCCCCGACATGGGCACCGAGATCCAGATCGGCCCCACCGGTCGTCCCCTGCTCCCGCTCGACGTCGTCTGACCCACGGAGACTGGTCGGCCTGACGCCTAGCATCGAGCCATGGACCAGGCTCGCTACGACGCGGCGTCGGAGTGGTACGTCGGCTTCGAGCGGGCGTGGGCAGCCGACGCCCGTCCGCCGGTGCCGAGCGCACTGTCGGGTCAGCGGGTGCTGGACATGGGGTGCGGCCTCGGGGACCTGAGCCGGTTCCTGGCTGCCCGCGGAGCGGTCGTGACGGCCGTGGACATCTCCGCGGGCATGCTCCGTCATGCGATCGAGCGGGAGACCGAGCAGCCGCAGGCGATCCGCTACCTGACGGGTGACGTGACGACGACGGGCTGGTGGGACGGTCAGCCGTTCGACGGCGTGGTCTGCAACATGGCGCTGATGGACATCGACGACCTCGATGCGGCGCTGGCGACGGCAGCACACGTGCTGACCTCGCAGGGCTGGCTGAGCTACTCCCTCCTCCATCCCTGCTTCCCGGGAGTGTCCACCGAGGGGTCGGAGCAGCTGTCGAGCTGGCCGCCCGATCGTGGGTACGCCGCCGAGGGCTGGTGGACCACCGGGGGCGATGGGGTGCGGGGCCGCGTCGGAGCCAACCACCGCATGCTCTCGACCTACCTCAACGCCACCCTGCGAGCCGGCTTCGAGCTCGAGGAGCTCGATGAGCCGAAGGCCGGCGTGCCCCGGTTTCTCCTCGTGCGCTGCCGACGCCGCGCCTGAGGGCGCGCATCTCGACGCGCTCCGCCCGCCCTCTCGGCGGCCACGAGCAAAGTCCCACCTGGTCCTCGGGCGGTGGAATGGGACGCCCGAGGCGGGGTACGAGGTGCCCCGAGGTGGGAGGAATCCATGAAGATCGTCATCGTCGTCGTGATCGTCGTGATCGTCGCGGCCGCCATCGCGGCCGTCGCCTACCAACGGCGGAAGTCGTCGCGGCTGGAGCAGAGGTTCGGTAGCGAGTACGACCGCACCGTGGAGCAGTCCGACGACCGTCGCACCGGGGAGAAGCTCCTCCAGGAGCGCGAGAAGCGGCGCTCGCAGTTCGAGGTCACGCCCTTGAGCGGTGCGGACGCCGACCGGTACCGCGAGGAGTGGCGGGCTGTCCAAGGGGGGTTCGTCGACCGGCCGGCCGAGGCCGTGCAGCAGGCGGACAGCCTCGTGGTGCGGATGATGCGCGACAGCGGGTACCCCGTCGACGACTTCGACCACCGCGTCGACGACATCTCCGTCGACCATCCGGAGGTGGCGCAGCACTACCGCGACGCCCACGCCGTCGCGGTGGCTCAGCTGGAGGGCACGGCTGACACCGAGCAGCTGCGCCAAGCAGTGACGTCCTACCGGGAGCTCGTCGGTGCGCTGCTGCGTGACGGCGAGTCGAACCAGGTAGGCAGGTCAGAGGATCGATCAGCACAAGGGAGCAGAGATGACCACGCAGGGTAACCATCCGTCCGGGGACGTCGCCGACCACGTGGGGACCGCGCCCGCGCCCGAGACCGGCGAGACAGCCTCTCCGTCGTCACCCAGCCCTGCGGCTCCGGCCGCGGACGACAGCGGTGGGGTCACCGCAGCCGGAGGCGAGAGCCAGGAGCTGACCGGGTCTCCCAGCGAGAGCCCGGCAGCCGACACGTCGCAGGAGCAGCTGGTGTCCCGGGAGGCCGCCATGGACTTCAAGGCGCGGTGGGAGGCGATCCAACAAGGCTTCGTCGACGACCCGCGGAGCGCCGTGAGTGACGCCGATTCCCTGGTGACCGACGTCCTGCACCAGCTGTCCGCCGGTTTCGAGGAGCAGCATCGGCAGCTCGAAGGACAGTGGAGCGAGGGCGAGCCGGACACCGAGCGCCTCCGCTCGGCTCTGCAGCGGTATCGCGACTTCTTCGACCGGCTCCTCACGATCTGAGCCACAGGGGAGCCACAGGGGAGCCACAGGGCGGGAGCGGCGCGCGTTGGTGCCACCTGAGACGCACGACGGTCGGTCCTACGTCGTCACGGGAGGTGCCGGCGGTATCGGCCGAGCGATCGGCGACGTACTGGCGCGCGAAGGCCAGGTCGTCGTGATCGACAGGGTCGGCGAGCTGGAGGTCGGGACCGAGGGGGTCAGCCTCGTCACCGGTCACGCCGGCGACCCCGGGGTCTGTGCTGCCGCCGCCGCCGCGGCCGAGGCGACAGGCCCCTTGTGGGGGTGGGTCAACAACGCCGCGGTGTTCGGGGACATGATGCTCGATACGGCTCACCCGGGCGAGGTCCTGGACCTCGTCAACGCCAACCTGGCACCGGCCGTGACGGGCTGCCAGGTCGCCGTCGCCCACTACCTGGCCCGACGCGGACGCCTACTGGCTCGTCGATGGGGGCTGCATGCGGGCCCACGCCAGGCTGCCGAACCCGACGACGAGGGCGACGTTCACCGCCACGGCGAGCCAAGCGATGTTCCCGATGTGGGCGACCGGCCAGGCGAGCGCAGCGACGAGAACCACGCCGCCCTGCCAGCGATGGCCGAGGCGGGCGAGGCCCCAGGCCATCAGCCCCAGGGAGAGCGGGAAGAACAGTCCGTAGGGCTTGATCAGGTTGGCGGCGCCACCTTGGTCGACGAGCGCGGCGTCGCCCAGCGAGGTGTGGATCGTGTCGAAGCCGTAGGCGACGTTCCCCGCGAGACCGATCACCCCGGTGATGATGATGGCCAGCCCCAGCTTCGACTCGCGAGGGAGCCAGGTGGCGACGCGCCACACGACGAAGCCGTAGGCCGTGGCTCCCACGACGTGGAGGACGCCCGCCGTGGCGTCGTCCCAGCTCGTGGCGGCGTACGTGGCGTCGGCAGCCAGGTAGAGCAGAGGGGCGAACAGCAACGCCGCTGTCAGGAACCATTCGGTGGGGTTCGTCGGCGCCAGGCGGCGGTCGGCGACCTGCGTCTCGGTGGCACTCATCAGGAGTCCTCTCGGAGGTCGGGTGGATCGACTCCGAGCATCGACGGCCAGAGACGGCCTTCGATACGGGGGTTTCCCTGGAGGTGTGCGGACGAGCGAGTCCAGGGGAAACCCTGCATGCTGCGGCACCGCACCGATGACACGATGTCGCCGTGTCCCGTCATCCGGCTCGCGGAGTCGTTCCGCTGACGCTGCTCAGTGGCGTCGTGGTGCTGGTGGCCCTGGGTCTCGGCCGCGGGTGGTGGGTCGAGAACCTGCACAACGGACTGCTCGCCCTCGCCTTCACCGGGGTGGGTGCCTACGTCCTCTTCCAACGCCCGGGCCACCCGGAGGGGATGCTCCTCATGGCCACGGGGGCGGTCGAGGCGGTGATGTTCTACGGCCGCCAAGTGGGCCACACCCCGAGCCGCGGAGGCAGCACGTGGTGGGCCTGGCTGGGCATCTGGCCGCTCGCTTCGTGCCTGGCGCTGGCCACCCTGTCGGTCATCTGCTTCCCGGACGGACGCCTGCCGTCGGTGCGGTGGCGCTGGGTGGTGGGAGGAGTGGTGGGACTCGCAGCAGCGTGCTCGACCCTGTCGGCACTCTGGCCGGTGGAGTACGCGGCCGCTGGGGTGAGCGTGGACCATCCGCTCCACCTGGGTGGGTACGCCGTCGCCTCCGCGGTCTGGTCCCGCCTCGCCCACCCGTCGTACGCCGCGTTCCAGGTGCTCTGGGTGGTGGTGGTGGTCCAACGCTGGCGGCTCGCCGAAGGACACGTGCGTCAGCAGCTCGCCGTGGTCCTCGCCGCAGCGACGGTCTCGGTCGTCGCGCTGCTCGCCGGGCTGGCGTCGTGGGGCAGTCCCGGAGCCGGCCTGATGGCGGTGACGCTGGTGCCGATCGCCGCCGGCTGGGCGATCGTCCACGGCCAGCACAGCACGGCGTACTCCGCGCTGAGCTGGCTCTCGCGCGCCGAACCGGGCTCCGACGACCTGCCGGCCAGGGTCACCAGGGCCGTCTCGGAGGCACTCGAGGGACCGGCCGCACTGTGGATGGGCACCGCGGACAGCCTGCTCGCCGTGGGCGTGTGGCCGGAGACGAGCGAGGAGCTGGTGGCGGTCGGCTACGCCCAGCTCGAGGCCGCGCGGGGACTGCACGTGCAACCGGTCTGTCGCGACGGGCGGCTCCTCGGCGCGCTCAGCGTGGAGCGGCCCGATCCGCTGTCGCTGGCCGAGCACCAGCTCCTCGTCGACCTCGCCGCCCAGGCGACGCTGGTGATCGAGCACCTCACCCTTGCCGACGTGGTGGCCCGTCAGTCGTCGAGCGGCCATCTCGACACCTTGAGCCCGCGTGAGCACGACGTCCTGCAGCTGATGTCGCAGGGACTGTCGAACACCGCCATCTGCGCGGAGCTCCACCTGAGCGTCAAGACCGTCGAGCCCGTCGTCAGCGCGATCTTCATCAAGCTCGGGTTGCACGCGGACTCAGCGAGCAACCGCCGGGTGCTCGCCGTCCTGGCCTACCTCCGACGCTGACCGATGCGTGACGGCGTTCGCCCGACGCCTCAGGCGCAGCTGCTCGAGGTCTCGCCGGCGAGCTCGGTCCCGGCCGCGGGCTGAGGACTGCCGCCGCGGTTGACGAGGTAGGAGCCGGTGACGACGAGGACGAAGCCCACGACCGTCCAGACCGTGACCTGCTCGCCCAGGAAGACCGCTCCGGCGACGACCGCGACGGCCGGGTTGAGGTAGGTGATGGTCGTGGCGCGGACCGGGCCGACCTCGCCCACGAGAGCGAAGAGCAGCATGAAGGCCGCGGCCGTGCAGACCACGCCCAGGGTGACCACCGACGCGACGACGTCGGTCGACGGCAGCGGGCCGGGGACGCCGTCGGTGAGCAGGACGACCGGGACGTAGGCCAGGGCGGTGAGGGTGAGGGCCGACGCCATGATCCCGATCCCCGGCAGCCCCTGGAGCGGGCGGCTGAGGATGGCCGGTCCCGCGGCGTACCCGACGACCACCACCCCGACCGCGGCGACGGCGCCGAGGTCGGAGACGCCGACGTCGAAGCCGACCAGGGCGGCGACGCCGGCGATCCCCAGGAACAGGCCGAGCCACGCGACCGGTGCGAGCCGCTCGGCGTGCCCGGTCGCGAACGCGATCAGGACCCCCGCCAGGGGCACGGCCGCCACCAGGAGGCCGGTGGTCGAGCTGGGCAGCCGGGTCTCGGCGCTGCCGAGGAACACCCAGGGGATGGCGATCTCGACGGTCGCGAAGAGGACGAGCCACCGCCACTGCCGCAGGACCGGCCGGACCGCTCCCTGGGCGAGGGCCAGAGGCAGCAGGATCAGGGCCGCGATCGCGGTCCGCCCCAGCACGATCTGGGCGGGTGACAGCTCGTCGACGGCGACCTTGATCAGGAGGTAGGGGATCCCCCACACGACGCCCAGTGCGATGAAGAGGGAGGCGGCACGACGAGACACGCCGTCATCGTGCCGGAGACCGGTCGACGAGGAGGCCGAGGGGGTCGGGTGGGACGCGGACGTCAGCGACCCAGCTGGTCCTCGAGGTACGCCGGTCGCGCCACGTAGGCGCACGCCGCCATCAGCGGGAGCACCAGCACCAGCAGCACCCAGAGCGGTGCGGTCCAGCCGCCGGTGGCGTCGTAGATCAGGCCGATCGCGAACGGGCCCACCGCGGCGATCAGGTAGCCCAGCGACTGGGTGAAGCCGGAGAGCGCGGCCGTGCCGTCGGCGGTGTGGGCCCGCAGCCCGATCAGGGTGAGCACGATCGGGAAGACGCAGCAGCCGACCCCGATCAGCAGTGCGGCCGGGATCGCGAGGGTATGGGCGTTGACCAGCAGCAGGGTGTAGCCGACCAGGTAGCAGCCGGTCACCGACAGGATCAGCGCGCGCTGGTCCTCGCGCCGCGCCACCGCGGCCGGCAGCCACAAGGAGAGCGGGATGCTCACTGCCGCGACGATCGCGACCAGCAGACCCGCCTGCTCGGCGGTGTAGCCCGAGTCGCGCCACAGCTGGGCGAACCAGCCGAAGATCGAGTAGGCCTGCAGCGACTGGAGACCGAAGCAGATCGCCATCCCCCAGCCGATCCGGGTCCGGGCGACGTCGCGGAAGGAGATCCCGCGACGACCGCCGTCGTCGAGGTGACGGTCGTGGGCGGCCAGACCGATCCAGGGGACCAGGGCGACGAGAGCGGTGAGCGCCCAGACCCCGAGGCCGGCCCGCCAGCTGCCGAAGGCGTGGGCGATGGGCACCGTCAGCACGAACGCCGAGGTCAGGCCGACGGCCAGCGCGGTCGTGTAGATCGCGGTGATCCGACCGATCCGCTCGGGGAAGTGGAGCTTGACCAGCGAGGGGATCAGCACGTTGGCGGTGGCCATCCCGGCCAGGGCGACGGCCGACAGGGCCAGGAACGTCGTCCCCTCGTGGGACAGGGCCCGCCCGCCGAGCCCCACGACGACGGCGCCCAAGGCCAGCGCGAGGGTGCGGTGCAGCCCGACTGCCCGGGCCAGCACCGGGGCGACGGCACCGAAGACCGCGAACGCGAGCACTGGCAGCGAGGTCAGCAGGCCCGCGTCGGGTCCGCTCAGCCCGAGGCCGTGCCGGACCTCCTCGAGCACCGGGCCGACGCTGACCGCCGCCGGCCGCAGGTTGAACGAGAGCAGCACGAGCCCGACCAGGACCAGAGTGGTACGACGGGCGGCGGGCACCGCGGGATCGTTTCATCCGGTGGGGAGGGGCGTCACATCGAGCCGTCGCCCGGTCGGGGCCGGTGTCGGCGTCCTCGGGCAGGATGAGCGCGTGCGGCACCTCGACGACGACGAACGCCGAGCCCGGCTGGGCGCGCGGCACGCGCTCGCCACACCGGTCGCCGGCGCGCTCGAGGCCGCGCGTGCGGTGACCTGCCTGCACGCCACCGAGCCGGCGTCGGTCCACCTGGCCGCCTGGGCCCGGTCCGAGGCCACGCTCGCCGAGGTCGACGCCGCCCTCTACGACGACCGGTGCCTGGTCAAGCAGCTCGCCATGCGCCGGACCGTCTTCGCCTTCCCGCGCGAGCTGCTGCCGGCGGTCTGGGGGAGCGCCAGCGCCCGGGTCGCGGGCCAGCAGCTGCGGCAGGTCGCCCAGGAGGTGCACGACACCGGGATCGCCGACGACGGCCTGGCCTGGACCGAGCACCACCTCGACCTGCTGCGTCGCCTGCTCGCCGACGAGGGCCCGCTGACCGCCACCCAGATCCGAGAGCGGCTGCCGGCCCTCGACGCGCGGGTGACCCGCGGCAAGGGCGCCTACCAGGCCCAGGTCGCGATCTCCGGTCGCGTCATCATCACCCTGGCGGCGACCGGAGCCATCGTGCGCGGTGCGAACGACGGCGGCTGGAAGCTCTCCCGCCCGCGCTGGACCACTACCTCCGACTGGCTGGGCGAGGAGCCCCGGCCACTGCCGGAGGCGGCGGGGTACGCCGGGCTGGTCGGGGCCTGGCTGCGCTCGTTCGGGCCCGGCACCGAGGCCGACCTGGCCTGGTGGCTGGGCGCCACCAAAGCCGCCGTACGCCGTGCGCTGACCGACGTGGAGGCCGTCGAGGTCTCGCTCGACGGCGGCAGCACCGGGTGGCTGTTGCCCGACGACGTCGACCCGGTGGCAGCTCCCGGTGACTGGGCGGCGCTGCTGCCGGCGCTCGACCCGACCGCGATGGGCTGGAAGGGGCGAGGCTGGCACCTCGGAGCACACGCCGACCGGGTCTTCGACCGCAACGGAAACGCCGGCCCCACCGCGTGGTGGAACGGCCGGATCGTCGGAGTGTGGTGCCAGCGCGACGACGGCGAGGTGCTCGTCGTACCGGCCGAGGACCTGTCCGCCCGCGCCAGCCGGGCCCTCGAGGCCAAGGCCACCGCGCTGACGCAGTGGCTCGACGGAGACGTCGTCCGCTCGATCTACCTCTCGCCGCTGGCCCGCGAGCACCTCGCCGGCCTCGCGTGACCTCCGCGGAGCGCTGTCGTGCCGCGGCGCTCGGGTGCTAGCGTTCCGCCACTCTCGAGGAGCGACATGAGCCAGCAGCCTCCGGTGCCCGGTCCGTACCCGGACCTCCCGCACGCGTCGTACCCCGCCGTACGTCGCGCCGCCGACCGACAACCCCTACGGGGTCCGGCGCCGGTGCTCGGCCACGTGTCCCAGACCAGCCAGTCCAGCAACTGCTGAAGGAGAAGCGATGTCGACCTACCAACCCGGAGAAGCGTTCCAGGGAACCCCGGCCACCCATCCGAGGGCCGTCCCGTCGCTGGTCTGCGGGATCGTCGGACTGCTGATCTGCGGGTTCCTCGCCGGGATCCCGGCGATCGTGCTGGGCAACCAGGCGATCCGCGGGATCGACGCGTCCAACGGCTCCTACACCGGGCGCGGCATCGCCAAGGCGGGCGTGATCCTCGGCTGGATCGCCATCGCGTGGACGATCATCGCGGCGATCCTGGTGGCGATCTCCCGCAGCTCGAGCCCGCGCCGTCACCCGCCGTCGGCGGAGCGTCAGCAGCAGTCGTGCCGAAGGAGCACCGATGGCGACCTACCAACCGGGAGACCCGTTCCGAGGTGTTCCGCCCCACCATCCCAACGCCGTACCGGCCCTGGTGTGCGGGATCCTCTCGCTGGTGATGTGCGGGGTCTTCACCGGGATCCCGGCGATCGTGATGGGCACCAAGGCGATCCGGCAGATCGACCGGTCCAACCGGTCCTTCGACGGACGCGGGATGGCCAAGGCCGGGGTGGTCTGCGGCTGGATCAGCGTGGCCTGGACCCTGCTGGCGATCCTGCTGGTGGTCGGGCTGCTCGTCGGCGGCTCGGGGAACTGACGCGGGCACCACTAGCCTGTCGGCCGTGCGTGAGCAGCCCGTCCAGCAGGCACCGCCGGTCCAGCGACTGCGGGTCCGCTACGCCAAGCGCGGGCGGCTGCGCTTCACCAGCCACCGCGACTTCAGCCGCGCGTTCGAGCGCGCGCTGGTGCGGGCCCGGATCCCGATGGCCTACTCATCCGGCTTCAACCCACATCCCCGGATCTCCTACGCCGGTGCGTCGCCGACCGGCGCGGCCAGCGAGGCCGAGTACCTCGAGATCGGGCTCGCCGCGCAGGTCGACCCCGTCGCCCTGGCCGTCCAGCTCGACGAGGCGCTCCCCGACGGGCTCGACGTGCTCGAGGTCGTGCCGGCGGGGTCGGGCAGCCTGGCCGACCGCCTGGAGGCGAGTCACTGGCAGCTCGACCTGGCCGGGGTCGAAGCCGAGGACGCAGCACGGGCCGTCGAGGCGTTCCTCGCCGCCGACGCGGTCGAGGTGCAGCGGATGACCAAGAAGGGCCTGCGCACCTTCGACAGCCGCGCGGCCGTGCTCGCGCTCGCGGTGACGCCGTACGACGGAGGGGCGCGGCTCGAGGTCGTGCTCCGGCACACCGAGCCGGCGGTCCGTCCCGACGACGTGCTCTTCGGACTGCACGGGGTGGGGGGGCTCGAGGTGGTCGGTGCGCCGCTGGTCACCCGGCTGGCCCAGGGCCCGTTCGACCCCACTGACGACAGCATCGGCGACCCGTTATCCGGTTGACAGTGACGGGATCGGCACCCTCGTGTGCGATACTCGACCTGGTCGGTCGTGCGGTGTGCCGCTGCGGACGACCCGACGACGTTCTCGCCGGTCCTGACCTGTCGGGCCCGGCACGCTGAGTCCAGGTCGTCACCCGACCGCGACGCGGCCCGGCTGAGTTGGTGACAGCAACTCGCCCCACCAGGCCCTGCGACCGCGGTTGGTGGCCCCGGACGACTGTGACGCACCTGCGGAGGGTGTCGCCGCCACGAAGGCTTTGCGCCGTCGGCCCTGTTTGCTCGGGTCGCCGGCGTCGGACACGTCCGGTGCAGCACGCAGCATCCGGGCCGAGGAGCGACATGCTCGACGACAACGCGGACACCACTGCGACCACCGACTCCACCGAGGCGACCACGGCAGGCGGCGACGCGCCGGCCGCGCCGCGCAAGCGCGCCGCGCGCCCGAAGAAGACGGCGGCCGAGAAGACCGCCGCCGCGGGCGAAGCGGACACCGCACCGGCCGCCGACGCCACGAGCGACGCCGGCCCGGGTGGCGACACGCCGAAGAAGCCGAAGAAGAAGGCCGCGGCCAAGAAGACCACCAAGAAGGCAGCCGCGGCGCCGGCCGACGGCCCGGCACCCGACGCGGCGCCGGCCGGCGAGGCGGCCTCCGACGCTCCGGTCGACGCTCCGGCCGCGAAGAAGTCCACGCCGCGCAAGCGCGCCGCGAAGAAGGCGCCCGCCGCCGAGCCCAGCGAGTCCGCCGGCGATGCAGCGAGCGCCTCCACGGGTGAGGCCGACGAGGCCGGCCGCGCGGCGGCCGCGCCGCTGTTCCAGGCTCCGACCGCGACCACGACCACCCGTCGTACGCGCAAGACCGCCAGCAGCAAGGCCAAGGCAGAGACCGAGGGCGAACCGGCCGTGACCGAGCCGGAGGCGTCCGGCCCGGCTGCCGACGACGGTGGCGAGGACGACGAGAGCGGTACCGCAGCCCGCCGCCGTCGTCGTCGCGGGGGCCGCCGCCGACGCAAGCCGGGTGGCGACTCCGACGGCCAGGGCGAGCAGGACGACGCCGACGAGCCGTCCGAGGCCGAGGAGAGCAGGCCCGGAGGCGGCGCCGCAGCCGAGCCCGGAGACGGCGGTAGCGCGTCCTCGCGTCGCCGACGTCGCCGCCGGCGCAGTGGTGAGGACGACGGTGACGGCGGGGACGACCCGGCGAACACCGTGACGCGGGTCCGTAGCGGCCGCAGCGCCGCCGACGAGATCACCGCCGTGTCGGGGTCGACCCGGCTCGAGGCGAAGAAGCAGCGTCGTCGCGAGGGTCGTGAGGCCGGACGCCGGCGCGCGCCGATCGTCAGCGAGGCCGAGTTCCTGGCCCGCCGCGAGTCGGTCAACCGGGTGATGGTGATCCGGCAGCACGATGACATCACCCAGATCGCGGTGCTCGAGGACAACGTGCTCGTCGAGCACTACGTCGCCCGCGAGTCGCAGACCTCCCTGATCGGCAACGTCTACCTCGGCCGGGTCCAGAACGTCCTGCCCTCGATGGAGGCCGCGTTCATCGACATCGGCAAGGGCCGCAACGCGGTGCTCTACGCCGGTGAGGTCAACTGGTCGTCCCTGGGCCACAAGGACGGCCAGCCCCGCAAGATCGAGTCGGTCCTCTCCTCGGGCCAGAGCGTCCTGGTGCAGGTCACCAAGGACCCGATCGGCCACAAGGGCGCCCGCCTCACCAGCCAGATCAGCCTGGCCGGGCGGTTCCTGGTCTACGTGCCCGACGGCACCACCAGCGGCATCTCCCGCAAGCTGCCCGACACCGAGCGCAACCGGCTCAAGAACCTCCTCAAGGACATCGTCCCCGAGACCGCCGGCGTCATCGTGCGCACCGCAGCCGAGGGCGCGGCCGAGGACGAGCTGACCCGCGACGTCGAGCGGCTCAAGGCCCGCTGGGAGGACATCGAGAAGAAGGCCGGCGGCAGTGCGCCGCAGCTGCTCTACGGCGAGCCCGACCTGACCCTCAAGGTGGTCCGCGACCTCTTCACCGAGGACTTCGCCAAGCTCGTCATCGAGGGCGACGAGGCCTGGGAGACCGTGCAGTCGTACGTCGTCCACGTGGCCCCGGACCTCGAGGAGCGGCTGGAGCGCTACGAGCGCAAGAAGGACCAGGACGTGTTCTCGGCGTACCGCATCGAGGAGCAGATCAAGAAGGGTCTCGAGCGCAAGGTCTGGCTGCCTTCCGGCGGGTCGCTGATCATCGACCGCACCGAGGCGATGACCGTGATCGACGTCAACACCGGCAAGTTCACCGGCTCGGGGGGCAACCTCGAGGAGACGGTGACCAAGAACAACCTCGAGGCCGCCGAGGAGATCGTGCGCCAGCTCCGGCTGCGCGACATCGGCGGCATCATCGTCGTCGACTTCATCGACATGGTGCTGGAGTCCAACCGCGACCTGGTCCTCCGCCGACTGGTGGAGTGCCTCGGCCGCGACCGCACCCGGCACCAGGTCGCCGAGGTCACCTCCCTCGGCCTCGTGCAGATGACCCGCAAGCGCATCGGCACCGGGCTGCTCGAGTCCTTCTCCCACGACTGCCCGACCTGTCACGGTCGCGGCGTCGTGATCGAGGAGGCTCCGGTCGAGCCGAAGACGGTCGAGGACGAGCCGCGTCGGGCGCGCCGCAGCCGCGGGCGTGGTCGCGGCTCGGACACCAACGACAACGGCGACGCCGCCTCGGGACGGGCGTCCGCCGCACCGTCGCCCAAGGACATCGCGGCGATGGCTCGCCACCACGCGGACGACGAGTCCGAGGAGTCGCTGGAGGCTCACGACACCGAGCCGGACACCGAGCCGGACATCGGGCCGGACAGTGCACGAGGACCACGCACAGGACGACGAGCAGCCGAGCGACCACGGTCAGCCCGACTCCGAGCCTGACGCCGAGCCCGCCGCCGAGCAGGCGGAGCCGGAGCAGCCCGCCGACGAGGCCGCCGACGACACGCCTGCCCCGCCGGTCGAGCCGGCCCGGGCCACGGTTGCCACCCGCACCCGCCGCCGGGCCGCGAGCCGGCCTGCCGGACCGCCGTCCGCAGCACCGACCGCTGCGCCGGAGGCCTCAGCCGACGGCGGCAGCTCGACCGAGGCCGACCCGGCAGTGGCCGACGAGGGCGGAGTGCCGGCCCTGCACGTGCCGGTCAAGCGCAAGGGCGGCGCGCGGAAGCGCTGACCCTGCTCAGGGCCGACGCAGGGGCTGCTGGAACACCAGCTTCACGTGGGGGTTGCGGCAGCCGGTGGTCGCGTGCGGCACGTACTGCGACGCGGTGGAGTTCGGGACGTAGACGCGGAAACCGTCGACGTGGGCGCGCCGACAGGTCTTCCGCGGGACGTTGAAGGCGTTCACCTCGTCCACCGGGCTGCGGAGGCGCTGGCCGGGGGCAAGGACGTACGTCGCGACCGCGGACGCGTCGGTCCGGACGGCCGGGGCGCCGATCTGGGTGCCGTTGCCGTCACCGACGTACGACACCCCGCCGTAGCCCCCCGTGTGACAGCGGTGGTCGGAGGTGTTGCGCAGCACGATGAAGCCGAACCGGTGCCCGGCTCCGTCGTCGGAGTGACGGTAGGACGCCGTCAGGTCGGCGTTCGTGCAGGAAGAGGTGCCCGACGCGGTGGCCGGGAGGGCGGTGACCAGCCCTCCGGTCGCGAGCACGAGGCCGGCGGCGACCGCGGCCACGCGGCGGCCGAGCGCGGAGCGCACAGTGGTGGTGAGCATGGAGTGGACCCCCGTCGTGGACGTCGACCGACCTTCGTGCCGATCACCCGTGAGATGCTGGAAGGAGTCGTGGAGTTGCCGGCCCGGACATCACGTCGGTCCATTCCGCCGTTTTGCGGGGCGCGCGGCGCACCGCGTAGCATGGACCCTCGGTGCGTTCCGGCGTGCCCTTCTGCCCGGCCCCTCGTCGGTGCCCCCCTGCGGGGGCGACGAGCTCGGGCCGGCGGACAGATGTTCACTTGACCTACGAAGGAGACCGCGGTGTACGCGATCGTGCGCGCTGGCAGCAAGCAGCAGAAGGTTGCCGTGGGCGACGTCATCGAGATCGACAAGACCGATGCGGCCGTCGGCGACACGCTGACGCTGCCCGTCGTCATGACCGTCGACGGTGACACCGTGACCGCCACCGGGCTCGACAAGGCCGGCGTGACCGTCGAGGTGCTCGGCGCCACCAAGGGCCCCAAGATCATCATCCAGAAATACAAGAACAAGACCGGCTACAAGAAGCGCCAGGGCCACCGCCAGAAGTACACCCAGGTCAAGGTCACCGACATCACGCTCTGAGCCGGCTCGCCGTCTCCACCTCCGAAGGACTGAACTCATGGCACACAAGAAGGGCGCGGCCTCGACCAAGAACGGTCGGGACTCCAACTCCCAGCGCCTCGGCGTGAAGCGCTACGGCGGTCAGCTGGTGAACGCCGGCGAGATCATCGTGCGCCAGCGCGGCACCCACTTCCACCCCGGCTCCGGTGTCGGTCGCGGTGGCGACGACACCCTGTTCGCGCTGGTCGCGGGCAACGTCGAGTTCGGCACCCGCCGCGGCCGCCGCGTCATCAACATCGTCCCGTCGGAGTAACCTCCGCGGACCTCAGAAGGGCGTCCCCGGAGCTCGGGGTCGCCCTTCGACCATTTGCACGAAGCTCAGGAGCAGCCATGGCAGTGCCGTCGTTCGTCGACCGGGTGACGTTGCACGTCGCAGCGGGGCGGGGCGGCAACGGCGTCGCCTCGGTGCATCGCGAGAAGTTCAAGCCGCTCGGCGGCCCGGACGGCGGCAACGGTGGGCCGGGCGGTTCGGTGATCCTACGCGTCGACCCCGACGTGACCACGCTGATCGACTACCACCACAGCCCCAAGCGCAAGGCGGAGCAGGGCGGCCACGGTGCCGGCGCCCACCGCAACGGCGCGCACGGCGGCGACCTGGTGCTGCCCGTGCCGGCCGGCACGGTGGTCTCGACCCCGCGGGGCGCAGTGCTGGCCGACCTCGTCGGCGCCGGCACCGAGCTGGTCGTGGCCGAGGGCGGCCGCGGCGGCCTGGGCAACGCCGCGCTCGCCAGCTCCAAGCGCAAGGCGCCCGGCTTCGCGCTGCTCGGCGAGCCAGGCGAGGAGCTCGAGGTCGTGCTCGAGCTCAAGGTGGTCGCCGACGTCGGGCTGGTGGGCTTCCCGAGCGCCGGCAAGTCGAGCCTGATCGCCGCGGTCTCGCGGGCCCGGCCCAAGATCGCCGACTACCCGTTCACCACGCTGGTGCCCAACCTCGGGGTCGTCACCGCCGGCGAGACGACGTACACCGTCGCCGACGTGCCCGGCCTGATCGAGGGCGCCAGCGAGGGCCGTGGTCTCGGCCACGAGTTCCTCCGCCACATCGAGCGCTGCGCGGCCATCGTGCACGTCATCGACACCGCCACCATCGAGCCCGGCCGCAACCCGGTCGACGACCTCGACGTGATCGAGCACGAGCTGGCGTCCTACGGCGGTCTCGACGGACCGCCCGCGGCTGGTCGCCCTGAACAAGATCGACGTCCCCGACGGTCGGGAGATGGCCGAGATCGTCCGGGTCGACCTCGAGGAGCGCGGCTACCAGGTGTTCGCGGTGAGTGCCGCCACCGGCGAGGGTCTGCGCCAGCTGACCTACGCGATGGCCGAGATCGTGCTGACGGCCCGGGCCGAGCGGCCCGACGCGGCGCCGCCGAGCGCATCGTGCTGCGGCCCCCGTCGGCCGACGGCGGCGACGACTTCTCGGTCGGTCGCGACCCGCGACGGCTGGCAGGTCACCGGCGAGAAGCCCGAGCGCTGGGTCCGGCAGACCGACTTCAGCAACGACGAGGCGGTCGGCTTCCTCGCCGACCGGCTCAACCGGCTCGGCGTGGAGGCACGGCTGGTCGCAGCTGGGTGCGGTCGAGGGCGACGCGGTGATGATCGGCGACCCCGACAACTCGGTCGTCTTCGACTTCAAGCCGGGGATCGACGCCGGCGTCGAGATGCTCGGCCGGCGCGGCGAGGACCAGCGGTTCCGCGAGTCGCGGCCCGCGACCGGTCGCCGCGCCGCCATCCAGGAGGCGATGCCCGAGCGCAGCGAGGCCGAGACCCGCGCCGACGTGGCCCGCCGGATCGACGCCGCCCAGCGCCCTCCGGGCCCGATGAGCTACGAGATCGGGTCGGCCGACGACCCCGACCTGCCGCCGGCACCGCCGGACGGCGACGACGAGAGATGAGCCCCGCGGCCGACCGCGGCGACCGGGTGCGGGGCGCCCACCGGGTGGTCGTCAAGGTCGGCTCGTCGTCCCTGACCACAGCCGACGGAGGGATCGACCCGGCCCGGGTGGGTCGGCTGGTCGACGTCCTCGCCGGCGTACGACGGCGCGGGACCGAGGTCGTCCTGGTCTCCTCCGGGGCGATCGCCGCCGGGCTGGCCCCGCTCGGCCTGAAGCGACGCCCGCGCGCTCTCCCGGCGCAGCAGGCCGCCGCTGCGGTCGGCCAGGGGCTGCTGGTCCACCGCTACGCCGAGGAGCTGGCCGGCGCACGGGCTCGTGGCCGGGCAGGTGCTGCTCACCGCCGACGACATGACCCGGCGCGGCCACTACCGCAACGCCCACCAGACGCTGGCCAAGCTGCTCGAGCTGGGCGTCCTGCCGATCGTCAACGAGAACGACACCGTCGCGACCAGCGAGATCCGGTTCGGCGACAACGACCGGCTGGCCGCACTGGTCGCCCACCTCGTCCACGCCGACCTCCTGGTGCTGCTCAGCGACGTCGACGGTCTGTACGACGCCCACCCGGCCGCCGCCGGTAGCCGGCTGGTCGCGTCGGTCTCCCTGGACGACGACCTCTCCACGATCGGCATCGGCAGCGCCGGTGCCGCCGGCGCTCGGCACGGGCGGTATGCGGACCAAGCTCGACGCGGCGCAGATCGCCACCGGCGCCGGGATCCCCGTCGTCCTCACCTCCGCCGATCGTGCCGCCGACGCCCTGGCCGGCGAGCCGGTCGGCACCTGGTTCGAGGCGACATCACGCCGCCGGCCGACCCGACAGCTCTGGCTGGCCCACGCCACCGAGCCCAAGGGCACCCTGCTCCTCGACGAGGGCGCGGTCCGCGCGGTCGTCGAACGGCGCGCCTCCCTGCTGGCGGCCGGCCTGGTCGGCTGCTCGGGGACCTTCGTGGCCGGCGACCCCGTCGACCTGGCGGGGCCCGACGGCACCCCGGTCGCTCGGGGGCTGGTGAACTTCGACGCCGACGAGATCCCGCGCCTGGTGGGCAGGACCTCGGCCACGCTGCGGCGCGAGCTGGGGGCGGCGTACGAGCGCGAGGTCGTGCACCGCGACGATCTCGCGCTCCTCCGGACGCGTTCGAACGGTTAGCGCCCGCCCCGACAGGGCAGGATGGCGTCCATGACGTTGCTCCACCGGCTGGTCGCGGCGCTCGCCGCGCTCGCGACGGGGGTGCTCCTGACGTCGGCGGCCACCGGCCCGGCGTCTGCGCGCGCGGCCGACGAGCGCTGCTGGGGCGACGCTCCGCTGCCGGTCGCCGCGCTCGACCAGGTGACCGGCTGCTCGCTGGTGGGGCGGACGGTCTACGGCCACGGGGTCTCGGTCGTGGTGCCACCGCGCGGCGTCAGCGTCGCGGGGGACGGGCTGTCGCGGTCGGGCGAGGTCGTCGGGCTGGAGGTGACCAGCTCCGGTCTCGGTCTCGGTCGCCGGGCGAGCAGCGGGAGCGCGGCGAGCGCGCCGTCCGGACGAGCCGGCACGGCCGCGAGAGCCACGAGCCCTCCGGCCTGCCAGGACCGCGCCTTCAACCTCGAGGGCCACCACTGGCTGACCTCGTACCGCTACCACCTCAACCTGGGCACGATGCCCGACCAGTACCACGCGAAGACGGTCGTCCGGGAGGTCAAGGCGGCCAACCACCACCTGCGCACCGGCGACAACACCTGCGGGCGCGCGCGGATCGACGCCCCGGTCTCGAGCTATCTCGGCCGCACCAAGGCCCGCCCGAACATCAAGACCACCAGTACGACGGTCGGCTGCGGCACCTACAACACGACCAACGTCGTCGCCTTCGGGGACCTGCCCGGCAGCCTCCTCGGCTGGACGTGCTTCTGGTGGGTCGACGGCGGCCGGATCACCGCCGCGGACGTGATGATGGACAGCGGTGACGCCCTGACCACCGACCTCCCCGACGGCTGCACCGACCGCTGGGACTTCGAGGGTGCGGTGACCCACGAGATGGGCCACGTCTACGGCCTCGCCCACACCGGCTCCGGCCACGACAACCTCACCATGCAGCACGTGCTCCGGCCCTGCTCGGCCTACGCCCGCACCCTGGGCCTCGGCGACTGGCTCGGCATGAAGAAGATGTACGGCGTGCGCTGACCCGCCGCGCCCCTGAGCCCCTACCCGGCCGGCGACGAGTCCCCGTCCGTCGCCGGCCGGCGTAGGTCAGGTCTAGGGTCCGGCGTGTGCGCGAGCCACTGCCCCTCAGCCCCGAGGAACGGGCCGAGGACGAGTACTGGGTCGATCTCTACGGCACCTTCGATGCGTTCGACCTGGCTGGAGCCGTGGAGTTCTTCGCCGGTTTCGAGCGGCCCTGGTGGCTCGTCGGTGGCTGGTCGATCGAGGCCTTCACAGGGGCGCCGCGCGAGCACGAGGACATCGACGTCTCGATCCTCGCCTGCGACGCGCCCGCGCTGCGGGAGTTCGTGGGTGACCGCTGGCACCTGTGGACCATCGTCGACGGGCGTCTCGGGCCGATGACCGACCGGCATCCCGACCTGCCTCACCCCGAGGCGCAGATCTGGGTCCGCCGCAACGCCGCCTCGCCGTGGGTGATGGACCTGCCGGTGACCCCCGACGTGGACGGTCTCTGGCAGAACAAGCGTCTGCCCGAGCACGTGGCGCCGCTCGAGGACGTCACCTGGGTGACCGACGAGGGGGTGCGCGTCCTCGACCCCGAGATCGCGCTCCTCTTCAAGGCCCGGATCGACCGGACCAAGGACCGTCGCGACCTCGCCCGTGCCCTCCCCCTGCTGAGCGAGGAGCAGCGCACTTGGCTCCGCGACCACATCCGTGGGCTGTGGCCGGACCACCCCTGGCTGGCCGAGGTCTGACCCGAGGGCTTTATTCGGGTGCGGGTCCCGGTCGGTTCGCCGTACCGTCTCGTCCATGGGTAGCCAGGAGTGACCTCAACCGGGCGCCGACCGGGCGCCTGACGACCGCAGCCTGCGCGACCGAACGCCGGGCCGGCGGTCAGGACGTCACTCCAGCTCGTCGGAGCCCTCGCATGACCACCTCTCGCCTGTCGCCGCTGTCCGTGCAGCCGGTCGTGCTCGACCACCTGCCGCCCGCCGGGTCCGCGCACGACGCCGTACGCCGCTACTCGAAAGCTCGCCGCAACCGGCTCCCGCGCGCGGACCCGGTCGTCGCCGTCTCGGGCCGGTGGGCGCACGAGACCGTGCTGCACGCCGGCGGCTCGGTCGACGTCGTGCTGTGGTGCCCGGGAGAGCAGGCAGTGCCCGACCTCGAGCGGGTCGGGCAGGCGGTCGTCAGTCGGGCCGATCGGGCCTTCCGCGTCTCGGAGCGGACGCTGGCCCGGCTCCAGCCGGGCACTCCCGCTCCGGGGCTGCTCAGCCTGGTCCGGCTGCCGCAACGGACGCCGGCCGACGTGCTGACCGCCGACGCGCGGCTGGTGCTCGTGGCCGACGGGATCGAGTACGCCGGCAACCTCGGCACCCTGGTCCGCACGGCCGACGCCTGCGCGGCCGACGCCTTGGTGCTGACCCGCGCGACAGCCCGGATCACCCATCCCAAGGCGTTCGCGGCGAGCCGCGGCACGGTGCTCACCACCCCGGTCCTGGAGTACGCCGACGTGGCGGCGGCGCGTAGCGACCTGACGGCCGCCGGCTTCACCACGTACGTCGCGGACCCGGGCGGCGCGGCCTCCTACCGCGACGCCGGGCTCGGCTCGGGCCCGACCGCGGTGGTGGTCGGCTCGGAGGGCGACGGGGTGGGCGACGCCTGGCGGACCGGCCTGACCCGGGTCTCGATCCCGATGCTCGGCCGCGCCGACTCGCTCAACGTGGCCGTCTCGGCCGCGGTCCTGCTGTTCGAGGCGCGGGCGGTCCAGGAGTGCTGGTGAGGCGGGGTTCGCGGGTTCTCGGGCCGCGCCGTACCCTGGGAGGGACATGCACGACGCGCCCGAGACCGCGCAGCCCACGCCGACGGTCTACCTCGACCACGCAGCGACCACGCCGATGCTGCCGGCGGCGGTCGAGGCGATGACCGCACACCTCGGTGACGTCGGCAACCCGTCGTCGCTGCACGCCAGCGGGCGCAAGGCCCGACGCGTCGTCGAGGAGTCGCGCGAAACCATCGCCCAGGCGCTCAACTGCCGTCCTGGCGAGGTGGTCTTCACCTCCGGCGGCACCGAGGCCGACAACCTGGCCCTCAAGGGTCTGTTCTGGTCGCGCCACGATGCCGACCCGCGCCGGGTGCGGATCCTGGCCTCGTCGATCGAGCACCACGCCGTGCTCGACGCGCTCGACTGGCTGGCCGAGGAGGAGCAGGCCGAGATCGAGCTGATCGAGGTCGACGTCCGCGGCCGCCTCGATCTCGAGGCCCTGCGGACGACGGTCGAGCGCGACCCCGGATCGGTGGCCCTGATCTCGGTGATGTGGGCCAACAACGAGATCGGCACCATCCAGCCGATGGAGGAGATCGTCGCGGTCGCGGCCCCTCATCGGATCCCGGTGCACACCGATGCCGTCCAGGCGGTCGGCGCGGTGCCGGTCGACTTCGCGGCGAGCGGGGTCGACGCCCTCACCCTCACCGGCCACAAGCTCGGCGGCCCCTACGGCGTGGGCGCGCTCGTGCTGCGGCGCGAGCTCTCGCTCACCCCGCTGCTGCACGGCGGCGGTCAGGAGCGCGACATCCGCAGCGGCACCCTCGACATGCCGGCGATCGCGGGCTTCGCCACGGCCGTCGAGCACGCCGTCAAGGTCCAGCCCGAGTACGCCGAGCGGGTCGCCGCCCTGCGCGACGACCTGGTGCGTCGTGTGATCGAGGTGGTGCCCGACGCCCATCTCCACGGGTCCCCGGCCGACCGGCTGCCCGGCAACGCCCACCTCGGCTTCCCCGGCTGCGAGGGCGACTCGTTGCTGATGCTGCTCGACGCCCACGGCATCGAGTGCTCCACCGGCTCCGCCTGCTCGGCCGGCGTGCCCCAGCCGTCCCACGTGCTCCTGGCCATGGGATGCGACGACGAGGGCGCGCGGCACTCGCTGCGGTTCACCCTCGGCCGTACCTCCACCGCCGCCGACGTCGACGCCCTCGTCGAGGCGATCGGCCCCGCCGTCCGACGAGCGAGGCGGGTCGCTCTGTGAGGCCCGCGTGAAGGTCGTCGCTGCCATGTCGGGCGGCGTCGACTCGGCCGTGGCCGCAGCCCGCGCCGCCGAGGCCGGCCACGACGTCACCGGCATCCACCTCGCACTCTCGCGCAACCCCGCGTCGTACCGCTCCGGGGCGCGGGGCTGCTGCACGCTCGAGGACGCCAACGACGCACGCCGCGCGGCCGACGTGATCGGCATCCCGTTCTACGTCTGGGACCTGTCCGAGCGGTTCCACGACGACGTGGTCGAGGACTTCATGGACGAGTACGCCGCCGGGCGCACCCCCAACCCGTGCCTGCGGTGCAACGAGAAGATCAAGTTCGCCGCGGTGCTCGACCGGGCCCTGGCCCTGGGGTTCGACGCCGTCGCGACCGGGCACTACGCCCAGGTCCGCACGTCGGGCGACGGCACCGCCGAGCTCCACCGGGCGGTCGACGCCGGCAAGGACCAGTCCTACGTGCTCGGCGTGCTGACCCAGCAGCAGCTCGCCCACTCGCTCTTCCCGCTCGGCGACACCGCCAAGCCGCAGGTGCGGCTCGAGGCGGCCGCTCGTGGGCTGCTGGTGGCCGACAAGCCGGACTCCCACGACATCTGCTTCGTCGCCGACGGTGACAACGCCGGCTGGCTGCGCGAGAAGCTGGGTGAGCGGGCGCCCAACCACGAGGGCGCGATCGTGGACGGCGACTCGGGTGCCGAGCTCGGCCGCCACGACGGCACGTTCGGCTTCACCATCGGGCAGCGCAAGGGGCTGCGGCTCGGCACGCCCGCACCCGACGGGAAGCCTCGCTACGTGCTCGACATCGAGCCGGTCTCCGGCACGGTCACGGTCGGGCCGCGCGACGCGCTCACCGTCGACCGGATCACTGCCGACCGGCCACGGTGGTGCGGTAAGCCGCCGACCGAGCCCGTCACGGGCACCGTCCAGCTCCGGGCCCACGGGAGCGAGCACCGGGCCAGGGTCGTGGTCACGACGGACCCGAGCGGTGACGAGCGCGTCGAGATCGAGCTGGTCGACCCGGCCCAGGGCATCGCCCCCGGCCAGGCCGCGGTGGTCTACGTCGGCACCCGCGTCGTCGGGTCCGCCACCATCGTCGCCACCGCGCGGGCCGGCGTCCCCGCGTGAGCGTTGCGACCGGCGTCGGCTCGTGGCCCGGCGACGACGCGGAGTCCTACGCCGAGGCGTTGCGGGTGGTGCTCGGCGAGGCACCCGACCTGCCGTACCTGCCCGAGGTGCCGGGGCGAGGCGCCCCGGCCGCGATGATCGGTCGGACCCTGGCCACCGTCACCGAGCTCGGGTTCGACCTGCAGCCGGCCGGCTGGCGGCTCACCGACGCTCCGGGCATCGACCTGCGTCGCGCCCGGTCACTGCTGGCGCGCGACCTCGACGAGCTCGAGGAGCAGGCCCAGGACCTGCGGGGCTCGTTCAAGATCCAGCTCGCCGGCCCGTGGACGCTGGCGAGCGCCGTGGAGAAGCCGCGCGGCGACAAGGTGCTCTCCGACCACGGCGCCCGGCGCGAGCTCGCTCAGGCGCTGGCCGAAGGGGTCGCGACGCACCTGGCCGAGGTACGACGACGGGTCCCGGCCCAGCGCATCGTCGTGCAGGTCGACGAGCCCGCGCTGCCGGCCGTCCTGGCCGGTCAGGTGCCGACGGCCTCCGGCTTCGGCCGGCACCGCACCGTCCATCCGCCGGAGGCCTCTGCGGCCCTCGAGACCGTGCTCGCCGCTGCGGGGGAGGAGCCCTGGGTGCACTGCTGCGCGCCGGGAGCTCCGTGGGGGCTGATCCGTGACGCGGGGGCGCACGGCCTGAGCGCGGACCTCTCGGTGCTCGACGCCGACGACCTGGACACTCTCGCCGAGACCCTCGAGGCGGGCGGCCGGGTGGCGCTCGGCCTGGTCCCGTCGCTCGAGCCGAGCACGCCTCCCGACGCCACGACGCTCACCGAGCGCGTCCTCCGCCTCCTCGACCTGCTCGGGCTCGACCTCGAGGCCGTCTCCGAGCGGCTCGTCATCACGCCGGCCTGCGGTCTGGCCGGTGCCACGCCCGCCTGGGCGCGGCGAGCCACCGAGCTGTGCCGCGAGGTCGCCGGCAACCTCTCTGCCGCGCCCGCCTGACACGGGTCGTGGGCCTGAGCCCGCGCTCTGGCGCGCCGCGGGGCACCCGACCCCCGGGCGGCGTACGTTCTGCCGCGCGTGCAACCCCGCGGGCGGCTCACTGCGTTGGTACGGCGAGGGTCCCTCCGGGGCCGACGACGAGCAAGGACATCGATGGCCAGACGTGACGGGGAAGCCTTCACGGCTTTCGTGCTGGGGTGCCAGCCGGCGTTGCGGCGGACGGCGTACCTGATGTGTGGTGACTGGTCGCTTGGCCAGTGACTACGTGCAGGACGCGTTGATCCGGGTCTACCGCCACTGGCCGCGGTTGGGGAGTGACCCCGAGGCGCGGTCGTATGCCCGCAAGGCGGTGGTGAGTGTGGTGATCGACGCGAAGCGCCGTCGGTCGTCCACGGAGCTGCCGGTCGCGCAGGTGCGCGGACGGGTCGGGTGGTGCTGACGAGGCGGTGCGTAGTGCCGACCGGGACGTCCTGACCCGGTGCCTGGCCCAGGTGCCCGCGCGGCAGCGGGCGTGCGTGGTGCTGCGCTACTACGACGACCTGGCGGTCTCTGACGTCGCGGCCGTGCTCGGCATCTCCGAGGGGACCGTGAAGTCGCAGACCGCGCGCGGTCTGCAGACGTTGCAGGCGGCGTTCGCCCGTGAGACCGACGACGAGCTGCTCGTGAGCCAGGAGGGAGTGAACGATGCCCCGTGACCTGAGTGACCTGATGGAGAGCGCGGTCTCGTCGGCGCCTCCCGAGAAGTACCACGCCGGCGACATCACCCGCGCGGCCGAGCGGGCCCAGCGTCGTCGTACGACGTCGGTGGCGGCCGCCGCAGCGGCCGTGGTGGTGGTCGTGGCCGGGGTGACCGTCGGGCTGAGCCAGCACCACCCGTCGAAGCCCGAGCCGGCGCATGCGCCCTACGCGTACGGTCAGACCGTCGAGGCGTCGGAGGCAGTCCCGGCGAGCAGCCTGCCTGGGTATCGGGTCGAGCCATGGACGCTCCCGTCGGTGCAGCCGCTGGGCCGTGGCCTGCTGCCGAACCCGACCTACCGCGAGGTGGACCAGCAGGGTCGCCTGCTCGTGGTCAGGCTCACCGGTCAGGGTCGTCGCGCCGGAGCCGACGTCCGGCTCTACGGAGCGCCCGGCCAGCTGCCCCGTCCGTTGCAGGTGCCTCCGTCGCCAGGCACCAACGGCAGCGACCGTATCTACTGGCTGCCGTCGTTCTACGGCCAGGACCAGCTGATCTGGCGCCCGTCGGCTCCGATCATCAACGCGTCGCGGAACGGGTTCCACATCACCGACCTGAGGGGTGGCCACGACGAGTTCGTGCACGCCTCGTTCCACGTGAAGAGCCTCGGGTTCAGCGCGTCGGCAGACCGGGTGACCGACGGCACCATGTGGATGACGGTCTACGGCAGCGCCGACGTGAAGACGGGCACCACCACCTACGTCCTGTACCGCGGTACCTTCTCCGGCCACGTTGCGCGGGTGGCCGGTGACGTGGCGGTGCTGGACGTCGGTGACGGGATCGCCGGCTGGCTGACGACCGACGGCCGGGTGTTCGTCCAGGATCCCGCAGGCCCGCCGAGGCAGGTTCACGTGCCGCTTGACCCGGGCTGTCACGTGTCACCCGCGGACTGGTTCCAGTCGGCGGGTGCGTTCGCGGTGAGCCGGTCGGCCATCGCTCTCACCGAGGAGTGCGGAACGGGGAAGGGTCAGGTCGAGGAGCTCCTCGCGTTCGACCTCTCGGGTCGCGCGCTGGTCCGGGTCACCACGAGGGGAGCGGCATTCAAGCCCACCTTCGCCGGCGACACGCTGATCTTCGGAAGCGTGGCCGGCCCCGACGCCAAGGACGCCATCCTGCGTTACGACCTGGCCACCGGAGGGTTGTCGAGTCTCAGTACTCACTCTGTCACGCGACCTCTCCAGGATCCGCAGGGGGCGGGGGACTACGCCCTCTGGTACGACGGCCGAGGCGGTCACGTGGCCAAGATCCGGGTGCACGTCCAGACTGACGTCATGGACATCGTCACGCCTGCTGTCAACGACTACGTGCTCGCCCACTCCGAGCCTGCCGACGAGGTGCTGCGCGACCTCGCCGAGGAGACCCGTCGTGAGCTCGGCGGACGGGCCGGCATGCAGATCACCCACGACGAGGGGGAGCTGCTCACGATGCTGGTCCGGCTCACCGGCGCCCGCCAGGCGGTGGAGGTCGGCACCTTCACCGGCTACTCCTCGATCTGCATCGCCCGCGGCCTGCCGGACGACGGCCGGCTGCTCTGCTGCGACGTCAGCGAGGACTACACCGCGGTCGCCCGCCGGTACTGGGAGCGCGCAGGCGTCGCCGACCGGATCGACCTGCGGATCGCCCCGGCGGTCGAGACGCTGCGCGCACTGCCGGAGGGCCCGAGCCTCGACTTCGCGTTCATCGACGCCGACAAGACCGGCTACGCGTCGTACGTCGCCGAGATCGTTCCACGGCTGCGGCCCGGCGCACTGATGGTGCTCGACAACATGCTGTGGAGCGGCGGCGTGCTCGACCCCCAGGACGACGACGGCCGCGCGGTCGCCGACCTCAACGACGCGCTGCTCGCCGACGACCGGCTCGACGTCGTGATGCTGCCTGTGCGGGACGGCGTCAGCCTCGCCCGCAAGCGCTGAGGCTGCCTGGCTCTGTTTCACCATGAGAAGTGGGTGAGCCTCCACCTCTCATGGTGAGCTCGCCGTGTGAAGCGTCGGTTCGACATCTTCACATGGTGAAACGGTGACAGCCCGCAGCCCCGACGACGAACGCCCCCGGAGCACGGGGGCTCCGGGGGCGTCGCGTCGTACGACGGTCAGCCGACGTGGACGGGCACGTCCTCGGGCAGGTCGGTGGCGAGCTCCTCGTGCTTGACGTCGAGGAAGATCCACACCACGGCCGAGCCGGCCAGCATCATGAACACCCCCACCAGGAACGCGTGGGTCGCGCCCGTCGGGAAGCCGCCGATGTAGGCGAGCATCCCGACCAGGTCGGTCGGCGAGCTGACGCCGAGCTTGGCCATCAGCGCGTGCACCACGCTCGGGTCGAGCTGGGACACGCCCTTGCCGATCGTGGAGCTGATCGAGGCGATCTGGGCGTTGGTGTAGTGGCTGCCGACCGTGGCCAGGGCGGCCAGGCCGAACGCGCCGCCGACCTGCTGCATGGTGTTCAGGACACCGGAGCCGACGCCGGCGTCCTCGGGACGCAGGTGGTGCACGGCGGTCAGGGTCAGCGGCACGAACACCGCGCCCATGCCGAGCGCCATCAGGCACACGTACGGGAGGATGTCGGTCCAGTAGCTGACCCCCGACCCGAGCGGGTGGCCGGACGCCACGGCGTTGAGCACGTCCTGGCCGCCGTCGGGCACGCTCAGCCGGGAGAACCCGTAGAGGGCGGCCGCCGCCATCAGCGTGCCGACACCCGCGATGTAGCGGGGGTCGATGTAGTTGATCAGCTTGGACACGATCGTGGCGCTGATGATCACGCAGATGCTGAACGGGAGGAACGCGAACCCGGCCTTGAGCGGGCTGTAGCCCATGACGTTCTGGATGAACAGGCTGAGGAAGAAGAACATCGAGAACATCGCGGCGGGCAGCAGCATCATGGCCACGAAGCTCGCGGCCCGCGACCGGTTGGCGAGCACCCGGAACGGCAGCAGCGGGTGCGAGACCCGGCTCTCGACCAGGAAGAACAGCCCCAGCAGCACGACGCCGGCGATCAGGCTGGCGATGGTGACGCTGTCGTGCCAGCCGTACGCCGCGTTGCCGGCGCGGGTCAGGCCGTAGACGAGCAGCAGCAGGGCAGTCGTACCGGCGAAGGCGCCGGGGATGTCGAGCTGTCCCTTACGGCGCTGGGACTCGACCAGGAAGCGCGGGGCGAGCAGCGCCGCGACGATGCCGATCGGCACGTTGATCAGGAAGGTCAGGCGCCAGCCGTCCTGGGTGTCGAACATGTTGATGTTCAGGCCGGTCAGCCAGCCGCCCAGGATCAGGCCGACCGCCGCGCCGGCTCCGGACATCGCGGCGTACACCGCGAAGGCCCGGTTACGGGAGGGCCCGGCCGGGAACGTGGTCGTGATCAGCGCCAGCGCCGCCGGTGAGGCGAGCGCGGCACCGAGGCCCTGCACGCCTCGTGAGGTCAGCAGGAGTGCCTCGCTCTGGGCGAGACCGCCGGCCAGGGAGGCGACCGCGAAGACGCTCAGGCCGATCATGAAGGTCAGTCGACGTCCGTAGAGGTCGCCGAGGCGGCCGCCGAGCAGCAGGAAGCCGCCGAAGGCCAGCGAGTAGCCGGTGACGATCCAGGTGAGGTTCGTGCCGGTGATGTCGAGGTCCTTGCCGATGTAGGGCAGGGCGATGTTGGCGATGGTGGCGTCGAGCACCACCATCAGCTGGGCGATGCAGATCAGCGTCAGGGCCCAGCCGTAGTGGCGTCCCCCGTCGCTGTCGGTGGCCGTCGGCTCGTCGGGAGCCACGACGGGCACCTGGGGCTCGGTGATCTCGGACATGAGGGTGTCGTTCCTTCTGTGTGGGGCTTCGGTGGTGGTGCGGTCGTGCGATGTCGTGGGCGGGTGGTGGTCAGTCCCGAGGTCGTACGGCGGGCAAGATGATCTGGTCGATGGTGCGCTCGATGAGGGCCGCGTCGGGCTGCTCGCCGAGCAGGAACACCCGGTGGAGCACGATCCCGGCCAAGGCCGGCGCGATGATGTCGAGGTCGAGGTCGTCGCGCACCTCGCCGCGGTCGCGGGCGCGCTCGAAGACGGTGTAGGAGACGTGCGCCTTGGGAGCCACCACCTGCCGGCGGAACTCCGCGGCGAACTCGGGGTCGGTGCTGACCGCGGTGATCACGGCACCGAACGTCGCGGTGGTGTCGTGGTCGGTGAGGCCGCCCATGCCGCAGAACGCGGTGACCAGGTCGGTACGCAGGTCACCGGTGTCGGGGATCGCCGGCACCCCCTTGGTGCGGGCCAGGGCCTCGACGACGAGCGTCGCCTTGGAGTTCCAGCGCCGGTAGAGCGTCGCCTTGGACGCCTTGGCGCGCTGGGCGACGGCGTCCATGGTGAGCCGGTCGTAGCCGACCTCAGCCAGCACCTCCAGGGCAGCGTCGAGGATCTCCTGCTCGCGGTCGCCCTCCACCCGGGGGCGGAGCGCGGAGGCGGCTTCGGCGGGGGTCATGCAGTGGTCACCTGTTCGTGGGATCCGATGAAACGAAACGGTTTCGTTCCATCGACGATAACCCATCGCACCGGGATGGAACAACTCCGTTTCATCCCCGAACCTGCTGTGCGGTGAGGATGTTCCCGATCGGCCGGGAAAAGTTCGCTCAGGCCAGGATCTGGTGCACCCGGTCGAGGGTGAACGCGTTCCAGGCGTGCACGCCGCGCAGGAGGTAGTGACCTCGATCGCCCATGTCGGTGAACGACGCCGTGCTCGCCACCGCGCCGGCCCGCTCGACGTAGGCGCGGGTGTCGGCGGCCCGGGTGATGGCGTCGCGCCGGCCGTGCCCGGCGTGGAGCTGCCTGCCGGACAGCGCCGAGACCGGCTCACCCGGCGGGAGCCAGGGCGCCAGGGCCACCACCCCGCGCACGAGCGGGTGGTCGGCGACGCGGCACGCCGTACGTCCCCCCATGGAGTGGCCCACCAGCACCACCGGGAGCCGGCCCAGCTCGGCGCCGACCTGGGCCAGGGCCCACCTCGCGTCGGCGATCTTGTCGGCTCCGCCGTTCCACCCGACCGTGCGGTAGCGCAGCTCGCGCACCGCGACGTCGTCGGCGCGCACCTGCCGTGCGAGCACGCGGGCGAGGGCGGCGCCACGCTGCCACGACAGGCTGCGGCGGGTGACGGGCGCCTGCGACCGGTCCTTGCCGCCGTGCAGGACGACGATGACCGCGCGCGGCGACGCCAGGTCGTCGTACGACGACAGGGTCGGTCCGGCCGACGGGTCGCTGCGGTCTGCGGGCACCAGGGTCTCCACGGGATGGGTTCGGAACCGAGACCGCCGGCGGATGGGCGGCCACGCGCCTCCCCAGTGTCGGCGGCGCTTGGCAGGATAGGCGCCATGGGCGACCCGAAGAGCGCGACTCCCGAGGCCAAGGAGCGCCATCGCGCGCTCAGTGAGGAGATCGAGGACGCCCGCTGGCGCTACTTCGTGCTCGACGACCCGACGCTCGACGACGCCGCGTACGACCGCCGGCTGCGCGAGCTCCAGACGCTCGAGGACGAGTTCCCCGAGCTGCGCACGCCCGACTCGCCCACGCAGAAGGTCGGCGGGGCCGTCTCCACCGAGTTCACCGCCGTCGACCACCTCCAGCGGATGGAGAGCCTCGACAACGCGTTCTCCTACGACGAGCTGGCGTCCTGGCATGCGCGGCTCGCCCGCGACGAGGTCGCCGACCCGGCGCTGCTCTGCGAGCTCAAGGTCGACGGTCTCGCGATCAACCTGCTCTACGAGCGCGGCCGGCTGGTCCGCGCCCTGACCCGCGGCGACGGGCGTACCGGCGAGGACGTCACCCCCAACGTCCGCACGATCGACTCCGTGCCCGACCGGCTCACCGGCACCGACGAGTTCCCGGTCCCCCGCCTGGTCGAGGTGCGGGGCGAGGTCTTCCTCCCGGTGGCCGCCTTCGAGCGGCTGAACGTCTCGATGACCGAGGCCGGCAAGCCCGTCTTCGCCAACCCGCGCAACGCCGCTGCGGGCTCGCTGCGGCAGAAGGACCCCAGGGTGACCGCCTCGCGCGACCTCGGCATGGTCTGTCACGGCATCGGCGCGCGTGACGGCTTCGACCCGGTGTCGCAGTCTGCGGCCTACGACGCGCTGCAGGCCTGGGGGCTCAACGTCTCCGACCAGATCAGGGTCCTCCCCAGCCTGAAGGAGGTGGAAGCATTCGTCGACGACGTCGGCGAGCGGCGCCACACGATCGTCCCCTACGAGATCGACGGCGTCGTGATCAAGGTCGACCAGGTCGGTCTCCAGCGCCGGCTCGGCTCCACCTCCCGCGCGCCCCGCTGGGCGATCGCGTTCAAGTACCCGCCCGAGGAGGTCAACGCCAAGCTCCTCGCGATCGAGGTCAACACCGGACGCACCGGCCGGGTGACGCCGTTCGGGGTGATGGAGCCGACCAAGGTGGCCGGCTCGACCGTCGAGCGGGCCACGCTCCACAACGCCCACGAGGTCAAGCGCAAGGACGTCCGACCCGGCGACACCGTCGTGCTGCGCAAGGCCGGTGACGTGATCCCCGAGATCGTGGGGCCGGTGCTGCCTCTCCGGCCCGAGGGCTTGGCCGAGTGGGTGATGCCGACCGAGTGCCCCTCGTGCGGCACGACACTGGCCCAGCAGAAGGAGGGCGACAAGGACCTCCGCTGCCCCAACGCGAGAGCCTGCCCGGCCCAGCTGCTCGAGCGGGTCTACCACGTGGCCAGCCGTGGCGCGTTCGACATCGAGGGCCTGGGCTCCGAGGCTGCTCACGCGCTCCTCGACGCCGCGGTGATCGCCGACGAGGGCGACGTCTTCGACCTCGACCGCGACGCGCTGCTGAAGACCGACCTGTTCGCCCGCGCTCCCAAGAAGGGCGAGGAGGGTCCCCAGCTCAGCGCCAACGGCGAGGGTCTGCTGGCCAACCTCGGCGACCGCAAGCAGGTGCCGCTCTGGCGGGTGCTCGTCGCCCTGTCGATCCGTCACGTGGGGCCGACAGCGGCTCGGGCGCTGGCCACCGAGTTCGGCTCGATGGCAGCGATCCGCGCGGCCTCGGAGGACGAGCTGGCCGCGGCCGAGGGCGTCGGGCCGACGATCGCCGAGGCGGTGATCGAGTGGTTCAAGGTCGACTGGCACGCCGACATCGTCGAGAGGTGGACCCGGGCCGGGCGTCGCGATGGCCGACGTGCGCGACGAGTCCACCCCACGCACCCTCGAGGGGCTGACGGTGGTCGTGACCGGGTCGCTGGTCGACTTCTCCCGCGACTCCGCCAAGGAGGCGATCCTGTCGCGCGGTGGCAAGGCTGCCGGCTCGGTGTCGAAGAGCACCCACTACGTCGTCGTCGGGGACAACGCCGGCTCCAAGGCCGAGAAGGCCGAGCAGCTCGGCCTGACCGTCCTCGACGAGGCCGGGTTCAAGGCCCTCCTCGAGCAGGGGCCCAGCGAGGACTGAGCGACCCGGCGGAGCCGGGGTTGCTCGACCGCCGGGAGCCGCTTGCGCGCGAGCCGGGCCGACCCCGATCAGGTGGCGCCGAGCATCCGCAGCCCCTCGGGGTACTCCCGCAGGCGTCGCCGCAGGGCGTGCTCCAGGGCCCCCCAGGCGGCGGGATCGCCACCACGCCGCCGGATCACGTCACTGAGCCAGGCTCTGGCCTCGGCGACCACGGTGGGGTCGTCGGTGAGCAGTGCGCCGACCAGGCTGTCGACGACGTGCGGCACGAACGTCGCCAGCACGACCTGCCAGTCGTCGGGACGGTGGGCACCCTCGCCGCCCCCGCTCAGCCCGAGCTCGTGGTCGGTCGCGGACATCACGTCGCGGCAGACGTCGTCGTTCTGGGCCTGGATCTCGCCGGCCTCGATCGCGCCCCGGTGCCGCAGCGGGCGGGCCTGCGGTACGTGCCGAGGCAGGGTGTCGAGGAGCGCGATCGCCTCGCCGACGCTGCCGGCGTACGCCGTCGCGCCGAGTCGGTGAGCCCGGTTCCCGGCGGGGTCGAAGGCCCGGCCGCCGACCAGCACCGGCGTGCCGGTCCCGCGGACCGCCTCGAGGTGCCGGCGTACGCGCGGGAGGGACGAGGTGAGGGACGCACTGAGCAGGACCAGCCGAGGCCCGGTGTCGAGGATCCGGCTGAGCAGCTCGTCGCGCGAGGCGCTAGCGCCCAGGTAGAGGGTGCGGCGGCCGGCCGCCTTGAGGCCGGTGGCCACCACCAGGGCCGGGAGGGCGTGCCACTCACGCTCGACGCAGGCGACGAGGTGGAGGGGACCCTCGGTGGGCTCGGACAGGTCGTCGGCGAGCCTGCGGACGACGCTCTCGCTGACGGCGGTGGCTGCGTGCTCGCGGGCCACGGACCACTCGTTCCCGGCCCAGAGCTCTCCGACGCGGACCTGGGTGGCGACCACGAGCCCCGTCAGCACGCCCTCGAGCGGCACGCCGCGCTCCCGCACCGCCAGGGCACCGGCGAGGGCAGCCTCGTCGTCGGAGGCGTCGACCGCGGCCCAGTAGTGCGTCGAGCTCGGAGCGCCGGACGGGGGAGGCGTCGCTCACGGAATCCGGCTGGGGGCGTACGCCACCGCGAGCAGTGCGATGTCGTCGTGAGGCCGGTCGCCGAGGTGCTCGGAGACCGCGACCGCGATCGCCTCGACGATCGCCGGCGGCCGGAGCGCGGTGAGCCCGGCGAGGGTGCGGCGCAGACCCTCGTCACCGAACAGGTCCTCGGCACCGCGCGCCTCGGTGACGCCGTCGGTGTAGAGCACGAGGGTGTCGCCGGGCTCGAGGTCGGCGCGGACCGTGTCGTAGATCGCGTCGTCGAGCAGGCTGAGCGAGACGCCGGTGGTCGGGATCTCGTCGACCGCCCCGCCGGCGCGGAGGACGAGGGCCGGCGGGTGGCCCGCGCTGGCGAGGTCGACCCGCACGTGGTCGTCCCCGCGGCGCAGCCGTGCGCACACCACGGTCGGACATGCTCTCGGAGAACTCGCCGGCCTCGGCGACCAGCACCCGGTTCACCAGCTGGAGGATCCAGCCGGGGTCGTGGTCGACCTGGGCGAGGGTGCGGACGGCGTTGCGGATCCGTTTGGCGTGGACCGCAGCCTCCACCCCCTTGCCCGCCACGTCTCCGCACACCAGCACGACGTCGTCGTCGGAGCCGTGCACGTCGAGCAGGTCGCCGCCGAGCTCCTCCGACTGGTGGGCGACCCGGGTGTACGTCGCCAGCTCGAGGTCGGCGATGTGCGGCATCGCTTCCGGGGCGAGCGAGTCCCGGAGCACCGCGGTCACGTGCCGGCTCTCTGCCAGCAGCAGGGCCGCGTCCAGCCCGGTGGCGATGCGGGCGGCGAGGTCCTCGGTGAAGCTGGCGACCTCGCCGAAGCCCAGGGTGCGGCCGAGCACCAGCAGCCCGAAGGTGCGCCCACGGGCGGCCAGCGGCACCATCAGCAGCTCGTCGAGACGGACCGGTGCGGCCTCGACGACGAGCTCCTCGGGGAGCAGGTAGCGCTGGAGGAGGGCGGCGCGGGCGCTCTGGTCGGCGGGGAGCACCAGCTGGTCCGGGAGCCCTCGGGCGACGGCCTCGCGGACCGCGCTGGAGCCCTGGTCGACCCAGCGCTCCACCCGGGAGTGGGTGGGCAGCCCGTGCACGCCACCGCAGACCAGCTGCCACGGGCCGGTGTGGACGACGACCTGGGCGACCTCGACCATCTCGCCCAGCAGCTGGTCGACGACGGCCTCGATGGCGCGCTGTGGGTTCTGGACGGCGCCGAGGGTGCGGGAGAGCCGCAGCAGGAACTCCGCGCGGCTCGCGGCCTGGGCGAGGCGGGCACCGGGCTCCACGTCTCGAGCGTCGGCGAGGAGCCGGGACTGCTCTGCGCGGACCGAGGTCGACATCCGTCCTCCTGGTGGTACCCCGGCCCCGCGGACAGGGGACGAGTCGTGGGCCGGCTCGACCATGCTCAGAGTATCCGGCTGGGAGGGGGCATGATGCTCCACCTGTAGGGGTGTGACCCCTCGCACGCCGCTGGTGGTCAGAGGAGCCCGGCCAGCACCTCGGGCCAGCTCCGCACCAGCGCCTCGACGTGGCCCAGCCCGGGCAGCACCCGCAGCTCGGCCGTGGGGAGGTGGGCGGCGAGCCACACGCCGTTCCGCGCGGGCGCCTGGCCGTCGTGCTCGCCGTACCAGAGGCCGACGGGGCACCGGACGTCCGTCGAGATCGAAGGGCCAGGGCGCGAAGACCAGGGAGGCGTCGGCGAGGTAGCCGTCGGGTACGCCGACCGCCTCACGCGCCGCGGCCGCCTGCTCGGCGGCCGGAGCGGCCGCCGATCAGGACCCGGTCCTCCGGGGGGAGCGGCTCGACCCAGCGGCGGGCGAGCGCCTCGTCGTCGGGGTCGTCGGGGTCGATCTGGCGCCGGTAGGCAAGGAAGCCTGGTCGGACCCGCTGGAGGTTCGCCTCGAGGGTGCCGGTCGCCAGGGCGTCGAAGAACGCGCGGCCGTCGGCGTCCAGCCCGTCGCGCGGGTAGGGCGGATCCATCAGCGCCGCCGGTCCGGGGCAGCCGACCGTGGCGACCCGACGGACCCGGTCGGGATGGCGCGCGGCGGTGGCGAGGGCGAAGGTCCCGCCGACCGACATCCCGAGCAGACCGAACGACGCGATCCCGAGCGAGTCGGCCAGCTCGACGACGTCGTCGGCCGGGCATCTGGTACGACGGCGCGAGCGGCGCTGTCGAGGCGCCGTACCCGGGCCGGTTGGCCGCGACCAGCCGGACGCCGGCCCGGGCCGCTGCGTCGTAGCCGCTCCACGAGGCCCGGCGGGTGTCGGGGGTGCCGTGGCAGAAGAGCACCGGCGTGCCGTCCGGGTCGCCGCCCTCGGACCACTGCAGGGTGCGCCCGTCGCGGAGGGTGGTCAGCGGCACGGGCTGGTTACGGCGTCTCGACGTCGGGTTCGTCGACGGCGGGCCAGGCGCCGTCGATCCGGTAGAGCAGGGCGCCCATCACCAGCGCGAGAGCCACGAAGACGACCGGCCATGACGGGGTGGGTCTTGAGCAGCGACCAGAGCGCGAGCAGGCAGACTGACCGCGATCATGGTGATCAGGCCGGGCTTGGTGTTGCGCCCAGCGGGCGGAGGCCTTGGCTCCGCGCTGGGGCACGCCCATCCGGTGGAAGGTCACGTCGCGGTCGGGCATCGGCAGGTGGAGGTCGGCGGGGACGGTCGTGTCGAGGTCGTGGGTGAGCTCGTCGGCGCCGTACCACTGGTGTGGGTCCATCTCGAGCCGAGAGCCGTCGCGGCCCACGAGCTCGCGGGTGCCGTCGCGCCAGGTGAACATCGCCGCGACCTCGGGGACCGCCAGGCGGTGGGCGGCGAACGGGGTGCCCTGCTCGATGCCGGCGTCGCCGACGGAGAACGTCGACGCGTCGGCCGGCCAGTTGACGTGCCGGTGACGCTTGCCGCCGAGGCGTCGGCTCGACCTCGGGGAACGTGATCGGCGGGGTGGCGGGGTCGACCGTCGCGCCCTCGGGGAGCCCCACCAGGAGGCTCTCCCGGAGCTCGCGGACGGCGCAGGTCGAGCTCCTCGGGGTCGGTCCCGCGCAGCTCCTCGACGAGCTCCTCCAGCGACAGCGGGACCCGGCCGCTGAGCGCGGCGTAGGCCGCCTCGCGGGCCACCTGGAAGGGCGCCTCGGACGTCTGCAGCCAGGCCACTCGCTGGTCGACCGCCTCCTGGAGCCAGGCTCGGGGGACGCCGTCCGCGACCAGCGGTGGTGAGCACGTCGACCCCGGCGGGGCCCGCGGTCGGCGAGCGTCTCCGGCACCACGTCGGAGCCGCCGGCCACGACGGCGTACTGGTCGTCGACCTCGACCAGTCGAGGACCACGGCGCGTACACGCCACCGGTGCGCCGGCGGAGGCCGTCGTGGACGGCGCGCTCGAGCAGGCCGGGCAGGAAGGTCGCCACGTGGGTCCGGCGTACGACGCCGCTCAGGGTCAGCCCCTCGTCGTCGACGTAGGAGGCAGGGAACGGGCGGTGGACGGGCTCGGCGGCCCGCGGCTCCTGGTACGCACCCGGTGGCAGGGGGAGCCGGAGCCCGGGCGGGGGCGGGGCGTCGAGCACCAGGATCGCGTTGGCCCGGTTGAGGACCCGATGCGCGCGTTCGGTGAGGAGCTCGGGAGTGGCTCGGACGGCGCCCGCCTCCATGAAGCCGGCAACGCCGGGGCCCTGCCCGCCGTAGCGCCAGGGCAGCGACCTGACCAGCGGGTCGCTGCGGGTCTGGGCGTCGGCCTGCAGCACGCCCGCGCTCGCGGGCGAGCAGACGGAGGTCGGGCTCGGTCACCCACTCTCCGAGGGCCCGCACCCGGTCGGCGACCGCGTCCGGCGCGCCGTACACGTCGAACCGGGTGAGCAGCATCGAGGTCGAGCCGTAGACGGGACGGGTCAGCGTCTCTCGGTCGAGCAGCGCGAGGTGCTCGAGCAGGTGGAGCCATCCGCTCTCCGGCAGCGGCTCGTCGGCCAGCCCGGTGCGGAACAGCAGATGGGCAGACGAAAGCGGGCGTCCCATGTCCACGAAGAAGCACAGGACGCCGTCGATGTCTGTCTCGTGGACGGCGGTCATGGCACTGCTACAGGGGTCTAACGGAGAGGTGTCGTGCGTGTGGGCGAAACGGTAGACCCGGCGGGCTGGGTGTGGGGCCGGTTTGGCGAACCTGTGACAGGTGGGGTCAGGGGCGCCGGAGCCGGTCCACCTGTCCCCATGCCTCGGCGGACCGATGGGTCGGGTCGGTCGGCAGCCTCCCTAGGATGATCCTCATGCCCGAGACCCCCGAGCACGCCGGCGCGCCGGCGAGCAGCCCTGCGATCAGCAGGGACGAGCTCGCCCATCTGGCCGACCTCGCCCGGATCGACCTGTCCGACGCCGAGCTCGACCACCTCGCGCCGCAGCTGAGCGTGATTCTCGAGTCGGTCGCGTCGATCAGCAGCGTGTCCGGCGACGACATCCCCCCGACGTCGCACGCCCTGCCCCTGACCAACGTCTTCCGCGACGACGTCGTCGCGGGGTGCCTCACGCCGGAGGAGGCCCTAGCGGCGCGCCGGCGGTGGAGGAGCAGCGCTTCCGGGTGCCGCGGATCCTCGGGGACGAGCAGTGAGCTCGCCCGCGACCGCGCCGGAGAAGCGCACGGCGGCCGAGCTGGCCGACGCGCTCGCCGCCGGTCAGACCACGAGCGTCGCACTGACGCAGGCCCACCTCGACCGGATCGCCGAGGTGGACGGCGCCGTCCATGCCTTCCTGCACGTCGACGCCGAGGGAGCGCTGCGCGCCGCCGAGGAGTCCGACCGCCGGCGCGAGGCGGGCGAGACCTGGAGCACCCTGGACGGCGTCCCGATCGCGGTCAAGGACGTGCTCGCCACCCGTGGCCTGCCGACCACCTGCGGCTCGCGGATCCTCGACGGCTGGGTGCCGCCGTACGACGCCACGGTCGTCGCGCGGCTCCGCGGCTACGGCCTGCCGATCCTCGGCAAGACCAACATGGACGAGTTCGCGATGGGCTCCTCCACCGAGCACAGCGCCTTCGGCCCGACCCACAACCCGTGGGACCTCACCCGCATCCCCGGCGGGTCCGGCGGTGGCAGCGCCGCCGCCGTCGCGTCGTACGAGGCGCCGTTGGCGCTCGGCACCGACACCGGCGGCTCGATCCGCCAGCCCGGTGCCGTGACGGGCACGGTCGGGGTGAAGCCGACCTACGGCGGGGTGTCGCGCTACGGCCTCGTCGCCCTCGCCAACTCCCTCGACCAGGTCGGCCCGGTCACCCGCACGGTGCTCGACGCCGCCCTCCTCCACGAGCTCGTCGGCGGCCACGACCCGCTCGACTCCACCTCGATCGACGCAGCCGATGCCCGACCTGGTCGGCGCCGCCACGCAGGGCGCCCTGGGCGACCTGTCCGGCGTCCGGATCGGCGTCGTCCAGGAGCTGGGCGGCGAGGGCTACCAGGCCGGCGTCCTGGCGCGGTTCCGGGAGTCGGTGGAGCTGATGACGCGAGCCGGCGCAGAGGTGGTCGAGGTCTCCTGCCCCCACTTCGTGCACGCGCTGGCCACCTACTACCTGATCCTGCCGGCCGAGGCGTCGTCCAACCTGGCTCGCTTCGACGCGATGCGCTACGGCCTGCGGGTGACCCCCGAGGGCTCGCCCAGCGCCGAGGACGTCATGCGGGCTACTCGTGAGGCCGGCTTCGGCGACGAGGTGAAGCGCCGGATCATCCTGGGCACCTACGCCCTGTCCAGCGGGTACTACGACGCTTACTACGGCCAGGCGCAGAAGCTGCGCACCCTGATCACCCGCGACTTCGAGACCGCGTTCGAGCAGGCGGACGTGCTGGTCAGCCCGACCGCCCCGACGACGGCCTTCAAGCTCGGCGAGAAGGTCGACGACCCGCTCGCGATGTACCTCAACGACCTGGCCACCATCCCCGCCAACCTGGCCGGCGTCCCCGGCATCTCCGTCCCCAGCGGCCTGGCGGACGAGGACGGCCTGCCGGCCGGAGTCCAGATCCTCGCGCCCACGCTGGCCGACGACCGCGTCTACCGCGTCGGAGCGGCCCTCGAGGCGCTCCTCGTCCGCGAGTGGGGTGGCCGCCTCCTCGACCAGGCCCCTCCGCTGCCGTCGGTCGAGCCGGTCGAGACCACGGATGGAGTCGACCGATGACCGATCCCCTGCTCTCCTACGACGACGTGCTCGCCCGGTTCGACCCGGCCCTCGGGCTCAACATGATCCGCCCCCGCGTCCAACCGATGGCGAGCAGCACAGAGATCTCATGGGTCCGCTCGAAAACGGTCATCAGCATCGTGTTCATCACACCCAGCACACCCACAAGGATGGCGAGGAGAGACGTGCCCCAACTCATGGCCTTGACGAGCCGAAATCCCTCATCGTGGCTGAGGTGTTCGCTCACGGTCACAGCCCGAACTTCCGGGACTAGTTGTTCGATCTGTCGAGTAAGTTCCTTGATTTGTTGCTCGGTGCTCGAAGGCTTCATTCGAATATCGATTGCGTTGATCTGGTTGGGAGAGCCGATGATTCCTTGCAAGAGCGGTAAAGAAAGAATGACCGAGCCGTCTTCGACGAGCGCGCCACCCTTCACGATTCCGACGACTGTTAATTGCTTGGTTTCAATCTGAATCGGGTCACCAACTTTTTTCTTGAGCACCTCCGCCGCGGTCTGACCCAAGACTGCTGCCTCTTCCGTGGCATCGCGCGGCATCCGTCCGGAAACAAGTTCAAGATTATTCCAGGCAAAACATCCCCATTCTCGAGCTGACAGAATCATCAGATCCGAGTCTTCAACGCTGGTTACCTCCACCAGAATATTGCAGGTCGCGTCGATGCGCGGAAGGCTGGCGATACGATCGCGGACGGACGCGTCGAACGGCTTCGGCGTGAGTGATCCCCCTCTGTTACTGACGACGACATCGGTTCCGCGCGCCTTCAATCCAAGCTGCCAGCCTTTCTCAAAACCTCGAGACATCCCGACCAACGCAACGACGGCCGCGATACCGATGGAAATTCCCGCGAGAGTCAACCCGGTGCGCAAGGGGCGACGCCAGAGACCGCGGATGACAACAGTAAAAAAGGTCATCGTTTATCGTCCGAGACGATTCGACCGTCGATCATGCGAAGGGTCCTTCCCGCTCGCCCGGCAATAGTGGGGTCATGAGTGACGAGCACCATGGTGCGACCCTGCTCTTGTTGCAGACCAATAATGAGGTCGAGAACCGAATGAGCGTTTTCACTGTCAAGATTACCGGTCGGTTCATCCGCGAGTAGCAGCGATGGCTCATTAGCGAGACTGCGCGCGATGGCGACACGCTGTCGCTCGCCACCGGAAAGTTTGGATGGAAAATGATCGAGGCGATGTTCGAGGCCAACCAGCTTTAGCAATTCGAAGGCGCGCTCGCGTCGCTCAGAAGCCGAGCGATCCGTCTCGAACATTGGGATTTGCACGTTCTCGGCCGCGGTGAAAGTCGGCAGGAGCTGAAACGCCTGGAAAATAAACCCGACCTCGCGAGCACGGTATGCTGCCGGATTGGGATGATCCGGCAGCGATACTCCGCGATAGAGAAGGGTTCCGGATGTGGGTCGATCCAAGGCACCGAGTAATTGCAGCAAGGTCGACTTACCGCTTCCGCTCGGTCCAACAATGGCAACGAAGTCGCCCTCCTTGATGGAAAAATCGACTCCGCGCAGGGCCTTGACCTGCCCTTCGTCAAACTCGCGGGTCAGAGCTTTGGCCTCGAGGAGGGCGCTGGCAGAAGGCGGCGTCACCTGCTTAAGCTGTCAGGTCTGCCGAGAATCTGCCAGCACTCTGAATAGCCAACGAACTTCGTTCAATCGTTGTCGTCGTCGATTTTATCCTTGGCCTTGTCCAAGGCATCCTTTTCCTTTTCGATCTCTTCTTTCATTGCCTTCTTACGATGCTCTCGTTGCTCTTTTAGAGCATGTTTTTCATCATGGGTCAGAGCGCGTGTCGTGGTCGTGGTCGTCTGCTGGGTCGCTACAGGTGCGGTTGTCACGGGTTCGGTGGTTACTGCGGCGGGCTTTTGCACAACGATGCGTGAGGCTACGAGCTGTTCGCCGGTACCTGTATACTGGATCGAGAGCGGACTACCCGGTGAAATGCGCTCGATCGCGACCGGCGCACCGGATTCATCAACAATCGTCGTCTGTTTGCTTACCACGTAACGCAACGGGGCCGAGCTCGTTTCAGTTCTCACAACCATCGTTTCCGAGCCGGGAACATACTCTGTGAATGCGCCCTTCGTCGTAGTCACGGTCGTGGTCGCCTGCGCGCGCATCTCTGTCGTACAAATTCCAACGGCGAGCAAAGCCACGGCAATTTTGGTGATGTCTATCTTCATATAATGGGGATTCGCAGCCGAGAGCAGACATGGCCCCCAAAAAACATTTTATTTGCCGCGACAGAAGCGTTTACCCCGTTGACTCAAGCGTTCGCCATTGCGGCCCGACACGCGGATCGCCAAGGCAGCGCACCAGTTCGATCAAGGCGTAACGATAACTTGTATACGGGGATCGTTCGCCAGGTTTTTTCGGCTGCAATTTTTCCACGTGTTGGGGCAAAACGGAATGAGGCAGGCCGGCACGCTGATGATGAACTCCATGAAACGGTTCGTGAAGGAGCGTGAAAGCAACCAGCCGCCCCAGCCAGCTCTTCGCGACGATGCTCCGAGTTGTGCCATTTACCGTGTCGCCCGTCATCCCGACGTGCTCGATGTATTTGCGCCAACTCTGCAAATTAGCCGCCAAGAGTGCCGGCGCGAGATACATCCAGAGGAAATATTTCCACAGACCGAATGTTGCGACCGCCCAAAGAATAAACGTCCAGGTCACAACTGTCAGCGCCAATTCCGCCCAAATGCGCCGGCGAACACGCTTGCTTCGGACCGGCGAAGGAGAAGAAAAGAAGGCTCGCAGGAAAACAAACGGAGAATAAACCAATCCGAGATTCAGCTCGAAAAATGCGGCCAGACATCTCTTCCACCGTGGCACGGTCGTTTGAGAGAGTGGCCAAAATTCGTGATCTCGCTCCGTCGCGAGATACGCATGATGGGTTTGATGAACGACGCGATAGAGACTGAAGCTCATCAGACTCAACGTGCCGATCACGACTCCATCGAACTCATTGAAGCGGCGATTTTTTCGGAGAAGCCCGTGAGAGGCCTCGTGCAGACCGATGAGCATGCCGTGCATCAAATGGCTGGCAACAAGCACGAGCGGCACCGCCAGCCAGATCAATCCGCGGTGCACCGTTATAGCGAGCATGACTTCAGTGAAAGCCAAACCGAAAACAAGAAGCTGAAACGCCCCGCGCAATACCCAGTGCGGCTCATGCATCTGGCTGAAATCTTCGTCGATGGCGGGGTTCATTGAGATCGGTTCAGTACTTCAGAGATTCGGTTCTCCGGCGAGCGGCAGATGCCCGCCAGAACTCGTCGAAATATGCCATCGAGGCTTTCAATGTCACGCCGGGAAAACAAATTCTCGCGGAAAAGCCACGCGATTTCCAAGCCTTCGCGGTCTTCGGTGATTTCGCATCCAAGCTGGAAACGCGCCGTGCCCGTCGAGCGCATGCTCAGACGTGCGGAAAGATTCGGCAGCGAAATTTCCGGCATGGGATGGTTCTGCAAAGCGAAACGAACTTCGAAAAGCGGATTGTATCCGCCTGTCCGATTTCTCGCCGAGCGCGTGGACCAACTCGACAAAAGGGATGGCGTTGGCAAACGAGTCAATCGTTTGCTGATGTCCCGCCCGCAAATGCTCGGCCGCGATGCGCGAGCGATCGACTGCCCGCGCAAGGGGTACAATACCCGCGTAATATCCCATCGTTTCTCGCGCGAGTTTGCTTCGTGCGATTAGCGACCGGCGTTCCGACGACCAGATCATCGAATCCGCTCCATTCGGAGAACGCAAGTTGGAAGGCACCGAACAGCGCGCTGAAAAATGTCACGCCAGTCCGCCGGGCGAGTTCACGGATTTCGTTAGTCAGAGTCGCAGGAATTGTGGACAGCCATCGCTTGCGGCGGCCCCGGCGTGATCGGCCGATTCCACATCCGACGTCGAACCGGCTAACTTGGTTCTCCAAAACTCAATGCCGCTGTTCCAAAATCGCCGGTTGCCAAAAAGCGCGTTCGGCCGCGCCCCACGCCGTGTAGGTTTGCGGCACCGGCGGCAAAGGCTCGGACGATCCCATCACTACCTCGATGTAAGCAGCAAAAAGGTCCTGAACTAATACCCCCAGGCTCCAGCCGTCAGCAATGGCGTGATGAATCGCGAAAACCAACACGTGGTCGTTGGCCGCCCGACGCAAGTCGGCCGCGCGGTAGAGCGGCCCTTGCACGAAGTCGAATGGCGCGCGGAAAATCTCTGCTGCCAATTCTTCAATCGCTTCCGGTTGCGCATCTTTTGGCGCAACTTCGCGAAATTCAAAATTGATCCCGCAACTCTTGCGGATCATCTGGAGCGGACGCTCTTTGCCCGGAAGGAGCGAGAGACGCAAAACCTCCTGACGATCGACCACTCGCTGGATCGCAGCGCGACACTCTCGCTCAGTCAGGAGTCCGTGCACATTGATGAGACAGCAGATGTGATTCGCGTTGTCCTCCACCGGCACCGGAGAGACTTCCCAAAGTTCTCGTTGTGGGAAAGTCAGCGGATGAAGCTGCGCTTCACCACGATCGAGCCATTGTTTGAGACGAGCGCGTTGATCGGCCGGCATCGCGGTTACACATGAGCCGGCATTTAACGCTTGGCGTCTTCGATCGCTTCGGTCTCTTCGGAGTCGGACTCGCGCCCGAGCAGGCGTTCGATTTCTTCGTCGGAAATGGCATCGAGGTCGACTGCACTGGTGGCTTCCGTTTGCGCCGACACTGGCGTGGATTCCGCGACGGGTGCCGCGCCACCCAGGTGACCTGCGATCAACGAGGCGATCTGACCAATGGTCCGAGCGCGCATCAGACTCGTTGCAGGTAAAGCAACGCCGACCGCCGCTTCAAGCGAGGTCTCGATTTCGACACCCATCAACGAATCCAGTCCAAGATCCGTGAGCGGCTGATCGTCACGCAGACTGTCAGGCTTTACTCGCAAAACGGAACCAACGGCTTCCCTTACGGCCTGGCAGATAACAGCCTGTTTTTCAGCCGGTGAAGCTGCGTCGATCCGGCTTCGCCAGTTATTCGTTGCACCAACTGACTCCTCATTTTCAAGCGCGGCGAAAATGCGCTCCAGAAAGGGATTTTCCTGCATGCCTCGAAAGAATTGACGCCATTTTCTCCAATCAACCCGAATTGAAATCGCTTGGGCACTTCCCGCACGAAGGAACGATTCAAGCAGCGCCGTCGCTTCACCGGGCGAAATTGCAATTGTTCCCTGCCGGGCAAGAAAATCGGCGACACGCTCGTTGCGCGCGACAAAGCCTTCGCCGCCGAGTACGCCCCAATTCACGCTAAGCGCAGGAAGGCCAAGCGCCTGACGATGGTGCGCCAGGCTGTCGAGAAAGGCGTTCGCCGCACTGTAATTTCCCTGAGCGGGATTACCAAAAATGCTTGAGACAGAAGAGAACATCACAAAGCAATCGAGTTTCATTTCGAGGGTTGCCTCGTGGAGGAGCCATGCGCCGTGCGCCTTTGGTCCGAGGACGGTTCGCATGCGTTCGGGCGTGAGCGCCGCGAGCGGCGCATCGTCGATTACCATCGCGAGATGAAAGAGACCGCGCAGCGGCTGTGCACCGGACTTGATTTCCGCAAAAAGTCGCCGCACGTCGTCCGGCGCGCCGACATCCGCAGACACGACGCGCACTTCCACACCGCGCTTCTGCAGGTCCTCAACAAACTTGCTGGCCTCCGGACTGGAAGCGCCGCTCCGGCTCGTGAGCACAAGATGGCGCGCACCGCAGTCAACCAGCCACCGAGCCAGCACTTTGCCGTATCCGCCGAAAGCGCCGGTAATGAGATAGCATCCGTCCGGCTTCACCTCGAATCCCGGAGCCGGGCAATTCACCGCGTCGCGGAACAAAGGGCGTCGGGAATGCGACCACAACTTTGCCGATATGTTTTCCGCCAGCCATGAGCCGAAACGCGGAATCGATGCGGCAGGCAGGAAAGGCCCGGTAGGGAAGCGGCCGCAACGCGCCCTTTTCGACCAACTCAGAAATCTCCTCCAGCATCTGGCGGGTCAGTTCTTCGTTACCGTGGAAAACCGCATCCATGGCCACGACATGGAACGACGCATTATTGCGGAGAGGCCGAAGCGGGATGCGCGCGTTTTGATAAATGTCGCGCTTGCCGATTTCGATGAAGCGGCCGAATTCGGCGAGACAGGAAAGACCCATCGGGATCGCTTCCCCGGCGAGCGCGTTCAGAACCACGTCCACTCCTTTGCCATCGGTCATCTTCATCACCGACTCAGCAAAATCGCCGCGTCGCGAGTCGATCACGTGTTCCACTCCGAGCGTTTTGAGCAAAGCACGTTTGCTCGGGACTGCCGGCGGTGGCGATCACGTCCGCTCCAAGATGCAGCGCGATCTGGATCGCGGCCATTCCGACTCCACCCGCGCCTGCGTGAACAAGAACGCGCTCGCCCTCGCGCAATCGCCCCACGTTTCGCAGCGCATACCACGCGGTCATGAAAACGACCGGTAACGTTGCTGCCGCCTCAAATGTCAGATCTGCTGGAATCCGTCGAACGTCTCCCGCGCGCGCTATGGCGTGAGTGGCAATTCCGAAGACGGCGAGACCGAACACACGATCTCCTGGCGCGAGGTGCGTGACGTCCGATCCAACTGCTTTAACGATGCCGCCAACTTCGTCGCCAAAAATGCGCGCATCCGGAGCATCGCCTGGATAAAGTGCCAGCGACTTGAGCACGTCGCGGAAATTCATTCCGGCCGCTTTCACTTCAATCAACACCTGACCCGGGCCGCACGGCGGCAGTTCGAACGGAGCAAAGCGGAGCGTGTCGAGACGACCGCGTTCGCGGCATTCCAAACGCAACGGTAGGATCGGATCGAGCCACTGCTCGGAGGACGAGCGACCGCGGTCCAGTCGTCGAACATAGCGAGCTTCACCTCGCAAGGCGATTTCGCGTTCCCCGTCTTTGCGCGATAGCTCGCTCCAAATCGATTCCGCATCTGCCGGGGACGGTTCCGGGGGAAGATCGATGGCGCGCCAGGAGAGGTTGGAATGTTCGTTCAAAATGACGCGCATCAATCCGATGCTCGGCGCTTGCGCCACCGCCGTCGGTTGCGGATCGTTGCCGGCAGGCTGAGCGTTCCGCGTTACCAAGTCCAGACGCAACTTTGCTGCGGGAGCAGCGGATTCGAGCGCCTGGGTAAGATGGAGCAGTGCGTCCAGATTGGTCGCCATGTCGGCTCCATTTATAGGTGCATCGAGATTCCAAAGATAAACGATGCGCTCAGGTGAGGAGACCTGACAGTCCTTGACGAGCTGTTGCCAGTCTTCCAGCGTCCCCGGTCGCAAGGTAAAAGCGTCGTTGCCATCGAACTCGAAATGGTTTCCCTGCGTGGCGACGCGGCATCTGGCGCCGAGTACGCGCAGTCGCGAAACCAACACATCACCCACTCCCGAGGCATCGGCGAAAACAAGCCATGATTTCTCCTCCGGCGCTTGCAAGTGGGTCTCAGCCGGCACCGAAGCTTCCTCGTAGGACTTGCGCGCCAGCAGGCCGATCTGGCCTTCGCCTCCGGTTGGGCCGATCAGACCGGGCAACGAAGCCGTTTCAACGAAACCAGTTTCCCGCAGCACCGTTTCCCATTGCGCTCTTTTGAGTAACGGTTGTTCCGGGCGCAGATCGCGATCGGTGAACCGCCACCAACCGCTCGTTAGGCCGAAAACCGTCTCGGTCCAAAGTTGCGGCGTAGCCGTGTCCATGAAAATGAGGCTGCCTCCGGGTGCAAGCAGACCATGCAAATTACGCAATGCGGCACGCACATCGCTGACGGCGTGCAGCACGTTGGTCCCGATGATGAAGTCGAATGTCGCCGCTTCGAGTTCCTGTTCGACGCCTGGTTTTTCGAGATCGAAAATCTTGAACTCCACTTCCGAAAACGCCGCCAGCTTCTGCGCGGCGCCGGAAAAAAATGCGGCCGAGACATCGCTGAATGTGTAGGAATGCAAGCCGCGCTCCGAGAGTGGTAGAACCTGCGACGCCAATCCACCTGTTCCCGCGCCGATCTCCAGGATGCGCAGGCCGCGTCCTTCCGGCAGACTTCGCGCTGCCGTGCTCACCGCCGCGGCGATGGCCGCGAGCCAGTGACTGGTGAAGAGACCGTCGCCATAGAAATGATCGAGCAACTCCGCGCCGATCCCCGAGAACAAGACCTGCACCGCATCCTTTTCGCCGCGCAAAATCGAACCCAACTCAGCACAGTTTCCTTCGCAAAGGAGCGCCTCGGGAAGATGTCCGGGGTGCTTCTCGATGTAGTTGCGCAGAACTTTCCCGGCGGAATCTGCCGCTTGAGCAAAACCAGGCGCCGGCTCAAATCCCGCTTCTTTTTTCCGGAGCAAGCCATGCCTAACGAGACCGGCCATCAGCCGCTCAAAGACAGGTCGCATCGGGGTTGCTACCTGAAGCGTCGCCGCATCAAAGGGAGCATTTGGAGTCACTCCCATTTCCCGCAGTCCGCGCGCCAGTTGCGCGGCGGCGAGATCGTCAAGAGCGCAAAGCGCCGCCTCCAGTTCGGAGTGGCCGCGAACATCAACGACACGGTCCAATGCACTCTGGGCCGCGGCTTTCAACTGATCCAGCGGGAGCGGCGACAGCGCCGGTTTGGGCGATTCGTCAGGCACCCGCTGCCAGGCGACATGATATGTTAAATCGCGTGTGCCGCCGGGCGCGGCAGAGCGGCCTGCGCCGGAAAGGCTAATGGCCCGGAATCCTTCCACCAGCACGCAAGGTTTTCCTCCCTCATTATATAGAGTGATGTCGCCTTCGAGGAAGTCATCGCTAAACTCGCGCACCTTTGCACACACCCGACTGGAGGGGCCCGGTGAGCCGAGAAAGAGAATGCGGCGAAATCCGACCGGCAGCTTCATCCGCGCCTGACGACCTTCAACCGTTGCCGCACCGGCGGAGAAAACTTGAAGCGCTCCGTCGAAGAGAACGGGGTGCAGAGCATATTCGCCCGCGCGGGGAGACAGCGCGTCCGACAAGACCACGCGTCCTGCGGATTGCCCGGCACCGGCCGATAATTCGCGAACGGGTCGAAATTCTTCCCCATAACGCAAGCCCAGATCGCTCATGTGGCGGTAGAAGCCGTCGACCGCGACGGATTGAGTGCCGGAAGGGTCGCGCCCATTTTGAGGAGGCAAAGATGGATTCCGTGCGCTCACCGCGCATCGAGCCCACCACGTGGAGGGACCAGGTGACGCTTTGTTCAAAACGACTTTGGATGGAAAAGGTGCGTTCGTTAGGCGAGTAGGAGAACTCGAGCTGCACGCCCGATGGCGGATCCGGCAGGATGAGCGGCTTGCGAATTTCGAAATCCTCAACCACGAACGGTTGCCCCTCGAACAACTGCACACCGGCTTCAAGCGCCATCTCAACAAATGCCGCGGCCGGGAAAATGACATGGTTTTCAACCTTGTGATCTTTCAGAAAAGCCATGTGGCGCGAGTCCAGCCGAACGATCCAGGTCGGCATCGCGCGTGGCAGCCGGACATCAAACAGGCCGCGTCCACCCGGTGCGAGCCGGCCATCGCGAGCATCGCTTGCTTCGTTCCACCAACGGGTCTTTTCCCAGGCGTAAGCCGGCAGCGAGAGGAGATGCCGGGAAGGCGTCATCGCGGAAAAATCGAGCGGAACGCCGGCGCGATGCAGATCCATTGCAGCCTCGAGCACGGATTCAAATTCGCGCTCGCGGCGGGCCGAGGAGATGACGGTGGCTTTGGCTCCGCGCGCCATAAGGCATTCCTGGATCGGATGTGCCAGCGCGGGATGCGCATTGAGTTCCAACCACACATCCGCGCCGAAGTCCGCCAGCGCGCCCACGGCCGAGGC
>CAWEEN010000009.1:0-289298 GCA_963808115.1 uncultured Actinomycetota bacterium
GACTTCTTCGACGGAGCTGGGCTCGCGGCGGGACAGGTCGATGCCGAGCTCCTCGGCAGCCCGGAAGACGTCTTCCTCGGCGTCCTTGAGCTCGATCTGCGAGCCGTCCTGGGAGAGCACCTCCACGTTGAGGCAGAGGGACTGCATCTCCTTGACGAGCACCTTGAACGACTCCGGGATGCCGGAGTCGGGGATGTTCTCGCCCTTGACGATGGCTTCGTACACCTTGACCCGGCCCGGCACGTCGTCGGACTTGATCGTCAGCAGCTCCTGGAGGGCGTACGCCGCTCCGTAGGCTTCCATCGCCCACACCTCCATCTCGCCGAACCGCTGGCCGCCGAACTGGGCCTTACCGCCCAGGGGCTGCTGCGTGATCATCGAGTAGGGGCCGGTCGACCGTGCGTGGATCTTGTCGTCGACCAGGTGGTGGAGCTTGAGGATGTACATGTAGCCGACCGACACCGGCTCCGGGAACGGCTCCCCGGAGCGACCGTCGAACAGCGACGCCTTGCCGTCCTTGCCGACGACGCGGTTGCCGTCGCGGTTGGGCAGCGTGGCACCGAGCAGACCGGTGATCTCGTCCTCGCGCGCGCCGTCGAACACCGGGGTCGCCAGGTTGGTGTCGGGGTCGGCCTTGTCCGCGTGGATCTTGATCAGCCGCTGCTTCCAGTCGGAGCTGGCCGGCTCGTCGGACAAGGTGAGGTCCCAGCCCTGCTTGGCCAGCCACCCGAGGTGGAGCTCGAGCACCTGGCCGATGTTCATACGACGCGGCACACCCAGGGGGTTGAGCACGACGTCGACCGGGGTGCCGTCCTCCATGAACGGCATGTCCTCGATCGGCAGGATCTTGGCGATGACGCCCTTGTTGCCGTGGCGCCCGGCGAGCTTGTCGCCGACCGAGATCTTGCGCTTCTGAGCGACGTAGACGCGTACCAGCTGGTTGACGCCCGGCGGGAGCTCGTCGCCCTCCTCGCGGTCGAAGACCCGGACGCCGATGACGGTGCCCGACTCGCCGTGCGGCACCTTCATCGAGGTGTCGCGCACCTCGCGCGCCTTCTCACCGAAGATCGCGCGCAGCAGCCGCTCCTCCGGCGTCAGCTCGGTCTCGCCCTTGGGCGTGACCTTGCCGACCAGGATGTCGCCGTTGGTCACCTCGGCGCCGATGCGGATGATCCCGCGCTCGTCGAGGTCGGCCAGCATCTCGTCGGAGACGTTGGGGATGTCGCGGGTGATCTCCTCGGGACCCAGCTTGGTGTCGCGGGCGTCGACCTCGTGCTCCTCGATGTGGATCGAGGTGAGGTAGTCCTCCTGCACCAGACGCTGGCTGAGGATGATCGCGTCCTCGTAGTTGTGACCCTGCCACGGCATGAAGGCGACGAGCAGGTTGGTGCCCAGCGCCATCTCGGCCTCGTCGGTGCAGGGGCCGTCGGCGATCGGCGTACCGGTCGTGGTGTCCGTCGGACCGGTGACCTTGTCACCCTCGCTGACCAGCGGGCGCTGGTTGATGCAGGTGCCCTGGTTGGACCGGCGGAACTTCGAGAGCTTGTACGTCGTGTACGTGCCGTCGTCGTTCATCACCTCGATGGCGTCGGCGGACACCTCCTTGACCACACCGCTCTTCTCGGCCACCAGCACGTCGCCGGCGTCGACCGCGGCACGGAACTCCATGCCGGTGCCGACCAGCGGGGCGTCGCTCTTGATCAGCGGCACCGCCTGGCGCTGCATGTTGGCGCCCATCAGGGCGCGGTTGGCGTCGTCGTGCTCGAGGAAGGGGATCAGGGCCGTCGCGACCGACACCATCTGGCGCGGCGAGACGTCCATGTAGTCGACCTCGTCGGCGAGGATCTCGCTGACGTCACCGTGACGCTGGCGGACCAGCACCCGCTCCTCGGCGAACTTGTTCTTCTCGTCGAGCGGGGCGTTGGCCTGGGCGATGACGTACTTGTCCTCGTCGTCGGCGGTGAGGTAGTCGATCTGGTCGGTGACCTTGCCCTTGACGACCTTGCGGTAGGGCGTCTCCACGAACCCGAACGGGTTGATCCGCCCGAACGTGGCCAGCGACCCGATCAGACCGATGTTGGGACCCTCCGGGGTCTCGATCGGGCACATCCGGCCGTAGTGGCTGTGGTGGACGTCGCGGACCTCCATGCCGGCCCGGTCACGGGACAGACCGCCGGGGCCCAGCGCCGAGAGGCGACGCTTGTGGGTCAGGCCCGAGATCGGGTTGGTCTGGTCCATGAACTGGCTGAGCTGGGAGGTGCCGAAGAACTCCTTCAGCGCCGCGACCACCGGGCGGATGTTGATCAGGGACTGCGGCGTGATCGCCTCGACGTCCTGGGTCGTCATCCGCTCGCGGACCACGCGCTCCATCCGGGCCAGGCCGGTCCGGAGCTGGTTCTGGATCAGCTCGCCGACGGTCCGCATGCGGCGGTTGCCGAAGTGGTCGATGTCGTCGGGCTGGACCTCGATCGGCTTGCCGTCGGCGTCCAGGTAGGTCGTCCCGGCCTTGTCGACCAGGTCGAGGTCACCGTTGTGGAGACGCACGATGTAGCGGATCGCGGCCACGATGTCGTCGACGGTCAGCGTCTGCTGGTCGAAGGCCTCGTGGAGCCCGAGCTTCTTGTTGATCTTGTAGCGGCCGACCTTCGCGAGGTCGTAGCGCTTGGGGTTGAAGTAGTAGTTGTTCAGCAGCGTCTGCGCGGCCTCCCGCGTCGGGGGCTCGCCCGGGCGCAGCTTGCGATAGATGTCGAGCAGCGCGTCGTCCTGGGTCTCGGTGTGGTCCTTCTCCAGGGTGAGGCGGATCGACTCGTAGTCGCCGAACTCCTCGAGGATCTGGTCGTTGCTCCAGCCGAGGGCCTTGAGCAGCACCGTGACGTTCTGCTTGCGCTTGCGGTCGAGGCGGACGCCGACCATGTCGCGCTTGTCGATCTCGAACTCGAGCCAGGCACCGCGGCTCGGGATGACCTTCGCGGTGTAGATGTCCTTGTCGGAGGTCTTGTCGGCGGTCTTCTCGAAGTAGACGCCGGGCGAGCGGACCAGCTGGCTGACCACGACGCGCTCGGTGCCGTTGATGATGAAGGTGCCGCGCGGGGTCATGAGCGGGAAGTCGCCCATGAAGACCGTCTGGCCCTTGATCTCGCCGGTCTCGTTGTTGGTGAACTCAGCCGAGACGTAGAGCGGCGCGGAGTAGGTGAAGTCCTTCTCCTTGCACTCCTCGACGGTGTACTTGGGGTCGTAGAAGACCGGGTTCTCGAAGGAGAGGCTCATCGTCTCCGAGAAGTCCTCGATCGGGGAGATCTCCTCGAAGATCTCCTGCAGACCCGACTTGTGGGAGACGTCCTCGCCCTTGGCCTCGCGGGCCTCGACCTGGGCCTGCCAGGCGTCGTTGCCGATCAGCCAGTTGAAGCTGTCGGTCTGGAGGGAGAGGAGCTTGGGAACCTCGAGAGGCTCGGTGATCTTCGCGAACGAGATGCGCTGCGGTGTGGTGGAGGCGTGGGCGGTGGTACGCGCGGCCAAGAGGTGTCCTTCGACAGACGCGGGCAGTACGCCGGCCAACCACACAATCGCCACCGGGCAGGCGATCAGCATTTGAGAGCGGGCGCAAAGATGAAGAGTACCGCATCGGCGCGCGCACCACAAACGGGCGTCCGACCTGACGACCGAACGTTTCCACGATGATGAACCCGGCCGCCCCGCAGGTCAAGCACTTCTGCACAACCGGGCCGTCGGCGCGCCGCGTCCGCGCAGGTCAGCGGGCCGGCGCGACCCGTGCGTCCGACGCGCCGATCAGCTCGCGGAGGTGGTGATCCCGTCGACCAGCCAGGTGCCGCCGACCTTCGCCATCGACACCGTCGCCTGGTTCTTGAACACCACCGGGCTCGTGGGATGGGCCTTGTTGGTCGTCACCTGGTCGACGAAGACCAGCACGTCGACCCGGTCGGTCCCGGAGCGGACGATCCCGGAGGAGACGTAGCGCGCCTTGATCACGGTGCCGAGCCGCGGGGCGTTCTGCCGGACCACCGCGAACAGCTTCTCGTACTGCTGCTTCTCGTCGTCGGTCATGTACTGCGTCGCGGTGTCCTCGCTCCGGGCGAGGTGGTGGGCGTCGTAGGACAGGATCGGCACGATCGCCCGCTCGGCGGCCGCCTGGGCCGCCTGGGTGTCGTCGGCGACCGACGCGTCGGCCGGCCTGGTCAGCAGGACGCCGACGCCGACCAGGGCGAGGGCGACCAGCGCCGCCACGGCGGCCAGCAGCCAGCCGGGTACCACGGGCACACGCCGCTGGTCGGGCCTCGCGAGCGAGCTCGCTTCGGTCTCGCTCCGGTCGTTCCTTCCCGGCTCCGCAGGGTCGGAACGTCCTCGCTCCAGCTCCGCGTCGTACGCCGCACGGCGGGCCGGGTCGAGCAGGACCTCGGCGGCCTCGTTGTAGAGCCGGAACCTGCGCGAGGTCGGGTCGAGGCCGGCGACCGCGGTGCGCCAGGCGCTGCGGATCTCGTCGGTCGTGGCGGTCGGCTCGACGTCGAGGACGTCGTAGCGGTGCGCGGTCATGGTCGTCACCGTCCTGTCACGGGTGCGTAGGCGTCGACGAGCCAGCGGCCGTCGATCCGGTCGAGGCTCACCCGGAGCCGGAACGGCGCGGGCTCACCGGTGGACACCTGCCGCCCGGACCTGGCGGCCCGGGTCTCGCTGATCGAGCCGGCGACCAGGACGTCGGCGGAGTCGGCGTCGATCACCTCGACCCCGGTCGCGTAGACGGCGCACTTCCGGGTGACGTGGTAGCTGCGGACCGTCTGCTCGGTGCCGGCCGCCCCCTGCTCGAACGACGCGGCGAGCTTGGGGGTGATCACGGCCTCGACCCGGGAGCGGTACGAGGGCATCTTGCCCTGGGCGTCGAGCATCGAGGGGTCGTAGGTGTTGGCGCGCAGCACGAACTGCTGGGTCTGTGCCATCACCGCCTCGCGCTGCGCCTGGAGCGCGTCGGCATGACCGCGACGGTGCGACCACAACACGGCGGCGGTGGCCACCGACGCCACGAGGGCGACGACGAGCACGCCGAGCAGGACCAGGCGGAACAAGCCTGCACGCGGCGCGCCCTCCTGGTGGTCCGGACCGACGGGCAGGCCCGGCTCTGGGCCGGTCACCTCCTCGGTCACGACGGGATGGTCAAGGGCTGGAGCAACAGCCATTTCCACGACTCCTCTCCAAGGGTGGCGGGGGCAGGGGTGGCCGGGTCGGCCAGCGAGGCGGGCACGTGGCCGCCCCAGGTCAGGTGGTGCTTCGCCGGGTCGTACGACGCCACGACCGGCGAGCGGTAGTGGGCGCCGACCCGGTCGGCCGGGGCGTTCTGCGCGCCGCGGGCGTTGGACTGCGTGGCCGGCTCGGCGCAGTGGGCGCGGGTGTTCATCGGCCGGTTCGAGCCGTCCTGGGGCGCCCGGGTGTCGGTGCTCTGGTAGCCGTTGTGGCACACCTGGGGGTTGTTGGTGAGCACCAGTCCGAAGTGGGCGTCGTACAGGCCCGTCGAGGGCGACTTCGACACCACGGTGAAGCCGCCCTGGACGACGTACGGGTAGACCACGAGCACCTGCCGCAGGCCGGGCAGGTGGCGGACCACGATGTTGCCGGTGGTGACCAGGTTGTTGATCAGCGAGGCGAGGTCGACGCGGTTGTCCTGGAGGAACTGGCGCAGCTCGGTGGCGGTGACCGAGCCGTTGTCGATCACCGAGCGCAGGTCGCGGTCGTGGCCGGCCAGGGTGCCCGAGAACAGCCGGAGGTCGTGGGCGAACGACCGGATCGCGTCGGCGGAGTCGATCTGTCCGCGGAGCACGGTGTTGCCGTCGCGGATCAGGGCCGTCGTGGTGTCGAAGTTGGCGTTCGCCGAGTGGATGAACGAGGTGCCGGTGTCGATGATCCGCTGCAGGTCGGGCCCGGTGCCGGCGAACGCCAGCCCGAGCTGGTGGACCGTCGTCCGCAGCGAGCCTCGGTGCACCGACTCGACGGTGCTGGACAGGTCGCCGAGGAGCTTCTGGGTGGGCAGGGGCGTCCGGGTGTCGGCCGGCGCGATCTGCGAGCCGTTGTGGAGGAAGGGGCCGTGGTCGGTCTGGGGCTGCAGGTCGACGTACTGCTCGCCGACGGCCGAGCGGTTGCCGACCACGGCGAGCGTGTCGGAGGGGATCTTGCCGTCCCAGCCCTTGTCGATGGTCAGGTAGGCGTCGACGCCCTGGGTGGTGAGCACGAGCTTGCCCACCTGGCCGACCGGCACACCCCGGTAGGAGACCAGGCCGCCGGCGTACATGCCGCCGGAGTCGTGGAAGTGCGCCACGACGGTGTACGACGTGTCGTGGACGAGGCGGTCGAGCCGGGCATAGCGGGCGCCCACGAAGCTGACCCCGACCATGGTGATCAGAGCGAAGATCGCGAGCTGGATGCGCGTACGACGGGTGATCATCGGTCCTCCACCATCCCCGGGACGAGCAGGCTGACCAGGCCGGGGTCGTAGATGCGCGACAGCTGCCGCATGGTCGGTCCGCGTGGCCCGAACGCCGGGCGGCCGAGGCCGTTGACCAGCGGGAGCGAGGGCAGGTCGCTCGGGTTCAGGGTCAGGCTCGGGAGACCGGTGCCGAGGGTCGGCAGGCTGGGCAGCGCGTTGAGGGCCTGGCAGACCGGGTTGTCGCGGTGCTTCTTCTTCTGGCACTTGGTGATCAGCTGGGCCAGCTCGACCGGGTCGGCCAGCACCTTCTGGCAGGCCTTGCTGGTGATGTCGCCGCTCTGGAGGCACTTGCCGATGTCGCCCAGGATCTTGGTGACCTCCGACGTCGGCAGGCTGGTCGGGAGCTGGGTCGGCAGGGTCGGCAGCACCGACGGCAGTCCCGTGGGCACGGGCAGGCTGCCCTGGTTGTCGAGGGACAGGTCCAGGTTGATGTCGAGGTTCGTGTAGTCGCCCATCTGCAGGTTGCGGGCGACCTGGGGGTCGCGGCCGACGACCTGGTCGACGAACGGGTAGGTGAGCGCGACCTGGAAGGCGTTGACGAAGTCGCTGCCCGAGGCCTGCAGCCGGCTGAGCACGGGGCTGAGCTCGCGCAAGGTCTGGATCGTCGAGTCCTTGGACAGCGTGATGACGCGGGTGCCCACGCCGCTCAGGTGCGCCAGCGACCTCAGCATCCGGACCAGGTCGTGTCGCTGCGAGCTGATGGACGAGAGGGCTCCGGGCAGCTCGTCGAGGGTCGCGTCGATGGTGCCGCGCTGGCGGTTCAGCGAGACCGAGAGCCGGTCGAGCGCCTGCAGCGCCCGGACGATCTGGCCGCGGTGCCGGTCGAGCTGGGAGCTGAACGTCCGGATCCGGTGCAGCACCGACGTGGCTTCGCCCTCGCGCCCGTGCAGGGTGCGGTTGAGCTCGTGGCTGATCGTCTCGAGCTGGCCGACCCCACCGCCGTTGAGCAGCAGGCTCAGGGCACCGAGCACCTCCTCGACCTCCGGGTTCTGCCCGGTCCGCGACAGCGGAATCGTGTCGCCGGTGCTGAGCGGGTTGCTGCTGGCGTCGCTCGGCGGTGCGGCCAGCGCCACGAACTTCTCACCGAGCAGGCTGGTCTGCTGGATGGTGGCGACGGCGTTGTCGGGCAGGTGGGTGTCGTCGCGCAGCTGCATGGTGACGACCGCGGTGTAGCCGTCGAGGGAGATGTCGGTGATCTTGCCGACCGTGACGTCGTGGACCTTCACCGTCGAGTCGGGCACCAGGTCGAGGACGTCGCGGAAGTGCGCCGTCACCGTGATCGGGTGGCTGCCGACGTCGGGTCCGCCGGGCAGCGGGAGCTGGTAGACGTCGAACGAGCAGCCGGTCAGCACCAACGCCGCGGCCACCGCGGCCACCACGGCTCGCACCAGGCTGCGCACCGGCCGGGTCATCGCAGCGCCTCCACGAGTCCACCGAGCGTGAGGTCGGTGCGGTCACCCGGCGTACGACGCGGGCCGGCGTAGGCATGCCGGGTGAGGGCTCCGGGCCGGCCGTTGCCGAGGATCCGGCGGGCCTGGGCGCAGGCCTGACCACCTTGGTTCGCCTGGTCGAGGATGCTGCAGATGAAGGTGGCCGGGTCGGAGGTGATCTGGTGGCCGAGCTCACCGAGGTTGGCGCGCGTGTCGAGGGTGCCGGCCTGGGGGTTGTAGGTCAGGGCCAGGTTGTTCAGCGCCAGCGGGGCGTTGCGCAACGTCTCGGCCAGGGCCGAACGCTGCTTGACCAGGACCTGGGTCACCCGGTCCAGACCCGAGATGTCGTGCCCCAGCACCTCGCGGTTGTCGCGCACGAAGCCGGAGACCTGCTGCATCGCGATGCCGAGGTTGTGCAGGGAGGCCGCGAGGTCGCCCCGCTCCCCCTTGAGCATGTGCGAGACCTGGGCCAGCGAGGCGTTGAAGGTGCGGACGGTGCGGTCGTTGTGGGACAGCGTGTGCACGAATCCTTCGAGCTCCCGCACCGACCCGAACAGCTGGTCCTTGTTGTCCGCCAGGGTGCCGCTGAGCCGGCTGAAGCTCTCGATCGTCTGATGGAACTTGCGGCCCTGTCCGCCGAAGTTGCGGGCGGTGGTGTCGAGCAGGTCGGTCAGGGCGCCCTTCTTGTTCGCGCCGTTCGGCCCGAGGGCGACGGTCAGGTCGTCGAGGCTGGAGTAGATGTCGTCGAGCTCGAGCGGGACGGCGGTCTGCTGCTCGGTCAGGCGGGCGCCGTCGGCCAGGGTGGGGCCGCCGGTGTAGGCCGGGGTGAGCTGCACGAAGCGGTCGCCCACGATCGAGGGCGAGATGATCACCGCCTTGGCGTCGCGCGGGATGTGCACGCTCGCGTCGTAGTGCATGGTCACCACGACGTGGGTGCCCGACGGGGTCACGGAGTCGACCTTGCCCACGGGCACCCCGAGCACGCGCACGTCGCTGCCCTCGTAGAGCGACACCGCGCGCGGGAACTCCGCGGTCAGCGTCTTGGTGCCGCTCCCGCTGAACAGGAAGGACACCAGCCCGGCCACGACCAGCGCGCCCACGATGAGGGGCGCCACGAGCTTGCTCCACGCCGGCATGTCAGCCCCCCACCTGCGGGACCGGCGGCAGGTTCTGGATGTAGGTGTCGAACCAGGGGCCGTTGCCCAGCGTGTTGGCGAAGACGCGGTAGAAGGGCGCCATCAGCCGGATGCTCTGGTCGATCTGGTCGGAGTCCCGGTCGAGGACGTCGACCACGGACGCCAGGTGGGTCAGCGCGGGCTTGAGGTCGCCCCGGCTCTGCTCCACCAGCGCGGTGAGCTGCACCGACAGGTGCGAGGTGGACCGGAGCAGGTCGTGGATCGCCTGCCGCCGCCGGTCGAGGGCCTGGAACAGCACGGCGGAGTCCCGCATCAGGCCGACGATGTCCTGGTCGCGGGAGTGGAGGGTGCCGGTCACGCTGCGCAGGTTCTGCAGGAGGGTGCCGATCTGCTGGTTGCGGGCGGCCAGGTTGCCGGACAGCGCGGAGACGCCGGCCAGCGCTCGACGGAACGACTGCGGCGTGTGGCGGGTGAGGTCCGCCAGCGTGGTCAGGCTCTGCGCCAGCCGGCCGGTGTCGATGCGCTCGGAGGTGTGGGCGAGGCCCGAGAACGCCTGCACCACGTCGTACGGCGAGGACGTGCGGTCGGTGGGGATCTCGCTGCCCGACTTCAGCTGGCCGGGCCCGGCCGGCTCCAGCGACAGGTACATCGCCCCGAGCAGGGTCTTCACCTTGATCGCAGCCCGGGTCTGGGAGCCGAAGTCGGCGCTGTCCTGGATCCGGAAGGCCACCTTGACGTGGTCGCCGTCCAGGGAGACCGAGTCGACCTTGCCGACCCGCACCCCGGCGATCCGGACCTCGTCGTCGGCCTTGAGCCCGCCGGCCTCGGTGAAGTCGGCGTAGTAGGTCGTGCCGCCCCCGATGATGGGCAGCTTGTCGGCGTTGAAGGCGAGCAGGATCAGCCCCAGCACGACGACGAGGCTGATCGCCCCGACGATGACCGGGTCACGCTCACGGAAGGGGGTGCTCATCGGGGTCCTCGCGGCGTTGGTCGGCGGAGGAGCCCAGCGGGGGGGGCGGAGGACCGCGGGGTCCCCGCGCGAAGGCGAGCCAAGCGCGTTCGTGTGCGGTGCAACGTCGTGGGGTTCCTCATTTCAGGTGACACCTGTCCGATCCGGTGTCGTAGCTGATCGGGAGGGCCGTCGAGCCGATCCGGACCTGCCCGGTGAAGTTGCAGAGGTAGAAGTTGAACCACGAGCCGTAGATCGCCGTCCGGCCGATCTTGGTCAGCTTGATCGGCAGCACCTGCAGGGCGCGGTCGATCTCGGCCTTCCCCTGGTCGAGGTTGGCCGCGAAGCCACGGAGGTGGTGGATGTCGGAGACGAAGGGAGCTCGGATGCCGGAGACCAGGTCGGCGGTCTGCGTGGACAGGTGGGAGATCTGGTCCAGCGAGCCGAGGATGGCGCCGCGGTCCCGCTTCAGCCCCCCGACGAACTGCCGGAACGTCGTGATCAGCCCGTTCAGCTGGTGGTTGCGCTTGCCGACGTGGTCGAGCACGGAGTTGAGGTTGGAGATCAGCTGTCCGATGACCTGGTCGCGGTCGGCGAGGGTCTGGGTGATCGACGCGGTGTGCGCGAGCATCCCGTCGAGCGTTCCGCCCTGGCCCTGGAACACCTGGATGATCTCGTAGGACAGCTGGTTGACCTCGGCCGGCGAGAGCGCCTGGAAGAGCGGCTTGAACCCGTTGAACAGCACGGTCAGGTCGAGGGCCGGTGAGGTCTGGGCGAGCGGGATCGTGTCCCCGGGCTTCAGGACGTCGGTGCTGCCGATCTCGTCGGTGAGCGCGACGTAGCGCTGGCCGACCAGGTTGCGGTAGCGGATGTCGGCGTGCGTGGCACGGGTCAGCGTGGTGTTGCTGTCGAGCTTGAACCTCACCAGGGCCCGCGTCCGGTCGACGATGGAGACGTTCTCGACCGAGCCGACCTTGACCCCGGCGATCCGCACGTCGTCGCCCTTGACCAGGCCGGTGGCGTCGGAGAACTCGGCCGCGTAGGAGTCGTGGGCCCGAAGATGAGGTTGCCGATCACGATCGCGAGCACCCCGGTGGCCAGCGCGGTGACCACCATGAAGATCACCAGCTTGACCAGGGCAGAGAGGGTCTTGGCATCGAGGCGGCTCATCGCAGCGACACCTTCGCGCCGCGGGCCATCGGCCCGACCAGCAGCACCCCGAGGTCGGGGACGTCGGCTGCGGGCTCACCGAGCGACGGACCGAGCAGCCCCTTGAGGAGGGTGGACTCCGCCGACGCTGCCGGCGTACCCGGAGCCGGCCGACGCGCCGTAGCGACGGGGCGACCCGGTCGGTGCCCTTGCCGGTCGGGGTGTCCACGCCGTCCTTGAAGTTCGGCTGGTGCCGGACCGGCCGGGACTGGCTCCACGGCGGGTTGGCCAGGCGGAGGCAGGACGGTCCGCTGTGGTCGCCGTACACCGGCCGATCGGCGGCGGTGTAGCCGCGGGGCTGGTTCGGCAGGGTCTCGAGCACGATGTGGAGGGTGAAGCCACGGAAGGCCTGGGCCTCCCGACGGCCGCTGGTGACCAGGCCCTTGAGCAGGCAGGGGTACTCCGGTGAGTAGCGGGCGAGCAGCTGGGCCGTGGGCGCGCTGACCTGGCCCAGCCGGATGATGTTGTCGCCGTTGTCGCGCAGGAAGTCGTGGGCGGTGTCGGAGAACGACGTGACGTCGGTGAACAGGGTCTTGAGCTGCTGGTGGCGGTCCTGGAGGGTCCCCGTGGTCTTGATCGTGTTGCGCAGGATCTGGGCGAGCGCAGGGGTCACGTCGGCGTAGGTGTTCGACACCCGCGTGGTCAGCCGGAGGTCGTGCACCACGGCCGGGATCTGCGGGTTGATCCGCGCGAGGTAGTGGTCGACGGTCACCAGGTCCTGGCCGAGCTCGTCACCGCGACCCTCCAGCGCGGTGGAGATCGCGTTGAGCGTGGTGTTGAGGTCGGCGGGCTGGACGGTGCGGAGCAGGGGGTAGAGGTCGGCGAGGACCTTCTCCACCTCGGTCGGGATCGCGGTCGGCCGGACCGTGTCGCCGGCCTGGAGCGGCTGGGACGACGGGTCGGGTGGCACCACGAGAGACACGTACTTCTCGCCGAAGAGCGTCTTGGGCACGATCGCGCCGGTGACGTTGGCCGGGATGGAGTCGATCTGGCTCGGGTCGATGCCCAGCTGGACCCGAGCGCCCTGGTCGGTCACCTGGAAGCCGAGCACCTCGCCGACGATGACCCCACGGACCTTCACGTCGGCCCGCTCGGGCATCTGCAGGCCGATCGTCGAGGCGTCGAGGGTGACCTCGTCGAAGTGGGTGAACTTCTGGGTGAACACCCCGTAGGTCAGCCACACCCCGGCGAGGAGCAGGCACAAGAAGGCCACCCCGAGGAGCTTGAGCTTCACGGTGGCGCCCATCAGCCGGCCAGCCTCACCGTCGTGGCCGCACCCCAGATCGCCATCGAGAGGAAGAGGTCGATGACGTTGATGGCGACGATGCTGGTCCGCACGGCCTTGCCGACGGCCACGCCGACCCCGGCCGGTCCGCCGGAGGCGTTGTAGCCGTAGTAGCAGTGGATCAGGATCACCGTCACCGCGAACACCAGCACCTTGCCGAACGACCAGAGCACGTCGCCCGGCGGCAGGAAGGAGTGGAAGTAGTAGTCGTAGGTGCCCGTGCTCTGCCCGAAGAACCGGGTCACCGTCAGCCGCGTCGCGAAGTACGACGACACCAGCCCCACGACGTAGAGCGGAACGATCGCGATCAGGCCGCCGACGATCCGGGTACTGACCAGGAACGGCAGTGACGGGACGGCCATCACCTCGAGGGCGTCGACCTCCTCGGAGATGCGCATCGCGCCCAGCTGGGCGGTGAAGCCGCAGCCGACCGTCGCGGCCAGCGCGATGCCGGCCACCAGCGGTGCGATCTCGCGGGTGTTGAAGTAGGCCGAGACGAAGCCCGAGAAGGCGGCGGTGCCGATCTGGTTGAGGGCGGCGTACCCCTGCAGCCCGACCTCGGTGCCGGTGAAGAAGCACATCGCGGTGATCACGCCGACCGTGCCGCCGATGACGGCGAGCGCGCCGGAGCCCAGGGTCACCTCGGCCAGGATCCGGAGGATCTCCTTCTGGTAGCGGACCACGGTCTTGGGGGTCCAGGCGATCGCCCGCAGGTAGAACGCGAGCTGGGCGCCCAACGAGTCGAGCGCACCGAGGGGCCGCTGGTAGACGGCGCGGAGGTCAGCCATGGCCGGTCACCCCGTCTTCGCCGGGACGAGCTGGAAGTAGATCGCGCTCATCACGAAGTTGACGACGAACAGGAGCATGAAGGACACGACGACGGACTCGTTGACGGCGTCGCCGACGCCCTTGGGCCCGCCTCCGGCGTGCATCCCCTTGTACGACGCGACGATCGCCGCGATCAGGCCGAAGACCAGCGCCTTGGCCATGCCCTGGTAGAGGTCCGGTAGCTGCGCCAACGCGGTGAAGCTCGCGATGTAGGCGCCCGGCGTACCGCCCTGCATGACGACGTTGAAGATGTAGCCGCCGGCCACACCGACGACGCTGACCAGGCCGTTGAGGAAGACCGCCACCAGCATGCACGCCAGCACGCGCGGCACGACCAGGCGCTGGATCGGGTCGATGCCGAGCACCATCATCGCGTCGAGCTCCTCGCGGATCTTGCGGGCACCGAGATCGGCGGCGATCGCAGAGCCGCCGGCGCCGGCGATCAGCAGCGACGTGGCGATCGGGCCCGCCTCGCGGACGACCGCGAGCACCGACGCGGAGCCGGTGAAGGACTGGGCCCCGAACTGCTTGATCAGGCCACCCACCTGCAAGGCGATCACAGCACCGAAGGGGATCGCGACCAGCGCGGTGGGGATGATCGTCACCGAGGCGATGAACCAGGCCTGCTGGACGAACTCCCGGAACTGGAACGGGCGCCGGAACATGCCGCGCGCGACGTCGAGGCCGAACGCGAAGAGCTTGCCGGCGGTCCCGATCGGGGCCAGCACCTTGGCGGAGGTCAGGGAGGCCATCGGTCAGGCCCCCGCGCTCATGGTCATGTTCTCCGCGAAGGAGCCCGGCGGCGGCGTGACGCCGTTGCTCCGGCACCACTCCCCGGGCACCTGCTGGCTACGCCGCGGGATGCCGTTGGTGGGCTCGAGCTGGAGCGGGATCGGCGGCAGCGGAGGGAGCTCCTGGCCCTTCTCGGCCTCGAGCTCGTCGGCGTCCTTCTCCTCCGACATCCCGATCGGGCCGATGGTCTGGGCGTTGAGGAACTGCCGGACCACCGGCTCCTCGGAGGACAGCAGCATCTCCCGCGGGCCGAACATCGCGAGGTGACGGTGGTAGAGCAGCCCGATGTTGTCGGGCACCGTGCGCGCGGTGTTGATGTCGTGGGTGACGATCAGGAAGGTGGCGTCGATCTGGGCGTTGAGATCGACGATCAGCTGGTTGAGGAACGACGTCCGCACCGGGTCGAGGCCCGAGTCCGGCTCGTCGAAGAGCACGATCTCCGGGTCGAGGACCAGAGCCCGGGCGAGACCTGCGCGCTTGCGCATCCCCCCGGAGATCTCGCCCGGGAGCTTGTCCTCGGCGCCGACCAGGCCGACCAGGTCCATCTTCTCCATCACCACGGAGCGGACCTCCGCCTCCGACTTGCGGGTGTGCTCACGCAAGGGGAAGGCGACGTTGTCGTAGAGGTTCATCGAGCCGAACATCGCGCCGTCCTGGAACAGCACGCCGAACAGCTTGCGGATCTCGTAGAGCTGCTTCTCGGGGCAGCTGGTGATGTCCACGCCCTCGATCACGACGCTGCCCCGGTCGGGCTTGAGCAGGCCGATCAGCGTCTTCAGCAGCACCGACTTGCCCGTGCCGGACGGGCCGAGCATCACGCAGATCTCACCCGCGGGGACGGTCAGGGTGACGTCCCCCCAGATGAGCTGGTTGCCGAAGGACTTGGTCAGACCCTCGATCTGGATCTCCACGCCCATGGGTCTGCTGCCCTCCCAGGTGTCGCCGACCACGCGGGGCTCGCGGCCGTGCTGGAAGGCTCAACGGACGAGCGGCCCGGAGGTTACGCCCGACGTGGCGGCCGGCCCGGCGTCGTACCAGCCGCCTCACCAGCCCCACCCCGGCGGCGCTTCCTGCGCTTGTCGGCCGTTGCAACCCCTCCGAAGCGCGCGAACCGCCGGTCGACCGGTGATCCCGACACCAGCACCCCCCGGGAGCATGCAGAAGGGCGGGTGCCCCCGTGTCGGGGACACCCGCCCTGCGTGCGAGGTGCGACCGGAGCTGCCGCGGCAGGTCCGGCTACGCGGTCGTCAGACCAGCGTCACTTGAGGGTGACGGTGGCGCCGGCGCCCTCGAGGGCCTCCTTGGCCTTCTCGGCGGCCTCCTTGGGGGCACGCTCGAGGACCGGCTTCGGCGCGGCCTCGACCAGGTCCTTGGCCTCCTTCAGGCCGAGGGAGGTCAGGGCGCGCACCTCCTTGATGACGTTGATCTTCTTGTCGCCGGCCGACTCCAGGATGACGTCGAACTCGTCCTGCTCGGCCGACTCCTCGGCGCCGCCGGCTGCGCCGCCCGCGGCGGGGGCAGCGGCCACGGCGACCGGAGCGGCCGCGGTGACGCCGAAGGTGTCCTCGAACTGCTTCACGAACTCGCTCAGCTCAATGAGGGTCATCTCCTTGAACGCGTCGAGCAGCTCGTCAGTGGTGAGCTTCGCCATGGTGGCGTTTCCTTCCGATCTGTGGTCCGGCGCACTCGCGACGGATCCGGGGTGTGCGGTGGGGTACGGCGGTCGACCCGGTGCCGGGTCAGGCCTCCGTGGTGTCGCTCTCGTCAGAGGCGGCGGTGGCCTCCGCGGCCGGGGCGTCGGACTCGGCCGGGGCCGCGTCCTCGGCTGCCTCGTCGGCGGGGGCCTCGGTCACCTCGTCAGAGGGGGCGTCCGCCGCGTCAGCGGCGGGAGCCTCCTCGGCGGCGACGACGGGAGTGCCGGCCCCACCTGCGAGGATCGAGGGGTCCTGCTCGGCCTTCGCCTGCAGCGCACCCGCGAGGCGGGCCGCCTGGGCGATCGGCGCGTTGAGCAGGTAGACGGCCTGGCTGAGCGATGCGAGCATCGCGCCGGCCAGCTTGCCCAGGAGCACGTCACGGGACTCGAGGTCGGCCAGCTTGGCGACCTCCGACGCGTCGAGGGGCTTGCCGTCGAGGACGCCACCCTTGATCACCAGGGTGGGGTTCGCCTTGGCAAAGTCACGCAGGCCCTTGGCCGCCTCGACCACGTCACCCTTGATGAAGGCGATGGCGGTCGGACCGGAGAGGAGGTCGTCGAAACCCTCGATCCCCGCGTCCTTGGCGGCCAGCTTGGCCAGCGTGTTCTTGACCACGGCGTAGTGGGCGTTCTCACCGAGTGAGCGCCGCAGGTCCTGCAGCTGCTTCACGGTGAGACCGCGGTACTCGGTCAGCACAGCACCGGCGGAATCGTTGAACGAGTCGACGATCTCCGCGACGGCGGCCTGCTTCTCTGCCCGCGCCATGGGTCTCCTTCCATTGGTCGAGACCCCGGCCCGAAGCACCCGTGGACAAAGACGAACGCCCCGGGCGCAGGCCCAGGGCGTGGAGCTGGCCGTCCGACGGACGATCAGTGCTGCTCTGTCACCTGCGCGGGTCGCCCGCTCTCGCGGGACCTTCGATCGCCACTGCGGTGCAGTCGCGACGACCAGCGGTCTCTGGTTACGACGAGGACGATACGGCGTATGCCGGGCGGGCGCCAAATCCGGGCCCGGTCGAGCAGCACGGCGACACGGTCGAAGATTTGACCATCACCAGGGGTTCCACGGTGGCCTGGACTGCTACCGTCTAACGGCGAGAGACGGGGCTCGGACCCACCTATGACGCGGATGATCCGAATAGGTCAGGTGGTCTGGTCCAGGCCTGTCCTGTTTTGATCGATCTTTACCGGAGCGGCCATGATCCGTGCGTTAATCGTGTCATGGATTTCAAGCTGACCTCGATGTCTGCGGTGCTCGAACGCGCCGACGGACGTCTGCGCAGCCCCCAGGGCGGTGTGCGCTTGTGGCCCACGGGATTTCCCGCTTCTCGACGACGCCATCGGGGGCGGACTGCGTTCGGGGACCCTCAACCTGCTCGGTGGCCCGCAGGGCCAGGGCAAGACGATGTTCGCGCTCCAGGCAGCGCGAGCAGCGGTCCGGACCGGCCGGTCAGCGGTGTTCTTCTCCTACGAGCTCGAGGCCGACTCGCTCGTGCAGCGGCTCGTGGCCATGGAAGCCGGCGAGATCGACCCGTTCGAGGCGCCGAACCTGAGCCAGATCCGGACCATCTTCGAGGGCACCGACGGCGGCAGCGGCGGCCTGATCGAGCGGATGGCCACCACGACCAGTGGCACCGAGGCACTACTCCGGGTGAGCGAGTACGCCGACCGCCTGGTCGTGCACCGGTCGACCGCGACCCACACCGACATCACCGAGATCAACGACACCGTCAAGAAGGTCATGGGCAACACCGGTGAGTCGCCCCTGATCGTCGTCGACTACCTCCAGAAGGTCGCCATGCCCTTGGCCGACCTCGACGAGGAGGACCGCATCACGCGGATCACCGAGCAGCTCAAGGACGTCGCCATCGAGTTCGACTGCCCGGTCTTCGCCGTCGCGGCGATGGACCACGAGGGCCTCGAGCCCGGCGCCCGGATGCGGACCCGTCACATGCGCGGCTCCACGGCCCTGTCCTACGAGCCGGACGTCGTGCTGATCCTGGCCACCAAGTCCGACATCGTCGCCCGCCACCACCTGATGTACGGCGGCGCCAACGCCGAGCACTTCAAGGAGTGGTCGGTGCTGACGGTGGAGAAGAACCGCTCCGGCAGCGGGGGCGCCGAGATCGAGTTCCGCAAGCGCTTCGACCAGGGTCGCTTCGACCCGGCCGGCAACGTCGTGACCGAGAAGCTGGTCGACGAGCGCGTCTACGTCGAGTGACGACCCGACCGGACCCCTGGCCCGGAAGGACTAGACGCAGCGAAGAGGCCCGGCCACCTCACGGTGACCGGGCCTTTCGACGCGTGGCGACGCGGCGTCAGGCGCCCTCGTCGGCCGCCGTGACGTTGCGGGTGCGGTTGGGGTCGACCTGGACGCCGGGACCCATGGTCGTGGAGACCGTGATCTTGCGCAGGTAGCGGCCCTTGGAGCTGCTCGGCTTGAGCCGGAGCACCTCCTCGAGCGCGGCGGCGTAGTTCTCGGCCAGCTGGGTCTCGCTGAACGAGGCCTTGCCGATGATGAAGTGCAGGTTGGCGTGCCGGTCGACGCGGAACTCGATCTTGCCGCCCTTGATGTCGGAGACGGCCTTGGCGACGTCGGGCGTCACGGTGCCGGTCTTCGGGTTGGGCATCAGGCCACGGGGGCCGAGGACGCGGCCGAGGCGGCCGACCTTGCCCATCATGTCCGGGGTCGCGACGACGGCGTCGAAGTCGAGCCAGCCGCCGTTGACCTTGTCGATCAGCTCGTCGCCACCGACGATGTCGGCGCCGGCCTCACGGGCGGCGTCGGCCTTCTCGGCGTTGGCGAACACCAGGACCCGGGCGGTCTTGCCGGTGCCGTGCGGCAGGTTGACGGTGCCGCGCACCATCTGGTCGGCCTTGCGCGGGTCGACGCCGAGGCGCATGGCCACGTCGACGGTCTCGTCGAAGTTCTTCTTGCTGGCGCCCTTGGCGATCGTGATGGCCTTCAGCGGGCGAGTAGACCTCGTCGCGGTCGAAGGTCTCCGCCGCGGCGCGGTAGCTCTTGCTGCGCTGCATGACTGGTTCTTCCTGTCTCCAGATGTGGTCGACGGGCCAGCGCGGCCCTGCCACGGGGTGGGTGTTGCTGTCGCCCGGTGACGGCTCGCGCGCGAGGCGCTCGCTCGCCGGGCAGGAGCACCGTCAGTCGGTGCGTGACGCCCATCGACCGGGCGGTGCCCTCGACGATCTTCATCGCGGCCTCGATGTCGTTGGCGTTGAGGTCGGGCATCTTGGTCTGGGCGATCTCGCGGACCTGGTCCTTGGTCAGCCGACCGACCTTCTCCTTGTGCGGGACGCCCGAGCCCTTCTGCAGACCGGCGGCCTTCTTGATCAGCTCGGCGGCCGGCGGGGTCTTGGTGATGAAGGTGAAGGAGCGGTCTTCGTAGATCGTGATCTCGACGGGGATCACGTTGCCGCGCATGGACTCGGTCTGGGCGTTGTAGGCCTTGCAGAAGTCCATGATGTTCACGCCGTGCGGACCGAGAGCGGTACCGACCGGCGGCGCCGGGGTCGCGGCGCCCGCCTGCAGCTGGACCTTGACCAGCGCGGCGATCTTCTTCTTGGGAGGCATGGTGCGTTGTGTCCTTCTGGGTCGTACGTCGTGGTCATCGCGAGCCGGACCGGCTCTGCCACCTTGCGTTGCTCCGTGCTGCTGGGCAACCGGACCATTCTGGTCCCTCGGGGGGCTGGATGTGAAATCAGGAGCTCCGTGCCGGGCCGACTCGCTCCAGCCGACGGTCCCGTCGGGTCTCGACACGCGCATCGCGGCTTCGCACGCTCAGCCGCGGCGCTTGCTCGACCTCGGCGCGGTTCTGATCCTCCGGCCGGAGCCCGAAGGATCAGACGCGCTGAATCTGGCTGAAGCTCAGCTCGACCGGGGTCTCCCGGCCGAAGATCTCGACGAGCGCCTTCACCCGCTGGGCCTCGGCGTTGATCTCGGTGATCGTCGCGTGCAGGGTGGCGAACGGGCCGTCGACCACCATCACCGAGTCGCCCTCGTCGAAGTCGGCGACCTCGACCGGCTTCTTGGCGGCGGTCGTGGGCCGCCACCACCGGCGGCGGCCGCGGCGGTCTCGGCCTTCGCGACCACAGCGGGGGCGAGCATGTTCTCGACCTCGGCCATGCTCAGCGGCACCGGCTGGTGGGCCTGGCCGACGAAGCCGGTGACCGACGGCGTGTGCCGGACGGCCGCCCACGACTCGTCGGTGAGGTCCATCCGCACCAGCACGTAGCCGGGAAGCACGGTGCGCTTGACCATCTTGCGCTGGCCGTTCTTGATCTCCGCGACCTCCTCGGTGGGGACCACGATCTCGTGGATGTAGTCCTCCATGTTGAGGGAGACGATGCGGTTCTCGAGGTTCTGCCGGACCCGGTTCTCCATGCCGTAGTAGGTGTGCACGACGTACCAGTCACCCGGCTTGGCCCACAGCTCGCGGCGGAACTCCTCGAGCGGGTCGTCCTCGGCGGGCTCCTCGTCGGCGTCCGTCGCCTCTCGGCGTCGGTTGCCTCGTCGGCGACGTCGTCAGCGGCTCGTCGGCGGTCGTCGGCGACGTCGTCCTCGGCTGCCTCGGCGGTCGCCACCTCGGCGGCCTCGTCGACGCAGCTCCTCCTGCTCGAGCTCGGCGACCGCGTCGACCGGCGTCGACCTCGGCCACGGCTGCGGCCTCGACCGGCTCCGCGACCTCGACCGATCGCCGGTCAGCGAGGACCTCGGCGGACTCGGCCGACTCGGCGGTCTCGGGGTCTCGTCGGTCTCGGTGGTGCCGTGCTCGACGTCGTACTGCGACACGTTGTGCTCCATATGTTGGTGGGGGGTCAGCCCTTGGGCTGGCCGTTGAACACCCAGAAGACGAGCTTGCCGATCCAGATCGAGGCCCGCGACGAGCGCCATCATGAAGACGACGAAGACCATGACCACGAAGAAGTAGGTCACCAGCTGCTGCTGGGTCGGCCAGACGACCTTGCGGAGCTCGGCGATCACCTGGCGGAAGAACAGCGCCGGGCCGGTGCGCTCGGACTTCCGGCCGTCACGCGAACGGACGGCGTTGCCTCCCGACACGTGAGCCACCTTCTTCCTCGTCTCGTGCGGCCGGCGCTGGTGCCGACCACTTCGGTGTTGCCTTGCAGGGCACGAGGGACTTGAACCCCCAACCTTCGGTTTTGGAGACCGATGCTCTGCCAGTTGAGCTAGTGCCCTTCGGTCCTCCCGAGGCGCGCGACCGCCGTGCTCGTGGGCATGGCAAAGCATGGGGGAGAACCACCAGGGCCGAGTCTACGGGCACCCCCGAGAGGGAGTCCAAACCACCCCTCGCCGGCCGCGGCCGCCTGCGCCGAACCGGCCACCGATCGGAGGTGCGGCCGCCCACGCCTACGATGGCGCCATGACCGCCGTACCCGCCAGCAGCCCCCGTCGAGCGCCGGATCTCCCGCCGGATCGGCGCCATCGCCGAGTCGGCGACGCTCGAGGTGGACGCCAAGGCCAAGGCGCTCAAGGCGGAGGGCCGCCCGGTCATCGGCTTCGGGGCCGGCGAGCCCGACTTCCCGACCCCGGCCTACATCGTCGAGGCGGCGGTCGAGGCCTGCCGCGACCCCGAAGAACCACCGCTACACCCCGGCCGGCGGCCTGCCGGAGCTCAAGCAGGCGATCGCCGCGAAGACCGCTCCGCGACAGCGGGTACGCCGTGCAGCCCGGCCAGGTCGTGGTCACCAACGGCGGCAAGCAGGCCATCTACGAGGCCTTCGCGACGATGCTCGACCCGGGCGACGAGGTGATCGTGCCGGCGCCGTACTGGACGACGTACCCCGAGGCGATCCAGCTGGCCGGCGGCGTCGCCGGTCCCGGTGCTCGCCGACGAGACCCAGGGCTACAAGGTGACCGTCGAGCAGCTCGAGGCGGCCCGGACCGAGCAGCACCAAGGTGCTGCTCTTCGTCTCGCCGTCCAACCCGACCGGCGCGGTCTACACCGCCGACGAGATCCGGGCCATCGGCGCCTGGGTCGAGGAGCACGAGCTCTGGGTGCTGACCGACGAGATCTACGAGCACCTGGTCTACGACGACATCGAGACCGGCTCGCTGCCGGTGCTGTGCCCGAGCTGGCCGACCGCTGCGTCGTCGTCAACGGCGTCGCCAAGACCTACGCGATGACCGGGTGGCGGGTGGGCTGGATGATCGCGCCCACCGACCTGGTCGCGGCCGCGACCAACCTGCAGTCGCACGCGACCTCCAACGTCAGCAACGTCGCCCAGCGCGCGGCGCTCGCCGCGGTCGCCGGCGACCTGTCGGCGGTCGACGGAGATGAAGGCCGCCTTCGACCGGCGCCGGCAGACGATCGTGTCGATGCTCGGCGAGATCGACGGCGTCGTGTGCCCGATGCCGGAGGGCGCGTTCTACGCCTACCCGTCGGTCAAGGGCCTGCTCGGCAAGCGAGTACGCGGGCGGGTCGTCGAGACCTCGGCCGAGCTGGCCGAGCACATCCTCGACGAGGCCGAGGTGGCCGTCGTCCCCGGCGAGGCGTTCGGCACCCCCGGCTACCTCCGGCTGTCCTACGCACTCGGCGACGACGACCTGGTCGAGGGCATCACCCGGCTGCAGAAGCTCTTCGCCTGAGGTGGGTCTCGACCCGCTCGACCACCGAGCCGGGAGCCGCGCGACCTCCGCACGCTGCCGAAGGCGCACCTGCACCTGCACTTCACCGGGTCGATGCGGCACGCGACCCTGCTCGAGCTCGCCGAGCGCGACGGCATCCAGCTGCCCGACGCGCTGGTCGAGCGAGTGGCCGCCGCAGCTGTCGGCGGCCGACGAGAAGGGCTGGTTCCGCTTCCAGCGGCTCTACGACGTCGCGCGCTCGGTGCTGCGCACCGAGGACGACGTACGCCGGCTGGTGCGCGAGGCCGCCGAGGACGACGTCCGCCGACGGCGGGCGCTGGCTGGAGATCCAGGTCGACCCCGTCGGGGTACGGCGCGCGGTTCGGCGGGATCACCGCGTTCACCGACCTGGTGCTCGACGCGGTCCGCGAGGCCTCGGCCGCCACCGGGCTCGGCATCGCCCTGGTGATCGCCGCCAACCGCACCCGGCACCCCCTGGACGCGCGCACCCTGGCCCGGCTCGCCGGCCAGTACGCCGGCCGCGGGGTCGTCGGCTTCGGGCTCTCCAACGACGAGCGCCGCGGCGTCACCGCGGAGTTCGCGCCCGGCGTTCCGGATCGCCGAGCGGGCCGGGCTGCTGCTCGTGCCGCACGGCGGTGAGCTGATGGGGCCGGCTTCGGTCCGCGCCTGCGTCGACGATCTCCACGCCGGCCGGATCGGCCACGGCGTCCGCTCGGTCGAGGACCCCGACCTGCTGGCCCGGCTCGTCGACGCCGGCATCGCGCTCGAGGTCTGCCCGGTCTCCAACGTCGCTCTCGGGGTCTACTCCGACCTCACCTCGGTGCCGCTGCCGCTCGCTGCTGCGACGCCGGGGCGACCGTGGCGCTGGGCGCCGACGACCCGCTGCTGTTCGGCTCGCGCCTCGCGGCTCAGTACGCCACCATGCGCGCGGCCCACGACTTCACCGACGCCGAGCTGGCCGGGCTGGCCGCGATGTCGGTGCGGGCGTCCTGCGCCCCCGACGACGTGAAGCTCGCCATCCTCGCCGACATCGACGACTGGCTCGCAGCGAGCCCCCGTCTGCGACCATGTCGCCATGAGCGACGACGACCTCTGGTCCCGCGCGCCGGCTCCGGAGGAGGAGCCCGCGGATGACGCGGCCGCCGAGCCCGCGCCGAAGCCCGCGCCGGTGTCCGACGAGACCCAGCCGTTGAGCGGGCTCGGCGGCCAGCCGGAGGCCGCGTCCGAGCCGCCGCGCCCCCGCCGGCATCGGGCAGCGTGCCGCCTCCCGCGAACCCCTACGGAGCGCCCCAGCAGTACGGCGCGCCTCCCCCGCAGAACCCCTACGGCACCACGCCCTACCCGACAACGCCCCCGGCCTACGGCCAGCCAGGCCAGCCCTACGGCCAGCCCGACGCGCCGTACGGACAGCCGGGTGGCGCCTACCCTCCGCCCCCGACCGAACCCCTACCCGCAGCCGGGCTCCTTCGACCAGTAGTCGACACCCCGCCCCGCAGCCCTACGGCTCGCCCTACGCCCCGGCGTACGCCGGCGGCCTGCCCGACCACCCGTCGGCGACGACGGCCATGGTGTTCGGGATCATCGGCCTGGTCGGCATGCGTGGTGTGCCAGCGTGCTGACTCTTCCTCTCGCCGTTCGCGTGGGTGATGGGCTCGCGAGCGGTCAAGCAGATCGACGCGAGCCGGGTCGCTACGGCGGTCGCGACAAGGCCATGGCCGGCAAGGTGATGGGCATCATCGGCACCGTGGTGCTGGTCCTCGGGATCGCCGCCTGGTCGCGTTCCTCGCCGTTCGCCGATCGGGCCGGACCAGCTCGTCGGCAACACCTACGACAACGGCGGCTGACGCCGGCTCAGAGCTCGCAGCCGACCAGCACGGGCTCGTTGACGAGGCGGATGCCGAACGCGCTGCTCGACCCCGTCGCGGACCTCGCGGGCCAGGGCGAGCAGGTCGTCGGTGGTCGCGTCGCCGCGGTTGGTGAGCGCCAGCGTGTGCTTGGTGGACAGCCGCGCCGGCCCGGTGCCGTAGCCCTTGCCGAACCCGGCGTGCTCGATCAGCCAGGCGGCACTGGTCTTGACCGAGCCGTCGGGCTGGGGCCAGGCGGGGGCGCCGGCCGGGACGGCGGCGGCGTCGACCACCGGGTTGGTGAAGAACGAGCCGGCGCTCCAGGTGTCGTGGTCGGCGGGGTCGAGCACCATGCCCTTGCTGCGCCGCAGACCGAGCACGGCCTCGCGGACGTCGGTCATCGGGGCTCGCGCGCCGGGCTCGACGCCGAGCGCGCGCGCCAGCTCGGCGTAGGCGACCGGGGCGCCGAGCTCGCCCTGGCGGAGCTGGAAGGTGACCTCCAGGACGACGTGGCGCGCCGGGGTCGGCCTTGAACCTGCTGGTGCGGTAGCCGAAGCCGCAGTCGGCGGCGGCGAAGGTGCGGACGCCCCGGAGCACCCGGTCCCAGACCCGCACCGCCGCGACGGTCTGGGAGACCTCCTGGCCGTAGGCGCCGACGTTCTGGATCGGGGTCGCGCCGACCGAGCCGGGGATGCCGGAGAGCGCCTCGAGGCCGACCCAGTGCCGCTCGACCGCGGCGCGACGAAGGGGTCCCAGGACTCGCCGGCGGCAACGGTGACCACGACGCCGCCGCAGGTGGGGTCGTCGCCCTCGTGGTCGGCCCGGACGCCGGAGGTGGCGACCTCGACGACGGTGCCGTCGAAGCCCGCGTCGGCGACGACCAGGTTGCTGCCGCCGGCCAGGACCAGCACCGGCTCGCCGGCCTCGTCGGCCCGTCGTACGGCGTCGACCAGGTCGGCCTCGGTGGTGGCGCGGACCCAGGTCCGGCCGGCCCGCCGAGCCGCAGCGTGGTGTGGTCGCGGAGCCGCTCGCCGGGGAGCTCAGCCACGCAGGACCGCCGTGGGGTTGCCGAGCACCGTGTCGTCGCCGCAGGTGACGCTGAGCCGCGAGCGTGCGCTCGTCGCGCCACTCGCCCGCGACGCGCACCTCGGTGCCGTCGGTCGGCACCACGACGGGCTTGGTGAACTTGGCGCCCAGCTCGGCGATCCGGCCGGGCTCGCCGAGCTGCTCGTCGACGTAGCGGGCGACCAGCGCGAGGGTGAACATGCCGTGCGCGATCACGTCGGGCAGCCCGACGCTGCGGGCGATCTCGGGGTCCTGGTGGATCGGGTTGTGGTCGCCGCTGGCCTCGGCGTAGGCGACCAGGTCGGCGCGGGTGACGGCGTACGTCGTCGGGGTCAGCTCCTGCATCACGCACCGGCCTTGTGGACCAGGGTCGCGTCGGCGGTGCAGACCAGGGCGCCGGTCTCGTCGGTGATCGCGCTCGAGGTGGTGATGATGTCGGCGCCGCCGATCTGGCGCAGGCCGCTGACGGTGAGGGTCGCGGTGAGCCGGTCGCCGACCGCGATCGGGCGCTCGTGGACGAACTTCTGCTGGCCGTGCACGACGTGGTGGAGCTCGATGCCGACCTCGGGATCGACCATCAGCCGCTGCATCGCGTCGAAGGCGACCACGATCGGGAACGTCGCCGGCGCCGGGTCGCCCTCGGCGTACGGCGTGCCGGTCGCCGCGGCGAAGGCGGCCACGCCCTGCTCGGTGACGTCGTACGCCGGGGTCGGGGGGAAGGTACGGCCGGCCAGGGACGCGTCGACTGCCATGCCCTGAAGCTACCGGCGCCGGCGTCGGACGCACTTCTGCGGTGCTGTTGCTACTGCTGCGGTGCTGTGGGGCGACTGGTGCGGTGACAACCCCGCGTTACTGGTCCGGGACGCGACGACGCCCGCCCGGATCACGGCGGGCTGGGCGGCTCGCGTGGTCTCGGAGGCGGAGACGGAGGTCAGCGGGTCTCGCGGTGCGGCGTGTGCTTGCGGCAGCGCGGGCAGAACTTCGCCAGCTCCATGCGGTCGGGGTCGTTGCGGCGGTTCTTCTTGGTGATGTAGTTGCGCTCCTTGCACTCGGTGCAGGCGAGCGTGATCTTGGGGCGAACGTCGGAGCTCTTGCTGGCCACGGGAAATCCTTCTGTCGTGTTGCCGGTCTGGTCGAGGAGACCGTCTTCTCGTCCGGTAGTGGGGGCGGGATTCGAACCCGCGACACCACGATTATGAGCCGTGTGCTCTAACCACCTGAGCTACCCCACCAGGAGGGGCGGGGACCCCACCTCAGAGCCCCTTTACGGAATCGAACCGTAGACCTACTCCTTACCATGGAGTCGCTCTGCCGTCTGAGCTAAAGGGGCAACGGTCGAGAAGGATACACAGCGGTCGTGACGATCCCGAAATCGTCTCCCTGGGCGCTCAGTGGTCGACGTCGGCCACGTCGATCAGGACCTTGCCGACGGTGCCGTTCTCGACCGCGTCGTGGGCGGCCGCGGTCTCCTCGAGGGGGTAGCGGACCAAGGGTAGCCCGTGCTCCTCGCCGACCTCCAGAGCGCCGTCCTCGAGGGCGGCCGTGAGATCCTCGGCGGCAGCCGCGAGGGCCTTCGCGCCGACGGTGTAGAGCATCACGAACTGCAGCCGCGCGTTGAGCCCCATGAAGACCCGCACGGGCAGCTTCGCCTTGGTGCCGCCGGTGTTGGCGTACACCGAGACCGCGCCCCGCGGCTTCAGTACCCGGGCCACCAGCTCGTGCGTTCTCGATCATCGCCACGTCGGCGACCAGGTCCACCCCGTCGGGGGCGATCGCGCGTACCTCCGTGCCGGCGTCGGACTCGCGGTAGTTGACGACGTGGTGTGCCCCGGCGGCCCTGGCCAAGGCCGCCTTCTCGTCGCCGCTGACGGTGGCCACCACGGTCGCTCCCGCCCACACGGCGAGCTGGATCGCGGCATGGCCGACCGCGCCGGCACCGCCGGTGACCAGGACGACGCTGCCCTCGAGCGCGCCCTTGGCCAGCCGGTCGGGGCCGTCCTCGTGGACGGTCAGGCAGCGGTGGGCGGTCATGGCAGGTACGCCGAGGCTCGCCCCGACGTCGTACGACGCGGAGCGGGGCAGGCGGACGACACGCTCGGCGGGGACCACGGTGTACTCGGCGGCGGTGCCGAGCGGGCTCTCGTGCTGGGCGAGGAACACCCAGACCCGGTCGCCGGCCTTGACGTCGTAGACGCCGTTGCCGACCTCGTCGACCACGCCCGCGCCGTCCTGTCCGGGGACGACCTCGTCGAACGGGCAGCGTCGAGGCGGTGGCGCCGGCCCGGGCCTTCCAGTCGGTCGGGTTGACGCCCGCCACCGCCAGCCGCACGCGCACCTGACCCCAGTGGGGCGTGGGGAGGTCGCGGTCGGCGACCTCCAGGACGGAGAGTCACCGTGCTCCGAGTACACGACTGCACGCATGTCTTCGACGCTACCCCGCTCGGGCGCGCCGTCATGCCTCGCCGGAGGAGGAGGCTCAGGCGTCGCACAGCAGCGGCCACGGACGGGCCTCCTCGAGCTCGATAGGCGAGCTCGAGGAGCAGGGCCTCACGGCCGTGGCCGGCGGAGAGCATCATCCCCTGCGGCAGTCCCGAGGCTGTCGTCGCGAGGGGCAGCGAGACCGAGGGCACCCCGGCAGCGTTCTGGACGGGCGTGTAGGCGACCCACTGCAGCAGCCGCTCCATCACCAGGTCGTAGTCCTGCATCGGGTCGAGCCAGCCGACCTCGGGCGTCTCGGTGGCGAGGGTCGGCGTGAGCACGACGTCGTACGACGTGGCGACCTCGGCCATCAGGTCGGCCGAGCGGCGCAGGCGGCGGATCGCGCCGGGGACGTGGACGAGGTTGCGGCGGCAGTGACGGTCGAGGCCCCGGGTGAGGCCGTCGAGCTTGTCCCTGTCCCACGAGCGGCCGTGCTCGAGCCGACCACTGGCGACGATGGCGGAGGCGAGCAGGCCCCAGTAGAGCAGGAAGTCGTCGCGGAACGACGTGGGCACCGGCTGGTCGATCCACTCGACGTGGTGACCGAGCGACTCGACCAGCGTCGGCCGTCTGCCGGGTCAGGTCGGTGACCTCGGGGCTGGCGGTGACGCCGATCCCGTCGGTGACGACGGCGACCCGACGACGCGCGCGCCCGGGCCGGGTGACGTCGCCGATCGGGGCCAGGCTCAGGTCGCGGTAGACCTTCTCGGCCTCGCGCAGGAACGCCGCGGTGTCACGCACCGAGCGGGTGACCACCCCGTCGGCGACCACCCGGACCGGCATCTTCCGCAGCATCGTGTCCTGGGCCAGGCGGCCGCGGGTCGGCTTGAGGCCCACCAGTCCGTTGACCGCGGCCGGGATGCGGATCGAGCCGGCACCGTCGTTGGCATGGGCGAGGGTGACCGCGCCGGCAGCGACGAGGGCCGCGGACCCGGACGACGAGGCGCCGGCGGTGTGTGCGGTGGACCACGGGTTGCGGACCGGGCCGATCCGGGGGTGCTCGGCCACAGCGCTGAAGCCGTACTCGGAGAGCTGGGTCTTGCCCAGCGGGATCACACCGGTAGCCAGGAACATCCGGGCGAAGTCGCCGTCGCGCTTGGCCGCGCGCGGCTCGAACGCGTCGGTGCCCTGCCGGGTCGGCAGACCGGCCAGGTCGGAGTTGTCCTTGACGAACGTCGGCACGCCGGCGAAGAACCCGCCGCGCGGGTCGGTCGCCTGGCTCCTGGCCCGGTCGAAGCACTCGGCCGCCACGGCGTTCAGCGCCCCGTCGACCTGCTGGGTGCGGGCGATCGCCGCGTCGACCACCTCGGGGATCGAGACCTTGCCGCGCGCGAGGTGCTCGACCAGCTCGACGGTGTCGAGGTCGGCGAGAGCGTCGTCTCCGAAGGCATGCACGCGGGCCATGAGCGGAGGCTAGCGGTCCACGTCAGCCCCCGGCGGGGTGGCCCGGACACCTGACGACGGCCGCCGGCGTGGGCCGGCGGCCGTCGATGGGTGACGCCGAGGCGCTCCCACAGGGATTGCGGTGGACCCCCGTCGATCCGCCGCACCCTTCAGGAGCGCGCGGGACGACGGCCAGATACATCAGGTCTCAGGCATGACGCCGCGACTCCACGTCGGTGACAGCCGACCAGGTGGTCGTCGACGAGGCCGAGAGCCTCCATCAGCGCGTGCATGGTGGTCGGCCCGACGAAGGCGAAGCCGGCCTTCTTCAGCGCCTTCGACAGCGCGACGACTCCGGGGTCTTCGGCAGCAGGTCTGCGGTCGTGCGCGGGCCGGGCGGCGCCGGGTCCGGTCGGTGTCGCTCGATGAGGGCGGCGAGCCCCTCGCCGTCGCGCAGGCCGACGGTGGCGCCGGCGTTGACGATGGTCGCGTCGATCTTGGCGCGGTTGCGGACGATGCCGGCGTCGTCCATCAGGCGCGCGCGGTCGGCGTCGTCGTACGCCGCGATGCGCTCGACGTCGAACCCGTCGAACGCCGCCCGGAACGCCGGTCGCTTGCGCAGGATCGTCCGCCACGACAGCCCGGACTGGAACGCCTCGAGCGTCAGCCGCTCGAAGTACGCCGTCTCGCCCACGGCCGGCACCCCCCACTCGGTGTCGTGGTAGGCCCGCATCTCCTCGTCACCCGCGCCCCACGGGACACCGCGCCAGCCCGTCGTCGCCCACCACCACGCCACTCATGCCTCGGATCCTCCCACCCCCCACCCTCGCGCCGTTGAGGGCCAACTCAACGGTCAGCGGCGAGGTTTGAGGCGGGCGTTCGGGAGGGCCGGGGCCGGGATCGGAGGCAGGTGGTCGCGCGACGATGCCGAACCGGCCGTCGTAGATCTCGGCGCTGTCGGCGAGGGTGCCGGTGTTGTCGGTGACCTGGGCCATCCAGTCGGCGCGGGCGGCGGCGATCTCCTCGTGGTCGCCGCCGACGAAGTTCCACCACATCACGATCTCCTCGCCGAGGGGTCGTCCGCCGAGCAGGAGGACGTGCGAGGTGTCGGCCGCCTCGAGGTCGAGGGGCTCCCCCGGAGCGACGTAGGCGAGCTGGTGCTCGGCTGACCTCCACGCCGTTGACGCGCACGGTCCCGAAGTCGACCAGCACGCCGTACTCGAACGTCGGCGTCGGGCTCCGGGCTGAGCCGGGTGCCGCCGTCGAGGATCAGCTCGGCGCCGACCAGCGGGGTGAAGCTCTCGACCGGGGACGGTGCTGCCGAGCAGGGAGCCGAAGAACACCAGGGCGTCCCAGCCGTCGCCGTTGACGACGGGCGGGGCGTAGTGGGCGAACGCCGGCTGCGGCGTCGCGGTGGGCGGCGGGCAGCGCCAGCCACAGCTGGACGCCGTGCAGCACGGTGGTCTCGTCGGTCGAGATCTCGGAGTGGGAGATGCCCCGCCCGGCCGTCATCAGGTTGAGCTCGCCGGGCTTGACCAGCGGCATGGGTGCCGAGGCTGTCGCGGTGCTCGACGGTGCCCCCGAACAGCCAGCTCACGGTCTGCAGGCCGATGTGCGGGTGTGGCGGCACCTCCATGCCGCCGGTCTCGTCGACGCGGTCGGGGCCGTAGTGGTCCAGGAAGCACCAGGCCCCGATCAGCGAGCGCTGCCGCTGCGGCAGGGTACGACGCACGGTCATGGCACGTAGCCCGCCCAGGGGTACGTCGCGGGGCGTGAGGATCTCGACCATCAGCGGCAGCTCACGAGTTGGAGAAGACCGCGGGTCCGCCGTCGTCGCCCGAGCCGGACTCGCCCGCGTGCCGGCCGGCCCAGGTCCAGGCGTACGCCGGGTCCTCCGCGGCGAGACCGCCCTCGCCGAGGTCGAGCGGCTGGAAGGTGTCGATCATGACGGCGGTCTCGTCGAACTTCTCGGCTCCGAGCGACGCCTCGATCGCGCTCGGCTGGGGCCCGTGGGCGTAGCCGCCGGGGTGCACCGAGATCGAGCCGAGCCCGATGCCCGAGCCCTTGCGTGCCTCGTAGTCGCCGCCGACGTAGAACATGATCTCGTCGCTGTCGACGTTGGAGTGGTAGTACGGCACCGGGATCGACAGCGGGTGGTAGTCGACCTTGCGCGGCAGGAAGTTGCAGACCACGAAGTTCTGGCCCTCGAAGACCTGGTGCACCGGCGGCGGCTGGTGGATCTTGCCGGTGATCGGCATGTAGTCCTCGAGGTTGAACGTGTAGGGGTACATGCAGCCGTCCCAGCCGACCACGTCGAACGGGTGCGTGTCGTAGGTCATCCGGGTGCCGACGACCTGGCCGCCGACGCGGTGCTTGACCAGCACGTCGACGTCGGTGCCCGTCGACCACGAACGTCTCGCCCGGCCCGTGCAGGTCGCGCTCGGAGTACGGCGCGTGCTCGAGCAGCTGCCCGTAGCGCGAGAGGTAGCGCTTCGGCGGCGCGATGTGGGAGTTGGCCTCGATCGCGTACAGCCGGCTCGGCTCAGCCGGCACCCAGCGGTGGTCGGTCGCGCGCGGGACCAGCACGTAGTCCTGGGCCCGGTAGGGGATCGCCCCGAAGACCGTCTCGACCGTGCCCGAGCCGGCCTCGACGTAGACGCACTCGTCGCCGATGGCGTTGCGGTAGAGCGGCGACGGCGTCGTGCCGGTGACGACGTAGCCGATCCGGACGTCGTTGTTGCCGAGCACCATCCGCCGGCCCTCGACGGGGCACGCACCGTCGCCCTCGCCCGGCGCCGGGAAGAGCCCGTGCAGCGTGAGGTGGCGCGGCTTGAGCGGGTGGTTGGGCGTGCGGGACTGGTCGGGCAGCTCCCAGACCTGGGAGTCGACGATCGCCGACGGGACGCCCCGGTGGTAGAGCAGCGACGAGTCGGACGAGAAGCCCTCCTCCCCCATCAGCTCCTCGCGGTAGAGGTGGCCGTCGGGGTCGCGGTGCTGGATGTGGCGCTTGGGCGGGACCGAGCCGACGCAGCGGTAGTACGGCATGGCGCCAGACTAGGACGTCCGGGCGAGCAGCCGGGACCACCTGAGGTCCGGGACGGCGGTCCGCTGCGGGCCACGTACGCGGGCCGAAACCGAGTCGCTGGCAGGCAGTCCGCCCCCGTAGGCTCGGCACGTCATGCGCGACTTCCCGCCGGAGATCTCGGTCTTCTACAGCGCGGCCGGGGAGAAGCTCGGTGCCGCGCCGGACACGCGCACGCCCGGCGGCGTTGCTCAGGTGGTTCCTGAGGATGCAGTGGCGCCTGATCCTGCTGACGACCGCGGTCGGCGTCCTGTGGCAGCTCCCGCTGACCGTCGGCCCGTGGATGTTCGGCAAGGCCATCGACGACGGCATCGTCCCGGGCTCCGCGTCGCGAGACCCTGTCACTGGGCCGGGCTGCTGCTGCTGGTGACGCTGATCGGCGCGACGTTCGGCATCGTGATGCACACCCTGATCGTGCGCAGCTGGCTGATCGCCCTCTACGGGACCATGAAGATGGTGACCCGCAAGGTCGCACAGATGGGCCACGTCCTTCCTCGTCGTACGCCGACGGGCGAGGTGCTCAGCGTCGCCTCCGCCGACTCCGACGAGTTCGGCGCCCTCACCGAGATCGTCTCCCGCGCCGGCTCGCAGCTGATCTCCTACCTGGTCATCGCCTTCATCGTGCTCAGCACCTCGCCCGAGCTCGGGCGCGCTGATGCTGGTGGCCGCGCCGGTGCTGGTCTGCGCCGCGCTGCCGCTGCTGCGTCCCCTGCACGGCCGCCAGCAGGTCGAGCGTGGACGCAACTCCGACCTCACCTCGATGGCCACCGACATCGTGGCCGGACTGCGCATCCTGCGCGGCATCGGAGGTGAGCGCACCTTCGGTCGCAACTACGACCGGCAGTCCCAGCTCGCCCGGCAGGCCGGTGTCAGTGCCGGCATGTGGCAGGCCGCGATCGAGGCCGTCGGCGTGCTGTTCTCCGGCGTCTTCATCGTGCTGCTGGTGTGGCTCGGCACGCGCCAGGTGATCTCGGGCGAGCTCGAGATCGGTCAGCTGATCAGCTTCCTGGGCTACGCGCTGTTCATGATCTACCCGATCCAGACGTTCTTCGAGCTGGCCCAGAAGGTCACCCGCGCGATGGTGTCCGCGCGGAAGGCGGTGGCGATCTTCGAGGAGCAGCCGCCGTGGCCCGACCGGCCCGAGAGCACACCGCTCCCGCAGGACGCCGACCTCTACGACGAGCTGACCGGCTTCGTGGCCCGCGACGGCGAGCTGACGGTCGTGGTCTGCGCTGTGCCGGAGCAGACCGCTGCCCTCGCCGACCGGCTGGGCCGCTACCTGCCGGCCGACACCGAGCCGGTCAGCCAGGAGCTCGAGGAGGGCATCAAGGGTCGCGCGGCCCGGCGCGCCCGCACCCAGCGGCTCGCCGAGCGGGCCCGTCTCGCCGCCCTCGACGAGGAGCTGGCCAACCGTGAGTGGGGGGTCCGCCTCGGCAGCGTCGACCTCGGCGCCGCCTCCCTCGACGACGTACGCCGGCAGATCCTGGTCAGCGACACCGGTAGCCAGCTGTTCGCCGGCACCCTGCAGGACGCCATCGACCCCCACCGGCGACTGACCCGGGAGCAGGCCGAGGAGGCCGTGCGCGTGGCCAACGCCGAGGACGTCTACGACGCGCTCCCCGGAGGGTGGCAGGGCCTGCTCGACGAGCGCGGCCGCGGGCTCTCCGGCGGCCAGCGCCAGCGGGTCGTGCTGGCGCGGGCGCTCGCCGCCGACGCGCCCGTGCTCGTGCTGGTCGAGCCCACCTCGGCCGTGGACGCGCACACCGAGGCGCGGATCGCGGAGCGTGTGGCAGAGGTACGGCGCGGACGGACCACCGTGATCAGCACCGTGTCGCCGCTCTGGCTGCACCACGCCGACCGGGTGGTGCTGCTCGAGGACGGCTCGGCGGGCGACGCCGGCACGCACGAGGACCTGCTGCGCGACAGCTCGGCGTACCGCCGGGTCGTCGCGCGGGCCGCGATGGACGCACCCGTGGAGGAGGTGGCCGGCCATGAGCACAGCACTGTCTGACCCTCTGGCGACCTCCGCGGAGACGTGGCGCGAGCAGACGGCGCCCGAGCCGGCGATCCCACCCGCCCTGCTGCCTCCGCACGGCGTCTCCTGGCGCGAGCGACTGTCGGCCCTGCACCGCCGTCACCTGCTGCGCGAGCAGCGGGCCCTCGACACCTACGCCGCGTCGCGCAACCCCGTGCGCGGCTGGCCGGTGGCCGACAACCGCGTCGTGCGGGCGTTCTTCCGTGGGCTGCTGCGGGAGCGCAAGGCCATCTTCTTCTGGCTGATCCTGCTCAACGCCCTCGCGGCGGGCACGGCGCTGATCGTCCCGCGACTGCTGGGGAACCTGGTCAACTCCACGGTCGACGGCGGAGGAACCGCCGCGCAGCTGGCCAGCCTCGACCACCTGGCCTGGGTGATCGTCGCGGTCGTCTGCACGCAGGCGGTGCTGACCTTCCTGGCGCAGGGCATCTCGACGATCTTCGGGCAGGACCTGCTGTCGTCGGCGCGTGAGTTCATCGTCGCGACCGTCCTGCGACTGCCGCTCGGACGGGTCGAGGGTGCGTCCACCGGCGACCTGGTCACGCGGGTGACCCGCGACGTCGGGACGATGAGCCGCTCGGTGCAGTTCGGCGTACCGCAGGCCATCATCTCCGGCCTGACCGTGGCGTTGTCGGTGGTCGCCATGCTCTTGAACTCGGTCCTGCTCGCGGTGCCGTCGCTGATCCTGATCGGCTCCTCGTGGTTCCAGGTACGCCGCTATCTCCAGCGCGCCCCCAAGGGCTACATCACCGAGGGGGCGACGTACTCGCGGATCAACACCACGCTCACCGAGACGACCGAGGGTGCCCGCACCGTCGAGGCGCTCGCGCTGTCCGACCTCCGGGTCAGGGCCGGCGACGACGACATGGCTGTGTCGGGCCAGGCCGAGCGGTACACGATGACCCTGCGCAACCTGCTGTTCTGCGTGATCGACGTGGCGTTCAACACTCCGCGTGTGATCACGCTGCTGGTGGGCGGCTACGGCTACCAGCGGGGCTGGGTCAACCTCGGGCAGATCACTGCCGCCCTGCTGTACGTCGAGTCGCTGAGCGGCCCGCTCGACCGGCTGGTCGGCGAGATGGACCGCCTACAGGTCGGGATCGCCTCGACCAGCCGCCTGCTCGGCATCGCCGAGGTCCCGGAGGACCGGACTCCCGGGGACGACCGGCCCGACGGGCCGCACCTGGTCGGGGAGGACCTGCGGTTCGCCTACCGCGAGGGGCACGACGTCCTGCACGGCGTGACGCTCGACCTCGCGATCGGCGAGCGGCTGGCGATCGTCGGGCCGTCGGGGTCCGGCAAGTCGACGCTCGGGCGGCTGCTCTCGGGCATCAACGGACCGCGCACCGGGTCGGTGAAGGTGGGCGGGGTCGACCTGGTCAAGCTGCCCCTCGAGCAGCTGCGCACCGAGGTCGCGCTGGTGACCCAGGAGCACCACGTCTTCGTCGGCAGCGTGCGCGACAACATCGTGCTCGCCCGCGAGGACTCCACCGACGACGACGTGTTCGCGGCCCTGTCGGCCGTCGGGTCACGCGACTGGGTGGAGCGGCTGCCGAACGGGCTCGACACGCTGATCGGGTCGGGCAACCAGTCGCTGACCCCGGCTCAGGCCCAGCAGATCGCGCTGGCCCGGCTGATCATCGCCGACCCGCACACCCTGGTCCTCGACGAGGCGACCTCGCTGATCGACCCCCGGACCGCCCGCACGCTCGAGGGGTCGATGAACGCCCTGCTCGACGGCCGGACCGTGGTCGCCATCGCCCACCGCCTGCACACCGCCCACGATGCGGACCGGATCGCGGTGGTCATCGACGGCGAGATCGTCGAGCTCGGCTCCCACCACGAGCTGGTCGAGCAGGACGGCGAGTACGCCGCCCTCTGGCACGCCTGGACGAGCTGACCGGCGCGCCCCCCAAGTAACGCGGGGTTATCACCGCAGAAGTGCCGTCACAGCACCGCAGAAGTGACCACAGCACCGCACCAGTGCCGCGAGCCGTACCGGACAGGTTCGGTGCGGGCGCCCAGCCGCCCGACCCGACCTGTGCGGTGCTGTGGCTACTGGCGCGGTGTCAGAACCCGACTTCTGCGGTGATAACCCCGCGTTACTTGCCCGAGTCGGCGTCAGCGGCCCTGGTAGGCGCGGGCGAGGTGGGAGACGAAGTGGTAGACGCCGTCCTCGTCGGGGGCGAGCGGACCGGCCTCGTAGTGAGGCGCCTTCATGCCGCGCTGCACCGACTCACAGGCCGACCAGTCCTGACGGTTGGTCAGGTCCCAGAAGTCGACGGCGTACGCCGGGCTGAAGCCGTCGCGCGCGGCGACGTCCTTCGGGAAGGCCCACGAGCAGGTGATCCGGGTGCGGTCGGGCGACAGCGGCACCAGCATGTGGGTCATCACGTAGTCGGGGTGCAGCGAGATCAGCAGGTTGGGCAGGACGGCGACGTACATCACCGTCGAGAGCTCGTGCTCGTCGAGCCGCGCCATCGCCACGCCACCGCTACGACCGTCCAACGACATCGTCTCGGCGCCCTGCCGCAGATCCATCCAGCCACCGACCCAGTTGCCCTCACGGTCGACGTTCTCGCCGCTGGTGGGCGGCGAGACCCGGCACAGCTCGGGGTGGATCATCGAGCAGTGGTAGCACTCCTGGTAGTTCTCGACGATGACCTTCCAGTTGGCCTCGACGTCGTACTGGTGGGTCTCGCAGGTCACCAGCGACGCCGCGTCGTACGGCGCGACGATCTCCTCGAGCTCACCGATGTGCGCTGCGAAGTCCTGGTCGTGGCCGGACCGGTCGACGAAGACCCAGCCGTGCCACTCGATCACCCGGACCGGCTTGAGCCCGAGCGTCGACTTGTCGAACTTCTCGACCTCCTTGAAGTGCGGAGCGCCGATCAGGCTCCCGTCGTGCTGGTAGGACCAGGCGTGGTAGGGGCACACGATGGCGCGACCCTCAGCCGCACCGCCACAGGGCAGCAGCTCGTGACCGCGGTGCCGGCAGGCGTTCTCGAACGCGCGCAGCACCCCTTCGCCGTCGCGCGTCAGCAGGACGCCGTACGTCCCGACCGACTCGGCGCGCATCCCGCGGGGCGGGATCTCGGCCGAGCGACCCAGGCACATCCAGCCGTCGAAGAGGTAGGTGCGCTCCCACTCCAGGACCTCCGGCGAGAGGTAGGACTCGCGCGGGAGCATCCGGCTCGACCCGAAGGGTGCCAGGGCGAGCGCCACCTGGTCCGGGTCGAGGGGTGCAGCGGGGATCGAGGACATCTCGCCTCCTTCAAGGCAGGAACGGCAGGGTTGAACGGCTGTTCAGCCCAGTCTAGGCCTCACCGGTGAACACGTCGAGACTCGCCGCGCCCTTCTCACCACGGGTGAACCAGCGGTAGCCGAGGTAGCCGATCGTGACCGCGATCAGCGAGGCGGCCAGGAGCAGGGTGGTCAGCGCGTTCAACGCGGGCGTGGGAGCCGCTCGCGCGGTGTTGTAGACCTTGATCGAGACGGTCTCGGTGCTGGAGTCGCCGGACAGGTAGCGCACCAGGATGAAGTCGTCGATGACGTCGGCGAAGACCAGGACCGCGCTGGCGAAGATCGCCGGCACCAGCATCTTCAGCAGTACCCGTCGTACGGCGCCCCAGGGCGAGGCGCCGAGGTCGACGGCGGCCTCCTCGTAGTCGCTGCCGATGGTCAGCAGGCGCGCACGGACGATCACGACCGGCCAGGACAGCTGGTAGGTGACCAGGCCGATCACCTGACCCCAGGTGCCCAGGCGGACCGGGGTCACCAGCACGGTGGCCACGAACAGCAGCGACACCGCCAGCAGGATCTCGGGCAGCACGAACGACACGATCACCGCGAGGTTGGCGCCCGAGGGGATGCGCCCACGCCAGCGGTCGAGTCCGAGCGCCATGGCCACGCCGAGCGGGACCGTGATCGCGGTGGCCAGCACGCCGAGCCACAGGGTGTGGGTCAGCGCCGTGTGCAGGCTCGCGTCGTGCCAGACCGAGCGCAGCGGGTCGCCGTAGTACCACCGCATCGAGAAGCCCTGCCAGGTCACCCGTGAGCGACCGGCGTTGAACGAGAACAGGACGGCGACCAGTACCGGCAGCAGCGACCAGGCCAGGTAGCCGATGGTCACCGCGAGGAGTCCCCACGGACGGCGCCACGGGTTGCGCCACCAGGCCACCGGGGAGGTCATGACGCGAAGTCCGTGCCGGAGCGGGTGCTGCGGACGTAGAGGAACATCGGCACCACCGACACCACGAGGATGATCAGCACGAACGCGCCGGCCTGGCCCGTCTGCCCGGGCGTGAGCACGGAGTTGTTGATGAGGTTGCCGATCATCGAGTTGGACGGCGAGCCCGAGAGCAGGTCGACGGTGAAGTAGTCGCCGAGCATCGGCAGGCTGGTCACCAGCAGGCTGACCACCACCGCCGTCCGGGTCAGCGGCCAGGTCACCCGGTAGAACGTCTGCCACCGGCTCGCCCCGAGGTCACGCGCCGCCTCGAGCATGGCGGCCGGTGCCCGGTCCAGGCCGGCGTACAGGGGCAGGATCATGTAGGGCACGTAGCCGTAGGCCAGCCCCAGGACGACGGTGCTGGCATGGCCCTGCAGCCAGGCGACGTGGACGTTGAAGATGCCGAGGCTGAGCGCCTTGTTCACCAGCCCGTCGGTCTGCAGGAGGTTGACCCAGGCCAGCATCCGCATCATGTAGCTGATCCAGAACGGCGCGATCAGGGCCGCCAGCAGCAGACCCTTCCACCGGCCGGCGAACCGGGCGGTGAAGTAGGCCACCGGGTAGGCGATGAGCAGACAGATCAGGCTCGAGAGCGCGACGTAGACGACCGTACGGATCAGGGCCGGCCGGAAGAACGGCTGCGACCCGAAGATGTGGTCCATGACGTAGGTGAACTGGGTGAAGTCCCAGTTGAGCGGGTTCCACACCGGCACCGGCTGCCGCAGGATCGGGTCGACACCACCGAAGAGGATCGCCAGGACGACGTAGAGCGGCGCGACGAAGAGGAGAGCGATCCAGACGGTGCCGGGGAGGGCGAGGACGGGCCAGATCCGCCGGCCTCCAGGAGGAGGGCGACGCGAGTCCGCGTCAGCCACCGGCCTTGAACTCCTGCCACACGTCGTGCCAGGCGGCGTCGGTCTCGGGGGGCAGCTGGAGCAGGGGGAAGCCGACCTTGAAGTCCTCCTCCTGCACCACCGCGGTGGCGAGGTTCTTCGGCATGTAGCCGTCGGCGACCAGGGTGTCCGGCGTGAACTTCTTCAGCGGCGGCTGGTAGCCGGTGAAGCCGAAGTTCTGTCCGGCGACCTTGTTGTCGAGGATCTCGTTCATGAAGAAGTGGGCCGCGACCGGGTTCTCGCCCTGCGCGAGGAGGACCACCAGGTCGTTGTCGATCTCGCCCTTGCCGTCGGGCGGGAACCAGTAGCGCATCACGTCGGGCGAGACGTTCTTGGGCAGGTAGTAGGGGGTGTTGATCGCGTCGCCGGACCACATCTGGCACAGGCCGTACTGGCCGGCCGGCATCTCGGTGTACATCGCGATGGTGACCTTGGGGTGCATCGTCTGCCGCAGGTCGAGCAGCTGGGTGCGGATCAGGTCGAGGTCCTTCTGAGACGTGCTGTTGATGTTCTCGATCCCGTTGCGGAGCAGGACCATCGACATCGCGGTGTGCCAGTCGTCGAGGATCGCCATCTTGTTGGAATACGTCGTGTCCCAGAGGACGTCGTAGGGGTTGTCCATGCCGGCGATGTCCGTCGGGACCATGTCGGTCCGCCAGCCGATCCCGGTGGAGTAGATCGTGTAGGGGATCGTGTAGCGCGCGCCGCGGTCGTACCAGGGGTCGTGGAAGCTGGTCCACAGGTTGTCGTAGTTGGTCAGGTAGTCAGGGGTGAGCGGGCGCAGCAGGTCGGCGGTGACGAGCTTGCCGAGCGAGTCGTAGCTGGGGAAGTAGAGGTCGAACTTCAGCTCCTTGGAGGCGACCTTGGTCAGGGCCTCGTCGGCGTCGTTGAAGGTCGAGAGCCGGATGTCGACGTCGTACTTCTTCTCGAAGTCCTTCAGCACCCGCGGCGAGAGGTAGTCGGCGTAGTTGTAGATCCGCAGCGTGCTGCCGGCCTTGACGGTCTGCCCGGCCGGGATCGCCGGGTTGGCCTGGGAGACCGGCCAGGTCACCGGGTTGGTCGGCGAGGGGATCTTCACCTCCGTGGCGGACGTCGGCGCCTTCGTGCCGCAGGCGTCCAGGAACGCCGCCATCGCCGGCCCTCCCAGGCCCGCCGCGAGCGCGCCCTTCACGACCGTGCGGCGATGCACCCCGGTTCGGTACCCCGACATCGAGCCGCCCTTCGCTCGTGACCAGTTCCTTGACTCCCCGACGACACCGTCGCATAGACTGAACAATCAGTCAACGATTCTTCCCGGGCCTCCCGGGGCCCAGGGAGCGCCATGACCACCATCGAGACCGCACCCGAGCTGTCGACCCGGCTGGACCACCTGATCGCGGACGAGACCGACCTCTTCCTGGGCCGGCAGCGTGGCAGCAAGGCGATGTCGGAGCGGGCGAGCACGCTCGCCGGCGGTGCCACGTCGAACTGGCAGGTCGCCGAGCCCCACGCGGTGTGGATCAGCCACGGCGCTGGCTCGAAGACCTACGACGTCGACGGCAACGAGTACTCCGACTTCCACGGCGGGTACGGCGTCTCGCTCGCCGGCCACGCCCACCCCGCGGTCGTCGAGGCGGTCCGGGCCCGCGTGGCCCGAGGCACTCACTTCGCCCAGCCGACCGAGGACTCCATCGTCGTGGCCGACAACCTGGCCGCGAGGTTCGGCCAGCCCCTGTGGCGCTTCGGGAACTCCGGCACCGAGTCGACGATGGACGCGGTCCACCTGATGCGCGCCGCGACCGGCCGGGACCGGATCCTCAAGGTCGAGGGCTGCTACCACGGCCACCACGACTCGGTGATGGTCTCGGTGCTGCCCGACGTCTCGGCGGACCTCGGACCCGCTGGCTCCCCGATCGGGATCACCGACAACAGCGGCATCCCCGACGCGTTCACCGGCCTCACCACGATCGTGCCCTTCAACGACCTCGACGCCGTGCAGGCCGCCTTGGAGGCCCACCCCGGTGAGGTCGCCGGCATGATCCTCGAGCCGATCATGATGAACGCCGGGATCATCCACCCCGACGACGGCTACCTGGCCGGACTGAAGGACCTCCTGCACGCCCACGGCGCGCTGATGGCCTTCGACGAGGTGAAGACCGGCCTGACCGTCGGACCCGGCGGCGCCTCGCGCCTGCTCGGCGTCACCCCCGACCTGGTCTGCATCGCCAAGGCGGTCGGTGGTGGCCTCTCCACGGCCGCGATCGGCGGCAGCGACGAGGTGATGGGCCTGATCGCCCGCGGTGAGTACGAGCAGGTCGGCACGTTCAACGGCAACCCGCTCGCGATGGCAGCGGCCCGCGCGATGCTGACCGAGGTCCTCGACGACGCGGCGTACGCCCATCTCGACCGGCTGCGTGACCGGATGCGCGACGGCCTGCAGGGCGTCATCGACCGGCACGAGGCGCCGTGGCGGGTCACGACCGCCGGGGCCAAGGGCTGCGTGTCCTTCCTGCCCCACCCGATCCGCAACTTCCGCGACTTCCGCGAGCTCGACGACCGCTACGGCCACGCCCACTGGCTGGTCCAGCACAACCGCGGCGCGTTCCTGCCCCCGTGGGGCAAGGTCGAGCAGTGGCTGATCTCGGTCCAGCACACCGACGAGGACGTCGACCGCTTCGTCGCCAACTGCGGCCACCTCGCCGACTCCCTGCTCGGAGCCCCCGCCTGATGGCCGGGGCACTCTCACTGCAGGGTCTGGTCAAGCACTTCGGTGACGAGACCGCGGTCGACGGTCTCGACCTCGAGATCGGGGAGGGCGAGTTCTTCTCGCTGCTCGGCTCGTCGGGGTGCGGCAAGACCACCACGCTGCGGATGGTGGCCGGCTTCGAGCGCCCCGACGCCGGCAGCATCACGCTCGACGGCCAGGACCTCGTCGACATGGCCCCGCACAAGCGACCGGTCAACACCGTCTTCCAGTCCTACGCGCTCTTCCCGTTCCTCACGGTGCACGACAACGTCGCCTTCGGGCTGCGCTACCAGCGCGCCAGCAAGGACGACGTACGACGTCGCGTGGGCGCCGCCCTCGAGCTCGTCCAGATGGGGTCGATGGCCCAGCGCAAGCCCCACCAGCTCTCGGGCGGCCAGCAGCAGCGGGTGGCGCTGGCGCGCGCGCTCGTGCTCGAGCCGACCGTCCTCCTGCTCGACGAGCCGATGGGCGCCCTCGACGCCAAGCTCCGCAAGCAGCTGCAGCTCGAGCTGCGCTCGCTGCAGAAGGTGGTCGGCACGACGTTCGTCTACGTCACCCACGACCAGGACGAGGCACTGACCATGAGCGACCGTCTCGCCGTGCTCGAGAAGGGCAAGGTGATGCAGATCGGCACGCCCAGCGAGGTCTACAGCACGCCGGCGAACACCCATGTCGCGACGTTCCTCGGCACCGCCAACCTCTGGGAGGCCGAGGTGGTCGCGGCCGACGGGGGCACGGTGACCTGCCAGGTGGGGGTCGTCGCGCTCGAGGTCGAGGACGACTCCGCCAAGCCCGGTGACCACGTGTCGGTGATGGTGCGACCGGAGCGGGTCGAGGTGACCTCCGACGCGACCGGCGACGTGGCCGGCCGCAACGTGCTCCGGGGGCGGGTGACCACGATGACCTTCCGGGGAGCCCACACCTACGTCGCCCTGGAGTGCGGCGACCTGCCCATCGAGTCGCAGGTCGCCAACGTCGGGGGCGAGCCGCCCGACTGGCTGGCGGAGGGTCTCGAGGTCACCGTCCTGGTCTCCGCGCGAGCCCTGCGGGTGCTCGTCGACTGACCGAGCCCGCGCTCAGGCGCGGGCCAGCAACACCCAGGCCCGGGCCTCCTGCTCGAACGGCGCCTCCGGCAGCACCTCGCGGCAGCGCTGCTCGATCGCCCGCTGGTGGTCGAGGTCCAGCGTCCCCAGGTAGTCCCCGGTCGTCCCGACCCCGAGCAGGTAGGGCGCCCACCAGTCGTCGAACGACCCGAACGCGACCCGCACGGTCAGCGACGTCGACGTGGCGTTCCCCAGGCCGGCCGCCTCGGCGAGCTCGGCGAGGTGGCCTTCACGGCTGCCGGCGCGCTCGCCCTCGCCGGGGGCGGACGGGTCGACGTCACGCGCCGCGCTCCAGAACGGGGAGAGCGGCCCGGTGCCGGCGGTGTGGTCCCACACGGACGCCCCGACCACGCCATCGGCCCGTGAGACGCGGGCCATCTCGCGCAGACCCGCCACCGGGTCGGCCATGAAGTGGACGACGAGCTGGGCCAGGCACAGGTCGAACGCGTCGTCGTCGAACGGCAGCTCCTCGGCCCCTGCACGGCGTACGTCGACGCCTGGCAGCCGGTCGCGAACGGCGTCGACGAACGGCGCAGACGGGTCGGCAGCGCACACCTGGTCAGCCCCGAGGCGTGCCACGAGCCGGGCCGTGAGAGCGCCCGGCCCGCAGCCCACGTCGAGCACGCGTTGCCCGAGCTGGGGGTCGACCAGGGCGACGAACAGGTCGGCCAGCGGTTCGGAGTATCTGCCCATGAACCGCCCGTAGGCGTCCCCCGGGACGTCGAAGCTCATGGGCCGCTCGTCCGCCCCTCAGGCCGACTCGAACCAGGGGTGGTGGAGGTCGTAGAACCTCGCGCCCTCCATCATCGACTCGAGGTCGGAGCGCACCTCGGCGGGCGGCTCCGTCTTCTCACCCGCGCGGGCACTGTCCTCGTCGCGGAACGCGATGGTCTCGGTGAAGCTCCCGTCGGGCTCCATGGCGAGCGTGCCGCCGATGATGTCGGGCCGCATCTCGTGGAGCATCGAGGTGTCGGCGAGCATCGCCTTGATCCGGCTGGGGTCCTCCACCTTGCCCTGGATGACCTGGACGAAGCCGGCGCTGTCGGACCCGCCGTCCATGAACATCGTCACGTCGTCGCAGTCGTGGAACTCGACGGGCCCGTCCATGAGGGCCATCATCTTCGCGGCCCACTCGCCCTGCTCAGGACGCGCTGAGTTCGCCATCGCGGCCTCGCGGGACTCGAAGCGGACGATCCCGATGAAGTCGTCGTCGTCGGTGAAGCCGTAGGTGCCGCCGAGCCAGCCCTGCGCACCACCGCCCAGCTCCTCGCGCCAACCCTCCGCCATCGCCCTCAGCTCGTCGTGGCGGGTGCACCTGCCCTGGATCACTTGGATGAACACAGCATGGCCTCCTGTCGTGCAGGCCATCTCGGGATGAGGTGGTCTTGTGTCCGACCTCGACCGTAGGCCGGGATCCGGCGGCCCGCCAGACCCGGACGGGGCACGGGTCGGTCAGGCCTTGTTCGCCTTCTTCGACTTCTTCGGTGGCGTACGAGCGGTCGGGCCGCGCGCCGTCGAGGCCGAGCTCCTTGAACGCGACGTCCAGGGCGATCCGGCGAGCCAGCGCACCGGTCACCACGGGGTCGTCGAGGGCGACCTGCACGACCAGCCCGTCGAGCAGGGAGCCCCACATGATCGCGAAGGTGTCGACGTCGATCGTGCTCGATCTCGCCGGCGTCGACCGCCCCCTGGATCACCCGGGCGATCAGGTCGCGCCACTGGGCGTCGAGCTCGGCGCGGTCCTTCTTCACCTCCGGGTGCCGGAAGGCCTGGGCCCAGAGGTCGAACCAGAGCCCCCAGTCACCGGTCAGCTCGGTCTGCTTGTCGGGGACGATCACCCAGTCGACGAGGGTCTCGAGCCGCGTCGCGGAGGCTCGTGGTGGAGCGCAGCATCTCCTCGGTCTCGGCGTAGAAGAAGCGCTCCGACCAGCGCAGGGCCTCGGTGAGGAGGTTGTCCTTGGTCTTGAAGTAGTAGATGACGAGGGCCGGGCTGGCGCCGACACGCTCGGCGACGTCGGCGATCCGGGTCTCGCTGAAGCCACGCTCGGCGATCAGCGTGGCGGCGGCCGGAGAGCATCTGGTCTCGGCGCACGTCGGCGACGGCATCGCCGTTCTGCTCCCGCGTGGCCATCAGCCGATTCTCTCCTCGTGCTGCCTCGCTCCTTGTCGCCGCACGCTAGCACGCCGTAAACTGAACAGTCAGTCAGGATCTCGGCGGCTGCAGCACACCAGCCCGGCCCACGTCGACGGCGCAGACGGTGGACGGCCGGCTGACCGGGCCTGCGGTGAGCCTCGACCGCCGCTCGCGCTGCGGGCGATGATGTCCGCCCGTTCGGTCGCCGTCGTGGGGGCGAGCGAGCGGCCCGACTCGTTCGGCTGGCGGGTCACCACGGAGGTGCTGCGCTCGCCCGGGCTGGAGCGGGTCCACCTGGTCAACCCCGGCCGTACGACGGTGCTCGGGCACCCGTGCGTGCCGTCGCTGGCCGACGTCCCCGAACCGGTCGACCTGGTGCTGCTCGGGGTCCCCGACGCGGCACTGGTCCCGACGCTGTCGGTGGCCGCGGCGCGCGGCGACGCCGGCGCGGTGGTCTACGGGCCGGCGTACGGGATCCGGGAGGAGGTGGTCGCGGCGGCCGGCGAGATGGCACTGGTCGGTGGCGGCTGCATGGGGTTCGTGGACACCACGACCGGGGTACGGGCGATCGGCTACCTCGAGCGGGACCCGCTGCCGGCCGGCCCGGTCGCGCTGGTCACCCACTCCGGGTCGGTGTTCTCGGCGCTGCTGCGGACCCGGCGCGCCGCTGGGCTTCTCCGTGGTCGGTGTCGTCGGGCCAGGAGCTGGTCTGACGACGACGGCCGACCACCTCGCCTACGCGCTGTCGCTGCCGGCGACGCGCGTGGTCGGGCTGGTGCTGGAGACGATGCGCGACGCCGCCGCGGCTGGCCGCGGCGCTGGCCGCGGCGGCCGCGCGCGACATCCCGGTGGTGCGCCCTGACGGTCGGCACCTCGACGCCGCGGGCAGGCGCTGGTGGACGCCCACTCCGGGGCGATCGCCGGGCTCGGACGCGGGCTGGGAGGCGCTGTTCGCGGCGTACGGCGTGCACCGGTGCGGCGACCTCGGCGAGCTGACCGACAGCCTCGAGCTGTTCGCGATCGGTCGCCGTCCGCGTCGCCTCGTCGGGGCCGCGGGCTGGCGACGGCGCACGACTCGGGGGCCGAGCGGGTGCTGGTGGCCGACGTCGCCGAACGGCTCGGGGTACCGCCTTCGCCGACCTCGCGCCGGCGACGGTCGAGCGCCTCGTCGGCGCTGCTCGACGCCGGGGCTGGAGCCCACCAACCCGCTCGACGTCTGGGGCAGCGGCGCCGACACCGAGGACCTGTTCGGCGACTGCGCTCGCCGCGCTGGCCGACGACCCGGCGGTGGGGGCGGTGGCGCTGGCGGTCGACCTGGTCGAGGAGTACGACGGCGACGCAGTAGTTCCCGCGCGCGCTGGAGGGCTGCTGGGGCGGACCGACAAGCCGGTCGCCGTGCTGACGAACCTGCCTCGGCGGTCGACCAGGTCGCGGCGGCCCGGCTGCGGGCCGCCGGGATCCCCGTGCTGGAGGGGACGGCCTCGGGGCTCCGCGCGCTCGGTCACCTGCTGGCGCCGCCGCCGCCGGCGCCGGCCGCCGGTGGTCGTCGACGACGCGCGGCGGGCGCGCTGGGCGGCGGGCCTGCGGCGCCGACTGGCCGGCCCTGCTGGCCGACTACGGGATCGGCGTCGGCGGCCGGGGCTGTGGTGACCGGGCGCGGCGGAGGCGGTGCGGCCGCGACGGCGATACGGCTTCCCGGTGGTGCCAAGACCGCCGGAGGAGGCGGTCCACCACAAGACCGAGGCGGACGGCGTACGCCTCGGGCTCGGTGACGGCGACGCCGTCGGCGCGGCGTACGACGACCTGGCGGCGCGGCTCGGCCCCGAGGTGCTGGTGCAGCGCCAGGTCTCCGGCGTGGAGGTGGCGCTCGGGATCGTGGCCGGACCCGCTGCTCGGACCGCTCGTGGTGGTGGCCGCCGGCGGCACCCTGGTCGAGCTGGTCGCCGAGCGCGCGGTGGCCCTGCCGCCGGTCTCGACCGCGAGACGGCGCTGGCGATGGTCGGCTGGGCTACGGGTCGCGACGGCTGCTCGACGGCTACCGCGGCGCGGCTCCGGCCGACGTCGACGCCCTCGTGGACGTGGTCGTGGCCCTCGGTCAGCTCGCCGTCGAGCTCGGCGACCATCTCAGGCCTCGACCTCAACCCGGTCGTCGTCGACCCCGGCCGGCGCGGGAGCCCGGCGCCTGCGTCGTCGACGCCCTCGTCCTGCCCCGCTGACCCCGGGGTCGGCGCGCTTGTAACGCGGGGTTATCACCGCACAGGTCGAGTCCTAGCACCGCACCAGTGGCCACAGCACCGCGCAGGTTCCGGCGTGGGGCCCCGCTCGCCCGGCGTTCGCACTTCTGCGGCGCTGTGGCTACTGCTGCGGCGTTCTGGTGGCACTTCTGCGGTGATAACCCCGCGTTACAGTGAATCAGCGGGTGGGGAAGGGGAGGGCGATGGGGTCGGGGTCGAGGCGGGACCGGCCGTGCTCGTCGAAGCGGTCCAGCCCGAGGTCGGTGACGTCGAGGACGTCGGTGGTGCCGTCGAGCGCCAGGTCGGCGGCGGCCCGGGCCACGCCGGGGCCCCACATCATCCCGTGACCGCCGGCGGCCGCCACGATCACGCCGTCGACCGGGCCCTCGGCGCCGATCGCCGGGCCGAGGATCGGCAGGTGGTCGGGGGTGAAGTCGATGGTGGCGGCCCAGGTCCTGCGCAGGCCCGACCTCGGCAGTCGTCGGCAGCAGCGTCGCCATCCGTGCGCTCATCCGGTAGAAGTAGGCGTGGTCGAACTCGACCGCCTCGCCCGGCTGCTCGTCGGGGTTGCTCATCCCCCACATCACGCCGCCCTCGCAGGGCCGCCAGTAGATGCCCGACGCCACGTCGAAGACCATCGGCAGCCGGTCGGGCGCGAAGTCGGGATGGGCCTCGGTGACCACGACCTGGTGCCGCGCGCCGCCGGAGGGGATCCGCACGCCGGCCGCGTCGCCGACCGCGGCCAGCGAGGGGCCGCCGGTGAGGACCACGCGCCCGGTGGCGATCTCGCCGGCCGAGGTTCGTGACCGCCGGTCACCCGCCCGCCGTCGACGACGAGCCCGGTGAACGCCGTGCGCTCGCAGACCCGCACGCCGGAGGTGAACAGGGCGGCGGTGTAGGCGAGCACGTTGCGGGGCGGGTCGAGGTACCCGTCATCCGCGGCGTACGACGCACCCAGCGTCTGCCCGGGCGCCATCGAGGGGTTCATCTCGTCGACCTCGTCGCCGCCGACCCAGCGGACGTCGAGCCCGAGCGCCCTGCTGCATGGCGATCCGTGCGTGGGCCGGCGTCACCTCGGCCTCGGTGAAGCAGGGCATGAAGTAGCCCTGCTCGACGAAGCCGGAGTCGATCCCGAGCCGGTCCTGCTGGCCGGAGTAGAAGTCGCGGCTGAACATCCCGAGCCGGACCGCAGCCTCGGTGCCGCCCTGCGCCCGCACCATCCCGGCCGCCCGCGAGCTCGCGCCCTGGCCCAGGGTGTCGCGCTCGAGGAGGACCACCTCGCCCACACCCGACTGGCGGAGGAACCACGCCGTCCAGGCCCCGATCGTCCCCCCGCCGACGACGACGGCGTCGGCTGTGCGCGGCACAGTGGTCATGCTCGCGAGCGTGGCATAGACTGAACAGTCAGTCAACATTAGACGGAGGAACGTGTACGGACTCTCGCCCGACGACCTCGAGCTGCAGGCCCGCGCCCGCGGCTTCGCCGACGAGCTCATCCCCCACGAGGAGTACGCCGAGGCGCACGACGGCGAGCTGCCCGACGACGTCGCCCACCGGCTCGAGGCCCGGGCGGTCGAGCTCGGCCTGACCGCGACCAACATGCCGACCGACCTCGGCGGCCGCGGCTGTACGACCCTCCAGCAGGTGCTCGTCCAGGAGCAGGGCGGCCGGGTGACCAACGCCCTCGCCTGGTGCCTGACGACCCCGCCCGCCTGGTGGCCGGCGGTCGCCAACGACCACCAGCGCGACACCTACCTGGTCCCGACCGTCGCCGGCCGGCGCGAGGAGTGCTACGCCATCACCGAGGAGTACGCCGGCTCCGACGTCTCCGACCTGAAGGCGACCGCCGCCCGCGACGGCGACGACTACGTCCTCAACGGCGTGAAGTGGCACGTGACGTCGTACAACCAGGCCGACTACGTGCTGTTCCAGGCCGTCCTCACCACCGGTGAACATGCCGGCGACCAGGCGCTCTTCGTCGCCGACAAGGACACGCCGGGCATCCGGGTCGTCCGCACCCCGGCGTACACCCACACCATCGCCCACCACCATCCGGTCGTGGCCTTCGAGGACGTCCGCGTCCCGGCGAGCCAGCTGATCGGGTCCGAGGGCGACGGGATGTCGTTCGTCTACGAGTGGTTCCGCTTCGAGCGACTGATGGTCGCCACGCGGTGTCTCGGCGCGGCGGAGCGGCTGGTCGACGAGATGGCGGCGTTCGCCGCGCAGCGCGAGGTCGGGGGCGAGCGCTCTGGCCGACAAGCAGCTGGTGCAGGGGATGCTCGCCGACAGCCTGACCGAGCTCTTCGCCGCCCGCACCCTGGTCTACGAGGTGGCCCGAGGCCTCGATCGGGGGGTCGACCTCAAGGTCGCCCATGCGCAGTGCTCGATGGCCAAGCTCTTCAGCAGCGAGATGGCCGGCCGCGTGGCCGACCGTGCGGTGCAGGTCTTCGGCGGACGCGGCTACATGCGCGAGAACGTCGCCGAGCGCTTCTTCCGCGAGCTCCGGGTCGAGCGGATCTGGGAGGGCGCGAGCGAGGTGCAGCGGGCGATCATCGCCGACCAGCTGGGTAAGCGGGGCCGCGACCGGCTCGTGTAGAGCCCTCTCGGCCGACGTGGTTGGCTGGCTCCGTACGACCATTCCCGAGGCCTGGACCGGCCTCGTCGACGACGCCGCGGTGTTCCCGCCCGGCGACGCCACGCTCGGCGACGCGGTCTCGGCGTACGTCGCCCGGCGTGGTGAGTGGTACGCCGACCTGGTCGGCCCGCTGGTCGTCGCGGACACCGAGCTCCCCGACGTGCCGGCCGACCTCCCGGTCTCCGTGGTGCTGACCAGCGGGGCGGGTGCGGTCGCAGGCGTCGCGAGGCTGGCCGCCAAGCGTGGCCATCGCCTGGTCGCGCTCGAGGCCGCGGTCCGCGACCTCGACGACCTCCCCGGCAACGTCCGGCGCCTCACCACCGCCGTCGACGCCGCGCGGGCCGAGGGCGGGCTCGCGGACGCCCAGGTGTACGTCGAGCTCCCGCAGGCCGACCCCACCCCCGACTGGCTGGCAGCCGCCGACGCGGTCGCAGCAGCTGAGCCCACTTGAAGTTCCGTACCGGCGGCGCTCGACGCCGACCTGTTTCCGGACGCTGCCACCGTCGCCTCCTGGATCGACGCCGCGCTGGACCGCGAGACGCCGTACAAGTGCACGGCCGGCCTCCATCACGCCGTGCGCCACCGCGACCACGAGACCGGCTTCGAGCACCACGGCTTCCTCAACGTCCTGCTCGCCACCCGCCTCGCGTTCGACGGGGGCTCCGCCGCCGAGGTGGCCGAGGTGCTCGACGACCACTACGCCAACGACCTGGTCGCCCTCGCGCGCGCCAGTCCGACCTCGCCGGCGCACGTCGCTGGTTCGCGTCGTACGGCTCCTGCAGCGTGACCGAGCCCCGCGACGACCTGGTCGGGACTCGGGCTGCTGGAGGCACCCCGTGGCTGAGCAGCGCGGGCTTCGGGCTCGACCACCTGCCGTACGGCGTCTACTCGTCGGGGCCGGCGCTCCCCGGGTCGGCGTCCGGCTGGGCGACAGCCGTGCTCGACGTCGCGCCGTGCGCGGCCCGAGCTCGGCCGGCCGACGCTCAACGACTTCCTGGCCCTCGGGCCGGCCGTCTGGGCCGAGACGCGGGCCGCGCTCACAGAGCCGCCGCCGCCGACGGGCTGGCGCGACCACGCCGCTCGACGGACGTGCGGCTCGCCTGCCGTTCGCGGTCGGCGACTACGTCGACTTCTACGCCTCGCTCGACCACGCCTCCAACGTCGGGCGGATCTTCCGTCCCGACCAGGAGCCGCTGCTCCCCAACTGGCGTCACCTTCCGGTCGGCTACCACGGCCGTGGTGGCACGGTCGTGGTCAGCGGTACGCCGGTCGTCCGGCCGTGCGGTCAGCGGAAGGCACCGACGGAGGACTCCCCGACGTACGGGCCGAGCCGTCGGCTCGACATCGAGGCGGAGCTGGGCTTCGTGGTCGGCGACGGCTACCGCGCTCGGCAGACCGGATCGCGGGTCGACGAGTTCGCCGACCACGTCTTCGGCGTGGTGGGCCTCAACGACTGGTCCGCCCGCGACATCCAGGCCTGGGAGTACGTCCCGCTCGGCCCGTTCCTCGGCAAGTCGTTCGCGACCTCCGTCAGCGCCTGGGTGACCCCCCTGGCCGCCCTCGACGCCGCGTGGTGCGACCTCCCCGGGCAGGAGCCGGCACCGCTCGACTACCTCCGCGGCGGCCGCGGGCTCGACCTCGACGTCGAGGTGGTGCTCAACGGCGAGGTCGTGAGCCGGCCGCCGTACCGCACGATGTACTGGTCCCCGGCCCAGATGCTCGCCCACCTCACCGTCAACGGCGCCGCCACCCGGCCGGGTGACCTGTTCGCCAGCGGCACCATCAGCGGACCCGAGCCCGAGCACGCGTGGCTCGTTCCTCGAGCTGAGCTGGGGGGGCGAGGAGCCGTTCGCTCCGGCGGGCGGGCCGCACGTTCCTCGAGGACGGCGACGAGGTGACCCTGCGCTACTCCGCTCCCGGCACCGCCGGTGGCCGGATCACGCTCGGCGAGGTGACCGGCCGGATCGAGCCGGCCCGGGCGTGAGCCCGCGATGGCCACCCGGCGTACGACGTGGCTCGTCGTGCGTCGCCGTCGCCGGGTCGTCGCTGCTCCCGCCGGGGGCGCCGCGCTGCTCTGGTCGGGCGCCGACGGCGACCGCGGCGGCGCAGTCGGTCGCGGGCATCCTGGCGCTGGTGCTGGGCCTGGCTGCATGCGGATCCTGTGCTGGGTACGTCGGATCCGGCATGATGACCCGGGCCGGGCTGGCGTTCCACGACGAGGACGACGGTCACCCCCAGGGGGTTGACCAGGACGGCGGATCCGGCTAAGGCGTCGACTCGGCCCGATCGGGCCGGGCACACCTATCTCGGGAAGGTCCCTCCATGCACTCACGCATGCTCGCGCCGTCACGGCCGGGGTCGCCGCCGCGCTCGTCCTGGGGGGAGGTGCGATCGCCGTCGTCGGGCCCGAACGGGTCCACGAGAAGCTCTTCGGAGAGCATCAGGGCGAGTCCGTCTCCGAGTTCGCCCGCGAGCACCAGGGCATCAACAGCACTCGCAGGCGATCGCGACCATCATGGAGAAGCTGGAGGGCGGCGGCGAGGAGGCCGCGTACGGCCCCAACCAGATGACCTACGAGAACAACGCGTTCCCGCACACCACCATCGCGAGCACCCAGGCGAGCCACTCGTTCACCGCGTTCCAGGCCGCCGCGGACAGCGCAAGGGCCCCACCGGCGTCGGCACCTGGTCTCTGATCCCCAACATGCACGGCACCGTGCCCGGCCCGGTCACCTACACCGGCAACCCGAGCCACGTGTCCGGGCGGACGACGTCCATCGTGGTCGCCCCCGACGGGAAGACGGCCTACGTCGGCACCGCCGGCGGCGGCGTCTGGAAGACCGACGACGTGACGGCGGCCCGCCCGGCGTGGCACTCGGTCGGCGACTGGCTCCCCAGCCAGGCGATCGGCAGCCTACCCTGTCCCACGGCACGCTCTACGTCGGCACCGGTGAGCCCAACGGCTCGTCCGACACCGAGGCCGGCGTGGGCCTGTTCAGGTCCACGGACGGCGGCGCGACCTTCACCGAGGTCGACCGGCTTCCACCCTACGCCCGGGACCGCAGCATCTCCGCGATCGCGGTCGACCCGACCGACGCCGCGGCACCTGCTGGTCGGCACCGCTGCTCGCCCGCCACGGCTCCGTCGTCGGTCAACGGCGGCCGGATGACGCCCCCGAGCCGCGCCGCGGTCGGGGCTCTACGAGTCGACGGACGGCGGCGCGACCTGGACCCAGGTCATCAACGAGCCACAGGACGCGGTCGACGGCTCGTCGGCCAACGGCAACGACTTCTTCCGCGGCGGCGTCACCAAGATCGAGTTCGACCCCAACGACCCCGGCACGACGTACGCCTCGGTCAGTGACTACGGGCTGTACCGGCGGCAGGCCGGCCAGACGTCGTACACACCGATCTACTCGATCCAAACCCGGGCGCGGCGGCGACCTCGTCGCTAACCGGATCGAGTTCGACGCCACGAACGCGGCGGCAAGACCCGGATCTACCTCGGTAACGCGACGCTCTACAACGACTCGGTCGCCGGACTGCCTGCGCACCGACGACGCGACGGCGCCGGCGTCGGTCGGCTGGACAGACCCTGAGCAGCCCGAGCAAGTCCTCCACGGGCTACGACAGCTACAACTTCTGCCAGGGCCAGTGCTACTACGACATGGTCGTCTCCACACCCCCGGGCCAGCCCGACACCGTCGTGCTCTCGGGCTCGATGAACTACGACGAGATCTTCACCGCGCACCAGCCGAGCAACGGGCGGGCGATCATGCGGTCGACCGACGCCGGCGTCTCGTTCACCGACATGACCAACGACATCGACAACAACGGGCTGCACCCCGACCAGCACGCGCTCGCGTTCATCCCCGGCCACCCGGACCAGTGGGTGCTCGGGGACGACGGTGGCGTGGCGGTGGAGTCCGGCCCGTTCGTCGACAGGTCGGCCGAGTGCGACTCCCGCGGGCTCACCGGCCAGGACCTCGCGAACTGCAAGCGCTGGCTGTCGGCGATCCCCACCAGCAACCGCGAGGTGAACTCGGGCCTGCAGACGTTGCAGTTCCAGTCGGTGTCGTGCAGGACGGCATCCTCCAGGGCGGCACGCAGGACAACGGCACCTGGGAGTCCGACATGGCCGACGGCCCGGAGGAGTCCGTGGGCGGTGACGGCGGCAACAGCTACATCGACCCGGCGAACACCGACATCCGGATGCACACCTACTACAGCCCGCAGGTCGACGTGAACTTCCGCGGCGCCGCACCCGCTCGGCTGGGACTGGGTCGCCGACCCGCTGCTCGGCAGCGGCGAGGCCGCGTCGTTCTACATCCCGATGGAGGGCGACAAGACCGCGCCGGGCACCGTCTACGCCGGGCTCCAGCACGTCTGGCGGACCACCGACAACGGCGGCGAGCCGGGCGTACCTGGACCAGCACTGCAACGAGTTCACCGGTGACTTCGAGGACACCTGCGGCGACTGGCAGCCGCTCGGCGGCAGGGCACTAACGGGCCCGGCGACCTGTCCGGTACGGCGTACGGCAGCGACTTCGCGGGGGCCGGCAACTATGTCGTCGCCGTGACCCACGCGCAGCGCAAGACCAACGTGCTGTGGGCGGCGACGCGGCGGGGCGGCTGTTCATCTGCACGAACGCCAACGCGACCGACCCGGGGGCGGTGACGTACACGCGGCTCGACACGACGGCCGTGGGCGGGGTCCTGCCGACGCGGTTCGTCAGCGGGATCAGCCTCGACCCGGCGAACCCCTACCACGCGGTCGTGTCCTACAGCGGCTACTCGGCGTACGCCGCCGGTGGCCACCTGTACGACGTCACCTACGACCCGGCCACCAAGCAGATCACCGCCCGGGACATCTCGGCGGACCTCGGTGACCAGCCGATCACCGCGGTGGCCTACGACTGGCGGAGCGGCGCCATCTACGCGGCCACGGACTGGGGAGTGCTCGTGCAGCCGGCCGGCAGCAACCACTGGCAGACCACCCCCGGCCTGCCGAAGGTCGCGGTCTACGGGCTGACGCTCGACGACTCCGGCAAGCGCCTGTACGCCGCGACCCACGGGCGCGGCTGGTACGTCGACCGGATCGGCTGACCCGGGCGGACGCCACTCGGACGACGGGCCGGCCGGGCCGCGGAGGTGCTCGGCCGGACCGTCGGTGGTGACGGGTCGCCTAGGCTCGGGCCGTGATCCAGCTCGGCCAGCTCCCGCCGCCCTCCCACGTCGTCGCGCACGTCAGCGACACCCATCTCCTGGCCGGGGACGCCCGGCAGTACGGCGTCATCGACACCCTCGACCGGTTCGGCGCGGTGCTGGAGCGGCTGGGCCGGATCGACCCTCAGCCGCAGGCACTGGTGTTCACCGGAGACCTGGCCGACCTCGGCGAGCCGCACGCCTACCGCCTCCTCCGCGAGCTGGTGGAGCCGCTGGCGGAGCAGATCGGCGCCCAGGTCGTCTGGTGCATGGGCAACCACGACGACCGGTCTGCCTACTCGCGCGAGCTGTTCGGGGAAGAGTCGGAGCAGCCGCAGGACCGGGTGTACGACGTCGCCGGCCTGCGGATCGTCAGCCTCGACACCAGCGTGCCGGGCTGGCACCACGGCGAGGTGTCCGACGCGCAGCTCGGCTGGCTGCGTGAGGTGCTGGCGACGCCTGCGGAGCACGGCACGATCCTGGCCCTCCACCACCCGCCGATCCCCTCACCGCTGGTGCCGGCCGCCGAGATCATCGAGCTGCTCGACACCGAGCGGCTGGGCGACGTGCTGCGGGGCAGCGGACGTCCGCTCGATCCTGGGCGGCCACTACCACTTCACCTCCCACTCGACTTTCGCCGGCATCCCGGTCTCGGTGGCCGCGGCCACCTGCTACACCGTCGACACCGCACCGCTCGACCGGCTGATCTCGGCCGTCGACGGACACCAGGCCTTCAACGTCGTGCACGTCTACGCCGACCGGGTCGTCCACTCCGTGGTGCCCTCACCCCTGGCCCCCGAGGTGGACGGCTTCGGCACCGACGTCGCGCCGCTGATCGAGGCGATGAGCGCGGAGGAACGACGCGACCTGGTCTCCCGCAAGGACTCACCGCTCAACACCGGCGAGCTGACCGGAGAGCTGCCGCCGCTGGGCGGCTGACGTTTCGCCCGTTCCACCACCTGCAAGTTAGGCTCCCCTTACTTCGAGGAGAGGGAGTGGTGGCGGTGCACGGACGTGTCGCGTCGACCGGAGCAGCTGACGCCGGGCCTGGTCCGCGTCGTGCTCGAGGGCGGCGACCTGGCCGACCTCGTGATGCCCGACGCCACCGACGCCTACGTCAACGTCGCCCTCCCGCCGGCGCACGCGTCGTACGGCGAGGTGTTCGACCCCGCCGACCTGCAAGGACGCCTACCCGCGCGACGAGCGGCCGGCCCGCCGCCGCTACACGGTGCGCGCGTGGGACGCCGAGGCCCAGCGGCTGACCATCGACTTCGTCGTGCACGGCGACAGCGGTGTCGCCGGTCCGTGGGCGGCCGACCGCCCAGCCCGGTGACGTGCTGGTCTTCACCGGGCCGAGCGGCAGCTACCGGCCCGACCCGGCGGCCGACTGGCACCTGCTGGTCGGCGACGAGTCGGCGCTGCCGGCGATCGCCGCCTCGCTGGAGGCGCTGCCGTCCGGCGCTCGCGCCGTCGTCCGCCTGGTCTGCGACGGCCCCGAGCACGAGCTCCCGCTGCCCAGCGCCGCCGACCTCGACCTGCAGTGGCTGCACCGTGGCCGGGGGGCCGGCGACGTCGACCTGCTGGCCGACGCCGTCCGGGCGCTCGACTTCGGGGCCGGTCGGCCGTTCGGGTTCGTGCACGGGGAGGCCGACGAGGTCCGCGCCGTGCGCCGCCACCTGCTCACCGACCGGGGCCTGACCCGCCAGGACCTCTCGTGCTCGCCGTACTGGCACCGCACCCTGACCGACGAGGACTGGCGCCTGATCAAGCGCGACTACGTCGCGGCGATGGAGTCCGAGCAGGCCCCCGCCCGATAGTCCCCGACGTTCTGGCTGGCCCGAGCCCGCGTGACCCGACCACATCGTCGGGGACTATCGGGGCCGCCCCTCAGACGCCTTCGCGCTCGTGGAAGCCGAGGTGGGCCACGGCCTCGCCGCGCTTCATCTGCTCCAACGACCCTGGGTGCATCTGGTCGAGGTGGGTCAGCGCCTTGCGGCGGTACCGCAGGATCTGGACGATCCCGAAGGCCCAGAAGAAGTACTGCACCGACAGGGCGAAGCGGAAGTCGCTGAGGTCGTACGTCGCGCTGCCGCCGCCGCTGTGCCAGTCCAGGAGCACCCCGATCAGCCCCATCGTCAACAGGCTGGCGGTGAAGCCGCCGATGTTGACGAACCCGTTGGCCCGGCCGGAGGCCTCGACCGGCACGAACGTGCGAGCCAGGTCGAAGCCGACCATCGACGCCGGCCCCCCCGTCGCCATCAGGCAGACCAGGGCCACCAGCATCCACGTCGGGGCCGGGGTCGACCGAGCCAGCACCGCGGTCCAGCCCAGGGTCATCGCGACGCAGATCCCGATCACCATGTAGGACCGGTAGTAGGGGAAGCGGGCCACCATCGAGCCGAGCACCAGTCCGCTGATCACCACCCAGACCGTCATCACCATCAGCAGCCCGCTCGCCGTACCGGAGGAGAGGCCCTCGCCCTTGACCAGGAACGGGTAGCCCCACAGCAGGGCGAACACGGTCGCGCTGAACTGGGCCGTGAAGTGCGACCACATGCCCAGCCGCGTGCCCGGGTTGCCCCAGACCAGCCGCAGGCTACGGGTCATCGCGCGCATCTTGATCCGGGCCACGGACTCCCGGCGGTAGGGCGAGTCCTCGACGACGAGGGCCACGACGACCATCAGGACGACGCCGGCCGTGGAGGCGAGGGCGAAGGTCTTGGTCCAGCCCAGCTGCTGGAGGGCGAAGGCGAGCGGGGCGGCGGCGATGATCGCGCCCGACCTGCCCCACTTGACCGGTCATCTGGGTCACCAGCGGCGCCTGCCGCACCAGGAACCACAGCGCCACCAGCCGGATCACGCTGACGAAGATCATCGCGTCGCCGGCTCCGAGCACGGCCCGCGAGATCACGGCGACCTCGAACGACTGTGCGAACGCGAACATCAGCTGCCCGAGGGTCAGGAGCACGAGCCCGACCAGGAGCATGACCCGGGAGCCGTAGCGGTCGAGGAAGACGCCGACCGGGATCTGCAGGCCGGCGTAGACGACCAGCTGGAGGACGGTGAAGAACGACGAGCTGGGTCGCGGTGATCCCGAAGCGCTGCGTGGCCAGCAGGCTGGCGACGCCGAGCGAGCTGCGGTCGAAGACCGCGAGCACGTACACCGACAGCGCGACCAACCAGATCACCCATGCCCGGCGCCTGCCGATGGCATGGATCTGTTGAGGCACCGCCCCATCATCGCGGACGGCCAGCGGGCGGTCAGGTCAGCGGACGACGATCACCGGGCAGTGCGCCTGGTGCAGCACCTCGTGACTGGTCGAGCCCAGGATCAGCCCGGTGAAGGCGTTGCGGCCGCGGGTGCCGACCACGACCAGGGTCGCGTCGACGGAGCCGTCGACCAGCGCCCGGCCGGCGGGCAGCGTCACGATCTCCTCGGTCAGCGCGACCGACGGGTGGGCGGCGCTGGCCGGCGCGGTCCAGGACGTGAGGTCGCGCTCGCGCTGGAGCATGTGGGACGACATCTTGTCGGGGATGTTGCCGTGCTTGTCGACCGGAACGTCGCGGGAGACCCGGAGCCCGGTGACGGCCGCGACCTCCTCACCGGTCTTCTCCGCGCGCGCGCAGGCCAGGTCGAGGGCACGCGAGGCCGGGACCGGAGCCGTCCATGCCGACCAGGATCCGGGCTGCGTCGGGACGGGACGCGGGTCGGGCGACCACGACGGGGCACGCGGCATGGCCGGCGAGGTGCTGGCTCACCGAGCCGAGCATCATCTCGCCGACGCGGCCGTGCCCGCGCGAGCCGACCACGAGCAGGGAGACCTGGGGGGCCAGGTCGAGCAGGACCTCCAGCGGGCGGCCTCGGAAGCGGTCGACCTGGAGGCTCGGCGACGCCCCACGACCTGAGCAGGGCGCGGGCCCGCTCCTCCACGCCGTCCCAGTACTCCGCGGTCCACAGTCCCGACCCGTCGTCGACACTCACGTCCTCGACGATCACGACGCGGACCTGGTCCTGGGTGTGCGCCGCGGTGAGACGGCCCACTCGAGGGCGAGGTCGCCGTCGCTCGCGCCGTCGTAGCCGACCAGGATGCCGTGTGGGGTGCTCACGCCCCCAGCGTGCACCCGCGGGCGGCTCCGGTGTCAGGGGCCAGCGGCCCGGCTCGCCCGGGCCCTCCGGCCGGTCAGCCGACCGGGACGGTCCAGACGATCGTCGTACCGCCGAGGTCGGGGACCTCGGCGAGGATCATCGACCCCGCGCGGTCCTCGGCACGGCGACGCATGTTGTCGAGCCCGCTGATCCGCGACACCGGACCCATCCCGCGGCCGTCGTCGCTGATGGTGACGGTCAGCTGCGAGCTGGTCGCATGGAGGGTCAGGTGGGCCGAGTGGGCGCCCGCGTGCTTGGCGACGTTGGTGAGCGCCTCGCGGACGACGGCGGTGACGTCGCGCGACAGGTCCTCCCCGCACACCGAGTCGAGGGGGCCGTCCAGGTCGATGGTCGGGTCGAAGCCGAGGCCCGGCCGCACCTCGGAGACCACCTCGATCACCGCGGAGCGCAGGCCCGGAGCCGGTGGGCGGCTGGAGCTGGAAGATCGAGACCCGGATCTGCCTGATCGCGTCGTCGAGATGGCCGACGACGTCGTTCAGCACGCTGACGTCGGTCACGCCCTCGAGCCTGGTCGCCGTCGCCTGGACGACCAGACCGGCCGCGAAGATCTGCTGGATCACGTGGTCGTGGAGGTCGCGGGCGATCCGGGCACGGTCCTCGAGCAGCAGCACCCGCTGCTGGTCGCGCCGGGCCTCGACCAGCTCGAGAGCGACCGAGGCGTGGTTGGCGAACGTCGTCGCCATCTCCATGTCGAGCTCGGTGAAGGCACGACGCCCGCGGTCGCGGGTGACGACGAGCGACCCGCGCACCTGCTCACGCCCGAGCAGAGGCAGCACCATCACCGGCCCGACCTGGACCTGGCCGGCGAGATAGATGGTGCGACCGTCGACCTCGGCGGTGTCGGTCGCGTCGTGGAGGCGGCACGGCGTTCCGGTCTCCAGGACGAGGTCACTGAGCGTCTCCTCCCGGTCGTAGTGATTGCCCTCGAGCTCGCCGGCTCCCCGGCCCTCGGCAACCGCCACCCGCAACCGGAGCCCGTCGGGCACGACGAGGGTGATCAGGTCGGCGTCGGCCAGGCGGCGAACCTCCTGGGCGATCAGGCGCAACGCACCGGCGTCGCCGGTGAGCAGGCGTCGTCCGACGTCCGCCGAGGCGGCGAGCCACTCCTGACGGTGCTCGGAGTTGGCGAACAGCCGGGCGTTCTCGATGGCCACCCCCGCCGTCGCGGCGAGGGCCTGGACGGTCTCCTCGTCCTGCGGCGTGAACCCACCCTCCTGCCGCGTGAGGTAGAGGTTGCCGAAGACCTCGTCGCGGACCCGGATCGGGACGCCGAGGAAGGCCTTCATCGGCGGGTGCGACTCCGGGAAGCCGACGGAGCGCTCGTGGGTGGACAGGTCGTCGAGCCGGATCGGGTGGGGCTGCTCGATGAGCAGGCCGAGGAGTCCCTTGCCCTCGGGCAGGTGGCCGATGGCGGTGACGTCGGCATCGTTCATCCCGACGTGGATGAACTCTTCGAGGCCCACTCCCTCGGCGGCGATCACCCCCAGGGCGCCGTACTCCGCGCCGACCAGCTCCACGGCCGCCTGGGCGATGTGACGGAGCACGGTGGGAAGGTCGAGGTCGCCGACGACCGTACGGTTGGCCTCCAGCAGGGCCCGCAGATGGCGCTCGTCGGTCGTGGCTGCCGGTGCGGCATCCCCCTGCGCTCGCGCGCCGGGAACCGAACGCCCCCAGCCGTCGTTCACGTGCTCAGGGTAGGCCAGGGCGGTGCGTGCAGGGGACGAGCGGTCTCATCGCACCACGGCGACGGGGCACTCGGCCCGCACCAGGAGCGCGTGGCTGACCGAGCCGAGGCGTTCGGTCTCGGCGAGCCGGAGACCGCGGGAGCCGACCACGACGAGGGACGAGCGCCGGGACGCCGCGACCAGGGCTTCGGCGGGGGGACCGCTCACCACCTCCCGCGAGAGCGGCACCCCGGGGTGCGAGCGCTCGGCGTCCGAGACCAGGAGGGCCACCTGCTCGGCGGTCCCTTCGCCTGCGTGCACCACCTGCACCTTCTGGTCCCCGAGACCGGCATGGACGCATGCGAACTCGAGGGCTCGCCGGCTGGTCTCGGAGCCGTCGACCCCGACCACCACCAGGTCGGCTGCGGGTGACTCCCGGACGACGACCACGGGGCAGGGCGACACGCCGGCGGTGCCGGCTCCGGCGGAGCCGACGAACACCTGTCCCGCTCGGCCGCGTCCGCGACTGCCCAGGACCACCATCGTCGCCACTCCGGCGCGAGCCACGAGCGTCGGTACCAGGGCGCCCGTGTGCCGCTCCACGCGTGCGTCGGTCACGCCGGCCTCGACGAGGGACACCCAGGCCTGTTCGGCCACCTCGCGGTAGTGGCTCTCGGGCCACCACGACAGGGTGCCGGCCCCCGGCTCGCCACCGCGCACGCCGGCGGACTCGTCGGCCACCACGACGATCACCGGCTGCCGACGGCGCAGCGCCGCATCCACGGCCCACGTGAGAGCGCGCTCGGCGTCCTCCGAGCCGTCGTAGCCGACCAGGATCCCCCGCCGCTCGGTCATCTCAGGGCTGCTAGGACGTGCGGGCGAGGGTGATCACGTCGGCCACGGCGTGGCGACGCCGGACCCGTTCGGGTTCCGGGACGACCACCACCGGGACCGGTGAGTGCCGGACGCAGTACTCGGAGACCGGAGCCCAGCATCTTCGTGCTGGTGGCGCCCAGCGAGCCGGCGCCGACGACCAGCGCGCTCGCGCCCTCCGCCCGCGCGACAAGCACTCGGCCGGCGTAGTCGTGGACGACGGTCTGGGTGAGGTCGGGCATCGCGCCGAGGCGCACCGCGGCCCGCTCGAGCACCGCGTCCTGCACACGCTGGACCGCGACGCGCCCTTCGACCAGGTCGCTCGGGGACTGGGCGTCGGACGAGCCCACCCACAGCCAGCCGGTCACGATCTCCACCGAGCAGCCACGCTCGAGGCCGGTACGCAGGGCGTGGTCGACGGCGGCGTCGGCGCCGGGGCTGCCGTCCACGCCGACGACGATCACGTCGTACGCACCCTGAGAAGCCATGTCATCCACCGTGCCTGACTGTTCCGTCCTGCCCTACCGGCCCTGGTCCTCGCTCCCCGGGACGTTCGACCCGTCTCCGGTCAGGTCGTGACGACCGACGGCTGACTCACGAGTCAGCCAGGCCCGCTCGGCTCGCACCAGAGGTCTTTGGTCCCGAAGGCTCCCGGGCGAACGGCCCTGATCTCGCGCCTGTGGTCGGGCGACCGTGGAGGACATGACCGTCCGCGGTGCTCCAGGCTCCTGGTATGACGTCGGCTGGCCCGTGCTGGCCGGACTGGTCGCCGCGGTCGGCGTGGTGGCTGCCTACCGCAGCCTCGGCCCCCTCGCCGTCGTCGCCGCCTTCGCCCTGGTCGAGCTGACAGTCGCTCCGACGGCGTGGAGCATCGTCACCGAGCTGGGCAAGCCGGGGCTCCCGGCGTTCCTCGAGGTCGGCCCCGCGTGCGCAGTCGCGGTGGTGGTGCTGATGGGCCTGGTCAGCGCGCTCGGCGCCTGGTCCCTGGCGTTGGTCGCCCTGGTCGCGCTGACCTCACCGCTCATGCAGCGCCGGGGTCGCGAGCGGATGGTGGGCCGCTACGGGTCGGACCGCGGCGCGACCCTCCGCGCCTTCGACGAGATCGTCACCCACGGCTGGACCATCCAGCACCCGGAGGACGAGACCGAGCGCTGACCGGCTCACCTCAGTCTCGGCGGCGCTGGGAGATCGCGGTCCACGCGATCGTGACCAACATCGCCCCCAGGAGCGACCCGATGATGCCGCTGGGCGCCAGGTCCAGGCCGTCGCCGGACAGCAGGCTGATCAGTAGACCGCCCACGAACGACCCGATCAGGCCGGCCCCGAACGCCATCGGCCAGTTCACCTCGCGCAGTGGCACCCCGAACAGGATCTGGGCCAGGCCGCCGCAGAGGAACCCGAGGACGATGATCGCGAGGATGAGCATGCCTCGATGGTAGGGGCGGGACGCCTCAGCCCGCGGACCCGAGTGCCTTGCCGAGCACGACCACCCCGAGCACCAGCAGCAGCACCGACATCACGGTGTGGTTGTTGGCGGTCAGCCAGTTCTTCAGCGAGTCGAGCGGGCCGGCCATCCGCCCGGGCACCAGCAGGTAGGCGATCACCGGCACCAGCACGGTGGAGCCGGCCAGCAGGGCGAAGACCAGCACGACCACCAGGGTCTCGGCGCCGGACAGGCCGGCCCCACCGATGTCGACCCCGGCGACCGCTGCGAGCCCGAGGTTCTTGGGGTTGAGCGCCGACAGGGCGGCGCCGAGCGCCGCTGCCTTCCCGACCGACATCGAGTCGACGGCCGCCATCCAGCCGGGCATCCCGCCCTCGTTCCGGTGCTGGAACTCCCGCCAGGCGAGCACCAGCAGCAACAGGCCCAGGACGGCGTAGATGACGACGCGGCCCGTGTCCCCGAGGAGCGGACCCCCGTCGAGGCTCTGAGCCAGCGCACCCATGACGCCCACCGCCACCACGATGCCCACCAGCCAGCCGACAGCGAAGCCGACGCTCGCGGAGCGCGCCCTCGGTGCCAGGAGCATCAGCACCGTCGCGATGATCGGGACCGGGCTGATCGCGATGCCGACGGCGGCGGACAGGGAGCCTCCGAGTGCTTGCAGCACGTGGTCTCCGCACGGGCGTCGCGGCCACACCGGCGACCTCACCGTAGAGCACGAGAGCCCGGCCCGTGTCCGGGCCGGGCTCTCGAGGGTGGCAGATCCAGGATTCGAACCTGGGTAGGTATACACCGACGGATTTACAGTCCGCTCCCATTGGCCGCTCGGGCAATCTGCCGGAGCTGAGGACCCGCCGTTTGGCGGTGCGTCAGCAGGTCGGAACAATAGCAAGGCAGCACCGTGGAGCCGAAACCGCCAAGAGGAGAACCACCATGGCCGACAGCTCGTTCGACATCGTCAGCAAGATCGACCGCCAGGAGGTGGACAACGCCCTCGGGCAGACAGCTCGCGAGATCGCCACCCGCTTCGACTTCAAGGGCACCGGCGCGACGATCGAGTGGCAGGGCGAGCACGCGATCGAGATCACGGCGTCGGCCGACGACCGCGCGAGCGCTGTCCTCGACGTGTTCCAGGGCAAGCTGGTCAAGCGCAACCAGAGCCTGAAGATCCTCGACGCCTCGGAGCCGCGGCAGTCCGGTCAGCAGTCCAAGATCTCGATCACCCTCAAGGAGGGGATCACCTCCGAGGACGCCAAGAAGATCTCCAAGCTGATCCGCGACGAGGGCCCCAAGGGCATCAAGGCCCAGATCCAGGGCGACGAGCTGCGGGTCTCGAGCAAGAAGCGCGACGATCTCCAGACCGTCATCGCGCTGGTCAAGCAGCAGGACCTCGACTTCGCGGTCCAGTTCACCAACTACCGCTGACCCACCCACCGTCGCGGTCGGGAGGCGCCGCAGGGCGCTCCCGACCTGCCAGACGCGTCAGGAGACAGGGTGGGTGTCGATGTCGCGAGGCGGCTGGCTGTGGCCCTCCACGTCGTCGTCCTCGGTGACGCTGGGGGCGCGGAGGCCCTCGACGTCGTCGTTCAGCTCCGTGACGGGGTGGTCCCGGCCGGCCTCGGCGTCATCCTGCTCGATGTTCTGCTGATCGTTCATGACCTGTCCTCTCCGTGCGGGCCCATGCGCCCCTTGCCTTCGACAGTGTGCTCACCGGAGCAGCCCGAGGTCTGTCCGCTACCTGACACTAGGGACAAAAGGCTCACCCGTCACCGGTTGTGGTGTTCGCACTCGCGGCCTGCAGCACGGCCTTCACCTGGAGGGGTGTCAGCCAGGGGTGCTTGCTGCGCATCAGCGCGACCATGCCGGTGACGTGCGGAGCCGCGAAGCTGTTGCCGGTGGCGGTGATCGATCCACGACCGGCCCACGCCACCGGGACGTCGATGCCTCGAGCACCGAACTCCACCGGGGGATGGGGGTTGTAGTCGAGGGCCAACGCGTCACCACCCGGCCGAGCGGCCACCGAGATCACCGACGCGTACTGCGAGGGGTACGTCGGGCCTGGGAGGTTGTTCGCCGCACACACCAGCACCGTGCCGGCGAAGTACGCCTGGTCCGCCACCTCGTGGAGCGGGCCGAACATGGCGGCCGACTTGCTCGACAACGACAGGTTCGCGACGTCCATGCCCTGGCCGACCGACCACGCGACGCCGGCGTGGAGGAGAGCCCCCTTGCCCTTGAGGTTGGCGCCGAGCACGCGCACGGAGAAGATCTCCGACTCCGGAGCGAGCGACCGGATGATCGCGGAGCAGGCGGTGCCGTGGCCGACGAGGTCCTCGTGCGGCCACGGCTGCTCGACGAAGCCGTCCTCGGCCTCGGGGTCGACCAGGAACGCGACTCCGCCCGCGATCTCGCCGACGTCGGGGTGGTCGGCGTCGACGCCACTGTCGATCACCGCTACCCGGACTCCTGCGCCCGTGGCACCACCGAACGCCCACTCCCGGACTTCCGGCAGTGGCAGGGCGACCACCTCCTCGAGTGCCCGGCGCCCGAAGGCACCGGACCAGGCCGGGAGTGTGCTCACCTGCGGGACTCTCGCCGTACGGCGGTCTGCCACGACTCGACGGACCGGACGACCTCGGCGCCGAGGAGCGCGAGCCGGTCGTCGGACGCAGGACCCGTCGAGCCCTCGAGCAGCAAGGCCATCAGCGAGGCCAGGGTGCCGAGCACGGACAGGGTCCACCCGCTCGACTCCTCGGTGTCCGGGTCGAGCACGGACACGACGCCGACGACCTCACCGGCCGTCGAGAGCAGGGGCGCGGCCAGGATGACCTCGGGCACGTAGTGGGTCGACTCGGCGATGTCGCGCGCGAACCGGGCATCCGTGGCCACGTCGCGGACCGCGATCGGTTGGCCGGACATCGCGGCCCAGCCACCGATCCCTCGTCCGACGGGCAGGGACACCCCGCGGATCTCGTCCGCACCGGCACCGTCGGCCGCGACGTAGTGCAGCTGCTCGCCCTCGTCGTCGACCAGGGCCAACGAGCAGGCGGCGGCTCCGAACAGGGTCCGCACGGACGCGACCGAGGTGACGAGGGCCGGCGGCACCTCCTCATGGGCGGTCATGGTGTCTCCTCGGCTGCAGGCGGTGAGGGCCCCGACACGAGCACACCCGGTCTCCGAGCCGCGGCCGCACGTCGCGATGTGCGGGCCAGGCTACCCAGGCGATCCGGCGTCGGCGATGCCGGCGGGACCGACCGGCAACCCCGTCCGAGCGTGGCGGCTGCTTGACTGACGGCGTGGACGTGCCGCAAGTGCTCCGGTCCCTCTCGGACCGCGACGTCGAACCTCTGCTCCGCGCCAGCAGGGAGAACACGTACGCGCGCCGCGAGGTGCTCGTCCACGAGGGTGACGGGTCGGCGAGCTTCCACATCGTGCTCGACGGCCGGGTGGCCGTGCAGATCACCAAGCCGTCCGGCGAGACCTCCATCGTCAACGTCATGGGCCCGGACTCGCACTTCGGTGAGGTGTCACTGCTGGGTGACGGCACGCCGTACCGCACGGCGACGGTGGTGGCGCTCGAGCCGGTGCGGACGCTGAGCATCCCGGCGGCGGTCTTCCGGGAGCTGCGCGAGCGCAACCCGCGGTTGGAGCAGCTGGTCAGCAGACTGCTCGCCCGGCGTGTGCAGGAGCTGACGGCCCTGCTCGTGGAGGCGATGTACGACTCGCTCGACCGGCGCGTCGTACGCCGGCTCGCGGCGCTGAGCCGGGTGTACGGCGGCTCGACCGAGGCGGTGACCATCCCGCTGACGCAGGAGGAGGTGGCCGAGCTCTGTGGCGGGACACGCCCCTCGGTCAACCAGGTGCTCCAGAGACTCGGGGACCAGGGGATCCTCGAGCTCGGCCGCGGACGGATCGTGGTCCGGGACCTGCCGGCCCTCGAACGCCTCGACGCCTGAGCGGCGAGCAACGCCTCCGACGCAGGCGCGGCTACTCGCGGGTATCGACGGACAGCGCCCAGATCACGGCCCCGTCGAGAGCGAGCACGATGATCCCCCACACCGGGTAGTAGGGCACCCAGGCGAAGTTGGCGATCATCGAGACGGCGACGACGACGATGCCGGTCCAGCGCGCCCAGGGCCTGGCCAGGAAGACGAAGGCGCCGACGACCGCCACGGCGATGCCGACCAGCAGCTGGATCCAGCCCCAGGCCGTGACGTCGAACTGGAAGGTGTACGAGGCGCCGACCACGTAGAACTCGGAGTTGGCCAGGGCCACGATGCCTTGCAGCACCTGCACGACGCCGGAGACCACCATGATGACCGCGGCGAAGACGGTGAGGCCCGTGGCCCACGTCCTCCCGGTCGGAGTCAGCTGGGACATGCGGCCCTCCTCGTGTGGCATCGGATCACCACCACTATGACGCCGGACGGGCGTGAGGTGGGCGCGGCACGCCGCTGTCCATGGCAGCCGCGGGACACGCCGGACACGCCGGTCGGGGACCGACCCCTGCACACGTTCCCACCAGCGGTGGATTAGCGTGCCTCCGTGTCCGAGCACGAGACTCCTGCACCGTCTGGCGCGTCGGCGGCGTTGCCCGGTGAGGCCCTGGGCGACCGGCCGGGGCCGACGTCGGTCCTGATGAAGGTGCTGAGCGCAGCCCTGTCGGGTGGGCTACTCGTCCTCCTCTTCCTGGTCATCGTGCCCGCTCTGGGCAGCCTCGAAGGCGTGTGGGCGGCGATCAGCTCGATGTCGGCCCTGACCTTCACGGTGCTGCTGGTGGCGGCCCTGGTCATCCGGCTGCTGCTGGCGGCGGCCTACCCGCCGGTGATCCCGGGGCTCTCGTTCGTCCGGTCCCTCATCGCCCGGGAGTCGTCATCGGCGGTGAGCAACGTGATCCCCGGCCCGTCCGGCACGGCGACGCAGTACGTCGTGCTCCGCAGCTGGGGCGTCAGCACCGAGCGGTTCGCCGGCGCCACGGTCAGCGTCAGCGTGATCACCGACGCCCTGGTGTTCGCCGCCCCGGGGCTGTTGTTCCTCCTCTGGGTGGCGCTCGGGCGCCCCGCCGAGCAGGGCAGCGAGCACGTCTGGCTGATCGGTCTGGTCACCGTGGTGATCACCGTGGTCACGGTGGTGCTGGTCACCGCCGTGGCCGGCAGCGAGCGACTGGCGATGGCGCTGGGGCGCGCCGGTCAGCGGTGCGTCAACCCGGTCCGCCGCCTCCTCAGCAAGGAGCAGGTGACCACCTGGCCGGAGCGCGCCCGCGACCTCCGCGTCACCACCTTGAGCCTGGTCCGCGGCAACCGCAGCGTCCTGGCTGCCTGCATCGGCGGCGCCTACCTGCTCAACGGACTGCTCCTGGTCGGCAGCCTCTGGGCCTGCGGCGTCCACCCGGCCGAGATGCCGGTGTCCTTGGGGCTGTTCCTCTACTCGATCGGACGGATGCTCACGATCGTCCCGATCACCCCTGGCGCGGTGGGCGTCGCCGAGGTCGTCTACACCGCGGTCTACGTCGCGGTCCTCGGTGAGGCGTCGCAGGACGCCGTGCTCGCCGGCGTGCTCGTCTACCGGGCACTGACCTGGGGGCTGCCCCTGGTGACCGGGGCCTTCGGCTACGTCGCCTGGCGCGTCATGCGCCACCGGGAGATCCACGCCATGGCCGACCCCGGCTGACCGGCTAGGACAGGTCGAGCTGGGCCATCACCTGGCTGGCCGACTCCGCGCGTCCCAGGCGCACGCTCCACCGGCCACGGTCGTCGGAGCCGCACGGTACGGCGATCGCCCCGGGCGCGGCGGAGGAGCAGGCCAGGGCCAGCACCCGGGCGCCCACGACCGTCCGCGTGGTCTCGGCGAGCGAGGAGCCGGTGTCGACGTCCAGCGCCGTGATCCGGGCCAGCGCACGGCCGTCGGGTCCGGCCCGTTGGAGAGCGCCGGAGAGCTGGTAGCGGACGTAGAGGCGATGGGTCGGCGGGATCCGGTAGGTCACCAGGCCGGTGCCGAGGGGCTGCCCGACGACCGGCGAGAGCAAGCCGTCGGCCGCCAGCACGACATGGCCGACGTGGACCGCGTCCGGCGCGAGGCCCGCCACGTGCGGGGTGCGGATCGTGACCCGGCGGACGGCCCGGCTGCTGCGGATCCAGTGGGTCACGACCAGGTCGCCCGACCGCAGCACCCGGCTCCGGACCAGCGAGGTGTCGGGGCCGAGCCGGACCGGGGCAGTGAACGTGTCGCTCCGCGTGAGCCGGGCGCGGTCGCCGCTGTTCCACCCGGTCGCGAGCCAGACCACGCCCGCAGCGACCGCCCCCGCGGCCAGGACGGCCACCACCCACCGGTGTGACCGGTGGGGCTGCTCGGACCTCGCGAACGGCACCGGGACCGGCGCGGGTGCCACCACCGGCGCGTCGTCCTCCTCGGTCGGCTCCGCGACCGGCTCGTCCGCCGTCTCGCCGACGTCGTCGCCGACCGGCTGCTCGCTCGGCTCGAGAGCGGGCTCATCGGCCGGCTCCTCCTCCTCTGCGAACGGCCAGACGTCGTCCCACCACGTGGCGTCGGGGTCGACGTCCCAGCGCTGCACCGGGTCGGGCTCGGCCACCGGCTCCGGGGGCTCCTGGACCAGCGGGGTCACCTCCTCGACCGGTGGTGTCTGCGAGGTCGGTGGCGTCTGCGAGGTCGGTGGCGTCTCCGGGGCCGGAGGTGGCGTAGGCGGGGCCGGGCGGCGGGGCGGCGGCCTGTGCACGGTCCGCCGCTTGCTCCGGACGGCGGTGGACTTCGGCTTGCGGGCAGAGCCCTTCTTGGCCTTCTTGCTCCGCTTGGACCTCTTCGCAGGACTCATCGCCCGCTCCTTCGTACGACGTCGGCCACCGGCCGGGCGGTGACGACCGCGAGGTTCTGGTAGCCGCCGCGGCCGGCGTCGTACGGCGCGGCGCACGTCACCAGCGTCAGCCGAGCGGGTCCGCGGGCCGAGAAGAGCTCCGGGTGGTCGCCGAGGCTCTTCCTCGGCACGAGCGCCAGCGACACCACCGCGAAGGTCTGCCGCAGGTGCGTCGAGGTCACCGTGATCTGCTGGCCCGCGCGGACCGAGAGCAGGGAGACGTAGGGGCCCAGCCCCTGGGTGGTCGAGTCGACGTGGGCGGCGAGCAGCAGGGACCCGAACGGGTCTCCGAGCCGGGAACCACCACGCCACCAGCCCGCGACCCGGATGTCGGACGGCACCGCGAGCATGCCGTCCGGGTCGGTGCCGACGGACCGGACCGGGACCACGGTCCCGTCCGGCAGCACGGTACGCGTCGGCACCTCCGGTACGGCGCCCCCGGCACGCCGCGCGGGCACCACCGGACCGCTGGACCGGATCGGGTGCCGCGCTGCCGGGGCCGCGTGTCGGGCGCTCATGGGCCCGTCATCCGGAGCGTCCTGGGCCGCTGCCCAGGCCCAGGTGGTCGACCCCACCAGCGCGGTAGCGACCGTCACGACGACCCCCCGTCGCCGGGTCGGCGACCGGTGGCGTCCCGCGACCCCGGACATCCGTCCTCATCCGGTCTCGGGAGCGTGGCGTCGACGCCACGAGAGCCCGAGCGCGAGGCCGGCTGCGACCAGGGCGGCTCCGGCGAGTGCCACCCCGGTGGCCGGCAGGTCAGCCGACGTCCCCGTCGCCTGCGCCGAGCGCGCACCGAACGGGTGCACGTGGATGTCGGCCGCCAGGCCGGCTGCGCCGGTGTCGATCCCCGTGGGCACGACGGCCCCGTCGGCGGTCAGGGTCGCCACGTGGGCGATCACGTGCATCGACCGGTCGCGGGGGTTCCCCACGGCATACACCATCGTGATGGTGCCGGCCTTCAGGTCCACGGGCAGCGGGCCCAGGAGCGGGTGATGGGTGAGGCCGGTGGGCAGCAGCGCGACCGTGTGATGTCCGGCGGCGAGGTCCGCGGTGGCGTACTCGCCGTTCGCGATGTTGCGGAAGGCCACCTGGCCGTCCACCCGCACGTCGGCCGGAGCGACCGTGGCGGTGTGGGCGACCAGCACCCGTGCCTTGCCCGGGCCGATCGGTGAGCGCGGGGTCCGGTAGGAGTTGACGACCGGAGCGCCGTGCACCGCCGCGGGCAGGTGCACCACGATGTCGCTGCTCGAGCCCGCGGACACCACGACGGTCGACCGGAGCCGGAGCGCACCGGACCCGTCGTCGAAGCCGACCTGGTGCCGACCCGTGCTCACCGTGATCGGGCCCAGCACGCTGCCCTCGGAGGTGTTGCGCTGGACGGTCTTTCCGTCGACGGTCACCGTGAGCGAGTCGCCCGGCACCGCCTGCACGATCACGAGCCGGCCCGCTGCCGTGCTCGCGCCTCCCTCGGCGATCGCCGGCGTCAGGGCCGAGAGGATCGCGACGGAGGCGGTGGCCGTCGCCCCCATGAGTCGTACCGATGTGAACATGTGGCACACCCCCCGAGGTTGCCCGGTGGGCCCCCCAGTAGTACCCACCCAGAAAGGGAGAACAGCACGCGTCGGCGACCACGTCAAGCGTTTCCGTGGCGGCTTCACCCGCACGGGTGAGGCCGGACACGGACCTGTGGTCGGCCGCGTGCCGAGGTGTTACCGGGCTGTGGGACCGCTGTTGTCAGCTGACCAGGACCGGTTTCATCGCCGGCACCGTGGTGGCCCCGGTCGACGCGGTGAGCCAGACCCGCTGACCGTCCTCGAGTCCCAGGGACCGCGCGTGCGACCGGGTCGTGACGACCGAGACCTCCTGGCCGTACTCGGTCCCGGCGACCAGGCGCACCTCGAAGCCGACCCGCGTCATCCGCAGGATGTCGGCCGCGATGCTCCCAGCCAGGGCCGGGCTGTGCGCGATCTCGACGTCGTGGGGACGCAGGCGGAGGTTGCCGAGCTCGGTCACCTCGCCGAGGAAGCCCATCACGAAGTCGTTGGCCGGCGCGTCGTAGAGCTCGTCGGGCGCCCCGACCTGCTCGATGCGTCCGTCGTTGATGACCACGATCTCGTCGGCGACCTCCATCGCCTCCTCCTGGTCGTGGGTCACGAACACCGTCGTGACCGGCACCTCGTCGTGCAGGCGTCGCAGCCACTCCCGCAGCTCCTTGCGGACCTTCGCGTCCAGGGCACCGAAGGGCTCGTCCAGCAGCAGCACCTTGGGCTGTACGGCGAGCGCCCGCGCGAGCGCCATCCGCTGCCGCTGACCGCCGGACAGCTGCGAGGGCAGCCGGTCGGCGAACTGCGACAGGTGCACGAGCTTGAGCAGCTCCTCGACGCGGTCACGGACCTCGTCCTTGCTCTTCTTGCGGATCTCGAGGCCGAACGCGACGTTCTTGGCCACGGTCATGTGCTTGAACACGGCGTAGTGCTGGAAGACGAAGCCGACATTGCGCTTCTGCGGCGCCATCGTGGTGGCGTCGACGCCCTCGATCTCGACGGTGCCGGTGTCGGCCTTCTCGAGGCCGGCGATGATCCGCAGCAGCGTGGACTTGCCACCACCGGACGGCCCCAGCAGCGCGGTCAGCTGACCGGTCGGCAACGACACGTTGATGTCGTCGAGGGCGACGAAGTCGCCGAAGAACTTGTTGACGTTCTTGATCTCGATACTCATGAGGAGGACTCCTTGGGGCGCAGGAGGGACACGACGACGATGCACAGGACGCTGATCAGGACCAGCACCAGCGACACCGTGTACGCCTCGCTCTGCGCGAAGTTCTGATACTTCTGCTCGACCACCAGGGGGGCGGTCTGCGTGCGGCCGGTGAGGTTGCCCGAGACGATCTTGAGGGCGCCGAACTCACCCAGGGAGCGGGCCAGCGTCAGCACGACGCCGTACACGACGGCCCACTTGATCGCCGGCAGCGTGATCCGGCGCAGGGTCTGGGCGGCGTTGGCGCCGAGGCTGCGTGCGGCCTGCTCCTGGTCGTCCCCGATCTCCTCGAGCACCGGCACCACCTCCCGGATGACGAGGGGCAGGGACACGAAACAGGTCGCCATGATCATGCCGGGACTGTTGAAGATCACCTGGATGCCGTTGGCCTCGAGGGTCGGACCGAACCAGCCGTCGACGCCGTTGTAGACCAGCAGGAGGGCCAGGCCGATCACGATCGGCGAGACCGCCATCGGCAGGTCGATCAGGGCTGACAGGGTGCGCTTGCCCGGGAACTCGTAGCGCACCAGCAGCAGAGCCATGCCGACACCGAACACGGTGTTGATGGCCACGGCCCACAGCGAGATCTCGATGGTCACCAGGAACGCATGGGTGACGTCGGGGTCGGAGAAGGTCGCCTGGATCGACGACCAGCCGCTGTCCACCGTCTTCTGGACGAGCATCAGCAACGGCCAGCCGACGAGCATGAACACGTAGCCGACGGCGACCAGGCGGACCGCCCACTTCGCGGGGGTGGGAAGACTAACCACGGCGAGCCACCCGCCTCTGCAGGATGTCGAGCGCGACGATCACGAAGAGCGCCACGCCGAGCATGATGGTGGCCAGCGCGGCGGCCTGGGTCTTGTTGCCGCCCTCGATGAAGCCGAGGACGCGGACCGAGACCACCTCGGTCTTGTAGGGCAGCTGGCCGCTGATCAGCACCAGCGAGCCGTACTCCGAGATCGCGCGGGCGAAGGACAGCGCGGCTCCCGCCGCGATGGCCGGCACCAGGGAGGGCAGCACGATCCGGCGCAGGATCGTGATCCGACGGGCACCCAGCGAGGCCGCTGCCTCCTCCACGTCACCCTCGAGCTCGGCGAGCACGGGCTGCACGGTACGGACGATGAACGGCAAGGTGACGAACGCCAGGGCCAGGGTCACCGAGTTGCGGGTGTTGGCGACGTTCACCCCGAGCGGGCTCGAAGGGCCGTAGAGGCTGAGCAGCACCAGGCCGGCGACGATGGTCGGCATCGCGAACGGGACGTCGATGACGACGTCGAGCAGACGCTTGCCCCAGAACCGGTCGCGCACGAGCACCCAGGCGATCAGGGTGCCCATCACGACGTTCAACGCGGTGACGAGGAGCGACTGCCCCACGGTGAGCCGGATCGCTGCCCACGACTGCGGGTTCTTCAGAGCGTCGACGTAGCCGCTCAACCCGTCGCCACCGGCGACGACGACGACCGCGGCGAGCGGGATCAGCACGAGCAGGCTGAACCACACCATCGCCACGCCGAGGCCCAGGGCCGCTCCGGGAGTGAGGGTGGAGCGGGCACCCCGACGGCCGCGCCCGACCGCCCGGGTGCCCTGTCCGAGGACGGCAGTGGTCATCGAGACTCAGCTGCCGACGTGGAGGCCGGAGATGATCTTGGTGATGACCCCCGTGGTGTCGTCGAAGAACTCCTTGTTGGCCTTGTCCCAGCCACCGAAGGTCTTGTCGATCGTGTACTGGACCGGCACCTTCGGGAACGGGTTGCTCGGGTCGTTGGCGCCCTTCACCGTGGTCTGGACCCCGGAGATCACGGGCCGGAAGCCGGCCTGCGCGTAGAGGGTCTGGCCCTGCTTGCCGAGCTGGAAGCTCAAGAAGTCCTTGGCGGCCGGGTTGGCGTCGGTGGTGATGGCTGCCGGGTTCTGGATCAGCAGCGTGTCGTTCGGGACGATGTAGTCGACCGGGTCACCGGCGGCCTTCGCCTCGATCGAGTCGTTCTCGTAGGCCAGGAGAACGTCACCGTTGCCGGCGAGGAACGACGACAGCGCGTCGCTGCCGCTGGCGGGCAACGCGACGGCGTTGTTGAGCAGCTTGGTCACGAACGCGGTGGCCGTGGCGTCGCTGCCGCCCTTGGCCTCCTTGGCGTGGGCGTAGGCGGCCAGGATGTTCCACTTGGCCGAGCCCGACGACTCGGGGTTGGGAGTGACGATCTTGACGCCCGGCTTGACCAGGTCGTCCCAGCCCTGGATGTGCAGCGGGTTGCCCTTGCGGACCAGGAACACGACCTCGGAGTCGGTGAGGATCCCCTTGGTGGGCGTCTGGTCCCAGGTCGCGGGGACCTTGCCGGCCTCGACGAGCGAGGCCACGTCGGGCTCGAGGGAGAGGTGGACCTCGTCGGCGTGGAGGCCACCGGCCACCGCACGCGACTGGTCGCCGGAGGCGCCGTACGACGTGGTGAAGTTGAGGTCCTTGCCGGCCGAGGTCTTCTGGAACGCGGCGATCACGGGCTCGTTGGCGGTCTTGAGGACCGAGAAGCCCACCACGCTCAGGGAGTTCTTGTCCGAGGAGGATCCCGAGGACGCCGCGCATCCGCTCAGGACCGCCGGGATGAGGGTCGCCGCGACGCCGAGGGTCGCGAGGCGCATCCGCTTGGTCATGTCTGTATCTCTCTTCACTCTCGGGGTGATAGCCAACGTAAGTAACGTTGTTTGGTTGAGATTATCAGGATGATCGACCAAGTACGCCATCGTGGGGGCGTGACGTGTCGCACCGTGGCGCCCCAGGGCGCGGGCGCGGTGGGAAGCCTTGCCCGCACAGCGGGCTGCGGCGCTGCTTGCGGCCGTTCCGCCCCGGCTCCGCCGGGGGCGGGGCGCGGTGGGAAGCCTTGCCCGCACAGCGGGCTGCGGCGCTCCTTGCGGCCGTTCCGCCCCGGCTCCGCCGGGGCGGGGCGCGGTGGAAGCCTTGCCCGCACAGCGGGCTGCGCGTCCCGGCTCCGCTGGGCGGAACGTCCTCAGTCGGGTGTGACGATGGCGAAGTCGGGGTCGGGCTCGTCCAGGACCGCCAGCAGCCGACCCAGCGCCGACGGGTCGCCGGCCAGCTCGACCCCGGCGGACGCGAAGTCCTCCGGCGGCAGGAGACCGAGAGCGACCGCGGGCAGTGCCGGCCGGGGGCAGGACACCGTGAGGTCGGCCGGGTCCGGCTTCTCGACGGGGCTGTGGGTCAGGACGCCGTTGGCCAGACGCAGCCGGTGGAAGCCGCCGGTGTCGGTGAAGCGGACGTCGATGGTGAGCCGCAGGTCCCACGCGCGCGGACCGTCCACCCGGATAGCCAGGGCGTCGAAGAGCATCTCCGGGCTGAGGGCCGAGACCAGGTCGGGGGCGTCGGCCTGGGCCGGGGTCCCGAAGCCTCCCCGGCGCAGCTCGCGCGCTCCCGACAGGTAGACGCTGCGCCAGGTGCCGTTCTCGGCGCCGTAGCCCAGCTGCTCGTAGGTGTCGGCGAGCAGCTCGGTGGCCGCGGGATGTCCCGGCTCGGCGAAGACCACGTGGTTGAGCACCTCCGCGACCCAGCGCAGGTCGCCGGCGGCGAAGGACTCGCGGGCCCGGGCGACCACCGCGTCGGCCCCACCCATGTAGGCCAGGTAGCGAGTGGCGGCCTCGACCGGCGGGTGGGCCCACAGGTGCGCCGGGTTCCCGTCGTACCAGCCCATGTAGCGCTGGTAGATCGCCTTCACGTTGTGGCTGACCGAGCCGTAGTAGCCGTGCGTGCTCCAGGCCTGCTCCAGCGCCGGGGGCAGCTGGAGCTGCTCGGCGATCTCGGCGCCGACGAGCCCCTGGTTCATCAGCCGGAGGGTCTGGTCGTGCAGGTAGGCGTAGAGGTCGCGCTGGAGCGAGATCCACTCGACGATGCGCTCCTTGCCCCACGTCGGCCAGTGGTGGGAGGCGAACGCCACCTCGACGTCGTCGCCGAACAGGTCGAGCGCCTCGGTGAGGTACCCGGCCCACGCGTTCGGGTCGCGGACCAGGGCGCCGCGCAGGGTGAGCAGGTTGTGCAGCGTGTGCGTCGCGTTCTCGGCCATGCAGAGGGCCCGGTGGTCCGGGAAGTAGAAGTGCATCTCGGCCGGCGCCTCGGTGCCCGGCGCCATCTGGAACACGATGCGGACCCCGTCGACCGTGTGCTCCTCCCCGGTCGTGGAGACGTGCAGCGTCGGCGCGATCAGCGTGACCGTGCCGACCGAGGTGGTCTGCCCGAGGCCCGCGCCGACCTGGTCGCGCGGTCCGCGGTCGAGGGCGGCGCCGTACATGTAGCCGGCCCGACGGCTCATCGCGGTCCCGGCGTAGACGTTCTCGGCGACCGCGTGCTCGAGGAAGCCGGCGGGCGCCACGATCACGACCCGGCCCGCGTCGACGTCCTCCTGGGTGGTCACCCCCTTCACGCCGCCGAAGTGGTCGATGTGGGAGTGGGTGTAGATCACGCCGGTGACCGGCCGCTCGCCACGATGCCGGCGGTAGAGGCCGAGAGCGGCCGCCGCGGTCTCGGTCGAGATGAGGGGGTCGATCACGAGGACGCCGGTGGCACCCTCGACGAAGGTCACGTTGGACAGGTCCAGCCCGCGCACCTGGTAGATGCCCTCCGTCACCTCGAACAGCCCCTGCTGGGCCACGAGCTGCGACTGGCGCCACAGGCTCGGGTTGACGGTCTCCGGCGCCTCACCCTCGAGGAAGGAGTAGGAGTCGTTGTCCCACACGACCCGGCCGTCGTCGCCCTGTACGACGCCAGGCTCGAGCGCGCCGAGGAAGCCTCGGCGGGCGTCCTCGAAGTCGCGCCGGTCGTCGAAGGGGAGGCTCGACCCGAGCGCTGCGTGCTGGGCCCGGACCTGCTCGGTCGGGTCCTTCGCGGAGATGTCCATGGCGCGAGTCAAGCACCGCTGCACCGCGCTGGGAACGGGGCGTCCGAGGGCGTGGGAGGACTCACGGTCCAGAACCGGCGCAACGGTTCGGCTACCGGCCGCGGCAGGACTATCGTGGGGGAGTTGCGCCGCGACCGGATCGGCCACCGACAGGGCTCTACGCCCGACGCGACAGAAGGAAGTGCACGCAGAGTGTCCAAGCAGGTCAAGCGGCTCGACCGCGTGATCATCCGGTTCGCAGGCGACTCGGGCGACGGCATGCAGCTGACCGGGGACCGGTTCACCCAGGAGTCCGCGGCCTATCGGCAACGACCTGTCGACGCTGCCGAACTTCCCGGCCGAGATCCGGGCGCCCCAGGGCACCCTGCCCGGCGTCTCGTCGTTCCAGGTCCACTTCGCCGACCACGACATCCTGACGCCGGGCGACGCCCCCGACGTGCTGGTGGCGATGAACCCCGCGGCGCTGCGGGCCAACCTCGGCGACCTTCCCCGGGGCGCCACGATCGTGGTCGACACCCACGACTTCACCGCGCGCAACCTGACCAAGGCCGGCTACAGCGGCAACCCCCTCGACGACGAGAGCCTTGCCGAGTACGCCGTCCACGCGATCGACCTGACCGGCATGACGGTCGAGGCGGTCAAGCAGTACGGCCTGTCGCGCAAGGACGCCGCGCGGGCCAAGAACATGTTCGCGCTGGGGCTTCTCTCGTGGCTCTACGGACGCCCGACCGAGTCGACGGTGGCGTTCCTGCAGAAGCGGTTCGCCAAGGTGCCCGACATCCGCGACGCCAACGTGACGGCGTACCGCGCCGGGTGGAACTTCGGCGAGACCACCGAGACGTTCGCGGTCTCCTACGAGATCAAGCCGGCCCCGATGCCGATGGGGACCTACCGCAACATCACCGGCAACCTGGCGCTGGCCTACGGCCTGATCGCCGGCAGCGTGCAGTCGGGTCTGCCGCTCTTCCTGGGCTCCTACCCGATCACGCCGGCCTCCGACATCCTCCACGAGCTCAGCAAGCACAAGTCGTTCGGCCTCACGACCTTCCAGGCCGAGGACGAGATCGCCGGCATCGGCGCCGCCATCGGAGCGGCCTTCGCGGGTCGCCTCGGCGTGACCACCACCTCCGGCCCCGGCATCGCACTGAAGTCGGAGTCGATCGGGCTGGCGGTGATGACCGAGCTGCCGCTCGTCGTGGTCGACGTGCAGCGCGGCGGTCCGTCGACCGGTCTGCCGACGAAGACCGAGCAGGCCGACCTGCTGCAGGCGATGTTCGGTCGCAACGGCGAGTCGCCGGTGCCGATCGTGGCTCCCCGGTCCCCCGGTGACTGCTTCGACGCCGCGCTCGAGGCGGTGCGCATCGCGATCACCTACCGCACCCCGGTGATGCTCCTCTCCGACGGGATGCTGGCCAACGGCTCCGAGCCGTGGCGGGTCCCGGAGCTCTCCGAGCTCCCCGGGATCGACCCGGCCTTCGCCACGGAGACGAACCACGTGGTCTCGACAGGCTCGACCGCCGGCGCCGCCGAGAAGCCCGAGTTCTGGCCCTACCTCCGTCAGGAGGAGACGCTGGCCAGGCCCTGGGCGATCCCGGGCACGCCGGGGCTCGAGCACCGGATCGGTGGCCTCGAGAAGGGCGACGGGCACGGCAACATCTCCTACGACCCCGCCAACCACGACTTCATGGTCCGTACCCGCGCCGCCAAGGTCGAGCGGATCGCCGAGTCGCTGCCGCCGCTCGAGGTCGACGACCCCGACGGCCTCGCCAAGGTCGTCGTGCTCGGCTGGGGCTCGACGTACGGCCCGATCGGCGCCGGCGTACGACGCGTGCGCAAGGCCGGCTATCACGCGGCGCAGGTGCACCTGCGCCACCTCAACCCGTTCCCGCGCGACCTCGGCGAGATCCTGGCCCGCTACGACAAGGTGCTGATCCCCGAGATGAACCTCGGCCAGCTCGCCCTGCTGATCCGCAGTCGCTACCTCGTCGACGCCGTCGGCTACAACCAGGTCAACGGCATGCCACTGAAGGCCGCCGACCTCGCCGAGGCGATCGGCAACCTGGTCGCCGAGGCCGAGGGCATCGAGGTCGACCTGTCGCAGAGCATCGAATCCGTCCCGTCGGGAGAGATCTCATGAGCACCACCGACCTGCCCCTCCCCGTCCACCGCAGCGGCATCGAGTCGGTGCCGACGCTCGACGAGGGCGCGACCGCGCTGACGGGCAAGGACTTCACCAGCGACCAGGAGGTGCGCTGGTGCCCGGGCTGCGGCGACTACGCCGTGCTCAAGGCCGTGCAGGGGTTCCTGCCCGACCTCGGGCTGCGCCGCGAGAACATCGTCTTCGTCTCCGGGATCGGCTGCTCCTCGCGCTTCCCCTACTACCTCGAGACCTACGGCATGCACTCGATCCACGGCCGCGCGCCGTCGATCGCGACCGGCATCGCCACCGCCCGCGAGGACCTGTCGGTGTGGGTCGTCACCGGTGACGGCGACGCGCTGTCCATCGGCGGCAACCACCTGATCCATGCCCTGCGCCGCAACGTGAACATGACGATCCTGCTCTTCAACAACCGGATCTACGGGCTCACCAAGGGGCAGTACTCCCCCACCTCCGAGTTCGGCAAGGTCACCAAGTCGACCCCGATGGGCTCGCTCGACTGGCCCTTCAACCCGGTCTCGCTCGCGCTCGGTGCCGAGGCGTCGTTCGTGGCCCGCACCATCGACTCCGACCGCCGGCACCTGACCGCGGTGCTGTCGGCCGCCGCTGCCCACCGGGGCACGTCGTTGGTCGAGATCTACCAGAACTGCCCGATCTTCAACGACGGCGCGTTCGACGCGGTGAAGTCGCCGGAGACGCGCGACGACGCGATCATCCCGCTCGTCCACGGCGAGCCGGTGCGCTTCGGCCACGAGGGCTCGCGCGGCCTGGTCCGCGACCAGGCCACCGGCGGCGTGAAGGTGGTCGAGGTCGGCGACGGCGCCGACCAGGTCAGCGTCGGACGACCTGCTCGTGCACGACGCCCACGCCGACGACCCGACGACCGCGTTCGCGATCTCGCGGCTCACCGACGCAGGCCGGCTGCACCAGGCGCCGATCGGGATCTTCCGCCAGGTCGCCCGCCCGACGTACGACGACCTCGCCCGCGACCAGCTCACCCAGGCCTCGGCCGGGGTCACCGGCACCCCGCAGGACCGGCTCGCCGCGCTGATCGGCGGCGGCGACACCTGGACCGTGGCCTGACTTGACCGAGTCGCGCCGCGGCTTCCTCCTGGGGTCGCGGCCTACGCCACTGTGGGGCCTCTTCCCGCTCTACTGGCCGCTGCTCGAGCCCGCCGGCGCCTTCGAGATCCTGGGGCACCGGGTCCTCTGGTCGATGGTGAGCATGGGCGCGCTCGTGCTCGCTGCTCCGTCGTACGGCGGCGCTTCCGGACGATGGTGCAGACCGCCGGGTGCGCGCGGCTGCTCGCGCTGGGCGCCTGCCTGATCACGGTCAACTGGGCCACCTACATCTGGGGCGTCAACAACGGCCACGTCGTGGAGACCTCGCTCGGGCTACTTCATCAACCCGCTGGTCACCGTGCTCATGGGCGTGTTCATCCTCGGCGAGCGGCTGCGGCGGTGGCAGTGGATGGCGCTCGGGATCAGCGCGCTGGCGGTCGCGGTGCTCACCCTCGACTACGGACGGCTCGCCGTGGGTGGCGCTGGTGCTGGCGTTCTCGTTCGGCAGCTACGGCCTGTGCAAGAAGCAGGCGGGCGCGCCCGCGGTCGAGTAGCTGACCCTCGAGACGATGCTGATCGCGCCCGTTGCCCTGACCTACCTGGCCTGGCTGAGCCTGCGCGGCGATTCCGGCTTCACCCACCACGGAGCGGGCCACGTGCTGCTGCTTCATGAGCACCGGCCTGGTCACCGCGGTCCCGCTCGATCTGCTTCGGCGGCGCGGCGATCCGGGTGCCGCTGGTGACCCTCGGGCTGCTGCAGTACCTCGCGCCGGTCCTGCAGTTCGCGCTCGGCGTCCTGTGGTTCCACGAGGCGATGCCGGCCGGCCGCTGGATCGGGTTCGTGCTGGTGTGGGTCGCCCTCGCGATCTTCACCGTGGAGTCGCTGCGGCACCGCCGTCGTACCCTCCAGCTCACGGCCGAGGTCGCGACCGCCTGATCCGTCGAGGGGTCACGCGAGCTCGACCGAGCACCTGGCCGCCGGTGACCGCGTCGCCGGCGGCCACGAGCACCGCGGAGACGGTGCCCTGGCGGGGTGCGGTGATCTCGGTCTCCATCTTCATCGCCTCGAGCACGACGACGACGTCGCCCTCCGCGATGTCCTGACCGTCCTCGACCAGCACGCGGGCGACCGTTCCCGACAACGGCGCCTGGATCCCGTTGGCGGAGGTCGCGGCCGGGCTCACGTGGGTGGGGTGAAGCTGCCGCCGGCCATGAAGATCGCCCCGAGCGTCGGCGCCGGCTCCTCCTCGACCTCGACCTCGACCTGGTACTCGACGCCGTTGACGGTGACTTTGAGCTGCATGGTCTGCTACCTCGGGCTGTGGGTGTCGTGGGCGGCCTGCACGACCGCGCGCCCCTGCTGGGCGTACGCCGCGCCGGTGCGGTAGTGCATCTGCTTGATCTTCGCCCGGTGCCCGAAGAACGCGGCGACGGCGGCCGAGATCGCGATCACGACCTCCTCGGGGATGCCGGCTGCCTCCTGCTCCTGCAGCGACGCCTCGAGGTGGGCGACCCGGTCGGCTGAGCGCGCGGACGGTCTCGAGCAGCTCGGCGACCGTCGGCTCGACCGGACTCCTGGGCGTGCTTGTCGCTCACGTCGGGCCCAGCCCGTGCTTCTTGGCCGGCCGGATGGTGCGCTTGGTGATCTGCATCTCGAGCGCCCGCGACACGTGCTCGCGGGTGCGGGCGGGCTCGATGATGTCGTCGACCAGGCCGCGGGCGGCCGCGACGTAGGGCGTGGAGAACGTCGAGCGGTACTCCTCGACGAGCTCCTTGCGTCGCTGCACCGGGTCGTCGGCGGCAGCGATCTCGCGGCGGAACACGATCTCGGCTGCGCCCTCGGCGCCCATCACCGCGATCTCGGCCGTCGGCCAGGCGAGCACCTTGTCGGCCCCGAGGTCCTTGGAGCACATGGCGACGTAGGCGCCGCCGTAGGCCTTGCGGAGCACGACCGTGATCTTCGGGACGGTGGCGGCGGAGTAGGCGTAGAGCAGCTTGGCGCCGTGCCGGATGATGCCGTTGTGCTCCTGGGCGACGCCCGGCAGGAACCCCGGCACGTCGACCAGGGTGACCAGCGGGATGTTGAACGCGTTGCAGAAGCGGACGAACGCCGACCCCTTGTCGGAGGCGTTGATGTCGAGCACCCCGGAGAGCACCATCGGCTGGTTGGCCACGATGCCGACCGTGCGTCCGGTGATCCGCGCGAAGCCGACGACGATGTTGCCGGCGTACCCCGCCTGCACCTCGAGGAAGTCCTGGTGGTCGACGAGCCGCAGGATCACCTCGCGGACGTCGTACCCCTTCTTGTCCGACGCCGGGATGACGGACGCCAGCTCCGGGATCGGGCTCGACGACGTAGTCGGGGTCGACGATCGGCGGGTCCTCGGAGTTGTTCTGGGGCAGGAAGCTCAGCAGCTTCTTGGCGATCAGGATCGCCTGCTCGTCGTCCTCGGCCACGAAGTGGGTGACGCCGGACAGCGCCATGTGGGCGTCCGCGCCGCCGAGCTCGTCGGAGGTCACCTGCTCGCCGGTCACCTGCGCGATGACGCTCGGGCCGGTGATGAACATGTGGGCCTGGCGGGTCTGGATGATGAAGTCGGTCAGCGCCGGTGAGTACGCCGCCCCACCGGCGCACGGGCCGGCGATGATCGAGATCTGCGGGACGACGCCGGAGAGCAGGACGTTGTTGTAGAAGACGCGTCCGTAGCCGGCCAGCGAGCCGATGCCCTCCTGGACCCGGGCGCCCCCGGAGTCGTTGATGAAGACGAAGGCGTGCCGGTGCCGAGGCTCGCGCGCAGCATCGCCGCGACCTTGTTGGAGTGGATCTCACCGGCGCTGCCGCCGCGACCGTGAAGTCCTGGCTGGCCACGTGCACGGGGCCGGCCCAGCACCGCACCCTCTCCGGTCACCACCCCGTCGGCCGGGTAGTCGGCGGTGTCGAGCCCGAAGTAGGTCGACTGGTGCCGGGCGAACATCCCGGTCTCCTCGAAGGAGCCGGGGTCGAGCAGCGACAGCACCCGCTCGCGGGCGCTCAGCTTGCCCTGTGCGTGCTGCCGCTCGAGGCGGGCCTCGCCGCCGCCCTGCTCGATCTCGGCACGGTGCTCGAGCAGCTGAGCAGTGCGCTCCTCCATCGAGAGGGTGTGGTGCTGGCGTGGTCCTTGCTCACGACGTCCTCACGCTCTTTCGACCGAGACCGAGTGCTTGCGGCCGCCGAGGTTGACCGAGTAGTGGATCGGGCCCTTCACCGGTCCACCAGCCGGACGACTTCGAGAGCTCGTCGGTCGCCACCTCGACGGGGTCCTTGCCCACGTTCACCGGGCCGTCGGGTCGTGCGGTGAAGAACGTCGGCGCCACGCCGGGGAACATGGCGTAGGTCAGGACGTCCTCGTCGGTCCCGTCGTACCCCTCCAGCACCCCGGCCTCGGCGACGAGCTTGTCCCACTCCGGGGGGATCAGGTCGGCGGGCCGGACGTCGATCGGCTCCTTGCCGGTCTGGAGCGTGGCAGCCTCGACGATCGTGGCGTCACGTGCGCCGAGGGTCGCTCCGTAGTAGCCGAGCATCAGGTCGGCGAACTCCGCGGTCAGCACTGTGTACGGGCCCATCAGCACGTTGAAGACCGCCTGGGTGCCGACGATCTGGCTGGAGGGCGTGACCAGGGGCGGGTAGCCCGCCATCGCGCGCACCTTCGGCACCTCGAGGAGCACCTCGCGGAGCCGGTCGCCCGCGCCCTGCTGGCGGAGCTGGCTCTCCATGTTGGAGATCATCCCGCCGGGGATCTGGCTCTTGAAGATCTCGGTCTCGACGCCGGTGATCGCGGACATGAACTGGGTGTAGCGGGGCCGGACCTTCGCGAAGTGGTCCTTGATGCGAGCAGCCGCTGGTCGTCCAGGTCTGTGCTGTACGGCGTGCCGCGCAGCATCTCGACCAGCGACTCGGTGGGGTTGTGTCCCGGACCGAGCGACGAGCGACGAGATCGAGGTGTCGACGACGTCGGCGCCGGCTTCGATGGCCTTCATCAGGCTGACCAGCGTCACGCCGGTCGTCGCGTGGCAGTGGACGTGGATCCGGGTGTCGACCCCGAGGTCGTCCTTGATCGCCTTGACGATGTCGTAGGCCGGCTGCGGCTTGAGCAGGGCGGCCATGTCCTTGATGCACAGCGAGTCGCAGCCGAGGTCCATCAGGTCGCGGGCCAGCTGGACGTAGCCCTCGACGGTGTGCAGCGGGCTCTCGGTGTAGCAGATGGTGCCCTGCGCGTGCTTGTCCACGCGGCGTACGGCGGCGATGGCCTGGCGGACGTTGCGGACGTCGTTGAGGGCGTCGAAGACGCGGTAGACGTCCATGCCGTTCTCGGCGGACTTCTCCACGAAGCGGTTGACGACGCCGTCCTCGTAGTGGCGGTAGCCGAGGAGGTTCTGCCCGCGGAGCAGCATCTGGAGCCTGCTGTTCGGCATCAGCTCGCGGAAGGTGCGCAGCCGCTCCCACGGGTCTTCGTTGAGGAACCGGATGCACGCGTCGTACGTCGCGCCGCCCCAGCACTCGACCGACCAGTAGCCGGCGCGTCGATGTCGGCACACGCGTCGACCATGTCCTCGAGCGCCATCCGGGTCGCCATCAGGCTCTGGTGGGCGTCGCGGAGGACGAGCTCGGTGACCCCGATCTCCCGGGTGGTCGTCTCGGTCATGGCTCCAGCCTCCCGTACCTGGGCGCCGGAGTGCGGACGGCGAAGGTCCTCGGTCTGTGGGCCGAACGGCCCGCGTTGTCGCAGGCTCGTCCGACTGCCGGCCTGGGAGACCCCTGGTCGGGCTCTTTGTATGCTTAGTTGACTGACTTAATTGACTAAGGAGACGCGATGAGCACGGCGACCACCACCCGACCCCGTCCGACGGACGAGAAGCAGCCCGACTCCGACCTCCAGGTCCTCTGGTACATCCCCAACCAGGTGCGCCCCGGCCATCGCGGCGACGCGTCACCGCCGACCACAACAGCCTCGACACGCTCACCTCCCAGGCGCTCGCCCTCGAGGACCACGGCTGGGGCGGTGCGCTGCTCGGCACCGGCTGGGGCCGGCCCGACACGTTCACCGTCGCGACCGCGCTGGCCGCGCGGACGACGACGTTCCAGCCGCTGGTCGCGATCCGGCCCGGCTACTGGCGGCCGGCCCACTTCGCGTCCGCCGCGGCCACCCTCGACCACCTCAGCGGGGGGCGGCTGCTGGTCAACATCGTGTCCGGCCAGGACAACCTGGCCGCGTACGGCGACACCGAGGGCGACCAGGCCCACCGGTACGGCCGGACCAGGGAGTTCCTGCAGCTGGTCCGGCAGCTGTGGACCGAGGAGGACGTCACCTACCAGGGCGAGCACTTCCAGGTCGCCGGGTCGACGGTCACGCCGCGCACCGTCGTTCGCGGAGACCGCCGGCACCCGCGGCTCTACTTCGGCGGTGCCTCCGACGCCGCCCAGCGGGTGGCCGCCGACCGAGGCCGACGTCCAGCTGTTCTGGGGCGAGCCGCTGGAGGGCGTCGCGCGACCGGATCGCGACGCTGCGCGGGCTCGAGCAGGAGCTCGGGCGCGAGCACGCGCCGTTGGAGTTCGGGCTGCGGATCACGACGCTTCGTCCGCGACACCACCGAGCAGGCGTGGGCCGAGGCCGAGGAGAAGGTGGCCGAGATGGCCAACGGCGCCGACACCCTGCAGCGCTCGTCCAACCCCGGGTTCAAGGCGGTCGGCCAGCAGCGGCTGCTCGACCTCGCCGAGCGCGGCGACGTGCTCGACAGCAACCTCTACACCGCTCCCGGCCGCCACGGCGGCGGCGGCGCCGGCACGACCTGGCTGGTCGGCTCGGCCGAGGACGTCGCCGCCTCCCTGCGGCGCTACCAGGAGCTCGGGATCACCCACTTCGTGCTCTCGGACACGCCGTACCTCCGCGAGATCCGTCGCCAGGGTGACCAGCTGCTCCCCCTGCTCCGCTCCTGAGCCGCCGTCTGGCGCAGGGAACCACGTTCGAGGAGCTCTTCGCACAGCCACCTCAACCCCTGCACCTCCCTGATCACCGGGGCGGTCGAGGACTCGTTGCTGCCGAAGATCCGGTACCTCGACGGGCTGGCCCGGTGGAAGGCCCTCGACCGGGTGCTGCGGAGCTAGCCGGCGGTGGGCGCTGACCGACACCCGCGGCGATACGGTGGGGCGGCCCGCCCCCAGCAAGGAGGTCCTGTGTCCGGTCACCCCGTCGTGCTGCACACCGCCGTCGACGCCCGCGACTGCCGAGGCCTGGCCGAGTTCTACCGCGAGCTCCTCGGGCTGCACTACCGAGCGGGCGAGGAGCCGCCGACCGACGGCGGACCCGATGACGCGGACTGGCTCGTCCTGCTCGACGACGACGGCCACCGGGTGCTGACGGTGCAGGAGAAGAAGGACACCAGGCCTGCCACCTGGCCGTCCGAGGAGGTCCCGATGCAGATGCACATGGACTTCACGGTCCCGACCGTCGAGGACCTCGAGCGGCACCGCGCGCGTGCGGAGGCGCTGGGTGCCCGGCTGCTCTACGACCGCTCACAGGACGAGGGGGAGCCGCTCTACGTACTCGCCGATCCCGCGGGTCACCCCTTCTGCCTGCTCGTGCAGTAGCGCTGTCGGGTCAGGGGCGTTCGTCGGGCGGCCGGCCAAACAGACCGACCTCGCCCTCGGCGCGGAACCGGGCGACCCAGCGGTGAGCGCACTGGCGGGAGACGCCGAGCTCCTGGGCGACGTGACCGACAGGACGACCGTCCTCGATCACACGGATGACGAGCAGACGGCTGCCATGCTGATTCAGACGGGCATGAGCGTGGGCCACGAGGACCTCCTGGTAGGTGAAGACGTCAGACGTCTCCACTGAGCCGGGAGGTTCTCCTCGTTCACGAGACCCGCACCGTCACCAACGTCCCCGCCGAGTACACCTAAGCCAGCGCTCTGCGCCACTCGGCGGCGTTCCGGTCGAGGTAGTCGGCGGCTGGACCCCAGTGGTCCGCGTGCCCCTCGGCGTAGAGGGTGGCCCATGGCTGGCTTCCGGTCTCGGCCCCGAGCAGCAGCCGTCGCCACATGGCGCGAACGGGTCCGGACAGGACCTCGCACAGACGCTCGCGCGACTCGCGGTCGAGCCGGTAGCCGTCGACGAGCGCGACCATGCGGGCCGCGTCCGCTGTCGGGTCGTTGCCCTCCGCCACCCCCACGAACCCGTGGAGGGCGTAGGCGAGCTCCCACTCCCGCGACGCCGGCCCTGCGTTGTCCCAGTCGACCAGCACCCAGCGGTCCGCCCCGACCACCAGGTTCCACGGGGCGAGGTCGTTGTGGCACACCAGGTCCTCCCGGTCCGGGCGGAGAGCAACGTCCCACCGAGCTCCTGGCGGAGGGCGGTAGGTCCCGGTGAGGTCGTGCAGCCTCCGGACCAGCGACCCGACGCGGGCCAGGCCGTCGAGGTCCAGGGCGGGCAGGTCATGCGCCATCTCGCCCGGGACGAACTCCAGGACCTGCCGGCCCTGGTCGTCCCGGCCCTCCGGCACGGGCGAGGCGTCGAAGCCGCTCTCGGCCAGGTACTCCAGCAGGTGGGCGACCGCTCGAGACGCCGGGGTCCAGGGCTTGCGGACCGTCGTCCCCACCCGGACGACCTCGCCCGAGACGTTGCCTCCGCTCAGCGGCTCCTCCCCGGCCATCTGCAGATCCTCACACGGCACCGGACGGTCAGGCGGGTTCCTCGGTCGCGCGTGAGTCGCTGAGGGTGAGCGCGCCGCCCACGGTGACGAGGCCGACGACGACCGCCAGCAGCGCGTAGGTGAGTCGTTCGCCGTGGAAGAACGACGCGACGAGGGCGCTGCTCCAGGTGCCGGCAGGAAGCTGCGTGGTGACCAGGGCGGCGATCATGGTGCCGATCACGGCGGTGCCGACGCTGGTGCCGACCTCCTGCGCGGTGTCGTTGAGCGCGGCGCCGATCGAGGTGCGGTTGCTGGGCATCGCGTCGATCAGGGCGACGGCGCAGATCGTCATGACGGTGCGAAGCCCGATGGTCATCACCACCATGCAGACCGCGATGGCGGCGTACCCGTGCTCGACACCCCAGGAGAGGCCGGCGAGCGAGCCGGCCAGGCAGGAGCGCCGATGACGCAGGCGATCCGGTGGCCGAACCGGTGGGCGAGCCCCTCGGACAGCGGGGTCGCCGCGATCATGGTCACGATGATCGGCAGGTTCGCCAGGCCGGCCCGGACCGGGCTCCACCCGTAGGCGTACTGGAAGTGGAGGATCAGCCCGAACATCACGCTGGCCATGGCGATGGAGGTCCCGATCTGCGCGACCGAGGCGCCGCGCACCGTGCCACTGGCGAACAGGCCCAGGTCCAGCATCGGTGCCGCGCTGCGCCGCTCGTGCCAGACGAAGGCGACCGCCGCCCCGACGGCACCGAGGACCGACGCCAGCGTCCCCACGGAGAGCCAGCCGTAGAGGACGCCGCTGGTCAACGACCAGCAGGCGAGCCCGATGGTCGTGATGCTCAGGACGGCGCCGGGGAGATCCATCGCGTCGCCGGTCAGGTCCTCCGGCCGGTCGGCCGGTACGCCGAGCCGGACGCCGATGGCAGCGACCAGCGCGATCGGGGCGTTCACGACCAGCAGCCACTCCCAGCGGACGTGAGCCAGGGCGGTGCCGCCGAGCAGCGGGCCGAGGAGGAAGCCGGACATGCCCACGACGATCATCACGGTCACGGCGCGGCGGCGGATCGCGTCGTCGTCGAAGAGCCGGAAGACCAGCGAGTTGGTGATCGGCGCCATCGCCGCCGCCGCGATGCCGAGCGCGGCCCGCAGCGCGATCAGCTCGCCCGCTGTGGTGACGGCGATCACGAACAGGCTCAGCAGGCCGAACACGCCGAGGCCGACCAGCAGCACGCGTCGGCGACCGAACCGGTCGGCGATCGACCCGGCGGTGAGGAGCAGGCCGCCGAACGTCAGGGAGTAGGCCCCGGTGACCCACTGCAGCGCGGTGGTGCCGCTGCCGAGGTCGCGACCGATGGTGGGCAGCGCGATCGACAGCAGGGTGTTGTCGACCATCTCGACGAAGAAGGCCAGGCAGAGGGCGGCCAGGGGGATCCACGCCGCCCGCAGCGACGGGTAGGTGCGTGGTGGAGCCGCGATCGTGGTGGTGCTCATGCTGTCCTCCTGACGAGCGCCCCCGAGTCCCGGACGACGCATCAGCGACAGTAGGCAGCGTCGCTTTCACCGCGGTTTCATGCCGCCTTCACGGCCCACCGCTCCGTCAGGCGGAGCGGGTGGCGACGATGTCGGCGAACGCCTCGAGGGCCTCGCGGACGGCACCGGCCGGGAGGGCCGTGAGCAGGGCCTTGGCCTCGGTGGCCCGGGCGACGACGTAGGCACGAGCCTCCGCCATCGCCGGGTGGGCCCGCAGCAGCGCGAGCGCCTCGGCATGCAGGACGTCGTCGCCGAGGTCGCAGTCGAGCAGCTCGAGCAGCCGGGCGTCCTCGGGTCGCGCCGAGGCGCGGGCCATCAGCACCGGCAGGGTCGGCACGCCTTCGCGGAGGTCGGTGCCGGGCGTCTTCCCCGACTCCACGGAGTCACTGGCGATGTCGAGGATGTCGTCGGAGAGCTGGAAGGCGGTGCCGACGATGTCGCCGTACGCCGCGAGCGCCTCCTCGACCTCGGGCGTGCAGCCGCCGAAGCGGGCGCCGTAGCGGGCCGAGGTCGCGATCAGCGACCCGGTCTTGCCGGCGACCACGTCGAGGTAGTGCTCGAGCGGGTCGTCGTCGGGTCCGGGCTGCACGGTCTCCTGGATCTGGCCCTCGACCAGCCGGGTGAAGGTCTGCGCCTGGATGCGCACGGCGTCGGCCCCGAGCTCGGCGGTCAGCTCGGAGGACTTCGAGAACAGGAAGTCGCCGGTGAGGATCGCCACGTGGTTGTCCCAGCGGGCGTTGGCCGACTCCGCGCCACGCCGCAGCTCGGCCTCGTCCATCACGTCGTCGTGGTAGAGCGAGGCGAGGTGGGTCAGCTCGACGACACAGGCGGCCGTGATCACCTCGTCGGACGCGGGGTGGGGGCCGGCCTCGGCGGCGAGCAGCACCAGCATCGGCCGGAACCGCTTGCCACCGGCCTCCATCAGATGGGAGGCCGCGTCGGTGACGAACGGCGCGCGGCTGCGCACGTGGCCGGCCAGCGCGTGCTCGACGAGGCCCAGCCGCTCGCCGAGACGGCGAGCGAGGGCCTCGTCGGCGACGGGCATCGCCAGTCTGGCGGCGCCCTCACTGGCTGCGGTCTCGGTCACCTGATGAATTGTCCCGCATTCTGTGCCAGGTCGAGCACCGGGCCCGGGACCAGGCCGAGCGCCAGGGTCGCGGCGGCCGAGACGCCGATCGCCGTCGCGGTCAGCATGGACGGGTGGGCGACGTAGGCGCTCTCGCTGTCGGGCTCGTGGAAGTACATGACCACGATCACCCGGACGTAGAAGAACGCCGCCGCGGCGCTGGCGCAGGATGCCGACGACGACCACGGGCCACGCCCCTGCCGAGAGGGCGACCTCGAAGACCGCCCACTTCGCGGTGAAGCCGGAGGTCAGCGGGATGCCGGCCATACCCAGCAGGAACAGGGAGAAGACCCCGGCCACGACGGGCGAGTGCTTGCCGAGCCCGGCCCACCGGCTGATCGTCGACTGCTCACCGGCCGAGTCGCGCACCAGGCTGACCACCGCGAAGGCGCCGAGCGTGGTGAAGCCGTAGGTGACCAGGTAGAACAGCACGGCCTGGAGCGAGGTGATCTGGCCGGAGCCGAGGGTGGAGCGCACTCTGCAGGCCGAGGACGCCGGTCAGCAGGAAGCCGGTGTGCGCGACCGAGGAGTAGGCGAGCATCCGCTTCATGTCGCTCTGCACCAGCGCGAGGACCGTGCCGACGATCATGGTGAGGATCGCGATCACCCACATCATCGGCTGCCAGGTCCAGCGCGGCGCTGCCGAAGGCGACGTAGAACAGCCGCAGCATCGCGCCGAACGCCGCGACCTTGGTGGCGGCCGCCATGAACGCGGTGACCGCGGTCGGGGCGCCCTGGTAGACGTCGGGCACCCAGGCCTGGAACGGCGCGGCACCGACCTTGAAGAGCAGGCCCACCGCCGAGCATGCCCATCCCGAGCGGCGAGCATCGTGTGGTTGCCGTTGTTGGCGACGGCCTCGTTGATGGCCCCGAAGTCCATCGAGCCGGCGTAGCCGTAGATCAGGGCGACGCCGTAGAGGAAGAAGCCGGAGGAGAAGGCGCCGAGGAGGAAGTACTTCATCGCCGCCTCCTGGCTCAGCAGCCGGCGCCGGCGCGCGAGCCCGCAGAGCAGGTAGAGCGGCAGCGACAGCACCTCGAGCGCGACGAACATCGTCAGCAGGTCACCGGACGCGGGGAAGAGCATCATGCCGCCGACGGCGAACAGCAGCAGCGGGTAGACCTCGGTGTGGTCGAGGCCCGGTCGAGGCCGCGCTCGGAGTCGGTGCCGGGCAGCGCGGCGGCCTGGCCGGCGAACGCCGAGCACCCCGCCCTCGACCCGGCGCTCGGCGAACAGCAGGACGCCGCCGATGGCGAAGATCAGGACCAGGCCCCACAGAACAGCGCCGGGCCGTCGAGCGCGACCGTGCCCTGCGAGCCGAACAGACCGCGTGCGGCGCCGCCGCGCCAGCGACGGGCAGGTTGGTCGACGACCACGACCGACGCCGAACAGGGCCAGCGACCAGAGCCCGAGGGCGAGCCGCGACCTGGGCGACGTAGCGCCGCTCGCGGGGCAGGAACGCCTCGATGATCACGCCGAGACAGGCGGCGCCGAACACCACCAGGATCGGCCACAGCGAGCTGTAGACGATGCTCGGCTTGGTGAACGTCGCGTCAGCGAGGGCGATCACTGCTGTCCTCCCTGGGCGGAGGCCTGGACCGGCACGGTCGGTGCGGGGTCCTTGACCCCGACGTGCTGCAACGTGTCCTGGACGTAGGGGTTGATGACGTTGAGCAGCGGCATCGGGTAGAAGCCGAACAGCACCAGGGCGCAGGAACAGCGGCGCCAGGACGCCCACCTCACGCCGGTTGAGGTCGGTGGTCTCGACCTCGCGACCCCCGACCAGGTCGGGCCCGGTCATCGTGCGCTGGTACATCCAGAGGACGTAGAAGGCGGTGAGCACGATCGCGGTGACCGCGATCGCGCCGGTCCACCAGTGGTGCTGGAAGGCCGCGATCAGGACCAGGATCTCGGAGACGAACGGCGAGAGGCCGGGCAGGCTGAGGGCCGCGCAGGCCGAAGACCAGGAACAGCCCGGCCAGCACCGGCGCGACCTTCTCGATGCCGCCCATCGCCCGGATCGACGCCGTGCCCCGCCGCTTGATCAGGAAGCCGGCCACCAGGAACAGGGCCGCGGTCGCCAGGCCGTGGTTGACCATGTAGAGCACCGCGCCCGAGCCGCCCTGGCTGGTGAGCACGAAGATGCCGAGCACGATGAAGCCGAAGTGGCTGATCGACATGAACCCGAACAGCCGCAGCATGTCGTCCTGGCCGAGCGCGACCAGCGCGCCGTACACGATGGAGATCGAGGGCCAGGACGATCACGACCGGGCGTCGCCCACTGCGAGGCGCCCGGGAGCACGCCCAGGCAGTAGCGCAGCATGCCGAAGGCGCCGATCTTGTCGAGGATGCAGACCAGCAGCACGCTCGTGGCCGGGCGTCGCCTGCTCGGTGGTGTCGGGCAGCCAGGTGTGCACCGGGAACAGCGGTGCCTTGATCGCGAACGCGACGAAGAAGCCGACGAACAGCCACTTCTGCGTGGTCGGGTCGATGCTGAGGCCGGACAGGTCGCTGAGGAGGTACGACGGGCGTGCCGTGGTCTCGCGGAGACGACGTAGAGCCCGATCACCGAGGCCGAGCATGACCAGGCCGCCCGCGAGCTGGTAGATCAGGAACTTCACCGCGGCCCGGCGACGCTCGGCCGCCGCCGAACCCGCCGATCAGGAAGTACGCCGGGATCAGCGTCGCCTCGAACACGACGTAGAAGAGGAAGACGTCGGTCGCGCAGAACACCGCGATCGAGAGGCGCCTCGAGCGCCAGGGTCCAGGCGAAGAAGGCCTTGGTGTGCCGGGTCGCGAAGACCTCGTCGTCGTCGCGGAGCGCGACGCCGGGGTCGGCGTCGTTCCAGGCGGCGCCGATCACGATCGGCACCAGGACGACGGTGAGCAGCACCATGAGCAGCCCGAGCCCGTCGACGCCGAGCGGCGTAGTGCGCGCCGAACGCCTGGATCCAGGTGTGCTCCTCGTTGAACTGGAACCCGCCGTCGAGGTGGTAGCCGAACGACATCACGACGGCGAGGACGAGGGTCAGCAGCGAGGCGCCGAGCGCGACCAGCTTGGGCAGCTGGGCCCGGTGGCCTGCGGGGAGCGCCGCGGTGGCCACCGCGCCGATCAGCGGCACCACGATCAGGAGCGTGAGCCAGGGGAACCCGTTCATGCTGCGTTCACCGCCAGCAGGGCCACGACGACGATCAGCGGCGCCGTCGAGGATGCGAGAGGGCGTAGGAGCGGACGAAGCCGTTCTGCAGCCGGCGGACGACCATGCCGGTGCCGGCGACGCCGAGGGCGCCGCCCTCGACCGCGCCGTCGATGCCGCGCTCGTCGATCACCGTGAGCGTCGACGGACCAGGGCCGCACCGGGCTTGACGACCAGGGCGTCGTTGATCTCGTTGCCGTAGAGCTCGTTGCGGGCGGCCGCGGGTGACGAACGAGACGTCCTGCGGAGCCACCCGCGGTACGTCGTGCTGGCCGACGTAGCGCCAGGCGACGGCGACGCCGACGGCCACGATGCAGACCACGATCACGGAGATCGACCAGCCCGGGATCGGCGGGCTCTCCTCGGGTGCCGTGCCGGTGACCGGCTGGAGGTAGTCGACGATCCAGTCGTTGATGATCATCACGCCGCCGAGCACGGACAGCGCGGCGAGCACGATCAGCGGGATCGTCATCACCTTCGGCGACTCGTGCGGGTGCACCTCGTCGGCCCAGCGCTTGTTGGTGAAGAAGGTCATCAGCATCAGCCGGGTCATGTAGAAGCCGGTGATGCCGGCACCGAGCATCGCCAGCACGCCCGACGAACCAGTTCTGGGTGAGCGCGGCCTCGATGATCTTGTCCTTCGACCAGAAGCCGGAGAAGCCCGGGAAGCCGATGATCGCGAGGTAGCCCATCGTGAAGGTCAGGAAGGTGACCGGCATGATCTTGCGCAGCACGCCGTAGTGGCGCATGTCGACGTCGTCGTCCATGCCGTGCATCACCGAGCCGGCGCCGAGGAACATGTCGGCCTTGAAGAAGCCGTGGTTGAGCAGGTGGAAGATCGCGAACGGGTAGCCGACGACGCCGAGGCCGGCGGCGAGCATCATGTAGCCGATCTGGCTCATCGTCGAGCCGGCCAGGACCTTCTTGATGTCGTCCTTCGCGCAACCGATGATCGCGCCCCAGAAGAGCGAGATCACGCGCGACGACCAGCGACGGCGGTCGCGCGCGTCGGGCGCGTAGTCGAAGACGAAGTTGGAGCGGACGATCAGGTAGACGCCGGCGGTCACCATGGTCGCCGCGTGGATCAGGGCCGACACCGGGGTCGGGCCCTCCATCGCGTCGAGCAGCCACGACTGCAGCGGGACCTGGGCCGACTTGCCGCAGGCGGCCAGCAGGAGCAGGAACCCGAGCGCGGTCATGGTGCGCCTCGGAGGCCTTGCCGGCGTTGGCCGAGATCGTCGTGAAGTCGGTGGTGCCGAAGGTGACGAAGAACAGGCCGATGGCCAGCGAGAGCCCGATGTCACCGACCCGGTTGATCGACGAAGGCCTTCTTCGCGGCGGCGGCCGCGGAGTGCTTGTACTGCCAGAAGCCGATCAGCAGGTACGACGCCAGGCCGACGCCCTCCCAGCCGAGGAACAGCACCGAGGTAGTTGGCGGCGAGCACCAGCGTGAGCATCGCGGCGACGAACAGGTTGAGGTAGCCGAAGAACCGGCGGCGGCGCGGGTCGTGCTCCATGTAGCCGATCGAGTAGATGTGGATCAGGGAGCCGACTCCGGTGATCAGCAGCAGGAAGAGCGACGACAGCGGGTCGTAGAGCAGGTCGGCGCCGACGTGGAGGGTGCCCACGTCGAACCAGGTGTAGAGGTGCTGGCCGATCTGGCGGTCGTCGCTGCTGCGGCCGAGCAGCGCCGATGAACAGGGCCACGCTGATCAGGAACGACAGGACCGGGAGCGCGGTCCCGATCAGGTGGCCGTGCTTGTCGAGCCGCCCCTTGGCGAGCGGTCCGCCGACCAGCAGGATCGCGGCACCCAGCGCGGGCAGCGCGATCACCAGCCAGAGCAGGCGAGAAGACTCCGTCGGCCGGCGCAGGGTTCACGACCGGGGCCGTGCCGTCGGCGAGAACGAACATCAGTAGGTCTCCGTCTTCCGGTCAGTACTTCAGCAGGCTCGCGTCGTCGACCGAGGCCGAACGACGAGTGCGGAAGATGGTCATGATGATGGCCAGCCCGACCACGACCTCGGCGGCGGCCACGACCATCACGAAGAAGGCGGCGATCTGGCCCTCGAGGTTGCCGTTCTGCTTGGCGAAGGCGACCAGCGCGAGGTTGGAGGAGTTGAGCATCAGCTCGACGCACATGAACACGACGATCGCGTTGCGGCGGGTGAGCACGCCGACGCAGCCGATGGAGAACAAGATGGCGGACAGCACGACGTAGGGGGTCATGTCGCGGGTGCCTCCTCGTCGTCGTCCTGGGCGTGTCGCACGGTAGTGGCCGGGGCGGACGATCGCGCCCCGCGTGCGGTGCGTTGCCGAGCTGCTGCTCGATCGCGGTGACGTCACCGGCCATGGCCGGTGCCGAGCGGACCGTGCCGCGGGCGGCCAGGACCCGGGAGATCGAGGCCTCGGAGGCGGTGCCGTCGGGCAGCAGGGCCGGGGTGTCGACCGCGTTGTGGCGGGCGAACACGCCCGGCGTCGGCAGCGGGCCGACGTGCTTGCCGGTGTCGGCGTAGTCCTGCATCCGCTGGGCGGCCAGGCTGGCCTGCGTCGGCTTGGGCTCGAGCCGCTCGCGGTGCGCGAGCACCATCGCGCCGACCGCGGCGGTGATCAGCAGCGCGCTGGTGACCTCGAAGGCGAAGACGTAGCGGCTGAACAGGATGTCGGCGAGCGCCGGGATGTTGCCCTCGGCGTTGGCCTGGTCGAGACCGACCACCGGTGCCGAGCGTGATCTGGCTGAGCCCGAGCACGAAGATCGCGCCCAGGAGCAGGCCACCCACGATCGCCATGAACGCGCTGGCCCTTGATCGTCTCGACCACCGAGTCGGAGGCGTCGACGCCGACCAGCATCACCACGAACAGGAACAGCATCAAGATGGCGCCGGTGTAGACGATGATCTGCACCGCGAACAGGAACGGCGCGTCCAGGACGGCGTAGAGCACCGCGAGGCTCATCATCACGACCGCCAGCAGCAGGGCCGCGTGGACCGCCTTGCGGACGAACAGGATGCCGAGCGCAGCCAGCACCATGATCGGGGCCAGGATCCAGAACGCGGTCACGGTGTCACCTCCTCGGACGTCGCTGGCGGGGTCGCCGGCGCGCCGGGGTCCTCGTCGGGCGTCTTGAACGTGCCGCGGTAGTAGTCGCCCTCGTCGTCGCCGAGGCGCATCGGGTGGGGCGGCTGCTCCATGCCGGGCAGCAGCGGGGCCAGCAGGTCGTGCTTCTCGTAGATCAGGTCGGCGCGGTTGTCGTCGGCCAGCTCGTACTCGTTGGTCATGGTCAGCGCCCGCGTCGGGCACGCCTCGATGCACAGCCCGCACAGGATGCAGCGCAGGTAGTTGATCTGGTAGACGCGGCCGTAGCGCTCGCCGGGGCTGAACCGCTCCCGTCCCTCGGTGTTGGAGGCGCCCTCGACGTAGATCGCGTCGGCCGGGCAGGCCCAGGCGCACAGCTCGCAGCCGATGCACTTCTCCAGCCCGTCGGGCCAGCGGTTGAGCTGGTGCCGGCCGTGGAAGCGCGGAGCAGTGGGCTGCTTCTCGAACGGGTACTGCTCGGTGACGACCTTGCGGAACATCGTCCGGAAGGTCACCCCGAACCCGGCGACCGGGTCCCAGAGCTGCTCCTTGAGGGACTTGCCCTCCTGTGGGGAGCTCATACCGTCTGGTCCTCCTCCACGGCAGCGACCGTACGGCCGGTGTCGAACGTCAGGGTCTCGGCGGCACCACGGACGGCGCCTCCGGTGGGCATCGGCGGCACGGGGAACCCGCCGTCGTACCCCTGCGGGGTCGCCTCGAGCTGCGCCTCCTCGGGCTCGGAGGCGTCGCCGATGAAGAACACCGCGAGGAACAGGACCACGGCGATGCCGAGCCCGATCAGCAGGTACTTCCGGTCGACCCCACCGTCGAGCGAGGCGGCCCGGATGGCGGCGACGGCCACGATCCACAGCAGCGAGAAGGGGATCAGCCGCTTCCAGCCGAACGCCATGAACTGGTCGTAGCGCATGCGGGGCAGGGTGCCGCGCAGCCAGATGAAGATGAAGATGAAGAAGATGACCTTGCCCATGAACCACAGGAACGGCCAGTAGCCGTGGTTGGCGCCGGGCCAGATCCTGTCGATCCAGAACGGCGCGTGCCAGCCGCCGAGGAACAGCGTGGTGGCGAGCGCCGACGACGGTCGCCATGTTGATGTACTCGGCCAGGAAGAACAGCGCGAACTTCAGGCTGGAGTACTCGGTGTGGAAGCCGCCGACCAGCTCGCCCTCGGCCTCGGGGAGGTCGAACGGCGCGCGGTTGGTCTCGCCGACCATCGAGATCGTGTAGATCACGAACGACGGCAGCAGGATCAGGCCGAACCAGCAGGTGTCTCTGGGCGGCCACGATCTGGCTGGTCGACATCGAGCCGGCGTAGAGGAAGACCGCGACCAGGGCGAGGCCCATCGCGACCTCGTAGGAGATCATCTGGGCGCTGGAGCGCAGCCCGCCGAGCAGGGAGTACGTCGACCCGCTGGACCAGCCGCCGAGCACGATGCCGTAGATGCCGATCGAGGCGACCGCCATCACGAACAGCACCGCCACCGGCATGTCGGTCAGCTGCAGCGGCGTGTAGCGGTCGGTGAACGGCACCTTGACGACGGGGCCGAACGGGATCACCGAGAAGGTCACGAACGCGGGGACCGATGGCGATGACCGGCGCGAGCAGGAACACCCACTTGTCGGCCGCCTTCGGGATGATGTCTTCCTTCAGCGCCAGCTTCACGCCGTCGGCGAGGCTCTGCAGCAGGCCGAACGGGCCGTTCACGTTGGGGCCGATGCGGTGCTGCATGCGGGCCACGACCCGGCGCTCGAACCAGATGTTGAACAGCGTCAGCAGCACCAGGATCACGAAGATCAGCAGCGCCTTGATCAGCACCAGCCACCACGGGTCGTGGCCGAACTGCTCGAGGCCGGCCGCGCCGGCGCTGGGCGCGACGACCGGGAGGAGGAAGAGGCTCACTGCTCGGCTCCCTTCAGGCGTACGCCGGACCCCGGCGAGGCCAGGTCGGCGAGGACGCCGTTGCCGGTGGAGTTGGTGGGCACCCACGACCGTGCCGTCCACGAGGTCGGCGGTCGCCTCGACCGGGAGCGTGACCGAGCCACGGTCTCCGGTCAGGGTCACCATCGGGCCCAGCGCGTCGGCCGCCGCCGGCGACACCCGGCAGACCGGCGTACGGGCGGTGGCGCGGAGGTACTTCTCACCGTCCTGCATGGTGCCGTTGTCGAGCATCAGCTTCCAGGTGGCCAGGGCCATCTCGCCGTCGCCGCGGGTCCGTGCAACCGGCGGGGCGTCAGGCAGGGTGGCGCGGTCGCCGTCCCACGGGCCCATCTCGACCATCCGGTCGTGGGCCTCGGCGGACGTCCGGAAGCCGAGCGGCGTGCCGAGCTCCTCGGCGATGCCGGCGAGCACGCGGGCGTCGGGCAGGGCGTGGGGGTTGACGAACACCGCTGGGAACTCGCGCGGCCGGCCCTCCCAGTTCACGAACGTGCCGGGCTTGTCGACGACCGGCGCGACCGGGAAGACCACGTCGGCGGCCCTGGTCACGTCGGTCTCGCGGAGCTCGAGCGCGACCACGAAGCCGGCCACGTCGAGCGCGGCCCGGAAGGCGACGGGATCGGCGGTGTCGTCGGGGTCGACGCCACCCACGACCAGACCGCCCAGCTCGACCGCCGAGCGACGGCGGCCACGATCGCGTCGGCGTCACGACCGGGCCGCGGCCGGCAGGCCCGCGACGCCCCAGGCGGTGGCCGCGTCGACGCGGGCGCTGGCGTCGGTCACCGGCCGGCCACCGGGCAGCAGGCCCGGCAGGCAGCCGGCCTCGAGCGCCCCGCGGTCACCGGCGCGGCGGGGCACCCAGGCCAGCTTGGCCCCGGAGGTGCGGGCCAGCGAGGCCACGGCCGTCAGGGCGCCCGGCACGGTGGCCATCCGCTCGCCGACCAGGATCACGCCGGCGCTGTCGAGCTCGACGTCGGTGCTGTGGGCCAGTCCGTCGATCGCCTCGGTCTCGCCGCCCGGAGCGGTCGGGATCAGGGTGCCGCCCAGCTTGCGCAGGCCGTTGCTGGTGAACGGCGCGATCGACCAGACCCGGGTGCGGTGGTGGCGGTGGGCCTTGCGGAGGCGCAGGAAGATGGTGCCGGCCTCCTCCTCGGGCTCGAGGCCGACGAGGATCACGGAGTTGGCCGACTCGAGGTCGGCGTACGTCGCGCCCTGGCGCAGCACCACCTCGGCCGCCAGGAACGCGGCCTCCTCCTCGGAGTGGGGCCGCGAGCGGAAGTCGATGTCGTTGGTGCCGAGCGCCACCCGGGCGAAGGTGCTGTAGGCGAAGGCGTCCTCGGCGGTGAGCCGACCACCGGGCAGGACGCCGGTCGCGCCGGCCTCGGCCAGGCCGCGGGCCGCGACTGCGAACGCCTCGGGCCACGACGCCGGCCGCAGCCCGCCGTCCTCGCGGACCCGCGGGTAGGTGATCCGGTCGTCGGCGGCGAGGTAGCCGAACGCGAAGCGGTCCTTGTCGGTGATCCACTCCTCGTTGACCTCGGGGTCGTTGCCGGACAGGCGGCGCATCACCCGGCCACGACGGTGGTCGACCCGGATCGCCGAGCCGCACGCGTCGTGCTCGGCCACCGACGGCGTCGAGACCAGGTCGAACGGCCGCGACCGGAACCGGTAGTCGGCACTGGTCAGCGCGCCCACCGGGCAGATCTGGATGGTGTTGCCCGAGAAGTAGGACTCGAAGGGCTCCTTCTCGTAGATGCCGACCTGCTGCAGGGCGCCGCGCTCGATCAGCGCGATGAACGGGTCGCCGGCGATCTGCTCGGAGAACCGGGTGCAGCGGGCGCAGAGCACGCAGCGCTCGCGGTCGAGCAGCACCTGGGCGGAGATGTTGATCGGCTTGGGGAAGGTGCGCTTGATCCCACCGCTGGCGGCGAACCGCGACTCGCCACGGCCGTTGCTCATCGCCTGGTTCTGCAGGGGGCACTCGCCGCCCTTGTCGCAGACCGGGCAGTCGAGCGGGTGGTTGACCAGCAGGAACTCCATGATCCCCTGCTGCGCCTTGTCGGCGACCTCGCTGGTGGCCTGGGTGTTGACGACCATGCCCTCGGCGACGGGGATCGTGCAGGACGCCTGCGGCTTGGGGAACGGGCGGCCGTTGCCGGCGTCGGGGATGTCGACCAGGCACTGCCGGCAGGCGCCGACCGGCTCGAGGAGCGGGTGGTCGCAGAACCGCGGGATCTGGACGCCGACCTCCTCGGCGGCCCGGATCACCAGGGTGTCCGGCGGGACGCTGACCTGGACGCCGTCGATGGTCAGGGTCACCAGGTCGGTCTTGGCGACCTCGGAGGTGGTCATGAGGAGGCTCCCTCGGCGGCGAAGACGGTGGAGGCGACCGGGTCGAACGGGCACCCGCCCTCGGTGAGGTGGGCGAGGTACTCGTCGCGGAAGTACTGGATGGAGCTGGAGATCGGGCTGGTCGCGCCGTCACCCAGGGCGCAGAACGAGCGGCCGAGGATGTTGTCGCACTGGTCGAGCAGCAGGTCGAGGTCGGCCTCGCTGCCGACGCCCTTCTCGAGGTTGGCCAGGGTCTGGACCAGCCACCAGGTGCCCTCGCGGCACGGCGTGCACTTGCCGCAGGACTCGTGCTTGTAGAACTCCGTCCAGCGCAGCACGGCCCGGACGACGCACGTGGTCTCGTCGAAGATCTGCAGCGCGCGGGTGCCGAGCATGGAGCCCGCGGCGCCGACGCCCTCGAAGTCGAGCGGGACGTCGAGGTGCTCGTCGGTGAGGATCGGCGTCGACGAGCCGCCCGGCGTCCAGAACTTCAGCTCGTGGCCCTGGCGCATCCCGCCGGCCAGGTCGATCAGCGTGCGCAGCGTGATGCCGAGCGGCGCCTCGTACTGGCCCGGGTTGGCGACGTGGCCGGAGAGGCTGAAGATGCCGAACCCCTTGGACTTCTCGGTGCCCATCGAGGAGAACCACTCGGCGCCGTTGCCGATGATGCTGGGCACGGACGCGATCGACTCGACGTTGTTGATCACCGTCGGGCTGGCGTAGAGGCCGGCCACCGCGGGGAACGGCGGGCGCAGGCGGGGTTGGCCGCGCCGGCCCTCGAGGGAGTCGAGCAGGGCGGTCTCCTCGCCGCAGATGTAGGCACCGGCACCGGCGTGGACGACCAGGTCGAGGTCGTAGCCGTAGCCGTGGATGTCCTTGCCGAGGTGACCGGCGCCGGTAGGCCTCCTCGACGGCGCGCTGCAGACGGCGTACGACGTGGAGCACCTCGCCGCGGACGTAGATGAAGGCGTGCTGAGCCCGGATCGCGTAGCTGCTGATGATCACGCCCTCGATCAGCGTGTGCGGGCTGGCCATCATCAGCGGGATGTCCTTGCAGGTGCCCGGCTCGGACTCGTCGGCGTTGACGACGAGGTACTTCGGGTTGGGGTTGTCCTGCGGGATGAAGCTCCACTTCATCCCGGTGGGGAAGCCGGCTCCGCCGCGACCGCGCAGGCCGGAGTCCTTCACGGCCGTGATCACGTCGTCGGGCGCCATCGCCAGCGCCTTCTTGAGAGCGGAGTAGCCGCCGCGGTCCTCGTAGGACTGCGAGGGTCCAGGAGCGGTCCTGGTCCCAGTTGTCGGTCAGGACCGGGGTCAGAGTGTCCATCAGTGACCCTCCTGCTGCTTGGTCTCGGACTCGGCGCGGCTGGTGTCGGCCTGCTCGGCGGCCTCGGTCGCGGAGTCGGCCGTGCTGCCCGGGCGGCCGGCGGTGTCGGTGTCGGGCGCGGTCCAGTCGTGCTCGCGGGCCAGCGCCAGGCCGACCAGCGACGCCGCCCCGGCCGAGGGCCCCTCGTCGGCGAGCCCGTCGGTGAACCCGGCCAGCACCCGCTCGGCCTCGCGCCAGGTCACGACGCGCGGGCCGCGGGTCGAGTGGACCTCCCGGCCGTCGCGGAGGTCGTCGACGAGCTCGACGGCCGACTGCGGGCGTCATGTTGTCCATGAACTCCCAGTTGACCATCATCACCGGCGCGTAGTCGCAGGCGGCGTTGCACTCGAGGTGCTCCAGGGTGATCGTGCCGTCCTCGGTGGTCTCGTCGTTGCCGACGTCGAGATGCTCCTTGAGCCGCTCGAAGATCACGTCGCCGCCCATCACCGCGCACAGCGTGTTCGTGCAGACCCCGACGTGGTAGTCGCCGACCGGGCGGCGCTTGTACATCGTGTAGAACGTCGCGACCCCGCTGACCTCGGCGGCGGTGATGCCGAGCAGCTCGGCGCACGCCTCGATGCCCTCGGGGGTGATCCGGCCCTCCACCGACTGCACGAGGTGGAGCATCGGCAGCAGCCCCGAGCGCGCCTGCGGGTAGCGGGCCGCGATCTCGCGCAGCTCGCCGTAGGTCGCGTCGCTGAGACCGCCTCCCTCGGCGGTCGAGCCTGTCGAGCGCCGTCCTGAGCCGGTCGAAGGGACCTGGGTCATCGGTCCACGCCTCCCATCACGGGGTCGATGCTGGCGATCGCGACGATCACGTCGGCGACCATGCCGCCCTCGGACATCACGCTCGGTCGCCTGCAGGTTGGTGAACGACGGGTCACGGAAGTGCGCCCGGAACGGACGCGTGCCGCCGTCGGAGACGACGTGGGCGCCGAGCTCGCCGCGCGGCGACTCGATCGGCACGTAGACCTGGCCCGGCGGGACGCGGAAGCCCTCGGTCACCAGCTTGAAGTGGTGGATCAGGGCCTCCATCGACTCACCCATGATGTGGCGGATGTGGTCGAGGCTGTTGCCCATGCCGTCGCTGCCGATGGCGAGCTGGCTGGGCCAGGCGATCTTCTTGTCGGAGATCATCACCGGCGCGCCCTCGAGCTTGGCCAGCCGGTCGGCGGCCTGCTCGACGATCCGCAGCGACTCCCACATCTCGGCCAGGCGCACCCGGAAGCGGCCGTAGGAGTCGCAGGTGTCCCAGGTCTGGACGTCGAAGTCGTAGGTCTCGTAGCCGCTGTAGGGCTGGGTCTTGCGCAGGTCCCACGGGTAGCCGGTCGAGCGGAGCACCGGACCGGTCAGGCCCAGGGCCAGGCAGCCGGCGAGGTCGAGGTGCCCGACGTTCTCCAGGCGCCCCTTGAAGATCGGGTTGGCGTTGCAGAGGTCGGCGTACTCGGGGAGGCGCTTCTTCATCAGCGCGATGAAGCCGCGGATCTCGTCGAGCGCACCCGGCGGGAGGTCCTGGGCGACGCCGCCCGGGCGGATGAACGCGTGGTTCATGCGCAGGCCGGTGATCAGCTCGAAGAGGTCGAGCACGAGCTCGCGCTCGCGGAACCCGATCGTCATCACGGTCAGGGCGCCGATCTCCATGCCGCCGGTGGCGATGCAGACCAGGTGGGAGGAGATGCGGTTGAGCTCCATGAGCAGGACCCGCATCACCTCGGCCTTCTCGGGGATGTCGTCCTCGATGCCGAGCAGCTTCTCGACGCCGAGCACGTAGGTCATCTCGTTGAAGAACGGCGAGAGGTAGTCCATCCGGGTGCAGAACGTGACGCCCTGGACCCAGGAGCGGTACTCCATGTTCTTCTCGATGCCGGTGTGGAGGTAGCCGATGCCGCAGCGGGCCTCGGTCACCGTCTCGCCCTCGAGCTCGAGGATCAGCCGGAGCACGCCGTGGGTCGACGGGTGCTGGGGGCCCATGTTGACGACGACGCGCTCCGCGACGTCGTCGTCGAGGCCCTCGGTGATGGAGTCCCAGTCCTGGCCGGTGACGGTGAAGACCTTGCCCTCGGCGGTGTCGGCGGTGCCGGCGTACATGTCCTGCGTCATGAGTAAGACCTCCGCTCGTCGGGCGGCATCGGGCGGAGCCCGCCCTTGTTCGGCATCAGGAATGCCATCAGCTGTAGCTCCTGCGCTCGTCGGGCGGTGGGATGGTGCCGCCCTTGTACTCGACCGGGATGCCGCCCAGCGGGTAGTCCTTGCGCTGCGGGTGGCCGGGCCAGTCGTCGGGCATCAGGATCCGGGTCAGCGCGGGGTGGCCGTCGAAGACGATGCCGAACATGTCGTAGGTCTCGCGCTCGTGCCAGTCGTTGGTCGGGTAGATCGAGACGATGCTGGGGATGTGGGGGTCGGCGTCGGGGACGCTGACCTCGAGCCGGATCCGCCGGTTGTAGGTCATCGACAGCAGGTGGTAGACGGCGTGGAGCTCGCGGTCGGTGTCGTCGGGGTAGTGCACGCCGCTCACGCCGGAGCAGAGCTCGAAGCGCAGCGCCTCGTCGTCGCGCAGCATCTGGGCGATGAACGGCAGGTCGTGGGCCCGCACGTGGAAGGTGATCTCGCCGCGGTCGACGACGACCTTCTCGATCCCGCCGATCAGGTCGGTCTGGCCCAGCCGCGCCTCGAGGGCGTCGGCCACCTCGTCGTACCAGCCGCCGTAGGGGCGCTGGCTGGCGCCGGGGAAGATCGTGGGCTTGACCAGCCCGCCGTACCCGCTGGTGTCGCCGCTGCCGGAGACACCGAACATGCCCTGGCGGACGCCCATGGTCTCGACCTGGCCGGACTCGACCTGGTCGGGCGACGCGGGGACGTTGCTGCTCTCCTGTTCTGGGGGCGTCATCGCATGAGGCCCTTCATCTGCGAGGTCGGGGCCGCGGCGAGGGCGGCGGTCTCGTGCTCGACGACGGCCTTGCGGGCGTTGGAGCCGAGCGGCTTGTTCTGGACCTGCTCGTGGAGCTTGAGGATCGCGTCGATCAGCATCTCCGGCCGCGGCGGGCAGCCGGGCAGGTACATGTCGACCGGGACGACGTGGTCGACGCCCTGCACGATCGCGTAGTTGTTGAACATGCCGCCGCTGCTCGCGCAGACGCCCATGGCCAGCACCCACTTGGGCTCGGGCATCTGGTCGTAGATCTGGCGGAGGACCGGCGCCATCTTCTGGCTGACCCGGCCGGCGACGATCATCAGGTCGGCCTGGCGCGGGCTGGCGCGGAAGACCTCCATGCCGAAGCGGGCGAGGTCGTACTTCGGGCCGCCGGTCGTCATCATCTCGATGGCGCAGCAGGCCAGTCCGAACGTGGCGGGCCAGAAGCTGGCCTTGCGCATGTAGCCGGCGACGCCCTCGACGGTGGTGAGCAGGACGCCGCTCGGCAGCTTCTCTTCGAGTCCCATGTGACCGTCAGTCCCAGTCCAGTCCGCCGCGACGCCAGACATAGGCGTAGGCGACGAACACGGTGGCGATGAACAGGACCATCTCGATCAGCCCGAACCCCCGGAGGGCGTCGAAGTGGACGGCCCACGGGTAGAGGAACACGATCTCGATGTCGAACACGATGAACAGCATCGCGGTGATGAAGTACTTGACCGGGAACCGGCCACCGCCCACGGGCTGGGGCGTCGGCTCGATGCCGCACTCGTAGGAGTCGAGCTTGGCCCGGTTGTAGCGGCGCGGGCCGATGAAGGCCGACATGATCACCGAGAAGATCGCGAACGCGGCGGCGATCGCCGCCAGCACGAGGACCGGCGTGTAGAGCTGCATGCAGCTGTCCCTTCCCTTCCGCGCTGCGGGCTCCGGAGCGTGACCTGCGTCACGAGATTGTGGCTTTGTGAACGCCTTCACGAACCGGCCGCCGGTCAGTCTAAGACTCCGCCGGGGGTCGTGCATCTCCGGGTCCGACCAGCGGCAGACGGCCTCTCACCTGGGCATTTCAACAGGGTGACGTGCCCTAATTGAGGCGGTGCTCCACTGCCGGATCGGCCAGGTGGACGGGGTGTCTCTCGATGCGGGCGATCAGGCGGTGGCGCGGTGGAGGGCGACGATGCCGCCGGAGAGGTTGCGCCACGCGGGCGCCTCCCAGCCGGCCACCGCGATCAGGTCGGCGAGCGCCGGCTGGTCGGGCCAGGCCCGGATCGACTCGGCGAGGTAGACGTAGGCGTCGGGGCTGCTCGACACCGCGCGGGCGATGGGCGGGAGCGCCCGCATCAGGTACTCGACGTACGCCGTGCGGAACGGCGCCCAGGTCGGGTGGCTGAACTCGCAGACCACCAGGCGGCCGCCGGGTCGGGTCACCCGGCGCATCTCCCGCAGCCCGGCCTCGGGGTCGACGATGTTGCGCAGCCCGAAGGAGATGGTGACCGCGTCGAAGGTGGCGTCGGCGAACGGGAGCCGGGTGCCGTCGCCGGCGGTGAACGGCAGGTGGGGGCGGTGCTGCTTGCCGACCTGGAGCATGCCGAGCGAGAAGTCGCAGGGGACCACGGTCGCGCCGGCGTCGGCGAACGGCTGGCTCGAGGTGCCGGTGCCGGCTGCGAGGTCGAGCACCAGCTCGCCGGGCGGTCGGCGCGACGGCGTCGAAGACCTGCGCACGCCAACGGCGGTCCTGCCCGAGGGAGAGGACGTCGTTGGTGACGTCGTAGCGCTTCGCGACGGCGTCGAACATCGTCCGGACGTCGGTCGGCTGCTTGTCGAGGTGTGCTCGGGCCACATCGAGAGGGTAGGGCGCGGCGACTGTGCGGCCGCTGTGCGGGTGCTGGGGGCACTGCTGGCCGCGTCCCGGGGTACGACGGGCGACCGCACCGGGGAATCTGGCCGAGGCGGGGCAGCCCGGTACGCTTCCCGCTTGTGACGACCACCGCGGCCGGTGCCGCGACGCCCGGACTCACGGTGCGCACCACCGAGATCGAGTCGGCTGACTCCCTCCTCTCCCTGCTCCCGCCGGAGCACGCGGTCACCTGGCTGCGTCGCGACGAGGGGCTCGTCGGCTGGGGCGTCGCCGCCCGAGATCCGCACCACGGGCATGACCCGGTTCTCCGACGCCGACAAGTGGTGGACCGAGACCTCGCCCGCTCCGACGTCAGCGACGAGGTCAAGCGAGCCCGGCTCCGGGCTGGTCTGCTTCGGCTCGTTCGCGTTCGCCGACGAGCCCGGCGACTCGGTCCTGACCGTGCCGCGGGTCGTGGTGGGCCGCCGTGCGGGCCGCACCTGGCTCACCCTCGTCGACGACGCGTCGTACGACGGCCCGACGGACCTGCCCGAGGCGCCCCAGGACGTCGTGTTCGCCGACGGAGCGATGGACGGCGAGCGCTGGATGCTGGTCGTCGCCGACGCCGTACGCCGGATCACCGCCGGCGCCCTCGAGAAGGTCGTGCTGGCCCGCGACCTGGTCGCCACCGCCGCCGCCGGATCGACGTCCGCTGGCCGCTGACGCGGCTCGCCCGCCAGTACCCCATGTGCTGGACCTTCCACGTCGACGGGCTGTTCGGTGCGACACCCGAGATGCTGGTCCGCCGCGAGCGTGGCCTGGTGACGTCACGGGTGCTCGCCGGCACCATCCGGCGTACCGGCGACGACGAGCGCGACCTCGCCCTCGCCGCCGCCCTGGCCCGCTCCAGCAAGGACCACGAGGAGCACGAGTACGCCGTCCGGTCGGTCGCCGACGCGCTGGAGCCGCACTGCTCGTCGATGAACGTGCCCGAGACGCCGTTCGTGCTCCACCTCCCCAACGTCATGCACCTCGCCTCCGACGTCGCCGGCGTGATCCACGACGCGGGCACGGTCTCCTCCCTCCAGCTCGCGGCGTCGCTGCACCCGTCGGCCGCCGTCGGCGGCACCCCGACCCCGGAGGCCGTCCGCCTGATCACCGAGATCGAGCGCATGGACCGCGGCCGCTACGCCGGACCGGTCGGCTGGATGGACACCACCGGCGACGGCGAGTGGGGCATCGCCCTGCGCTCGGCCGAGGTGGCAGGCAACACCGTCCGCCTGTTCGCGGGCTGCGGCATCGTCGCCGACTCCGACCCCGAGGCCGAGCTCGCGGAGTCACAGGCCAAGCTCGTGCCCGTGCGCGACTCGCTGGCGGCCGGCTGACGTCGTCCGCGGTCACGGCTAGCGTGCCGGGCATGGACGAGTATCCCTGGCTGATGCACACGGCCATCGACACCACGGACTGTCGTGGGCTCGCCGAGTTCTACCGCGAGCTGCTCGGCTTCCACTACCGCCCCGGTCACGAGCCGCCCACCGACGGCATCGACGACCCGGAGTGGCTGGTGCTCGTCGACGCCGTCGGCCGGCGACAGCTGGGCTTCCAGCGCGTCGAACGGCTCACGCCGACGACGTGGCCGGCGCACGACGTACCGATGCAGATGCACCTCGACCTCAGCGTGAGCAGTCCCGACGAGCTGGTCCGCCAGCGTGACCGGGCGATCGCGCTCGGTGCCCGGCTGGTGCTCGACGTCGACGACAACGACGCGGAGGACGCCCTCTACGTCCTCGCCGACCCCTCCGGCCACCCGTTCTGCCTGCTGGTGCGCTGACCGGGCCGGGCCCTCAGGTCAGGTCCTCCCCGTCCCCGAGCCTGGTGTAGCTCTGGGTCTCGGGCATGAGCACGGCGTACTGGCCGTCGACGATGCGCAGACCGGCCTCGGAGTAGACCCGGTCGTGGATCGCGACGTTCCGGGGGGCCCCGACCGCGCGTGCGAAGTCGATGCCCTCGGCCGCCCGCATCCACGGCGCGCAGACCGGCACGAGCAGGACGTCGACCGGCTGCTCGGGCAGGGTCAGCGCGTCACCCGGGTGGTAGACGGTGACGTCACCGAGGGTGAACAGGTAGCCGGAGTTGTGGAACCGCGGCAGGTCGGGATGGATCACGGCGTGGAGCTCCCCGACCGCGACCGCGGGGATGCCGGGGTCGAACGCCTCGCCGGGCGCGACGACGGTCAGCCGCTCGGCGACGTCCGGCGCCTCGTCGCGGATCTTGGCCGCGACGGCGTCGATGGTGAACACCGGCGCAGCCGTGGCCCGGAGGTGGTCGGGGAGGTAGTGGTCGGGGTGCTCGTGGGTGATCACGACGGCATCGGCGCCGTCGGTGGCACCGGCCTCGGTGAACATCCCCGGGTCGACGACCACCACCGTGCCGTCGTGCTCGAGACGGACGCAGGAGTGACCGAGCTTGGTGATCCGCATGCGCCCAGCCTAGGCACCTCGTCGAGTTGGCCCTCCGGGCCACGTCAACGGACCCGGAGGGCCAACTCGACAACGGTCAGGCGGTGGTGTGGTGGACGTAGCACCAGCGCCAGTCCTCGCCCGGCTCGGCGGACTCCATCACCGGGTGCTGGGTCTCGTGGAAGTGCCGGGTGGCGTGCCGTCGCGGGGAGGAGTCGCAGCAGCCGACGTTGCCGCAGCCGAGGCACTGCCGGAGGGCGACCCACGTCGTACCCTCACCCAGGCAGTCGCCGCACTCCGGGTCGGTCGCGGTCTCGATGGCCGCCACGGCCTCGAGGTGCTCGCAGGTGTCTCCGGTACGACGCCGCGCGGCCGCGGTGCGGACCTCGTCGCGGTCCTCGCGGCTGATGTCGAGCATCGACTCCTCGACGTCCAGCAACGAGAGCACCTGGGCGACGACCTCGCTCGCGACCTGGCCGGAGCTGCGGATCTCCAGCACCCGCTGGCGCTCGGCGTGGATCATCTCCAGCCGCACCCGCGAGTACAGCTCGCTGGGCGTCTCCTGGTCGGCGACCGTGCCGAGCTGCTCCCAGGCCGCGAAGTTGCGCGCCTCGATGCGCTGCTTGATCGCGCCGAACACGTCGTGCGGATCCTCGACCTCGAGCTGCTTGAGCCGCTTGAAGCCGGCCTTGGAGGCCTGCTGCAGGACGGTCGCCCGAGCCAGGGCGTCCTCGAGCGGGTCGGGGCCGGGGACGTTCAGCCGGCGGGCCAGCCACGGCAGGGTCATCCCCTGCAGGAACAGGGTGCCGGCCACCACGGTGAACGCGATCAGCAGCAGCACCTCGCGATAGGCGGTGTCGGGCGGGATCACGAACGCGGCGGCCAGGGTCACCACACCGCGCATCCCGGCCCAGCCGAGGAGAAGGGTGTAGGCGGCCGGTGGCCGACGACCGCTGTCGGGGTCGGGCCCGGGCCGGATCAGCAGGTAGCGGGCGAAGAAGACCCAGACCAGCCGGAGCGCGATCACCGTGACCAGGGTCGCCGCGCAGATCGCGACCACGCGGCCCGCCGACAGCCCGCTGCCACGGACGTCGCCGATGATCCACCGCGCCTGGAGGCCGATCAGCATGAAGACGGTGTTCTCCAGGAAGTAGGCGATGGTGCGCCAGTTCATCCGCTCGGCGATGCGCGACTGCGCGGTCTGGATCACCGGTGCCTTGTGCCCGAGCAGCAGCCCGGCGACCACGACGCTGACGACGCCGGAGGAGTGGAGCTCCTCCGACACGATGTAGGTCGCGAACGGCACGACGAAGGAGATCGCGACGTCGAGCACCGGGTCGGTGACCCGACGCCGCAGGCGCGCGACGACGTAGAAGACCGCGAAGCCGATGGCGGCGCCACCGACCGAGGCGACCAGGAAGTCGCCGCCGACCCGCCACAGGGTGACGCCACCGACACCGGCCGCGATCGCGGTGCGCAACGCGACGAGGGCGGTCGCGTCGTTGAAGAGCGACTCGCCCTCGAGGATCGTGACGACCCGCCGCGGCAGCCCGATCCGGCGGGCGATCGACGTGGCCGCGACGGCGTCGGGTGGGGCGACGACGGCGCCGATCGCGAACGCCGCCCACCACGCCAGCTGGGGCAGCATCACGTGCACGACCAGGCCGACGCCGAGAGTCGTGAACACGACCAGCCCGACGCTGAGCAGCAGGATCGAGCGGCGGTTGGCGTTGAAGTCGACGAGCGACGTCTGGATCGCAGCGGCGTAGAGCAGCGGCGGCAGGAGCCCGAGCAGCACCACGTCGGCGGTCAGGTGGATCGTCGGCACTCCGGGCAGGAACGACGCCGCAACGCCGACCACGATGAGCACGAGGGGCGGCGGGAAACCCATCCGCTCCGCGACCGTCGTCCCCGCGAGCACGGTGACCGCCAGCGCGACCAGCAGGAACGCGATCTCCACCCGGCTATCTCACCACGGGGGAGGCTCGGCCGGTCACGGCCGTTCGGCGACCCACCTCATCGGGTCTCCCCAGCCGAGCTCGTCGTGGCCGTGGCGGGCGAGGGCGAGGACCACGACGGTCCGGCGGTACGCGGCGAAGGTCAGCACGTGGGCCACCATCCCGCCGTAGGTGAACACCGCGGCCTGCTCGCACAGAGCGTCGACGAAGGTGTCGTTGAGCCGCCCCTGGTCGCAGACCTCGCGCACGTGCGCCAGGTAGCGCGGGCCCTCGATCCGGAGGCGGCGTCGCATCGCGATCAGGGACTCGTGCTCCTCGACGCTCCAGTCGTAGTCGCGGGTGGCCATCGCGGCGTTCCACATCCCCATCTGGCCGACCAGCCGGCTCAGGATCGACCGGATGCTCTGCGACTCGTCGGGCTCGTCCTCGACGACCAGGGGGGCGTCCAGCTCGTCGTCGGTCAGGGCGCCGGCCACCCGCACCAGCTCGCCGGTCAGCCAGACGTGGTGCTCGACCATCTTCTCCAGCAGATCGGGTCCGCGGACCTGGTCGCGCGACGGCAGGCGGATCGACGCGGGCGGTACGAAGTGGACCGCCTCCGCGTCGCCGATCTGGATGTGCCCCGGCTTGGCGCGCCACTCGCGCGGCGTCGCGTCGTACGCCCGGGAGAAGGCGCGGGTGAACGCCTCGTGCGAGGAGTAGCCGGCCTCGACGGCGATGTCGAGCAGCGGAGCCTTCGTGGTGATCATCCGGTACGCCGCCCGCTCGAGGAGGATGCGTCGGCGCAGCGCCTGCGGGGGCTCGCCGCCGACGGACCGGATCAGCCGGTCGAAGTGGAACCGCGAGAAGTGGTGGCGGGCGGCCCAGTCCTCCCCAGTGGCGTCGTGGTCGTCGAGGGCGACCGCGAGCCCGTCGACGAACTCGGCGAAGGTGTCTGCAGCGACCGACATGTCCTCATGGTGCAGCGCGAGCGCGTCCGGCGTCTTGATCCGGTTTGCCCGAGCGCGATCAGGTGTCGTGGGCCAGGGCCCGGATGCGGGCGTCGAGGTCGCGGCGGTCGTCGCGACGGACGACGGCCTCGACGACCTCGACGCCGCCGTTGGCCGAGGCCAGGGCCTGGTCGAGCTCGGCGACACTCGTCACCCTCAGGTACGGCGTGCGGGTGGCGGCGCACAGGGACGCCAGGTCGACGCCGTGCGGGGTGCCGAACAGCCGGTCGTACCGGTCGGCGTACTCCGGCGCGCCCTGCTCGAGGGTGGCGAAGATCGAGCCGCCGTCGTCGTTGGCGACCACGATCGTGAGGTCGGGACGTGGCTCCTCGGGACCGAGCACGAGCCCGTTGCTGTCGTGGAGGAAGGTGACGTCGCCGATCAGAGCGAGCGCCCGGGTCGAGTCTGGCCGGCCGAGGGCGGCGCCGATCGCGGTCGACACGACCCCGTCGATCCCGGACAGGCCGCGGTTGGCGACCACCTTGCGGCGGGCGCCGACGCGGTAGCGCGGCACCATCAGGTCGAGGTCGCGGATCGGGTTGGACGCACCGACGACCAGGAGGCCGCCGTCCGGCAACGCCCGCGCGACCGCGCCGGCGACGCCGTACGGCGTGAGGCCGGGCTCGGCGGCCAGCAGGGCGTCGAGGTCGCGGCTCACCCGGGCGTCGGCCTCGCGCCACCGGTCGAGCCAGGCGGCGTCGACGCTCTCCTCGACCTCGAGTGCAGCGACCTCGCGGTCGACCTCGAAGGGTCGAGCCGGCCAGACACCGGTGGCCGGGGTGGCCCAGACCTCGACGTCGTCGCGGGCGAGCAGCCGGGAGACCGGGCGGGAGAGCGTGGGGTGCCCGAGGACGACGACCCGGTCGATGTCGGCGGCCAGCGCCGAGCCGAGCAGGAGCCGGTAGGTCCGGATCGCGTGGGTGCCGGTGCGCGACCCGCTCGACGGCTCGGCGAGCAGCGGCCACTGGGCCCGCTCGGCCAGGATGCGCGCCGGCGGCCCGGCGTCGTCCCCGGCCACCACGACCGTGCGCGGCCCGAGCGGGATCGCCGTCCGCTCCTCGTCGCCACCCAGGAACGGCCCGCGCCGTCGTTGGGCCACCCGCGTCGGCGGGTCCGCCCACCTCTGCGTCGGCACCAGCGGCTCGTCCAGCCGGAGGTTGAGATGCAGCGATAGTCCCCGACGTTCTGGCCCCGTTCCCGGCTCGAGGACGGCCAGAACGTCGGGGACTATCGAGAGGTCGGCCACGTCGTGGGTGGGGATGAGGGGGCCGAAGACGCCGACCTGGTCGGTGGTCTGGTTGGCGCCGGTGCCGCGGAGGCGGGCGGGACGGTCGGCGGTGACGGCCACGAGGGGTACGCCGGCGTGGGCTGCCTCGAGCACCGCCGGGTGGAGGTTGGCCACGGCCGTCCCCGAGGTGCAGATGACCGCCGCCCGGGAGCCGCTCTTGGTCAGCCCGAGCGCGAGGAAGCCGGCCGAGCGCTCGTCGATCCGGGTGTGGAGCCGGACCGCGCCCCCGGCCGCCGCGTCGTACGCCGCGAACGCCAGGGGCGCGTTGCGTGACCCGGGGGCCAGCACGATCTCGCGGACCCCGACCTCGACCAGGCGGGCCACGACGGCGCGGGCGAGGTCGGTCGAGGTGGTCACGGCCGCCGATCCTTCCGTACGCCCTGCCGGACGGCGAGCACGGCGGCCAGATGCTGCTCCCACCAGGCGACCCGGTCGGGCGGAGCCGCGTGCAGGTCCAGCAGTGAGTCGTCGGGGACGGGAACCACCACGGGCAGCATCCCGTCGACCGGGACCAGCCCCTCGCGGGTCACGTCGCCGGTGAGCAGGGCCCGGGTCGCCAGCCCGCACGCGTGGTCGAGCGACGGCAGCGCGGCCGCGAGGGCCACCCCCGCCGCCAGCCCGACCGACGTCTCCAGCGCGGACGAGACGACGACCGGTAGCCCGATGTCCTCGGCGATCCGCAGGCAGGCCCGGACGCCGCCCAGTGGCTGGACCTTGAGCACCGCGATGTCGGCGGCCTCGAGGTCACGCACGCGGTAGGGGTCCTCCGCCCGCCGGATCGACTCGTCGGCGGCGATCGGGACGTCCACCCGCCGGCGAACGGCGGCGAGGTCCTCGACGCTGGCACACGGCTGCTCGGCGTACTCCAGCCCACCCGCGGCGCGGTCGAGCTGTCCGAGCGCGACCACGGCCTCGTCGACCGACCAGGCGCCGTTGGCGTCCACCCGGACCTTGCCGCCGGGCCCGAGGGCGTCGCGCACCGCCTCGACGCGGGCCAGGTCGTCGGCCAGACGAGCGCCGGGGTCGGCGACCTTCACCTTCGCGGTCCGGCAGCCGGAGCCCGCGACGATGGCGTACGCGGTCTCGGGCGGTACGACGGGCACGGTGGCGTTGACCGGGACCGAGGAGCGCAGCGGCTCCGGCCAGTCCCCGGCTGCGGCCTCCTCGGCGCAGCGCAGCCAGGGCTCGGCCACCCGAGCGTCGTAGTCGAGGAACGGGCTCCACTCCCCCCAACCCGCCTCGCCCTCGAGCAGCACCCCCTCACGGACCGTGATCCCACGGAACCGTGTGGTCATCGGGATCGAGAACACCCTCATGAGGCCGCCACCGCCAGCGACCGCACCGCGAGGCGGTCGACCTTGCCGTTGGCCAGCATCGGCAGCCGCTCGACCACGACGACCTCGCGCGGCGCCCAGGCCCGCGGGTGCACCTCGCTCACCCAGTCGCGAGCGACCCGGAGGGACAGGGTCTCGACAGGGTCGACCAACGAGAGGACCGCCACGACGCGACTGCCCCACTCGGCATCGGGGAGCCCGACCACCTCGGCGTCGACGACCGCAGGGTGCTCGCGCAGCCGCGCGGCCACCGCGGCGGCCGGCACGTTGACCCCGCCGCTGACCACCATGTCGTCGACCCGGCCGAGCACCCTCAGCCGGCCGTCCTCGTCGAGGCGGCCGACGTCGGAGGTCACGAACCACCCGTCCACCATCACGTCCGCCGTGGACGTCGGGTCGTCGACGTAGCCGTCGAACAGCACGGGGCCGCTCAGCCGCACCCGCCCGTCGGCCGCCAGCGCGACGCCGACGCCGTCGAGCGGGAGTCCGTCGTACACGCAGCCGCCGCAGGTCTCCGCCATGCCGTAGGTCGCCACGACCCGCACGCCCGCGTCCACCGCGCGCTGCCGCAGCGACGGGCCGACCGGACCCCCTCCGACGAGCACGGTGTCGAAGGACCCCAGTGCTGACCGGTCGGCGGGCGAGCCGAGCCAGCGGTGGAGCTGGGTGGGGACGACGGACACGTACCCACCGTCGACGACCGCGTCGGCCGGGGACCGGTCGCCGAGCACCACGGGCAGGTGCCCCGCCGCCAGCGACCGGACGACGACGTTGAGCCCGGCGACGTACGACGACGGAAGGGCGAGCAGCCACGGCCCGGCCCCGCCGACCCGGGCCGCTGACGCGGCGGCCGAGGCGAGCACCACGTCGCGCGACAGGGCGACCAGCTTGGGCGTGCCCGACGAGCCCGAGGTCGCGACGGCCACCGGGTCGGGCGCGTCCGCGGCCAGCCAGGCCTCCACCGCCTCGACGTCGCGCAGGACGTCGCCGGTCAGCCGCAGGAACCCCATGCGCCGAACGCTAGCCGTGCCACCTGCGCCGCGTCGGACGGGTGCTGGTTGAATCCCGCCCATGGCCACCGCCTCCGAATGGATCCACGGCGCCCGTCCGCGCACCCTCCCCGCCGCCGTCTCGCCGGTCCTCGCCGGGACCGGGGTCGCGGTGTACGACGACGCCGCCGTCTGGTGGAAGGCGTTCCTGGCGCTGGTGGTCGCCCTCGCCCTGCAGGTCGGGGTGAACTACGCCAACGACTACTCCGACGGCGTCCGGGGCACCGACGCCGACCGCGTCGGGCCGATGCGCCTGGTCGGGTCGGGGGCCGCGACGCCCTCCATGGTCCGGCAGGCGGCCTTCGCGGCGTTCGGGGTCGCCGCCCTCGCCGGGCTGGTGCTCGCCGCGACGACCGCGTGGTGGCTGGTCGCGGTCGGGCTGCTCTGCATGCTGGCGGCGTGGTTCTACACCGGGGGCTCCAAGCCCTACGGCTACCTCGGGCTGGGCGAGGTGATGGTGTTCTGCTTCTTCGGCCTGGTGGCCGTGATCGGCACGACGTACGTCCAGACCGAGACCTGGCGGCTGCCCTCGCTCTTCGCCGCCATCGGCATCGGCTCGATCGCCTGCGCGATCCTGGTGGCCAACAACCTCCGCGACATCCCCACCGACCGCGAGGCAGGGAAGATGACGCTGGCGGTCCGGCTCGGTGACCGTCGGACCCGGGCCTTCTACGTGATCCTGCTCGACCTCGCCGTGGTCGCGGCCGTCGCGGTGGCGGTCGTCACCACCTGGTGGGCGCTCCTGGCCCTGCTGTTCGCCCTGCCGGGCGCTCGGGCCGGTCGAGCGGTGGCCACCGGCGCGGCGGGCCCGGCGCTGATCCCGGTGCTCCAGCTCACCGGCGTCGCCGAGCTGGTCTACGGCGCCACCCTGCTGCTCGGGCTGGCGATCGGACGCTGAGGCGGGCCCCCAGGCTAGGCTGGCAGCATGTTCTGGCTCATCCTGCTCGTGGTCGTCGTCGCCGGGTTCGTCCTGTGGAAGATGCGCGTCCCACTGCTGGCCAAGATCCTCGGCCAGTCCCAGTCGCGGGTCGACCGCCAGCTGAACCGCAAGAAGTAGGGCCCAGGCACCGGGTTCGACTGCTCAGTCCACGTCTTCCTTGGCCTTGAGCTCCTCGAACTTCGACGTCGCTCGGCGAGCCCGCTCGTCGACGTTGTGCGCGAGGGCCGCGCGCTGCCGCGCCAGCAGGAAGTACGACGCCAGGCCGCTGACGAGTAGCGCGATGACCAGCACCCACATGATCGGGACGGTCCCGGCGACGGCGAGCCAGATCCCGAACACCACCGCGGCGGTGGCGACGAAGAGCAGCACGCGCAGACCCGTGTAGATCCAGAACTGCTTCACGCGGACAGGGTAGTCAGCCGTCCGTCGGCACCCGAATCGTGACAACCTCCCCACGGTGACCAGGAGCGACCTACTCTTGGTCGCGTGTGGAGGTTCGCGTTGCTGCTGGTCGTCGTGGCGGTCGGCTCCTACTACGCCGCCCGCTTCCTGCTCGAAGGGTTCCCGCGCCGCCGTCCACGGCACGACGACGACGAGTTCGTCCGGCCGCTGGGCCCCGACGACGACGACGAGTTCCTGGCCCAGCTGTCGCGCCGCAACAAGCCCGACGACCAGTCCTGAGCCCCGCCTCGGTGTGCTGCCCCGAGTTTCACCATGTGAGGTCGGCGAACCCGCACCTCACCTGGTGAGCTCACCGTGGCAAGAGCAGGTGGGACACCTTCACATGATGAAGCGGCGCGACGGGTCAGCGGCCCTCAGCGCACCCGCAGGTCGGCGGCCGGAGCGCCGTTGGCGTAGGAGTGCTGGCTGGTGGTCGAGAAGTAGTTGATCCCGATGAAGTTGAACCACAGGCTGGCCACACCCAGCAGCGCCAGGATCGCTGCGTTGCGACCACGCCAGCCCGCGGTCGCGCGGGCGTGGAGGTAGGCGGCGTAGATCACCCAGGTGATGAAGGCGCACACCTCCTTGGGGTCCCAGTTCCAGTACGACGACCAGGCCTGGTGCGCCCAGATCGGGCCGCTGATCAGCACCGCGAAGGTCCAGACCGGGAACGCGAAGGCATTGATCCGGTAGGAGACCCGGTCGAGCGTGGCCGGGCTGGGGAGGCGGGCGACGTACCCGCGGTCGGAGGCGGTGCCGCGCCTCTCGGCGCGGGCCTTGACCAGGTAGAGCGCCGAGGTGATCCCGCCGAGGGTGAACGCTCCGGTGGCGACGATCGCCGAGAGCACGTGGATCACCAGCCACGGGGACAACAGCGCCTCGGTCAGCGGGGCGATCGGGTCGTAGAGCCACAGCACCGCGACCATCAGCAGTACGAGCTCGATGGCCGCCACGATCGGGCCCATCCAGTCGAGCCCGTAGCGGCGACGTAGCAGCAGATAGCCGAAGGCGACCACGAACGAGCCCGTGATCGTGAACTCGTACATGTTGCCCCAGGGCACCCGGTTGGGGTCCGCCGCCATCCCCCGCCCGACGAGGGCGACGAAGTGAGCAGCCACGGCGAAGAAGGTGATCATCAGTGCCAGCCGGCCGAACATCTCGATCCGGTACGACGTGCCCTCGTCGGAGGCGCCGGGGGCCGTGCCGGAGCCGGGCTCGGAGCCGGGGTCGGTCGAGCCGGTCGGGACGACGCTCGCCGGGACGGCCGTCTTCGCGGCCCGCACCGGCACCGTGCGCAGCGCGCTCCACTCGACCAGGTGCGCCAGCAGGGCGAGGAAGTAGAAGACCCCCGCGGTGGCGATGGCGTAGTTGCTCAGGTGCTCCCACTGGAGATCGGACGGGCCGGTCATGCGGGTTCCTCCTGCTTCTCGGTGGCGCCGGGCTGGAGTGCGTCCACCACGGACGAGAGTACGGGGGCCAGGTCTCCGCCCCCGGAGCGGTCCAGAGCGGCCACCTCGACCAGCGTCGTACCGTCCTCGCGGCGAGCGCGTACCCAGACCCGCCGTGGCCGGATGAACAGCGAGCCGAGCAGCCCGACCAGGGCGAGCACGACGCCGAGCAGGGTGAGCCACACGTCGGGCGTGCGGCTGATCTGCAGGCGGGTCCAGTGCTTGACCCCGGTGAACGTGACCGAGCCCGCGCCGTCGGGGAGCTTGATCGTCTGCCCTAGGCCCAGGTCCACGCGGAACATCTTGCCGTCGGGCTTGTTCAGCCGCGTCATGTGCTCCTTGTCCAGCTCGTAGACCGACTGCGGCACGCCGGAGTCGAGGCCGAGGTCACCGACGTAGGCGAGCATGGAGATGGTCGGGTTGCGGTCGTCGCCCATCACGTTGATCGGGTTGCCGTTGACCAGCGCGAAGGTCGGGTAGAACAGCCCTTCGAGCCCGATGTCGCGGCCCGGCGTACGCCCTGGGGCCTTGACGACGCCGAACGACTCGAAGTTGGAGCTCTCGGGCAGGAACACGGTCGGGCCGTCGTAGATGACGTGCCCCTGGCCGTCGCGGACCTGGATCATCGGCGCGTAGCCGTGGCCGATCAGGAAGACCTGGGTTCCGCCGATGGTGAGCGGGTGGTTGACCCGGAGGTCATAGCTCTGGGTGGGCGCACCGGGCGCGGTCTGGTAGGTGAGCGGGGCCTTGAAGCCGCGGGCCATCCCCTGGCGCGGCCCGCTGCCGATCCAGTCCACGCTGAAGTCCTGGACGGTGAAGTGGAACGGCTCCATCTTGCTCGCGTCGAACAGCGAGCCCGGGGCGAAGTCGTCGTACTGGGTGAGGGTGTTGGTGAAGCCGCTGCCGACCACCAGGATCACCCCACCCTTGTAGCCGAACAGGCTGCCGATCCCGAAGCCGACCAGCACCACCAGCACCGACAGGTGGAACAGCAGGTTGCCCGCCTCGCGGAGCTGGCCGCGCTCGGCCGCGACCCAGCCGTCGCCCGTCGCCAGGCGGTGGCCCGAGGTGAGGTGGCGGCCGGCGCGCTCGAGGACGGCCGCCGGCTCCTCGTCCGTGGTGTACGACGCGTGGTCGGGGAGGCGGCTCAGGTTGCGCGGCGCGGGAGGTGGCGGCTTGCGGTAGCCGCGCCAGTAGACGAACAGCCGCGGGACGATACAGCCGACCAGGGAGACCATGAGCAGCAGGTAGATCGCGGCGAACCATGCCGAGTGGTAGACGCCGAACAGTCCCAGCCGGTCGTAGACCGGGGTCAGGTGCGGATGGGCGGCCTGCCAGTCCTGGGTCTTGAGCGCGTCGACACCGGTCTGCGGGATCACCGAGCCCGGGATCGCGCCGAGCGCGAGCAGCAGCAGGAGCACCAGCGCGGTGCGCATCGAGGTGACCTGACGCCAGGCCCACCGCAGCAGCTCGCGGGCGGTCAGCTCACCGGACCTGCGGTCGTCGCGGTCGCCGCTGGGCCGCCAGGCGGCGTCGTCCTCGGGTGGCTCGGCCCGCACGTCGCTCGTGGGCTGCGTCATGCCGGCCGCCTCATACCGCCACCGTCGACTGGCTGACCAGGTGGATCTGCAGCCAGGTGACGGCCTGGTCCCACCAGCCGGTCACCAGGGCCAGGCCGACCAGCACGAGCATGATCCCGCCGACCCGGGTCACCCACTGCTGGTGGCGGCGGACGAACGCGAACGCGCCGAGAGCGCGCCGGTAGGCCAGGGCGGCGACGATGAACGGCAGCCCGAGCCCGATGCAGTAGACCGCGGAGAGCAGGGCGCCGCGACCGGCCGTGGCCTCGTTGAGGGACAGGTTGGTGATCGCCGCCAGGGTCGGGCCGATGCACGGCGTCCAGCCCACGCCGAACAGGAACCCGAGCAGAGGCGCGGCGGCCAGGCCCACAGCCGGGACCTTGTGGATCCGGAAGTCGCGCTGGAAGAACGGGACCAGGCCCATGAACGCGAGCCCGAGCAGGATGGTGAGCACCCCCAGCACCACCTCGAGCTGGCTGCGCCACTGGACCAGCCAGCTGCCGACCGACCCGGACACCCAGCCGAGGAGGACGTAGACGGTGGTGAACCCGAGCACGAAGAGCAGGGCGCCGGCGAGCATCCTGCCTCGGCGTGCGTCCTCGAGGTCGGCGCCCGACAGGCCGGTCGCGTAGGAGAGGTAGCCGGGGAGCAGCGGGATCACGCACGGGGAGAAGAACGAGACCAGCCCCGCGATCAGTGCGACGGGGATGGCAAGCACCAGCGAGCCGGAGGCCGCCTGCTGCTGGAACCACTCAGCCATGGCGCAGCACGCCCTGCACGAGCTCGGTCAGGGTCAGGGTCGACGGCACCGCACCGTTGATGTCGACGGCGGGGCGGCCCTGGGCGTCGAGCACGACCGTGGCCGGCACCGAGCTGGGCAGCAGCACCCCGGGGAAGGCGAGCAGCGCCTCGCCACTGGGCGAGAAGAACGACGGCCAGGTGACGCCGTACCGGGCGTTGTAGGACCGGGCCTGGGCGGCGCCGCTGTCCCGGCTGTCGATGCCGACGAAGTTGACCTTGTCGCCGAGCTTCTTCTGGGCCTCCACCAGCGACGGTGTCTCCTTGTGGCAGGAGGCGCACCACGAGCCCCAGACCGTGACGACCGTCGGCTTGCCGCGCAGCGCGGCCAGCGAGAGCTCACGGCCGTCGAGGTCCTTCCCGGTCAGCGACACCGGGCCGCTGCGGTCGGCGACCGGGATCTGCCGGATCGCGCCGTCGCCGGTGACGTAGCCCTTGTCACCGGTCCCCTGCAGGGACGTGCAGCCGCTGGCGGACAGCACGAGGGCGGCCGCCGCGAACAGCAAGATCAGTCGGCGCATGGGGTGTCGGGTCACTTTCAGGGTCGACGGGCCTCGGGGGCGTCGCCGGCCGAGAACGGCGCCGACTTGTCACGGACCGGGATCAGGTCGCCGGCCGGCTCGGAGTACCGGACCGAGGTCAGGTCGTCGCCTGCGAAGTCCAGCGAGGTGAGCGAGCAGAGGGTGCACTGCCGCTTGCGGGGGTCGTGGAGGAACGAGCGCTTCTCCAGGGCGAGCCGGGTGATCCAGATCGGCAGCTGGTGGGAGACGATCACGGCCTCGTGCCCGCGCGCGGCGTCGCGTGCGTCGTAGATCGCGGCGAGCATCCGGGCCACGACCTCCTTGTAGGGCTCACCCCAGGACGGCTTGACCGGGTTCCACAGGTGGATCCACGCCGACGGCTTGCGCAGGGCGTTGTCGCCGTGGCCGAACCGCTTGCCCTCGAAGACGTTGGCCGACTCGATGACCCGCGGGTCGAGCACGGGCGTCAGGCCGCGGGCCGCCGCGAGCGGCGCCGCGGTCTCCTGGGCGCGCTCGAGCGGCGACGAACGGAGGTGGACGATGTCGCGCTCGCCGATGACCTCGGCCACCCGGTCGGCCATCGTCGTCCCGAGCTCGGAGAGGTGGTAGCCGTCGCGGCGGCCGTAGAGCACGCCCTCGGGGTTGTGCACCTCACCGTGCCGGAGCAGGTGGACGGTCGTGTGGTCAGCCACGGGGTTCCTCTCGGTCACCGGCAGGGTCTGTCGCGCGGGCGGCGGCACCGGCAGCGGCACCGGCGGCCACAGGAAGGGCGTCGAGCACGCGCTGGACGGCGCGCTCGTCGTGGGCCGCGGAGACGAACCACGTCTCGTACGCGGAGGGCGGCAGGTAGACGCCCTGGTCGAGCATCGCGTGGAAGAACGCCGCAAAGGCCCTCGTGTCCTGGCGCTGGGCGTCGTCGTAGTCGCGGACCGGCCCATCGGCGAAGAACACCGAGAACATGGTCCCGGCCGACTGCACGGTGTGGGCGACGCCGGCGTCGGAGAGGGCCTTGGCCGCGGCCTCCTTGATCGCGTCACCGACGCGGGTCAGGTGGGCGTAGACGTCGTCGGTGGCCAGGCGCAGGGTCGCCAGTCCGGCGGTGGTCGCGATCGGGTTCCCCGACAGGGTGCCGGCCTGGTAGACGGGACCCTCCGGCGAGAGCATCGTCATCACGTCGGCGCGGCCACCGAAGGCCGCGGCCGGGAAGCCGCCGCCCATCACCTTGCCGAACGTCATCAGGTCGGGCTCCCAGCCCTCGAGCGCACCGTCGAGACCCCACTGGCCCTGGCGCGAGGCCCGGAAGCCGGTCATCACCTCGTCGCTGACGAACAGGGCCCCGTGGCGGGCGCAGAGCTCGGCGAGGAGCTGGTTGAAGCCCGGGTCGGGCGGGACGACGCCCATGTTGCCGGCGGCGGCCTCGGTGATCAGGCAGGCGATCCGGTCGCCCTCGGCGGCGAAGAGGGCCTCGACGGCGTCACGGTCGTTGTAGGGGAGGACTCGGGTCAGGGCGGTCGCGGTCTCGGGGACGCCGGGGGTGCCGGGGACCGCGAGCGTGGTCAGCCCGGAGCCGGCCGCGGCCAGCAGCGCGTCGACGTGGCCGTGGTAGCAGCCCGCGAACTTCACGACCAGGTCGCGGCCGGTGAAGCCGCGGGCCAGGCGGATCGCCGACATGGTGGCCTCGGTGCCGGAGGAGACGAAGCGGACCTTCTCGACCGGCGTCCGCTCGACGATCGCCTCGGCGAGGTCGACCTCGGCCTCGGTCGGGGCGCCGTACGACGTGCCGCGGGTGAGGGCGTCGGAGACGGCCGCCATCACCTCGGGGTGGGCGTGACCGAGCAGCATCGGCCCCCAGGAGCCCACCAGGTCGACGTAGTCCTGGCCGTCCACGTCGGTCAGCCAGGCACCGCGGGCGGAACGGATGAAGCGCGGCGTGCCGCCGACGGCCTGGAAGGCGCGCACCGGAGAGTTCACGCCGCCCGGCGTCACCGCAGTGGCGCGCGCGAACAAGGCCTCGGACCGGACGTGACTCACCGGCCCATTGTGGCCGAGGGCACCAACCACGCGGCAATCGCCGTCCGAGCCTGCGTAACCCGAGCGCGGGCCGGTCGTTTACCCCGGTGACAGGGAGGGAAGCCTGTTCCGCGGAGCTGCGGCCCCCAGGTGGTGTCCGTGCCACCATCGAGGACGCCGGAGGTCTCGAGACGGTGACCTCCGACGGCTCCCTGCGACGGACCAGAGGAGGAGGCTCGATGACCCGGCTCGGACGCTCGCAGCGCGTCGCCGTGCTGGTGCCCCTCGCCGTCCTCTCCCTGGCCTGGACCGCCGCCGTCGCCACCACCAGCTCCGGGACCGCGGGCGCCACCGACGGGCAGACCCTGCCGGACGGCACCCGGGTACCGGCCGAGGCCGTGAAGCCGCCGGCCAGCCTGACCGCCCCGAACGGCCTGACCCCCGGGGTCCGCGGGAACGCCGACCAGGTCGTCTCCTCCGCATCCGCCACCGGCATCCCGGCCGTCGCGCTGGCGGCCTACCAGCGTGCCGCGACCGTGATCGACGCGGCCGACACGTCGTGCCACCTGCCCTGGCAGCTGGTGGCTGCCATCGGCCGCGTGGAGTCCGACCACGGCCGCACGGAGGGCAACGTGCTCAGCGACCGCGGCATCGACCGGCCCGGCATCTTCGGACCGGCCCTCGACGGCCGCAACGGCACGACGCGGATCACCGACACCGACGCGGGGCAGTACGACGGTGACACCCGCTTCGACCGAGCCGTCGGGCCGATGCAGTTCATCCCCTCCACCTGGGCCATCGTCGGGGTCGACGCCGACAACGACGGCCGGCGCGACCCGCAGGACATCTACGACGCCTCGCTCGGTTCGGCGGTCTACCTCTGCTCCGGCACCGACGACCTGTCCACCGACGCCGGCCAGCGCTCGTCGGTCTTCCGCTACAACCACAGCGAGCGCTACGTCGCCCTGGTGCTGGCGATCGAGCACGCCTACCTCGCCGGTGACTTCACCTCGGTGCCCAACGGCACGACGACGACGGGCTACACCTTCGGCACGCCGTCGCTGCTGACGGGGGGACACCGGGTCCGTCACCACCGTCACCTCCGCCCGCACCACCACGGGCACCAGCGCCCCGGGACCACCGCCCCCGGCGGCACCCCGACCTCCGGCCCGACGGCCGCCAGCACCGGCGGGCCGACCGGCGGCGCCTCCACGCCGACGAGCGGCGCGACGAGCGGGCTCCCCTCAGCCCTGCCCACCAAGCTGCCGACCAGCCTGCCCACGAGCCTGCCGACCAGCGTCCTGACCGGCGTGCTGACCCAGGCGCAGGCGATCGCCCAGTGCCTGGCCGACGGACTGGTCGACAACCCGCTCGACCCCAACGACGCCTTCGACCGCTGCGTCTACGACCTCACGCACTGAGCAGGCGAGCGGCCTCGGCGGCCCAGTAGGTCAGCACCACGTCGGCCCCGGCTCGCCGGATGGAGGTCAGCGTCTCCAGGATGGCCCGCTCGCGCTCGATCCACCCTCGGGCCGCGGCAGCCTCGAGCATGGAGTACTCGCCGGAGACGTTGTAGGCCGCGACCGGCACGTCGACGGCGTCGCGCACCCGTCGTACGACGTCGAGGTAGCCCAGCGCCGGCTTGACCATCACGATGTCGGCGCCCTCGGCGACGTCGAGCAGAGCCTCGCGGACGCCCTCGCGCGCGTTGGCGGGGTCCTGCTGGTAGGTACGGCGGTCGCCCTGGAGCGAGGAGTCGACCGCCTCGCGGAACGGGCCGAAGAAGGCGGAGGCGTACTTCGCGGAGTAGGCCAGGATCGCGACGTCGGTGTGGGCTGCCCGGTCGAGGCCTTCGCGGACGGCTCGGACCTGGCCGTCCATCATCCCGCTCGGGCCGACCATGTCGACCCCGGCATCGGCCTGGGCGAGCGCCATGTCGACGTAGGCCTCGAGAGTGCGGTCGTTGTCCACGCGTCCGTCGGGGGTCAGCAGGCCGCAGTGCCCGTGGTCGGTGAACTCGTCGAGGCAGAGGTCGCTCATCACAGTGAGCGCGTCCCCGACCTCGGCGACCACGTCGGTGATCGCGAGGTTGAGGATGCCCGACGGGTCGACGGCACCCGAGCCGGTGGCGTCCTTGGACTCCGGGATGCCGAAGAGCATCACGCCACCCAGCCCCAGCTCGGCCGCCTCGTGGGAGGCCTTCAGCAGCGAGTCGCGGCTGTGCTGGACGACGCCCGGCATCGAGGCGATCGGACGCGGCTCGGAGGCCCCCTCACGGACGAACAGCGGCAGCACCAGCTGGGCCGGCGCGAGGGTGGTCTCGGCGACCATCGCCCGCAGGCCCTGGGTCGTGCGGAGTCGCCGCGGCCGGACCGTGGGGCGCGGGACCGGGATACGGGGAGTCGGGTCTGTCACCGGGTTTCGAGACGGTCGCTGCGCGACCTCCTCAACCTCCTCGCTTCGCTCTGACCTCAGCAGGACTCACTGGGTTCGGACCTGCTTCCGGCTCGACGGCTTGCGCTCCGACGGCTTGGTCACCGGCTGACCGGCCTCGACCATCGCCGCGCGACGGGCGGCGCCGAAGTCGGCCAGGGCGTCGACCAGCTCGTCGACGTCGGGGTGGGACGCGAGGACGTCGACCCGGAGGCCGTGCTCCTCGGCGGTCTTGGCCGTCTGCGGACCGATCACCGCGATCACCGTCGACGGGTGCGGCTTGCCGGCGATGCCGACCAGGTTGCGCACCGTCGAGGACGAGGTGAACACGACCGCGTCGAACTTGCCCGTCTTGATCGCGTCGCGGACCGGCGCCGGAGGCGGCGCGGCCCGCACCGTGCGGTAGGCGGTGACGTCGTCGCACTCCCAGCCCAGGTCGATCAGGCCGGCCACGAGGTTCTCGGTGGCGATGTCGGCACGGGGCAGGAAGACCCGGTTGATCGGGTCGAGCAGCTCGTCGTACTCCGGCCAGTCCTCGAGGAGCCCGGCGGCCGACTGCTCGCCGCTCGGCACCAGGTCGGCCCGCAGGCCCCAGTCGGCGATCGCCGCGGTGGTCTTGTCACCCACTGCTGCGATCTTGAGCCCGGAGAAGGCGCGGGCGTCGAGGCCGTACTCCTCGAACTTCTCGCGGACCGCCTTCACCGCGTTCACGCTGGTGAACGCGATCCACTCGTAGCGGCCCTCGACCAGGCCACGGACGGCCTTGTCCATCTGGAGGGGGTTGCGCGGGGGCTCGACCGAGATGGTCGGCACCTCCTCGGGCACCCCGCCGTACCCGCGCAGGCGGGCGGACACCGAGCCTGCCTGCTCCTTGGTGCGCGGCACCAGGATCCGCCAACCGAACAGCGGCTTGGTCTCGAACCACGAGAGCACCTCGCGCTGGTCGACCACGTCACCGATCACGGTGACCGCCGGCGGCGAGATCCGCGCAGCCCGGGCGTCGGCGCCGATGTGCTGGAGGGTCGAGGTGACCGTGCGCTGCTCGGTCGTCGTCCCGGTGCAGGTCATCGCGACCGGTGTCCCGGGATCGCGTCCGGCTGCCACGAGGGCGTGGGCGATCTCGGCGATCGAGCCGACCGCCGAGAGCAGGACGAGGGTCTGGGCGTCGGCGTAGCGACTCCAGTCGACCTTGTCGCCAGCGGTCACGACGGTGACCTCGCGGTGGGACTTGGTGGTCAGCGGGATGCCGGCGTACGCCGGGACCGCGCCGACCGAGGAGACGCCGGGGACGATCTCGAAGCCGATGCCGGCCTTGGCGCAGGCCGCTGCCTCCTCGGGCCCCGAGGCATAGGCGAACGGGTCGCCGGTCATCAGGCGCACGACGCGGACGCCGCGCTTGGCCTGACGGACCACGACCTTGGCGCGGGCGGCGTGGGTCAGCGGCTGACCGTCCTCGCCGAACCCGCCGTCGACCAGCTCGGGGTGGTCCTCCACGTGTCCCAGGCCCTCGGGCAGACCTCGGACGGCGCGGACCAGCGCGGCGTGCTCGGCGCTCTCGGTCACCACCACGTCAGCCGTGCGGATCAGGTCGGTCGCCCGCACGGTGAGCAGGCCGGGGTCACCCGGGCCGCTCCCGACGAACGCCACCCACCCGCGTGGCGTGGCACCGCCCCGCTGGGGGGAGGAGGAAGAGGATCCGGGCTGGGCCCGGTCGGACATGGCTCGCGTCATGCGTCTGGCCTTTCGCAGTCGGTCACCGGCTGCACGTGCGGTGTCTCCATCAGCTGGTCCGCCCCATCCGCGAGCATGTCGCTCGCGAGGCGGTTGCCGACGCCTGCGGCGTCGGCCGGGGCACCGGTGGCGGACATCCGGACCGCCAGCGTCCCGTCGGGCGAGAGCGCTACCGCTCGCACCCAGAGCTCTTCTCCGTCGTCACCCTCGACGACCTCTGCCAGCACCCCGATCGGCGCGGCACAGCCGCCTTCGAGTGTGGCCAGCACGGCTCGCTCCGCAGTGACGGCCGCACGGGCGTGCGGGTCGTCGAGCACGGCGACCTCTCCCGTGAGGTCGTCGTCGGCGCGGGTCTCCACCGCCAGCGCACCCTGCCCAGGAGCGGGCAGCATCTGCAGGGGGTCGAGCACCTCGGTCGCCTCGTCGAGCCGGTCGATCCGGGCCAGTCCTGCTCGGGCGAGCACGACGGCGTCGTACGCACCCTCACCGACCTTGCGGATCCTGGTGTCCACATTGCCCCTGATCTCGGCGATCTCCAAACCGAGGCCGAGGGCGTGGAGCTGCGCGGCACGCCGGGGTGATCCGGTGCCGACCCGGCTCCCGACGGGCAGCTCGCCGAGGGTCAGCCCGTCGCGGGCCACCACGGCGTCGCGCGGGTCCTCGCGCTCGGGGACGGCGGCCAGGGCGATGCCGTCGGCCGGCTGGGTCGGGAGGTCCTTGAGGGAGTGCACCGCGACGTCGATCCGGTCGTCGAGGAGCGCCTCACGCAACGCGCTCACGAACACGCCGGTGCCGCCGAGCTGGGCCAGCGGGCGGGTGCTGACGTCGCCGTCGGTGGTCACCTCGACCAGCTCGACGTCGCGACCCAGGGCTGTGCTCAGCCGGTCGGCGACCCACTGCGACTGGGTGGTCGCCAGCAGCGAGGCCCGGGTACCGAGACGGATCGCGGTCATGCCGGCTCACCCCCCGACGGTTCGGGCTCGGGGACGACCGGGCGGGTCATCGCGTCGACGGCTTCGGGGTCGAGCGCGAACAGCTCGGCCAGCGCGGCGGCGTAGGACACGGCGTCGCGGTCGCCGAGCTCCTTGGCACGGATGGTCGGCTGGTGGACGAGCTTGTCGGTGACCCGCCGCAGCGTGGTGAGCAGCTCCTCGCGGGTGGCGTCGTCGAGGTCGGGCAGGCGGTGCTCGAGGCGGGCCATCTCCGACTCGACCACGCTGGTCGCCATGCTGCGCAGAGCCACCACGGTGGGCGTCATGCTCGCCTGACGACGCGCGGACAGGAAGGCGGCGACCTCGGCGGTGACGATGTCGCGGACCGCCTCGACCTCGGCGCCGGCCTCGGAGTCGCGGAGGTCGCCGGCCAGGTCGGCCAGGGTCACCAGGCTGACGCCGGGCAGGTCGGCCACGCTCGGGTCGATGTCGTGGGGCAGCGCCAGGTCGACGAGGGCCAGCGGCCGGCCGGCGGCGGCGACGGCCTCGCGGCTGAGCAGCAGCCCGGTGGCTCCGGCGCAGGCGACGACCACGTCGGCCCGGGCCACCTCGGCGGCGAGGTCGGTCAGCGGCGCCCAGCGCGCGTCGTACTCACCGGCCAGGCGGACGCCGCGATCGCGACTGCGGTTGACGACGACGACCTCGCCGGCTCCGCGGCGTACGACGGTCGCGACGGTCAGGCCGGCCATGCCACCCGCGCCGACGACGACCACCCGGCGCCCGGAGAGGTCGGGGGCGGCGCGGTCGAGGGAGGCGGAGACCAGGGTCGGGGCGGCACGGTCGATGCCGGTCTCGGCATGGGCCCGCTTGCCGACCCGGAGCGCCTGCTGGAAGAGGGTGTTGAGAGCCGGCCCCACGGAGCCCTGCTCCTGGCCGCGGGCCAGCGCGGCGCGGGTCTGACCGAGGATCTGGGCCTCGCCGACGGCCATGGAGTCGAGCCCCGCTGCGACCTGGAACAGGTGGGAGACGGCGCCGTCGTCGTAGTGGACGTAGAGGTGCGGCAGCAGCGACTCGACGCTCTCGCCGGCCGGCTCGAGGAGCCGTTGCGACAGGTCTTCGACACTGCCGTGGAAGCGGTCGACCGCGGCGTAGATCTCGAGCCGGTTGCAGGTCACCACCGCGGTGGCCTCGGTGACGTGAGGGGTGGCCAGCACGTCCTCGACGAGCTTGTGGGTGCCGTCCCGGTCGATGGTGAGCCGCTCGAGCAGCGAGATCGGGGCCGAGCGGTGGGAGATGCCCACGACGAGGATCGTCATGCGGTCGCCTCCTGCGCCGCCTTGCGCTGCTCGTGGTAGGCGAGCACCTGCAGCTCCTTGGAGAGGTCGACCTTGCTCACGTCGACGCCCGGGCCGACCGTGAGCACGGTGGGCGCGAAGTTGAGGATGCTGGTGACGCCGCTGGCCACCATCTGGTCGGCGACGTCCTGCGCGGCGGCGGCCGGGGTGGCGATCACGCCGATCGCGACACCGTGCTCGCGCACGATCTGGGCGAGGTGGTCGAAGGGCCGGACGACGACCCCGGCCACGACCTCGCCGTGCCGCTCGGCGTCCGCGTCGAGCAGGGCGACGACGCGGAAACCACGGCTGCGGAAGCCGGAGTAGTTGGCCAGCGCGTGCCCGAGGTTGCCGATGCCGACGATCACCACGGGCCAGTCGCGGGTGGCGCCCATCTCGCGGGCGATCTGGTAGCGCAGGTAGTCGACGTCGTACCCGACCCCGCGGGTGCCGTAGCTCCCGAGGTAGGAGAGGTCCTTGCGGAGCTTGGCGCTGTTGACGCCGGCGGCGGCGGCGAGCTCCTCGCTGGAGCAGGTCGTGGTGCCGGCCTCGGCCAGCGTGGTGAGTGCCCGGAGGTAGACAGGGAGTCGCGCCACGGTGGCTTCGGGAATCTCCCGGGCCGACTCGTGCGAGGTACGTGCGCTCACGATCCAGTCTCTCCAGCCGCGGCCCGGGGGCGTCCCCGACGTGGGACTGTCCGGCCCCGAGCGGCGTCGATCACTGTAGGAGTTTGTGAACGTGAGAACAAAATGGCGAGAGGCCCTGCCCGAGGGCCGGACGGACGCACCCCGGGCACGCGCTCAGGCGACGGCCCGGGTGGTCGCGCCGCCCGGGCGGAGTCGCCCTGCCCCTGCGTCGGGCTCCGGCTTCGCCGCGGGCTCGCCGTTCGGCACCAGGTAGACCACAGCCGCCTGCGACACCAGGCCGATGGCAGCGATCGACAGCGGCTTGTCCCAGTGGCCGGCGCTGACCCAGGCCACGGCGAGCGTCGTCGTCGCGCTGATCTGCGTGGCCCACCACTTGCGGGTCGGGTACAGGTGTGGGCGCTTCTTCCTGCTCATCGAACTCCCCCCGAGTCCGTCGCTCATCTCATGAAAGACAGGGAGGCGCGCTCGCGGCTCCTGATACGTCGCAGGCCCAGGGAGGTCGGCAGGACGTCAGGAGTAGCGGTGGCTCTTCGCCGCGTGACCCGCCTCGCGGGTGCAGGTGCGACCGCTGATCGCACGATGACCGCAGAGCGCCTCCTCGGGCTCGGCGGCGGTCTCGGATTCCGTCGGCGTGGACACCTCGCGTGTCGGAGGCGGCGTCGCGACCTGGGTAGCGGTCTTCGTCGTCGCCCTCGGCGTCGGCATCGTGACCTGCTGGGGGGCCGCCTTCGCGGACCGGGCGTGCGCCTCCTGGTACCGCGCCTCGCGCATCGCTCGGAGGTTGTCCATCTTGCTCATCGGTAGCTCACGACTCGACCCTACGGGTCCGCGCCGACACGGCGGGCGGACGCGCGGGGAGAGCGGTCCTCTCAGCCACCGGCCAACGCGGCGCGGAGACGGGCCGGGTCGACCCGCCAGAAGTCGTGCTGCTTCCCGTCGACGAAGGTCACCGGGATCTCGTGGCCGAAGCGACGCTCGAGGTCGGGGTCGTCGGCGATCGAGATCTCGTCGTACGACGTGCCGGCCTCGGCGCAGACCTGCTCGATCACGGTCCGGGCGTCGTCGCAGAGGTGGCAGCCGGGCCTCGAGTAGAGGGTGACCCGGGCGGTCACTCGAGGAGCCCCAGAGCGCGCCGCCGCTCCATCCCGCGCAGGCGGCCCTTCTGCACCTTGCCGGTGACGGTCAGGGGCAGCTCGTCGACGACCTCGACCCGGGACGGCCGCTTGAAGCGAGCCAGCCGCAGCGCACAGTGCTCGCGTACGGCGTCGGCGACCGCCGCAGGAGCGGCGCCGTCGACGGGCCGGACGTAGGCGACGACCGCCTCCCCCGTCGCCGTCGTCGCCGACCCCGATCACGGCGGTCTCGGCGACGACCGCGAGCTCGCGGATCACCTCCTCGACCTCGCTGGGGTAGACGTTGAAGCCGGAGACGATCACCAGCTCCTTGAGCCGGTCGACCAGGAAGAGGTTGCCCCACTCGTCGAGGAACCCGACGTCGCCGGTGCCCCACCAGCCGTCCTCGTCGGGGCCGCCCTCGCCGTCGGGCCAGTAGCCGCTGAACATGTTGGCGCCGCGGATCCAGATCTCCCCCGCGTCGTCGCCGTCGGGCTCCTGCCCGTGCTCGTCGAGGAGCTTGATGTCGACGCCCGGCAGGGCGGCACCGACCGACCCGATCCGGGTCTGGGTGCTGCACAGGGTGCTGGTGACGATCGGCGAGGCCTCGGTGAGCCCGTAGCCCTGGTGCACCGGGACGCCGGTCGCGGCGGTGAACTGCTCGATCAGCTCCGCCGAGAGCGGCGCGGACCCCGACAGCATGAGCCGCACCGGTCCGAGCCGCTCGCGGAGGTGGTCCTCCGGCAGCCAGTAGGCGAAGACGGGCGGCGCCACTGGCAGCACGCTCACCGCCTCGTCGTCGATCAGGTCGAGGGTCGCCTCGGGCTCGAACCGCGCGACCAGCACGAGCTTGGCCCGCCGGCGCAGGACGCCGCCGAGCACGGCGTTCAGGCCGTAGACGTGGAACAGGGGAAGCACCCCGAGCACGACGTCGTCGCCGTGGATCATCGGCGGGTCGACCTCGGCCGCCTGCTCGATGTTGGCCAGCAGGGCGCGGTGGGTGAGCATCGCCGCGCGCGGGCGCCCCGACGTCCCACTGGTGTAGAGCAGGCAGGCCAGCTTCTCCGGGTCGGGCAGCGGTGGCACCGGCCGGGGTGCCGCGGCCCGCAGCGCGTCGTAGGGCTGCTCCTGGCCTGCGGAGGGCGCCCCGACGACGTAGACCCTCGGCACGAACGCGCGCGCCAGCAGGTCGGCGTCGAGATCGCCGCCGGCGCCCGGCTCCCCGGCCAGCGCCGACCGGAGCAGCGTCAGCGCCTCGCGCACGGTGTCGATGGTCTCCTCGTCGGCCACCAGGACCCGGCAGCCGCAGTCGGCCGCCATCCGGGCCAGCTCGCCCGCGGTCGACCGCGGGTTGACCGGTACGGCGACGACCTGCGCCCGCAGCACGCCCAGGTACGACGCGACGAACTCGATCCGGTTGCCCAGGGCGAGCAGCACCCGCTGACCACCCACCAGCCCGGCCGCGCCCAGCCCGGTGGCGATCCTGGCGACCTCGTCCTCGAGCGCCGACCAGGTGATGCTGCGACCACCGGCCTCGACCACCGCCAGCATCTCGGGACGGTCGGCCGCCGCCTCCGCCACGAGTGAGGACACGTCGTGGGTCGTCGGCATAGGGGCGATCCTAGGCACAGGGGCCGGGCGCCGACCCCGTCAGCGGCGGATCGTCCGCCGATCCCCCGTCGATAGGGTGCGGATGTGACCCCGCCGGAGAAGCGACGCCCGCTGGACCTCCAGCAGCGCTCGACCCTGGCCGGTGAGGCTTCCGCGGCAGCAGCGGAGGTCGAGCGCGCGTTGGCCACGCCCGAGGACCCGACGGCCGCCGCGTTCTTCGACGTCGACAACACGATGATGCAGGGCGCCAGCATCTTCCACATGGCCCGCGGTCTCCACCGGCGGGAGTTCTTCACCACCCGGGACATCCTGGCCGCGGCGTGGAAGCAGGCCTACTTCCGGGTCGTGGGCGTCGAGGACCCCGACCACGTCGCGAAGGCGCGCGCCTCGGCGCTGTCGTTCATCGCCGGCCACACGGTGGAGGAGCTGCAGGGCCTCAGCGAGGAGATCTTCGAGGAGGCGATGGCCCAGCGGATCTGGCCCGGCACCCGCGCCCTCGCCCAGCTCCATCTCGAGGAAGGGCAACGGGTCTGGCTGGTCACCGCCGCCCCGATCGAGATCGCCCAGGTCATCGCGCGCCGGCTCGGCCTGACCGGTGCCCTCGGCACCGTCGCCGAGCACGAGGAGGGCGTCTACACCGGCCGCCTCGTCGGCGACATGCTGCACGGACCTGCCAAGGGAGAGGCGATCAAGGCCCTCGCCGCCCGTGAGGGGCTCGACCTCGAGCAGTGCTCGGCGTACTCCGACTCCTTCAACGACCTGACCATGCTCTCGCTCGTCGGCCACCCGGTCGCGATCAACCCCGACGCCCGGCTCCGTGCCTACGCCCGGCAGCAGGGCTGGCCGGATCCGCGACTACCGCACCGGACGCAAGGCGGCCCGGCTCGGCCTGGTGACGGCCGCGGCGGCCGGCGCCGTGGCCGGGGCAGCTGCCGCGGGGGCCGCCGTACGCCGCCGCCGCTGAGCCCGCGAGACCGGCAGAACGGTTACCCGGGCCCCCGACGGGGCATAACCTGTCCCGAACGCCATCTGGTGCTCGGGAGGGACCAAGCCATGACGTGGGGCCACCGCCACGACACGGCACGCGGGCTGGACGACCTGCGCGCGGCCGTGCTCGGCGTGCTGGGCGCGCACCCGCGGCGGCCGGTGTCCCCCCGTGGATGCTGCTCAGCGAGGCCACGGTCGGCGGCCCACGTCCCGACGGCCGCTACGACGACTCCGAGCGGGCCGCGTCGTCGGAGGAGAGCGAGTCCGAGCGCACCCGCCTGATCGCCCTGGTCGAGCTCGCCCGCAACGGCGACGCCGAGGCGTTCGGACAGCTCTACGACCACTACCACGCGTCGGTCTACCGGTTCGTCTACTGGCGCACCCGCTCCAGCAGCCTGGCCGAGGACCTCACCTCCGAGACCTTCCTGCGGGCCCTGCGCAACATGGCCGGCTTCCGGTGGCAGGGCAAGGACTTCGGCGCCTGGCTGATGACCATCGCCCGCAACCTGTGCACCGACCACTTCAAGGCGGGCCGCACCCGCCTCGAGCGCTCCACGGACGACATGGGCGCCCACGACGCCGCCAGCGGCGAGGGCACCGAGGACGCCGTGCTCACCGGCCTCACCCACCAGGTGCTCCTCGACGGGCTCCGCCGCCTCTCCGACGAGCAGCGCGACTGCCTGGTGATGCGGTTCCTCCAGGGCCTCAGCATCGCCGAGACCGCGGCTGTGCTCGGGCGCAGCGAGGGCGCGGTCAAGCAGCTCCAGCTGCGCGGCGTACGCAACCTGGCCAAGCTCGTGCCGGAGGGGTGGCGTGATGCCTGAGCCCCGCACGCTCCGCGTAACCCCGGCCCCTGCCGCGTCGTTGACCCGGCTGTCCGGCACCCGCCGCGACAGCCAGCACCCACCAGGACGGTCAGCGTGATCACGGGGCGGAGCGCGCAACAGTTCCACGACCTCGTCGAGGGCGACGCGGCCGGGGCCCGAGCGTCCGCGTACGCCGACCTGCTCGATCTCGTCGGTGGCCTGCGGGCGCTCCCCGAGCCCACGCCCGACCCGGCGTTCGCCTCCGCGCTGCGCGAGCGGCTGATGGTCGAGGCTCGGACCGTGCTCCGCGACGCCGCTGACGAGCACCAGGCGACCGAGGCTCGGCTCCGCCTGGGTGGTGCGCCCGGCTCCAGCGGGCTCCGCACTCCGGCTCCGTCGCGCCGGCGCCGGCGGATCGCGGCGGCCGTGGCCGGGGTGGTCGTGGTCGGCACGAGCGCCTCGATGGCCGTGGCCTCCCAGCACGCCCTTCCGGGTGACCGGCTCTATCCGCTCAAGCGCGGGATCGAGTCGGCCCACGCGCAGCTCACCTTCGACCGGGCCGCCCGTGGCCGGGTGCTGCTCGACAGTGCCTCGACCCGGCTCGACGAGGTGCAGCAGCTCAGCCAGAACGGCGCGAGCTCGGCCCAGGTCGGCCAGACCCTCGACGCGTTCAGCCGCGAGGCGGTGGCCGGCGCCGACCTCCTCGTCGCCGACTACCAGGCGACCGGCGATCGCTCGTCGATGACCACGCTGCGCACCTTCACCGCGACCAGCATGGCCCGGCTGCGCGCCCTCCAGTCGGTGGTGCCGGCCGGCGCCCTCGACGACCTGCTCCAGGCCGCGCGGGCCCTCGACGAGGTCGAGCAGGTCTCGGTGCACACCTGCTCGAGCTGTGACGGTCCGCTGATCGGCTCGGTCCCGCCGGTGCTCAGCCGGTCGCTGCAGTCGACCGCCGACTCGTGGCAGGTGGGGGCGCCCGCGTCGTCCGGCCACGAGCGGCACCGGCCGGGCGGCGGCATCGACCTGCCCCACGTCGACGGCAGCCTCCCGCCGGCGAGCGTCACCGATCCGGGACAGACCGGCCTCGAGCCGCCGCCGACCTCCGGCGACGTGCAGCAGACCCTGCACCACCTCACAGGTGGGCTCACCGACGGCCAGCAGCACGACCTCGGCAGCACCCTCACCGACACCTCGGGCAACCTGCTCGACGCCGTGGGCGCGGTCGGCAACACCGTGACCGGCACCCTGGGCGACACCGTCGACGGAGTGGCCAGCCTCCTGCCCAGCGACCTGCCCAGCGACCTGCCGAGCGGCCTGCTCCCCTAGCCCCAGACCGACGAGCGCTGCATGAGCAGGCTGTAGAGCGACTGCTGGATGGTCTCGCGCACCTGGTCGGTGACGTTGAAGACCAGCATCGGGTCGTCGGCAGCGCCCGGTTCGTACTCGTCGGTTCGGATCGGCTCGCCGAACTCCATCAGCCACTTCGACGGCAGCGGCACCATGCCGAGCGGGCCGAGCCAGGGGAAGAACGGGGTGATCGGGACGTAGGGGATGCCGAGCAGCCGAGCCAGCGCGGGGATGTTGCCGACCAGGGGGTAGATCTCCTCGGCCCCGACCACCGACAGCGGGACGATCGGGACCCCGGTCCGGAGGGCGGCGGCCACGAACCCGCCGCGGCCGAAACGCTGGAGCTTGTAGCGCTCGCTGAACGGCTTGCCGATCCCCTTGAAGCCCTCGGGCCAGACGCCGACCAGCTCACCGTCACCGAGCATCCGCTCGGCGTCCTCGTTGCAGGCCAGGGTGGCGCCGCCCTTACGGGCGATGCTGCTGACCAGCGGCATCCGGAAGACCAGGTCGGCGCCGAGCGGGCGCAGGAACCGGCCGGTCTTCTCGTGGATCGTCACCATGGTCATCAGGCCGTCCACCGGCAGCGTCCCCGAGTGGTTGGAGACCACCAGCGCGCCGCCCTCGGCCGGGAGGTTGTCGAGACCGCGTGCCTCGATCCGGAACCACTTCTGGGCCAGCGGCTTGAGCGAGGCCAGCAGCAGCCGCTCGGCGACCTCGGGGTCGAAGCCGTACTCGTCGACCTCGTAGTCGCCGGTCAGCCGACGGCGCAGGAACGCCAGGAACCGGGCCAGCTGGGGCTCCCAGTCGTCACCGAGCACCTGCGCGGCGGCCGACTGGAGCCCGGCCAACCACTCGGCCGGGTTGAGGTCGGCGAGCGGCGCACGGTCGCGCGTCGTGGTGGGCCGGCGAACCTCGCCGACCGGGATCTCGTCGGCGTCGACGGGGTGGTCGGCGACCGGCTTCGGCGTACGACGCGGCTCGGGCTTGCGACGCGGAGCGGCGCTGCCGGCCAGGGTGCGCGACGCCTTGGACGGGCGGGCGCTGCCGGTACCGCGCCCGGGGCGTCCGCCGGTGCCGATCGGGATCACCTCGGCGTCAGCCACGGCTCACCCCGCTCCCGGTGACCGGCAGCGTGGAGGCGAGGCCGTCGACGACCCGCTCCACCGGACGCGGGCCGTGGCCGAGCGAGGCCGCGAAGTCCGCGAACGCACGGGCCGTCGTGTACTCCGGCTCGAAGCCGAACAGGTCGCGCATCCGGCTGGTGTCGATACCGCGACCGAACGTCAGGAAGCCGAGCTGCTCGGGGCTGAAGTCGGCCACCCGGGCCGACTTCAGGGCCGAGGCGATGCCGCCGACGGCAGGCCGGGGCAGGGCGACGGCGGGTTTGCGGAGGCGTCGTACGGCCTGCGACAGCAGCATCACACCGTCGCCGGCGATGTTGAACGTGCCGGGTACCTCGCTGGCCACCGCGTGCGAGAGCACCCGCATCAGGTCGGTCTCGTGGACGAACTGCAGCCGCGGGTCGAAGCCGAGGACGGTCGGGATCACCGGCAGCCGGAAGTAGGAGGTCATCGGGCTGGTCACGTGGGCGCCGACGACGTTGGCCAGCCGGAGGGTGGTGACGCGTACGTCGGGGCGCCGGCGCGCGAAGCCCCGGACGTAGCCCTCGATCTCGGCGACGTCCTTGGCGTAGCCCGACCGCGGTTGGCGGCGTGGCTCCATGTCCTCGGTGAACATGGCCGGGTCGCGGCTGCTGGCTCCGTAGACCGTCGAGGTCGACTTCACCACGAGGTGGCGCACGGTGTCGGACTTCTGGCAGGCGGCCAGGAGCTGCATCGTCCCGATGACGTTGAGCTCTTTCATGGTGCCGCGGCCACCGGCACTGCCGGGCGTCGCGATCACGCTCATGTGGACGACGGTGGTGACGTCTTCCTTGGCGATGATCTTGGCGATGACCGGGTTGCGGATGTCGGCGCGGACGAAGGACACGTCGCCGATGTCGTCACGCGGGGGCACGGCATCGACACCGATCACCCGGTCGACGCCGGGATCGGTGGCGAGGCGGCGCGCGACTCTGCGCCCGAGGTCGCGGGAGACCCCGGTGACCAGGACGACGTTGCCCACGAGCGCGCCTCGCTTGTCTCTGGCCGGCCTACCGGGCTACTTGCCGAGCTTGCGGCGCTGGACGCGCGTCTTCTTCAGGAGCTTGCGGTGCTTCTTCTTCGCCATCCGCTTGCGGCGCTTCTTGATGACCGAACCCACGAAAACCTCTATCTGTGACGTCAGCGGGTCCCGGCAAGGAGCCGGAACGACCTCGACAGCGTAGCCGCCGCTGCTGCGCACGCCGAAACTGCGGCGTACGCCGGACGTCCTGACCGGGCTCGGGTGGTCAGCCGGCGCTGTAGAAGCTCTTGCGGAGGTACTCGTTCACGTCCTCCTCGGTCACCCGGAACGAGCGACCGACGCGGACGGCGGGCAGCTCGCCACCGTGCACGAGGCGGTAGACGGTCATCTTGGAGACACGCATCATCGAGGCCACTTCGGCGACGGTCAGGAACTTGACGTCGGAGATGTCTCCGCGGTCGTTGGCAGGCATCGCAGGCACCATTCTCTCTGGCAGGTACGCACCGGCTTCCCCTCCGATGACCCACGTCCCGCGCATGGTGAGAATAGGGCCTGTTGTGACTCATGGGGAAGGAAATCCCTCAAGAAACCCAAGGTACCCGAGCGTGTCGAGTTGAAATCGCCCAGATTTTACCGCCGCCGACGGCTGATCCGCGCTCAGAACAGCGCGTCGAGGCCGTGCAGCGGGAAGATCTCCTCCCGGGTGGCCAGGATCGACCGGTCCAGCCAGGTACCGGGGTCGTAGCCCTCGTCCCAGTCGCGGAAGGCGGCGTCCCGCCCGTCGGTGAGCCGGGGCGGCGCCAGCTGGCCGAGCCGCTCCCGGATGTGGTCGCGCCACGAGTCGGGGGTCGCCGTGTCGGGGTCGAGGTCGTGGCCACCGACGACCGCCAGCAGGTGGGTCCACGCCCGCGGCACGACCTCGACCAGCGCGTAGCCACCGCCACCGGTCACGACCCACCTGCCCCCGCACACCTCGTGGGCCAGCTCGTGGAGGGCGACGTACGACGCGCGCTGGCCGTCGACGCTGAGCATCAGGTCGGCGAGCGGGTCGTCGCGGTGGCTGTCGCAGCCGTGCTGGGTCACCAGGACCTCGGGGGCGAACTCGCGCAGCAGCGGCGGCACCACGGCGTGGAACGCCCGCAGCCACCCGGCGTCCGCCGTACCGGGCGGGAGCGCGACGTTGACCGCGCTGCCCTCGGCGCCGGGACCGCCGGAGTCCTGGGGGAACCCGGTGCCGGGGAACAGGGTCTGGCCGGTCTCGTGGAGGGAGATGGTGAGCACCCGCGGGTCGTCGTAGAAGATCTTCTCGACCCCGTCCCCGTGATGGACGTCGACGTCGACGTAGGCGACCTTCGTGCAGCCCTGGTCGAGCAGCCAGCGGATGCCGACGGCGACGTCGTTGTAGATGCAGAAGCCGCTGGCGCGGTCTCTCATGGCGTGGTGGAGGCCGCCGGTGATGTTGGCCGCGTGCAGGCTCTGGCCGCTCCAGACCTGGCGGAACGCCTCGACGGTGGCGCCGACGACGTGCGCGGCCGCGTGGTGCATGTCATGGAAGACCGGGTTGTCGTCGGTGCCGAGCCCGAAGGCCGGCTCGAACCCGCGCGGGTCGGCGCCCGCGCGGGCGACCGCCTCGATCAGCGCCGGGTCGTGGACCGTGGCGATCAGGGACTCGTCGGCCATCGGGGGCGCGACCCGCACCAGGTGGTCGAGGACCCCGAGGTCCTGGGCGAGCCGCATCGTCAGGTCGACCCGCACCGGTGACATCGGGTGGCTGGGGCCGAAGTCGTACTCGGTGAGCGTCGAGTCGAACACCACGCTCGCGGGACCCGGGCACGCTGGCATGCCGGTCACGCTACCGGTACCCTCGCAGCGTGCTCACGGGTCAGAAGTCCTGCGCGTGGTGGCCCGCCTGACGGCGGACCCCCGATCGAGCACACCCTCTTTCACGGCCGCCCACGGGCGGCCGTTCCTCGTCTCCGGCGGCGCCGCTTCGTGGGCTCGACACCTGGAGCCAGTCATGGATCGCAACCTCTCGCTGATCACCACCACCGGGCGGCTGACGCTCGGCAACCACCTCGGCGCGCTGCGCCGGTTCGTCGCCGCCCAGGACGCGGCGTCGTCACCGGGCGCGTGCTTCTTCGGGCTCGCCGACCTGCACGCGTTGACGACGCCGCAGGATCCCGCCGAGCTGCGCTCGACCGTCGCGGAGATGGCGACGCTCTTCCTGGCCGCGGGTCTCGACCCCGACCGGGCCACGCTGTTCCGGCAGAGCCGGGTGCCGGCGCACCGCGAGCTGGCCTACCTGCTCGAGTGCACGGCGTACACCGGCGAGCTGAACCGGATGATCCAGTTCAAGGAGAAGGGCCGGGGTGTGCCGTCCACCCGGGTCTCGCTGTTCACCTACCCGGCTCTGATGGCGGCCGACATCCTGCTGTACCGGCCGTCGGCGGTACCGGTCGGCGACGACCAGCGGCAGCACGTCGAGCTCACCCGCGACCTGGCGATCCGCTTCAACCACACCTATGGGCCGGTGTTCGTGGTGCCGGAGGTGACCGTGCCGACCGCAGGTGCCCGGGTGATGGACCTGCAGGACCCCACCTCGAAGATGTCGAAGTCGACCACTCTGGACGCCGGCGTGATCCGGCTCCTGGACCTGCCCGACGTCGTACGCCGCAAGGTGGCGCGGGCGGTCACCGACTCCGACACCGGGCCGCGCGCGGTGCGCATGTCGCGCTCCGACAAGCCGGGGGTGACCAACCTGCTCGACATCCTGGCGGCCTGCGGCGGCTCGGCCGAGGGGATCACCACCTACGGCGCCCTCAAGGCCGCGGTCACCGACGCGGCCGTGGCTGTGCTCGAGCCGCTGCAGAAGTCCTACGCCGAGCTGGCCGCGGACCCGTCGTACGTCGAGTCGGTCTTCGACACCGGGTCCGCCCGGGCGCGCGAGGTGACCGCCTCCGTCCTCGCCGACGCCACTGCTGCCATGGGACTGTAGGGGGTCCCGTCGGAGCGACCCGGTGGCGTGACGGGAGTCGCGATCAGGGGGTGTGGATCCAGGCTCGGCCGCGGCTGACCACGAGCAGGCGGCCGGAGAGCGGGACCGTCGTCGCGGTACGCCGGTCGGCTCCCGCGGGAAGGAGCGTCGGGCCGGTCGGCACGACCGGGACCCTCGTCGTACGCCGCCACCGGGTGCCGTCCCACCGGTCGGCGACCACGCTGCGCGATACGCCGGGCCGCCCGGTGACGACCGTGCCGTCCCGGCCTGCGGTGACCCGCCCGTGGCTGAGCGCGGGACGCCACGGGTCGGGCGGCAGCGGCGTCCACCGGTCGAGGGCCACCGAGAACAGCACGACCCGTCGGCCGGCCAGCGCGTAGACCTCCGAGCCGAAGGCGTACGGCGCGGCGGCGCCCGCCGGCACCCCGCGCAGGCGGGTCCAGGCGCCCGGCGTCGGGTCGAAGGACCACCAGGCCACCCCGGCCGCGCCCACGTGACGCACCACCGCCACCCCGGCGGCAGCGACCGCGGCGTCGGCCGAGGTCAGGGCGACAGGCGTGCGCAGGTGCCGCCACCGCCCCGTCTCCACGTCGTACGACGCCCCGTCACGCAGGGCGGCGCCGCCGGCCGCGCGGCCGCCGAGCACCAGCACCCGGTGCCCGACCCGGACCCCGAGCGCGTCGGTCCGGGGCGACAGCGGTGGTGCGGCGATGGTCTGCCACGAGGAGTGCGGCTGGGCGGTGACGGGCTGCCCGGTGCCGGACAGCTGCACCATGCCCGCGATCGCGACAACAGAGATCGCCGTGGCCCGGGCGAGCGTCCGGCGCGTCGCTGCACGGCTCATCACGCCTCCTCGTGCTCGAGGCTAGGCGCCTCGGCTCGCCACGGACAGGTCCGGCGTGGAGTCGTCGTTCAGCTGCCCTCGGCCAGCTCGGCCGAGCGGTCACGCGCGGCCTCCATCGCGGCCAGGAACGCCGCGCGGACCTTGTGGATCTCGAGCTCGCGCAGGGCGGCGGCGGTGGTCCCGCCCGGCGAGGTGACCTGCTCGCGGAGCACGACCGGGTGGGCGCCGGTCTCGCGGAGCATCACCGCCGACCCGACCACGGTCTGCACGACGAGCTCGGTGGCGGTGGCGCGCGGCAGACCGAGGTGGACGCCGGCCTCGATCATCGACTCGACCACGAAGAACAGGTAGGCGGGGCCCGACCCGGAGATCGCGGTCACGGCGTCGAGCTGCTTCTCCGGCACCCGCATCACCTTGCCGGTCGAGCCGAGCAGTGCCTCGGCGACGGCGAGGTGGTCGTCGGTGCAGTGGGAGCCGGGGGCGATCGCGGCCATCCCCTCGTCGACCAGGGCGGGGGTGTTGGGCATGACCCGGATGACCGGGGTGCCGGTCGGCAGCCGCGACTCGAGGAACGCGGTGGTGATGCCCGCGGCCAGCGAGACCACGAGCTGGCCCGGCCGCACGGCCGAGCCGATCTCGTCGAGGAGCGCACCCATGTCCTGGGGCTTCACGACCAGCGCCACGGTGTCGGCACGCTCGGTGGCCTCGAGGTTGGAGACGACGGCGACGCCGTACTTGTCCGCGAGCTCGCGCGCCCGCTCCGGACGCTTCTCGCCCACCAGGAGCTGGTCGACCGGACGCCCGGCGCGGATCAGGCCCGACAGCAGGGTCTCGCCCATGACGCCGGCACCGAGGATCGCGGTGACGTGGGGCGCGGACATGGCTGCCTACTTCCGGCTCTGCGTGGCGCTACTTCTGGGAGATCAAGGACCGCAGGAAGAATGTCAGGTTCTGCGGTCGCTCCGCGAGACGTCTCATGAGGTAGCCGTACCACTCGGCGCCGTAGGGGACGTAGACCCGCACGGTCTCACCGGCATCGGCCAGCCGACGCTGCTCGTCAGGCCGGATGCCGTAGAGCATCTGGAACTCGTAGCTGCCGGCCTCGCGGCCGTTGCGGCTGGCCAGGGTCGAGGCGATCTTGATCATCCGCGGGTCGTGGGTGGCGATCATCGGGTAGCCGTGGCCGGCCAGCAGCACCTTGAGGCAACGGACGTAGGACTTGTCGACGTCGAGCCGCGACTGGAAGGCGACCGACTCGGGCTCGTCGTAGGCGCCCTTGCAGAGGCGGACCCGCGAGCCCTCGTAGGCCAGGGCGCGGCAGTCGGACTCGGTACGGCGCAGATAGGCCTGGACCACGGCACCGGTCTCGGGGAAGTCCTTGCGCAGCTCGCGCAGCGTGGCCAGGGTCGCGTCGGTGGTGGTGTGGTCCTCCATGTCGAGGGTGACCGTCGTGCCGGTGTTGCGGGCGGCCCGGCAGATGGTGCGGGCGTTCTCGAGGGCGATCTTGTCGCCCTGGTGAGGCAGGGCCTGCCCGATCGCGGACAGCTTCACCGACACCTCGGCATGGCGGGTCAGGCCGCGCACGGAGAGGGCGGAGAGCACGTCGAGGTAGGCCTGCACGGTGGCGTCGGCCTGCTCGGAGTCGAGGGTGTCCTCGCCGAGGTGGTCGAGGGAGACACGGAGGCCGTCGGCGACCAGCCGCGCCGACGCCTCGACGGCCGCGGCGTCGTCCTCGCCCGGCACGTAGCTGCGGACGATCCCGGCCGACACCGGCATCGCGGTGACGAGCCGCTTGACCCGGTGGCTGCGGGCGAGCAGCAGCAGGGGCTGGCGGAGGAGCGACATGGCCGAAAGGCTACGCCGTGCCGCCCCCGGATCTGTCAGGGAGTACGGCGGTGTCAGCCGAGGATCCGCCGGATGTCGGACGCCAGCGCCGTGGTCTGAGCGAACCCCTGGTAGGTGCTTTCGCGCCGACGACGTGTGTACTCGGTCGACCATTCCCCTGGGCTCGTGAGGTACGACCGAGCGAACGCCTCCGCCTGACGGGCTGCTGAGTCCATGCCCAGTCCCGCCCAGGGATCCTGGGCCGTCCCCGCGTCGCCGACCAGAGCCCAGCCCGCTCCGCACCCCTCGCGCCAGACGCTGGCGGCCGGCAGCCCCTGGAAGACGTTGCTCACCCAGGTCGCGTGCCGCATGCGGGCGGCCAGCGAGGAGTGGGCACCGATCGCCTGCTCGAGTCGACCTGCTGCGTCCCCGTGCGAACGACGGTGCTCGTCGACGCTGACACTGACCGCGAGACACGTCGTCGCGCCGTCACTGGGAAAGGCATACCCGAACGCGTCGCCGTCGAGGACGAACTCCGGCCCGATCTCGTCGTGCTGGCGCCACCCAGTGGCGTAGCGGTAGTACATCGCCCGAGCGGGTTCGTGACGCTCCTCTTCCACCGCGCCCACGAGCCTGGCCACGCTCGAGCGCCGTCCGTCCGCGCCGACGACGACGTGCGCGTGGTGGTGCTCTCCGGTGCTGTCCACGACGCCCACGACCTCGTCGCCCTCCCGCAGCACGTCGACGACCTTGGTCCCGGCACGGACGTCGACGCCAGCCGCCACCGCCCGACGGAACAGGATCGGGTCCAGGGTCGAGCGCCGCACGGAGAGGCAATACCCGAGGTCGCCCGGCTCCTGGGGCGGTCCTTGCTCGAATGCGCCACCGTCCACGGAGAAGTACTCACAGCCCAGACGAGGAGCACCGGTCGCCAGGACCTCGTCCAAGGTGCCGGTCTCGTCGAGCGACCGGACGAGCCCGTCGCCGCGGAAGAAATGGGTCGACAGCGTCTCGCCGAGGGACTCGCGGGCCTCGAGCAGGCGCACCGAGACCCCACCGGCCGCCAGCCGCAGAGCCGTCAGGGCGCCACCCACCCGACCACCCACCACCACCACGTCGACCCGTGCTGTCATGCGTCGCAGACTAGGGCGCGGCCGCCACGTCCGTCAGGGAGTACGGCGCCGCAGCGTCGCCGCGCCGAGGGCCAGAGCGCCGAGGGCGAACCCCGCGACGACGGCCAGGTCGCGCCAGACCTCGGCGGTGGTGGTGGAGCGGACCAGGTGCTGCATCGCCTCGGTGGCGTAGGACAGCGGCAGGACGTTGCTGATCGCCTCGAGCACGGTGGGCATCGCCTCGCGCGGGACGAAGAGGCCGCACAGGATGATCTGCGGGATCACGAACAGCGGCATGAACTGCACGGCCTGGAACTCCGTCTGCGCGAAGGCGCTGACGAACAGGCCGAGCGCAGTGCCGAGGATCGCGTCGACGACGGCGACCAGGCCGAGCAGCCAGACCGGGCCGGCGATGGACAGGCCCAGCAGGCCGACGCTCAGGCCCACCGCGAGCGCCGCCTGGAGCGTCGCCACCAGCCCGAACGCGAGGGCGTAGCCGACCAGGAAGTCGACCTTGCCCATCGGCATCGCCAGCAGCCGCTCGAGGGTGCCGGAGCTGCGCTCCCGCAGGGTGGTGACGCTGGTGACCAGGAACATCACGGTGAACGGGAAGACCGCCAGCAGCGCTGGGCCGAACCGGTCGAAGAGGTCGCCGGGCAGGTCGCTGAACATCCACCACAGCAGGGTGATCAGGACGCAGGGCAGGACCAGCAGCATCGCGACGGTACGACGGTCGCGGCGCAGCTGGGTGAGCACCCGGGCGGTGACCGCGAGCAGGATCCGGGGGTTCACCTGGCCCCTCCCTCGGTGGCGGCGGCGTCGACCAGGGCGAGGAACGCCGCCTCGATGTCGTCGGTGTGGGTGCGTGCCCGGATCCGGTCAGGGGAGTCGTCGGCGATGATCCGGCCCTCGCGCATCAGCAGGAGCCGGTTGCAGCGGTCGGCCTCGTCCATGACGTGGCTGGAGACGAAGACCGCCGTCCCGTCGGCGGCCAGCCGGTGGAACAGCGCCCACAGGTCACGACGCAGCACCGGGTCGAGCCCGACCGTGGGCTCGTCGAGCACCAGCAGCTCGGGGGTGCCGAGGAGCGCGACCGCCAGGCTGGCCCGCGACAGCTGCCCACCGCTCAGGCGACCGACCACCTGGTCGGCGTGGTCGGCCAGGTCGACCCGGTCGATGGCACGGTCGACGGAGCCGCTGTCGGTGCCGAGCACGCCGGGAGAAGAACGCGAGGTTCTCGCGGACGGTGAGGTCGAGGTAGATGCTCGGGCTCTGGGTGACGTAGCCGATCCGGTGCCGGAGCTCCTTGCTGCCGGCCTCGATCCCCTGCACCCGCACGCTGCCCGCCGTCAGTCGTTGCACGCCGACCAGGGAGCGCATCAGCGTGCTCTTGCCGCAGCCGCTGGGGCCGAGCAGGCCGGTCACGGTGCCCTGCTCGATGGTGAGGTCGAGCCCGTCGAGCACCGGTCGTCCGCCGCGCACCACGACCAGGGTCGCGCATCTCGACCAGGTTATTCACCATATGATGAAATATGCTCTTCGACAGCTGCGTCTGTCAACGATGGGTGCGCCACACCGGCGTCAGCCGAGGTCGCCGGTCAGGAAGCGCTGGAAGCCCGGGCGCGTACGCCGCGACCAGGGCGTCGGGGTCCATCGACGCGACCGGCTCGAGCCGGAACAGGTAGCGCGAGACGATCAGGCCGACGATCTGGCTGGCCAGCAGCGGCATCCGGACCTCCGGGCGGTCGATCCCGAGGGCCTGCCCGGCCGGGACCAGGACCACCGGCACGAAACCCTGCGGTGAGCAGTCGCTCGCCGCCCGGCTCCAGGGCCGAGCGGATCGTGCCGACCAGGACCGGCCTGCATCGCCTCGTCGTCCCAGACCGCGAGGAACGCCCGGAGCAGGCGCTCCCCCGCTCCGTCCGGGCCGCCCGCGACCACCTCGGCGATCACCGGGCGCGGGTCGAGCGGCAGCTCCATGGCGGCCAGGAAGAGGTCGTCCTTGGTGCCGAAGTAGTGGTGCACCAGGGCGGCGTCGACCTCGGCGTCCGCGGCCACCGACCGGATCGTGGTACCGGCTGAAGCCCTTGGCGGCGAAGGCGTTGCGGGCGGCGTGCAGGATCGCGGCCCGGGTGTCGGGAGCACCCGGACGACGGCCGCGGCGCGGTGCGCGGCGGGACGTCGTGGCCATGGTCGCAGACTAGGACAGCGCTACGCGCGGACCGGGAAGTGCTCGCGGGCGAACTCCAGCGACGCGCGGAGGTCCTGCTCGCGCTCCTCGCGGGTGCCGGCCTTGCGGGTGTTGATCTCCAGCACGATGTGGCCGTCGAACCCGGTGCGAGCCGACGTGGTGCAGGAAGCCGGCCGCGTCCATCGCGCCGCGGCCGGGCACGAGGTGCTCGTCCTTGGGCGACCCCGACCCGTCGGTGAGGTGGACGTGGCGCAGCCGGTCGCCGAGCCGTTGCGCCATCTCGACCGGCGGCGACTGCGCGATCGCGGCGTGCGAGAGGTCGATGGTGGCGTTGGCGTAGTTCTCGCTCGGAGGGGTCCCAGCCGGGCAGGTACATCTCGACGCCGCGACGGGCCGATGCGCGCCACGGGTACATGTTCTCGACGGCGAAGGCCAGGCCGGTGGACTCCTCGAGGGCGGCGATGCCGTCGACGAACCCGGCGGCGTACTCCTTCTGCCACCGGAACGGCGGGTGGACGACGACCACGTCGGCGCCGACGGAGTGCGCCATCTCGGCGGAGCGCTCGAGCTTGCCCCACGGGTCGGTCCCCCAGACCCGCTGGGTGCACAGCAGGCACGGCGAGTGGATGGCGCAGATCGGCAGCTCGTGGTGGTCGGAGAGCTGCTTGACCGCGGCGGTCTGCTGGCTGAGCGCGTCGATGCCGACCATCACCTCGACCGCGTCGTAGCCGAGCGGTCGCGGCGTAGGCGAAGCCGTGGGCGCTGGACTCCGGGTAGACCGACGCGGTGGAGAGGGCGATCAGGCTCACGAGGTGTCCTTGCCCGAGAGCTGGTCGAGCCGCTCGAGGATCACGCCCTCGCGCAGCGCCCAGGGACAGACCTGCGAGGGCGGTGAGGTCGAAGATGTCCATCACGGCCTCCGCGACCAGCGCGCCCGGCACGATCTGGTGGGTCCGGCTGGGCGAGACACCCGGCAGGTCGGCCAGCTCGTCGGCCGGCATCGCGACCAGCTTCGGGATCCATTCCTGCAGGTCGGTCAGGGTGAGGACGCGGTCGACGAGCGGGCCCTCACCCGACGGGCGCCGCGCCGCAGATCCGGGCCAGCGAGCGGAACGTCTTGGAGGTGGCCGCCGCGACGTCGGGGTGCCCGGCGCGCAGGAGCTTGCCGGCGTCCTGGGCGATGTCGGCGCGGATCTTCTTGCGCAGCGCCCGGATCTGCTTGTCGTCGGGCGTGCCGTGGCCGAAGTGCTCGCGGGCCAGCCGGGCCGCGCCGAGCGGGATCGACCAGGCGACGTCGGGCTCCTCGTCGGCTCCCCCGGCGATCTCCAGCGAGCCGCCACCGATGTCGAAGACGGCCAGGCGCCCGGCCGACCAGCCGAACCAGCGCCGTACGGCGAGGAAGGTGAGCCGGGCCTCGTCGTCGCCGCGGCAGGACGGCGATCCGGACCCCGGTCTCCTCGGCGACGTGGTCGAGCACGGCGTCGGAGTTGTCGGCGTCACGCACGGCCGAGGTGGCGAACCCGAGCATGTCCTGGGCGCCCTTGTCCTCGGCCACGACGACGGCGCCGGCGACGAACTCGGTGAGCGCCTTGATGCCGCCCTTGGTGACGTTGCCGTCCTCGAGGTGCTCGGCGAGCCGGAGCGGCTCCTTGTAGGAGTACGCCGGGAGCGGCGCGGCGCCGCGGTGGGCGTCGACGACGAGCAGGTGGCCCGTGTTCGAGCCGATGTCGAGCACACCGAGGCGCATAGCCGCGAATCTACCGGCTGCCGGGTCACCTGGCGGGCGCGGGGCGGCGCCGTGCCCGGACACCACCTAGGCTGGCCAGGTGCCCGAGGTCGACCTGGTGTTCCCCCGCGCGTTCGTGGAGTTCGTCGACCCGAGCGACCCCGACCAGCTGTTCCGCTGCGACCTGACCTGGCTGACCTCGCGGTTCGTGTGCATCTTCGGGCAGGGCTGCCAGGGCATCTACGCCGACGCCCCGGACACCGGCTGCTGCACCCTCGGTGCGCACTTCGCCGACAAGGCCGACGAGAAGCGGGTCGGCGTCGTACGTCGACCAGCTCGGCCCGGAGCTGCTGGCAGTTCCATCCCGGGCGGCAAGGTCAAGAAGTCCGACTGGGTCGACCAGGACGACGAGGGAGCGCGCAAGACCCGGGTCGTCGAGCACGACGGGCAGCACGCGTGCATCTTCCACAACCGCGCCGACTTCCCCGACCGGCGCCGGCTGCGCCCTGCACGGGCTGGCGCTCCAGCAGGGCGCGCAACCCCGCTGGAGACCAAGCCGGACGTCTGCTGGCAGCTGCCGATCCGACGGACCTTCCGCACGGTCGAGCGCCAGGACGACACGTCGTACACCGAGGTGACGATCGGGGAGTACGACCGGCGCGGCTGGGGGCCGGGCGGCCACGACCTCGACTGGTACTGCTCCGGCAACACCGAGGCGCACGTCGGGCCGCGACCCGCTCTACGTCACCAACGAGCCGGAGCTCGTCGAGCTCATGGGCCGACCGGCGTACGACGAGCTGGTGACGCACTGCGAGCGTCATCTGGCCGCCCGCGACCGGCTCGCGATCCATCCCGCCGACCCCGCTTGAGGACGCGCGGATCGCCAAGCCCTGCTGGAGCTCCTCCCGCCCGACTCCGCGACCACCGGCGCGGGCCCGTCGCGGACATCTCGACGTCGAGAAACACCGACCCCCTGCGCAACCTCCGGACGTGTGGCGCAGAATGCTCGGCATGCGACTGGACCATCTCAGCTTCGCCGCCGGCCCTGACGGCCTCGCCGGCACCGCCCAGCGCATCGGGGGGTTGCTCGGCCGTGAGTTCCTCGATGGTGGCGTGCATCCACGTTTCGGGACCCGCAACATGGTGCTGCCCGCTGGCCGACCACACCTACCTCGAGGTCGTCGAGGTGCTCGACCACCCGGCGTCCGACAAGGCGCCGTTCGGGCAGGCCGTGCGGGCCCGCTCGGCACTCGGCGGCGGCTGGCTCGGCTGGGTCGTCGCGGTCGACGACATCGCGGCCGCTCGAGCACCGGCTCGGTCGCGAGGCGGTCGACGGCAACCGGCACCGCCCCGACGGCACCGAGCTGCGCTGGAAGCAGATCGGGGTCAACGGCCTGCTCTCCGACCCGCAGCTGCCGTTCTTCGTGCAGTGGCTCAGCGACGACGCCCTGCACCCGTCGACCGGCGGCAGCGACGAGTGGTCGCTGCACGCGCTCGAGATCGCCGGCGACCCGCAGCGCGTCAGCGAGTGGCTCGGCGTGACCGTCGAGGCGCCGCTCGAGGACGTGAAGGTCGAGTGGGTCGCCCCCAACGGCACGCCCGGCATCATCGCCGCGCAGTTCCAGACGCCGAACGGCGTGGTCCGGGTCTGACGCCCGGCGACCGAGTCTGCGAGGGCGCCGATGAGGCGGCAGGCCCGGTGCGCGGGGCGGTCCCGAGCCCCAACATCTGGCAGCACCCCGCGACGTACGAGATCGAGAACGCCGCGGTCGACCGGGACGGGCTGATCGAGACGGCCATGCGGTCGGTGGCCGACTGGTCGGGGCGCACGGTGCTCGACGTCGGCTGCGGCACCGGCTACCACCTGCCGCGCTTCGCGGCCACGGCTGCGCGCGTGTACGGCGTCGAGCCGCACCCGTCGCTGCTGCGGCTGGCCGCGCGCCGGACGCGTCGGCTGCGCGAACGTCTCCCTCCTCGCCGGCGCCGCCCAGGCCCTGCCCGCTGCCGGACGCGTCGGTGGAGGTGGTGCACGCGCGCTGGGCCTACTTCTTCGGCCCCGGCTGCGAGCCGGGGCTGCGCGAGCTGGCCCGCGTCGTACGACGGGGCGGGACGGCGTTCGTGATCGACAACGACGCCACCCGCTCGACGTGGGGGCGGTGGTTCAGCCGTGGCTACCCGGCCGTCGACCCGGCAGACGGTGGAGCGCTTCTGGGCGCGTGCAGGGATGGACGCGGGTGCCGCTCGACGTCGACTGGCGCTTCGAGAGCCGGGCCGACCTGGAGGCCGTCGTCCGGATCGAGCTGAGCGCCGAGGTCGCCGACGCCGTGCTCGCCGAGCACACCGGGACGACCGTCGACTACGCCGTCAACCTCTGGTGGCGGCGGTTCTGACGGGCACGACCGGCTCCGACCGGGCTCGCCGACGACCCCACCGATTGGTCACGAACCACAGGCCCGGGCCGGGTTTCTCTGCGGTTGGGGACCAAACCGCACGAATTCGCGACAGCCGTCAGCCCGAGCTGAGGCGTACGGCGAGGGTCGGGGTGAGCAGGACGCCGGGGCCCGTGGCGGGCGGGGTGGACAGCAGCCCCTCGAGCGCCTTGACCAGCTCACGGGCGACCTGCTCGAGCGGCTGCCGGACCGACGTCAGCCCGCCGGGCACGACCTGCGCCACCTGGGAGTCGTCGAAGCCGACCACGGCGACGTCGCGACCCCAGTGGATGCCCCGGTCACCGAGGGCGTGCAGGACGCCGATCGCCAGGGTGTCGGACGCGCACACGAACGCGGTCGGCTGGGCCTCGTCGAGCAGCACCGACGCCGCCTCGCGCCCCGAGGCCACCGTGTCCTCCACCCGCGAGGCCAGACCGCTGGTCGACAGGTCACGCTCGTGCATCGCGCGGGTCCAGCCCGAGCGTCGGTCCTCGCCGATGAAGGAGTCCTTGCGCCAGCCGATCCAGGCGATCCGGGTGTGCCCCTTGTCGAGCAGGTGGCGCGTGGCCAGCTCGGTACCGGCCGCGCCGTCGACGTCGACCCACGGGTAGGTCGAGTCGGGGTCGTCCCACGGGCGACCGAACGCCACGAAGGGAGCCCGCTTGCTGGTCAACCAGGCCGCCTGCGGGTTGCCGAGATAGGTGTCGGTGACGATGAACGCGTCGACGGCGGTCGCTCGCAGCAGGTCGTCGTACCCCTCGACCGGGTCGTCGGAGCCGCCCGAGAAGAGCAGGATGTGGTAGCCGCTCTCCCCCGACATCTCGACCAGGGTGTGCACGAAGCGGTCCATCGCGGCGTTGGCGGTGCCCTCCTGGGCGGGGTTGAACTTCAGCCCGATCAGGTGGCTGGCCCGGGTCCGGAGGTTGCGGGCGGCGCGGTTGGGCGAGTAGCCGAGCTCGGAGATCGCGTCCTGCACGCGGGCGAGGGTGTCGGGGCGCAGGAGCTCGGGGTTGTTCACGGCGTTGGAGACGGTCTGCCGGGACACACCGGCGCGCTCGGCCACGTCGGCCAGCGTCGGCGCCGACAAGGCGAGCCGTCCGCTCCACGCCATGACCGGAACCCCCCTCTTGATCGATCCAAGCGCTTGGAGGATACCGTCCGCCGCCCGCACCCTCGTCACCACACCCGAACGGGTACGGCGGGTCGCGTCGCCGCTGCCCGCGGGTGTCGGCGGACCCGTCTAGCGTTCCGGACATGCCCAAGAGCCCCCGCCCGGACTACCGCTGCTCCGAGTGTGGCTGGACCTCCGCGAAGTGGGTGGGTCGGTGCGGTGAGTGCCAGGCCTGGGGCTCGGTGGCCGAGGCGGAGGCCCCGGCGACGACGTCCCGCACGGGCGCGGCGCCGGTGACGTCGGCAGCGGTGCCGATCGGGCAGGTCTCGGTCGAGACCTCGGGGTTCCGCAGCAGCGGCGTGCCCGAGCTCGACCGGGTCCTCGGGGGCGGTCTGGTCCCGGGTGCCGCGATCCTGCTGGCCGGCGAGCCGGGGGTCGGCAAGAGCACCCTGCTGCTCGAGGTCGCCGCCCAGACGGCGCGCCGCCACCGCCGGACCCTCTACGTCACCGGCGAGGAGTCCGCCTCCCAGGTGCGGCTCCGGGCCGACCGCACCGGCGGCGTGCACGACGAGCTCTACCTCGCCGCCGAGACCGACCTCGGCGCGATCCTGACCCACATCGAGCAGGTGCGCCCCGAGGTCGTCGTCGTCGACTCCGTGCAGACCATCGGGGCGGCGAGCGTCGACGGCGTGCCCGGGCGGCGTCACCCAGGTCAAGGAGGTCGCGGCCGCGCTGATCCGGGTCGCCAAGACCCGCGACATCACCACGATCCTGGTCGGCCACGTCACCAAGGACGGCTCCATCGCCGGCCCGCGGGTCCTCGAGCACGTCGTCGACGTCGTCCTCCACTTCGAGGGCGACCGCAACTCCCGGTTCCGCATGGTCCGGGCCCTGAAGAACCGCTTCGGCCCGGTCGACGAGGTGGGCTGCTTCGACCTCGGCCGCCGAGGGCATCACCGCGGTCACCGACCCGACCGGCCTGTTCGTGGAGAACCACGAGCACCGCGTCCCCGGCACGTGCGTCGCGGTGACGATGGAGGGGCGCCGGCCGATGCTCGCCGAGGTGCAGGCGCTGGTGACCCGCAGCGCGCTCGAGCGCCCCCGCCGGACGACGTCCGGGCTCGACGGCTCGCGGGTCGCGATGATCCTGGCGGTCCTCCAGCAGCACTGCCGGGTCTCCCTGATCGGCCAGGACGTCTTCGTCTCGACCGTCGGTGGCGCGCGGCTGACCGAGCCCGCCACCGACCTCGCGATCGCGGTCGCGCTCGCCTCGGCCGGCACCGGCGCCGCTCCGCCCCAGGGCGTGGTGGCGCTGGGCGAGATCAGCCTGGCCGGCGAGGTCCGCAAGGTGCGCGACCTCCCCCAGCGCATCGCCGAGGCGGCGCGGCTGGGCTTCCGGGTCGCCGTCGTACCGATGGCGGCCGGCCGGAGCGGCGCTCCCGGCCGCAGCCGTACCGTCGACGGGATGACGGTCCTCGAGACCCCCGACCTGGCCGGCGCGCTGCGCCTCCTCGAGATGACCCCCGCCCGCTCACGACCCGCCCCACCGCAGCCGACCCGGGCGAGCGCCGACGGCTCGCGAGCACCCCCGTCCTCCGACGACGGCCGGCCACCCGATCGACGAGCTGCAGGAGCCCGACGGCTGGCGGCCGCTGCACAGCGTGTGACCTCGGATGTCGGTCCCCGGTGGGTGGGCCCCTAGACTGACGCCCGCGGCCCAGGCCGCGGATCGACGAAGGGGAGACACCGTGGCTGGCGGTACGCGGGAACGACGACGCGGCGCGCCTGCGCGTCGACTTGTCGGCGCTCGCACCCGGCACCGCCCTCCGCGACGGCCTGGAGCGCATCCTGCGCGGCCGTACCGGCGCGCTGATCGTGCTCGGCCACGACCGCGTCGTCGAGTCGATCTGCACGGGCGGGTTCACCCTCGACGTGCCCTTCACCGCGACCGGCCTGCGCGAGCTGGCCAAGATGGACGGCGCCATCATCGTCGACCGCGACATCACCCGGATCACCCGCGCCGCGGTCCACCTGATGCCCGACCCGGCGATCCCGTCGGAGGAGACCGGCACCCGCCACCGCACCGCCGACCGGGTCGCCCGGCAGACCGGCTTCCCGGTGATCTCGGTGTCGCAGTCGATGCAGATCATCGCCGCCTACGTCGGCGAGCATCCGGCACGTGATCGAGGGCTCGGCCCAGATCCTGTCCCGCGCCAACCAGGCGCTGGCCACGCTCGAGCGCTACAAGATGCGCCTCGACGAGGTGTCGGCGACTCTGTCCGCCCTCGAGATCGAGGACCTGGTGACCGTCCGCGACGTCGCCGTCGTGGCCCAGCGGCTCGAGATGGTGATCCGGATCGCGCGGGAGATCGAGGACTACGTCCTCGAGCTCGGCACCGACGGTCGGCTGCTCTCCCTCCAGCTCGAGGAGCTGATCACCGGGGTCGACCAGGAGCGCGAGCTCGTGGTCCGCGACTACCTGCCGTCCGGGCGCCGGGCCAGGGGCCCGCGAGGCCGCGCTGGCCCGGCTCGAGGCGCTCTCGTCGATCGACCTGGTCGACCCGGCCTCGGCAGTCGCGGGCCTCGGGCCTCGGCGAGCACCTCGACGGTGCGGTCGCGCCCCGCGGCTACCGGCTGCTGGCGAAGGTGCCCCGGCTGCCCGGCACCGTCGTCGAGCGGCTGGTCGAGCACTTCGAGACCCTGCAGAAGCTGCTCTCGGCCGGCGTCGAGGACCTCCAGGCCGTCGAGGGCGTGGGCGAGCTGCGAGCGCGCAGCGTCCGCGAGGGCCTGTCGCGGCTGGCCGAGTCGTCGATCCTCGAGCGCTACGTCTGACCTGGCGGACTCGGCGCAAGCCGAGGCCTCTGGTCGTCAGGGCGCGGCCTCACGCAGTGAGGACGCGCGACCGTCATCAGTGACCCCTGTGCTGCTTCTTGCCGGTGTGCGGGTGCGCGGTCCGGGTCACCTCGGCCGGCGCGGGAGCCGTCAGCAGGAACGTCGTCTCCTGCGGCTCGCCGCCAGCGCGGCGACGTGCAGGTGGTAGGTACCGGGCAGGGCCCAGGCGGTCAGCTTCGGGCAGCCCGGCTCGGAGCGCCTGGCGTTCCAGGTCACCCGGACCGAGGTCACCTGGGTGTTGCGGAGCACCAGGTCCTGGGCCGGGATGCTCTTCGGCGCACTGCACCGTGGTCCAGATCAGGTCGGAGCCCGACGTGATCCGCAGGGCCAGCGTGCTGCCGGACAGGGTCCAGTCGCAGGCGGGCGAGGTGATCGTCGAGAGCTCGAGCAGCAACGAGATGTCGCTGCCGGCCACCGGCTTCGGCACCGACGGGGTGACCGCGACGTCGTCGGGGGCGCAGGGCCCGCTCGGCATCACCATCGGGGTCGGTGTCGTGGTGGCCTTGGCGTGGCGCAGCGTGGATCCCGTTGACGGGGCCGACGCGGCGCCGGTCGGCCGAGGTCTGGGTCGACGGCTGGGTCGAGGTCGGGCTGCGGCGACGTCTGCGCGGCCCGGCGCAGCCTGGTCGGGCCCCGACGAACCGTCGCTGGAGCCGCCGAGCAGTCTGGCGATGCCGACCACCAGCAGGGTCGCGATGCCGAGCACCATCAGCCGACGCGTCCAGTAGACGCGCGCGGGGAGCCTCCTGCGCGTCGTCCGGGTCATGGCGAAACGCTAACCAGCGACCGGACCCCGGTGCGGTTGCCAGCGGCGGCCGCCACGGCCGGCGCTGCCTAGCGATCACCACGTGTCCGACCTCCACCGTCCGCTGCTCGCAGTGGTACGACGAGCACGCGCGCGACCTGCCGTGGCGTCGTACGGCGGCGACGCCGTGGGGCGTGCTGGTCTCGGAGCTGATGCTGCAGCAGACGCCCGTCAGCGCGGGTGCTCCCGGTGTACGACGCGTGGCTGGAGCGCTGGCCCGCACCCGGCCGACCTGGCCGCAGCGCCGGTCGGCGACGCGATCCGGGCCTGGGGCCGGCTCGGCTACCCCCGGCGCGCGATCCGGCTGCACGCCGCGGCCGTGGCGATCGCCGAGGAGCACGGCGGCGAGGTCCCCGACACCTACGACGCGCTGCGGGCGCTGCCCGGCGTCGGTGACTACACGGCGTCGGCGGTGCTGGCCTTCGCGTTCGGCCGACGACAGGCCGTCCTCGACACCAACGTCCGGCGGGTGCTCGCGCGGGTGGTCGACCGGCGTGGAGTTCCCGCCGACGGCCGTGACCGTCAGCCGAGCGGTCGGTGGCGATCGACCTGCTGCCCGAGGACGAGCCCACCGCGGCCACCTGGTCGGTCGCGCTGATGGAGCTCGGGGCCCTGGTCTGCGCCGCCGCCTCCCCGCACTGCGGGGTCTGCCCGGTCGCCGCCTCGTGCGCGTGGCGCGCGGCCGGCCACCCGGCGTACGACGGGCCGCCGCGCAAGGCACAGGCCTGGGCCGGCACCGACCGCCAGTGCCGCGGCCGGCTGATGGCGCTCGCGCGCGACGCGGAAGGCGCCGTCAGCGGCCCGCAGCATGGAGCACGCCTGGCCCGACGAGGACCCAGCGCACCCGCTGCCTGGGCTCCCTGCTCGACGACGGACTGCTGGTCGCGGTCGCGCGAGGGCTACGCGCTGCCGGCCTGACCGCCCCAGCGTGCCGCGACGGCGTCGGCGAGGTCGGCGACGGTGCGACGCTGCTGGGCGGCCGAGTCGAGCGGCTGGTCGAGCTGGAGGCCCATGAAGGTCGCGTCGACCAGCGCTGGCGGCCTGCCGAGCGGCGGTCCGATCCAGCCCGGCCCGGGCGAAGTGGCCGGCGAGCACCGTCATCCAGCCGGTGTTGGCATCACGCACCTCCGCGGCGTACGGCTCCTGTCCGAACAGGCCGAGCGCCGCGGCCTCGACGTACAGCCGCTGGCAGCGACTGTTGGCGACCGGTGCTGACCTCGCGCCACAGGGAGCGAACTGCCTCGCGCAGGTCGGGAGCGGCGGGGAGCGCCTGGATGCTCCCCATCGACCGCGCGGTCGAGGTGCGCAGGATCGTGGCGACCAGGTCGTCCTTGTCGTGGAAGTGGTAGAGCAGCATCCGGTCGCTGGTCCCCAGCGCCTCGGCCAGCGGGCGCAGGCTGAGCCCGATCAGCCCGTGCTCGAGGGCGTAGTCGGTCGCCGCGTCGGCCAGCTCCTCGCGCCGCGTGGTCATCGTCCCACCTCCGGTCGCTGAAACGAGCTTGAGCCTGCCTGTAGCGCCCGCTACAGTAGATGACGTAGCACCTGCTACAACCACTCGTCCCGAGAGAGTCAGATCATGTTCAGCCCCTTCGTCGTCCTGCTCGCCGCCATCGGCGTGGAGGTCGGCGCGACCACCATCCTGCCGAAGACCCGCGGCTTCCACGATCTTCCGTGGTCCGTCGTGGTGCTCGGCGGCTACGCCGTGTCGATCTGGATGCTCGCCCTCGTGGTGCGCCAGATGTCGGTCTCGGTGGCGTACGCCGTGTGGTCCGGGCTCGGCACCGCCGCGATCGCCCTGGTCGGCGCGCTGGTGCTCGGTGAGCGGCTCGACCTGGTCAAGCTCACCGCACTGGGTCTGATCATCGTCGGCGTCGTCGTGCTGAACGTCCACACCGCCCACTGACGCCGACTCGGCACCCGACGAGTCGACGTGATCTCGATGCACGTGGGCGCCGACTCGGCGTCACCCGGGCGGCCGACCGCGTCGGCGACCGGCACCGCCGCCACCCCGCCGCCGCCTCGACGTGGCTTGGCCGGCCTCCGGTCGGCGATCTGCGGCAGGTCACCGGTCGGAGGCACCTTGGGAAGGGCGCGCATGGCCGCCACCGTCGTGTCCCACGCGTCGGGGGACGCCGGCGACGCGGGCTCGTGGGTCCAGGTGTCCGGGTCGTGCTGCTCCAGCAGCCGTAGGTCGCGCAGGGTCTCGAAGTCGTCGGCAGCCATCCGCTGGTAGAGACGCTCCAGGAAGCGCCGTTGCTGCGCCTCCTCCAACCCTTGCGCCTGCAGGGTCGCCATGGCCTTCGCGATCGAGGCGCGCCGGGAGCGCTGGTAGACCAGCCCTCCCGACCCGAGCAGGGCCACCCACTTGCGGACGAACTCCTCGCCGTCGGGGGACTCGAAGTGCAGCACGAAGAACGAGGGGTCCGTGGTCAGCTCGAGGCGGTTGCCCTCGGCGTCCTCGGCGACGTGGATGGCCAGCCGCACGGTCGGGTCCGGTCGGATGCCGACCTTCCCCTGCACGTGGCCGCGGAAGTACGCGGCCTGGCGCGGCTCGCCGATCACGCCGAGCGCGGCCAGCAGCTCGAGCCGGTCGGCGTCGAGCGGGGTCTTGAACCAGGTCGGCTCGCCGTCCCAGTGCATCCGGCTGACGGCCTCGCGCGCCACCAGCCGGACGGCGCGCACCGACGCCGGCAGCGCGCCCAGCGCCGCCCGGTCGACGTGGGCGACCTCGTCGCCGTCGACGTGGAACACCCAGTCGGCGAGCCCGGCGAGGTGCCGCCCGGCGAGCTCGGCGTTCACCCACTGCCGGGCGTTGAGCCGCTCGGGGCGCTGGCCGTGCCACCAGGTGTCGTCGGTGCGCACCGGGGTGGCGTGCGGGTGTGCGCGCAGGAACGCCTCGACGTCGGGCTGGTCGTCATCGAGGAAGACCAGCACGTGGTCCATGCCGCCGGCCAGGTTGCGGCGGACGAACCGCTCGACGTTGGCCAAGGTGTCCTTGACCGTGCCGACCACCACGAGCATGCGCATCTCCTCGCCGACGGGTTCGCTCGGGACGTCGGCACGGGGCCGACCGACCCCGAGACTCTCATGTGGACGCCCCGACGCGCAGCGACCCGGCGCCCGCCCGGTCCTGAGGGGACCGGCGGAGGCCGGGTCGCGTGTCGAGTGACCAGTCGGTCAGGTGCGGTCAGTCGGTGCCGACGGCCTTCTCGACATCGGTCGGGCCCGGCGTCTCGTCGTCGCCCTCACCACGCCCCGAGGGGCCGGGGGACGGCTCCACGGCCACCGTCTCCAGCGGAGGCAGGTCGGGCAGGTCGGGCAGGTCGGCCACCTTCTGGCCCTTGAACGTGAAGGTCGCGGTCGGGCCTTCGCCCTCGACATCGACGAGCACGATCTGGCCGGGACCCACCTCGCCGTAGAGCATCTTCTCGGCGAGGACGTCCTCGATCTCGCGCTGGACCGTACGGCGCAGCGGCCGGGCACCGAGGACCGGGTCGAACCCACGCGTGGCCAGGAGGTTCTTGGCCGGCTGGGTGAGCTCGAGCGACATGTCGCGGTCCTTCAGCCGGAGCTCGACGAACGCGATCATGTTGTCGACCATGTGGATGATCTGCTCCTGCGACAGCGGCGGGAACACGATGATCTCGTCGACACGGTTGAGGAACTCGGGCCGGAAGTGCTGCTTGAGCTCCTCCTGCACCTTGTTCTTCATCCGCTCGTAGGAGCCGGCCGCGTCACCGCTCTGGGCGAAGCCGAGGTTCTGGCCCTTGGCGATGTCACGGGTGCCGAGGTTGGTGGTCATGATGATGACGGTGTTCTTGAAGTCGACCACCCGGCCCTGGGAGTCGGTCAGGCGACCTTCCTCCAGGATCTGCAACAGGCTGTTGAAGATGTCGGGGTGGGCCTTCTCGACCTCGTCGAACAGGACCACGGAGAACGGCTTGCGGCGCACCTTCTCGGTGAGCTGGCCGCCCTCCTCGTAGCCGACGTAGCCCGGAGGCGAGCCGAACAGCCGGGAGACGGTGTGCTTCTCGCTGAACTCGCTCATGTCGAGCTGGATCAGCGCGTCCTCGTCGCCGAACAGGAACTCGGCGAGCGTCTTGGACAGCCAGGTCTTACCGACGCCGGACGGGCCGGCGAAGATGAACGAGCCACCGGGACGCTTGGGGTCCTTCAGGCCCGCCCGGGTACGGCGGATGGCCCGGCTGAGCGCCTTGACGGCCTCCTCCTGGCCGATGACCCGCTTGTGGAGCTCGTCCTCCATCTTGAGCAGTCGCGTGGACTCCTCCTCGGACAGCTTCACGATCGGGATGCCGGTCGCCACGGCGAGCACCTCGGCGATCAGCTCCTCGTCGACCTCGGCGACCTCGTCGAGGTCACCGGCACGCCACTGCTTCTCGCGCTCGACCTTCTTCGCGGTCAGCTGCTTCTCCTCGTCGCGCAGACGAGCGGCGGCCTCGAAGTCCTGGCCGTCGATGGCGGCCTCCTTGCGCTGCCGCACCTCGGCGATCTTGTCGTCGTACTCGCGCAGGTCGGCGGGCGCGGTCATCCGGCGGATCCGCAGCCGCGAGCCGGCCTCGTCGATCAGGTCGATCGCCTTGTCGGGCAGGAACCGGTCGGAGATGTAGCGGTCGGCCAGCGTCGCCGCCGAGACCAGCGCCTCGTCGGTGATGGTCACCCGGTGGTGGGCCTCGTAGCGGTCGCGCAGTCCCTTGAGCATCTCGATCGTGTGCGCGATCGACGGCTCGGCGACCTGGATCGGCTGGAACCGGCGCTCGAGCGCGGCGTCCTTCTCGAGGTACTTGCGGTACTCGTCGAGGGTCGTCGCGCCGATCGTCTGGAGCTCACCGCGGGCCAGCATCGGCTTGAGGATCGAGGCCGCGTCGATCGCGCCCTCGGCCGCGCCGGCGCCGACGAGGGTGTGGATCTCGTCGATGAACAGCACGATGTCGCCGCGGGTGCGGATCTCCTTGAGGACCTTCTTCAGGCGCTCCTCGAAGTCACCGCGGTAGCGCGACCCGGCCACCAGCGCGCCGAGGTCGAGGGTGTAGATCTGCTTGTCCTTGAGCGTCTCGGGCACGTTGCCCTTGACGATGTCCTGGGCCAGGCCCTCGACGATCGTCGTCTTGCCGACGCCGGGCTCACCGATCAGGACCGGGTTGTTCTTCGTCCGGCGCGACAGGATCTGCATGACGCGCTCGATCTCCTTCTCGCGCCCGATCACCGGGTCGAGCTTGGACTCGCGCGCGTCCTGGGTCAGGTTGCGGCCGAACTGGTCGAGCACCAGCGAGGACGACGGGGTGTCGGCCGGGGCGCCGGAGGTCGCGGCCTGGGCCCCGGCCTGCTCCTTGCCCTGGAAGCCGCTGAGCAGCTGGATGACCTGCTGGCGGACCCGGTTGAGGTCGGCGCCGAGCTTCTGCAGCACCTGGGCGGCGACGCCCTCGCCCTCGCGGATCAGGCCGAGCAGGATGTGCTCGGTGCCGATGTAGGAGTGGCCGAGCTGGAGCGCCTCGCGCAGCGACAGCTCGAGGACCTTCTTGGCGCGCGGCGTGAAGGGGATGTGGCCGGACGGCGCCTGCTGGCCCTGGCCGATGATCTCCTCGACCTGCGCGCGGACGGCCTCGAGCGAGATGTCGAGGCTCTCCAGAGCCTTGGCGGCGACACCCTCGCCCTCGTGGATCAGGCCGAGCAGGATGTGCTCGGTGCCGATGTAGTTGTGGGAGAGCATGCGGGCCTCTTCTTGGGCCAGCACGACCACCCGCCGGGCTCGGTCAGTGAACCGCTCGAACATGCCAATCGCTCCTAGCGCGGGAGAATGGGGCACCCGCAAACGAGAACAGGGGGACGTCCCTCCGGGTGGCGAGCCACCGGGAGGGCGTCACCTGTTCCAACTGGTGTCCCAGCCTACGTGTTCCTGAGCGAAGACAAGGAGCGTCCGCCCACAGCGAACATCCTCGAGCAGCTGAGCGCGAGGAACGAGCGCTCAGCGTCGGGCTCGAGGAGGTTGAGCGAGCGCCCGACCGAGCGCGCGAGGTCGTGGCCGCGTGTCGAGACCCGGTGACGTGCCGGAAAGCGTCGCCCCGAAGCCTGGCCCAGAGCCCGACCCGGGTCTCGACAAGCTCGACCGACGAGCTAGTGCGCGGCCTCGAAGGCCTCACGGACGTCGGACGGGATGCGGCCACGGTCGGGGACCTTGTGACCGTTGGAGCGGGCCCAGTCGCGGATCTCCCGAGCACTGGTGCCGACCTGGGTACGGGTCTTGGCCTTGCCGGCGCGACCGCCGGAACGGCGCGACACCGCGACGTACTTGGCCAGGGCGTCACGCAGCGCCTTGGCGTTCTTGTCGTTGAGGTCGATCTCGTAGGAACGACCGTCGAGGCCGAAAGCGACGGTCTCGGTGGCGTCGCCGCCGTCGAGGTCGTCCTCGAGCGTGATGTGCACCTTCTGTGCCATGGCGTGTTGCCTTTCGGGGAGTGGCGGACAATGAATATCCGTCCACAGATTTTCGGGGCTGCGGCTGACGATAGTCGGCGACCCGGACGCTCGCAAACCGCCATCCTAATCCAGGGGAAAGCGTGGCGGTAAAGCGTGGCGAAAGTCAGCAGTTGCGTCGCCAGACCAGCTCGAGCCCGCGCAGCGTCAGCCACGGGTCGTGCGCGGTGAAGCAGCTGCATTCTTCCTCCACCAGGGCGCCAGATATCCGGTGGCGACCACGGTGACCTGGTCCGGCTCGACGTCGAGCTCGGAGATCATCCGGGCGACTATTCCGTCGACCTGCGCGGCGACCCCGAACACCATTCCCGACTGCAGCGCCTCGACCGTGTTCCGAGCGATGACGGTGCGCGGTCGTCGTATTTCCACCATCCGCAATTGGGCGCCGCGACGCTCCAGCGCCTCGAGCGATATCTCGATACCGGGCGATATCGCGCCGCCGATGTACTGGCCCTGCGCGTTCACGACGTCGAAGGTGGTCGCGGTGCCGCCGAAGTCGACCACGATCGCCGGGCCGCCGAAGCGGGTCGCGGCGGCCAGGGCGTTGACGATCCGGTCGGTGCCGACCTCGCGCGGCTGGTCGGTCAGCACCGGCAGCCCGGTACGGACGCCGGGCTCGACGACCACGCTGGTCACGGACGCGAAGTGGTCGGTGAGCATCGCCCGCCACTGCTGGAGCACCGAAGGCACCGTCGCGCAGACCACGATGCCGCCGACCTCCGCCTCGTGCGGCCCGAGCAGGCCGCGCAGCAGCACCGACCACTCGTCAGCGGTCCGGGACTCGACCGTCGCGACCCGCCAGTGGGCGACCACGTCGGCGTCGCGGACCAGCCCCAGCACGGTGTGGCTGTTGCCGATGTCGGCGGCGAGCAGCGTGGTCATGCCAGGTCCAGCCCGAGATCGAAGACCTTGACCGAGTGGGTGAGCGCGCCGACCGAGATGAGGTCGACGCCGGTCTCCGCGACCTCGCGGGCGCGCTCCGCGGTCAGGCCGGCGCTGCCCGACCCGATCACCATCACGTCGGCGCTCACCGAGCAGCGGGGGTCGGGGGCCTGCAGGCGGCCGACCACACGTCGTACGGTCACCCGGGCAGGCTACTGGCGCCGCCCCGCCGGGCGTCGGGCGCTCCCACCCCGCGCTAGCCTGAGTCCCCGACGCCGGGGCGGCCGGCGTCCGCCGCGCCGGGGAGGGGCTCGGGTTGGGGATCTTCACGCGGGTCCGTGCGGCGCGGCTCGCGGCCCTGGCCACCGCGCCCCGCTCGCTCCCGATCGGCTTCGTGATCGCCGGCGTGCAGAAGGCCGGCACCACCACGCTCTACTCCCTGCTCAGCCGGCATCCCCAGGTCGCGGCCGGCCCCCAGAAGGAGATCCGGTTCTTCATCGAGCCGCACGACTGGAGCAGTCCCGACTACAGCACCTACCGCCGTCCCGTGAAGCGGCCGGCCCCGACGATCGCCGGCGACGCGACCCCGGCCTACCTGTTCTTCCCGGGCGCGATCGAGCGCATGCACCGCTACGACCCCGAGCTGCGCCTGCTCGCCAGCTTCCGCGACCCGCTGGAGAGAGCCTTGTCGCAGTGGTCGATGGAGCGCGCCCGCAGTGCCGACTACCCCGACCTGCCGGAGGCCATCGAGCGGTGGGGTGACGACGAGCTGCCGGCCTCCTTCCCACCAGGTGCCCAGCCCAGCCGGGTGCTGAGGGGGTCGCCGTTCGCGCGGGGGCTCTACGGTGCCCAGCTGCGAGCGTGCCCTGGCGTTCTACCCCCGAGAGCAGTGGCTGTTGGTGGAGTTCCGGCAGCTGCTGGACGAGACCCACTCCGTCCTCGACGACGCCACCGACCACCTCGGCCTGCCCCGCTTCACGTCGTACCCCGTGATGGAGCACTGGATGGCGTCACCGACCACCAACCCCGGCGGTCGACCGTCGGCGGCCGCCATCGAGTAGCTGGTCCGTCGCTACGCCGACGACCTCGTGGTGTTCGAGCGGCTCTCGGGGCTCGACGTGAGCTCCTGGCCGACCCAGCAGGTCGCCAACGGCGCTCTGGAGGTCTCCGCCCTGCGCGACCGGCTCTGCGACCGGCTCGGCCTGCGCCCCTGACGTCTCAGCCGACCGGGCCGAGGACGATCGCCCGGTTGTCGATCAACCGCGTCTCGCCGATCCGAGCCGCCAGCAGGATGCGGGCCTCGACGGGCGAGGTCGGGTGGCCCTCGCCCACGTCGGTGAGGTCCGGGGTCCGGATCGCGAGGTAGTCCAGGTCGAGCTCCTCGTCCTCGTCGAGCACCCGCATCGCCGCCCAGCGCGCCGCAGGCAGGCCGTGCGACGCGCGCGCGGCCGCCGCGTCGAGGGCCCGCGAGAGGACCGCGGCCCGGGCCCGCTGCTCCGGATCGAGGTAGCGGTTGCGGCTCGACAGCGCGAGGCCGTCGGCCTCGCGGACCGGTCGGGACGCCCACGACGTCGACGCCCAGGCACAGGTCGCGGCTCATCCGCCGGACCAGGACCAGCTGCTGGTAGTCCTTCTCGCCGAAGACGCCAGGTCGGGCCGGCGTCAGCGCGAACAGCTTGGCGACCACGGTGAGCACGCCGCGGAAGTGACCCGGGCCGGACCTCACCCTCGAGCACGGTCCGCGAGCGGACCCGGATCGACGGTCACCCGGGGTCGCCGTCGGGGTACATCTCGTCGGCGGAGGGCGCGAAGACGACGTCGACCCCCTCGCTGGCGCACACAGGGCGAGGTCGGCGTCGAGGGTGCGGGGGTAGCGGTCGAGGTCCTCGCCCTGGCGCGAACTGCAGCGGGTTGACGAAGACGAGGCGACCACGACGCCCGTCGCCCGCGCGCTCGCGGGCGGCGCGGAGCAGGGCCGCGTGGCCCGTCGTGCAAGCGCGCCCATGGTGGGGACCAGGGCGACCGGGCTCGCCGGAGCCGCGACGCGGCGCGAGCGCGTCGGAGAGCGCCTCGCGCGTGGACGCGAGGAGCGGGCGCCGGGGTCACGGCTGGGGCGTCCGGCGGGTCGGGTCGGCGGGCTGGCGACCTGGGCCGCGTCGAGCACCCGGCGGATGGCGGCGGCCCGGATCGGCAGCACCCGGCCGTCGGTGACCACGCGGTCGAGGGTGGCTCGGGCGAGCGCGAGGTAGGACGGGAGGGTGTCGGGTGCGGTCGCCGCGATCTCGGCGAGATGCGCCCGCACGGTGTTGACGTCGCCGCGGACGATCGGGCCGGTCAGTGCGGCGTCGCCGTCGGCGAGCGCGTTGTCGAGCGCGGCCTCGAGCAGCGGGCGGAGGATCGCGGCCGGGTCGTCGGCGCCGGCGCGCGCCGAGCAGCTCCATCGCCTGCGCGACCAGGGTGACCAGGTGGTTCGCGCCGTGGGCGAGACCCGCGTGGTAGAGCCCGCGGAGGTGCTCCTCGGGACCCACATCACCTCGCCGCCGAGGTCGGCGACGACCCGCTCGGCGCCAGGCGTGCTCGTCGGGGCCGGCGGTCACGCCGAAGACGCACTCCCGAGAGCCGGTCGAGGTCGAGGGCGGTGCCGGTGAACGTCATCGCCGGGTGCAGGGCGACCGGGCGGGCGCCGACCGCCGTGGCGGGCGCCAGCACCGCGAGCCCGTGGCTGCCGCTGGTGTGCACGACGTACTGGCCGGCCGTGGAGGGCGCCGCTCGCGGCGAGCTGGGTGACGACGTTGTCGAGCATGTCGTCGGGGACCGTCAGCAGGAGCACGTCGCAGCGACCGGGCCACGGCGGTCGGCTTCAGCGACCGGCACGCCGGGCAGCAGCGCCGCGGACGCGACGCGTGGAGGCGTCGGACTCGCCGGCCACGGAGACGATCTCGTGGCCGCGGGCGCGCAGCGCGGCGGCGAGCACGGCGCCGACACGGCCGGCACCGACCACGCCCACGCGGAGTGGGGTCATCGGGCTTCCTTGCGTTCAGGTCCCGCCGACCACCCTCGGACGAGGGCCGGTGTGGGTACCACACGGTGTGGAACACCTCAGGAATGTACGCCGGGCGGTTCGCGGCCGCCGGAACGCGCCGGGCGGTGTGACGTAGCCGACTCCGCGCGCCGGAGCGCCACCGCTCAGCGAGGCCGGCGCCAGCGCGGCGGTCCGCCGGTGCCAGAGCTCTCGCGCGAAGGCGCCGGCCGGGCCGCGTCGGCCAGGGTCGGCGCGGCGGCGCCGGCGACGTCGCGCACTTCCAGCTGCGCTGCGCATGCGCCTGCTCGCGCTCGAGCCGCGGCCGCGACGCACCCCCGCTCACGGCCACGGGCGGCGGCGTCCGACGCGAGACCCGGTCGGGCGCGAGGTCGGCCTCCGCGGCCGCGGGCCGCTCGGGGAGCAGCAGGCATGCGGGGTCGCCGACGACGTCGATCCCGAGCCGCTCGATCACCTCGACCCGTGCCAGGCTGCGAGCCGCGACGAGGGGGCGGGCCCACGCCGGCAGGGGCGGCACCGGGACGTCTCCGGCGCTCGGCCCGGCGCCTGCTGGAGCTCGCGCGACCATGCCCTGCTGGACCAGACCGCGCGTAGTCGCGGTCGGACCAGCCGCGCTCGACGAACTCCTCGTTGACGCCGGCGCAGCACCTCGACCGCGTTCATGCTCAGCGAGGCGTTGGTGGACGCCGCGGGCGTCAGCAGGCCCGGTGGGCAGGCCGAGCAGCTGCTCGAACGTGCGCGGCAGCAGCGTCCCGGTCGGAGTCGTCGGTGACGACGAGCGTGAACCGCTCCGGCGGCAGGCACGTCGAGCCAGCGCGACGCCATGTACTCCACGTCGTGGGAGGTCCAGAAGCTCCGGGGCACCTCCTGGGACTGCGTCGCCCTCGAGCAGCTCGCGGAGCCACGCGTCGTACGATGCGGCGCTCGTGGCTCTTGACCCGCTCCTGCCAGTGCGGACGGCATCAGCCGGTGGTAGGCGCGCGCGACCGCGACGCACGTGGAGCCGGTCGGCGCCGAGGTCCTCGATCGACCTGGTGGGCCTTGCGCGCGTCGCGGATCCGGCCGAAGTCCTCGCGTGCTCAGGCAGACCCGGACGTCGGTCGCGGGCCCGGACCCCGGCCGCGAACTCGTCCCACACCGAGACCGGCGGGACCGGTCGCCCGCGGGGCGCCCACTCCATGAGGCGCGTGCCCCTCGCGGAACAGCCGGCGCCAGCGTGCCGGGGTAGTAGACCCCGTGCTCGGCGAGCGCGTCGCGCCGGTCGAAGAGCGCCTGCTGGATCGCGGTCGAGCCGGTCTTGTAGGGCCCGATGTGCAGCAGGACGCGGCCTCGGGAAGCGCCGCGGGAGTCACGCCGGTGGCGGGGCCGGGGGTTCCTCCGGTCATGACCCGGCACCCTTCTGGCGGGACCGGAAGGGCGCTCCTCCACCTTCCGGTGGTCGACTTCTCAAGCAGGACCTCGACGGCAGCGGCCACCGCGTCGAGCGAGATCGCCGTGGGCGTGACGCCCTCGGGCTCCGGCTCGTCGCTCGCCCCGCGGCCGGCATCGACGCGGGCCGGCTCCGGGTCACCGATCACGTCACGTCGCTCGGAGGTGGCCAACAGCTCCACCCGCGTGGCGCTCAGCTCCGCCGTACGGCGGAGGTGGGCACCCGCGACGGGGGGAATGCGGACGTCGCGCGCTCACCTCGGGCACGCTGCGCAGACCGGGGAGGAGCGCGCCCTGGAGGACGATGCGGCGCCAGCTGGTCGGGCCAGTCGTGCTGGTCGAAGACCTCGTTGAGACGGCGACACAGCTCGACGCTGGTCCCAGGACAGCGAGGTGTTCGGCCGGTGGGTGGGGTCGAGCATGCCCGGCCGGGCAGGCCGAGCAGGCGTTCGGTGACCGCCGGGAGGGCCAACCGGGTCGCTCTCGTCGGCGACGAGGACGTGGAGGCGCTCGAGGGGCAGGATCGCTCCCACCGCGCCAGGAACTGCTCGAGGCTGTGGGCCGACCCAGAACGAGGCGCGACTGTCCTGGGCGGACGCCGGATCGGCGCCCAGCACGTCGTCGAGGAACTCGACGAAGCCCCGGGTCTCGTTGGACGACTTGATCCGCTCCTGCCAGGCCGAGGGCAACAGCCGGTCGAGGCGCCGTTCCACGCGGAGGACGTGCACCCGATCGGGTCCCAGGTCGGTGACGACGCGCTCGAGGACGGCGGTACCGGCGGTGCTCAGGCTCTCGCTGCTGACGACGCGTACGGCGCGTCGGCGGCATGGATCTCGCCGACGAAGTCGTCCCACTCCCGGGCGGGCACCGCCGGCACGCCGCGAGGGCCGCGACCCATGACGGCCGCGATCTCGCGCCGCGGACGGTACGTCGTCCCGGGGTAGAGCACGCCGTGCTCGCGCAGCTCGGCCCGGCGGGAGTGGAGCGCCATCTGGAGCGCGGAGGATCCGGTCTTGAAGGGACCGACATGGACCAGGATCGAGCCGGGCGGCAGACGCAGTCCGGCGTCGTCGAGAGGTCTGGCCGGCACCGGGTCAGACTAGCCGTGAGAAGGGGGACGACGCCGGGCGAGGGCCGTCAGCAGACCGTCGAGCGCGGCCACGGCGGCATCGATCGGGACCGTCGTCGGCGACGCCGGGATCTCCACCTCGTCCCCCGCCGGAGGGGAGAGCAGGCGCGACGGGTCGCCCACCACCCGCACACCGGAGTCCGCGAGCTCGCGGACCCGCTGCTGGCTCAGCTCGGCGACCCGCGCCGCCGCCCAGCTCGACAGCACGGGGATCGACGACTCCTCCCCCGACCTGGGAACGGCTCCCAGGCCTCGCAGCAGCGGCCCGTGGACGAGGCGCCAGTGGCGGCGGTCGTCCCAGCCTCCGGCCTGCTGGCGCAGGTTGAGTGCCCGGTAGAGCTCGACGCGGTCCCAGGTCAGCGAGGTGTTGGCGAACTCCCCCTCTTGGAGCAGGCCGGCCGGGAGACCGAGCAGCTCCTCGCACACGGCGCGGAGCTGCCCCCTGTCGGACTCGTCCGCGACCACGACCGTGATCCGCTCGGGCGGCACGGCGCCGGCCCAGACCCCGAGCAGGTTGCGCAGCGAGTGGTGGCGCCAGAAGACGTCGGCCACGGGGCCCTCGGGCTGCTCGGCGAGCACGTCGCGCAGGAAGTCGTCGTAGCTCAGGGTCTCGGCCACGGACTTGACCCGCTCCTGCCAGGCAGAGGGGAGGAGCCGGCCGAGGTTGCGGGCCACGGTCAGGACGTGGACGGCGTCACCTCCGAGGTCGCGGGCGGCGCGTGCGGCCTGGGCGGCGTCCACCGTGGCGAAGTCCTCGGAGCTGACCAGGACCCGCTGGGCCGTTGTGTGGCGGACCTCCTCCACGAGGGCGTCCCAGTCCTCTGGCGTCGGCTCGCGCATGCCCGGCAGCGCTCTTCCGAGCAACGAGAACACCTCGCGGGCCTGACGGTCGAGCCGTCCCGGGGTAGAGCACGCCGTGCTCGAGCAGCTCGGAACGCTGACCGGCCAGCGACGCCTGGATCGCGGTGGTGCCGGTCTTGTAGGGCCCGATGTGGACGCAGGACCGACCCCGGGGGCAGCGTTCGCGCCTCGGTCGCCATCACCCACTCCTCCGGTTGCCGTCGGGCGGGCGCGAGTCTAGCCAGGCTGCTCGTGAGCCCGAGACCGTCGACCGGCGGTGCCACCGCCCGTGTGACAGAGTCTCCCCATGCACGATCCCGCGCCTGCTCCGGGCGGCCGCCAGCTGCTGGTCGTCGCCGGCTCCGGCCGCAGCGGCACCAGTCTCTTCACCGGCCTCACCGGTCGGCTCGGCGTCCACATCCCGAAGCCCGAGGTGAGCGCCAACCGCTCCAACCCGCGCGGGTTCGGCGAGCCCCGCTGGCTGGTCGACTACCACAACGAGCTGCTCGTCGTCGGTCGACGTCGGCGTCGAGGACGGCCGGCCCGAGGCCTGGGAGCTCACCGACCGGGTGGCCGAGAAGCCCGAGGCGCTGGAGCCGCTCGTGGCGTGGCTGGAGTCGCAGTTCGCGGAGTGCCCGCGGATCGTGGTCAAGGACCCGCGGCTCGCGTGGTTCTTCGAGCTCCACCGGGCCGCGGCGGCGCGGGTCGGCGCCGACGTCCGCGTGGCGACGATGCTGCGCCACCCGGCCGAGGTGATGCGCTCGCGCGAGATCGCCTACGGCACCCGCACCAACAACACGACCCGCGTCGATCGGCTGGCTGACGATGATGCTCGGCATCGAGCAACGCACCCGCGACCTGCCCCGCGCCACCGTCCGCTACGACGACCTCCTCGTCGACTGGAAGACCGCCGCTGACCGGAGCCGACGAGACGCTCGGGATGCAGCTGTTCGAGCAGGCGACCGACGAGCAGATCGCCGACGCCGACGACCTCGTCGACCCCACGCTGCGCCGCTCCACCGCCGACTGGGCCGAGCTCGAGCTCCCGCCGCGCATGCTCGACCTGGTCACCCGCGCCTACGACACCTACGGCCGGCTGGTCGGCGTACCCGCCGAGCAGCAGGGCGAGCACCCGCGCCGAGCTCGACGACCTGCCGGCCGAGCTCACGGCGTACTACGACGAGTGCTTCGACGTCGCCCGCACCCGCACGGGCGCGATCGTCCCGCAAGGAGAAGCGCAAGGCCGTACGCCGGGTGCGCGAGGAGATGCGGGCGGTGCAGGCGCCTCGGACGGTCGCCTGGTCACGCTCGGGAAGAAGGCGAAGGCGAAGCTGCCGGAGGAGCTCGTGACGCAGCGCCGCGGGTCGCGGTCCTGCTGGCCGGCGGGGTCGGCACCCGGGTCGGCCTCGACATCCCCAAGCAGCTGATCAAGATCGCCGGCAAGACGATCCTCGAGCACACCCTCGCGGCGTTCCAGGCCCACCCGATGGTCGACGAGATCATCGTGATGATGGCGCCAGGGCCACCTCGACGCCGTCCGCGCGATGGTCCGCACGGGCGGCTACGACAAGGTGACCGGCGTCCTCGAGGGCGCCGACACCCGCAACGGCACGACGCTCGAAGGCGCTGGCGGAGATCTGCCGACGACGTCGCCGGTGCTCTTCCACGACGCCGTCCGGCCGCTGGTCAGCGCCGCGGATCATCACCGAGTGCTTCGAGGCCCTCGAGCACTACGACGCGGTCGACGTCGCGATCCCCTCGGCCGACACGATCATCGAGGTCGTCCGCCGACAACACGATCCGCGCGATCCCGCCGCGGGCCGACCTGCGCCGCGGCCAGACCCCGCAGGCGCTTCCGGGCCTCGGTGCTCCAGACGGCGTACGACGATCGCCGGCCAGGACCCCGACTTCACCGCGACCGACGACTGCGGCGTCGTGCTGCGCTACCTCCCCGACGTGCCGATCTGGGTGGTCACGGGCGAGGAGCGCAACATGAAGGTGACCGACCCGATCGACGTCTTCCTGGCCGACAAGCTCTTCCAGCTCACCACCAGCTACGTGCCCGAGGGCCACAGCCCCGAGGAGTACCGCGCGATGCTCGGCCGGCAAGGTGATCGTCGTCCTCGGTGGCAGCTACGGCATCGGCGCCGACATCGCCGCCCTGGCCCGCGAGCACGGCGCGACGGTCGAGACGTTCAGCCGCTCCAGCACCGACACCCACGTCGAGCGGCGCTCCGACCTGGTCGCCGTCGCCGAGCAGGTCGATCGAGCGAGCACGGCCGCATCGACTACGTCGTCGCCACCGCCGGGATCCTGCCGCGCGGCTCGCTGCTGGAGACCTCCGAGGAGACGATCTACGCCGCCACGGAGGTCAACTACCTCGCGCCGGTGTTCATCGCCCAGGTCTTCTTCCCCCACCTGCATCGCACCGGGGGCAGCCTGCTGCTGTTCACCTCGAGCAGCTACACCCGCGGTCGCAGCGGCTACAGCCTCTACTCCTCGGCGAAGGCGGCCGTCGTCAACCTCACCCAGGCCCTGGCCGACGAGTGGGGCGAGAGCGGCGTACGGGTCAACTGCATCAACCCCGAGCGCACCGGCACCCCGATGCGGACCAAGGCGTTCGGCGAGGAGCCGGCCGACTCGCTGCTGGAGTCGATGTCGGTCGCCCAGGCCTCGCTCGACATGCTGCTCTCCGACGGCACCGGGCACATCGTCGACCTCCGCAAGCTCGACCCGCTGGCCGATCCGGTCGACGCCGAGGACCTGCCCTGACGCGACCACGGCTCCGGCCCTCGGCCGAGTCGGTGGCGCTCGCCGGGCCGCCGGTAGCATGAGGCAGCGCCGGAGCGGGAACGGACCGCCCGGACAACCGCCGTCACCCCACGCCACCCAAGGGACCGATGCGAGCCACGCTGAAGCCGTCCGCCCGTCTGTCGAACGCGCCCGTCGACCGGGTCAAGCGGCATCGCGCGGAGCGTCGCCCGAGCGGGCCCGGCGGGCGACCGACGGCGTCCGGGTGCGCACCCGCCGCGCGGTCCACCGCAGCGGCTACGTGCCGGGCCTGCTCTCGATCGTGGTGCCGTGCTACCGGGTCGAGGACTTCCTCGACGAGTGCCTGATCTCGTTGCGGTTCCAGGACTACCGCGAGGTCGAGATCATCGTCGTCGACGACGGCAGCCCCGACCGCAGCGGCGAGATCGCCCGCCACCACGCCCGCCGCGACCTGCGGGTGCGGGTCGTGACCCGGGAGAACGGCGGGCTGAGCGCCGCCCGCAACACCGGGATCGACCACGCCCGCGGCGAGTTCCTCACCTTCGTCGACTCCGACGACGTCGTCACGCCCCGACGCCTACACGAGCGCGATCGGGGCGCTGACCGAGTCGGGCTCCGACTTCGCGGTCGCCGGCTACGACCGGCTCGAGAACAAGAAGCGGGTGCCGGCCGGCGCCTGGATCCGCCATGCCCACCTCGAGCGCCGCCTCGGCGTCGACCTCGACACCTTCCCCGAGGCGATGGTCAACGCGGTCGCCTGGAGCAAGACCTACCGCCGGGAGTTCTGGGACCGTGCGGGACTGCGCTTCCCCGAGGGGCGGATCTACGAGGACCAGCCGGTCAGCGCGGCGGCCTACGCCCAGGCTCGCGCCTTCGACGTCGTCCCCGAGATCGGGGTCTCGTGGCGGATCCGCAACGACCGGTCGTCGATCTCCCAGAGTGCCTGGTCGGCGGACAACCTCGCCGCCCACAACGAGTCGGTCGCGGCGTCGTTCGAGGCCCTGCGCGCTGCCGGCAACGACCGTGCCATCGAGATCCGCGCGCTGCAGCTGATCTCGTTCAACATGCCGTTCTTCACCCGGCACCTGGCCAAGGGCGGCCCGGACTTCTGGCGCCATCTGCGCGAGGGCATCCTCGACCTGGTGCCGCGGGTCTCGCGCGACGGAGTTCGTGCACAGCGTCGGCCGCTCACGACAAGGTGCTGGTCGAGCTGATCGCCGCCGACCGTCGCGACGCCGCCGTCGCCTACATCGAGAACTGGGGCAGCGACACCCGCCGCTACCCGCACCTTCGCCACGCCCGAGGGGATGCGGGTCGGAGCTGCCGCTCACCGAGGGCCTGCCGGACGACGTCACCTTGATGTCCGACCGCCAGCTGGAGTTCCTCAGCCGGGTCATGCGGGTGGTCTGGGACGGCGACCGGGTCACGGTCAGCGGGTGGGCGTTCATCCGCAACATCGACCTCGCCAGCAGCCCGCCCGAGGTGTCGATGGAGCTGGTCTCCGCCGACGGTGCGACCCGGATCCCGATGACCACCGAGACCTTCCGCGAGTCCCGGCTCGATGTCGCGGGCGGCCACTGGCACTGCGACTACCGCCCCGGCGGCTTCCGGGCGAGCATCGGCGTCGCGCAGGTACCGGCCGACGTCGACCAGGAGTGGGCGTTCGAGCTGACCATGACCGCGGCCGGGGTCACCCGGACGACGCGGCTGCGCGACATCTCGACGGCGGGCTCCAGCGCCGTCGCCCAGAGCCACGTCGGTCCCGACGGCGTCGCGCACCAGGTGCACCGTGGCGTCGAGCGCCACCTGGTCCTGCGAGGTGGCGCACCCGCCGGCGTACGCCCTCTCCGAGGAGCTCGACCCGGAGGGCGTCGCCACCGTCGTCTTCCGGGGGGCGAAGGCCGAGCGAGTGGTGGTCAGCCACCTCGACCAGGGCAAGCGCGAGCTGCTCTCGGCGGTCCCGCAGCCTACCGGGGTGCCGGGTGAGTGGAGGGTGCGGCTCGACCTCGCTGCCCTCCCGATGCCGACCTCCAACACCACGTCCGCGGGGCTGATCACCCGGCCGCTACGCGTGCGGGTGCGCCACCGGGACGGCGAGTACACCGACCTGCTGGCCCCGCCCAGCACGACGCCCTCACCCCGCGTCGTCGACGACCCGCGCGTCGTACGCCGGCTGACGAGGAGCAAGCTCGGCGAGCTCGAGGTGATGGACCGGGTGCCCACCGCGACGTCCTACACGCTCGACGACGAGCGGTTCACGGTCCAGGTCCACTCCAGCCTTCCGCTCGAGGCGTACCAGCCGGTGCTCGCGACGCGGGACGACGAGGTCGCCGGGATCCTGACCGGGCTGGCCGGAGGCGGCTTCGAGCTCGCGTTCCCGCTCGTCGGCTCGCGTTGGGGGTACGACGGGCTGTCGCTGCCGCTGGGCCACTACGCCGTGCGGCTCCGCGCCGCGGGTGGCGACCGTGACGAGGACCTCCTCGTCACACCGTCCTCCGACCTGCTCGACACGCTGCCCGTCGAGCAGCCGATGCGGCTGTTGCGCGGCATCGTCGAGGTGATCCCCCACCGCCCGCCGACGCTGACCCTCCACGTGCAGGAGCCGCTCACCGACGACGAGCGGGGCCAGCGCAACCAGTACCGCCTGCGCGAGGCCGCCCAGGTCGAGGAGGCGACGCAGGACAGCGTCTTCTTCCGTGCGCTCTACAGCGAGGCAGCCAACTGCAACATGCTCGGCGTTCACCACGAGCTGGGGCGCCGGGGCACGTCGCTGACCCGCTACTGGTCGGTGCAGGACCACTCGGTGCCGGTGCCCGAGGGCGGCATCGGCCTCGTCGAGGGCACCCCGGCCTGGCACGAGGCGTTGGCGACGTCGCGCTACGTGATGGTGAACGTCCACCAGCCCGAGTGGTACCGCAAGCCGCGCGGTCAGGTGCTGATCCAGACCATGCACGGCTATCCCTACAAGGTGATGGGCCACGAGTGGTGGGAGAAGGGCGGCTTCCCGTCGGGGCAGATCAACAGCTTCGACCGCCGGGCCCGTGACTGGGACTACTTCGTCTCGCCCGCGACGTACGCGACCCCCCTGCTGAAGGAAGCGTTCCTGGACCCGGCGGGCGCGACGCCGGAGATCCTCGAGATCGGCTACCCGCGCAACGACGTGCTGCAGTCCGACGAGGCGCCGGTGATCCGCGAGCGGGTGCGCAAGGCGCTGGGGATCGCCGACGGGCAGCGCGTCGTGATGTACGCGCCGACGTTCCGCGACTACATGTCGGCCGACGACATGGCCGCCGAGCGGATCGACTTCTTCGACGTCGACCGGGCGGCGCGCGAGCTCGGCCCGGGCTACACGTTCCTGGTGCGGGGGCACGCGTTCAACGCCCGGGCCGGCGGCCGGCACGAGGGCAGCAGCCACATCATCGACGTCACGCCCCACCCCGACATCAACGACCTGATCCTGGCCTCCGACGCCGCGATCCTCGACTACTCCTCGCTGCGGTTCGACTACGCGCTGGTCGACCGGCCGATGGTCTTCCTGGTCCCCGACCTGGAGAGGTACGACGCGGTGCGGGGCGGGGTGATCCCCTACGGTCCGACGGCTCCTGGCCCCCACGTCTCGACGACGCGTGAGGCGGTCGGCCGGCTGCGCGACCTCGACGGCCTGGCTCGTCGTACCGCCGACGCTCGGGCGCGCTTCGTGCGCACCTATGCCGACCTCGACGACGGCCACGCGTCCGCACGCCTCGTCGACGCGGTCTTCGTCCCCCGCGGCGACGCCTGACCCGGGTCCGTGGGGCTTTCCCCACTAACTGGCATACAAACCGCAGTCCGAGACCTGCCTGGACGTCGGTTTGTATGCCAGTTAGTGGGGAAAGAGCGCGTCGACCAGCCGGGCCGCCGCGTAGCCGTCCTCGAGGCCGACGTAGTCGGCCCGGAACCGGGCGCGGGCGTCGGCGTACTGCTCGTGCAGCCGGGGCAGGTCGCGGACCCAGTCGGCCACCTCGCGGGTCGTCGCGACATGGGGGCCGGGCGCCGTGGGCGCAAAGGGGATGACGCCACCGCGGGCCGCGTCGTACGCCGCGAGGTCGGGCACCAGGAACACCATCGGGTTGCCGGAGAGCACGTAGTCGAAGCGCAGCGAGGAGTAGTCGAGCACGCCGACGTCGGAGGCCAGCACCAGATGGTTCACGTCGGGGTGGTCGGTGACGTCGACCACCCGGGTCGAGGAGACGACGCGGTCCGTGCGGACCCGGGCGTTGAAGGCGTGCCCGCGCATCAGCACGACGTAGCGCTCGGGCAGCAGGTCGAGCGCCTCGGCGACGTCGAAGAAGTCGACGGTGCGGGCGGTGCGATCCTCCGGAGAGAGGTAGTCGCGGAACGTCGGCGCGTAGAGCACCGCCACCGTGTCGTCGTCGAGTCCCAGGAGCGCGCGGGTCCGGGTACGGAGATCGGCGGCCTCGGGTCGCAGCAGCACGTCGTTGCGGGGGTAGCCGGTCTCGAGCACCGGAACGTCGTCGGCGCCGGCCGGCTCCAGGAACGCCTCCCGCAGCAGCGGGGTCGCGTACGGCGCGGGGCTGACCAGGGCGGACCAGTCGCGGGTCCGCCGGTCGAGACTGCCGATCTCCTGGACGGGGTTGCCCATCTTCTCCCACCACGCGTGCCCCATCACCTTGTAGGGGTAGCCGTGGAAGGTCTGGACCAGCGTCTGCCCCGCCGGGCGCACGAACCACTCGAGCTGGTGCACGTCGACCATGTGGAACCGCGACCGGGCGACGGCGTCGTGCCAGTCCCGGCTGCGCTCGACGAGCCCGACCCCGCCGGGCGGCACGGGTACCGAGCGGTCGAGCACCGACCAGAGCAGCTCCAGCGACGAGCCGCGGCGCAGCAGCTCCTCGTGGAGCCCGAGCCCGTTGCCGTTGGCGTGCTCGGAGAACATCGCCCGGAAGAACACGCTGTCGCGGTCGGCGGTGTCGACCCGAGCCTGCTCGCGGAGGAGCCGCTGCTGCCGCTGGCCGAGCTCGTCGTCGGCGAGCGGTGGCGCGACCGCGACCCGGACGCCGGGCCGGTCGGGTGCGAAGGCCTCGACCCGCAGCCGGACCCGGTCCTGGAGCTCCTCGACCGGCAGCGCCCGGCACAGCTCGGCGCTGGGGCCGGCGGTCGTCCAGGGTCCGTCCGCACGGCGCACCGCGACGGCGTACTGCCCCGACGGGAGGGGCAGGTCGGGCTCGCCCCAGCGGGTGCCCGACAACGGCAACGTCGCCTCCACCACGTCGCCCTCGACCCGCACGTCGCCCGGGGTCGCGTGCTCGCCCACGAGCAGCGCGACCTCCGTGGCTCCGGGGTCGCTCACCCGGAGCCGGACCAGGAGCGACTCCCCCACGGGTGTCACGGCGACGACCTCGGCGGCGACCGGCGACACCGTGACCGTTCCGCGGCGGTCGGGTCGTACCCGGACGTCGTCGACGCCCGCTTCCGGCCACAGCACGTCGTGGGCGGAGCCGTCCGCGGCGACCGCGCGGAGGGTCCAGCGCGGTGCGTCGAGGGCACCGATCGGGAGGGCGGCCGTCAGGCCGTGGAGAGACGCCGACACCGGCGTGCATCCCGGCGCCTCCAGCGAGACGGAGCGCACGGCCGAGGCGAACCCGACCCGGAGCAGGTCTCCCTCGGCGGACAGCCCCACCTCGCGCCACGGCGTACGACGCACCCGCAGCTCGGCCTGCTGGGCGTCGTCGTGGTCGAGGTGCCAGTGCCGGCCGTCGGGGTCGGACCAGGCCGGGACGCCGGCCATCGTCCAGGGTCGGACCGTGGCTCGGCCGATGGCGGACAGCCCCGCGACGGAGACCGCGGCGTCGAGGTGCCAGACGCCGGTGCCGCCGCGCAAGGCCGCCGTGTCGACGACGGCCTCGAACCCGGAGCCGGTGACGTCGGCCCACCAGAGCTCGCCGGCGACGTCGGCGTCCGGAGCAGCGCGGTCCCGGGTCGGCACGTCGACGGCGGCGGCACCCGACCGCAGGGTCAGGGTGAGCTCGCGCGCCCGACCGGCGAGGTCGACGTTGTCGAGGTAGGCCCAGCCGCGGACCTCGAGGCGGCCCGAGCCGAGGTCCCGCAGCGAGCTGAGCTCCGCGCGCACGGCGGTCTCCCCGTCGCTGAGCACGAGCTCCGTCGGGTCGAGGGACTCCCAGCCGGGGCCGAGGTCGACCAGCACGGCCGGGCGTGCGTCCAGGGCGCCGACCGACGTGGGGTAGCGCCGGGCGGTCGGACGCACGTCGGCGAGCAGCCGTCGTACGCCGTCGCGGTCACCGTCGGCGACCAGGCGGATGAGGACCTTCTGGTACGCCGGCACCCGGGGCCGGGCCTCCTCGCCCGCGCGCCGGCGCAGGTGCCGGACGACGTCGACCAGGGCCGCCCAGTAGTCGTCGGGACAGCGCCAGGCCCGGTCGGTGAAGGCCACCAGCGGTCCGGCCGCCGCCTCCGCCGCCGCGATCTCGGCCACCGGCCCGGGCAAGGCCCGGAGGGCGGCGTCGAGCCCGGCCCACCAGGCCCGGAGCCCGGCGGTGTCCGGCGCCAGCCGGGTCAACGGCGTGCGGTCGAGGTCGGCCCGGCGCAGCAGCCCGACATGCGGCAGGACGTCGAACGACGCGGCGAGCCGGTAGGCCGACGCGCTGTGCAGCTCGTCGCAGGCCTGGAGGTCCTCGTCGAAGGCGAGGCCGAGCTCGTCGTACCGGCGACGACGGAAGACCCGGGAGCCGGTCACGGTGTCGGCGACCACGTCGGGCAGGGCGTCGAGGGTGACCGCCAGCCGGCGGGTCGAGTGGAGGGCGCGGACGCGGTCGGCGACCGGCAACGAGTGACCGCGACGGAACGGCCGGTGGGAGGTGACGGCGAAGTCGGAGCCCGACTCGCGCAGTGCCGCAGTGGCCAGGGCGAACCCGTGGGGCGTGACCGCGTCGTCGGCGTCGACGAAGGCGATCAGCTCGCCGACAGCGGCCGCCGCACCGTGGTTGCGCGCGGCCCCGAGCCCGCCGGCGTGGTCGAGCAGGCGCACCCGGCGGTCGTCGCGGGCGTGGCTCTCGGCAGCGGCGCGGGTCTCCGGCGACGCCCCCACGTCGACGACGAGGATCTCGCAGGTCGCGTAGTGCTGGGCACGCAGTGAGTCCAGACATTCTCCGACCGGTGCGTCGCCGGCGACGGTGACCACCACGCTCAGCAGGCGGGGGACCCGGACCGACAGATGGGTCCGGCGTACGGCCTCGGTGGAGATCCGGTGGAGGCCGCGCCGCAGCCGCACCCCTCCGCGCATCGAGACACTTCCTCCTGGCCCGGACCGGGTGTCTCGAGCGTCTGGTCATCGTAGCGACCGGGAGCGGGTGAGCCCGGCCCGGTAGATTGCGGGCCCGTGCGACGACGGACCCGGGCCTCCCTCCTCAGCGTCGTGGTCCCGGCGTACGACGTGGCGGGCTATCTGGAGGAGAGCCTCGCCAGCGTGCTCGGCCAGGAGGGCCCCCGGCTCGAGGTGGTCGTGGTCGACGACGGGTCCACTGACGACACCGGCGCCCTCGCCGACCGGGTCGCCGACCGTGACCCGCGGGTCAGGGTCGCGCACACCGACAACCACGGCCTCGGCGCGGCCCGCAACGAGGGCGTGCGGCACGCGACGGGCGACCTGCTGGTCTTCGCCGACTCCGATGACATCGTCCCGGCGGGGGCCTACGCCGCGATGGTCCGTCGCCTCCAGCGGACCTCGGCCGACCTGGTCACCGGCAACGTCGCCAAGCTCGAGGACGGCCAGGTCTCGGCGCTGCCCTGGGTGAGCCGCCTGCACCCCGGCGAACGCACGCTCGTCATCGGCGAAGCCCCCGACCTGCTCGGCGACGTCTTCGCATGGAACAAGCTCTTCCGACGCGCCTTCTGGGACGACGCCGGGCTGTCGTGGCCCGAAGGCGTGCGCTACGAGGACCAGCCGACGTCGACGCTCGCCTACCTGCGGGCGAGTCGCGTCGCGGTCACTCCCGAGGTGGTCTACCAGTGGCGGATCCGCTCGGACGGGTCGTCGATCACCCAGCAGCGTGCGCGCGTCGGCGACCTGCGCGACCGGTGGGTGACCAAGCAGATGACGCTCGACTCGGTACGCCGCGAAGGGACGCCGGCGCTCGTCGAGGCGCTGCTCGACCGCATCCTCCCCGCCGACCTGTGGCGCTACTTCACCCTGATCCCCGAGGCCGACGACGCGTGGTGGTCGCTGCTGGTCCAGGGCGTCCGCGACCTCTGGGGCGAGCGCGGGCTCGTCGACAGCGTCCTGCCGCCGGTGCACCGGTTGACCGGCTGGCTGGTCGCCCACGACCGGCGCGCCGACGCCGAGACCGTGATCCGCCACCTGCACGACCTCGACGGCCGACGGGTGGCCCGGGTGGGTGACCCGCGCGGCATCCGGCTCGACGTGCCGGGGCTCGACGCGTCGTCGGTGGCCTACGACGCGATCGCCGTACGCCCGGCGGAGGCCTGAGGCCCGGGACCCCTCAGGAGGAGACCCGGGCCGGCCTCACCTCAGCGGTTGCCCTGTACCCAGTTCTGCGCGACGACGGCCGGCGACTGCCGGTTGACCGTCACGTCGAAGTTGAGCTGGGTCAGCGCCCGCGTCGTCATCTGGGCCATCACCTTGTTGAGGAGGGTGGCCACCTCGGGGTTCGCCTTGAGGAAGTCGGACCCGATGGCCGGCACGAGGTTCTGCGCGGGCTGGATGTGCTTGTCGTCGTCGAGGATCACGAGGTTCTCGTGAGCCGCGTTGGGGTCGGTCGTCGAGGTCTCGCCGAGCTGGGACTCGTTGGTCTTGACCGAGTTGTAGGTCTGCTGGCTGGCGAAGCCGAGCGGGAGGATCTTGGTGATCTTGATGCCGTAGTCGCCCTCGAGGCCGCCCGCACAGTCGAGACGACCCTTGCAGTCAGGTGCCGCCGCGAGCACCACGCTCTTGCCCTTCAGCTGGGAGAGCTTGGTGACGTGGTTGGCGTCGGAGTACTGCTTGGTGACGAAGAACGCGTTGGCGTCGGCCGCATCCGACGGGTTGAGGAGGGTGATGCCGGCCTTGTCGAGCTGCGGCTGGCCCTCGGAGATCACCGTCGCGGGGTCGGACGACGTCGGGAGCTTCGCCTTCGGGTTGTCCTGCTGCATCAGGTAGTCCACGATGCCGCTGACGTACTCGGGCACCACGTCGATGCTCTTGGGGAAGGTCTGCATGTAGACGTTGCGGGTGTCGACCAGCTTCAGGCTGGGTGTGTAGCCGTTGGCACGCAGCACCGTCGCGTAGATCTCGGCCATGATCTGGGCCTCCGGGAAGTTCTGGCCGGAGATGTAGACGACGCCGTGCTGGGACTTCCCGCCGCCATCGGAGCTGCCGGTGCCGCAGCCGGCCAGGGCCAGGGCGCCCACTGCCAGTGCCACGCCGACGAGGTGACGCTTGTGCATGGTTTCCACCTTCTGTGCCCCGCGCCTGGTCAGGCGCGCGTGTCCGGTGCCCCCCATGCTGGCAGGGCGTGTCGCCCCATCATGCCCCGACCGAGGCGAGCGGTCGACCATCGCCCCTGGTCCTGCGCGTCGGATCGACCGCGCGCTCGACCAGCGCGCCGGCCAGCTCCATCAGGAACGCGACGAACGCCACCACAGCAGCCGCGCCCAGCGCCATCCCGTAGTCGGAGCGGTAGAAGCCCTGGGTGATCAGGTTCCCGAGACCGGGTCCGGCAACCAGTGCGGCGATCGTCGCGGTGGCCCAGACCTGCACCAGCGCCAGCCGGATGCCGGAGACGATGAGGGGCAGGCCCAGCGGGAGCTCCACCCGACTGAACAGCTGCCACCCCGTCATCCCCATGCCGGAGGCGGACTCCTTGACCGGTCCGGGGACCTCGCGGATCGCGACGTTCGCGTTGGTGATGATCGGCGGCAGGGCGAAGGCCGTGAGCGCGATCAGCGTCGAGATGCCGGCACGACCGTAGGGGCCGAACGTCTTCACCCCCGGGGTCTGGGTGGTGACCAGGATCGCGAGGAGCGCGAACGTGGGCACCGCCCGCCCGATGTTGGAGACGTTGATGGCCAGGAAGCCCCCGCGGCCCACGTGACCCAGCCACAGCGCGATCGGCAGCCCGACCACCATCGCGATCAGCAGCGCGGTCACGCTGAGCAGCAGCTGCTGAACCATCAGGGTCCAGAGCCCGTTCTGGCCGGTCCAGTGGGAGGCGGTCGTCAGGTAGCCCCAGGTCTCGCTGACCATGTTGCCGACGTTCATGCCGCCTGCTTCCGTGTCCACGGGGTCGCCACCCACTGGAGCCCGACGATGATCGCGTCGAGGACGACCGCGATCACCACGCACATCACGCTGGCGGCCAGCAGCTCGGCCTTGAAGTTGTTCCGCACACCGTCCTCGATCAGGTTGCCCAGCCCGCCGTAGCTGACCAGGGTGCCCACGGTGGTGAGCGCGACCGTGGAGACGGTGGCCACCCGGAGCCCGGCCATGATCACCGGCAGTGCCAGTGGCAGCTCCACCCGCATCAGCAACCGCCCCCGGCCGTACCCGAGCCCGGTGGCGGCCTCTCGCACCTCGTCGGGGACGCCGGCCAGGCCGGAGAGCACGGCACGGACCAGGATGGTGAGCGCGTAGAGCGCGAGGCCGATCACGACCGTGGTCGCCGTGATGCCGGTGAACGGCACCAGGAACGGGAACAGGGCCAGGCTGGGGATCGTGTAGATCGCGGTGCTGGTGCCGACGATGTAGGCCTCCAGGCGCGGGATGCGGCGGGCTATCAGCGCGAGCGGGAAGGCGATCAGGACACCGAGGGCGAGCGCATACGCGGTGATCCACAGGTGCTGGATCGTGGCATGGACCAGGTCGCGGTAGCGGTCGTGCAGATAGGCACCGCAGATCCAGTGGTTGGTCAGCGCGCTGTAGCAGTTCGGCTGGAACGAGCCCGCATCCCCCACGACTAGAGTCACGGACATGAACGCTACCCCGCTCTCGGAGCCCGCCGCGGAGAGTGATGCCGCTGGAGCGATGATCCGGCTCGAGGGCGTCGGGAAGCGCTACGCCGACGGCACGGTGGCCGTGCACGAGCTCGATCTGGAGGTGCAGCCCGGCGAGGTGGTCTGCCTCGTGGGGCCGTCGGGCTGCGGCAAGTCGACGACCCTGAAGATGATCAACAGGCTGATCGAGCCGACCACCGGGCGGATCTTCCTGGAGGGACGCGACGTCACCCGCGAGGACCCGGTCAGGCTCCGGCGCCGGATCGGCTACGTCATCCAGCAGATCGGTCTGTTCCCGCACCAGAGGATCGCCACCAACGTCGCGACCGTCCCGTCCCTCCTCGGCACGCCGAAGAAGGAGGCGAAGGAACGCGCCCGGGAGCTGCTGGCCCTCGTCGGTCTCGATCCCGACGTCTACGCCGACCGCTACCCCCACCAGCTCTCCGGCGGCCAGCAGCAGCGGGTCGGGGTGGCGCGCGCGCTGGCGGCCGACCCGCCGGTCCTGCTCATGGACGAGCCGTTCGCCGCGGTCGACCCGATCGTCCGCGCCCGGCTCCAGGACGAGTTCCTCCGCCTCCAGCACGACCTCGCCAAGACCGTCGTCCTCGTCACCCACGACATCGACGAGGCCGTGCGGATGGGCGACCGGGTCGCGATCCTGGCCGAGGGCGGCCGGTTGGCTCAGTTCGGCACGCCGGCCGAGCTGCTCGGGCACCCCGCCGACGAGTTCGTCGCCGACTTCGTCGGCTCGACCAAGGGGCTGCGGCGGCTCGCGGTCACCAAGCTCGACCCGCGCCACCTCGAGCCGCTCGACGGCGTCACCACGGGCGACCTCGGGGACACCATCGACCTCGACTCGACCCTCGAGCACGCCCTCGCCGTCCTGCTGCGCGACGACCGGGCCGTGGTCGGCGTACGCGACGGAGCGACCTTCGTCGGCGTCCTCACCCCCGACGGCATCCACGCAGCCCTCCGGGCAAGCCTGGCAAGCGAGCAGCCGAGCTCGAGGAACGAGAGCACGGCGTAGCGCGCAGCCGGTCCGGAGGAGCGAGGGGAACGGCGTCGCGAGCGCGGGTCGAGACCCGGACCGGACAGGTCACCCCCACATCGTGGTCTCGACAGGCTCGACCGACGGGGGTGGGTCAGGCGTGGCGGGCGTGCGGCCAGGAGCCGGCTGCGGCGAGGTCGGCGCGGAGGCCGGTGTTCTCGTCGCGGAGGAGGTCGTTGTCCTGCTCGAGCTCGGCGACGCGGACGATCGCCTCCGCGGCCCGCTCCTCGGACTCGTCGAGCGCGGCCGCGAGCCGGGTGCCCTCGGCCTCGGCGGCGTCGGCACGACGGGCCTCGGCCCCGAGCTTGCGCATGGCCTCGGCCGCGCGCCCCTGGGAGGCGACGACCGCGCCCTCGAGCTGGCCGACCGCGCGTTCGGCGCGACCGATGCGCCCCTGCATGACGTCGGCGAACTCCTGGTGCTCGGCCGAGCGCTCCTCGGCCATCGATCGGTAGTCCTGCGCCTGGCGAGCCCGGTCGGCGGCTGCCGCGCGACGGGTGGCCACGAGCTCGGAGTGGGTGATGCGTGCCGCAGCCGCGCCGAGGGCTACGGCGAGAACAGCTGCCACGGAGACCAGCGGGAAGGACCCGCTCAGGACGGCGCCGAGGACGACGACCGCCGCAATCACGACCAGTGCGGAAGCGGTCACCACGCGGGTGGACCTCTGCCGACGACGAGCCTTGGGGGAAGACATGCCGTCAGGCTAGGGCGCGGGGTCCCCGGGAGGGACGCGACACGCTCGTTCGAGGAGGACCCCCGCGACGGCCATCAGGATGCCCGCAGCGGCCGCGCAGGCCGATCGGAGGGCCCGCTGGTCGGCCAGGTCGCTCTGGACGCCGACCCAGCTGACGGCGTACCCGAGGTAGGCGCCGCCCGCCAGTGCCCCGACGTAGGCGCAGGCGCGGGCGAGCACCAGCCGGTTGACGGCGTGTGCCGGCGAGAGCCCGCCGGGCCGCAGCCGGATGGTACGGCGCGTGGACCAGGCGGTCACGAGGAGGACGCCGGCGACGAGGAGGAGTGCGGCCGGCTGGGCCCACGACACCAGCGGAGCGGTGCCGGTGCCCTGGTCGATGATCCGGTGGTAGAGCCAGCCCGCCACCAGCCCGACCAGTCCCCAGACGACGAGCACGCCGGGCCGCATCGGGCGCAGCCGGCCTTCGGAGCGTGGCGGCTCCTCCGGAGGCTCGATGCTCACCGCTGCGGACTCGGCGCGGTCACTGGACCTGGAGGGCCAGGTCGTCGCGTCGGGTCAGGCCGGACCGGTCGGTCTTCTCCAGGAGCTCGGCCACCAGACCGGCGTCGGGGATCTCGGCGTCGGGCTCGACGTCGTACCAGGGCTGGAGGACGAAGGCCCGCTCGGCGGCCCGCGGGTGCGGCAGCCGGATCACGTCGTCGTCGCGGCGGCGGTCACCGACCACGATGACGTCGACGTCGAGGGTGCGCGGCGCGTTGCTCACCGTCGCTGCGGTCGCGGCCGAAGGCGTCCTCGATGGCGTGGGCACGCTCCAGCAGCCGGGTAGCCGCCAGGGTGGTGTCGAGCAGGACGACGGCGTTCAGGAACGGCTCGGAGCCCGCGGGGGCGTCGACCGGCTCGGTCTCGTAGACCGGCGACACCTCGGTGACCCAGACGTCGGGGGTGTCGGCCAGCGCGTTGATCGCACCCTGCAGGCTGGTCAGGCGCTCACCGAGGTTGGAGCCCAGGGCCACGACCGCGCGACGGATCGGACGCATCTCACCGGTGAGGGTGTCGGCGTCGACGATGTGGGGGTTGGGCGTCTCGGTCACGATCGCACCTCGCTGCCTTCGTTCGGGTTGAGGGGGTCGGGTGATCGTCAGCGTCACGTCGCTGAAGATCGCGTCGATGGGGGCTCCCGGCTTGTGGACCGTGACCCGGGCCCATTCAACCCGGTCGTCCGATACGACAGACGTCCGAGATGCGCTGGGCCAGCGTCTCGATCAGGTCGACCGGATCCGACTCGACGGCGGCTTTCACCCGCGCGACGAGACTTCCGTAGTCGACGGTGTCGTGCAAGTCGTCGGACCGCGGCCGCAGGACGGGTGTCGACGCCCAGCACGAGGTCGACGAGGAACACCTGTCCCTCGCGTCGCTCGTGCTCGAAGACGCCGTGGTGGGCGAAGCACTCGATCCCGGTCACGCGAGCAGCGTCGTCGGCCATCTCAGCCCTGCTCCCAGCGCTCGAGGGTGCGCAGGGCGTCGCGGCTGGCACGGACGTCGTGCACGCGCAGCCCCCAGACGCGCTGCTGGGCCAGCAGCACGGTCAGCGCCGTGGTGGCGTCCTCGCGCTCGCCGACCGGCCGTGGGGTGCCGTCGGCGTCGGCCAGCAGCGCCCCGAGGAACGACTTGCGGCTCGCCCCGACCAGCAGCCGGAAGCCGAGCGACTGCAGCACCCCCAGACCGCGGAGGATCTGCCAGTTGTGCTCGGGCCGTCTTGGCGAAGCCGAGGCCCGGGTCGAGGACGATCCGCTCGTCGGGGATGCCCGCGGCCCGGGCCGCGTCGACCCGCTCGCACAGCTCGTCGCGCACGGCCGCGAGCACGCCGCCGGGACCGTCGTACGACCGCGTGGTCCTGCATGTGGTCGCAGTGGGCACGCCAGTGCATGCAGACGTACGTCGCGCCGGTGTCGGCCACGACGTCGAGGATCGCGGGGTCGGCCAGGCCGCCGGAGACGTCGTTGACGATCGTCGCGCCGGCCGCGACCGCCTCGGCCGCGACCTCGCGCTCGCATGGTGTCGACCGAGACGGTGGCGCCGCGGGCGGCGAGCGCGCGGATCACCGGCACCACGCGCGCGAGCTCCTCCTCGACCAGCGGCCGCGTGGCGCCCGGCCGGGTCGACTCACCGCCGATGTCGAGGATGTCGGCGCCGTCGGCGAGCAGGTCGCGTCCCGTGGGCGATCGCGGCCTCGGGACTGGCCCAGCGGCCGCCGTCGGAGAACGAGTCGGGCGTCACGTTCACCACGCCCATGAGCACCGGCGAGCGTCACGGCTCAGCCCCGGTGGGCCGTGATCAGGGCCATCGCCTCCGAGCGGGTGGCGGCGTTGTGCATCTACGCCGCGCACTGCGGAGGTGATCGTGCGGGCCCCGGCCTTGCGGACGCCGCGCATCGTCATGCAGAGGTGCTCGGCCTCGATCACGACGATCACGCCGCGGGCCTCGAGCGCCGTCGACGAGTGCGTCGGCGACCTGGGTGGTCAGCCGCTCCTGCACCTGCGGCCGCTTGGCGTAGACGTCGACCAGCCGGGCCAGCTTGGACAGGCCGGTGATCTTGCCGCTCTCGGCCGGGATGTAGCCGACGTGGGCGACGCCGGTGAACGGCACCAGGTGGTGCTCGCACATCGACCAGAGCTCGATGTCGCGGACCAGCACCATCTCGTCGTGGCCGAGGTCGAAGGTCGTGGTCAGGACGTCGGACGGCGACCTGCGCAGCCCCTCGGTCAGCTCGGCGTAGGCCCGGGCGACCCGGTCGGGGGTGTCGCGCAGACCCTCGCGGTCGGGGTCCTCCCCGATCGCGATGAGCAGCTCGCGCACCGCCGCGGCCGCCCGGTCGTGGTCGAACGGCGGGATGTCGGCCGGGCTCCGGTCGGGACAGGCGATCGAGTCGGTCATCCGACGGGGCTCACGACCGGGGCCGGCGGCTCGGGCGCGGACGGTCCGGGGCCGATCGACCCGCCGTGGATGTCGCCACCGGCACCCGGGGGCGTCAGCACGGCGCCGGCGTCGGACGGGGGCGCCGTGCCGTTGCTGGAGGCGCGGTCGCGGATCGCCTGCGGGATCTCGACCGGCGGGATCTGCGACGCCTTGCGGTCGGGGGAACCGGTCCAGGCCGGACGCGGCCGGACCGGCGCCGGAGCGCCTCGAAGATCGAAGCGACCTCGGCCTTGTCGAGGGTCTCCTTGTCCATCAGCTCGAGCACCAGGGCGTCGAGCACGTCGCGGTTCTCCTCGAGGATGTCGAAGGCCTCCTGGTGGGCGTTCGCCAGGAGCTTCTTGGTCTCCTCGTCGATGATCGCGGCGACGTCCTCGGAGTAGTTCTTGGTGTGGCCGAAGTCGCGGCCCAGGAACGGCTCGCCGTTGCTCTCGCCGAGCTTGATCGCGCCGAGCCGGTCGGTCATGCCGTACTGGGTGACCATCGCGCGGGCCACCGCGGTGGCCTTCTCGATGTCGTTGCCGGCGCCGGTGGTCGGGTCGTGGAAGACCATCTCCTCCGCGGCACGGCCGCCCATCATGTAGGCCAGCGCGTCGAGCATCTCGCTGCGGGTCTGGGAGTACTTGTCGTTGTCGGGCAGGATCATCGTGTAGCCGAGGGCGCGGCCGCGGGGCAGGATCGTGATCTTGTGCACCGGGTCGTTGCCGGGCAGCGCCGCGGCGACCAGGGCATGGCCGCCCTCGTGGTAGGCGGTGATCAGCTTCTCCTTCTCGCTCATCAGGCGGGTCCGCCGCTGCGGTCCGGCGATCACGCGGTCGATCGCCTCGTCGAGCGAGACGTCGGTGATCAGCTTCTCGTTGCGTGCGCGCGGTCAGCAGCGCGGCCTCGTTGAGGACGTTCTCGAGGTCGGCGCCGGTGAAGCCCGGCGTACGTCGCGCGACGGCGAGCAGGTCGACGCCCGGCGCGAGCGGCTTGCCGCGCGCGTGGACCTGGAGGATCTGGTGGCGGCCGGCGAGGTCGGGGGCGTCGACCTGGATCTGCCGGTCGAAGCGGCCCGGACGCAGCAGCGCCGGGTCGAGCACGTCGGGGCGGTTGGTCGCCGCGATCAGGATGACGCCGCCGCGCACGTCGAAGCCGTCCATCTCGACCAGCAGCTGGTTGAGGGTCTGCTCGCGCTCGTCGTGACCGCCGCCCATGCCGGCGCCGCGGTGCCGGCCGACGGCGTCGATCTCGTCGATGAAGACGATGGCCGGGGCGTTCTCCTTGGCCTGCTCGAACAGGTCGCGCACGCGGCTGGCGCCGACACCGACGAACATCTCGACGAAGTCGGAGCCGGAGATGGAGTAGAAGGGGACGCCCGCCTCGCCGGCGACGGCGCGGGCGAGCAGGGTCTTGCCGGTGCCCGGAGGGCCGTAGAGCAGGACGCCCTTGGGGATCTTGGCGCCCACGGCCTGGAACTTCGCCGGCTCCTGGAGGAACTCCTTGATCTCGCCGAGCTCCTCGACCGCCTCCTCGCAGCCCGCGACGTCGCTGAACGTGGTCTTGGGCATGTCCTTGGAGATCAGCTTGGCCCGCGACTTGGCGAACTGCATGACGCCGCGGCCGCCGCCGCCCTGGATCTGGTTCATCAGGAACAGGAAGATCAGCACGATCAGGATGATCGGCAGCAGCGTGGTGAGCAACGCCGGCCAGGATGCTGGGGTGGGCGATCTTGATGTCGAAGGTGTCGATGGCGATGGTCTTCGCCTGATCTGCGACCTGGATCTCGTTGACCAGCTGCTGCCTGCGTGCCGTCGAGCCAGTGGGCGGTGACCTGGTCGCCCTCGGGCCGGACGCCCGAGTCGAGCGTGGCCTTGATCTGCTGGTCGCCGTCGATCATGGTGATCGTCCTTGACCTGCCCGGACGTGATGTAGGCGGTCCATGGGAGAGGGCACCTCGTCGTACCCGCCCGAGGGAGCGAGGTACTGCAGCGCGAAGATGACGCCGACGACCGCGAGGACGATCCACAGCCAGGGGCTTCTGAGGAAACGCTTCACAGGACTCTCTCGACGACGAGCACCGGCTCCTCGGGAGTCCCGGGAAGCACCGGTCTGGTGAGGATGACGACGGTACACGTCACTTTCAACGCCCAGTGTCTCCTCAGAGGGCCGGCACGCCTACACCGCGGGCCCGATTGCCGATTTCACTCGGTCCAGCAGGCGATGACGGCAGCGGCAACGCCGTACGCGACGTCCTGCGCGGCTCCGGCCCGGCGGCAGGCGGCTCCCGTCAGCCGGGACTGGCGTCGACCCAGAGGGTCTTGTGGTCCTTGATGAACACGACGTCGCCGCGCGGCGTCTCGAACGACGGGAAGCCGAGGCGCCAGACGCCGTGGAGGTCCGACGGTGCGGGAGCCCGGCCCGCAGGGCGTCGAAGTACGCCCGCCCGGGCCGGCGGCAGTGAGATCCTCACCGACAGGCGGAGGTCGCCGGACCGCGAGCGAGATAACGGCAGCGGAAGCTGGTGCGCTCCAGGAGTGCGGAGCCCCGCGGCGGCCACGCGGAGCTGGAGCGTGTGGGCCACCGCGACCGGATCTCGTCACTGCACACCATCGAGGCCGCCTTCGACGGCCCGGTTCCCGCGCCGCCCTTCCCTGTACCGGTGCGGGTGGGGGTGCCGGAGCCTGAGCCGGCATGCCGTGCATGCCGGCAGCCCTGCATCGCGTGTCGCTCATGGTCCGACCCGTCCGACATCATGTGGGTCGCCGCCGGGGCGGTCGACGAGGCGTTCCGCAGCCCGCGAGGATCGCGGCGAGAAGACAGGACGGCCACGGCGAGGGCTGTAGTGACGCTTCACGGGGCTCCATCTGCGGCCCGGAGGACAGGGGCGCTCCGCAGTGGTTCGGAGCGGCGGCGAGCCGGGTTGGTGGAGCCCCGAGCCACCCTCGCGGCGCTGAGATCTGGCGAAGCGCGGCTTGGGAAATCTGACCAACCCGCACGTTGACCGGGCCGCGAACCCCAGCCAGAGCCTGCGGGGGACACCCCCGCGGGCGACCACAAGGAAAGAGGACACGATGCAGAAGTCACTTCGCGTACTGGCTCCTCTCGCCGCAGCCGCCGTACCGCTGGCGCTTGCCGCGGGACCCGCCATGGCCGCACTCGGGGACGTCGTACCAGGCGACGCTCAACCCGCTCAACCACCGACGGGCTCGGGCATGCTCATGCTCACCCTCAACGGCGAACACCGCGACCATCAACGAGAGCTGGTCGGGGCTGGCGTCGACCTTCAGCGGCGCGCCTTACCCGCACGTGCAGCACATCCACATCGGCGCCGCGGGCGTCTGCCCCACCATGGCCGCCGACAAGAACGGCGACGGCGTCGTCAGCACGACCGAGGGCGGCCGCGGCGTACGGCGGGATCGGCACGACGCTGTCGACCAAGGGCGACACCTCGCCCGCCGCCGGCACGAACATCAAGATCGCGCCCGTCCGGGCCGAGCACCAGCTACCACCGGCGCACGATCACGCTCAGACCGCGAAGGTCGTGTCGGCGCTCAGGGCGACACCGCGGTGATCGTCGTCCACGGGCTCGACCCGGCGACCCTGAGCAAGAAGGCCCAGGGCGAGAAGAGCGACCTCGTGCCGAGCCTGCCGCTCGCGGCGACCTCGCCGGCCCTGTGCGGCGCGGTCCACGCGATGCCCGCCGGCGGCGTGGCCACCGGCACCGGTTCGACCGCCGGTCGTCGAGGACTCCGCGCTGCTGCGGCCTGGCCGGCGGCCTGTTCGTCCTCGGTGCCGGAACGGCGCTCTTCACGGTCCGCCGCAAGACCGTGAAGGCCTGACCGGACGATGACGGACCGACGCTGGTCCCCCGGCGCCGGGGCGTGCTCGCGCTCGCCCTGGCGGCCGTGGTGGCCGCGGTGTGCTGGTGGTCGTGGTCGTCAGCGCGCCCAGGTCAGCGCACCGGAGCCCACGTCCGGCCGGGCGGATCGACCCGCCGGCACGCCGGCGGCCGCCGCGGCCGCGGACGTCGGGACGCCGAGGCCGGTCCCGGCGCCGCTCGGCCCGTCGCGCCCGGTGACGCTCGACGATCCCGGCGATCGGGGTGCACACCGCGGTCAACCCGATCGGGCTGGGCGCGGACGGCACGCTCGACGTGCCGCAGCCGGGCCCGCACCTCGACCAGGCCGCGTGGTTCGAGAACTCGCCGACGCCGGGCCAGCCCGGTCCGTCCGTCATCGAGGGCCACGTCGACAGCGTCGAGCGGACCGTCGGTGTTCTTCCGGCTCGGCGACGTCCAGCCCGGCGACCGGGTCTCGTACGACGCGCGGACGGGCGGGTGCTCACCTTCCGCGTCGACGCCGTGCGCGACTTCCTCAAGGCGCGCTTCCCCACGACCGTCGTCTACGGCAGCCGCCATCTGCTCCGAGCCGACCCTGCGGCTGATCACCTGCAGCGACTTCGACGCCTCGATCCGCCACCACGTCGGCAACGAGGTGGTGTTCGCCCACCTCGTGCACGCCACCGCGTGACCGCACCGCCTAGCCCGACCCCAGGAGACCGCCATGCCCCACGCGCCGCACCCGCCCGCTGCTCGCCACCCCGCGCCGTCGCGGCGACCGTCCTCACCGGCTGCGGCGGAGTGCGGCAGCTCCACTCGAGCACGGCACCGCAGTCGTCCATGCCGATGCGCAGTCGCCGGCGTCGACGCCTCGAGCGGCGCCAGGGCCGGCGCCGGGGCCACGATCCACGATCAAGGACTTCGCCTTCAGCGGGGCCGCTCGGTCGCTGCCGGGAGCCACCGTGACCGTCATGAACATGGACTCCGGAGCCACAGCGTGACCGCCGACGGCGACGGCGGGTTCGACGTGACCGTGCCGCCGGGCGGCGAGCAGCCACGTTCACGGCGCCCGAGCGACCCGGGCACCTACCCCTACCACTGCATGTTCCACAGCGACATGCACGGCACCCTGCACGTGCGATGAGCAGCGCTCCCGAATGATCCTCCGGGCGTATGCCGGGAGAACCGCCCGTCCAGCACGATGTGTCCGAGGACGATCCCACCCAGGAGTGGACATGACCCTGACGAAATCGCCTGCGCAGTGGATTGCGTCGTTCCTGCTGCTGGTGGCGGCCGCCACCCACATCCCGTTGATCCAGGACGCACCTCGAGGAGGCGCCCTACGTCGGGTGGCTGTTCATCGCCCTCAGCGTCGTGTGCTCGTGCTGGCGGTCGCGATCCTGTTCGTCGACAGACCCGGGCGTGTGGCTGATCAGCGGCGCGGTCTGCCTGGCCGCGGTCGTGGGCGTTCCTCGCCTCGCGCACCATCGGGCTCTGCCGCAGATCGGCGACGACGTCGGCAACTGGACCGAGCCGCTGGGCTTCCCGGCAGTGCCCTCCGAGGTGCTGATGGTGGTGCTGGCCGTGGTCCCACCTGCGCCGGCAGGCGGCCGCCGCACGCTCGGTGACCTGTGAAACCGGGTGTCGAGCTCGGCCCTGGGCTCGCCCGCTCAGCTGTAGACGTGGGGCGCGAGCGTCGCCGATGTCGCGCAGGTTGCGGTACCGCTCGCGGTAGTCGAGGCCGTAGCCGACCACGAACTCGTTGGGGATGTCCCACCCGATGTACGTCGGCTCGACCGGCATCGTCAGCGCCTCCGGCTTGCGCAGCAGGGTCGCGATCTCGACGCTTGCGGCGTTGCGGCTGCCGAGGCTGTTGACCAGCCAGCTGAGGGTCAGGCCGGTGTCGACGATCTCGTCGACGATGAGGACGTGCCGGCCGGTGATGTCGGTGTCGAGGTCCTTGAGCAGCCGCACGACGCCGCTGCTCTTGGTGCCCGAGCCGTAGGAGCTGATCGCGATCCAGTCCATCTCGACGTGCCGCGGCAGCGCCCGGGCCAGGTCGGCCATCACCATCACCGCGCCGCGGAGGATGCCGACCAGCAGGAGGTCCTTGCCCTCGTAGTCGGCAGCGATCTGCTCGGCCATCTCCGCCAGCCGTTCCTGGATCTGGGCCTCGGTGAAGAGGATGTTGACCAGGTCGTCGTCGACGTGGGAGGCGTCCATGGCCGAGAACACTAGGGCCTGCCGACCGTACGCCTACGGGGGGCGTCGGGATCGCCGGTCAGCCGGTGATTCCGTCGCTTGGCAGCCGTTGCAACCCCGACGAAGCGACGGGAGTGCCTCGTCTGTGGGGCGCTGGGTCAGGAGCGCTCGAAGGCGAGCAGCCCGTTGCGGCGTACGGCGCGCAGGCGGCCGGGCAGGTCGACCCACTTCTGGCCGTGCCAGTCGGTGACCAGCGCGTCGACGGCGACGACGTGCTGGTGGAAGACCTCGCCCGCCGGAGCGCCCGCCGCCACCGCCGCCGCGCGCAGCACCCGGGTCCGGATCGGGCCCGGCAGCGCCGCCAGCGCGTCGACCGACAGCGCCCCGTCGCGGGTCGCCGCGGCGAGCGCGTCGGCGGCGTAGGCGTCGAGCAGCTCCATGTCGGGGCGCAGCTGGTCGGCGGTGCGGGCCAGCGCCTCGGCGACACCCGGCCCGAGCTCGTCCTCCAGGACCGGGAGCAGCCGGCGTCCGCACGCGCACCCGGGTGTAGGACGGGTCGTCGTTGTGGGGGTCGTCCCACACCTCGAGGCCCTCGACCTGGCAGGCGGTCACGGTGTCGACATGGGAGACGTCGAGCAGCGGCCGCCGGTAGTGGTCGAAGGTGCGGCGCATCCCGGCCAGCGCCCGACCCCCCGAGCCGCGGGCGAGCCCCAGCAGCACGGTCTCGGCCTGGTCGTCGCGCGTGTGGCCGAGGACCACGACCTCGGCCTCGAAGCTGCTCGCGGACCTGCTCGAGGAGTGCGTAGCGCGCCTCGCGGGCGGCCGCCTCCGGACCGAGGCCCGGTGCGTCGACGGGGCGCGCACGGTGAGCGTCTCGTCGACCCCGAGCGCGGCCAGCCGCGCCACGACGTTGTCGGCCACCTCTGCCGAGCCCTCCTGGAGCCCGTGGTCGACGGTCGCGCCGACGACGTACCAGCCCTGCTCGGCCCCGACGAAGACCACGGCCGAGGCGAGCGCCATCGAGTCGGCGCCACCGCTGACCGCCACCACCACCCGGGCGCCGGGCTCGAGGTCCGCCAGCCCCCGCCGTACGGCGTTGCGCACGGCCGCGACCGAGGGATGCAGCGTCATCTCCGGGTCACCCCGCAGTCACAGCACCCGCCCGACCCAGGAGTCGGGGTCGTGGATCTCGGCCTTGGTGGGCAGGTTCGCGGGCGCGGCCCAGACCGCGTTGAACTCCGGCATCCCGACCTTGTCGACGACGGCGCGCACGAACCTCGCGCCGTCGCGGTACTGCGCCATCTTGGCGTCGAGGCCGAGGAGCTTGCGGGCCAGCCGGTCGAGGCTGCCGGTGCCCTTGCGGCGCTCGTTGAACTTGCGTCCGGATCGACGCGACGCTGGGGATCACGCTCGGGGCCGACGCCGTCCATCACGACGTCGGCGTGCCCCTCGAGCAGCGACATCACGCCGGTCATCCGGTCGATGATCTCCTTCTGCTCGGGCGTGCTGAACAGGTCGAGCACGCTGCCGCTCGGGCCGTTGCCGAGGTTGCGCAGCGCCTCGGTCATCCGCTGGACGCCGTCCTCGAGCAGCCGCTGCGGCTCGACGGTCGCCGCGAGGGCCTGCACCTCGCCGAAGATGTGGTCGCGCATCCACGGCACCGCGGTGAACTGCACGCGGTGGGTCTCCTCGTGCAGGCACACCCAGAACCGGAAGTCGGTGGGGTCGGCCTCGATCTCGCGCTCGACGTGGACGACGTTCGGGCGCGACCAGCAGCAGCCGGCCGCTGGGGGTCGTGGAACGGGTCGAACTGGCCGAGCACCTTGCTGGCCATGAAGCCGAGCAGGCCGCCGACCTCGGCGCCGGTGACCTTGGAGCCGACGCGCCTGGGTCAGTCCGCCGGGTGGCCCCTTGGCGGCCGTCACCTTGTCGATGATCGGGGCGAGGAGGGTGGCGAAGCCCTCGGTGTTGGCCCGGATCCACGCCGGCCGGTCGACGACGAGGACGGGCGCGGTGCGCTCGCCGGCGTCGAGCCCGGTGTAGTCACGGACGTACGACGTCGCCCGGTCGGCGCCCGCGCGGAGCTCGGCCACCACGGCGGCCGCCTCGTCGGCGCTCACCTCGGGACCTGCCCCGGCCAGGCGCGACCCGATCGAGATCGCGAGCTCCCAGTCGACCATCTCCGTCATGCCGGCGAGCCTACGGGGTGGCTCCCGGCCGGCCGGCCGCTCAGCAGGGGCAGGCCAGCCAGGCGGGAGGCGAGCGCGTCGAGACCGGCGCGGGCGTCGAGGGTGTCGAGCAGCGGGATCCGGTTGCTGACGAACGCGAAGACCAGGGTGTGCCCGCGCCGCGTCGTGGCGAGACCGGCCAGGCGCGCTGGTCCCGGTCAGGGTGCCGGTCTTGGCCCGCACCCACCCGCGGCCGTCGCTGTGGTCGGAACCGGAAGGTCAGCGAGCCGTCGAACGCCGCGACCGGGAGCCCGGTGATGACCGACCGGAGCTCGGGGTGGGCGGAGCCGCGAGTCGAGCCGGAGGACGTCGACGAGGGTGCGCGGGTCGATCCGGTCGTCGCGCGAGAGTCCGCTGCCGTCGTAGAACCGCGCGCCGCGCAGGTCGATCCCGAGCTGCTGCAGGGTCGTCGCGCACGCCGCGCACGCCGCCGGCGAACGACCCGTGCCCGTCGACCGCGAGCCCGACCTGGTGGCCGAGCACCTCGGCACCCTCGTTGTCGCTGTACTGCAGCACCTGCTCGACGATGTCGGCCAGCGGCCGGCTCGTCACCTGGGCCACCGCGTGGGCCCCGGCGGCGGCGGTGTGCTCGCGCGGGGTCCCGGTGACCCGGACGCCCGTCCTTGCCGAGGTACGCCGCGAACGGTCGCGGCCGCGGTGGCGGCAGGGTCGGGCACGCCGACCGGGTCCGTCGGGGTTCAGCCCCTGGTCGGCCCACAGCGCGGTGATCGGGCTGACCACGTCGGGGAGGTAGCCCGGGCGGCCAGGTCGGCTCGATCTCCGGGCCGGTGAAGAGCGAGGTGTCGTAGGAGAGGCGGACCTCGTCGATCCCCCGCTGGTGCAGTCGGCGCGCGGTCAGCCGCGGCCAGCGTCTGCAGGCTCGCGTCGCCGCGGCTCGGGCCCGTGGTCGGCTGCTTGCCGGCCAGGAACGGGTCGCCGCCGCCGACCAGGGTCAGCGCCGTCGCGCCGGCCGACGACGCGGGTCGCGAAGGTGTGGTCGGGTCCGAGCGCCTCGAGGGCCGCGGTGGTGGTGAGGAGCTTGAGGGTGGAGGCCGGCATCACCAGGCGGCGACCGTCGGTCACCAGGGGCCGAGCGTCGAACGGCCCGTCGAGGGGGGCGACGACGACGCTGAGGTCGGCGAGGTGCGGGTCGTCCACGCGCGTCGCCGAGCGCGCGTCGTACCTGGCCGCCGTGGGGCCGGAGGCCCGGTCGGTGACCGGCGCCGGCCTGGCGACCGGCCGTGGGGTCGGCTGCGGGTGCGAGGGTGAAGCCCGGGACGGCGGCGGGACGGCGGCCGTCGGGCGCCGGTGCCGAGCCAGCGGTTGAGCGAGGTCGTAGCGGTAGGCCGCGGCGGCACCGGCCGCGAGAGCGACCACGCACGACCAGCGAGGTGACGAGCAGGACGCGGCGTCCGCGACGGCGCGGGGTACGCCGCGATCTCCGGGACACGCCGTCCGCCTCTCGTCCTGCTCACGGGACGTGCCCGGTTGGGCACGCGGCCTCATTCTGCGCGAGACTGGCCCCAGATCGAGGGTCGGGGCCGCCGACCCGTTCGCGCTGGAGGGTGACGTGCATGGAGTTCGACGTACTGGTCGAGATCCCCAAGGGGAGCCGCAACAAGTACGAGGTCGACCACGTGTCCGGGACGGATCCGCCTCGACCGGACCCTGTTCACCGCGACCCAGTACCCCGCCGACTACGGCTACATCGAGGACACCCTCGGCCAGGACGGCGACCCGCTCGACGCGCTGGTCCTGCTGCTCGGGGAGCCGACGTTCCCCGGCTGCCTGATCCGCTGCCGCGCGATCGGGATGTACCGGATGACCGACGAGAAGGGCGCCGACGACAAGGTGCTCTGCGTGCCCGGTCTCCGACCCGCGGCTGGAGCACCTGCGCGACATCAACCACCTGCCGAAGTTCGACCGGCTGGAGATCGAGCACTTCTTCACCGTCTACAAGGACCTCGAGCCGGGCAAGTCCGTCGAGGGTGCCAACTGGGTCGGCCGCACCGAGGCCGAGCTCGAGGTGCAGGCGTCGTTCGACCGGCTCCACGAGCTCCGGCGAGCTCTCCCGCCAGACCCGCCGCCGCGCGGGCGACCCCCACCCGCGCGCCTGCCCGCGGCCGACACCGCCATCGACCACGTCTGAGCGGCGACGCGGTCAGCCGAAGATCGCGTAGACCTTCCGCACCGTCTCGTGGATGTCCCAGGTGCCGGACCAGCCGCGCGGGAACACCGCCGCGTCGCCGGCGGGGACCTCGGTCGGCGCACCCGCCGTCCGGGGTGACCGTCATCCGGCCGGCGACCAGGTGGATCACCTCGTGCGTCTCCAGGGTCCAGTGCGACGGGCCGGGCGCGCACTCCCAGATCCCGGCCGACGACGTCGCCGTCGGACCAGGGCTCGACGCCCCAGGTCGCCATCGGCTCGCCGGTGGCCTCCTCCAGGGGCCCCCAGTCCTCGAGCTCGGCCACGGGCGGCGTCGGCGAGCTGGGCGTCAGGTCGGTCGTCATGAGCGCACTCTGGCCCTCGACTGAACAGTCGTCAAGGGCGAGGGGCTGGTGTCTCGCCGAGGAAGTTTCACCCGTGCAGCTGGGCTGCACCTCCACTTCCCGGGGTGAAGCGCACCGTGTGACGTGGAGGTCAGCTAGCCGCGCCTGGTCGACAACCTCCGTCACGACCGGCCGCCCGCCAGGTGTCGACGGCGCTGCGATCCCCGGGCGTGGCGCCTCGACGCCCTCGGACCGCGTCGCCACGGCAGCCATCAACGCGTGGTCGGTGTCCACTCCACGGCGGGCTCAGGGACGGGCGAAGAAGGTCGGGGGGATCCAGTAGTACATCGAGACCTCCTCGACGTCCCGGCCGGTGCGCGGGGCCTGGATGATCATGCCGTTCCCGACGTAGAGCGCCACGTGGTAGATCGACGACGGGCTGCTCGAGGAGCCCCAGAAGACCAGGTCACCGGGGCGGAGCGACGCCTGCGAGATCGGCGGTCGACTGGCTGTACTGCGCCACCGAGTAGTGCGGGAGCGAGATCCCGCCGGCGCGCCAGGCGCCCATGGTCAGGCCCGAGCAGTCCCAGGCGTTCGGGACCGGCGGCGCCCCAGACGTAGGGGTCACCGATCTGCGAGCGGGCGAACGCGATGGCGGCACGAAGCGCCCGACGCCGGAGCCGGGGGGTCCGCCGGGGGGGTTGCCGGCGGGGTGGTGGGCGGTCGGCTCCGGCGTCGGGGCGCTGGTCGGGGTGCCGGTCGGACCCGAGTCGGAACCGGTGGAGTGCTGTTGGCCTGCTGGGCGGCCTGCCTGCCTGCGGCCTGCGTGCCGCTGCCTGCTGGGCGGCCTGCTGCGCGGGCCTGGCGGCGCGCCTCGCGCACGGCGGCCTGGCGGGCGGCCTCCTGGGCGGCCTGCTCGATCCCGGCGCGACGCTTCTCGGCGAGCGCGACGCTCACGTGCTGGAGCCGGGCGAGCCGGTGGATCAGGTGGGTCTTCTGCGCGGCGATCGACTGGGCTGGCGCGTCGGCCGCCGCGGCGGCCGACGCGGCCTGGTCGCGCGCCTGCCTGGCCTGCGTGGCCAGGGTCGCGGCCTGGGCGCGGGCGGTCTCGGCCTGCGTGGCTGGCGACCGTCGCCAGCGTCGAGGACGCGACGTAGGAGTCGTAGGTGTGGTCCATCGTCGACTGGGCGGTCTGCATGGTCGACATCTTGCTGATCACGCCGTCGAGCCCGTCGCTGCCGGTCACCGCCGAGAGCGGGCTCAGCGACGGCCCGAGCTCGTAGGACGTGACGACGGTGGCGGCGTAGGCGTCGCCGCTGCGCGGTGGCGTCGGCGGCGGCGAGGCGGGCGTGCCGCTCGGCGATCCGGGCCGCGCGACGGGCCTGCTGGAGCTGCCAGCGCGCGCCGTTGTAGGCCTCGGCGGCCTGCTCGGCGCGGGCCGACGCGGCCTGGAGCTGGAGGTCGGCCGGACCAGCGCCGCCTGGATCCCGCGGACGTCGTCGGCCGCGTGGGCCGCCCGGTGCGGGCGGCGTGCACCTGCTGCTGGCTCGGGTACACGTGGTGGCCCCCCAGGGGGCCGCCGCGGCCGCCGCGAAACCGCCGAGCCCGGTGACCAGGGACAGGGCGAGGGCGGTGACCCCGACTCGGTGCACGGATCCTCCTGCGTCGAACGGCCTCCCCCATGGAGGCCGTGTGGCGGGTGGTGCCTCGGGTGTCTTCCTCTTCACCCGTGGCACCTCGCAGCACGCTAGTGCGCTCGAGTCACAAAAGGAACAACTTTCACAAAATTCCCAGAAGTAACCGGCGTGTCGGCTTGACGAACTACACGGTTGTAACTTCCTCGCGCCGCTCCTCGACCGGGCTCGCGATGCCGCGGAACGACTGGTTGCTGGACCAGCCCCCCGACGTAGAAGGAGACCAGCGCGATCGCGACGCCGGCGATGTCGTCGAAGACGTAGTGCCAGCCGAAGTAGATGGTCGCGACGGCGGTCAGGCAGAAGTTCACCCAGAAGACGATCTTCAGCCAGCGCATGGTGGTCGTGTACTGGATCATCAGCGCGACCAGCAGGGTGATCGCGACGTGCAGGCTGGCGAAGCCGGCCACCGAGGTCAGCGGCGCGGTGAGCCCCTGCAGCGAGTGGGCGGTCGTGTTGATCGCGAACAACCGCTGTTGGCCAGGGAGTCCATCAGCTTGCCGGCGGCGGTGTTGTCGATGGTGGTGTAGAGCCACGGGTGGTACGAGCCCGGGCCGAGCGTGGGCAGCGCGTAGTAGGACACCGTGCCGAGGGTCCAGGCGACGCACTGCGAGGTCGCGAACCAGTAGCCGTAGCCGAGGTTGCGCGACCAGACCAGCCAGCCGGCCAGCGCCAGCGGCACCAGCGGCAGGAACCAGAGGTAGACCGTCGACAGGATCTGCGCCGAGATGCCGTCGCCCAGCAGGTTGTGCAGCACGATCGCCGGGCTCGTGGCCGAGGAACAGCGCCCGGTCGATCGTGAACAGCTCGCGGTCGAACTTGTGGTCCTTGCCGAGGATGAAGGGCAGCTGCGACTTCAGGTTCCGGTAGCTGACGTAGGTGATGTAGAAGCAGAGGATCCCGCTGACGACGAGCTGGAGCCGCGGTTTCGTCCAGTGCTCACGCAGCCGCGCGCGGAAGACGTCGGGCATCCGGCGCGGGTCGAACCTCGAGAACCAGAGGGTGCGCGGCACCAGGTCGATCGCGAAGCCGAGCAGCAGGATGGTCGGGAGCCGCAGGTACGACGGCCCGATGAAGCCGTCGGGGTCGACCAGCGGGTGGCCGAAGACGATCGACGTCGAGATCGCCAGGAGGCCCATGCCCACAGCGATGGAGATCATCAGCAGGTGGGCACGGCGGAACACGGCGGTCAGTCTAGGGCCGCGACGCATCGAGGCGCCCGGCGCCGATGACCGCCGTCCGGGAGGCGTCGACGGCCAGCCGGACCCGGTCGCCCGGCACCAGCCGCTGGTCGAGGGACGCGATCGGCGTCGAGGTCGCCGAGGGCGGTGCGGCAGACCAGCCGCACCTGGCCGGGCGTGGTGCGCACGGTGAGGACCTCGGCCTCGAGGGGACCGTCGTCGGCGACGGCCAGCGCCGAGCGTCGTACGGCGACCGCGGAGGCGGGTGGGAGGCTCGCGGCCGCGAGGAGGCCGGCCGCCTCGTCGCCCTCGAGGACGCGGGCGTAGCCCGAGGAAGAGCGCCGTCGGGGCGTCGGCCGGGGCGCGCCAGACGTCGGCGATCGGCCCGGCCTGGACGATCCGGCCGGCGCGCATCACGGCCAGGTCGTCGGCGACCGTGAACGCCTCCTCGTGGTCGTGGGTGACCATCACCGCGGTGGTGCCGGCCTCGAGCAGGATCCGGCGCAGGTCCTCGGCGAGCCGCTGGCGCAGCCCGGTGTCGAGCGCGCTGAGCGGCTCGTCGAGCAGGAGCAGCCGGGGCTCGGCGGCGAGGGCGCGGGCCAGGGCGACCCGCTGCCGCTCCCCGCCGGAGAGCGTGCCGGGGAGCCGGTCGTCGTACCCCTCGAGGCCGACCAGGGCGAGCAGGTCGGCGACCCGGCGCGCGGGTGCGGCGCGGCCGGCGTGGCGCAGGCCGAGCGGGTAGGCGACGTTGCGGGCGACCGTGAGCTGGGGGAAGAGCTGGCCGTCCTGGAACATCAGCGCGAAGCCGCGTCGGTGGGTGGGCGTGCGGGTCAGGTCGGTGCCGTCCCAGGTCACCTGGCCCGAGGCCTGCTCGAGGCCGGCCACGGCTCGCAGGAGCGTGGACTTGCCCGAGCCGGAGGGGCCGAGCACCGCCAGGACGCGTCCGGCGTCGAGGTCGAGGTCGGCCTCGTGCACGGCCGGCACGCCGGCGTAGGACACCGACAGGCGCCGGACGCCGAGGGCGGGCATCAGAAGGACCCCACCGACGGGACGCGCAGGCGCTCGACGGCCAGCATCACCAGCGCGGTGGCGAGGCCGAGCACGACCGAGGCGGCCAGGGCCATGCCGTAGTTGAGCTCTCCGGGATGGCCGATCAGCCGGTAGATGACGACGGGCAGGGTGGGTCGGTCGTCGCGGACCAGGAACGACGTCGCCCCGAACTCGCCGAGCGAGCAGGCGAACGCGAAGCCGGCGGCTGCGAGCAGGGGACGCCACACGACCGGCAGGTCGACGACGAGGAGGGTGCGCCACGGTGGCGCGCCGAGGGTGGCGGCCGCCTGGCGGAGGCGGTCGTCGACCCCGCCGAGGACGGGGACCAGGATCCGCACGACCAGCGGCAGAGCGACGAGGGCCTGGGCGATCGGGATCAGCAGGGGTGAGTCGCGCAGGTCGAGCGGCGGCTTGCCGAGCGTGATCAGGAACCCGAAGCCGAGGGTCACCGCGGAGACTCCGAGCGGCAGCATGAACAGGCCGTCGAGGACGCCGCGCAGCCGGCGCTCCGGGCGGGTCCGCGACCGGCGGGTGACGATCAGCGCGATCGACAGGCCCATGAGGAGCGACATCCAGGTGGCGTCGACGGCGATCCGCAGGGAGTTCACCAGGGCCGTCGTCACCGGGACCAGGAGGGCCTGGTGGGTGCCTGGGGTCTGGAGGGCGCGGTAGTAGGCCAGGCTCCAGCCGCCGTCGACCCGGAGGCTGGTCACCACGAGGGCGGCCACCGGCGCCGCGACCAGCACCAGCAGCAGGCCGGTGGCAGCCACCGCCGGGAGGTCGCCACGGGCCGGTCGGCGACGGCGCGCGCGGTCGCGGGCGACCGTCGGGTCCGTCGTACGACGGGCGCGGGCGGCCCCGAGGAGCAGGCCGGTGACGACGAGCAGCTGCAGGATCGAGAGGGCGGCCGCTCCCTGGAGGTCGAGCAGGTCGGTGGTCAGGAGGTAGATCTGGGTCTCGACGCTGGACCAGCGCAGACCACCGAGGGTGAGCACGATCCCGAACGCCGTGGCGCAGAACAAGAAGACGACGGTGGCCGCCGAGACCAGGGCCGGTCGCAGCGCCGGGAGCGTGACGTCGCGGAGCACCCGCCAGGGGTTCGCACCGAGGGCGGCCGCGGCCTCGGCAGGGCGCGGGTCGAGCGACTCCCAGGCGCCGCCCACGACCCGGATCACCACCGAGGCGTTGAAGAACACCAGGCCGGCGATGATCGCCGCCGGGGTGCCGTCGAGGCCGAGGAACCCCAGCGGCCCGGCGCGGCCGATCAGCTGCTCGAACGCGACGCCGACCACGACCGTGGGGAGCACGAACGGGACGACGAGCAGGGCGCGCAGGGCGGTCCGACCGGGGAAGTGGAGGCGGTGGAGGACGTAGGCGGCCGGCAGGCCGAGCACGAGGGCGAGGGTCGTACCGGCAGCGGACGACCAGAGGGTGAACCAGACGGCCCTGCGGATCTCGGGCCGGCCGAGCACGGCCAGCACGGCGCCGACGTCGAGGTGACCGTCGACCACGAGGCCGCGGCTGAGCATGCCCCAGACGGGCAGCACGAAGAACACCCCCAGCACAGCGAGGGGGATCAGGGCCGAGGCGACGAGGCCGGCGATGCGTCGGGCGTTCATGGCGTGGTCATCCGCTGACGATGTCGCTCCACTGCTGCAGCCAGGTCTCGCGGTGGGCGGTGATCTCGGCCGGGCTGACCGTGTAGGGATGCTGCGGCTGGACCGCGAACCGTGCCCAGGCGGTGGGAAGAGGCGTGCCCTGACGGACCGGGAAGACGTACATCGCGTCGGGCAGCGCACGCTGGACGGCCGGGCTGAGGAGGAAGTCGACGAAGGCGCGGGCTCCGGCGGGGTTGTGCGCACCGGTGAGGACGCCGGCGTACTCGACCTGGCGGAAGCAGGTGTCGAGCAGGGCCACGGTGGTGGAGGTGGCGCCGCCCTGCGGGACCGTGAACGCCGGGCTGGAGTCGTAGGAGACGACGATCGGGTCGGGGCCGTGGCCACCGCCCTGGGTGAAGTCGGTCTCGTAGGCCTGCGACCAGCCGTTGGTGACGGTCGCGCCGTTGGCGACCAGCCGGCGCCACCAGTCCTGCCAGCCGTCGCCGTACTTGCCGATGGTGGCCAGGAGGAAGGCCAGGCCGGTGGAGCTCGTGGTCGCGCCCGGGACGGCGAGGAGCCCGTGGTAGGCGGGCTTCACCAGGTCGTCCAGAGACCGTGGCGGCGTGACGTGGTGGTCGGCGAACCAGCCGGTGTCGATGTTGACGCAGACGTTGCCGTTGTCGACCGGGGCGAGGCGGTGGTCGTCGCCGGGGATCAGGTAGCGGCTCGCGCCGGGCGGCAGGGCGACGTCGTACGGCGCGAAGACGTCGGCGTCGAGGGCGCGGGAGGCGAAGGTGTTGTCGACGCCGAACGCGACGTCGCCGGTGGGGTTGCCCTGGGTGAGGACCAGCTTGTTGGTCAGGGTGCCGCCGTCGCCGGAGGCGTGGACGACGAGGTGGTAGCCCGACTGCCGGTCGAACTGCCGGACCAGGGCCCGGGGGAGGACGAACGAGTCGTGGGTGACCAGGACGACGTCCTTGCTCCCGGTGTCATGGGTGTCGTCCGCGCCCACGAGCGAGCAGGCGGCCAGGGCGGCTGCGGTCGCGACGACGACGGCCACCCGGGTCGTCGTCGTACCGAGCGGGCGCAGGCGCAGGTGGAGGGGTGCCATGGAGCTGACTCCCTTCGCCGGTGCTAACCGGATCAGGTTCGGAGGGTCTGCGGGCGGCGCCGCACTCTCAGCCCCCTGTGGGGCTCCCCTGTCTGTGTGCCTCCACTCTACGACGCCGACCCGGCGCTCGCGTCAGGCCGTACGTCGCTGACCCGCAGTTGCGTCAGCCGGAGCCCGAGACGTGCGGTCGCCCGTGGCTCGCGCCCGGGACGTCGTGCGCGACACTGTGCCCCGTGCACGGGATCACGTCGTACGTCGGCTTCGGAGCCGGCCTGCTGACGCTCACGGGTCTCACCGTGCTGGCGGCCCGGCTGGCCAGGATCGGCCTCGGCTGGTTCCCCCTCGTCGTGGTCGTGCGCGCCAGCATCCAGCTGAGCGTGGTCGCGCTCCTCCTGCACGGCATCCTGAGCGTGCCCGGCACGGTCGCGGCCTTCATCCTGCTGATGCTGACCACGGCATCCTGGACGTCCGCCCGACGGACGGCGGAGCTGTGGCACGGCCGCCGGATCGCGGTCGCCGGCGTGCTGGCCGGCGCCCTGTCCACGCTGGTGGTGATCTTCGCGCTCCGGCTGGTCGACCTCGACGTCCGCAACCTGGTGGCGGTCGCGGGCATCATCATCGGCAACGCGATGAGCGCGGCCACCCTGGCCGGCCGGAACTTCCGCCGCTCGTCACGTGCCCGCCGCGACGAGGTCGAGGCCTGGCTCTCGCTGGGTGCCACGCCCACCCAGGCGCACGAGGACATCGGCCACGAGTCGGTGCGCGAGTCCCTGCTGCCGACGCTCGACCAGACCAAGTCCACCGGCCTGGTCACCTTGCCGGGAGCGTTCGTGGGGGCGCTGTTCGGCGGTGCCTCACCCGTTGTGGCCGCCCAGTTCCAGCTCGTGGTGCTGGCCGGCGTCGCGCTCGCGATGGTGCTGACCGGGATCGTGGTCACCCGGATGGCCGGCCACACGCCGTACGTCGTCGAGGCCTAGGCGCATGCCGCCGGCTGGGGCGGGCACGAGACCTCCATGGGTGCCGTCCTCGTCCCGGTGATCCTGGGCCTGATCGTCATCGTGCTGGTCGTGCTCGCCGTGCGCGCCTTCTCGCAGCGGGAGGTGGAGCACAGCGACCAGCTCCAGGCCGACCACCGGCACAGCGTCCGCTACCAGGTGCCGCCCGGCCAGGACCCGGCGATGGTGCTGCACCACCTCGAGTCGGAGGGCTACGACGTGTCCCCCGACTCCGAGCCAGGGCCGTCCTCACCGATCATCGTCATCGGCTCGGTCGACGCCACCGCCGTCGACCGCGAGGCCGTGCGCCGGATCCTGAGCGAGCTGGACGGGACCACCGTCAACCCCGAGGAGAGCGGCCACCTCGACCGGCCGCCGGTGCGGTTCCTCGACGAGGACGCCTGACGCGCACGCCCCTCAGCCGACCCCGTGGCCGTCGGGGTCAGCGGAGTCCTCGGGGACCTCGTCGTCGGACCGGAGCCGGAGCCTGAAGAAGCGTCCGGCGACGGTCTCGGGGGCCAGCTCGACCACGTCGTACTTGAGCGTCGGCACCCACGGGTGCAACGGCAGCGCGTCGACGCGGTGCTCCTCGTCCTCGTCGAGCCGGCGCAGGTGGCCGCGGGCGACCACCGACCAGGCGGTGTGCTCGTCGTGCCAGTCGATCTCGAGAGCAACGGCGGAGTGCAGCGCGGCGGCCAGCAGCTTGTTGCCGGAGGTGGTCCGGAACAGCAGGGTGCGTCCGTCGGAGACGAAGTTGATCGGGACGATGTGCACCTCGTCGACCAGGCGGTAGGCGAGGCGGCCGAACTCCTCGGCCTCCAGCAGCTCCCAGCACTCCTCCAGGTCGAGGATCGTGACCGGGTCGTCGTGGTCCGTGGTCGAGGTCATGGCTGCTCCCGGTGGAACCCGCGTCCCTTCCGGTCAGGAAGAGGTCGTCTCGACGGTACGGCGCGTGGTCCCGGCGGCCACAGGGCCGTAGGTCCCGCTCCCCTCTTCGGGCGGGACGCCGACTCACCCCGGGCGGGTGACGCTGCCGCGGCTCGCTGTGGCGGAGGCTGTCCCCATGCCCGAGACCCCGCGTCCTCCCGCCCGGACCAGCCGGTGAGCACGAGTAGCTGGGTCGCCGTCGTCCTGGCCCTCCTGGCCGTGGCCAGCCTCGTGATCAAGATCCTGGCGCTCGGCGTGGTGCCGCGCGACCGGAAGCCCTCGACCGGCATCGCCTGGCTGATGGTCGTCCTGCTGTCGACCTGGCTCGGCCTGCTCGCGTTCGTGTTCTTCGGCCGTACGTCGGTCGGCTCGAAGCGGCGACTGCAGCAGGAGGCCGTCAACCGCGAGATCGCCGCCCGCACCAAGGACCTGCCCGACCTGCCCGCGGGCCTGGTCGGACCGCCGTACCTCGCGACGTCGGTGCACCTCAACCGGGCCCTCGGCTCGCTGCCGATGACCGGCGGCAACACGATCGAGTACCTGCCTCACTACAACGAGACGATGGAGGTCATGGCCGAGGCGGTGCGGGCCGCCGAGCGCTACGTCCTGGTGGAGTTCTACATCTCGGCCTGGGACGACGTCACCGACCCGGTGTTCACCGCGATGACCGATGCGGCCGAGCGCGGCATCGAGGTGCAGTTCCTCTTCGACCATCTCGGCTCGCGCGGCATCCCCGGTTATCAGGACTTCGTCAAGCGCCTCGACGGGACCAAGATCGCGTGGCACCCGATGCTCCCGCTCCACCCCTTCAAGGGCACCTGGCGCCGGCCGGACCTGCGCAACCACCGCAAGCTCCTCGTCGTCGACGGGCGCGTCGGGTTCATGGGATCGATCAACCTGACCGAGGCCGGCTACAACAAGCCCAAGAACCACGAGTCCGGCCGGCACTGGGTCGACCTCATGATGCGCGTCGAGGGACCCACGGTGGCGGCTCTGGAGTCGGTCTTCGCCGTCGACTGGGAGAAGGAGTCCGGAGACCTCCGTGACGTCCGACCGGACGCTCCCGAGCGGGCGCTGACCCACGAGGGCGTCTGCGCGCAGGTGCTCCCGTCCGGTCCCGGGTTCGCGATGGAGAACAACCTGCGCCTGTTCAACACCCTCATCTACGGCGCGCAGCGACGACTGTCGCTGACCAGCCCCTACTTCGTCCCCGACGAGTCGCTCCTGTACGCCGTGACCACCGCCGCCCAGCGCGGTGTGGACGTCGAGCTGTTCGTGAGCGAGGCGTCCGACCAGTTCATGGTCGGTCACGCCCAGGCCTCCTACTACAAGGCCCTGCTCGAGTCCGGGATCAAGATCTGGCTCTACCCGGCGCCGGCGATCCTGCACTCCAAGCACTTCACCGTCGACGACGACGTCGCGGTGATCGGCTCGAGCAACATGGACATGCGCAGCTTCGCCCTCAACTACGAGATCATCACGCTGCTGGTCGGCGGCGACTGCGTCCCGCGGCTGCGCGAGGTCGAGGACTCCTACCGCGCGGTGTGCCGACCGCTCACGCTCGAGGAGTGGAGCAAGCGCTCCGGTGGCGCGAAGTACGTCGACACCGTGATGCGGCTGACCTCCGCCCTGCAGTAGCCGGAACACCCCTGTAGGCAGGCAGCGGGAGTGGGCGTTCCGACGACGGTCGGCTGCCTCATCACCCGTCACGGGTGATGGAGCCGGGCTGCGGAACGGGCACAGTCACATCATGGCGCGACGTGCAGGGCAGCCACCCGCCACGGTTGTCCAGATCACCTGCGACAGCGCGCTGCCCTCGACCGAGTGGGTGGAGTTCGACGGCTGGGAGATCACGTCCGGGGGCACGACGACGGTCCTCACCGGTCACGACGTCGACCAGGCCGCCCTGCACGGCGCCCTCGACCGGCTCGCGCGGCTGGGGCTCCACGTGGTCGAGGTCAGCCGGCGCCCCGAGGTGGAGTCATGACCCGCGTCCAGATCCGGGTGGTGGGTGATCTCGAGGGCTACGGCCGGTCGTTGTTCGAGGGGTTCACCTCGATGGTCGAGCCGGTCACCACGACCCTGGTCGGCGACGTCGAGGACGACGCCGAGCTGGCCGCCCTGCGTCACCGCATCCGTGACGCGGGCCTCGAGCTGGTGAGCATCCGCGAGCTCGACGACCCGGCGCCCGGACCCGACGAACCCACGACCTGAGGCCGGCTCGATCTCCGGGGGAGCCCTCGACGCAGGCCGCCGAGGTGAGGCACGATCACTCGGAGTCACATCCAGGCCGGCCGGGCTGGTCGGCGAGGAGCAGACCCCCTCTCCCGGTCCTCAGCGCTCGATCAGCCCGGCCCCGGCCATCACGGCCTCGCGCCGGCTGCTGACGCCGAGCTTGCGGTACAGCGACTTGAGGTGGACCTTGACGGTGTTCACCGAGACGAACAGCTCGGAGGCGATCTCCTCGTTGCTCATCATGCTCGGCAGCAGCTGGAGCACGGCCAGCTCGCGGTCGGTCAGGCTCTCGATCGGCTGGTGCCCGTAGGAGTCGTCGAGCTCGAGCATCGTGGTGACGACGTCGACGTGCGGCGCGCCGCTGAGGCGGTAGCGCCGGAGCAGCGGGAGCAGCCGGACCCGGTTGCGGTAGAACGGCCGCAGGTGGTCCTCCGGCACGGCCTGGGCGAGGGCGTCGATGAGGCACTGCAGGGCCTTGGCGTCGCGACGCGCCTCACCGTTGGCCTGGGCACAGATCACCAGCGCCTGGACCGAACGCAGGCCTCCCTCGAGGTAGTCGACCAGCGGCTCGACCTCGGCCAGCGCCTGCTCGGGGAGTCCCTCGTCGACCAGCGCCTGCCCCCGGACGATGCGGGCGGCCGGCGCCACCAGCACGGTCGGGTCGACCTCCAGCAGCCGGAGCGCCTCCGCGGGGCGGCCGGCGGCGAGCTCGATCTCCGCCGCGACCAGCTGGTACCAGGCGGTGAGGAACCCGTTCGGCGGCAGGTCGGCCCGGAGCCGGCGTACGTCGGCGAGGATGTCGCGGGCTCGCGCGTCGCGGCCCTCCTCGGCGAGGAAGCGCGCAGTGACCAGCCAGCGGCACATGTCGAGCAGCTGGTCGGGACGCCGCTCGAGCATCCGGGACGCCTCGTCGAGGGCCGCGGAGCATCCCTCGCGATCGCTGCGCTGGAGCCGCACCAGGGCCAGGGTGAGCCAGGCGCTCGTGGACTGGACGTCGTCGGACCAGCCGGCGGCCCGACCGAGGGCCAGGGCCTCTTCGGCCAGCTCTCCGGCCTCGCGGAGGCTGCCGCCCATGGCCACCACCAGCGACAGGTAGGCCCGGGCCAGGATGCCGCTGTCGACGGGGTCGGGCCGGACGGGTGACGAGGCTGCCACGGCACGTCGGAGGTGTTGCTCCGCGGTCACGAAGTCGCCTTGCCACACCAGGCTCTTGCCGAGCAGCGTGTCGGCGTGGGTCGCGTAGGCGGGCAGTGCGGGGACGGCCCGGAACGGGTCGACCGGGATCGACAGGAGTGCGGCCAGCTCACCCGCGCGCCGGCTCTCGTGCGCCGCGAGGTCGACGTCGTACGCGGCCCGGGCCGCGCTGGCCCGGACCAGCGCCAGCACCACCCCGACCAGCAGCGCGTCGGAGCCGTCGAGGTCACCGGACAGGGCCTCGGCCACGTCCAGCCGGTCGGCGAGGCGGGCGGCACGGCCCTCGTCGTGGAGCGCCAGCACGCGAGCGGCCGCGACCCAGGGGTCACCGTTCGCGACGCCCTCGGGGATCGTCGCGAGCAGGGCGCGGAGGGGACGGCCGGCGTGGCCGAACGCGATCGGCCCCGCGTGGGTGACCGCGAGCCGGCCCACCAGCGTCCAGTCGCGGGCCGCCAACGCGTGCCGCAGCGCCTCCTCGTACTCGCCCGAGTCGGCCAGCCACTCGGCAGCAGCGACGTGCAGACGCGGCACCAGCTCGGGGCTCTCGACCGTGAGCCGGTGGCGGCAGACGTCCTGGACGAGGCGGTGGTAGCGGTACCACTGCTGATGCTCGTCGAGCGGCAGCAGGGGTACGCCGTCACGCTCCAGCCGCTCCAAGGCGGCCGCTCCGCCCGTCGTCCCGGTCAGGTGCTCGGCCAGGGCCCCGTCGACCCGCTCGACCACGCTGGTGAGCAGCAGGAACCGGCGGAGCTCCGCAGGCACCCGGTCGAGGACCTCCGCGACGAGGTAGTCGGCGACGGCTCGGTTGTCGCCGGCGAACGCAGCCACCGCCGCGGCCCGCTCGGAGCCGTCACGACCCTCGAGCGAGATCGCTGCGAGCCGTAGGCCGACCGCCCAGCCCTCGGTGCGTTCGAGCAGGAGGTCGACCTCGGTGTCGTCGAGCACCACCCGGTGCTGGGCGAGGAGGTCGACCGCCTCGGCACGGTCGAAGGCGAGGGCCGACTGCCGGATCTCGGTGAGCTCGCCGGACACCCGGAGACGGTGCAACGACAGCGCAGGGTCGGACCGGGAGAGGAGGACGACACGGACCGCGTCGGGCAGCATCCGGAGGAGCAGGTCGATGCTGTGCAGCGACTGACGGGCCTGCACCTCGTGCAGGTCCTCGAGCACGAGCACGACCGGCACGGGACCGTGCTCGAGCGTCGCGAGCAGGCGCGCCACGTAGGTCTCGTCGGTGTCGGCGGGCGCGCGCAGCTCGGCGGGTGGCCCGCCGGCGGCCCGGGACAGCGCCGTGGTGACCAGCGACCAGAGCCGCTGGGGGTCGTTGCAGTCGGGCCCGAGAGCGACCCAGGCCACGCGGAGCGGGCGGCCGCGGACCGCGTCGACCCAGGCGGTGACCAGCTGGGTCTTGCCCGAGCCAGGTCCGCCGCAGACCAGGGTGACGGCGTGCGTGGCGCCCTCGTCGAGGAGCGACAGCAGGTCGGGCCGGGCCAGAGTGCGGACGTTGGGCCGGGGCGCGGTCGTCCGGGTGTGCAGCAGCGTCGTCTCGCCGTGCTCCGGAGCCGCGATCGACGGCTCGATGGTCATCGAACCCCCTCCGACCTTTCGTGCCCGGTCATGCTACCCGTGCGGCACCTCGCCGGGCGGGGTTCATGCCGGCGGTGAGCACGGGCGGCGGCGCGGGACCTGCGGGACTCCCGCCGGCCACCCCGGGCCGGCCCTTGGTGAGTGTCACCGGAGGTCGGAGACATTGGTTGTCTCGAGCAACGACCGGATAGAGTCGGGCACGCAACTCGACCACCACCCGCAGGAGACCTCGTGACGTCCGCCCGCGCCGTACCGGCCAACCCCACCGTCGCCGTCGTCGCCCTCTGCTTCGGTGGCCTCACGGCGGCGCTCACCCAGACGATGGTGATCCCGATCCAGAGCGAGCTGCCGCAGCTGCTCTCCACCTCGGCGTCCAACGCCGGCTGGGTCATCACCGCCACGCTGCTCGCCGCCGCCGTCTCGATGCCCGTGGCCGGTCGTCTGGCCGACCTCCACGGCAAGCAGCGGGTGCTGGTGGTCAACGCCGCCCTGCTCGTCGTCGGGTCCGTGGTCTGCGCGCTGTCGAGCACCATCGTGCCGATGCTGGTCGGCCGGGCGCTGCAGGGCTTCGCGATGGGATTCATCCCGGTCGGCATCTCGCTCATGCGCGAGTTCACCCCACCGCACATGACCTCCACCGCGATCGCGGCGATGAGCGCGACGCTCGGGGTCGGCGGCGCGATCGGCCTCCCGCTGGCAGCCTGGATCGCAGACGGCCACCCCTGGCACCTGCTGTTCTGGGTCTCGGCCGTGCTCGGTCTGCTGGTGCTGGTGGCGACCGTCGCGCTGGTTCCGCACATCCACGACGCCCAGCCCGGCCGGTTCGACGTGGTCGGCATGATCGGGCTCACGGTCGGACTGGTCACCTTCCTGGTCGGCGTCTCCAAGGGCAACGACTGGGGCTGGGCCTCGGGCCGTACCTGGGGGGCGATCGTCGGCGGTGTCGTCGTGCTGCTGGTCTGGGGCGCCTACGAGCTGCGGCAGAGCGAGCCGCTGATCGACCTCCACACCACCGCCAAGCCTCAGATCCTGCTCACGAACGTCGCCGCGGTGGCGATCGGCTTCGGGATGATGGCGCAGTCGATCGTGGTCCCGCAGCTGCTCGAGATGCCGTCGGCGACGGGCTACGGGCTCGGCCAGACGATCCTCGAGGCCGGGCCTCTGGATGGCTCCGGCCGGACTGATGATGATGCTGTTCGCGCCGGTCTCCAGCGGGCTGATCGGCCGCGTGCGGCGCCCGGGTCACGCTGATGGTGGGTGGCACGGTGCTCGGTCTCGGCTACGTCGTCGCGCTCTTCTTGATGGGCGCGCCCTGGCAGCTCCTCATCGCCTCGTGCATCGCGGCCGCCGGCGTCGGGATCGGCTACGCCGCGATGCCCACGCTGATCCTCGATGCCGCCCCGCCGCGCGAGGCTGCCTCCGCCGTGGGCCTCAACTCGCTCATGCGCTCGGTCGGCACCACCCTCGCCGCCGCGGTGATGGCCACGATGCTGACCAGCTCGACGGTGAGTCTTGGCGGGGTGCAGCTGCCCAGCGAAGGGGCCTTCCGGGCGTGCTTCGTCGTGGGCGCGGTCGCCGCCTTCATCGGGGTCGCGATCACCTCCGCGATCCCGCGGCGCCGTCGTCCGGCGTCGCTCACCACCGCCTCCGAGACCGAGGTCGCCGAGGTCGCCTGACGGGCCGCCCCCTTCATGTAACGCGGGGTTGTCGCCGCAGAAGACGCGCGACAGCACCGCACCAGTGACCACGGCACCACAGAAGTCCTGCCCCACCGTCGGCGCACGACGCCGCTCGTGACGGGACGAGCCTCAGGCCGGCTCCGGCGCCACGGGGTCCGGTGGGTCCTCAGGTCCGGACACCGGCGACGGGCCGTCTCCCTCGGCCGGCATCGTCTCCCCCTCGACCGAGATGTGCGGCAGGATCTTGTCGAGCCAGCCCGGCAGCCACCACGCGGCGTTTCCGAAGAGGGTGATCGTGGCCGGCGCCAGGGTCACCACCAGGATGCCGGCGAGCAGGACGGCGGTGGCGAGCCCGACGCCGAACTGCTTGATCACCGGGTCGCCGTTGAGGATGAAGCTGGCGAACACCGACGACATGATCAGCGCGGCGGCCGAGGTGATCCGGGCGCTGGACCCGAGACCCGACGCCACCGCCTGCCGCGCCGGCTCGCCCTGCCTGGTGGTGGGCCTGGATGTGGCTGACCAGGAACACCTCGTAGTCCATCGAGAGGCCGAACAGCACCGCGAACATCATCAGCGGCACATAGCTCGCGATCGGCACCGACGAGTCGGGGGTGTCGATCCCGACCAGGGAGATCCCCCAGCCCCACTGGAAGCAGGCGGTCAGCACGCCGAACGACGCCGCGGCGGACAGCAGGTTGGTCAGCGCCGCCTGGAGCGGGATGAGCAGCGAGCGGAACGCGATCATCAGCAGCAGGAAGCCGAGCAGGATCACGACCCCGATCACCAGCAGCAGCCGGGCGGTGATCAGCGCGGCCAGGTCGACGTACGACGCGGTGTAGCCGCCGACGTAGGACACCATCCCCTTCGGGTTGACCGGCGGGAGCACCGTCGCTCGCGGACCTCGGTGACCAGCGAGGCCGTCGCGTCGGAGGCCGGTGAGGTCGACGGCACGGCCGAGAGCAGGACCACGTCGCCCGCCTTGTTGATCTGGGGCGGGGTCAGCGAGACGACGCCCTTGGTCGCCAGCAGGGCCTGCTGCAGGTTGACGACCCGCGGGTCGGTGCCGCGGTCGTCGCCGCCGGCAGCGGTCAGCATGTCGGTGAGCTGGTCCTGCAGCGCGAGCGCCTGCTGCTGCTCCTGCTGCGCCTGCTTCTGCTCGCGCTTGAGCTCGTTGGCCTGGGCCTGCAGCTGGTCGCCCTGGGCCTGCAGGGTGTCGGCCTGCCGCTGGAGCGCGGCGCCCTGGGCCTGCAAGCGCGTCGGCCTGCCGCTGCAGGTCGGCTGCCTGCGCCTCGAGGCTCGCCTTCTGCCGGTTGAGCTGGTCGGCCTGGGCCTGCAGCTGGTCGGCCTGTCGCTGCAGCGCGGCGGCCTGTGACTGGAGCTTCTCGGCCCGGTGAGCGAGCTGCTTCGCCTGCTGCTCGAGCGGGGCGAGCTGCTTCTTCACCGCGGCCTCGCGCGCCTTCACCCGGGCCAGCCGTGCCTGCAGCCGGGCCAGCCGGACCGGGTGGTCCTGGTTGTCCGCGATCCGCTGCTCGAGCACCCGCTGATGGGCCTCGAGCACGCGCCAGGTGGCGTCAGCAGGGGCTTGATCTCTGCCGCCAGCGCCTCGGCCTGGCGCTTCAGCGCGGCCTGCTCCCGTTCGAGCGTGCGCTGCTGCGCCTGGAGCTTCGCCTTCTGGGCCTGCAGTGCCGCGCCCTGCTTCTCGCAGGGCTCGCCTGCTGCGGCCTCGAGCTGGTTGCCCTGGGCGGTCAGCGACGCCTGCTGGGCCTGCAGTGCGGCTCTTCTGCCTCTCCAGCGTCGCCTGCTGGGCCTCGAGCTCCTTCTGCTGCTGCTCGAGCTGCTTCTGCTGCTTCGGCAGCTGCTTCTGGGCCTGGTCGAGCTGCTTCTTCAGCGAGGTCGCCTGGTCGTACTTCTTGGTGTACTCGGCGCTCGGCGTCGCCGGCGGGTTCAGCGACGAGGCGACCTGGAGCGGGCCGTTGTAGCCCACGCCGAAGCCGGCGGTGATCAGGTCGTAGGCCTGCCGCTCGGTGGTGGCCGGGTCGGTGGCGCCGATGTCCTCCTGCCCGAGCTCGAGGGAGAACGCCGGGATGACCAGGGGGACCAGGAAGGCCAGCGAGACCACGCTGATGATGACCGGGTGCCGTCGTACGACGCCGGCCCAGCGGTGCCACATCCCCTCGCCCTTCTCGGGGACGGGGCGCGAGGAACGCCGGCAGCGTGGCCCAGTGGATGCGGTGCGCGAGCAGGCCGAGGAGGGCCGGCAGCAGCGTGATCGCGCCGATCACGGCCGTGACGACGGCGATCGCGGAGGCCAGGCCCAGCGCGCGTGACCAGGGGGATGCCGGCCACCGCCAGGGACAGCAGGGCGATCACGACGGTGCCGCCGGCGAAGACGATGGCGCTGCCGGACGTGGCCACGGCGTTGGCGATGGAGTCGTCCATGGCCATGCCGTCGCGGAGCTGTTCTTGATGTCGGGTGACCAGGAACAGCGCGTAGTCGATGCCGACGCCGAGCCCGATCATCGTGGCCAGGGTCGGCCCGCTGGAGGGGATCGCGACGGCGTGGCCGACCAGCCCGACCAGGGCCAGCGCGGCGCCGAGCCCCAGCGACCGCGGTGATGATCGGCATCCCCATCGCGACGATGCTGCCCAGCACGAGGCTCAGGATGAGCATCGCCACGAGGATGCCGATGATCTCGCTGGTCTCGGACTCGTCGGTCGACAGCGTCGACCCGATGCTGCCGGCGGCGGCGACCTGATGCCCGCCTTCTGGGCCGGCGCGTGGCGTCCATGACGTTCTGGGCGATGCTCGACGGTGAGGTCGCTCGACGCGACGTCCATCAGCACCGGCGCGAAGGCCGTCTGCTTGTCCTTGGACAGCAGGCCGGCGGTCTGGCCGCTGCTGCTGAGCGGGTTGGTGACGCTGTAGACGTGGGGCTGCTTCTTGATCGCCTTGACGGAGTCGTTGATCGCCTTCTGGTACTGCTGGTCGGTCAGCTTGCCCGTGCGAGACGTCGAAGACGATCGGGTTGGCGCCGTTCTGCTGGGGCGGGAACTTCTCCTGCAGCAGGTCCTTGGCGTCCTGGCTGCCGGTGCCGGGCAGCGAGAGGTCGTTGCTGGTCACCGAGCCGACGATCCGGACGGCGCCGATGATCAGGACCAGCATCACGAACCAGATGCCGAGCACGATCAGGGGTCGCCGGGCACACAGCATGCCGAGCCGGTGCAGCAGTCGGGCCACCGGAAGACTCCCCCCGGTCACGACGCCGGTCCAGGACGTCGTTCCACGGGTCAAACTAACGGCGGCGGCCCGCCCTGAACAGGGGCGTCGCCCTGGGCCGTCGCTCGTCAGCGCCGCGTCGGCGGCTGCCGATGCATCGCACAGCGCAGCTCGGGGACGATGCCGGGCCAGGTCGCCTCGTGCTCCATCACGGCGCGGAGCTCGGGACCGATCTCGGTGCGGGTCAGCTCGCGGTAGCCGAGCCGCGCGTACCAGGGTCCGTTCCACGGGACGTCACGGAAGGTGGTCAGGGTGGTGCCGTCCAGCCCGCGCTCCCGGCCCCAGGCCTCGACGTGCCGGACCAGCGCCCGGCCGATCCCACGCCGGCCGAGCCTCCGGGCGCACCGACACCTGGTCGACGTGCGCTCGACCGTCGACCACCGAGGCCTCGACGTAGCCCGCCACCTCGCCGTCGTACGACGCGACCCAGACCCGGTGGTCGGCGATCGCCCGGCCGAGCTCGACCGCGGTCGACCTCGTCGCCGGCCACCAGAGGCATGTCGACGGTCAGGAAGAGCCGGCCGGCCTCGACCTCGATCCGGGCCAGCTCCGTGACGTCGCCGGCCGTCGCCGGGCGGAGCTCGAGCCGCGCAGCGCTCCAGGCAGCATGGAGGTCGCGCACCGAGCGCGGCCTCGCCTCCGGGCACTCGTGCGGTCGCCTGGGCGACCACCGAGGCGACGGCCGGCAGGTCGTGCTCGAGCGAGCAGGAAGATCTCGACCATGCGCCCGAGGTTGAAGACCGTGGTGCGGGCGTCGATCGTGGCTCCCAGCACGGAACTCCTCGGGGGCCATGAACCTCGTCGATCCCGGGAGCCGGCCCTGGTCGTTGACGTAGGCGCCTCGCGGTAGGACTCGAAGTCCATCACCACGATCCGCCCGGCCCCGAAGTCGTACATCAGGCAGCCGTCGTAGAGGTCACCCGCGACCCAGCCCGCCTGCTCGAGGGCGACGTGCAGCGAGAGCACCTGGTCGAGCGCGGCGGCGATCTCGCTCGCGGGCAGCCGCTTGAAGCGGTGGTGCGCCTCGGCGGGGTCGTCGCGCCGGGCCGCGCGGGCGGCGCGAGCAGCTCCCCCTCGAACCACTCGTGCACGAGGACCACCCCGTCGGCCGTCTCGACGACGTCGTGCAGCGCTACGAGAGCCGGATGGTCGACCTGCGCGGTGGAGGCGCGCCGTACGACGGAGAGCCTCGGCGCGGGCGTCGCGGCTCGGCCGCCGGGGCTGGGCCCCGGACCCCCGGGGTCTTGGCGAAGACCCGACGACCATCGGCGGTCTCGATGCCGTAGGAGACGTGACCGGAGTCCTGGGTGCGCTCGTCGAACACCGCGAAGGTCGTCCCGAGTCCGGCGACGACCTCGGCTGTCGTCGGCGCCGATGCGGTCACGCCAGCGAGGCTAGCCGCGACTCTCACGTCGGGCCAGCAGCGAGTCGGCGACGACGACGTCGGCGTGCCCGCGGGTCGCAGCGACCAGGCGTGCGTTGGGCTCGTCGACCTCGCAGACCCAGGCCTCGGCCCGGGCGGCCGACTTGCCGAACCGGACGTGCCGCTCGACGAGCCGGGACCGCCTGACCTCGTCGTCGGCCTCGAGGAACCACACCTCGTCCAGCTCCGCACGCACGGGACGCCAGGCGTCGTCGAGCAGGAGGTAGTTGCCCTCGGTGAGCACGAGCCGGCACTCGGGGAGGACCGGGATGGAGCCGGCGACGGGCTGCTCGAGGTCGCGGTCGAAGGCCGGCGCGTAGACGGTCTCGCCGGTGCCTTGGGCGCGTGGAGGCGGCGCAGCAGCGCGACGTACCCGCCGACGTCGAAGGTGTCGGGCGCGCCCTTGCGGTGCAGCCGACCGAGCCTCGAGCAGCTCGGCATCGGCCAGGTGGAAGCCGTCCATCGGCACGTGGGCGACCCAGCCGTCCGGCTGGTCGTCGACCGGACGAGGAGAGCGCACGCAGCAGAGCCTGGACCAGGGTGGTCTTCCCGGCACCCGGGCTCCCGACGATGCCGATCAGACGACGACCCGTGCTCCGGGGTCGCGGCCTCGCCCGACCCACCAGCGCGTCGAGCGTGGAGACGACGGGGGGTCCGACGGTCACGGTCAGGGGAAGACGATCGTGCGACTGCCGTCGCGGATCACCCGGTCCTCGCTGTGCCACAGCACCGCCCGCGACAGGACGGCCCGCTCCACGTCGGCCCCCCGTCGTACCAGGTCCGCCGTGGTGTCGGCGTGGGTGGCCCTGGCCACGTCCTGCTCGATGATCGGTCCCTCGTCGAGGTCCTCGGTGACGTAGTGGGCGGTGGCTCCGATCAGCTTCACGCCACGCTCCTTCGCCTTGGCGTACGGCGCCGCTCCGATGAAGGCGGGCAGGAACGAGTGATGGATGTTGATGATCGGGACGCCCGCGCTCTCGATGAAGCCGGAGGACAGGATCTGCATGTAGCGAGCGAGCACGATGAAGTCGACGTTGCCCTGGAGCAGGCGGAGGTGCTCGGCCTCGGCCGCCGACTTGTCGGGGCCGGCGCTCGGGACGTGGAAGAACGGGATGTCGAAGTTGCGGACCTCGGTCGCGACGTCCGGGTGGTTGGAGATCACCATCGCCACGGTGATCGGCAGCTCGCCTCGGCGGTGCCGCCAGAGCAGGTCGAGGAGGCAGTGCTCGGACTTCGAGGCGAAGATCGCGACCCGCATGGGACGGGACATGTCGCGCAGGGTGTACTCGAGCTCGTAGCCGTCGCCCAGAGCCTCGGCCAGGTCCTGCCGGATCCGCGGCAGGACGACGGCGAGGTCGTCCACGTTGAACACCGTGCGCTGGAAGAAGGCCCCGCCCTGCGGGTCGTCGGAGTACTGGTCGAGCTGGACGATGTTGGCATCGTGCCGGCTCAGGACGGCGGACACCGCCGCCACGATCCCCGTGCGGTCACGGCCACGGATGATGAGCGAACCAAGGTCAAGAGTCACAGGCATGACCGTAAGCCCCCTCGGGCCGGCAGCGTCGGCGGAGCACGCCCGGAGCCTCGCCGAAACGATGGATGACAGCAGCCACCGTCCCCACTAGATTGTCGCTGCTCGAGAGCGAGTTGACGCGGGCCGGCCGGGGGGAGAGTCGTGACCGAGGGTGTCGTCGTCGCGCAGCCGGCGGAGCCGGGGCTGGTGCGGACGTTCTTCCGCGACACCGGCCACTCGATGCGGTCGGTGTTCGTCAACCGGAACCTGCGTCGTATGCAGCTGGCCTTCGCCGGGTCGCTGGTCGGGAACTGGGCCTATGCCACCGCCGTCGCGGTCTGGGCCTACGGCGTCGGCGGTGCCAAGGCGGTCGGCATCTTCACCGCGGTGCGGCTGGGCCTGATGGCCTTCACGTCGCCGTTCGCGGCGACCCTGGCCGACCGGTTCCCGCGCAAGCTGGTGATGATCTGTGCGGACCTCTACTGCGCGTCCATGGTCACGGCCGCCGCGGTCTGTCTCTACGTCGGCACGCCCCCGTGGCCGATCTTCGTGCTGGCCACGCTGACGTCGTTCGGCGGCTCGCCCTTCCGCGCGGCGCAGGCTGCGATCACGCCGACCCTGGCGAGCACCCCCGAGGAGCTGACGGCGTCCAACGGAACCGCCAGCACCCTGGAGAGCCTGGCCATCTTCGTCGGGCCCGCGATCGCCGCGACGATGCTCGCCTTCGCCTCCGTCCCGACGGTGTTCTTGTTCAACGCCCTCACCTTCTTGTGGTCCGTGCTGATGGTGTCGGGCATCAAGGTCGAGCGTGCCGAGCGGAGCCCCGAGCCGACGTCGTCCGGCGACCAGGGCGAGGACGCCGCGGACGAGGACAAAGAGGGGTTCTTCGCCGAGACCTCCGCCGGTTTCCGCACCATCTGGCGCGATCGTGACCTCCTGATCTCCGTGGTCGAGGGCTCTGCCCAGACCGTCGTGGCAGGGGCCACGGCCGTGTTCCCGCTGCTGATGGCCGTCGAGATCCTGCACGTCGGCCCGAAGGGTGTCGGGTGGCTGGACTCGGCGTCGGGCATCGCGGCAGTCGTGGGTGGCATCTGGGCGATCTCGCGCGCCTCGAAGAACAAGCTCGCCCAGGACATGACCCTCGGCGTGGTGCTCTGGTCGCTCCCCCTGCTCCTGGTGACGATCTGGCCGACGCCGGTCGCGGCGTTCGCCGCGATGGCGGTCCTGGGCTTCGCCAACCCGCTGGTCGACGTCAACCTGTTCACGATCGTGCAGCGGATCACGCCCGACGAGGTGCTGGGGCGGGTGTTCGGTGCCCTCGAGGCGTGCCTGATCGCCACGATGGCGCTCGGCGCTGCTGTCACCCCGCTGCTCCTCCACTGGTTCGGGCTCCGGATCACCCTGGCGATCCTGGGACTCGGCGTCAGTGCGGTGGCGGTGTGCGGACTCCCGCTCATGCGTCATCTCGATCGTCGCCTCGTGGCTCCCGAGGGCCTGTCCCTGCTCAACGCCATCCCGATGTTCGGCCCCCTCAGCTCCGTCGTCGTCGAGGCGCTGGCCCGCGGGCTGGTCCGGGTGGAAGTGCCGACCGGCACCGTCGTGATGAGGGTGGGCGACCAGGCCGACCGGTTCTACGTCATCGAGTCCGGGGAGGTCGAGGTCACCACGGCCGACGGCCGGGTGCTGCGGAACGAAGGCCCCGGCGACCACTTCGGCGAGATCGGCCTGCTGCGCGACGTCCCCCGTACGGCGACCATCACCGCGCTCGAGGAGACGGTGCTCCTGGCCCTGTCGCGCGAGGAGTTCCTCGACGCGGTCACCGGTCAAGGCGAGTCCCGGCGCCTGGCGGACGACGTCATCTCCCGGCGGCTGAGGGCCTGACGGGGCCCCTGCAGCCGGGCTCCGGCAGTGCGGTCCACGGCCGGACCGCGACCGCGTCGGCGCCTGGCTAGACTCTCGTCGAGCTCTGGGGGAATGGCGTCGACGATGACCGCGGCCGAGGTGGGAAGCGAGATCGACGAGCTTCTCCTGCCCTACGTACCGGGGCTGCTCCGGACCTGGGCTCCTACGGGAGAAGACCCCCGACACATGCGGATCACGGGCACCCTGGCCTTCGTCGACATCTCCGGCTTCACCCGGCTCACCGAACGGCTGGCCCGCAAGGGCAAGGTCGGCGCCGAGGAGATGAGCGACATCCTGAGCGCCACCTTCGCGGGGCTGCTCACCGAGGCGCGCGAGGACGGTGCAGACCTCGTCAAGTGGGGCGGCGACGCGATCCTGCTGCTCTTCCAGGGCCCCGGCCACGCGCAGCGCGCTGCCCGGGCGGCCCACCGGATGCGGGCGCGCCTCCGGGTGATCGGCCGGGTGCCGACCACGTCGGGCAACGTCACCCTGCGGATGTCCGTCGGCGTCCACAGCGGCGACTTCGACTTCTTCCTCGTCGGTGACCCCGACATCCACCGTGAGCTCCTGATCAGCGGCCCGGCCGCCAGCGTGACCGCCGACACCGAGGCGGCGGCAGCCGCCGGCCAGATCGGCCTCAGCGCGGCGACCGCGTCGCTGCTCGATCCGCGGCTGCTGGGTGCCCCGCTGCTCGACGGTCGTCTGCTGCGGACGGCACCTGCGCGCGAACCGCGTCCAGGTCGCAGCCGAGGACTCCTACGTCACCGACCCCTCGCGCGTGCTGCCGCCTCCGATCCGGCGACACCTGCTGGACGGCAAGGTCGAACCGGAGCACCGGTTGATCACCGTGGCGTTCGTCCAGTTCTCCGGCACCGACGACCTGCTGCTCGTGGCGGGCCCGGCGGCTCTCGCCGAGGCGCTCGACGACGTGGTGCGCAACGTCCAGCACGCCTGCGCCGACCACGACGTCACGTTCTTCGAGACCGACATCAACCGTGACGGCGGCAAGATCATGCTGACCGCGGGCGCCCCGCGCAGTGCCGACCATGACGAGGAGCGGATGCTGCGCGTCGCGCGGATCGTGCTTGACCGCGCGGGCCGCCTCCCCCTCCGGATCGGGATCAACCGCGGGCACGTGTTCTCCGGGGACTTCGGACCGCCCTTCCGGCGCACCTACTCGGTCAAGGGCGACGCGATCAACCTCGCCGCCAGAGTCATGGGCAAGGCTGCCCCGGCGCAGGTGCTCGCGACGTCGGAGGTCGTCGCCCGGTCGCAGACCGTGTTCCGTGCCAACGAGCTGCCGCCGTTCCTCGTCAAGGGCAAGACCCTGCCAGTGCGGCGCCGCCGCGATCGGCGAGCTCGTCGGCCAGCGCGACGACGACCGCCGGACGGCGCCGCTCGTGGGGCGTGCCGAGGAGATGGCGATCCTGCGAGAGGCCCTCGACCGGTCGCGGGACGGGCACGGAGGCCTGGTCGAGATCGTCGGGGGCGCCGGCATCGGCAAGTCCCGCCTCGTCACCGAGCTGCTGACGGGTGTCGACGACGTCCGGGTGGTCTCGGCGCCTTGCGAGCAGTACGAGTCGTCGACAGCGTACTTCCCGTTCCGACGGTTGCTCCGCACCGTCCTGGACGTATCGGCGGACGCCGACGCCGACGCCCTCTCAGGTCGACTCATCGAACGGGTGGTGAGGGACGCGCCGCATCTCTCGCCGTGGGTTCCGCTGCTGGGCATCCCCCTCGACATCACCCTCCCGGCGACGCCGGAGACCGAGGAGCTCGACGAGGAGTTCCGCAAGGGTCGGTTGGAGGAGGTCCTGACCGAGCTCCTCTGTGCGCTGCTCCCGACGCCCACCGTGCTCGTGATCGAGGATGCGGAGGCGATGGACGACGCCTCGACCGACCTGCTGCGCCGGCTCGTGCGACCGCATCGACGACCGGCCGATGCTCATCCTGGTCACCCGACGCGACCAGGCGGACGGTTTCGTGCCAGACCCCGACAGCACGTTCTCCTCGCTACGCCCCGCACCCCTCGACGCGGCCGCAGCCGTCGCGCTGGTCCAGGTGGCCCTCGACGACCACCCGTTGACACCACAGGCCCTGGCCGCGCTCGCCCAGCGCGGCGGGGGCAACCCGATGTTCCTCCAGGCCCTGGTCCTCGAGGCCGCGCGGTCAGGGTCGCTGGAGCAGCTCCCCGAGTCTGTCGAGGGTCTGGTCACCAGCCAGATCGACCGGCTGGATCCGCCTGACCGGACGGTGCTCCGGTACGCCGCGGTGCTCGGCCTGGTGGTCGACGAGACCGCGCTCGACACCCTCCTCGACGAGCACGATGCGCGGGTCCCGAGCGGTGCCCTCCAGCGGCTCGGTGAGTTCCTGGTGCGAGAGCGCCAGGGGCGGCTCCGGTTCCGCAACGCGCTGATGCGCGACGTCGCCTACGAAGGGCTGCCCTTCCGGCAGCGCAAGACGCTGCACGACCAGGTCGGGCTGGCGATCGAACGAGCCGCGCCCCAGCCCGAGGCACAGTGCGAGCTCCTGTCGCTCCACTTCTTCCACGCCGGGAGACAGGAACGGGCCTGGCGGTACTCCGTCCTGGCGGGCGAGCGGGCACTCACGAAGTTCGCCCACGGCGAGGCCAGCGAGTTCTTCGCCCGGGCCGCCCAGTCGACCCAGCACGGCGAGGTGCAGCCCACCGAGCTGGGCCGCGTCTACGAGCTGCTGGCCGACTCGCGCTGGCTCGTCGGGGAGCCGCAAGGCGCCGCCGAGGCCTACGCCTTGGCGCGCAAGCATCTCCGGGGCGACCCGGTGCGCCTGGCGGGCATCATCGAGAAGGAGGCGCGGATCGACCAGCGCCGTCGCAAGCACAGCCTGGCCATGCGTCGCATCTCCCGCGGCCTGCGCGATCTCGACGGCGTGCCGGGCAGCAGAGCGGCGATCGCCCGGTCCCTCCTGGCTCGGCGCTACGCGCACAGCCGCTTGAGCCAGGGCCGGATCGACGAGGCGCTGCACTGGGCGGACCTGGCCGCGACCGAGGCGGAGGAGGCGGTGGACAAGGACGCCCTGGCCCAGGCCTACGAGGTGCTGAACCTCATCTACGCAGGCTCTGGCCGCGACGAGCCGCTCCCCTACGGCGGCTCGCCCTGCATGCCTACACCGAGCTGGACAGCCTGCCGCGACAGGGCCACTGCCTCAACAACCTCGCGATGCAGGACTACCACGCCGGGCGTTGGGACGAGTCCTTGGAGAACCTGGATCGGGCCACCGACATCTTCCACCGGATCGGTGACACCGCGTCGGAGGGCAATGCCAGCTACAACCAGGCCGAGCTGCTGGTGCGCCAGCGCCGGTTCGGCGAGGCAGCGCTGCTCCTGCCCGACGTCCTCCAGATCGCCCGCGCCGTCGAGGACGAGGAGCTGACCGCCCTGGCCGAGCGCGAGCTCGGCCGGGCCCTGGCCGGGACCGGGGACGTCGACGCGGGGCTGGGCCTGCTGGCCGCCGCCCGGAGCCGCTTCGAGGCACTCGGCGAGGCCGCCGAGGTGCTCGGCACCGACCTGGCGCAGGTCGAGGTCCTCCAGGACGCCGACCACGTCGACGAGGCGGCCGACCTGCTGGAGCGCGCGACGAGCCTCGACGAGGTGACCATGGACGCCGCCCTGCACCGGATCATCGCCCGTCAGCACCTCGTCGAGGGCCGGTTCGACGAGGCGAGGCTGATGCTCGATGCCGGGCAGGAGGCAGCCGAGCGCCAGGGCAGCCGCTACGAGCGTGGCATGCTGCTGGCGGAGTCCGCCGCCCTCGCGCGGAGCCAGGGCACACCGGATGCCGACACCGAGCGACGGGCCGAGGAGATCCTCCACTCGCTCGGAGTGCTGCTCCCGAGCTGAGCAGTGATGGGACCGCTCAGCTGAGGCTGCCCCTCATGTCCTGGTCGAACAGCAGGTACAGGTGGGTGTCGCCCGAGCCGTCCCGCTTGCTCTGGACGTAGTCCACGCACGGGCTGCCGTCGGCGGCCAGCGTGTTCTTCGCCGGACAGGCAGCGGCTGTCTGGTCCAGCCGACCGCTGCCGCTGAGCGAGTACGACAGGTGGATCTTCTGGATCGCACCGCCTCCGCACAGGGACTTGTCACACTTGATGAGCAGCGTCGCCGGCGAGGTCCTCGTGTACTGGCCCGGCGGCAGGTCAGCCAGGGCCTGGACGACCGCACCCTTCGTGCTGCCACACTTCGCGTACGTCGAGTCGCAGGCACCCAGGCTGACCAGCGCGCCCGTCGGGGCGCCGAAGGGGAGCATGAGGATGCCGCACACGGGGCTGGCCGGCGTCGCGTTGGCGCAGTCCGTGTCGCCGCCGATGCCCAGCGAGGAGGACCCGGTGGTCTGGTCGGCGCCGGCGGTCTTCACGGCCTTGAGGACGTCGAAGAGCTGATCCGTGCTCGACGACGTGTGGATCGCCTTGCCACCCTTGCCTGCGCTCAGCGTGATCGACACCTGGTTGGCGGGGGTCGCGAGACCGGTGGTGATGTCGGCAGAGGTCGCGCCTCCCGGCACCACGTAGGTCGCGGGCGAGAGCGGGCCACCGGTGCTGGTGAGCGTGATGGTCGTCGCGCTGTTGGCGAGCGGCGCGAGCGTGCCTGTGGAGTCCTCGAAGCTGACGTGGACGGTGAACCTGCTCAACGGGTCAGAGGCCGGGCCGGCCTCGACCACGACGGTGGGCGCGGCGCCGCCCGGGAGGTCCGAGGGCACGGCGATGCTGTCGGGACCCGTGATGCCGGTGATCACCATCTGGGTGGCGGTGGTGGACGCGTTGGCTGTGTTGCCGGCGAACACGCTCGCGGCCAGAGCCAGGACGCCGACGACCGCGACGGTCAACAGGCGCGCTCGAGAACCGGACACAACAGACATGACACGCAACTTTCGTAGACCTGGCCGAGAGTCGCTGCTGACCCTACCGGCATCGACCAAGGCTTGGCTGACCTAACTGGGCCAGGGGTGAGCAACCTCCCCCGCCCGGGACGCCTCAGGCGGGGCGGCAGACGTCCAGGGTCGCTCCCTCGACGGCGACCACGATCTGGAGGTCGTCGGCCAGCGTGGGAGCCCACTCGCCGATCTCGTCGAGGGCGGCGTCGGTGCGAGCCGGCGAGTGGTGGAACAGCACCAGGGTCGCGGCACCGCACCGCTGCGCGAGCTTGACGGCGTCCTGCACGGTGGCATGGCCGTAGTCGACTGCCACCGGGCGCTCGCCCTCGAGGAACTGCGCGTCGTGCACCAGCACGTCGACCCCGGCCAGCACGTCCATCAGCTCAGCGGAGATCCCGGCGGCCGGTGCGTGGTCCGGCAGGTAGGCCAGCGACCCGCGTGCGTCATCGACGCGTACGGCGTAGGTGCGCCCGCCCTTGTGCTCGATGTCGACGGTGGCCACCGTGAAGCCCTCGATCTCGCGCACCCCGTCCTCGAGTGCGTGGAACCCCCAGGTGCCGTGCAGCCCCTCCGGAGTGATCGGGAACGACGGCGGCGAGAAGGAGCGCGCGAGCAGGTCGCGACCCGACTGGCCGTCCTGCGCCGGAAGGTAGAGGTCGACCCTCGCGGCGTCCCGGTCGCCGGCCGCGAAGAACGGCAGACCCTGGACGTGGTCCCAGTGGAGATGGCTGAGGACGATCGAGCCGCCGTAGGCAGCCCCACCGAGCAGCGCGGTGAGCGTCCGGAGGCCGGTTCCGGCGTCCAGGACCAGCGTCGGCACGCTGCCACCCTCGGGCGTGATGGCCACGCAGGACGTGTGACCGCCGTACCGCACGAAGTCGGCTCCAGGCGTCGCTGTGGACCCGCGAACACCGAGCAGCTGAACCCTCACCGGACGTTCACGCGCCGGACTCTAGCACCGGCCAGGGGCCCCGCCCATGCCTGTCGAGGACGGGGATGGTCGGGGTCGGACCGACCGTGCCGTAGCCCCGCATCCGCGCAGGTCAGCACGGGCCGCGCGGGGCTCCGGACCGGGATCGGAGCCGCCTGTCGGAGTCGAACCGACGACCTATTCATTACGAGCGGAAGCGAGGGCTCATTGGTACTGGTCGGTGAGCGTCGATCACGCGCGGCCAACGCCGCCGGAGTCGCTGGCGTTGAGGTCCGGGGGCCCGCCGGGGGGCCGCGTCGGGGTGGCGTGATCAGTGTCCGGCTCTCGGAGACTCATCGGACGAACCCCCGAGCTATTCATTGCGAGCGCCCACGGTCCAGGTCCACGCTTGGTGATCTCCCGTTGCAGCCGTTCCTCGTGCTGAAGGAACAGCTCAAGCTGCTGCTGGGGGCCGAGATCCTGTTTGGCGCCGATCCACACCGACCGGATGCTGTGCTCCCAGTAGGCCCGTAACTCAGCTGGGCGGCTCCTGATTCGTCGATCACGCGTGACGACTATCAGTCGCCGCTGACCGACGACAGGCATCCACTCGAGGTCGGGGGTTCCGAGCGGAACCTCGGGAAGCTCGTCGTGCCCGGGATAGACGACGTCGGCTCGGCCAGCACGACCAAGGAGCTTGCCGAGACCGAGCGCGTTCTCGTCGGTGAAGTACACCGCCGAACGAGCCATCATCGTCAGGCAGCGCGCTCGGCACCTGCGATGAGCTCAAAGCGAATCGCTTCATCGATCTGATCGAGAGTCAGCTCATAGAGGTCCGCAAGGTCATCGCGACTAGTGCCGGCCCGATAATCCTCAGCTAGGGCATCGGTGCGAACGTTGCGCACCGCAGGCTGACCGAACGCCCGGTGCGGATCCATCACCACGTCAGGGGTTCTTGGATGGGGGCGAAGCAGACCAGCCACGTTGTCCGAATACTCAACCGCGGAGCTGAACCGTTGTGCGGCGTCGGTCAAGACGTATTGACCATCGCGCACGACGACGAGTTGAAGCCCTTGATCGAGGCCAACCGCCTGTTGCACCACCTGAACGAGCTCACGGCCCTCCACGTCGAGGAACGGTCGCGCGTGTGCCAGCGGGTAACGCCCGAACTCCTCACGCAGCCTCACGATCGCCGGCCTCATCCGCTGCACCGGCACCCTTAGATCACGGAACTCCGCCAGCAGCCGGGCCTCCACCATCTCGCCCCAGGTCACCACGTCACTACCCACGGGGTCAGGCCGCAGAACCGGGTCATAGAAACGCCCCTGCCGCTCGTAACCCTCCAACCAACGTCGTGCAGTGCCGGCCCGAAGGCCAACGAGTCGATCCACGTCGCCATAGGAGTAGATCGCACGATCGAGGACGGACACCGCTGCCATGTCGGCATCCTCGCACTAGCCGCCCACACCAGCGACTCAGTTGCGACGTGTCGCGACCAAACCAGCCCGTTCACTGTCATCACGCCCGTGCGGAATCTTCGGCGATACCCGGCGCCTCCACAGCCCGTAAGACGAACCCGGGACTCCCCCCAGCGGTAAATCCGATCCGTGAGCGATTCACCGAATGAACAAGCCGCCGGATCTGAGGCGAAACGCGGGGGCCACAGAATGAACCCGGTCAGGTCGACAACGAGCGGCGCAGAAGCGTTCTTGCAGGTCAGCGGGGTGCTGACGATGGAGCCGCCTGTCGGAGTCGAACCGACGACCTATTCATTACGAGTGAATCGCTCTACCGACTGAGCTAAGGCGGCGTGCTGCCCGCACCGGCCACGGCGAGGAGGCCGATCCGGGCAACGGCCGGAAGTATACGGAGAGGCCTGGACGTGCTGGGAATCGGCGTCGCGGTGGTGACCGGAGTCAGCAGCGGGTGCGGTTCTTCGGTACGACGCCGGAGACCAGGTAGGCGTGGACCAGGTCGTCCACGCAGGCGTTGCCGGTGTGGTAGCCGGTGTGACCGTCGCCGACGCGGGTCACCAGGACCCCGGAGTCGAGGTAGTGGGCGAGGTGGACCGCCCAGGGATAGGGAGTGGCCGGGTCGCGCGTCGTCCCGATCACGACGATCGGGGGGGCACCCCGGGCGTGGTTCGCGGGAGGCTTCTCCTCGGCCCGCGGCCGGAAGCCGTTGCAGGAGGTGAGGGCCCAGGCGAACACCTTGCCGAACACCGGCGAGGCCTTCTCGAAGGCGGGGTAGTGGGATGGCACCTGGGCGGCCGGGACGCCCTCGGGGTCGTCGAGGCAGGAGATGTCGAGGAACGCCTCCATGGAGTTGTTCTGGAAGGTGCCGTCGGCGTTGCGCGCGGCGTAGGCGTCGGCGAGCACCATCAGACCGGTGCCGTCGCCGGAGAGCGCCATCCGCAGGGCGTTGCTGAGCAGGACCCAGTAGGCCTTGCTGTAGAGGGTGACCGCGATGCCGTAGAAGGCGTTGCCGGCCGTGAGCTGACGGTCGCCGGCCGGCAGCGGCTTGGCTGCCACCTGGTCGAGCAGGTCACTGATCTTCTGCTCCACCTCGGGCACCGTCGAGCCGAGGAAGCAGCCCCCCGAGGAGGCGATGCAGTCGGCGGCGTAGGCGTCGAGGGCGCGTTGGAACCCCGCGGCCTGCTGGACCGACGACGCCAGGGTGCCCAAGGTGGGGTCGACCGCTCCGTCGAGCACGAAGCGGCCGACGCGGTGGGGGAACAGCTGGGCGTAGGTGGAGCCGAGCTTGGTGCCGTAGGAGGAGCCCAGGTAGTTCAGCGTCGACTCGCCCAGCGCCGCCCGCAGCACGTCCATGTCGCGGACGCTCTCCACGGTGGAGACGTGACCGGCGAGCGCAGGCGACAGCCGGCTGCAGCCGGCGGCGAACTGACGCTGGGCCCGGGCGTACGCCGTGACCTCCGCGGGCGTGGAGGGCTCGGGATCCTGGCCGAGGTAGGCGTTGAGGGCCTGGTCGCTGAGGCAGTCGACCGGCGCGCTGCGGCCGGTGCCGCGCGGGTCGAAGCCGACGATGTCGAAGTGTTGGAGGAGCGGCTCGCCGAACTGCCCGGCGCCCAGGCCGGCGAACGACGTACCGGGCTCACCGGGACCCCCCGGGTTGACCACGAGGGAGCCGATGCGCTGGCCGGAGGCGGGCACCTTGAGCAGGGCGAGCCGGATGGTGCGGCCGTCGGGGTGGGCGTAGTCGAGCGGGACCGTCAGCTCGGCGCACTGGTGGCCGTTGGAACAGTCGGACCAGTCGAGCTGCTGGTCGTAGAAGCGGGCCAGCCCGGGGTCGGGCGCCGTGGTCGCCGGCGCGCCCGTCGAGGGCGGCACGGGGGTCGGGCCGCCGTCCGCCGCCGGGGTCGAGCGCTGGCCGACGGCGATGCCGACCCCAGCGACCATGACCACGACCACCACGAGGGCGATCGCGAGGGCGACCCGCTTCACCGGGTCGGCGCCTTCGGAGCCTTGAGCGCCACCATCAGCGACTCGAGGGCCAGCGCGGGCGGCACGTTGAACTCGAGCATCTGCTCGCGCGCCTCGAAGATCCAGCCGATCCGGCGCAGGTTGAGCTCAGGGCTCGAGCCGGTGACGATGGTCTCGACGTCGCGCCGGAGCTCCTCGTTCACCAGCGGCACCCCACCGGTCGCCAGGGCGATCGCGTCGCGGTAGACCGACGCCAGGTCCATGAGGGTGCGGTCGACGGCGTCGAGGTGACGCCGCTTGGCCCGGCCCTTCTGCGCCTTCTCGAGGGCCGCGGCGGCGGGGGCGTAGTCGCGGGGGCGGCGGCCGCGCTCCACCACGCCGTACGACGCGTCGAGGTCGGCGCGCTCGCGGGCGTCGAGGTCGGAGGTGATCGAGTCGGCCTCCTCCTGGGTCATCTCGACCAGGTTGGTGGCCGCGTCGAGGCAGGCGCCCAGGCTGATCAGCCGAGCCGGCATGCGCACGACCTCGTGGCGGCGGTTACGGGCGTCCTCGTCGCGGGCCAGCGCCCGCGCTCGACCGATGTGACCCTGGCTGGCCCGGGCACAGTAGGACGCGAGGGCGGCGTCGACCCCGGCCGAGCGCACCAGGAAGTCGGCCACCTCGTCGGTCGACGGTGTGGACAGCGTGACCAGCCGGCACCGGGACCTGATCGTGGGCAGCAGGTCTTCGACGGTGGGGGCGCACAGCATCCAGACGGTCCGGTCGGTGGGCTCCTCGATGGCCTTGAGCAGCGCGTTGTTGGCCTGCTCGGTGAGGCGGTCGGCGTCCTCGACGATGAGGATCTGCCAGCGCCGGCCGACCGGTGCCAGCGCGGAGCGTCGGACCAGGTCACGCACCTCGTCGACCCCGAGCGAGAGCCGCTGGGTACGGATCACGCTGACGTCGGCATGGGTGCCCGCCAGCACGGTGTGGCACGAGTGGCACGTGCCGCAGCCCGGCGGCGTCTGCTCGCACTGCAGAGCCGCGGCGAACGCGATCGCGGCGTTGGACCGGCCGGAGCCCGGCGGCCCGGTGAACAGGAACGCCTGGCTCATCCCGTGGCCGCCCGCCGCGGAGCGGAGCGCCTCGATGGTGCGGCGCTGGCCGACCAGGGTGTCCCAGACCGTGGCGGTGGGGCTGGTCACGGTGGTCATCGGGTCGCCTGCCCCAGCAGCGGCTCGACCCGTCGCCACACCTCGCCGGCGATCTCGTCGACCGGGTCGCGGGCGTCGAGGACGACGTAGTGGCCGGGGTCGGCCGCGGCCATCGTCAGGAAGGCCGCGCGGACCCGCTCGTGGAACTCCGGCCCCTCACCCTCGATCCGGTCGCGCCCGTCGAACCGGCCCAGCCCGTGCGCGGGCTCGAGGTCGAGGACGACGGTCAGGTGGGGTCGGAGGTCCTGCGTGGCCCACCGGGCGACCCGCTCGACCTCGTCGGGGGCGAGCGTGCGGCCGGCTCCCTGGTAAGCGAGGGTGGAGTCGACGTAGCGGTCGGTGATCACGACGTGCCCGCTCTGGAGGGCCGGCAGCACGACGGTGTCGACGTGCTCGGCCTTGTCGGCGGCGTAGAGCAGCATCTCGGCGCGGTCGGAGAGCTCACCGGTGGCCGGGTCGAGGACGATCCGGCGGACCTCCTTGCCGACCGCGGTGTCGCCGGGCTCGAAGGTGAGCACCGGATGGAGGCCGCGCTCGGCGAGCCGCGCCGCGAGGAGGCGCGCCTGCGTGGACTTGCCGCCGCCCTCGCCCCCCTCGAAGCAGACGAAGACGCCCGTGGTGGTGTGCACGCTGCTCGCCTTCTGCCGGACCTCTGACTCGGTGGCGAGCGTAGTCGAGACCACCTACCGACACCGGCGACCGCCGGTGGCGGCGGCCTCGGCGATGGGTACGGTGCTGCCCATGACGGACGCCCCCGCCGCCACCTCACCGACCTTCTTGACCTCCGACAAGGTGATCCTGATCGGGGCGGGGCTGCTCACCGTGCTCGCCGGGATCGCCGACTACGGGCACTGGAACTCCGTCGTCGCCTTCGTCGTCTCGGCCGGGGCGGTCTGCCTGCTCGCGTCGCTCGTGGGGCGCTCGGTGGAGCAGCTCGGCGACCGGTTCGGCGCCGGGGCCACCGGCGTCCTGCAGTCCGCGCTGGGCAACCTGCCCGAGCTGTTCATCTGCATCTTCGCCCTCAAGGCGGGACTGGTCGACGTGGTCCAGGCGGCCCTGGTCGGCTCGATCCTGGCCAACCTCCTGCTCGTCCTCGGCCTGGCGTTCCTGGTGGGCGGGCTGAAGAACGGCGTCCAGCAGCTCGGCTCGCAGCGGGCCCGCACCATCCTGGTGCTGATGCTCCTGTCGGTGTCGGCCTGGGCGCTGCCGTCCTTCACCCACTGGCTGCACACGCCCGCGGCGGCCCACGAGGTCTCGTTCTCGGTGATCGTCTCGGTCCTGCTGATCGGCCTCTTCGTCGCCTCGCTCCCCTTCTCGCTGCGCCGCGAGGCCGGCGACGAGGACGAGGCCCCGCACGAGCCGGTGCGCTGGCCCCTCGGGCTCGCGATCGGGATGCTCGCGGTCTCGGGCGTCGCAGCGGCCTTCGTGTCGGACTGGTTCGTCAACGCGCTACAGCCGGCCATGGACGCGCTGTCGATCAACCAGACCTTCGCCGGGCTGGTCGTGGTCGCCATCGCGGGCAACGCGATCGAGAACGTGGTCGGCGTCCAGCTCTCGGCGCGCGACCAGGCGTCGTACGCCTTCTCGGTGATCCTCAACAGCCCCGTGCAGATCGCGCTGGTGCTGGCGCCGGTCCTGGTGCTGGTCTCGCAGATCTTCGGCCTGGCCTCCCTGACCCTGGTGCTCTCGCCGATGCTGGTGGTGGTGCTGATGCTGGCGGTGGTCCTGGCGGCGTTCATCGCCGTCGACGGCGAGTCGAACTGGCTCGAGGGCGCGTCGCTGATCGTCCTCTACGTGATCATCGCCACGTCGTTCTGGTGGGGGTGAGGCGAGACGCTCGCAGAGCGACCGGACGGGGGGAGCGAGGGAGGCCGAGGGTAGCGGGGGGGGGGGGGAGCGGAAGGGGGTGAGCGAGTCGAGCGGGCGTGAGGCGAGATAGGCGAGAGCCGGTGACGGCGTAGGGGCGGAGCGCAGGTCGAGCGCTCGACCAACGAGTGCGGCGGGGAGGATCAGACGACGGTCACCGGGTGGCGTACGACGGCGTCGAAGAAGTACCCGTTGGTGTTGTACGGCGTGACCAGTGGCTGCTGACGGCCCGCGACGTCGGTGGCCCGCGCCATCACGACGTGGTCGCCGCGCTCCGGACGTTGCCAGTCGAAGGCCCACTGGGTCCACGCCTCGCGGTGACCGCCGCGGACGATCCGGGCCTGGTCCCACGTCGCCCCGCCGTCCGCGCTGACGTCGATCCGCGCGATCGGACCGGCTCCGCTCCACGAGCGGCCGGTCAGCATCACCACCGGTCGCCGGACCAGCGTCGCTCCCCAGGCCAGCTCGAAGGCCGAGCGCACCGGGTTGACCGTGAGCGGGGGGCTGTCCGGCGGGTAGTCGCCACCGGTCATCCGGTACCAGAGGGTGTTCCACGGCGAGGCCTGCTCGGTCGTCGAGACCTCCAGCGAGCCCAGCCACTTGATGCTGCCGATCCCGACCCAGCCGGGGAGCAGCAGCCGGATCGGGAACCCGTGGTCGGGCAGCAGGTCGCGGCCGTCAGCACCCCACACCAGCAGGGCGTCGTCCAGCGCCTTGCTGAGCGGGAAGGGGCGCCGGACCGGCCCGTAGTCGACGCCGCCGCTGACGTAGTTCCCGTCGAGTCCGGTCGCCATGATCGAGACCGCAGCGGGATCGAGCCCGACCCGTTGCAGCACGGTGCTCAGCCGCACGCCCTCCCAGGCGACCGCACCCACGGCGCCGAGCTTCCAGGCCGTGCCCGTGACGGTCTGACCCTGCTGGCCGGCGAAGAACGAGCGGCCGTTGCCGGTGCACTCGTGCACCGTGGTGAGCCGGGTCGCGGGCAGAGCGCGCAGGTCGTCGTAGGACAGCGAGAGCGCCTGGTCGGGCGTGCGGCCCTGGGCGAGGCCGTCCCCGAAGACCCGCAACCGGTACGACGTGGCATCGATCGTCGGCGTCGCGGTGTGGTCGCGCACGAACAGCCGCTCCGGCGAGGTGAGGTAGGTCTGCGGGGAGACGCAGTCCCAGCGCATCTCGGCGTTGGTGCCGTAGTCGTAGAACCACTCGGGCGGCAGCGGCTTCTGGATGTACGGCGCGCCGGCCACCGCACGGTCGGCGAGCGCCCCCCCAGCGGGAGAGCGAGCAGTCCGGCGCCGGCAGAGGCGGCCGTGAGCAGTCCGCGGCGCGTGGGCCGGGCGTGGGAGAGCGAGCGCATGTCCGCACGTTAACACAAGTGAGTCACTCGACTTTGTAGACGAACTCAGCTTCTTCGCGGCGGTCTTCTTCGCGCCGTCTTCTTGGCCGTCTTCTTCGCAGCGGTCTTCTTCGCCGGGGTCTTCTTCGCGCCCCGCTTGGCGGTCTTCTTCGCCGGGCCCTTCTCGCGGCGCTCGGCCAGCAGCTGGGCAGCGCGCTCGATCGTGATCGCCTCGACCGTGTCGTCCTTGCGGAGGGTGGCGTTGTACTCGCCGTCGGTGACGTAGTCGCCGAAGCGGCCGGACTTGACCACCACCGGCTGGCCCGAGACCGGGTCGGGCCCGAGCTCCTTGAGCGGCGGCGCCGCGGCGGCGCGGCCGCGCTGCTTGGGCTGGGCGTAGATCGCCAGCGCCTCGTCGAGCGTGATCGAGAGGAGCTGCTCCTCGGAGGTCAGCGACCGCGAGTCGGTGCCCTTCTTCAGGTACGGCCCGTAGCGGCCGTTCTGCGCGGTGATCTCGACGCCGTCGGCGTCGGTGCCGACGACCCGCGGCAGCGACAGCAGCTTCACCGCGTCGTCGAGCGAGACGGTGTCGAGCGACATCGACTCGAACAGCGAGCCGGTGCGCGGCCTTGGCGTTCTTGGGTGCGTCCTCGGGCAGGAGCCTCGGTGACGTAGGGGCCGTAGCGGCCGTTCTTGGCCACGACTCGGAGCCCGGTCTCGGGGTGCTGCCCGAGCTCCTTCTCCTCGCCGGCCGGGTTGGCGAGCAGCTCCTTGGCCTTGGTCAGGGTCAGCTCGTCGGGCGGCAGGTCGTCGGGCACGTTCGCGCGGACGGCGGCGCCGTCCCCGTCGCCGTCGCCCTCGCCCGTCGCCGGGCTCGGCCCCTCGAGGTAGGGGCCGTAGCGGCCGACCCGCAGCACGATCCCGCTGTCGGGGCCGCCGACCGGGAACGTCGCAGCTCCTTGGCGTCGATCTCGCCGAGCTCGTTGACCAGCTGGTGGAGGCCGATCACCCGGTCGGAGCCGAAGTAGAACTCACCGAGCTCGGTGACCCGGTCCTTGCGACCGCCGGCGATCTCGTCGAGGACGTCCTCCATGTCCGGCGGTGAACTCGTAGCTGATCTGCCGCGGGAAGTGCTCCTCCAGCAGCCGCACGACGGAGAACGCGATCCAGGCCGGCACCAGCGCCGTGCCCTTCTTGTAGACGTAGCCGCGGTTGAGGATGGTGCCGATGATCGAGGCGTACGTCGACGGCCGGCCGATCTCGCGCTCCTCGAGCTCCTTGATCAGCGTGGCCTCGGTGTAGCGCGCCGGCGGCTTGGTCTCGTGGCCGTTGGCGGTCAGCGACGCGGCGGAGACCGGGTCGCCCTCGTGCAGGTCGGGCAGCGGCGTCTCGGCGTCGTCCTGACGCTTGTTGTTGTCGGTGCCCTCGACGTAGGCCTTGAGGAAGCCGTGGAAGGTGATCACCCGGCCGCTCGCGGAGAACACGACGTCGCGGCCGTCGGCGGCGGCGCCGCCGATCCGGATGGTGACCGAGTGGCCGACCGCGTCCTTCATCTGCGAGGCGACGGTGCGCATCCAGATCAGCTCGTAGAGCCGGAACTGGTCGCCGGTCAGACCGGTCTCGCGCCGGCGTGCGGAAGCGGTCGCCGGACGGGCGGATCGCCTCGTGCGCCTCCTGGGCGTTCTTGACCTTGGAGGCGTAGGTGCGCGGCGCGTCAGGGAGGTACTCGGCGCCGTAGAGCTCGCGCACCTGCGACCGGGCGGCGTCGACGGCCGCGCTCGACAGCGTCGTCGAGTCGGTGCGCATGTAGGTGATGAAGCCGTTCTCGTAGAGCCGCTGGGCGACCGACATCGTGCCCGACGCGCTCAAGCCGAGCTTGCGGCTGGCCTCCTGCTGGAGGGTGGTGGTGCGGAACGGCGCGTAGGGCGAGCGGCGGTAGGGCTTGGACTCGACCGAGCGCACGTCGTACGACGTGTCGCGCAGCGCGGCGACCAGCGCCTCGGCGGCGTTGCGGTCGAGGTGGACGCGGTCGTCGGCGCGCTTGCCCTTGAGCTCGCCGTCGGTGCCGAAGTCGGAGCCGCCGGCGACGCGCACCGCGTCGACCGAGTGGAGCTTGGCCGGGAACATCCGCGGCTCCTTGCCGGAGCCGGCGTCGAAGGTGCCCTCGAGGTCCCAGTACGACGCGAGCCGGAACGCCATCCGCTCCCGCTCGCGGTCGACGACCAGCCGGGTCGCCACCGACTGCACGCGGCCGGCGGAGAGGCCGGACATGACCTTCTTCCACAGCACCGGGCTGACCTCGTAGCCGTAGAGGCGGTCGAGGATCCGGCGCGCCTCCTGGGCCTCGACGAGGTCGTCGTTGATCTGGCGCGGGTTGGCGACCGCCTCGAGGATCGCCGGCCTGGTGATCTCGTGGAAGACCATCCGGTGCACCGGGATGCCCTTCGGCTTCAGCTCGTCGAGGAGGTGCCAGGCGATCGCCTCGCCCTCGCGGTCCTCGTCGGTGGCGAGGTAGAGCTCGTCGGCGTCCTTGAGCAGGCTCTTGAGCTTGGCGATGTGGCTCTTCTTGTCGCGCGGCACGACGTAGTAAGGGGTGAAGTCGTGGTCGACGTCGACGGCGAGCCGGCCCCACGGCTTGTCCTTGATCTAGGCCGGGGTGTCGGCGGCGGAGTTGGGCAGGTCGCGGATGTGGCCGATGGAGGACTCGACGACGTAGTCGCTGCCGAGGTAGCCGCCGATCGTCCGCGCCTTGGCGGGCGACTCGACGATCACCAGCTTGTGTGCCACTGCTTCTCCTACCTCCTGGAGCGGCTGCCGGGGGTCCTCCCCGGGCCACGGCCGCTCACGGTAGCGCGTCGTGCCCGACCACCTTGTTCCCGAGCCGGTCGGAACGGGACGCTCAGGCCCGCTCGAGGAAGCCCTCGGTCGACCAGGCTGCGGACCGCCGGGAGGTAGGCCGCCTGCCAGCTCGTCCGGGTCGCGGTCGAGCAGGGTCGCCAGCGCGTCCAGGATCTGCCCGACGTCAGGTCGCCGTCGCTGGCACCGACCAGCGCCGCCTCGACGGTGTCGACCCGCCGCGCCCGGCACAGTCCGCGGCGTTGCCGCAGCACGATCGTCTCGGGGTCCTCGGCCCCGGGCGCGCCGTGCGGTCTCCTGCACACGTCGAGCCGACCCGTAGCCGGGCGTCCGGCGCCGGACGTCGGTCCGGCGGCCCCGCGCCCACGCAGCGACAGCGGACGCGACCGGCTGCTCGACGGCGTACGGGTGGTCGAGCAGCTCGTGCGCGCTGCCGCCGCGGCGGAGGTTGACCCAGCCGAAGCCGACCCCCTCGATGCCCTGCTCGTCGAACCAGCCCAGCCAGTCGTCGTACGCCTGGAGGTAGCCGGCGCCGCCGTGCCGGCCGGCGTCCTTGAGCCAGAGCTCGACGTACGACGGGGGGTCGAGCACCTCGCGCTGGACGACGAGCGCGTCGCAGTCGTCGTCGAGCCAGTCCGCCAGGCGCTCGTGCCAGGGACGATCGTCGGACGATCGCCCAGTTGGCGACGACCTGGCACCAGCCGCCGTCGGTCAGGTGCGCCGGCGCCCCGCGGACGACGGTCTCGACGACCTGGTCGCCGGGCAGACCGGAGTCGCGGTAGACCAGCCGTTGGCCTCGCTGACCGGTCGCCGGGAGATCACGAAGGGCGGGTTGGTGGTGACCAGGTCGAACCGCTCGCCCGCGACCGGCTCCCACAGCGAGCCGTCGCGGACGTCGAGGTCGATGCCGTTGAGAGCGGCGTTGAAGCGGGCCATGGCCAGCGCGCGCGGGTTGACGTCGGTGGCGACCACGTGGTCGCTGTGCCCGGCGAGGTGGAGCGACTGGACGCCGCAGCCGGTGCCGAGGTCGAGGGCGCGGCCGACCCGGTCGCGGATCGTCAGCTGGGCCAGCGAGGTCGACGCCGGGCTGACCCCCAGGACGTGGTCGGGCTCGACTCGGATCGGCTCGCCGTCGAGGCCCGGCGTCAGGTCGCTGACGACCCACCAGGCGTGGTCGTCGTCGGCGTACGGGCGGACGTCGACGCCGGCACGGACCTCACCACCGGCGCCGACCAGTGCTCCGGCCGCCGCCAGCGCGTCGTACGAGCGCAGCGCCCGGGGAGCCAGCGCACGCTCGGCGTCGTACCGCGGGACCGGCGCCTGCAGCAGGAACAGCCGGACCAGGGTCGCGAGCGGCGACGCCTCGACTGCCCGTCGTACGCCGGAGGGCCGGGGTGGTCTCGTTGCGGTGCAGCGCCTGCCGGGCCGTGTCGCCGAGCAGCGCCTCGACCGCGTCGTAGGTGTAGTCGGCAGCCGCCAGCGCATCACGGAGCCGTGGTGCGAGGGAGGGGTCGCGGGACGGCGCGGGGCACCGGCTCATGGTCTCAGCCGTCCCCCACGGTGTTTGAATCGAGGCATGTCTCGTGTGCTCGTGTCCTCGGTGCCGCGGTGGCGGCCGCCCTGCTGGTCGGCGCAGTGCTGGTCACGACCGCCCAGGCGATCCCAGGCCCCGGTTCGGTGGTCGGCGCCGGCGACGTCGACGCCCACCCGGGCGCGGTGCGGGCGCTGGTCACCTTCACCAAACGGCCGGCCCACCCGTGGGACAGCCGCCTCGCCTGGGACGCCTGGCAGCAGCGCATCGACGGCACCTGGCGTCTCGTCGCCCACGACGCGTGGCGGGCGGGTCGGGGCTGCCCGGGTCGTAGCACGACGGACGCGTGCGCCAAGGGCCGCGGCTGGCTGCCGAACGGCACCTACTCGCTGCGCCAGTACGACGACTACGCCGGCTCCCTGATCCACGGCCGCTCGTTCCGGCTCTCGGACAAGCGCTGCGGCGACGGCACGCTCCGCGAGGAGCTGTTCATCCACACCGAGTCGGGGGCCGGCAACCACCAGTGCGCCGACGGCCCGGGCGACCAGATCTGCCGCTGGGAGTTCCCGAAGATCAACGACTACACCTCTCACGGCTGCATCAAGCTCTCGCCCGCCGACGATCCTGGCCCTGGTGCGCGACTACCAGCCGTTCTTCAAGCCCGGCGTGGTCTACCCGCAGGCCCGCGTCCACTCCCGTCCGCTCGTCCGCTCGAGACGCACGAAGGCCCGCCCGGAGGAGTCCGGGCGGGCCTTCGTCGTCGTGACGTCGAGCCCTAGGGCTGCGGCTCGAACTGCCGCGTGGTGTCGCCCGAGGCGTCGTCCGCGGAGCGGGCTGGCGCGGTGGGCTCGTCGACGGGAGCCGGAGGCGGCGGCGGAGCCGTCGTCCCCGAGTCGTCGTCGCCGAGCACGACCTCACGCTGCTTGGAGATGTAGATCGCGGCCACGATGATCAGCGAGTGCCACGATCGCGATCGTGTAGCGCAGGAAGTCGTTCTTGTCGTTCCCCACGCTGAGCGAGACGATGGCGCTGGCGATCAGCAGCGAGACCAGGTTCATCACCTTGATCAGCGGGTTGATCGCCGGGCCGGCAGTGTCCTTGAACGGGTCACCGACGGTGTCACCGATGATGGTGGCGTCGTGGGCATCCGAGCCCTTGCCGCCGTGGTTGCCGTCCTCGACCAGCTTCTTGGCGTTGTCCCAGGCGCCACCGGAGTTGGCCAGGAACACCGCCATCAGGGTGCCGGTGCCGATCGCGCCGGCCAGGAACCCGGCCAACGACGCCACGCCGAGGCCGAACCCGACGGCGATCGGTGCCAGCACCGCCAGGACACCCGGGGTGATCAGCTCACGCAGGGAGTCCTTGGTGACGATGTCGACGACCTTGCCGTACTCCGGCCGGCCGGTGCCCTCCATGATCCCGGGGATCTCGCGGAACTGACGGCGTACCTCGTAGACCACCGCACCCGCCGCGCGAGCCACCGCGTTGATGGCCAGCCCGGAGAAGAGGAAGACCACCGCCGAGCCGAGCAGGACACCGACCAGCACGCGGGGGTTGAACACGAAGAAGTTGAGCAGCTGCTTGGTCGCGTCGGTGCCATCCCCGGACGTCGCGAGCTTGTCGATCACCGACGTGGCGTAGGACCCGAACAGCGCGGTCGCCGCCAGGACGGCGGTCGCGATCGCGATGCCCTTGGTGATCGCCTTGGTGGTGTTGCCGACGGCGTCGAGCTCGGTGAGGATCTGGGCGCCCTCGGGGCTCACGTCGCCCGACATCTCGGCGATGCCCTGGGCGTTGTCGGAGACCGGGCCGAAGGTGTCCATGGCGACGATGACGCCGACCGTGGTCAGCAGGCCGGCACCGGCCAGCGCCACGCAGAACAGCGAGACGGTCAGGGACGCACCACCGAGGAGCGCGGCACCGAAGACGGCGGCGGCGATCACACCGGCGGTGTAGACGGCCGACTCGAAGCCGACCGAGAGGCCGGACAGGATGACCGTGGCCGCGCCGGTGAGCGAGGTCCGGCCGACGTCCTTGACCGGCTTGTACTCGGTACCGGTGAAGTAGCCGGTCAGGGCCAGGATCGCCGCGGCCAGCACGATGCCGATGACCACGGCGACCGACGCGATCAGCGCCGGGTTGCCCGAGGTATGGGTCACCCCGACGACGCGGTCGAGCGTGGTGATGCGGACGAACGTGAACTTGTGGAAGCTGGTCGGCAGGTAGACGAACGAGAGGATCACGCAGGCGACCGCCGAGACCGCCGCGGAGACGTAGAAGGCCCGGTTGATCGTGGTCAGGCCGTTCTCACCGGCCCGCGGCTTGCACAGGTAGATGCCGAGCACGGCGGTCAGGGCGCCGACGGCGGGAATCAGGAGCGGGAAGACCAGCCCCTTGGCGCCGAAGGCCTGCTGAGCCGAGGATCAGCGCGGCGACCAGCATCACGGCGTAGGACTCGAAGAGGTCGGCGGCCATGCCGGCACAGTCGCCCACGTTGTCGCCGACGTTGTCCGCGATGGTCGCGGCGTTGCGCGGGTCGTCCTCGGGGATGTGCTGCTCGACCTTGCCGACCAGGTCGGCGCCGACGTCGGCGGCCTTGGTGAAGATGCCGCCGCCGACCCGCATGAACATCGCGAGCAGCGCGGCGCCGAAGCCGAAGCCCTCGAGCACGGCGGGAGCCTCGTTGCCGAAGGCGATCACCACGATCGAGGCGCCGAGCAGACCGAGGCCCACCGTCAGCATGCCGACCGTCGCGCCGGTGCGGAAGCCGATCCGCATCGCGGGGTCGCGGCCCTCGTCGTTGGCCGCCGCAGCGACCCGCAGGTTGGCGCGCACGGCGAGGTTCATGCCGAGGTAGCCGACCGTCGCGGAGAAGCCGGCACCGACCAGGAAGAACACCGAGCGGAAGATCCGCACCGTGAGGTCGTCGGCAGGCAGCGCCAGCAGGAGCAGGAACGCCACCACTGCGAACACCGCGAGGGTGCGGAACTGCCTGGTCAGGTAGGCGTTGGCGCCCTCCTGCACCGCGTGCGCGATGTTCTTCATGTTGTCGGTGCCTTCACCGGCAGCAAGGACCTCCTGGCGGAACATGTACGCCATCCCGAGCGCGCCGAGCGCGATCAGGAGGACGATGATGACCAGCACGAGGTTGCCACCGGAGAGATGCACGACGGCGGGACTGATCCCGGTCATGGGTCTCCTCCTGGGAATGCTCTCATCGCAAGGACGGCGCGGATCATGCCATGCGCCCCGGGGATCATGTCAGACAGTGGCGGCTCGACCCACATCGGGTGCGGGGCCTCCGGCAGCCACCGACGCGTCGTACGACGTGGGGTCGGCAGGCCGGTCGGACGGCGGCTCAGCTGGCCGCGAGGGCACCTTCGGCGGTGTCGTGGATCACGAAGACCTTGGCCAGACCGGTGATCCGGAAGATCTTCAGCAGGCGGTCCTGGTTGCAGACCAGCTGGAGCGAGCCGTCGTGGGCACGCACCTTCTTCAGGCCGCCGACCAGGACCCCCAAGCCGGTGGAGTCGAGGAACTCGACCTCCGACATGTCGATCACCAGGTGGTAGGTGCCGGCGGCGACCAGCTCGGTGATCTCCTCGCGCAGACGCGGTGCGGTGTAGACGTCGATCTCACCCGCGACCGCGACAACGGTGCGGCCTTCGGCCTCGCGCGTCGTAATCGTCAGATCCACGTGATCTATCTCCTGAGCTCGATCCGGTGCCGCGCCGACGGGCCCGGAACAGTCGGACCTATCAAACCACGCGGGAGGGAATCCTGGACACGGGTGACCCGCGCGGGTGCGGGTCCGCGTGTCGGTCGGCCTTTGCGAGACTGAGCCTGTGGCCGGAGTCGCGGACAGTGCCGTGGGCCCGCCGGGCGTGGTGAGCCCGCCACCGCAAGACCGCCCGGGGGTGGTCGAGCTCGGACGACGCCTTGCGACCGGCCCCGGCCGCGACGACTGCCTGCGGCACCTGCGGGTGCTCCCGCCGCGCGCCGCCACCACCGCAGCCTGGCCCGACTGGGCCCGACCGGAGCTGGTCCGTGCCTTCCACGACCACGGGATCGACCTGCCCTGGCGCCACCAGGTGGTCGCCGCCGAGTCCGCCCACGCCGGCCAGCACGTCGTCGTCTCGACGGGCACCGCCTCGGGCAAGTCGCTGGCCTACCAGCTGCCCGCGCTGACCGCCGTCCTCGAGCGACGCGGCGCCCGGGGCGAGCGAGGCTCGACCACGCTCTACATCAGTCCCACCAAGGCGCTGGCCCAGGACCAGCTCGCAGCGGTGGCCGACCTCGGGCTGGGGGTGCGGGTCGCCACCCACGACGGCGACTCGTCACACGACGAGCGCGACTGGACCCGCGAGCACGGCGAGTACGTCCTCACCAACCCCGACATGCTCCACCGCTCGCTGCTCCCGCGGCACGACCGCTGGTCGGGGCTGTTCCGGTCGCTGGACTTCGTCGTGGTCGACGAGTGCCATCACTACCGCGGCGTCTTCGGCGCCCACGTCGCGCAGGTGCTGCGCCGCCTGCGCCGCGTCTGCGCGGCGCACGGCTCCGACCCGACCTTCGTGCTGGCCTCGGCGACGGTCGGCAACCCGGCCGAGCACGCGTCGCGCCTCACCGGCCTCGACGTGGCCGCGGTCAGCCACGACGACTCCCCCCGCGGCGAGACGGCCCTCGCCCTGTGGGAGCCGCGCTTCACGTCGTACGTCGGGGAGAACGGCGCGCCCGTGCGGCGGGCGGCGGCGTCCGAGGCGGCCGACCTGCTCACCGACCTGGTCAGCGAGGGGGTGCGGACGCTCGCCTTCGTCCGTTCGCGGCGGGCTGCCGAGCAGGTTGCCGCGACCACCGCGCGCCTGCTCGCCGAGGTCGACCCCTCGCTCCCGGCCGGGTGGCCGGGTATCGCGGCGGCTACCTCCCCGAGGAACGTCGCGAGATCGAGCAGGCGCTGCGCGACGGCCGGCTGCTCGGGCTGGCCGCGACCAACGCCCTCGAGCTGGGGATCGACGTGTCGGGGCTCGATGCGGTGCTCGTCGCCGGCTTCCCGGGCACCCGCGCGGCCTGGTGGCAGCAGGTGGGCCGGGCAGGACGCAACGCCGGCGACGCCCTCGCTGTGCTGGTCGCCCGTGACGACCCGCTCGACACCTATCTGGTCACCCACCCGGAGGCCCTGCTCGACCAGGCGGTCGAGCAGACCGTCTTCGACCCCACCAACCCCTACGTGCTCGGACCGCACCTGTGCGCCGCGGCCCAGGAGCTGCCGCTGCGTGAGCACGACCTCGCACTGTTCGGGCCCACGGCACCCGCGATCGTCGACGAGCTCGACCGCCGCCGGACGTCTCCGTCGGCGGCCGCACGGGTGGTACTGGACCCACGCCGAGCCCGCCCACGCCCTCACCGACATCCGCTCAGGCGGGGGCCGGCCCTTCTCGCTGGTGGAGGGGTCGACCGGACGCGTGGTCGGCACCGTCGACGCGTCGTCGGCCCACGGCACGGCCCACGCCGGAGCGGTCTACGTCCACCGCGGGCGAGACCTGGCTGGTCGAGTCGCTGGATCTCGACGACCGCGTGGCCACCATCGAGCGGGCCGAGGTCGACTACTCGACGACTGCCCGAGAGACCACCGCCATCACCCTCGACGCGGAGCTCGACCATCGCGCCTGGGGGGAGGCTCGGGTCTCGTTCGGCACCGTCGAGGTGTCGCACCGGGTCGTGTCCTACCTCCGCCGCCGCCAGCCCTCCGGTCAGGTGCTCGAGGAGGTCAGGCTGGACCTCCCGGAACAGACCCTGGCCACCCAGGCCGTCTGGTGGACGCTTCCCGACGACCTGCTGGCCGAGCACGGCTTCTCCGGGCCGGACCTGCCCGGCGCCGCTCATGCCGCCGAGCACTGCTCGATCGGGCTGCTCCCGCTCTTCGCGACCTGCGACCGCTGGGACATCGGCGGCGTCTCCACCGCTCACCACCTCGACACCGGCCGACTGACCGTCTTCGTGTACGACGGTCATGCCGGCGGCGCGGGGATCAGCGCGCGTGGCTTCGCCGCGGCTGCCGCCTGGCTCACCGCCACCCGGGAGACCATCGCGGCCTGCGAGTGTCCCGACGGGTGCCCCTCGTGCGTGCAGTCACCCAAGTGCGGCAACCAGAACCACCCGCTCGACAAGCAGGGTGCCATCGCGCTGCTCGACGTACTGCTCGCCGATGCTCCGAGGGATAGCCTGCCCGCATGATGCTGCTCGGGCTTCTCCTCATGGGAGTGGCCGTGGTCGGCGTGCTGGCGGCGCTGTCGTCGAGCACCAGCGGCACCGCCTCCTTCCTGGGCGCCGACCTCGGAGCGCGCACCATCTTCCTGCTCGGCCTCGCCGCGGGTCTGGCTCTGCTGTGGGGCTGGTCGCTCACTCGGCTCGGCCTGAAGAGAGAGCTGCGGCACCGGCGAGAAGGACGGCGTCTGCGTCAGCTGCAGGCCAGCGAGGTGGCGCCGACGTCGCCGGCCTCCGAGCCGCCCACCCAGCACGGCTGAGGACAGTCCCGGCTGCCGCCGGGCCGGCTCGGGCCTCGGCCGTGAGGTCAGCGGTCTGCCCGAGCCAGTGCGGGCCGGCCACCGTGACCCGGAGCGTCACGACCGTGGCTTGGAGGGAGCAGTCAGACAACCGGGCGTGGTTGGCTGCAGCGATCTCCGCGGCGCGCCCGCAGCCGTCACCCCCGAGCTCGAGCGCCTGTGCTCCGGCGAGAGCCGCCAGGTCGGCCGCCGACTGGGCGAGCCGGTGGGTGCGGACCAGCGCAGCCACCACCCCGAGCGCCGCTCCGACCAGGAGCAGGACCCCGGCCATCGACAGCACCAGCAAGGTGGCGGACCCGCGCTGGCCGCGGGCCCTCACGGCCCCTCCGCGGCTGACACGGCCCGAGCACTCAGCGGCACCGAGGGCAGGAACCCGAGCAGACCAGCAGGTGCACCGACCGACGCGGTCACCGTCGACACGGCCTCACCGTCGCGGGTGGTGACCACGACCGTGGAGCCCGGAGCGACCTGCTCACCCCGCGCGGCGCACGCCGCCGGCGCCTCGCCACGAGCCGCGGCCCGCGCCGCCTCGCGGGCTGCGTCGACGACTCGCACCTGGGCCTCGCCCACGGACAGCAGCCACACCAGGCCCCAGGTCAGCGAGAGCAGCAGTGGGATGCCGAGGGCGAGCTCGGCGGTGACCGCCCCTCGCTGGTCACGCCTCACCCGATCCCCAGGAGGGACAGGACGTGGTCGAACAGCGTGCGCAGGAGCTGCTCGCCGAAACCGCCGGTGAGGAGCTTGAACAGGAGCCCGGCCAGTCCGGCGCCGGCTGCGGTGCCGACGGCGTACTCGGCGGTGGTGATCCCCCGCTGGTCGGGGCGTCGGCCCGGCGCGGTGGGGGCGGGACAGGGAAAGCGCATGGATGCTCCTTCGGTCGGGATCCGGCCGCGGAGGTGCGGCCCGGCTCCACTGTCGTGCGCGGTGGGCAGGCGAGGAGCGCCGTGGCCGCGGGGCTGTGGAGGAGGGGTGCGCGGCGGAGGACTGTGGAGGGTCAGCGGGCCGGACGACCTCACAGGGCGAGGGACTCGAGCAGTGCCGCCGCCACCGGCACCACGCCGAGCAGGACGAACGACGGGAGGAGGCACAGCCCGAGCGGCACCGCCGCCCTGACGCCGACCGTGCGAGCACGCTCCTCGACCGCGCTGCGCGAGCGCTCGTGGAGATCTCGGGCCAGGCGGTCGACCTCGTGGCCGACCGCGGCGCCGGACCGGGAGGCGCGGACCAAGGACCGCGCCAACGGCGCGAGGCTCGGTCGGTCGAGCACCGGTCGCCAGGCCGCCTCGGCGTCGAGGCCGAGCTCGAGCCGGGACGGCACTCGGGCGAGGGCGTCCGCCGCCGAGCCCGGCAGTGCACCGCACACGAGCCGGAGGGCACCGGGAACGTCCGCGCCGGTCTCCAGCGCCGCCGCGAGCAGGTGCACCAGCGCCGGGAGGTCGCGCGTCTCCGCCTCGCGTCGTCGCCGGACGCCGACAGGCTCGGTCCGGCCGATCGCCCACCAGGCGGCGCCGGCGCCGAGCAGAGCCGCCACCAACCCCCACCGGCCCGAGACGAAGCAGCCCGCGCCCAGGCCGACGGCGGCGGCCCACCACCCGCGCCACCGCAGCAGCCAGCCGAGATCGTCGTCGACGGCCGTACCGCCAGGTGGCGCCTGCTCCCACCCGGGGCCGACCACCGCGCCTGGTGGGAGGGCCAGGAGGACGGCGACGAGAGTGAGGGCTCCGCAGAGCCAGGCGGTCATCGGTCGATCTCGCGGGCTAGCGCCTCGATCCACCACAGCCCGGCGAACCCGAGCACGAGTCCCGCCGCCAGGCACACCCACCCGGCCGGGCTGCGCAGGAGGAACGCCCACGGGTCACCGCCGGCCCCACTGCCCATGAGGAGGGCGACGACGGGCAGCACCGCCACGAGTCGCGCCGTCGCCCGCGCCGAGGCCAGCTCGCCGACCACCACCCGCCGGGTCGCCTGGTCGCGGCGCACCGCGTCGGCCACGCGTCGGGTGCTCCCTGCGAGTCCGGCTCCGAGTCGCTGCGACACCTGCCAGGCCGCGGCCAGCAGCCGCAAGCCGTCAGCACCCGGCCGGCCGGCCAGCGACTCGGAGAGCGGAGGGGACGTCGCCACCGAGACGAGCGGTGTCGGCTGCGTGCCGCAGCTCGGGCCAGACGTCCGCGGCCTCGGCGAGAGCGGCGTCGGGAGTGCGGCCCGCCGCCAGCTCGCCGGCCAGCAGGTCGCACACCTCGGCGAGCCGAGCGGCCCGGACTTCGGCCTGCCGTGCCGCGACCCGGCGCAACCACAGGGCGCGACCGCCGAGACAGGTGCAGCCCAGGATCGCTGCGGGCACCAGCCAGCCGGCCGGCACCAGCAGCACCGCCACCCCCGCGGCGGCGAGAACGCCGAGCCAGTGGTCGCCGGCACGACGCGTCGACGGCAGGCGCGCCCGCGCGGGCACCATCAGCCAGCCCGCGCAGGCAGCGGAGAGCGCGCAGACCGCCAGCGAGGTCATCGACACAGACGACTCACGAGGTCGCCCTCCGCCGGCCCGGTAGTGGCGGAGCCGTCCGGCCCGAAGGACACGGCAGTGCGGACGTCGGACAGACCGTCGGGACGTCGGACCGGGACGGCGACCTCGCGCAGGACCCGACGGCCGTCGACGTCACGACCGACGTGGAGGAGGACGTCGACGCCGGCCAGGAACTGGCTGTGAGCGGCCTCGCGGCCCAGCCCGGCCGCCAGGGCGAGGGCCTCGACGCGAGCCGGTACGTCGCGGGCGGAGTTGGCGTGGATGGTGCCGCAGCCGCCCTCGTGGCCGGTGTTCATCGCCGCGAGCATCTCCACCACCTCGGCCCCTCTGACCTCGCCGACCACGAGCCGGTCGGGTCGCATCCGGAGGGCCTGCCGTACCAGCGTGCGCAGCGTGACCTCGCCGGCTCCTTCGACGTTGGGCGGTCGCGACTCGAGGGCGACCACGTGGGGATGCTCGGGTCGCAGCTCGGAGGCGTCCTCGACCACGACCAGCCGTTCGGCGGCCGGCACCAGGGAGAGGAGCGAGCCCAGGAGAGTGGTCTTCCCCGACCCGGTCCCGCCGCTGACCAGGAAGGCCAGCCGTCGTCGGACGACCGCGCGGAGCAGCCGGGCCCCGTGGTCGTCGACCGTGCCGGAGGCGACGAGCTCGTCGAGGGACAGGGCGCGCTGCTGCGGCACCCGGAGCGAGAGCAGGGTGCCGGGCCGCGCCAGCGGCGCGAGCACGGCGTGGAAGCGGGTGCCGTCGCGCAGCCGGACGTCGACGTGAGGGGTCGCGTCATCGAGGCGTCGGCCGCCCGAGGCGGCGAGTCGCTGGGCGAGCCGGCGTACGGCATCGTCGTCGGTGAAGCTGACATCGGTGAGCTCGAGACCGCCTCCGCGGTCGAGGTAGACCTGATCGGGCCCGTTGACGAGGACGTCGGTCACCCCGCTCATCCGCAGCAGCGGCTCGAGCGGACCCGCCCCGACCACGTCGCGTCGCAGGAGGTCGTGGACCTCCAGCACGGTCGCGTCGCCCACCGGACGACCCGACGCGCGCAGGGCCTCGGCCACCCGGTGAGGCGTCAGTGCACCGGGCTCACGTGCGAGGCGCTCGCGGACCTCCTCGACCATCGCGGCGGTCATCAGGCAGCCCGGTCGCTGGCGCCGTGGTCGACCAGGACCGCCCGTGCTGCCCGGCCCAGGGGCCCGCGACGGGTGCGCACCGGGCCCAGGCCGAGGTCGATGGACTCCGCCAGCCCGCGCTGGTCGGACATCCGAGCCGCCACCGGGACGCCGGTGAGCCGCACGAGGGCGTCGTCGTCGACCGTTCCGCCGCGGACGACGGTGGCGACCGTGCCGTGGGCGGCGAACCGTCGGCACATCCGCACCGCGCCGGCCAGGCCCGGCACGGTCGGGACCACCATCACCAGCAGCCGGTCGCAGCGGGACACGACCTCGTCGACCAGGGGGTCCGGACCACGGGGCAGGTCGACCACCACCGTGTCGTGACCGCGCCGGGCCGCGGACAACACCTCACGGACCGCGAAGGGCTGCAGCGTCGGCGGCTCGGGGCCGGCGTACCAGCTGAGGGCGGCCACGCCGGCACGCCGCGGGAGGGACTCGCGCAGGGCCCGCGCACTGCAGCCGGCCGGTGGTGTGCCCGACGCCGTCCCAACGGACTCCCTCGACCAGGTCGAGCCCGAGCACGCGGTCGGCGCCGGGCCCGAGGGGATCGGCGTCGACGACCACCGCCGGACCGGAGCGGCCGGCCACCTGGGCGAGCGCGCACGCGAAGGTCGTCGCCCCGGAACCTCCCGAGCCACCGATCACGCCGAGGGTCAGGCCCCGCGCCGGGCCGGTGTCGACGACGTCGGTCAGCCGCTCGACCAGCCAGCCCTCGGAGCGGGGCAGCTCGGCGACGCTCTCGGCCCCGACAGCGAGAGCCGAGCGGAACACCGCGTCGGGCGTCGGGGCGAGCACCACCACGAACACCCCTTCGCGGCGCGTGGGCGAGGCCCGGGCCAGGGGATCGGCGAGGTCGTGACCGACCAGCACCAACGGCGCGCGTGGCCAGGCACGCAACGCGGCCGGCACGTCACCGGCGACCTCGGGTGTCGTGCCGGCGGCCGCGGCGAGCCGGAGCAGCTCGTCGAGGAGCCGCTCGTCGGCGGTGACCAGCAGCGGAGGGGGTGTGGCGCTCATGCCGCCACCCTCCGCCGTACGACGGGCCGGCGGCCGGCCGCAGCCGAGCAGCTGTGGAAGGAGGCTGCTCGAGACGCGCCTGTGCACGATCGCCGGGCCGGAGAGGGCGCAGCCACCTACCATGAGGACCATGCCCGAGCGCCGCGGATCCGCACGCCCGCTGCGCCTGCAGCACCGCTCGGCGGCCTTCTTCGACCTCGACAAGACCATCATCGCCAAGTCGAGCAGCTTGGCGTTCTCCAAGCCCTTCCAGGCCGGCGGCCTGATCACGCGCCGCGCGATGCTGCGCTCGGCGTACGCGCAGTTCGTCTATCTCGTGGGCGGCGCCGACCACGACCAGATGGAGAAGATCCGGGCCTTCATGTCGCAGCTCGTCGAGGGCTGGGACGTCGACACGGTCAAGGAGATCGTCGCCGAGACCCTGCACCACGTCGTCGACCCGATCGTCTACGACGAGGCCGTCTCGCTGATGGACGAGCACCACGCGCTCGGCCGCGACGTGGTCGTCGTCTCCGCCAGTGGCGCCGAGGTGGTCGAGCCGATCGGCGAGATGCTCGGTGCCGACCACGTGGTCGCGAGCCGCCTGGAGATCGTGGACGGCAAGTACACCGGCGACATCGACTACTACGCCTACGGCGCGGAGAAGGCACGAGCCATCGAGGCGATGGCGGCCGAGCGCGGCTACGACCTCGAGCAGTGCTTCGCCTACAGCGACTCCGTCACCGACGTCCCGATGCTCGAGATCGTCGGCCACCCCCACGCGGTCAACCCCGACAAGGAGCTGCGCCGACTGGCGGCGAGCAAGGGCTGGCCGGTCCTGCAGTTCACCCGGCCGGTGACGCTGCGCAGCCGGATCCCCGTGCGCGGCACGCTCGCGACCCTGGCCGTCGGCGCCGCCCTCACGGTCGGTGGCGCGATCTGGTTGAACCGTCGGCGCCGGCTCAGCGCCTGACCCGGACGGCCACCCGACGTCCCGAGCGGGCCCCCCGCCGAGGACCCCGGGCCGGCGACACGCGCGCCCACCCCCAGGGGTGAAAGTCAACCCTCATCGGCCCTTGTGAGCCTCGGGCGGCAGGCGTAGACAGGAGATCAGAACAGAAGAGCCAGCACACGAACCGGGTACCCACGCGGCGATCCACCCTTCCTACAGGGCGCACGTCATCGGAAGACTTCCGGGGCTGCCACCAGAGTAGATGCACGCTTGGTAGCCGGGTCCGTGTGTGAGCGGCGGCACCCGACTTGTCGGGTGCCGCTCGCATGTCACGTCCCTCGGACCGAGCAGGCGGTAGCCGAGATCCGGGCGGGAGGTCGAGGGGCGCTCGGCTCAGACCCGAGCTCGCGAGGGCTGAGCGAGGCATCTCGAAACCCGCCCCAACGGCGACCTCGTCCGCCTCTCCCGACACAGGACGCTACCCGTCGCGGAGGGGGCTCAGCTCGGCGCCCGCGGCGTACGCCTCCGCCGCGTAGAGCAGCCAGGCCTGCACGCCCGGGCGTCCGCCCTCGGCGTAGGCGCGCAGGTTGCTCTCATACGCCGGCCGCAGCGCCAGGTGGCCGGCCTCGGTCACCACCAGCGACAAGCGGTCGACCCCGCGGCCGGCCAGCACCAGCCGCTCGGCAGCGCGGGCGACGATCCCGTTGGCGGAGGCGAAGGGTCGACCGGTGAGGAGCTCGGCGTGCAGCAGCGCGGCGGTGACCAGGGCAGGCCGGTCGGCCTCCAGCAGGGACAGCGCGGCCCGCAGCCGCGCCGCCGCGTCCGCGTCCCGTGGCCGTCCGCGCCGGTCGTCGGGCACCGAGGACGGAGCCGCGAGGGCGTGCAGGCGGGCCAGCGCCTGCAGCGGCGAGCGGTCGAGCACCGGCGCCAGGCCGAGCAGCTCGACCGACACCCGCAGCGCCGCCTGGGCAGTCTCGTCACCGCCGCCGGCCCGCACCTCGTCGAGGCCCGAGGTCGACCCGTCGAGCACGGCGCTGGCATGAGCACCGCGGAGCAGCGACTCCGTGGTCAGCTCGGGAGAGGTACGGCGCAGCCCCCGGTCGCGCAGGAGCGTGTCGATGCCGTCGCGCGCGGCGACGTACGCCGAGGCCACGCCCTCGAGGCCCTCGACACCGTCCAGCTGCTCCACGACCGGCACAGTAGTGGTGGGACGAGGGCGGGTAGCCTCGGTCCCGATGAGCGACGAGCAGACTCCTGGTGCCGAAGGCCCCGACTGGGCCCACTCGTTCGGCGGCGTCGCCGAGGCCTACGAGCGTGGTCGCCCGACGTACCCGGCCGAGGCGGCCCGCTGGCTGCTCGGCGACCACCCGTTGACGGTGCTCGAGCTCGGCGCCGGCACCGGCAAGCTGACCCGGGTCCTGCTCGAGCTCGGCCACGACGTCCACGCCACCGACCCCGACGGCGAGATGCTCGCCGTGCTCGAGGACCGGCTCCCCGGCACCCGGACTGCCGTGGCGTCGGCCGAGGACATCCCGCTCCCCGACGGCTCGGTGGACGCGGTGATCGCCGCCCAGGCCTTCCACTGGTTCGACCTCGAGCGTGCGCTGCCCGAGATCGCCCGGGTGCTGCGGCCCGAGGGCCGGATCTGCCTCCTGTGGAACCAGCGCAACGAGAAGATCCCGTGGGTGCGTCGGCTCGGTGCCCTGATCGGCACCCAGGAACAGCTCCGCGACCCGGCGGAGGCGCTGATCTTCAGCGAACGGTTCGGCTTCGTGGAGGACCAGGAGTTCAGCCACTGGCAGACCATCGACCGGTTGACCATCCAGGACCTCGTGCTGTCCCGCTCCAACGTCGCCGTCCTCGACGAGGCCGGCCGTGAGGCCAAGCTGGCCGAGGTGGTCGCGTTCTACGACGACTTCGGCCGCGGCATGGACGGCATGCAGCTGCCCTACGTCACCCGGTGCTTCCGGGCCCAGGTGCTCGACCGGCCGTCGTACGACGCAGGGAAGGGCGCCGACGGCGAGGGCGGCCCCGAGGGCGAGGGGCCCGACGACGACATGCTCCTCATCGACTTCCGCTGAGGTCCAGCTCGTTGCGCGCGGCGACGTCGGCGTACCACAGGGCGGAGTCCTTGGGGGTGCGTGCCTGGGTCTCGAAGTCGACGTGGATGATGCCGAAGCGCTTGTCGTATCCCCAGGCCCACTCGAAGTTGTCGAGCAGCGTCCACACGTAGTACCCCCGCACGTCGGCACCGCGCTCGATCGCGTCGTGCACGGCGGCGAGGTGGTCGCGCAGGTAGGAGATCCGGTCGTCGTCGTGCACCCGGCCGTCGACGACGACGTCGCGGGCGGCCATGCCGTTCTCGGTGACCCGGATCGGCAGCCCGACGTCGCGCTGCACCCGCAGCAGCAGGTCGGTCAGGCCCGACGGAACGATCGGCCACGCCATGATCGTGTGAGGGGCTGCGATCTCGACGAAGCGCGCGCGGTCGGTGCCGGGGAAGGACTTCCCGGTGCCGTCCGGGGCCGCGACCCGGGCGGGGTTGTAGTAGTTGATCCCGACCGAGTCGAGCCGGGCAGCGATCTCGGCCTCGTCGCCGGGCTCGACGAACGACCAGTCGGTCAGGCCTTCCGTGGTCTGGCGGAGGGCGTCGGAGTAGCCACCCCCGAACATCGGGCCGAGGAACACCTGGTTGGCGATCAGGTCGACGTGGTCGGCTGCGGCCCGGTCCTCGTCGCGGTCCGATGCCGGCTCCACCTGGTGGAGGTTCAGGGTGACCGAGATGTCGGCCGACGCCGGCAGCACCCCCCGCAGTGCCGTCACCGCGCGGCCGTGGGCGAGGTTGAGGTGATGGGCGGCCCGGTAGGCGAGTGCCGGGTCGTGCAGGCCTGGAGCGTGCTCGCCGGTCGCGTAGCCCAGGTACGCCGAGCACCAGGGCTCGTTGAGGGTGGTCACCCCGGGCACCCGGTCGCCGAGCTCCTTGCCGAGCACGAGGGCGTAGTCGACGAAACGGTCGGGCACGTCGCGGGAGAGCCAGCCGGCGCCGTCACCTTCGTCGAGTGCCTGCGGCAGGTCCCAGTGGTAGAGCGTCATCAGCGGCCTGATGCCGCGCTCGAGCAGGCCGTCGACCAGGCGCTTGTAGAAGTCGACGCCGGCCTGGTTCACGGTGCGGCCGTCGGGCATGACCCGCGGCCACGACACCGAGAAGCGGTAGGACGCCAGCCCCAGCCCGGCCATCAGGTCGAGGTCGTCGCGCCAGCGGTGGTAGTGGTCGCAGGCCACGTCGCCGTTGTCGTCGTGGTCGATCGCGCCGGGACGATGGGAGAACGTGTCCCAGATGCTCGGCGCTCGACCGTCCTCGGCGACCGCGCCCTCGATCTGGTACGACGCCGCGGCGGCGCCCCAGACGAAGCCCTCGGGGAAGTGCAGGTGGTCGGTGGAGTTCATCCCTTGACTGCTCCTTGCATGATCCCGCCGACGATCTGGCGGCCGAGGAGGATAAAGACGATGAGCACCGGGACGGTGCCGTAGAGCGTGCCGGCCATCACGATCGACTGCTGGGGCGCGTACCCGGTGGCCAGGCCCTGGAACGACACCTGGACGGTGGGGTTCTGGGAGCTGAGCGTGATGATCGGCCAGAAGAAGTCGTTCCAGGACATCAGGAACGTCAGCATGCCGAGCACCGCCATCGCCGGCCGCACGGCCGGGACCACGATCGCCCAGAACACCCGGAGCGGAGTGGCGCCGTCGATCCACGCGGCCTCGATCAGCTCGTCGGGCACCGCGCTGCGACGTACTGCCGCATGAAGAAGACCCCGAACGCCGTGCACGAGGGTCGGCAGGATCACCGACGAGAGATGACCGGCCATCCCGAGCTTGGCCATCAACATGTAGAGCGGGATCACGCCCATCTGCAGCGGGACCATCATCGTGGCGATGCAGATACCGAGCAGGAGCGTGGCTCCGCGGAAGCGGAGCTTGGCGAAGGCGAACCCGGCGAGCGTGCAGAACGCGACGGTGCCGAGGGTGACGAGCCCGAGACGATCAGCGAGTTGACCAGTCCGTGGTTGAGCGGAGCGAGCTCGAGCGCCTTCTTGACGTTGCCGAAGAACGACGCGTTGGGCAGGAGTGGCGGCGTCTTGGCAGCCATCTCGGCGTTGGTGTGCGACGCCATCACGATCGTGTAGTAGAGCGGGAAGATCGAGACCAGCGTCACGACCAGGACCGCGGCGTAGGTGCCCCAGCCGGCCCTCATGGTGGTGCCGCCCGCGGACGAAGCGCTCATGGGGCCCTCACCTCCGGGACCGTAGCGGCCAGCACCGGACGGCGACGTCGCGGGCCCACGCCACGACCTTCGCGTCGCCGGGCGAGGAGCAGGTTGACGGCCACCGCCGCCACGATGATCACGAACATCGTCCAGGCGGTCGCCGAGGCCAGGCCGAGCCGGTCGTTGGTCCAGCCCTGCTGGTACATCAGCAGCCCCAGGGTCTGGTACTGGTTCTGCGTGCCGCCGTCGGGCAGGCCGTTGTGGTAGAGCAGCGGCTCACCGAAGAGCTGGGAGGCACCGATCGTCGAGACCACGATCGTGAACAGGATCACCGGCCGCAGCCCCGGGAGGGTGACGTAGCGGAACTGCGCCCAGCGGCCGGCGCCGTCGATCGCGGCTGCCTCGTAGAGGTCGGTACTGATCGCCTGCATGCCGGCGAGGTAGATGAGCGCGTTGTAGCCGGTCCAGCGCCAGATGACGATCGTCGAGACCGCGATCTGCGAGGGCCACTTGGAGCCCTGCCAGTCGACGGTCGGCAGGTGCACCGTGTGCAGGCCCCAGTTGACCAGCCCGAGTGAGGGTCGAACAGCTCGACGAAGATCACCGTCGCCGCTGCCAGGCTCGTGGCGTAGGGCATCAGGATCGCGACCCGGAAGAAGGTCCGGCCGCGGAGGCTGTAGTTGAGCAGGTGGGCGATGCCCAGGGCCATGCACAGCTGGGGGACGGTGGAGATGATCCCGATCGTGATCGTGTTGCGCAGCGCGTTCCAGAAGAACTGGTTGGTGAACAGGTTGCGGTAGTTCTCCAGCCCGATGAAGTTCGACTGGTCGTACGTCGACAGCCGGGCGTCGTGCAGGGACACCCAGGCGGTGTCCAGCCACGGGTAGACGCTGAACGCGAGGAACACCACGAAGAACGGCAGCACGTAGGCGTAGCCGATGCGGCTGCCCGGGAGACGGTGCCGCCGGGTACGTCCCTCCGTGCGAGAGGTACGACGTACGGCAGGGGCGGTCGTCTGGGTCACGACGCTCATGCTCACCTTTCGTCCGGCGGCGCGGCGGGAGCCAGGCCGACGGCGCGGAAGAACGCGATCAGGGACATGCGGCGTGCCCGGGCCACCGACGTGCGCAGGAGACGTCGATGGCCCGGGAGTCCGTCAGCCGGTGATCTGCTTGATCGCGTCGAGCGCGGCTTGTAGGCGTCGTCCGGCGAGGTGCCCTTGGTCTCGACATTGGTCAGCTGCGTCGTGAACGCCTTCTGGATCTGGGTGTCGTAGAGGCCGATCGGCGGGATCTTCATCTCGCCGGCGATGTCGCCGAAGATCGTCCCGACCGGCGCGTTGCTGAAGTAGGCGCTGGTCGCGGTCTTCACCGCAGGTGCGGCAGCAGCGTCGGGTTCGACGGGAAGTGGCCGCCCGTCGGTCCACATCGTGACCTGCTGGTCCTTGTTGGACAGCCACTGGACGAGCGCGATCGCGGCGTCCTTGTTGTGCGCCGCGGTCGGCACGCCGAGCCACGAGCCGCCCCAGTTGGTCGCGCCACCGGGGAGGACGGGAGCGATGTCCCACTTGCCGGCGTAGGCGTCACCGGCCTGGCCCTGGATGTAGCCCATCATCCAGGTCGGGCAGGCCAGGGTGGCGAACGCGCCGCTCGAGAAGGCCTTGTTCCAGGCGGGTCGGTGAACTGCGGGAGCCCGGCGGTGATGCCGTCCGGGGCGGCCTCGGTGGCGTAGCCCCAGGCGTTCTTCACGCCGTCGCTGTTCTCGACGTCGGTGTCGCCGTTGGCGTTGGCGTACGCCTCTTCGCCCTGGTAGACGGCGGTGGAGAAGATGCTGGCCGCGCTGTCCACGAAGCTCGAGCCGGAGGGCTTGGTCTTCGAGGCCTCGTACTGCTTGCCGAAGTTGATGAAGTCGTCCCAGGTGGCCCACTTGGTGGCGAGCGTCTTGGGGTCGCGACGGGAGCCCGGCCTGCTTGAGCAGGTCGCGGCGGTAGCAGATCGCCTCGGGGCCGATGTCGGTGCCGAGGCCGACGGTGGTCTTGCCGTCGTTGGTCGTGGCCTGCTCCCACTTCCAGTCGTAGAACTCCGCCTTGTCGGCGGCCGCGTCGGGGACCGTGTTGAAGTTGACGAACTGGTCGGCGTGGTTCTGCACGACGTCGGCGACGAAGCCGATCTCGATCGCCTGGACGTCGTCCAGACCGCTGCCGGAGGCCAGCCGGGTCTTCAGGCTGGTCCAGTAGTCCGCCGACTGCTCGACGACGTCCTCCTTGATCGTGATGTTGGGGCAGACCTTCTTGTAGGCGTCCTACAGGCCGGTCTCCTTGAACCCGAAGGTCCCGAAGAGCCCGACGGTCAGCGTCGTGTTCGCGTGGTCCCGCAGGGGCCGCCGCTGGTGCTGGCGGCCGCGTCGCCCGAGGAGCTGCCGTTGCCGCAGCCGGCCAGGGTGAGAGCGCCCGCGGTCGCGAGGGCGAGCAGGGGTGCGACCCGGCGGTGCCGTGTCGTGCGTCGTGGCATGGATCCTCCTGTGGTGCCTGGAGCCGGCTTCGGCCCCGGTTTGTGAGAGCGCTCTCACGAGCGATCACGCACAGGATGGGGTGACGGTCGTCACCATGTCAAGGGCCACACGCCAGGGGATTCGGCCGGTCTCCTTACGCGGTCTCCCGCAGGACCAGCTCCACGGGCAGCACACTGGCCCGCTCACCGTCGTCGCGGCCCTCGATCCGGTCCAGCAGCAGCCGCGTCATCGCCGTACCCAGCTCGTGGATCGGCTGGCGGACCGTCGTCAAGGGGGGCTGCTGCTCCACGGCGGCAGGGATGTCGTCGAACCCGATGACGGCCACGTCGTCGCCGATCCGGCGACCGCTCTCGCGCACGGCGCGCAGGACGCCGATCGCGGCCAGGTCGGACGCGGCGAAGATCGCGTCGACGTCCGGCCGGGTCGAGAGCAACCGCTTGGCCGCGGCGTACCCGCCGCTGGCGGTGAAGTCCCCGACCGAGACCAGGCTGTGGTCGTAGGGCAGCCCCGCTCGCTCGATCGCGGCGCGGTACCCGGAGAGACGATCCTGACCTGCACACATGTCACCGGGTCCGGCGACCGTCGCGACGTGGCGGCGCCCGTGCTCGAGGAGGTACGACGTGGCGAGCGCGCCGCCGCCGACGTTGTCGGCGTCGACGTACCAGAGCCGTCGGCGCCGGCTGAGCGGCCGACCGCTGAGGACCGTGGGCACCCCGAGGTCCTCGAGCCGCTGGGGGAGCTTGTCCTGGCCGTGCAGCGACATCAGGAGGACGCCGTCGACGTGACCGCCGGCGGCGTAGGCCAAGAACCGCTCCTGGTCCTCGGGCCGGGTCATCACCGTGAACACCAGCTGGAGCCCGGCCTCGGCCACCGTCTCCTGCGCACTGCGGAGCATCCCGAGGAAGAACGGGTCGGCGAACATCCGCTCCTCGGTCTCCTCCACCAGGAACGCCACCGAGTCGCTACGGCCGGTGACCAGCGAACGAGCCGCGAGGTTGGGCACGTAGGAGATCTCGCGCGCCGCCGCGAGCACCACGGTGCGGGCGTGCTCGCTCACCTTCGGGTCGCTGCGCAGCACCCGGCTCGCCGTCGCCCGGGAGACTCCGGCCCGAGCGGCGACCTCCTCCAGCGTGGGCGCCGTCCGGGTGGCTCTGGCCACGCGCGGCTGCCTGCTCACGGTCGGCAGTGTGACACGGGCCATACCCTGTGCCCATGTCACGGTGGCGGATGCTCCGTCCCGGTTATCTCGGCACCGAGTCGGACCGGGCGACGTTCCGCACTCTCCACACGGCGTCTCAGATGACGAGCGTGCTCCGCACAGGACTCACGCAGAGCTCGGCCGAGCACTGCGTCCGGCACCTGGCGACACTGCTCGGCAGCCCCGCGGTCGCGGTCACCGACACCACGACGCTGCTCGCGTGGCACGGTCGGGGAGCGGTCCACGCCGAGTGGGTGGGCGACCTCGCCGAGCGCTGCACCCGGGACGGCGTCACCACGATCCGCGACCACCGCGAGTTCTCCTGCGGCCAGCAGGGCTGCGTCCTGCGCCAGGCCGTGGTGGCACCTCTCAGTGTCGAGGAGTCGGTCGTGGGCACGGTGATGGCCTTCACGCCGGCGGCGTCCGCCGGCCTGGTCCGCGCCACCGACGAGCTCGCCCGCTGGGTGTCCGGCCAGCTCGAGCTGGCCGAGCTCGACGCCGCCCGCACGTCGCGGATGGAGGCGGAGGTCCGGGCGTTGCGGGCCCAGATCTCCCCGCACTTCGTCTACAACGCGCTGAACACCATCGCCTCGTTCATCCGCACCGATCCCGACCGGGCCCGCGACCTCCTCCTCGAGTTCGCGGACTTCACCCGCCACTCCTTCCAGCGGGTGGGCAGCTACACCACCCTCGAGGACGAGCTGAGCTCCATCGAGCGCTACCTGGTGCTCGAGCAGGCCAGGTTCGGCGACCGCCTCTCGGTGACCCTGCGGATCGCGCCCGAGGTGCTCGGGGTGAGCATCCCCGTCCTGTCGCTCCAGCCGCTGGTGGAGAACGGCGTCCGGCACGGGCTCGCGGCCAAGGACGGGCCGGGCACGATCACGATCGTGGCCGAGGACCAGGACTACGAGGCCGTGATCACCGTCGAGGACGACGGCGTCGGCGAGGACCCCGAGCGGGTACGGCGGGCCCTGGCCGGCGACGAGTCGATGGACTCCATCGGGCTCGGCAACGTCGACGAGCGGCTCCGCTCGGCCTTCGGCGACGACTACGGCCTGATCGTGGAGACCGCACCGGGCGCGGGCACCAAGGTGACCCTCCGCGTGCCCAAGTACGCCGCGGGGGTACGCGCATGACGTCGCCCGGCCTCCGCGTGCTGGTCGTCGACGACGAGCAGCCGGCTCTCGACGAGCTGGCCTACCTCCTCGGCCGCGACCCCCGCGTCGGCGAGGTGCTCACCTCGCTCTCCGCGACCGCCGCCCTGCGGGTCCTGCGCTCGGAGCAGGTCGACCTGGTGCTGCTGGACATCGCGATGCCGGGGCTCAGCGGTCTGGAGCTGGCGTCGGTGCTCCAGCAGTTCCGGAACCGTCCCGCGATCGTGTTCGTCACCGCCCACCAGCACCACGCGGTCGACGCGTTCGACCTCCGCGCGGTCGACTACCTGCTCAAGCCAGTGCGCGAGGAGCGGCTGCGGGAGGCGATCCGCCGGGTGACCGACGAGGCAGGCGTCGCCGACCACGACGAGCAGGTCCCGGTGGAGCTGGCCGGCGTCACCCGCTTCGTACGCCGTTCGGAGGTCCGCTATGCCTCCGCCCAGGGCGACTACGTCCGGCTGCACACCCCGTCCGGCGACCCGCTGGTACGGATGCCGCTCAGCGCCCTCGAGGAGCGCTGGGCCGACGAGGGCTTCGTCCGGATCCACCGCAGCATCCTGGTCGCGCTCGCGCACGTGGACGAGGTCCGCCTCAGCTCGCCGCGGCCGTCGGTGACGGTGAACGGCGTCGAGCTGCCGGTCAGCCGACGACACCTCCCGGACGTGCGCACGCTGCTCCGTCGTACCCGGGCAGGTGAGACGTGACCGACGAGCCGGTGTCGAGAGTCCGGATCACCAGCCCGCGTACGGCCGGCGCCAGGCCGCGGTCGCGGCAGTCGCACGCCGCGGAGATCGACGCGCTGAGCCGGGTGGGCGAGGTCTACGTGCAGAGCCTGATGCGCGCCCAGCTCCGGCTCGCGACGTACGTCGTCCTCCTGCTCGCGGTCACGGTGGGCCTGCTCCCGGTGCTGCTCCACGGCCTGCACGCCGGCGACGTCCGCGTCCTGCACGTGCCCCTCCCCTGGCTCGTTCTCGGGGTGCTCGTCTACCCGTGGGTGCTGGTGCTGGCGTGGTGGTACGTCCGCCGGGCAGAGCACAACGAGGCGGCGTTCGTCGATCTCGTCGGCCAGCATCCGCCCGGGGCGGCGGAGCCTCCCGAGGAGCCTCGGTGAGAGAGGCCGTCGCGCTGCTGGCCGTGACCCTGGTGGTCGCGGCGACACTCGCCATCGGCGCCTTCGGGGTGCGGGTCTCGCGCACGACGAGCGACTTCTTCGTCGCGTCGCGACGCGTCGGCCCGGTCCTCAACGCCTCGGCCATCGGTGGTGAGTACCTGTCCGCGGCGTCGTTCCTCGGAGTGGCCGGACTGGTGCTCGCGCGCGGTGTCGACATGCTCTGGTACCCGATCGGGTGGACGGTCGGGTACCTGCTCCTGCTGGTCTTCGTGGCTGCTCCGCTGCGTCGTTCGGGTGCCTACACGCTGCCCGACTTCGCGGAGTTCCGAGTGGAGTCGTCGGCCGCGCGGCGGGTGGCGAGCTGGCTGGTCTGCCTGATCTGCGTGCTCTACCTGGTGCCGCAGCTGCAGGGCGCCGGACTCACCCTCCAGGCCCTCACCGGCGCTCCGTCCTGGGTGGGGGCCGTGGTGGTGGCCGTGGTCGTGCTGGTCGCCGTGGCGGCCGGCGGGATGCGCAGCATCACACTGGTGCAGGCCTTCCAGTACTGGCTGAAGCTCTGGGCGCTCCTGATCCCCCTCGTGGTGCTCTGGCTCGCGTGGCACCACGACGCGACCCCGGACCACCCACCTGGACGACAACGCCTGGCTCGAGCCGCTGACCGGCCCACACGCCACCTACCTGACCTACTCGCTGATCGTCGCCACGTTCCTCGGCACCATGGGCCTCCCCCACGTCGTCGTCCGCTTCTACACCAACCACGACGGCCGCACCGCACGTCGTACGACGCTGGTCGTGCTCTGCATGCTGAGCCTCTTCTACCTCCTGCCCACGGCGTACGGCGTGCTGGGCCGGGTCTACGCCTCCGACCTCGTGGCCTCGGGCAAGACCGACTCCGTGGTGCTGGCCCTCCCCGACCGGGTGCTCCCCGGCACCGGGGCCACCCTCCTCACGGCCCTGCTCGGAGCGGGAGCCTTCGCCGCCTTCCTGTCCACCTCGTCGGGCCTGGTGGTCTCGATCAGCGGCGTGCTCTCGCAGGACCTGCTCGGTCGTCGGTTCGGCGGTGTTCTCGGGTTCCGGATCGGCAGCGTGCTCGCCGTGGTCGGCGGTCTGGTGCTGACCCTGGGCTCGCAGGGCCTCTCGGTCGCCCACGCGGTCGAGCTGGCGTTCGCGGTGGCGGCGTCCACCTTCTGCCCGCTGCTGCTCCTGGGCATCTGGTGGCGCGGTCTGACCGCCCGCGGCGCCATCGCCGGGCTGGTCGGCGGCGGTCTGTTCTCGGGCGCCGCCGTGATCGCGGTGATGTTGGGGGTGAGTCCTGCCGGGTGGGCCGGTGCGGTGCTCGCCCAGCCGGCGCTGGTGACCGTCCCCTGGGCGTTCGCCCTGATGATCGGGGTCTCACTGGGCGACCGGGCGCGCCTGCCCGTTCACGTCGGGCGGGCCATGGTGCGGCTCCACCTCCCGGAGGCCGTCGACGTGGACCGCGGCACCTTCCACCCGATGACCTGAGCGCCGTTGGTCGCGGCGTTGCCACCGCTCGTCGCGATGCCGACCGCGCAGAGCGACGTAGCAGGCCCGCTGGCCGCAGCACCCGGTGTGACCCCTGTCACTCGGCCCGTGCACCGACCTACCGTCCCGGGTTGTCCCTCAGCAGGTCGACGAACCCGTCGCCATGAGACAGGAGCACCGATGTCCGAGACCCCGACACACACCCCCGTCCCCGTCCCGGGGGCCCATATCGCCGACCCCGCCCCGCTCGGGCTGGCCGGCTTCGCGCTCACCACGTTCGTCCTGAGCATGGTCAACGCCGACATCGTCCCGCAGTCCCTCGTCGCAGGGGCCCTCGGACTGGCCCTCGCCTACGGCGGCATCGGCCAGTTCGCCGCCGGGCTCTGGGAGTTCGCCAAGGGCAACACGTTCGGGGCGACCGCGTTCTGCTCCTACGGCGCGTTCTGGGTGTCGTTCTGGTGGCTCGCCGAGCACGACCTGGCCGGGCTGGGCCCCGAGGGCTACAAGGCCGTCGGCACCTACCTCGTGGGCTGGACGATCTTCACCGCCTACATGACGGTGGCGGCCGTGCGGGTGAACATGGCGGTACTGGCGGTCTTCGCGCTGCTGACGATCACCTTCCTGGTCCTGGCGATCGGCTGGTTCGACCACGAGTCGAGCAACTGGATCAAGTTCGGTGGCTACCTCGGCCTGCTGACCGCGCTGGCGGCCTGGTACACGTCGTTCGCGGGCGTCACGGCGTTCACGTTCGGGCGTCAGGTGCTGCCGGTGGGACCGCGCGAGTAGGCACCGCACGCCGTACGACGAGGCTGTGGGTCGCGTACCCGGCCCGGCTGGACCAACATGGATACAACCATCCGCTCCTAGGGTGAGGCGGCGGCCCGGGTGCGCGGGGCCGCCGCCCGAGAGGAGACCCACCGCCGTGAGCGAAGAAACCCTGTCCAACCTGATGCACGAGAACCGCCGGTTCGACCCCCCCGCCGACCTGGTCGCCAACGCCAACGTCAAGGAGGAGGCCTACGAGCGGGCCGACGCCGACCGGCTCGCCTTCTGGGCCGAGGCCGCCGAGCGCCTGACCTGGGACACCCGGTGGGACCAGGTCCTCGACTGGGAGAACGCGCCCTTCGCGAAGTGGTTCGTCGGCGGGAAGCTGAACGCGGCGTACAACTGCGTGGACCGGCACGTCGAGGCCGGCAACGGCGACCGCGTCGCCTACCACTGGGTCGGCGAGCCGGAGGGCGACACCCGGGACATCACCTACGCCGAGCTCAAGGACATGGTGTGCCAGGCCGCCAACGCGCTGATCGACCTCGGCGTGAAGACCGGCGACCGGGTGGCGATCTACATGCCGATGATCCCCGAGACCGTGGTCGCGATGCTGGCGTGCGCCCGCCTCGGTGCCCCGCACACGGTGGTGTTCGGCGGGTTCTCCTCGACCGCCCTGCGCGACCGGGTGCAGGACTGCGACGCGCGGGTGGTGATCACCTCCGACGGCGGCTACCGCCGTGGCGCGCCGGCCGCGCTGAAGCCGGCCGTCGACGAGGCGCTGGAGCAGTGCCCCGACGTGCGCTCGGTCCTGGTGGTCCGTCGTACCGGGCAGGACGTCGCGTGGACCGAGGGCCGCGACGTGTGGTGGCACGACGTCGTCGACGGAGCGTCCACCGAGCACACCCCGGAGGCGTTCGACGCCGAGCACCCGCTCTACGTCATGTACACCTCCGGCACGACCGGCAAGCCCAAGGGCATCCTGCACACCACCGGCGGCTACCTGGTCGGGACGGCGTACACCCACTGGGCGGTCTTCGACCTCAAGGACGACGACGTCTTCTGGACCGCGGCCGACATCGGCTGGGTGACCGGGCACAGCTACATCGTCTACGGTCCGCTGGCCAACGGCACGACCTCGGTGATGTACGAGGGCACGCCCGACACCCCCCACAAGGGGCGCTGGTGGGAGATCATCGAGACGTACAAGATCACCTTGCTCTACTGCGCGCCGACGGTGATCCGCACCTTCATGAAGTGGGGCGCCGACATCCCCGACCGGTACGACCTCTCCACGCTGCGGATCATCGGGTCGGTGGGCGAGCCGATCAACCCGGAGGCCTACGTCTGGTACCGCGAGCACATCGGCGGCGGCCAGGCGCCGGTGGTCGACACGTGGTGGCAGACCGAGACCGGCATGCACATGATCAGCCCGCTCCCGGGCGTGACCCATGGCAAGCCCGGGTCTGCGATGAAGGCCCTGCCAGGCATCTCGGCGTTGGTCGTGGACGACGAGGGGAACGCCGTGAACCCGGGCTCCGGCGGTTACCTCGTGCTCACCGAGCCGTGGCCCGCCATGCTGCGCACCATCTGGGGCGACGACCAGCGGTACCAGGACACCTACTGGAAGCGTTTCCCCGGCCAGTACTTCGCCGGTGATGGCGCCAAGCTCGACGAGGACGGCGACATCTGGCTGCTCGGCCGCGTCGACGACGTGATGAACGTGTCGGGTCACCGGCTGTCGACGACCGAGATCGAGTCGGCCCTGGTGTCGCACCCCAAGGTCGCCGAGGCAGCCGTGGTGGGCGCGAACGACCCCGACACCGGTCAGGCGATCAACGCCTTCGTGATCCTGCGCGAGTCGGCGATCGAGGAGGCCGACGAGCCCGGCGAGGGTGTCCCGCTGGTCCGGGAGCTGCGCGACCACGTGGCCAAGGAGATCGGCCCGATCGCCAAGCCGAAGTCGATCATGATCGTCGCCGAGCTGCCCAAGACCCGGTCGGGGAAGATCATGCGGCGCCTGCTCCGCGACGTCGCCGAGCACCACGAGGTCGGCGACGTCACGACCCTGGCCGACTCGACGGTGATGGACAAGATCAAGGCCGGCCTCGAGACCGGCACGGACGAGGACTGACGACTCGTTGAGTGGGCCCTCGCGGTCCCTCGAGTTGGCCCTCCCGGTCAGGTCGAGCCCGGAGGGCCGGCTGGACGACGGCGGAGGACGGTGGCGCCGGCGATCGCGGCGATGACCGACGCCGCGAGGACGGCGGCCTTGGCAGCCTCGGCCTCCGCCCCCGTGAAGGACAGCTCGGCGACCAGGAGCGAGACGGTGAACCCGATCCCGGCCAGGACGGCGACCCCGACCAGCTGGGCCCAGGTGATGTCCTCGTTGAGCTCGGCGTGCGTGAACCGGGTGACCAGGAACGTGCCGGTCAGCACCCCCAGCGGCTTGCCGAGCACGAGCCCCAGCAGTACGCCGATCACGATCGGGTCGCGCAGCAGCGAGAAGCCGCCCGACAGCGAGACCCCGGCCGAGACCAGCGCGAAGAACGGCACGGCCACCGTCGAGGAGATCGGGGCCAGGGTGTGCTCCATCGACTCCGCGGGCGAGTGCTCCTCGCCCTCGTCACGTCGTACGCGCGTCAGCAGACCGAGGACGACCCCGTCGATGGTCGCGTGGACCCCGCTCTCGTGCATGAACCACCAGCCCACCACCGCCAGCACGAGGTAGACCGGCCACGGCCGGATCCGCAGGTGCATCAGCAGGGCCCACACCCCCGCCAGGGCCAGGGCGACAAGCAGGTCGACCGGGTGCACGTCGTCGGTGAACACCAGCGCGATGATCGCGATCACCACCAGGTCGTCGACCACCGCGAGCGTCAGCAGGAACGCGCGGAGCGCGGGTGGCAGGTGCGAGCCGACGACCGCGAGCACGGCCAGCGCGAAGGCGATGTCGGTGGCGGCGGGGATCGCCCAGCCACCCGGCTCCCCCGACGGTGCGACGAGGTTGACGACGAGGTAGAGCAGAGCCGGTACGGCGACCCCGCACAGCGCCGCGGTCACGGGGACGGCGGCGTCGGCCGGGCGCCGGAGCGACCCGACGACGAACTCGCGCTTGAGCTCCAGCCCGGCCACGAAGAAGAAGAGGGTCAGCGCGCCGTCGGCACCCCAGTGCTCGAGGTCGAGCGGCCCGAGGTCGAAGGCGATGAACGACTGGTACGACGCCTCCCACGGGGAGTTGGCCCAGATCACGGCGACCACGGCGGCCGTGAGCGCCAGCAGACCGCCGGTGACCTCGCTGCGCAGGAGGTCGCTGACGAAACCGACCTCGCCGGGCTCGGGCGACGGCAGGATCCGGCGTACGACGGTCACGGTCCTCCTCGGGCCGGCGGGACCGCCAGCCGGCCACCGCACAGAGGCTATCGCCGTCCGGACCGGCCGGTCGCGGGGTCCCGGACGGTCGTTGTAGGGTCGGCTCGGACATCCACCACCAGGGGGCCCGAGGACCGATGGCGACAGAACCCGTGCACGACGACGATCCCACGATCGGTCGGCTCGTCTCGGATGCCAGCCGTGACATCTCCAGCCTGATCTCCAACGAGATCAAGCTCGTCAAGTCCGAGCTCAAGGTGAGCGCCCAGGCCGGCGGCGCCGGCATCGCCCTGTTCGCCGCCGCCGTGTTCTTCCTGGTGATGGCGCTGATCATGCTGTCGGTCGCGATCGCCTACTTCATCAACTGGAACGGCGACGGCCTTCCGTTGATGTGGGCGTTCACGATCGTCTTCGCCTTCTACCTGGTGCTGACCGCGATCCTGGCGTTCGTCGGCTACCGGAAGTTCAAGAAGGTGCGGGCCCCTCAGCGCGCGATCGAGCAGGCCGAGCAGGCCAAGCAGATGCTCTCGCGCCCTGGTACGGCGCCCGCTCCGGCCTCGCTCACGCCGCGCAGCCCTGGGTCGACACCGCCCGCGAGCTGACCCGCCCGCGCGGCCGCGGCCTGGGCCACCTGCGCCGACGACAGCGCGTAGCCGGTGTCGCTGTTGGTCACCGACGCCGCGAAGACCACGCCGACGACGTGACCGGCGGAGTCGACCACCGGCCCGCCGGAGTTGCCGGGACGGATCAGCGCCCGCAACGACAGCACGTCGCGGATCACGGTGCCGTGGCCGTAGATGTCGGGCGAGCGCAGCCGCTGGTCGGCCCGGATCCGCCCGACCTGCTCGTCGTACGGGCCGTTCTGGGGGTAGCCGAGGACGGCGACCCCCTCACCGGCGGCGGCCGTCGAGACCAGCGGAGCGGGCGCACGGTGCCGGTCGGCACCGCGATCACCGCGACGTCGGTCCGCGGGTCGTAGTAGACGACGGTGCCGGCCTCGGAGGTGCCGTCGACGTCGACGACGGGGTCGCGGACGCCGGCGACGACGTGGGCGTTGGTGATGACCCGGTCGGGGGCGTAGACGAAGCCGGAGCCTTCGATCCCCTGGTCGCAGCCGTTGGTGCTCCGGACCCGGACGACGGCGTGGCCGGCACGGTCGACGTCGGGGTCGGTGAGCATCCGCTGCGGGCCCGGCGGCACCGCGACGATGCGCTCGGGGGCGAACGGCTCGAGGTAGCGCGGGAAGAACGTCGTCCCGACGACGTCGTTGAACGACGACAGCCGCGAGCCGGCGGAGTCGGGGAGCAGGCTGTTGACCTCGGCCAGGACCTTGGAGTTGCGGACCAGGGGCGTGATGCCGTGGAGGCCCGAGCCGGACAGGGCGAACCCGAGCGCCCACGCGACCAGCAGCGCCGCGACCGCGCTGAGCGCAGCGCCACCGGCCGCGTCGAGGGCCCGTGCCGGCTGCCAGGTGATGCGCGAGCGGATCCGGACCCCGACGACCTGGAACAGGGCCTGCCCGAGCGACGCGCACAGGATCACGATGAAGACGGCGGCGAGCGAGACCAGGATCGAGGGCGCGGCGTTGCCCAGCGCCGTGGGCGCCAGCCAGACCCCGATCAGGCCGCCGATGAGGAGGCCGACGGTCGCGAACGCACCGGTGATGAAGCCCTGCCAGTAGCCCGAGACGGCGTAGAGCAGCACGACCAGGATCAGCACCCAGTCGAGTGCGTTCACGTCGGCTCCTGGGTGGTGGCGGGTACGACGGGCGGGGGCACCGTCGGGCGGGGTCCACCTTGCAGCATGTGGGCGGGCAGGTCACGCATCCGGCGCTCGTCCCAGGCGCGCGTCCAGCCGAGGAAGTCGAGCAGCCGGGAGATGATCCCGGCGGTGAAGCCCCAGAGGACCAGGTCGTGGTCGGGCCCCACCAGGAACCCCGGGCCGACCCAGCCACTGGGGTGGCGCACGGAGACGCGGTGGTCGGGCTCGAGCAGGTCGGCCAGCGGCACCCGGTAGACGGCGTGCACCTCGGCGGGGTCGACGACCCCGACCGGGCTCTCACGCTCCCACCAGCCGAGCACCGGCGTCACCGCGAAGTTGCTCGGCGGCAGCCACAGCTCGGGCAGCTCGGCGAAGACCTCGACGCCGTCGGGCAGCAGGCCGGTCTCCTCGAACGCCTCGCGCAGGGCAGCCTCGCGCGGGGTCTCACCGGGGTCGATCGAACCACCGGGGAACGACACCTGTCCCGGGTGGGAGCGCATGTCGTGGGCGCGCTCGGTGAGCAGGAGGTCCTGCTGGGAGCCGAACAGCATGAGCACGGCCCCCCGGCGCGGGTCGGAGTCCTCCGGCGCGACGAACTTCGTCAGGTCGTCGGCCGAGATGGTGCGGGCGGCCTCGGCGACGGGCAGCAGCCAGTCGGGGATCACCCGCCGACCCCGAGGTAGTGCTGGGCGGCGTCGGCGACGTCGGCCTCGGTCAGCATGGCGCCGGCCTCGACGTGGGCGATCTTGCCGCTGCTGTCGAGGAACACCGTGAACGGGAGCCCCGGGATGTGCGGCAACGGCTTGGCGCCGTCGAGGTTGCCCGCGGGATCGGCGACCAGGGGGTAGGAGACCTTGCTGTCACGCGCCAGCTGGAGCGCCGCGCCCGGCTGCGTGTCGAGGATGTCGATGCCGACGATCTTCACCGCCGGATGGCTCTTGGCGTACGCCGCCAGCGCCGGCATCTCCGTGCGGCACGGGTGGCAGTAGGACTGCCAGAAGTTCACGATCATCGGGCCCCGCAGGCCGGCCAGGTCGACCGACCTGCCACCACCCAGGCACGGCACCGTCTGGGCGGGCAGCCCACCCGGGACGGCCGTCCCGGAGGTGCGGGGGCAGTCGGGGACCTCGGTGGTCTTCTTCAGCGCGACCAGGTCGGGCGAGGCGACCTTCACCCGCGAGTGACCGGCGATGAGGTCGGACGGGTGGGCGCCGGAGCAGGCCACCAGCAGGGGCAGCGCCAGCATGGTCAGGAAGGCCTTCCTCATGCCGGCCCCTCGGTCTTCACGAGCTTCGCCGCGAGGCCCGGGTCGACCGGCCCCTCGCCGTACGAGGGGCACATCCGGGCGAGGGGGCACACGCCGCACGCGGGCTTCTTGGCGTGGCACATCCGTCGGCCGTGCCAGATCAGGTGGTGGCAGAGCATCACCCAGTCCTTGCGCGGGAACAGCGCGCCGACGGCGTGCTCGACCTTGACGGGGTCGGTCTCGTCGGTCCAGCCGAAGCGTCGGGCCAGCCGGCCGAAGTGGGTGTCGACGGTGATGCCGGGGACGCCGAACGCGTTGCCGAGGACGACGTTGGCGGTCTTGCGTCCGACCCCCGGGAGGGTGACCAGGTCGTCGAGGCGCGGCGGCACCTGGCCGTCGTACCGCTCGACGAGGGCCGCGCTGAGCTTGAGCAGCGAGTCGGTCTTGGCCCGGAAGAAGCCGAGCGGCCCGATGATCTGCTCGAGACGCTCGCGGGGAGCGGCGGCCATCGCGCGGGGGTCGGGGTAGGCGGCGAAGAGGGTGGGTCGCACCGCGTTCACGCGCCGGTCGGTGGTCTGGGCGCTCAGCACGGTCACCACGAGCAGCTGGAACGGGTCGTCGAAGTCGAGCTCGATCCGGGCGTCGGGGTAGGTCTCCGCCAGCACCCGGTCGATGCGGCGAGCACGCCGGACCAGACCGGTGCGGGTCTCGGGCGCGGAGACGGCTGGCACGCCGGACAGCCTACGGTGGCGCACCCACATCGCCGTGCCGAGCCGAAGTCGTGGGCGCGCGGTGGTGTGACCTGGACCACTCGATAGGATCAACTGGGTCCTCAGGCAGCGACGACCGACGTACGGCGTGCACGCGAGGGCATGGAGGGTGGTCGTGGACAACGACGTACTGCGTCAGACACCGCTGTTCAGCGCACTCGACGACGAGGCTGCCACGGCCCTGCGGGCCTCGATGAGCGAGACCAAGCTGCGGCGGGGCGACGTGCTCTTCCACGAGGGCGACGCGGGCGACCGGGCCTACGTCGTCATGGACGGCAAGGTGAAGCTCGGCCGTACCTCCAGCGACGGCCGGGAGAACCTCCTCGCGATCCTCGGGCCCGGTCAGATGTTCGGCGAGCTGTCGCTGTTCGACCCCGGTCCGCGCTCGGCGACGGTGACCGCGGTGACCGACTCGGCGTTCCTCTCGCTGTCCCACGAAGACCTCCTCAAGTGGCTCGAGGGCCGACCGCAGGTCGCCCGTGGGCTGCTGGCCCAGATCGCCGGCCGGCTCCGCAAGGCCAACGACGTCAACGCCGACCTGGTGTTCTCCGACGTACCGGGCCGGGTGGCCAAGGCGCTGCTCGACCTGGCCGACCGCTTCGGCCGGACCGCCGACGACGGCGTCCACGTCCACCACGACCTCACCCAGGAGGAGCTCGCCCAGCTGGTCGGCGCCTCCCGCGAGACGGTGAACAAGGCCCTGGCCGACTTCGCCTCCCGTGGCTGGCTGCGCCTCGAGCCCCGATCGGTCGTGATCATGGAGATCGACCGCCTCCGCCGCCGCGCCCGCTGACCTTCGCCGGGTGGGCTGTGCGGCCCGGTGCGAGGGTTGCCGTCACGGCGCAATTGCGCGGATCAGGCAGCCGCAGAAGTGATATCCATGTCGCGCCCGCGCAATTGCGCGGATCGGTCGCCGCCTGACAGCCGACGGCTAAGTGGCCTCAAGCCCGGAAGTGCTCCCGCCAGCGCTCGTCGATGGGCAGCTTGCCGGGGTATCCACGTGCGATCAGCTGACGGCGCACGCGTTCGATCGTCCTGTGCGGCTCAACGAAGATGCCCCGAGCCGTCACCACCAGGATCCGGACGTGCTCGTCATCCAGCTCCTCACGCCGATCGAGGTCGGACTGCCACTGCTCGATGTCCGCGGCATGCTGGCGACCGTCGTACTCGACGATCAGCCTGTACTCCGGGTAGCACAGGTCGTACCTCCGCCTCCACGCTCCGGAGTCGTCGAGATCTCTGACGTCGACCTTGGGCTCCGGCAGTCCGGCCAGGACGAGCAGCATGCGCAGCCGTGACTCCATCGGGGAGTCGACGCCTCGACGTACGTACCGGGCCGCGGTGAGAGCGGCGCCCGCGTAGTAGTCCGAAGAATCTCGACAGGCACGGACCAGCTTGCTCGGTGAGAGCCTGAACCGCTTGACCAAGGCGTCGCCGAGCACGACGAGGTCGACTACGGGAAGCGAACCGGCCATCTGGATGAAGGTGGTCACCGGACCGGTGCACCTCATGCCGCGGACGACGACGACGTGTCGAGGACGCTTGGTGACGTGGATCTTGAGCTCCGGTCGCCAACGTCGGTCTTCGGGCCTGAAGACCGTCACGTGCTCGAAGAGATGCTCCGGCACTGGCAGACCGAGCAACCGGGCGGCACTGAAGTGACTGGCGATGGCGTCGGGTGGGTGGAGCGCGAGGGCGGCTCGCGTCCTGGTGTCATCGTCCACCGCCTTCGACCGGACCCAGACAGAGCGGATCACCTGGCTGAACTCACTGCGGCGAACCAGGTTGGGGTCGAGGCCGCGCAGCCGGAGCATGCCGCGAGTGAACGGGGCGTCGAGGTCGACCTCCGAGGTGGCCACAGGGAGAGCGTGCCGAGGTTCTCGGGTGTTCGCAGGGCTCATCCACAGCCCATGACGATCCCGCCCCCGGGGCCCGGGTCCGAGGGGCTCGCCACATCCGCGCAATTGCGCGGTTCTGACACGGTCCGGACGGAAAACACTCCCACCACCGCGCAATTGCACGGTTACCGCAACCCCAAGACACGTGCGCCCGAGGGCCCCTCAACGGACCCGGAGGGCCAACTCAACGAACCCGGAGGGCCAAACTCAACGGCGGGTGAGGTAGTCCAGCTGGGCGCGGACCGACAGCTCGGCGGCCGGCCAGAGCACGGGGTCGACGTCGGCGTAGACGATCTCGACGATGCGGCGGGGCAGGGCTTCGTGGTCGAGCGGTACGCCGTCGCGGGCGGCCGCGTGCAGCGAGCGGAGCGCCTCGCGGACCTGCTCGAGGCGTTCGCGGCGATGGTCGAGGTAGTGGTCGAGCACCGGCAGCGCCCGGTCGATCACCGGTCCGTGGCCCGGCCAGATCGTCTCGATCTCGTGCGCCGCGGCCAGCGCCCGGAGCCGGTCCAGCGAGCCGAGGTACGCCCCGAGCTCGCCGTCGGGGTGGGCGACGACCGTCGTCCCGCGGCCCAGGACCGTGTCACCGGTGAGCACGGTCCGCTCGGAGGGCAGCACGAACGACAGCGAGTCGGCGGTGTGCCCCGGCGTTGCCACGACGCGGATCTCGAGGTCGCCGACGGCGACCACGTCGCCCTCACCGAGACCCTCGGACCCGAGCCGGTACGACGGGTCGAGCGCGCGCACGCCGCACCCGGCCCGCTCGGCGAAGGCGCGGGCGGCCTCGGAGTGGTCGAGATGGTGATGGGTGAGCAGGACGACAGCGACGTCGCCGGCGCTGTCGGCGACGGCGGACAGGTGGGCAGGGTCCAGCGGCCCGGGGTCGACCACCACCGACCGGGCGGACGACGGGTCGTGCAGCACCCAGGTGTTGGTGCCGTCGAGCGTCATCGGCGAGGCGTTGGGCGCGAGCACACACTCCGCCAGGGCGCCGTACGACCCGCCCGTCCAGGCTGCCTCAGCCATCGGCGTCCCGGGCCGCGACCAGCGGCCACATGCGCTCCGGCATCGACAGGGTCGCTCCCGCGCCCTCCCCCTCGACCTCGGGCGTGAACATCTCCACGACCCGGCCGGCCGAGGCGGCGACCAGGTCGTCGGGGCTGTCGTGCTGCGCGACCTCGAGGCAGGTCAGGTAGGTCGGCGGCATCATCCCGAGCTCACCGGCGTCGACCGCGTCGCAGGCCCCGGCCGCGGAGAGCCAGGTGACCGACGACGACTCCGACGACACGTCGCGGGTCCGCTGCCCCGGCGGCAGCGCCGCGACGAAGAACCAGGTCCGGAAGCGCCGCGGCTCGAACTCCGGCGTGCACCACGCCCCCCACACGCCGAGCAGGTCGGTGCGCAGCACCAGCCCGCGCCGGTCGAGGAACGCGGTGAAGGAGAGCTCCTTGGCCTCGAGCGCTCGGCGGTCGGCCTCCCAGTCGTCGCCGGTGGTGTCGGCGACGACGTCCCCGGCCGACGTGCCGGCCAGCAGCACGCCGGACTCCTCGAAGGTCTCGCGGACCGCCGCACACACCAGCGCGCGCGCCATCTCCTCCGACGTGACCAGCTGGGCGGCCCAGGTCGCGGCGTCGGGGCCTGCCCACGCCACGGCGGCGTCGAAGTCGCGCGGGTCGACGCCGCCTCCGGGGAACACGCACATCCCGCCCGCGAACGCCATCGACGTCTGCCGCAGCAGCAGGTAGACCTCGGGGCCCCGGTCACCGGGGCGAGTCAGGATCACGGTGGCCGCGTCGCGCGGCTCGGCCGGCGTACGCCGTCCTTCCGCGAACTCCCGCGCATGCTCGACCAGCTGAGGCGGCAGGGAGACGCGCACTCAGACCTCGACGAGGATCTCGACCTCGACGGGCGCGTCGAGCGGCAGCACCGGTACGCCGACCGCCGACCGGGCGTGGACGCCGGCGTCGCCGAACGCCTCGCCGAGCAGGTCGGAGGCGCCGTTCGCGACCTGCGGCTGAGCGGTGAAGTCGGGGGTCGAGGCCACGAAGCAGACCACCTTGACGACCCGCTTCACCAGGTCGAGGTCACCGATCTCGGCCTTGACCGCGGCGATCGCGTTGAGGGCGCACTGCTGCGCGTAGGTCGCGGCGTCCTCGGGCGTCACCTCGCCGCCGACCTTGCCGGTGCCGAGCAGCTCGCCCGACCGCATCGGGAGCTGACCGGAGGTGTAGACGTAGGAGCCCGACCGGACGGCCGGGACGTACGACGCCACCGGCTTGGCCACGTCAGGCACCGAGAGACCGAGCTCGGCGAGACGGTCCTCGACCGCGCCCATCAGGCGGCCACCGGCCGCTTGAAGTAGCCGACCATGTTCTCGGGGTTCATGCCCGGAGCCACCTGCACGAGCTCCCACCCGTCGGCACCGAAGTTGTCGAGGATCTGCTTCGCCGCGTGCACCAGGATCGGGGCGGTGAGGTACTCCCACCTCTGAGTCTCAGCCATGGCGCGACCCTACTCCCGGCTCGGGGCAGGCCGAGGGTCGCGCCGGACGCGACGAGGACCGCCCGGCCGCACAGGGAGAAGAGGCGGCCGGACGGTCCGTTCGTGGTTCTCGACGCGGTCAGCCGGGCCAGTCGGTGACCGTGACCTGCCCGCCCACGACGTCGACGCGGAGCGCAACGGCGTCGGGCTGTCCCTTGCCGAAGAGCTCATAGCCTCCGTCGGGAAGCTCCGGGAACACCAACGACGGTACCTCCCCACCTGCCACCGGGCGCGCCACGACCGCGACATGGGCCAGGTGCTCGTGGCCCTCACCGTGGTCGTGGCCCCCGTGACGGTGCGCGACGTACGTCGTGGCCCGGCGGAGCGGCCGGATCTCGACCTCCGCCCCCACCATCGACGCCGGCATCGAGACCACCAGGGCCCCGACGTCGCTCGCCGATGTCGAGCAGCACCGCGCCCTGTCCCGCCCACGCGTTCTCGGTCGCGGGGGCGGGCGCGGTCATGGTCGTGCTCATGACACCGCGGACGTGCCGGGCTGCGTCTGGTAGCCGCCGCCGGGGTTGCCCAGGTAGGGGAACGCCAGCGTCGTCCCACCGTTGGTGTCCGTCGTCCCGTCCTCGATCGCCGACGCGGCGCCGTCCGGCGTGAAGGACGGGTCGACCAGCGGGATGGTCAGACCCGGCGACGGCCCGCAGCTCGATGGTCACCACGTCGTCGTCGACCCGGCGTCCGTTCGGGAAGCCGGCCGGGTCGCCGCCGACGAGACCGAGGCTGTTGGGGCTCGACGGCCGGCGGGATCGCCAGGTTGAGCCGCAGCATGTCGGACTCCACCGCGCCGGTGTAGTTCTGGAAGCCCGGCACGACGCCCGACGGGATGCCGGTCAGCAGGATCGCGTGCAGGTCGGCCCGCGGCTTGTGGTACGCCGCGAGGTTGGGGAAGACGCCCGGGTAGAGCACCGGCAGCAGCCGCGCGAGCTCCGGGTGGTTGACGTACTTCGCGAACAGCGCTGTCGCCCATGCGGCGGCCGGGCGTTCCAGCTGTCCTTCTCGGCCATCGGCACGATGACCTCGTTGAACAGCGGGTTGCCCAGCCGGGAGACCTGCGTACCACGGCCCGTGCCCGACGTACGAGCCGGTCGGCTTGTCGAAGATCCGCGACGCGCGCCGGCTGGCGCGACGCCCAGACCCCGATCACCGCGCCGGGATGCATCGCGTTGGTCGGCAGGTTGCCGTGCCGCGAGAGCTCGGTGATCGGCACCTGGAGCGCGATCGAGTGCACGTTGAACCCCTGCAACGAGTTCACGCCCGCGGCGCTCGCGCTCGGGATCAGGTGTGCCGTCTCGAACGGCCGCAGGGTCGCCGAGGTCGAAGATGCTGCCGAGGTCGACGTGGAAGGCGTCGGCCCGCTGGCCGGCGAAGACCTTGCGCTTGCCGACCTTGTGCACGGCCGCGGCCGCGAGGTCGGCGTAGTTCGGCGTGCTCCGCGGACCGACGTTGACCGGAGGGCACGGCAGAGTCGGCTGGCCAGGACCTTGGTAGTGGCCGTTCTTGATCCGGGTGAGGGAGTAGAACTGCGGACGGTTCCAGGTGGCCGCGTCGATGCGTGCCGATCGGGCCGGTGTTGTAGAGGAACGTCTTGTCGTTGCGGACCTCGGTGTGGAAGCGGAACCGGTAGACGATGTCCGCCTCGCCCTTGCCCCGGTTGGAGATGTGGATGTCGTAGATGACGTCGTCGCCGAACTCGTAGAAGTTCGGGCCGCCGTCCGGCGCCTGGAACGGGATGTAGTTGGCGATCAGCGTGACCGTCGACGGACGGTCGGGGCTGACGAACGCGTAGACGTCGGTGCTGTCGGCGACCGGGTCCTTGGCGATCTCCGGTGCTTCGCGGTGCGAGGACATGTCAGCTCGCTTCCCGCCGCATTGAGGATCCGGGTCACGAGGTCGCGGTCGTGGACGACCACCTCGCGCTCGCCGACCATGAGCCGCAGCTCCCCCGACCGGTGGTCGGCCACGTAGGCCACGACCGACTTCCTGTGCGCTGGACGCCGAACGGCGCGCCTCGCCCGCCTGGGCGGGTCCCATCGTCAGCCCGACGGTCCCGGCGGCCACGCTCGCGCCACCGACTCGCCAAGAGCTTCCTTCTGCTGGTCTCGCTCATCAGAGCCCTCCTGTGAAGTGGCGCCCTCGAATGTGAGGTACGCCACCCCTTGTTCGGAGTGGCTCGACTGTCGGGATGGGTCACGCCGAGCAGGCAGCTGACGACTCGGCGTGTTGCGGGTCGCTGGTCGTGCGCCGAGCGACTCGGCTACGGGGTCGGCGTCGGCGGGGGAGGCGCTGCCGCCGGGCCTTGACCCGCTCGCAGAGCTCGATGAGGGCGGAGTCGCCGACCGCCACGGCGCCGCCGAGCAGGACGGCGGCGACCGGCGCCGGCAGCACGGTGCGGCGTACGACGGAGGCCGCGGCGGTCATCACCAGGGTCCAGGAGACGGCCGACGTCGCGAAGGGGACGACCGCCTTCTGCCAGTCGGCCGCGTCGTCGTCCGGCACGATCACCAACAGCTGAGGCCGGGCCGGTCGAGCGGCCAGCCGTGCCGTACGACGCGAGCACGGCGCGGGCGCGGGTGGGCAGGCCCGGGCACCAGGCAGGCCAGGGCGACCCCGGCTCCGCGGACGGCCGAGCCGGGACGGATCCGGGCCGGGAGGTTCATGCCAGGATCTCCGGCTCGGTCTTCTCCCGGACCTCGTCGACGGTGACGCCGGGAGCGAGCTCGACCAGCCGCAGCCCGTCGGGGGTCGACGTCGAGGACGCAGAGGTCGGTGATGATCCGCTGGACGACGCCGCGGCCGGTGTAGGGCAGGTCGCACTCGTCGAGGATCTTGCTGCGAGCCGTCCTTGGCGACGTGCTCCATCAGCACGATCACCCGCTTGGCGCCGTGGACCAGGTCCATCGCGCCGCCCATGCCCTTGACCATCTTCCCGGGGATCATCCAGTTGGCGATGTCGCCCTTGGCCGAGACCTGCATCGCGCCGAGGATCGCGGCGTCGATCTTGCCGCCGCGGATCATCCCGAACGACGTGGCGGAGTCGAAGAACGACGCCCCCTTGCGCAGGGTGACGGTCTCCTTGCCGGCGTTGATCAGGTCGGGGTCCTCGTCGCCCTCGTAGGGGTAGGCGCCCACGCCGAGGATGCCGTTCTCGGACTGCAGCACCAGCTCGACGTCGTCGGCGACGTAGTTGGGCACCAGCGTCGGCAGCCCGATGCCGAGGTTGACGTAGGAGCCGTCGGTCAGCTCGGAGGCCGCCCGGGCGGCCATCTCCTCACGGGTCCAGGCCATCACGTCACCGCCGTTCGTCTCGACCGGCTCGACCGGCGGTCGAGGTCGGGTGGTGCGCTTCTCGATCTGCTTGTCGGCCGCCTGCTCGGGGGTCAGCGCGACCACGCGCTGCACGTAGACCCCGGGGGTGTGGACGTCCTCGGGCTTGATCTCGCCCGGGTCGACCAGGTGCTCGACCTCGGCGATGGTCACCTGCCCGCACATCGCGGCCAGCGGGTTGAAGTTGCGCGCGGACTCGCGGTAGACGAGGTTGCCGTGCCGGTCGCCCATCCAGGCCCGCACCAGCCCGAAGTCGGCGACGATCGCCTCCTCCAGGACGTACTCCCGGCTGCTCACCGTCATCGAACAGTCGCGGGTCTCCTTCGGCGGCGAGGCCACGACCACGTTGCCGGCGTCGTCGTACCGCCACGGCAGGCCGCCCTCGGCGACCTGGGTGCCACCGCCGGTCGCGGTGAAGAACGCCGGGATGCCCGAGCCGCCGGCCCGCATCCGCTCGGCCAGCGTGCCCTGCGGGGTCAGCTCGACCTCGAGCTCACCGGAGAGGTACTGGCGGGCGAACTCCTTGTTCTCCCCGACGTAGGAGGAGATCATCCGCCGCAGCCGCTTCGCCATCAGCAGCCGGCCCAGACCCCACTCGTCGACGCCGCAGTTGTTCGAGACCGCCTCGAGGTCCCTGCACCCCCGCCTCGAGCAGCGCGTCGATCAGCACCGACGGGACCCCGCACAGCCCGAACCCGCCGACCGACGAGCGTCGCGCCGTCCGGGACGTCCGCGACCGCCTCAGCGGCGCTCGCCACGACCTTGTCCATCCCCGCACCTCCTGGTGGCGTGATCCTGCCACGCGCCACCGGTCCCGGGGGCCGGGGTGGCGGCCCGTCAGACCGGGTCGGGAGCCGAGCAGACGGACTCGTCGACCAGACGTGGACGGAGCCCTCGTGGTAGCTCGCTCCGCGCAGCCGACCGTCGGGCACGGGGTGCGCCTTCCACTCGGTGCCGTCGTGCCAGCACAGCCGGTGGCCGCGGGCCGTGGCGGCGACGAACCACGGCAGGGCCCCGGTGACTCCGTCGACGAGCACGACCGGAGGTCCGGCGTCGCCCACCACGTCCACAGGTGGCAGGGAGACGGTCGACGAGCGCACCAGGCCGCGGAAGGGCAGCGGGAGCACGACGTACGCCGTCAGCCGGCCGTCGACGTGCCCGGCCACCCAGGTCTGCCGGCCGTCGGCACCGGAGGCCACCGAGCTCAGCACGGTCGGGGCGGGCAGGAGGTGGACCCGACGCCACTCGGCGCCGGCCGCACGTCCGGGCCCGCCGTCCACCGAGGCGAGCGCCCAGGCCGACGCCGTCCCGCTCTCCCCGACGGCACCGGCCACGACGAGAGGTCCCCGGTCCGTGGGGCCGTAGGTGAGGGCGGAGTCGGGTGCGTCACCGAGCACGAGCTCCTGGCCCAGGGGCCGGCCGCCCAGCACCGCCGACTCGCGGTCGAAGGCGCGCAGCCGCCAGGTCCCGCCGTCGAGGTGCGAGGCGAGCACGCGCCCGGTCGCCCCGTCCGACACCGGAGCCGCCCACATCGCGTCGACCGAGTCCAGCGAGTGCGGCACGAACATCGACCCGTCGACGTACGCCGACCACAGATGCAGCCGCCCGTCCGCCCCCCGACCGGTGAGCCAGGTCTGCTCGCCCGGTGCGACACCGAGCACCCCGAAGGAGTCGAGGAGCAGTCCGTCGTACGTCGTGGGCTCGGGGTGCGGCAGGCGTAGCGGCACGACGAACGCGTAGCCGTCGTCGGTGACGCCTGCGGCCAGGCCCTGGCGCATCGCCGTCACGCGACCGCCGACCTGGAGTGTGGTCCAGTCCATCTGCTCTCCCCCGCGGAAGACGGTAACGGAGCGGAGGGGGATCGCGCCGGGAGTCCACGAAGGCTTCACCGTGGGTCTCGACTAGGCCTCTCTAGGTCGTGGCAAGCCGCGACTTCCCCGACGTGCGCCTGCACATCGTCACCGGCAAGGGCGGGACCGGGAAGTCCACGGTCGCCGCCGCCCTCGCCCTGGCGCTGGCCGGAGCCGGGCAGAACGTGCTGCTGTGCGAGGTCGAGGGGCGGCAGGGGATCGCCCGGATGTTCGACGTCGAGCCGCTGCCCTACGCCGAGCGCCGGATCGCCACCGGGCTGCCCGGGGCGGACGGCGGCCGCGGCGGAGTCGTCCACGCCCTGCACATCGACCCGGAGTCGGCCCTGCTGGAGTACCTGTCGATGTACTACAAGCTGGGCCGGGCCGGGAAGGCGCTCGACCGGTTCGGGGTGGTGGAGTTCGCGACCACGATCGCCCCCGGCGTCCGCGACGTCCTGCTCACCGGCAAGGTCTACGAGGCGACCCGGCGCAACGCCCGCAACAAGGGCGCGATCACCTACGACGCGGTCGTGCTCGACGCGCCCCCGACCGGGCGGATCGCCCAGTTCCTCGGCGTCAACCACGAGCTCGCCGGCCTCGCCCGGATGGGCCCGATCAAGAGCCAGGCCGACTCGGTCACGACCCTCTTCCGGTCGACGCGGACCGCCGTTCACCTGGTGACGGTGCTCGAGGAGATGCCCGTGCAGGAGACCGCCGACGGCATCGGCGAGCTGCGCACCCACCGGCTCCCGGTCGGCGGGGTCGTGGTCAACCAGGTGCGACCGCGCGACCTGGACGACGACCGACCTGCGCGCCATCCGCGCCCACAAGGTGCCCAAGCGGAAGCTGGCGGCCGACCTGGTCCGGGCCGGCCTCCCCGGGTCGGCGCAGCTGGTCACCGGCCTGCTGTCCGAGGCCGAGGACCACGCGGAGCGGCGGGCGCTCGAGGACGCCCAGCGCGAGGTCGTGCTGGCGCTCGACACCCCGACGTACGAGCTGCCGCTGCTGGTCGGCGGCGTCGACCTCGGCGGGCTCTACGAGCTGGCCGGCATGCTGCGTCGAGCAGGGGCTCGCCTGATGGCCGCCCCACAACGGCAGCCGAGCCGGAGCCGGAGCCGGATGGGTCCGCAGACCCTCACCGGCCGCGACACCCTCGACGTCGACGCCCTGCTCGACGACCCGCACACCGGGATCATCGTGTGCTGCGGCTCCGGGCGGCGTCGGCAAGACCACGACGTCCGCCGCGCTGGCCCTGCGGGCCGCCGAGCGCGGCCGCCGCGTCGTCGTCCTCACCATCGACCCGGCCCGCCGGCTCGCGCAGTCGATGGGGATCGAGGAGCTCGACAACACCCCGCGTCCGGTCGCCGGCCTCGACCTGGGCTCGGGCGGCAGCCTCGACGCGATGATGCTCGACATGAAGCGCACCTTCGACGAGGTGGTGGAGGGCCAGGCCAGCCCCGAGAAGGCGCAGCAGATCCTGCAGAACCCGTTCTACATCGCGCTGTCCAGCTCGTTCGCCGGTACCCAGGAGTACATGGCGATGGAGAAGCTGGGCCAGATCCACGCCGACGCCCGGCGCGACGGCGACCTACGACCTGATCGTGGTCGACACCCCGCCCTCGCGCTCGGCGCTGGACTTCCTCGACGCTCCCGAGCGGCTCTCCAGCTTCCTCGACGGCCGGTTCATCAAGCTGCTGCTGGCGCCGGCCGCGCGGTCCGGCCCGGCTGATGACCGCCGGCTTCTCGGTCGTCACCAACGCGCTGACCAAGGTCCTGGGCGCGCAGGTGCTGCGCGACATGCAGACCTTCGTGTCCGCGTTCGACACCCTGTTCGGCGGCTTCCGCGCGCGCGCCCAGAAGACCTTCGAGCTCCTGCAGGCCGACGGGACGGCGTTCCTCGTCGTCGCCGTCGCCGGAGCCCGACGCGCTGCGCGAGGCGGCGTACTTCGTCGAGCGGCTCAGCGAGGACGACATGCCGCTGGCGGGACTGGTCGTCAACCGCGCCAGCCCGCCGCCCGCAGGGGGACGTCTCGGCGGAGGAGGCCACGGCTGCAGGCGCACGGCTACGGCGCGACGACCCGGAGTCGCTGACGGCGGGCCTGCTCCGGCTGCACGCCGACCGGGTCCGCATGGTGGAGCGCGAGGCGAGGCTGCGGGACCGCTTCGAGGCGGCCCACCCGCAGGTGCCCACGGTCACGCGTCCCGGCACTGGCCGGCGACGTGCACGACCTGGACGGGCTGCGTCAGGTCGGCGCTCTCCTCGCGGGAGAGCGGCCGACCTGACGCAGTACTGGTTGTCCCGACAGGGGTCGGTGTCTTCGTCAGCGCGGCTCAGGCGCTGATGACCACACCCACCTGCTGCTCACGGGCGTGCTCGAGCACGGCCCGCCAGGAGGCGTTGGGACGACGGCGAAGGAGGGCACGGCGCTCACGCTCCGTCATCCCGCCCCAGACGCCCCACTCGATCTGGTTGTCGAGAGCCTCGGCAAGGCACTCGGTACGCACGTTGCACGCACCGCAGACCTGCTTGGCCTTGTTCTGCTCCGCACCGCGGACGAACAGCTTGTCGGGCTGCTGGCCCCGGCACGCGGCCTGGGCTGCCCATTCTTGATTCCACATGATGACGTCCCCACGATCGTCAGTGACCGTGCTTCCCCATGAAGCCCATCCACCGGAGCGGATGCTTGGTCGGACTCCAAGGTAAAGAAGGACCGACCGCCAGGGACAGAGCCATGAGGACTGATCGACGTAGTCCCATGGGACTAGTCACAAGGGGCACGAAATGGGCTGGTGTGTAGTCGTCACGTACTCTGGAGCCCATGTCGGTCCCCCCTGACGAGCGCCTGCCGGCCTCGCGCGTCGTCTCCCACCTGGCGGTGATGGCGGCCGTCGCAGCGGTCATGGGCGTCGTCGTCGCGGGGCTCGTGATCCCGTTCGCGGGAGTGCTCGGGATCGGCGCGAAGTCGCTGTCCCACACCGTCGAGGACCTTCCCGCCGACCTGCGCACCGAGCCGCTCGCCCAGCAGACCAAGATCCTCGACAACTCCGGGCACGTCATCGCCACGCTCTACGACCAGAACCGGATCAACGTCCCGCTGAGCCAGATCTCGCGGAAGATGGTCAAGTCGATCGTGGCGATCGAGGACTACCGCTACTACGAGCACGGCGCTCTCGACCTCAAGGGCACGCTCCGCGCTCTCATCACCAACCAGGCCAGCAACGGCGTCGTCCAGGGCGGCTCGTCGATCACCCAGCAGATGGTGAAGATGACGCTGCTCGACCAGGCCAAGACCAAGAAGGCCCGCAAGGCCGCGACCGCCGACACCTACGCCCGCAAGCTGACCGAGCTGCGTTACGCGATCGCCTTCGAGCAGAACTACTCCAAGGACTGGATCCTCGAGCGCTACCTCAACATCGCCTACTTCGGCGACGGCGCCTACGGCGTGCAGGCGGCGGCCCGCCACTACTTCGGCACCAACGCCAAGGACCTCACCTGGGCCCAGGGCGCGACCCTGGCCGGCCTGGTCCGCAACCCCAGCGGCTACGACCCGCTGACCAACCCCGACCGCGGGCTGGCCCGCCGCAACGTCGTGCTCGACCGGCTGGCCCAGCTCAACGTGATCTCCCAGCACCGCGCCGACAAGCTCAAGAACCAGAAGCTGGGGGTCCACCCGATCCCGACGCCCAACGGGTGCGTGAACTCCGTGGCGCCGTTCTTCTGCGACTACGTCGTGCGTTACCTCGAGGCCGACCCCGCCCTCGGCAAGACGTTCGCCGAGCGCAAGAAGCTGCTCTACACCGGCGGCCTGACGATCCACACGACGATCAGCCTGCGCGACCAGCGGGCCGCGGACACCTCCGTCGCCAACCACGTCTTCCCGACCGACCACGCGATCGGCGCCATCGCCATGGTCCAGCCGGGCACCGGCGACGTGAAGGCGATCTCGCAGTCACGGCCGATGGGCCGCGACCGCAAGGCCGGCCAGACCTTCCTCGACTACGTCGTCCCGCAGAGGTACGGCGACTCCGCCGGCTTCCAGCCAGGCTCGACGTTCAAGGCGTTCGTGCTCGCGGCGGCCATCCAGCAGGGCTTCCCGCTCACCCAGAAGATCAACTCCCCGATGGAGATGAAGATCCCGATGAGCCAGTACCGCGTGTGCGGTGACCGGCCCTTCGCGAGCACGGACACCTGGGACGTCCACAGCTCGACCATCGGCGGCTTCCCGATGGACGCCTACACCGGCACCCAGGAGTCGGTGAACACGTTCTTCGCCCAGCTCGAGCTGCAGACCGGCCTGTGCGCGCCCTACCACTTGGCTCAGGAGATGGGCATCCCGCTGACCGACCCGGCCCGCGAGATGGTGCCGTCGTTCACCCTGGGCGTCGCCTCGGTCAGCCCGCTGGAGCTCGCCGACGCCTACGCCACCTTCGCGGCCCGCGGCCTGCACTGCGACCCCCGCCCGGTCGTCGCCATCGACGACTCCGACGGCCACGCGCTGAAGACCTACCCGACCCAGTGCCAGCAGGTCATCGCGGCGCCCGTGGCCGACGCCATCAACGACGTGCTCCGCGGCGTGATGTCGCCGAGCGGGTTCGGCGCCAACCTGATCCTCAACCAGGAGTCGGCCGGCAAGACCGGCACCACCGACAGCAACATGTCGGTGTGGTTCATGGGCTACACGCCCAACCTCTCCACCGCCGCGATGGTGGCCGGCGCCAACCAGCTCGGCCACTGGGTCACCCTGAACAACCAGACGATCGGCGGCGTCTTCACCGCGGCCGCGCACGGCTCCACCACTGCAGGGCCGATGTGGTACGGCGCGATGAGCAAGGTGCAGAACTGGCTGCCCGACGCCACCTTCACCCCGCCCAACGGCCAGGACATCACCGGTGTGCTCACCACCGTGCCCGACGTGACCGGCCTGCCGTTCGACCAGGCCAAGCAGCAGCTCGAGTCAGCCGGGTACGTCGTCAGCGACGGTGGCTACGTCGACTCCAGCTACGCGACCGACACCGTCGCCTACACCAGCCCCGGTGCGGGGGGCCAGATCGCCAGCGGCACGGCGATCACGATCTACCGTTCCGACGGCACGCCAGCGCCGGTCCAGCAGGGCGGCGGCGGGAACGGCGGACCCGGCAACGGCCACGGCAACGGCAACGGCCACGGCAACGGCAACGGGCACGGCCCCT
>CAWEEN010000010.1:0-158350 GCA_963808115.1 uncultured Actinomycetota bacterium
TGCGGTCGCGAAGCCGACCTGATGGCCGCAGCCGGGATCGGACTCGTGCTCGGACCGGCCAGCACGGACGCCGTCAACCGTGCGATCGACGCCTCGTACGGCGAGGTCACCGGCATCACCCAGACCGTGCGCAACTACGGGTCGACCTTCGGGCTCGCCGTACTGGGGACCGTTCTGACCACCGTCTTCAGCAACCACCTGACCACGTCGCTGAGCCGCCTAGGGGTGCCACCCTCGGCTCTCGGCAGCGTGGCCGACCAGTCAGGCGCCGCGTCGCAGAGGTCGCTGCGGTCCGCACCAGCCGCCCTGCGAGCCCCCATCCTGGCCGCCGTACGACACGACTTCGCCACCGGGACACAGGCCGTCCTCATCGGCATGGGCATCGCCCTGGCCGCCTCGTTCGTGTTCGCCCTGCGACATCCAGGACGCCGCGCTTTCCAGGCTGCCGACAACGTGCTGACGGTCGACGCAACCGCCTCCGACTGACGGCTGCGGAAAGGACGCATACGTCGTGCTCCGGTTCTGCTCTGGGAAACCGTAGGAGCTGGAGGTACCCGCTGCGGAAACACGACCGGCCGGCGGGCTCCGTGGGGTGCGCGGGACTACGCCACGCATGATCATCAGTTACCCCGACGCAGACCGGCTCGGCCACTCATCGGTACTTCGAGCCATCCGAATCGAGGAATCAGGCGGATAACGGCTGATGACCAGGCGACGGACGAAGACGCGAGTCAGAACTCGGGGCTGGCTTCAGCGCCCCTTTCGGCGCCCTGAGATCCCTGGACGTGGACGTTCTCCACAGCTGAGCCTGGTGTGGAACTCCGAAGACCCACCCAAGACGTTGACGACCAACCGCGCCCGACGCTTTCAACGGCGCACACCCCATCTGACGTGCGGCTTCGTCGCATCTCAACGCTAGCCGACGCGGGCCGTCAGGCCACGGAACGCCCTGTCACGGCGGAGGCCGCGGGTTCGAGTCCCGTCGGGGTCGCTCCACAGGCACTGACGCAGACGCCCTGGTCCCACCGGACCAGGGCGTTCGTGCGTCGTGGTAGCCTCGCGCCATGCAGGTCGACCGCGCGGAGTTCGAGCGGCTCGTCGAGGCGGCCCTCGACGCCATCCCCGACGAGATCGCGCGCCAGGTCGCCAACGTCGTCGTGCTGGTCGAGGACGATCCGCCGCGCGGACGAGCCCGACCTGCTCGGTGTGTACGACGGGGTGGCGCTGACCGAGCGGACCACGGACCACACCGGCCTGCCCGACCGGATCACCATCTTCCGCGGGCCGCTGATGGAGATGTGCCGCGACCGGGACGAGCTGGTGCACGAGATCGGGGTGACCGTGGTGCACGAGGTCGCCCACCACTTCGGGATCGACGACGACCGCCTGCACGACCTCGGCTACGGCTGAGTCCGCGAGGTCCACGCCGCGTCGCCGACGGCGTCGTCGGACCAGGGCCGGGCGTCCTCGCCTCCGGCCTGGCGCACGAACTCGCCGAACAGCCAGGTCTGGAAGACCACCTGGGCGTCGGTGCGGGCCAGGGTGAGCAGGCGCTCGTTGCGGCAGAACGCGTCGGCGAGCTCGAGCAGCTCGATCAGCCGGTCGAAGCGCCGCGCGGTGTCGGCGCCGGACTTGACCTCGAGGTCGAGATGGGGGCGGCCACCGCGCAGGGCCAGGAGGAGTGCGTCGCCTCCGAGCTGCCCGCGGAAGTCGCGGGACAGGGCGGAGAAGAACGTCGAGAGGTCGGAGGCCACCGGGTAGGTGTCCTGGTGGGCCAGGGCGAGCAGCCGCAGCTCACGGCGCAGCTCGGCACCGTGGGCGAGGGTGCCCTGCAGCGCGTCGGGCGGCACGTGGAGCAGGTGGATGGTGATCACGTCGACACCGTCGTACGACGGCTCCTCGTCGTCGTCGTCCCAGCCCATCAGCACCGCCGCGGTCGGCGACGCCGGCGGCACCACGGCGGGCACGAACCAGACCAGCTTGCCGTCGCCGTCGCGCTCGGCGCCCCAGGCCTCGCTGGAGCTGGCCACGATCGACGAGGCCGCGGCCGAAGGTCGGCAGGTCGTCGAGCAGGTCGGTCGCGCCCTCGCCGAAGGCGAGGTCGGGGGGTCGGGCGAGCTGTCGCGGACCTCGACACGCGGGTGGTCCTGGGTGCCGCGGAGCCGCACGGTGATCGGCGCCCGGCCATGGAGGATCGCGTTGGTGACCACCTCGGACATCGCCAGCTCGGCGTTGTCACGCAGGTCGGAGCGGCCGATCTCGTCGCACACGTCGACCACCCAGCGGCGTGCCTGAAGCGCGCCCCGGGGTCCGGGTGCGAGGTTCTCGGCCGGCCGGTTCAGCGGCACTGTCTCTCCACGGGTCAGGCGCGCCGACCGCGCCAGTCCCGGCTCGTGTACCCGCTCTGAGGAGATCGAAACCTCAACCCCCACAGGAGTTCCACAAGCCACATACGTCACCTCGACCGTCCTGTGAGTGCCCGGAGGCGCCCCCGATTGTCGCATGCCGGCGGCCGCGAGGCATGGTGGTGACATGGCAGATATCGGGCGTGGCGCGCGGCATCAGGTCGTGGTGATCGGGTCGGGTTTCGGGGGCTTGTTCGGCACCAAGGCGCTCCGGCGCGCGGACGTCGACGTCACGGTGGTCGCCCGGACCAGCCACCACCTGTTCCAGCCGCTGCTCTACCAGGTCGCCACCGGCATCCTCTCCGAGGGCGAGATCGCCCCGGCCACCCGCGAGGTGCTGGCCGGGCAGAAGAACGCGCGGGTGCTGCTCGGCGAGGTCACCGACATCGACCTCGCGTCGCCGCACGGTCACCTCGCAGGTGCTCGGCCGCGCGACGGTCACGCCGTACGACTCGCTGATCGTGGCCGCCGGCTCCGGGCCAGTCCTACTTCGGCAACGACCGGTTCGCCGAGTTCGCGCCCGGGCATGAAGAGCATCGACGACGCCCTGGAGCTGCGCGGGCGGATCTTCGGCGCGTTCGAGATGGCCGAGCTCGGCGCCACGCGCGGCGACGACGTCGACCACCTGCTGACCTTCGTCGTCGTCGGCGCCGGACCGACCGGCGTCGAGATGGCCGGCCAGATCGCCGAGCTCGCCCACCGCACGCTGCAGCCACGACTTCCGCGCGCATCAACACCCGGCAGGCGCGGATCGTCCTGGTCGACGCCGCCGGCCAGGTGCTGCCGCCGTTCGGGGCGAAGCTGGGCGCGAAGACCAAGGCCGAGCTGGAGAAGCTCGGCGTCGAGGTGCTCGCTCGGCGCGATGGTCACCGACGTCGACGAGCGCGGCATCGAGGTGCAGTACAAGGACGGCCGCACCGAGCAGATCGCCGCCGTCACCAAGATCTGGGCGGCCGGCGTGCAGGCGTCGTCGCTGGGCCAGCACCCTGGCGGAGCAGACCGGGGCGCCGCTCGACCGCGCCGGCCGGATCCGGCGTCGAACCCCGACCTCACGCTGCCCGGGCTACCCCGAGGTGTTCGTGGTCGGCGACATGATCGACCTCGACCACCTGCCGGGCGTCGCCCAGGTCGCCATCCAGGGCGCCAAGTACGCCGCCAAGGAGATCACGCGCCGCCTCGCGGGCAAGCCGCCGCAGAAGCCGTTCCACTACTTCGACAAGGGCTCGATGGCGACGATCAGCCGGTTCCGCGCCGTGGCCATGATCGGGAAGCTGCGGCTGACCGGCTTCGTGGCCTGGCTGCTGTGGCTGGTCGTCCACCTGCTCTACCTGACCGGCTTCAAGAACCGGGTCACCGCGCTGCTGCACTGGGCGGTCTCGTTCATCGGCCGGGGCCGGTCGGAGCGGACCTCCACCGAGCAGCAGATCTTCGGACGCGGCGCACTGAAGCGGCTCGACCGCGGCGCCACCGACCTGGTCTCCCAGCCCGGTGAGTACGACGCCGACGAGGCGTCGATCGCGGCCCAGCAGCGTCGGCGTGAGGAGCTCGAGGAGCAGGCGCTGGCCGAGATCCGGCTCACCGACTCCGGCGAGCGCGGCCAGCCGGTCAGCTGACGTTCTCGAGCACCACGGCGAGGCCCTGGCCGACGCCGATGCAGATCGCGGCGACGCCCCATCGCTGCCCGCGCTCGCGCAGCACGTGCGGCGAGCGTGCCGAGCACCCGGGCGCCGGAGGCACCCAGCGGGTGACCGATGGCGATCGCGCCGCCGCGCGTGTTCACCATGTCCGGGTCGACCGGCCACGCGTCGAGGCAGGCCAGGGACTGCACGGCGAACGCCTCGTTGAGCTCGACCGCACCGACGTCGGCCCAGCCGATGCCGGCGGCGGCGAGGGCGCGCTCGGCCGCCTCGACCGGGGCGATTCCGAACCGTTGCGGCTCCAGCGCGGCGACGCCCCGCCCGGCCACGCGGGCGAGCGGGTCGACGCCGAGGTCGCCGCGTCCTCGGTCGCGACGAGCAGGGCCGCGGCGCCGTCGTTGAGGGGGGAGGCGTTGCCGGCCGTGATCGTGCCGTCGGGACGGAACGCGGGCTGCAGCCCGGCCAGCGTCGACGAGGTCGGCATCCGGGCGGACGCACTCGTCGCGGGTCGAGCCCGTCGACCGGCACGACCAGGTCGTCGTAGAAGCCGTCGGCCCAGGCCCGCGCGGCGCGCTGGTGGGACGAGCACGGCGAACGCGTCCTGACGCTCGCGGCCGATGCCGAGCGTCGTCGGCCAGCTGCTCGTTGCACTCGCCGAGCGAGACCGTCCACTCCGCCGGCATCCGCTGGTTGACCAGCCGCCAGCCGAGCGTGGTCGACACCAGGGTCTCGTTGCCCGCCGGGAAGGCCCGCGCCGGCTTGGGCAGCACCCAGGGCGCCCGGGTCATCGACTCGACCCCACCCGCCAGCACGACCCGTGCGTCGCCGGTCTCGACCATCCGCGAGGCGTCCATCGCGGCCTGGAGGCTGCTGCCGCACAGCCGGTTGACCGTGACGCCGGGAACGCTCACCGGCAGGCCGGCCAGCAGCACCGCCATCCGGGCGACGTTGCGGTTGTCCTCTCCCGCGCCGTTGGCGCAGCCGAGGATCACGTCGTCCACGGCGGCCGGGTCGAGACCCGGCGCCCGGTCGAGCACGGCACGGACCACCGTCGCGGCGAGGTCGTCGGGTCGGGTGCCGGCGAGGGCACCGCCGTACCGACCGAACGGCGTACGGACCGAGGTGTAGAGGAACGCGTGACCCACGTAGGCCCTGTGGGACTCGAACCCACAACCCATGGATTAAAAGTCCACCGCTCTGCCAATTGAGCTAAGGGCCCGCCGCGCGTCAGTCTATGGCCACGGCTGCTCCCCGGATTCGCCCCGACGCCCGGCCCGGCCGGTGTCGGCGTCCCCGAATGCGCCTCGTGAGTGCCAGTATCCGGCGCCGCCCGATCCACCCGATCGGGGGGTCCATCCGGGCGATCTGTGTTGGTAGGGTCGGCGGACGCAACAGGAGCAGTTCCAGCAGGTACACGCCAGCGGAGTTCGTGATCCAACGGCGTTCTCTTCGTGGGTGCCACCCATGCAAGTCGGGACGACGTGTCACCGCCCCTGATGCGAGGGCCGTCGATGTGACGGCCCGTCGTTCCGAATCAACAGGAGTACAGGGCAGATGGCTCAAGGCACCGTGAAGTGGTTCAACGCCGAGAAGGGTTTCGGCTTCATTGCGCAGGAGGACGGCGGCGACGACGTCTTCGTGCACTACTCGGCGATCAACATGCAGGGTTACAAGGCTCTCGACGAGAACCAGAAGGTCGAGTTCGACGTGACCCAGGGCCCCAAGGGTCCCCAGGCGGAGAACGTCCGCCCAGTCTGACCGGGTATGCCCGAACCACCCGTTCGGGCTAGCCGCGAAGGGACCCCATCACCCGATGGGGTCCTTTTCGTTTGTCCGCCGCGGACCGGTACCGTCGGTGTTTCAGGGAGGATGTCCGGGGAAGGCTGCTCGGCGACCGCGCCTTTCGTGCGTTTCCGAGATCAGAGAGGGTGTCGCAGTGCCTGACCAGTTCGACGTGTCGCTGGAGGACAGCGACCTGCTCGGCGAGGTCGAGCTGACGACGAACCTGATCATCGCCGCGTCGGAGACCGACGACCACCTCAGCGATGCCGAGATCGACGAGATCCTCGGCGTCTGCCCCCCGCGGCGCCTGACCGTCACCCCGCCGGCACCCGCCGTACGACGCGGCTCAGCAGGTCGCGAACAGCACCGGCCCGGTGCTGAGGTCCGAGAGCACCGAGGCGTCGGGCCGCGGCGTCAGCCTGCATCGCCACCAGCGAGCCGTGGGCGCTCACGTCGTCGAGCGTGAACCGGTCACGGAACGTCCCACCCTGGCCGGGTGCCGGCCCGGCCGCGAGCCGGGCGCGTGCGTCGGCGTTGGCCCGGGCCGCGCCGTCGTCCTCGAACTGGAAGGCGACCCGCACCGACCCGTCGGGCTCGTCCGACATGGCGAAGGCGGTGTAGGGGTTCACCTGCCCGGCCGCCGCGAGCAACGGGTCGCCGCCGCCTGGTCGCCGGCACCGGCGTGGGCCATCGCGAGCGCGCTGCACGCGTAGTCGCCGCTGTAGACGGCCGACGCGAGCGGCTCCCCGGCGTCGTCGACGACCCCGCTCAGCCCGGAGACCCGGTCGCCGTCGCCGGTGGCCGCCCGCACGGGCGACGTCGAGGTACGTCCGCCGAGTCGGAGGTCAGCACCAGCGAGTCGTCGGCGTCGATCGCGACGTAGGCGAGCTCGGGGCTGAGGCCGCCCGAGATCCGGGCGACCAGGTCGGCGCCGCCCTGCCAGACGCCGTCGGGCCGGGTCGGGCTCTCGGGTAGCCCAGCGTGGCGAGGTGGTCGGCGACGGTCGCGAGGTCGTCGCCCGGCAGGTGCAGCATCACGACGGCGCCCTGGTCGGACTGGCTGAACAGCTCCCAGTCGGCGTTCGCCGGGGAGAACCCGAACCGCTGCTGCAGTACCGGGCGCGGACGTCACCAGGGCCGAGGTCGAGCTCAGGTCGTCGTCGTAGGCGCGGTCGAGGAAGCGGCGCAGGGTCGCCCACCGACGACCGTGCTGGAGAGGTCGGCGTGCTCGTGCGCACGGACCGCGGCCCAGTCCGTCCAGGACATGCGCTGGGTGCCGGCCGGAGCACGTTCGGCCGCGCGGCGAACGCCGTCCGGTCGCCGCCGCGCCACCAGAGCAGAGCCGCCGACGACCAGGGCGAGAGCGAGCACGACGGCTCCCGCCGATCCAGAGTCGTCTCGGCACGTCTGCGATCCCTCCGCGGTCTCGACGGCCGGAAGATGAAACCCCTCCGTGACCCGGCGCTGCGATGGTGTGAGACTAGCCGCATGCCCGCGAGACCCAGGCCAGGCGAGGTGCGGGCTGCCGGGGCCGTGGTGCTCCGGAAGGGCCGGGTCCTCCTCGTCCACCGACCGGCGTACGACGACTGGTCGTTCCCCAAGGGCAAGCTCGACCGGGGCGAGACCTCGGTGGCCGCGGCGGTCCGCGAGGTCGAGGAGGAGACCGGGCTGCGGATCCGTCTCGGGGTGCCGTTGGCGCGCCAGACCTACCCCAACGGCTCGCGGACCAAGATCGTCGACTACTGGGTCGGCCGGGTCGTCGACGGCCACGACGTCTCCGGCTACCTGGTGAACAGCGAGATCGACGAGGTCGCCTGGGTCGAGGTGAAGGAGGCGGCCAAGCTACTGAGCTATCGCCGCGACCGCGACACCCTCGCCGAGGCGCTGGTGTCGGGCAAGGCGACGCGGGCCCTGGTCGTGATCCGGCACGGCCAGGCCAGGTCGCGCAAGGCCTGGCGCCGCGACGACCGGCTGCGGCCGCTGCTGGTGAAGGGCGCCGCCCAGGCCCGCGCCGCCGTACCGGTCATCGACGCGTTCGGCGTCAGTCGCATCGTGACGTCGTCGAGCACGCGCTGCGTCGAGACCGTGCGTCCCTACGCCGAGCACAGCGGCTGGGAGCTCACCTGCACCGACGGGCTGTCGGAGGAGGACGCCAGCGATCACTCGGTCCACGAGGTCGTCGACGACCTGCTCCACGGCGGGGAGGACGCGGTGCTGTGCACCCATCGACCGGTGCTGCCGGCGGTCTACGACTCGATCGGCATCACCGGCCGAGCCGCACGCCACCGGCGAGATCGTGGTCGTCCACCACCGACGCGGCAAGGTGCGAGCCGTCGAGCGGCACCTCGGCTGACCCGCGAGGGCGCGGGCGGGTCAGCCGGTGACGTGGCGGTGCGGTGGAGGTATGGGGCGGTCAGGGCAGCTTCAGGTCGGCCAGCACGAGGTTGTGGTCCGAGGGCCAGGGGGAGCCGGTCATGACCTGCTCGAAGCGCTCGGCGCCGGGCATCCCCAGCGTCATGATCGAGTCGTAGAACGAGCCGAAGCCGTACGGCGAGGGCTGCTGGGTCGTGTAGGCGTTGACGCGAGTTGTACTGCAGGTCCGGCGGTGTTCGCGGCGGCCGCGTGTTGTAGTAGCCGGCCTGGAGCAGCACGTTGTGCGCGAGGTCGTGGCCGGTGCTGGTCTGCGAGCTGTTGAAGTCGCCGCCGACGATGACCGGCAGGTTCTGGGTGTTGATCGACAGCCATGTCGTCGGCGATCGCCTGCGCCTGGTCCCCGCGGAGCGCGTCGGTGGTCGCGTCGTTGCCGTGGTCGAGGTGCACGGCGACGAACCAGAACTCCTGGCCGGAGGCGAGGTCCTTGAACTTCGCGTACGGCGCGACCCGGAACTTCCCGCCCGGCTCGGGGAGCCGATCGCGCAGCTGAACTTGGTGGGGTCGCAGTTGCTGGTCATCGTGACGAGGTTGGGGTCGTAGAGGATGCGGGCGTCACCCGGGGACGCTGTCGGTGTATCGCCGTGTCGCGGGTCAGCGTGTAGCGGCCGATGCCGGCTCGGCTGAGCGCCAGATCCAGACCGGGGCCGCCGGCGCGGTTGTTCCACATGGGCGGGACCATCTCGGCCAGCGCGACCACGGCCGGGTCGTTGGCGGCGATGTTGTCGGCGACCAGCTGGGCGCGGTCGGACCAGGGGTGGCCGGCCGACGTCCGCGGCCTGGACGTGCACGTTGTAGGCCGCGAATCGCAGCGCCGTGCCGGCGGTGCTCGGTCCCTCGCCCGGCGACCGCGACGTGCTCCAGGTAGGGGCAGCGGCGGCTCTGCGAGTCGGCGTCGCCGGATGCGCACGGCGGTGACCCGGAAGAACAGGTGCCGCCCGGTGCCCAGGCCGGCGCCTGCCGCCTGCGGTCTGCTCCGGGGTCAGGGTCAGGGAGCGCGCGGTGCCGGGGGCCCGGAAGGTCATCGAGTTGCGACCCTCGGCGGGCGTGTCTCTTGCGCAGCCGAACGGCGTCGAGGGCGGTGGTGATCTTGAAGAAGTCGGTGTACCCGCCGTCGGAGGACCAGGTGAACCTGCGCGGTGCCGCGGTCGGCGCCGGGCTGCGCTCCGGACCGCGGTGATCGTGTCGGGCAGTGCGCCTTGGTCGCGACGCGCACGGCCGACGACCAGGAGGACTTGTTGGTGCCGACCCGGCGGACGCGCACGTAGTAGTAGGTGGCGTCGTGCAGGTGGCCGACGGTGGTGGCCTGCCGACCGCCCGGGGGACGCGAGGCGCTGGAGCGCTGCTTGCGCGACACCGTGATCGTCGAGAAGTCGCTCTTGGGGGAGACCTGCACCCGGTAGGCGGTGTCGGACCTGGTCCAGTTCCAGCTCACCGAGACGTAGGTCGCTCCGAGCGAGCTGGACGCGGTGTCCAGACCGATGGAGCGAGAGACCGAACGGTCGGCGGTGGTCGAGGCGTTCCCAGGAAGCGCGGGGACGGTCGCGACCAGAAGTGCGAGAACGGGTCCCATCGCCAAGGCGATGCGACGCATGCCGGGTCCTTCCTGCGTGCCCCCACGAACGTCGTACCCCCACGGCTGAAGGTAGAGATCGCGCGCGCCGTTTGGCAGCGAAATCGCGGAGTTTTTACCTGGCCCGGACCTACTAGGTGACCTGGGGTGGTCCGGCGGGGACCAAGGACCCGTCGTTCATGTGACGGACGTCTCCTGGTCGGTGCCCGGTGGGTGATTGGGCGCCCCGTGTTCATCCCCCGTTCACCGGCACCGCCATGTTCGTCTACCTCACCTGCCTAGCGTCGACGGCGTACGCACCAAAGACGACACAGGAGCTCACACGTGAACACCTCTTCCCTTCGCCGGGTGGCCCTTCCGGCTGCCGCGATCCTGACGGTCGGCCTGACGCTGACCGCCTGCGGCGACAAGACGTCAGCGGCAGCGGAAGCAGCGGTGGCGGCACCATGAACGGCGGCGGCGCGACCTCCCAGGCCGAACGCCCAGCGGCCTGGCGCGCGGACTACCAGAAGGCCACAGCGGCACGACGATCAACTACGAGGAGGTCGGCTCCGGCACCGGCGTCACCAACTTCACCAGCAAGGCCTACTCGTTCGCCGGCTCGGACGCCTACCTGACCAGCGACCAGATGAGCGCGGCCAAGCAAGACCTGTGGCGGCGACGCCGATCGAGGTGCCGGCCTACGTCAGCCCGATCGCGGTGGCCTTCAACCTCACCGGGCGTCGACTCGCTGAACCTCGACGCGGAGACGATCGCCGACATCTTCAACGGCACGATCACGAAGTGGAACGACCCCGCGATCGCGCAGGCGAACCCGGGCACGAAGCTGCCCAGCACCACCATCTCGACGGTCCACCGGTCCGACGACTCGGGCACGACGTACAACTTCACCGACTACCTCAACAAGGCCGGCAACGGTGCGTGGAGCGACGCCCCGAACTCACGTGGCCGCAGCCGAGCGCCAAGGGCGGACAGGGCGTCGACGGCACCTCCGGCGTCGTCGGGGCCGTCACCGACACCGACGGGTTCCATCGGCTACGCCGACGACTGCGCCGTGACGGCGGCCGGACCCTCGGCGTCGCCTAGATCAAGGTCGGCTCCGACTACAACCCGCCGACGCGCCGACGGGGCTGCCCAGATGCTCGAGCTGTCGCCGCCGGCGCCGGGCCGGCCGGCCACGTCGATGGCCACGGACATCGACCGCACCTCGACGGCCAAGGGCGACTATCCGCTGATGCTGGTCTCCTACCTGATGGCCTGCCCGAAGTACAGCGACTCGGGGACCGCGGACCTGGTCAAGGGCTACCTGACCTACGTCGTGTCCAGCGAGGGTCAGCAGGCCGCGCCAGGCGGCTGCGAGCTCGGCGCCGCTGCCGGCCGGCCTGTCCGCAGAAGGCGACTGCGATCGTCTCGAAGATCTCGGCCGGCAGCTGATCGACCAGTGACGGGTACGGCGGCGAGCGATCGCCGTCGTACCCGCGTCCACCTGCAAGGAGTCCACAGTGACCGCGACCGTCTCTCCGGAGCGGGCCGGCCCTGAGCAGCCGCCCACGTCGCCGCCGCAGCACCCGGCGCGGTGACCGCATCTTCGCCGGCTGGTCCGCGGCGGCCGCCTTGACGATCCTGGTGGCCCTGGCGGCGGTCTTCGTCGTTCCTGGCGGTCGAGGGTTGGGACGGACTGACCGGCCCGCCCGCCAGCTTCGCGCCGTTCACGTCCTTCGTCGAGCTACGTCGTGGCCGCTGCTCCTCAGCACCCTGCTCGCCGCGGCGATCGCGGTCATCGTGGCGGTGCCGTTCGCGATCGCGGTGGCGCTGTTCACCTCCCACTACGCCCCGCGCCGGCTGGCGGTGCCGCTCGCCTACGTGATCGACCTGCTGGCCGCCATCCCATCGGTGGTGTTCGGGCTCTGGGGCGGGCGCTACCTGGCGGCGTACCTCCAGCCGCTCCACGTGTGGCTGCACGAGCACCTCGGCTTCCTGCCGTTCTTCGGTCCCGGGCCGCCGTCGCCCAACGGGCGCTCGCTGTTCACCGCCGGCATCGTGCTCGCGATCATGATCCTGCCGATCATCACCGCGATCTCCCGGGAGGTGTTCCCCAGACCCGCGGCTGCACGAGGAGGCGGCGCTGGCGCTGGGCGCGACCCGCTGGGAGATGGTGCGCTACGCGGTGTTCCCCTACGCCCGCTCCGGCATGGTCTCGGGCGTCATGCTCGGGCTCGGCCGCGCGCTGGGCGAGACGATGGCGGTGGCGATGGTGCTCGCCACGCCAGCCCACGGCCACCCTCAACGTGATCGGGACGGCGCAGCCCGCCGACGATCGCGGCCAACATCGCCCTCGAACTTCAAGGAGGCGACGCCCGAACGGCAGTCGCTGCTGATCGCCACCGGCCTGGTGCTGTTCGTGATCACCTTCGTGGTCAACTTCGCGGCGCGCTGGATCACCGGCCGCGGTCGCAGCGGAGGTTGGACGCGATGACGTCGCGCCGCGATGCGCATCTCCAACCCGCGCCTGCCGGTGTGGGCGCCGGTCCTGGTGGCGGTGATGTCACTGGCCGTGGCCGGGCTGCCGGCGCTGCTGGCCGGCTGGAGCGTCGGTCCGTGGCTCGTGCTCGCAGTGGTGCTGTTCCTGGTGGCGCATGCCCGCGTGGTCGGCGCTCGTCGAGGGCCGGCGGGCCGCCACCGACCGCTTCGTCACGGCGCTGATCTGGACGGCGTTCGCGGTCGCGGTCGCGCCCCTGGTCTGGGTGATCTGGGTGGTCCTCAAGAACGGTCTTCCGGCGATCAACGCCGAGTTCCTGAGCATGTCGATGCTCAACGTGGTCGGCGACGAGCAGGGTGGCATCTTCCATGCCCTGATCGGCACCCTGCTGATCACCGTCGCGGCGACGGTGATCTCGGTGCCGATCGGCGATCCTGACCGCCATCTACCTCGTCGAGTACGGCGCGCGCTCGCGCATGGCGCGGGTCATCACGTTCCTGGTGGACGTGATGACGGGCATCCCGTCGATCGTGGCCGGCCTGTTCGCCCTCGCCCTGCTCGTGCTGCTCTTCGGGCCCGCGTTCCGGGCCGGCATCGGCGGCTCGATCGCCTTGTCGCTGCTGATGATCCCCACCGTCGTCCGCTCGACGGAGGAGATGTTCCGGCTCGTTCCCGACGACCTGCGCGAGGCGTCGTACGCCCTCGGGGTGCCGAAGTGGCGCACGATCATCAAGGTCGTGCTGCCGACGTCGATCGCCGGCATCGTGACCGGCGTGGTGCTGGCGATCTCGCGGGTGATCGGCGAGACGGCGCCGCTGCTGGTCATCGCCGGAGCCACCGACGGCGTCAACGCGAACCTGTTCAACGGGCGGATGACCACGCTGCCCGTCTTCATCTACTCCCAGTACGCCTCGTCGACCCCGGTCGGCTACGAGCGTGCCTGGGGCGGAGCGCTGGTGCTGATCGTGCTGGTGATGGTGCTGAACCTCACCGCGCGCATCATCGGTCGACATCTTCGCCCCGGCCAAGGGACACTAGAGCATCCGTCAGGAAGGAATCATGGCGAAGAGCATCGACGTCTCAGACCTCAACATCTACTACGGGGAGTTCCTCGCGGTGGAGGGGGTCAACATGACGGTCAAGTCGAAGTCGGTCACGGCGTTCATCGGCCCCTCGGGCTGCGGCAAGTCCACCATGCTGCGCTCGCTCAACCGGATGCACGAGGTGATCCCCGGTGCGCGGGTCGAGGGCAAGGTGGTCGTCGACGGCCAGTCGCTCTACGACCCCAGCGTCGACCCGGTCGCCGTACGCCGCCAGATCGGGATGGTCTTCCAGCGGCCCAACCCGTTCCCGACGATGTCGATCTACGACAACGTCCTCGCCGGCAACCGGCTGAACGCCAAGCGGATGAAGAAGGCCGAGTCCGACGTCGTCGTCGAGCGGTCGCTGACGCAGGCGAACCTGTGGAACGAGGTCAAGGACCGCCTCAACAAGCCGGGGATGGGGCTGTCCGGGTGGCCAGCAGCAGCGGCTCTGCATCGCCCGCGCGATCGCGGTCGAGCCCGAGGTGCTGCTGATGGACGAGCCGTGCTCGGCCCTCGACCCGATCTCGACCTCGGCCATCGAGGACCTGATCCACGAGCTGAAGTCGGAGTACACGATCGTGATCGTGACCCACAACATGCAGCAGGCGGCGCGGGTCTCCGACGACACCGGGTTCTTCAACCTGAAGGCGACCGGCCAGCCCGGTCACCTGGTCGAGTTCAACCCGACCCGGAAGATGTTCTCCACCCCCGACGAGTCCTCCACCGAGGCCTACATCTCCGGCCGCTTCGGCTGACCCGCCGGGCGCGCCCTGGCGACTCGACGTTCCTTCCACGTTGTGCCCTCCGCCGATAGTCCGTGACGTTTCGGTTCCTCCCAGGGGCGCCTGAGGGGCCATATCGTCACGGACTATCGGGCTGGAGCTTGCTCGCTAGGTCGCCTGTGGATGAGCACCACGACGAGGCAGGCGAGTCGCTCACGCTGGTCCGGTGGACCCAGGACCCCACCCGATCGCCCGCTCGTCGTCCGGGCGGCCGCGCCGGTGTCATCCCACCGGTCAGGGTGGACCCGCGCGGCGTGAGCGGCCCGACCCGGCAACAGGCCCGCGGCCCGCGCTGGCGCAGGAGCAGCCGCGGTCTCTACGTGCCAGTCATGGTCGAGCAATGCGTCGGAGCAACGCATCGCCGAGGCGGCGGCGATCCTGCCGTCGTTCGGTGGGGTGACCGGGTGGGCTGCACTGCGCTGGCTGGGCGGGCTGTGGTTCGACGGCGTCGCGCCCGACGGCAGGAGCGTGCTGCCGGTGACCCTGGCCACCGGGGAGGCAGACGTCCGAGCCCAGGCAGGCATCCGGATCAGCGCCGAGCGTCTGGGGCCCGACGAGCTGACGATCCACGACGGCTGTCCCGATCACCACTGCGCTCAGATCGGTGACGTTCGAGATGAGATACGCCGCGAGCATGCGCGCAGCCGTGGTCGTGGCCGACATGGCGATGCACGCTGATCTGGTCAGCCCTCGCGAGCTGGTCGCGTGGGCAACCGTGAACCGGGGGTGGACGGGGTGCCCGCAGCTGCGAGACGCGCTGCCCCTCGTCGACGAGAACTCCTGGTCGCCCCGCGAGGTGCGGCTCCGCCTGCTGTGGATGTTGGACGCCGGGCTTCCCGCGACCCCGCTGCAACGTGCCCGTCTTCGACCGTTCAGGTCACCACATCGCCACCCCGGACCTGCTCGACGTAGAGGCTGGGGTCGTCGGTGAGTACGACGGCTCGGTTCACCTCGCCGGCGAGGTGCGTGGCCGCGATGTACGGCGAGAGGCCGCTCTGCGAGACGTGGGTCTCGAGTACTTCCCTGCCGTGGCCGCCGACTGGGCTCACCCGACCAGCTCGTCGAGCGGATGCGAGCTGCCAGGCGGAGGGCGCGTTTCGAGGACGCCCGCAGTCGGGCCTGGACGATCGAGCCTCCGCCAGGCTGGATACCCACCGAGACGGTGGACCAGCGACGGGCCTTGACCACGTCGCAGCGTGCCCGACTCCTGGGACGTCGTACGGGGTGATCGCGGACTCCGCACCTCCCGTGAGTCGTGGTAGTCCGTGACGTTTGGGCGCCGAAACCGCCCCAGGAGGAACCCAAACGTCACGGACTACCGGGAATGGGCCACCGACAGGGGCAGGGGAGGGGGACAGCCCGAGGGGCAGCAGGGAGGTCAGGGGAGGAACAGGTGGAGGACGGCGAAGCAGAGGGCGGCGGTGATGGCGGCGGCGGGGAGGGTGAGCACCCAGGCCGTCCCGATGCTGCGGGCCATGCCCCAACGGACCGAGGCGAACCTCCGGGTGGCGCCCGAGCCCATGATCGCCGAGGTGATCACGTGCGTGGTGGAGACCGGAGCCTGGTAGACGAACGCGCTGGTGTAGAGGACGGCCGCGCCCACGGACTCGGCCGCGAAGGCGTGCGGGGGGTCGAGGTGGATGATCCGACGGCCGAGCGTGCGCATCACCCGCCAGCCTCCGGAGTACGTGCCGAGCGAGATCGCACCGGCGGAGCAGGCCACCACCCAGAGCGGGAGCTCCTGCGGTGTCGGCCGGCGAGGTAGCCGCTCGTGATCAGCGCCAGGAAGATGACGCCCATCGTCTTCTGCGCGTCCTGGAGACCGTGGCCGAGCGCCATCGCCGACGCGGAGACGGTCTGGGCCAGGCGGAAGCCGCGGGTCACCCGGTGGGCGTTGCGGCGGCGGAAGACCCACATGATCGCCAGCATCAGCAGGAACGCGAACGCGAAGCCGACCACCGGTGAGATCACCATCGGGATCAGCACCTGGTGGACCACGGTGTTCCAGTGGACCGTCGTACCGGCGGCCAGGGCAGCCCCGACCAGCCCTCCGATGAGCGAGTGGGTCGACGAGGACGGCAGGCCGAAGTACCAGGTCATCAGGTTCCACACGATCGCGCCGAGCAGCCCGGCGAGGACGACGACGAGACCCGCGTTGCCGCTCGGCGGCACGATCACGTCGGAGACCGTGTGGGCGACCTTCTGGCCGAGGAAGGCACCGACGAAGTTCATCACCGCGGCCAGGATCAGTGCCACCCGCGGCGTCAGCGCCCGCGTGGAGACCGACGTGGCGATCGCGTTGGCCGCGTCGTGGAAGCCGTTGGTGTAGTCGAAGGCGAGGGCCACGACCACGACCGTGATGACGATCGCGAGGTCCACTGTCGGGCAGGCCTCAGCTTTCCTTGACGGTGATCTGCTCGATGATGTTGGCGACCTTCTCGAACGCGTCGATCGCACCCTCGAGCGAGGTGACGATGTCCTTGAGCTTGAGCACCTGGAGGGCCTTGTACTCGCCGCCGAAGAGCATCGCGAGGGTACGGCGGTAGGTCTTGTCGCCGGCGTTCTCGAGCCGGTTGATCTCGATCCAGTACTCGTCGAGCCCCGTCATGGTCCGCAACGAAGGCATGGCCTCGGCGGTGATGTCCGCGCAGCGCTGGATGATCTCGACCGCGGCGAGCACCTCCGTCGGGAGCTCCATCACCTCGTAGAGCAGGATCAGGTCGACGACCTCGTCGAGCTCGTCCATCACGTCGTCGAGGGCGGACGGCCAACGCGTAGATGTCCTCGCGGTCGAACGGCGTCACGAAGCTGCTGTTGACCCGGCGCACGATCGCGTGGGTGTTCTCGTCGCACACGTGCTCCGCGTCGCGCATGCGCCGGGCGATGTCCTCGCGGTCGGCGCCTTCCGCGATCATCTCGGCGAGCAGCCCTGCCCCGGTGACGACGTGCTGCGCCGAGATCGTGAAGAGGTCGTAGAACGCGGTGTCGGTCGGACGCAGGCGCAAGCGCACGGAGACTCCTCTTGAAGGGCGCAGAACCGCGCTCATGCTACGGGCGTCGAGCGCGTGCCGTGCAAGACCCCGGGCGACCCAGGGTCAGGGCACGAGGCGGGCCGGGCGCCGCTGCTGCTCGACCAGGATCTCCTGCAGGTGCTCGGGGGCACCGTTGCGCCGCCATCCGCCGTCCTGGTCGAGGATCCAGGCGTACGTCGTGGGCGCGAACGCGAGGTCGAGCACCCCGCCCAGCTGCCGGACGTTGTCGTCGCCGGGCACCTGCACCAGCACCTCGACGCGGCGGTCGAGGTTGCGGTGCATGAGGTCGGCCGAGCCGATCCACACGCTCGGTGCCCCGCCGTTCTCGAACCAGTAGATCCGGCTGTGCTCCAGGAACCGGCCGAGGATCGAGCGCACCTCGATGTTCTCCGAGAGCCCCGGTACGCCGGGACGCAGCGCGCAGATGCCGCGCACCAGCATCTGCACCGGTACGCCGGCCTGCGACGCGAGGTAGAGGGCGTCGATGACGGCCTCGTCGACGATGGAGTTGGCCTTGAACCGGATGCGCGCAGGCCTGCCGTTGAGGTGGTGGTCGATCTCGCGGTGGATCCGGTCGACCAGCCCGGTGCGGGCCGAGTCGGGGGCGACCAGCAGCCGGTCGTAGACGGCGTTGCGGGAGTACCCGCTCAGGTTGTTGAACAGGTGGGCGACGTCCTCGCCGAGCACCTCGTTGGTGGTGATCAGGCCGAAGTCCTCGTACATCCGCGCGGTCTTGCCGTTGTAGTTGCCGGTGCCGATGTGGGTGTAGCGGCGGATGCCCTCCGGCTCGTCGCGCACGACCATCGCCAGCTTGCAGTGGGTCTTCAGCCCGACGAGGCCGTAGACGACGTGGCAGCCGGCCTGCTCGAGCTTGCGCGCCCAGCGGATGTTGGCCTCCTCGTCGAACCGCGCCTTGATCTCGACGATGACCAGCACCTGCTTGCCGGCCTCGGCCGCGTCGACCAGGGCGTCGATGATCGGGGAGTCGCCCGAGGTGCGGTAGAGGGTCTGCTTGATCGCCAGCACGTGCGGGTCGGCGGCGGCCTGCTCGAGGAACCGCTGCACCGACGTGGCGAACGAGTCGTAGGGGTGGTGGAGCAGGACGTCGTAGCGCGACGTCGCCTTGAACACGTCGACCGGCGCGGCCGACTCGACCTCGGCCAGCTGCGGGTGGGTGGTCGGCACGAACGCCGGGAACTTGAGGTCCTCGCGCGGCAGGTCGGCGATGCTGTGCAGCCCGACCAGGTCGAGCAGCCCGTCGACGCCGGAACACCTCGTCGTCGGAGATGCCGAGCTCGGAGATCAGCAGCTCGAGCACCTGCGGGGCGATGGAGTCCTCGACCTCGAGCCGCACCGGCGGACCGAAGCGCCGGCGCAGGAGCTCCTTCTCGAGCGCCTTGAGGAGGTTCTCCGCGTCGTCCTCCTCGACCTCGAGGTCCTCGTTGCGGGTGACCCGGAAGGAGTGGACCTCGAGCACCTCCATGCCCGGGAAGAGCCGCTTGAGGTGCTCGCGGATGACGTCCTCGAGCGGCACGAAGCGCTGGTTGCCCAGCGGCACGAACCGGCTGAAGATCGGGGGCACCTTGACCCGCGCGAAGTGCTCCTTGCCGGTCTTGGGATTGCGGACGACGACGGCGAGGTTGAGCGAGAGGCCCGAGATGTACGGGAACGGGTGGGCCGGGTCGACGGCGAGCGGGGTCAGGACCGGGAAGACCCGCTCCTTGAACAGCCGCTTGCACAGCCGCTGCTCCTCACGGTCGAGGTCGGACCACCGGACCAGGTCGATGCCCTCGTCGGCCAGCGCCCGGCACGAGCTCCTCGCGGAACAGGCGGGCGTGACGCTCGGTGAGGCTGCGGGTCGTCGGCCCAGATCCGCTCGAGGACCTCGCGCGGCATCAGGCCGCTGGCCGCCCGGACGGCGACGTCGGCGACGATCCGGCGCTTGAGCCCGGCCACCCGGACCATGAAGAACTCGTCGAGGTTGTTGGAGAAGATCGCCGTGAAGCGCACCCGCTCGAGCAGTGGCTGGGTCTGGTCCTCGGCCAGCTCGAGGACCCGTTGGTTGAAGCGCAGCCAGGACAGCTCGCGGTCGAGGAACCGGTTGTCGTACGCCGTGACGCCGGAGAGCGCCTCGTCGTCGGGGACATAGGGCGGCTCGACGTCGAACGGCTCGTCGGACTGGGACTCGCCCTCGCGGGAGGGGTCGACGGAGGCGAGCTGGACCATGGGGGTCAGTGTGGCACTCGGTGGCGAACAGTGGGTGCGTGCTCGGCCCCGGCGGCCCGGAGAGCGCTCGCGCGCAGCCGCTAGGTTGTGCGCGTGCCTCAGGGGTCGACGTTCCTCACTGCGCTGGACGAGAAGATCAAGGGTGGGGTGCTCCGCGGGGCGCTGGCGCTCCCCGAGCGCCGTCCAGCGGGCGCTGGCCGGGCGCCGGCTCATCCTCGACGGGCAGACCCTGGCGACCGACACCCAGCTGATGCTGCGGCTGCAGACGCTCGTCCGCGAGCCGAGCACCGAGTCGCTGCCCGGTCGCCGAGGGCCGTCGGTTGCTGGTCAAGCACGCGGCGATGGCCGGGCGACGATCAGCCGATCGGCGCCGTCCGCGACCTCCGCGTCGGGCGACCGCCGGGGCCGGCTGTTCGTCCCGACCGGAGCCTCGGCGCGAGGTCCGCTGCTGGTCTACTTCCACGGCGGCGGGTGGGTGTACGGCGACCTCGACTCGCCACGACCCGCCCTGCCGGTTCCTGGCCGAGCGGAGCGGGGTCAGGGTGCTGTCGGTCGACTACCGGCTGGCGCCCGAGCACCCCTTCCCGGCGGCGTACGACGACGCGGTGGCGGCTTACCGCTGGGTCGTCGAGCACGCGCCCGAGATCGGCGGCGACCCCGCCCGGCTCGCCGTCGGCGGCGACTCCGCCGGCGGCAACCTGGCCGCCCTGGTGGCGCTGGCGGCTGCCCGCGAGGGCCTGCCGCTGGCCTTCCAGCTGCTGGTCTACCCGGGCACGGACGCCAGCCGGCGCTACGAGTCCAAGGGGCTCTTCGGACACGACCTCTACCTGACCGAGGAGTTCATGGACCAGGTGATCGACTGGTACGTCCCCGAGCGCGCCGACCGGGCCGACCCCCGGGTGAGCCCGCTGCTCGACGAGGTGCCGGCCGGCCTGGCCCCGGCGTACGTCGCGACCGCCGGGTTCGACCCCCTGCGTGACGAGGGCGAGGCCTACGCCCGCAAGCTGGCCGATGCGGGTGTGGAGGTCGAGCTGCACCGCTTCCCCGACCAGGTCCACGGCTTCCTCAGCGTCGTCGGCGTCGGCCGTCGGCCCGGGCGGCCAGCGCCGAGGTGGCGGCCCGGCTGGCGGACGGCGCTCCGTCCTCGGTAGGCCAGCGCCTGGACATCCTCGGCGAGCACCTCTTCGACGTACGACGGGGAGCCGGCGAGGCGGACGCCGGGCACCAGGTCGGCCTTCACGACCAGTCGTCGGGACACCCCTGAACCCTAGACTCAGAGCATGCCGTTCGAGATCCCGGAGAACATCCACCCCCTCACCGCGCGGCTCGCGTGGCTGATCGGGCGCTGGGTCGGCAACGGGCACGGCGAGTACCCCGGCATCGAGAGCTTCCAGTTCGGCCAGGAGGTCGTCTTCCAGCAGGACGGCCGGCCGTTCATCCACTACTTCGCCCGGTCGTGGATCGTCGACGCCGAGGGCAACCACGTGCGTGAGGCAGCCCAGGAGACCGGCTTCATCAGGCCGCAGGAGGACGGCTCGCTGGAGTGGGTGATGTGCCACAACACCGGGTTCGTCGAGATCTACTACGGCGAGATCCACCCCGAGCAGCCGCGGTTCGAGGTCACCACCGACGCCGTCGCCCGCACGGCGACCGCCAAGGACTACGTCGCCGGCAAGCGGCTGTACGGCTACGTCAACGGCGACCTCCTGTACGCCTACGACATGGCCGCGACCGGGCACGAGCTGCAGCCGCACACCCACGCCCAGCTGGTGAGGCAGTAGCCGATGACCGACGACGACGGCGACTGGCGCGAGCGGCTCCGCGAGAAGGGCTACCGGCTCACGCCGCAGCGCGAGCTGATCCTCGGCGCGGTCGAGCGGCTCGGGCACGCGACGCCCGACGAGGTGCTCGCCGAGGTCCGCACCCACTCCACCGCGGTCAACGCCTCGACCGTCTATCGCACGCTCGAGGTGCTGGAGGAGCTCGGGCTGGTCCGGCACGCCCACCTCAGCGACCGAGCGCCGACGTACCACGCCACCAGCGAGCACGAGCACTTCCACCTCGTCTGCCGGGAATGCCACCGGGTGATCTCGGTTGAGCCTGATGTGCTCACTCCCGTCACCGAGCGGCTCGCCGCCGACCACGGCTTCACCGTCGACGTCGGACACCTGACCGTGTTCGGCACCTGCGGAGACCACACCCCGTGACCTCCCCGCTGCTCTCCCTGCCGGGCGCCGTCGCCGGGGCCGGCATCGACGCGCCCGTGGCGGCCCACTACGGGTCGCTGTACGGCGAGCAGACGACCCTCGCCGCCGGCGAGGGGTTCGTCGACCTCTCCCACCACGACGTCCTCCGGATCTCCGGGCCCGACCGGCTGCAGTGGCTCCACGACCTGACGACGCAGTACTTCCTCGGCCTCCGCCGAGCGCACCTGGACCGAGGCCCTCGTGCTCAGCCCCCAGGGGCATGTGGAGCACTACTTCGCCGGCGTGGACGACGGTGAGTCGTTCACGGCGGCGACCGAGCCGGGCGGCCGCGGCGCTCGTCGAGTTCCTCGACCGGATGCGGTTCATGAGCCGGGTCGAGGTGGCCGAGGTGACCTCCGAGCTCGCGCTGGCCTGGCGGCCGACGGCCGGGCACGAGCTCGTGCCGCGCGGCCAGCTCACGGCGTACGCCGAGGCAGCCGGACCGGCGTGCGGGCTGTGGGCCTACGAGGCGCTGCGGATCGCACGCGGGGAGCCCCGGTGGGGGCTCGACACCGACCAGCGCACCATCCCCAACGAGGTCGGCTGGACCGGCACGGCGGTGCACATGGACAAGGGGTGCTACCGCGGGCAGGAGACGGTCGCGCGCGTGCACAACCTCGGCCGCCCGCCGCGCCGCCTGACCCTGCTGCACCTCGACGGCTCGGAGAACCGGCTCCCCGCTGTCGGCGACGACCTGCTCGACGGCGACCGCACGGTGGGCTTCGTGGGCACCTCGGCGCGGCACCACGAGCTCGGCCCGGTCGCCCTCGCCCTGGTCAAGCGCAACGTGCCGCTCGATCTACAGCTGTCGGTCGACGGGCTCCCGGCCGCGCAGGAGGTCGTGGTCGACCCCGAGGTCGGTCTGCACGTCCGCCGCGAGCTGCGCTGACGTGCCCGTCCTTCGCCCCTGCGGCCGGCAGGACGACGTCAGGACCGCGCGTACTGGACGTGCGTCGACTCGTGGTCGAAGCCGAGCCCGGCGTACGTCGCGATCGCGGGCGCGTTGTCGGACTCGACGTAGAGGATGATCCGACGCACGCCGAGCGAGTCCAGGTGGGCCAGTCCGGCCGCGGTGAGTGCCTTGCCGAGTCCGCGGCCCTGGGCTGCCGGGTCGACGGCCACGACGTAGACCTCGCCGAGGACCTCGGAGTGCTGCTTGGTCCAGTGGAAGCCGAGGAGGCCGTCACCGGTGTCGGCGACCAGCAGGCCCGCCGGGTCGAACCACGGCTCCGCCATCCGCTCGGCCAGGTTGGCGGCATCCATCGACCCCTGCTCGGGGTGGTGGGCGAACGCGGCCGCGTTGACCCGGAGCACCTCGGCGGCGTCGGTCGTCGCGGTAGCCGCGGATCGTGACGCCCGCGACGTCCGGTACCTCGACGGGGGAGGAGGCGCGCGCCATCACCCAGAGGGCGCGGGTCGCGACGAAACCGAGGCGGCGAGCGAGGGCGGCGGCGGCCGGGTGGTCGGCGTGGGACCAGGCGGTCACCCGCGACGGCGCGGCGGCGAGCGCTGCCTGGGCGAGCGCCGTACCGACGCCGTGACCGCGTGCCTGCGGTGCGACCGCCAGGTCGAGGTCGCCTCCGCGCAGCAGGGCGAAGCCGGCATCGTCGACCCACAGGGCAGCCCCGCCTGGGCGTGCCGGAGGGCCATCTGCCCTGCCTCGTCGAGCGGCGACTCGCCGTCCTCGGCGCTGCTCGCGGCCACGACCCGCTCGACGACCGCGCGGGCCTGCTCGAGGTCGTCGGTGCCGACGCGCTCGACGCTCAGCGGTGGCCGTCCGTGGACTCGAGCGGCTCGACCGACGGCCGGTCCGCCGTCGGCTGCGAGGCGTCCTTCGAGGGCAGCACGAACCGGTAGCCGACGTTGCGGACGGTGCCGATCAGGGTCTCGTGCTCGGGCCCGAGCTTGGCCCGCAGACGTCGTACGTGCACGTCGACGGTGCGGGTGCCGCCGAAGTAGTCGTAGCCCCAGACCTCCTGCAGCAGCTGGTCGCGGGTGAAGACCCGGCCGGGGTGCTGGGCGAGGTACTTGAGGAGCTCGAACTCCTTGAACGTCAGGTCGAGCGTGCGCGGGCCGATCGAGGCGGTGTACGTCGCGTCGTCGACGACCACCTCCCCGGACCGGATCACGTGGTCGTCGCCGTCGTCGTCGCGAGCGGCGTGCAGCCGGCCGATCGACAGCCGGATCCGGGCCTCGAGCTCGGCGGGGCCGCAGGTGTGGAGGACGACGTCGTCCATGCCCCAGTCGTGGGCGACGACCGCGAGGCCGCCCTCGGTGACCACGAGGAGGACCGGGCAGTCGGTCCCGGTGGTGCGGAGGAGGCGACACAGGTCACGCGCGTGAGCGAGCTCCTGGCGGCCGTCGACGAGGATCAGGTCGACGTCGGGTGCGTCGAGGAGCGCGCTGCCCTCGGCCGGCAGGATCTTCACCTGGTGCCCCAGCAGGGCCAGCCCCGGGAGGACCTCGGCGCTCGGTTGGAGGGCGCTCGTCAGCAGCAGCAACGTGCTCACGGCGCACCTCCCGTCTCGCGGCGGACGGGCCCGTCGAGACCCGATGCGTCAGGATATCGGTCGTGACCCCTGCGACGGACCCGAGCGCGATCGGTGAGACCGCGGCCATCACGGTGCGCTACTGGGCGTCGGCGCGCTCCGCGGCCGGCGTCGCGTCCGACGCGCTGCCGGTCACCGGTCCGCTCACCCTGACCGACGTCGTACGGCGGGCGGTGGCGCTGCACCCCGACTCACGACTGGCGGGGGTGCTCGAGGTCTGCTCGGTGCTGGTCGGCGACCGGCCGGTCGCCTCCCGGGCTCCGGAGTCCGTGGTGGTCGAGCCCGGCCAGACCGTGGAGTTCCTGCCGCCCTTCGCCGGCGGCTGAGCCGCCTTAGCGGCTGAGCTCGGCGACGAGCGCCGTCGGGCTCCCACGTGCCGGGGCGGGCACCGCCGGCGGCTGCGTCTCGGATCAGGGTCTGGATCCGCGCGTTGGCCGGCGTCGGGACGCCGTAGCGGCGGCCCAGCCGGGCGATCTCGCCGTTGAGGTAGTCGGTCTCCACGCCCGAGCCACGCTGCAGGCTCTGCCACGTCGAGCCGCCACCGCGCTCCTCGCCCTCGACCGGCTGGAGCTGGAGGTGGTCACCGCGGCGGGCGTCGTCCTCCTCCTCGGTGACCGGGTCGATCGCGGCGGCGGCGAAGACGTGCTCGGCCTCCGCCACGAGCAGCTCCCAGGCCGGCCCGATCTCGCGCCATTCGGCGCCCGTGCCGCAGAGAGCCTGGACGGCGTTGCCGAGGTTGTTGAGCAGCTTGCGGTACTTCCAGCGCATGATGTCGGCTCGCGGCTCCGACTCGATGTGGGAGGCCCGCAGCGCGTCTGCGAGCGCCTCGTCCACCGCGTCGGTGCCGTCGGGGTAGCGGCCGAGGTCGAGGATCCCGGTCGCGGCCGCGGAGTGGGCGACGACCAGCCCGGGCTCGAGATGGGCGGTCGGCATCATCACGCACATCCCGTGCACCTGCCCGAACCAGCGGCTCAGCGCCCCTTCGTTGGCCACGCCGTTCTGAGCACTGACGACCGGTACGTCGGGTCCGGCGGCGGTCACCAGGTCACGAGCGGCGGCCTCGGTGTCCTGGCTCTTGGTGGCCAGCACGACCACGTCGTCGGGACGCCAGGAGATCTCCTGGGGGTGGGCGAAGACCGGGATCGTCAGCCTCTCCCGGCCGTGTGGAGTCGCGAAGGCGAGCCCCTGCTCGCGGATCACCTCACCGTGCCGGCCCCGGGCGACCAGCCCCACGTCGTACCCGGCTTGGTGGAGGCGGGCCCCGATCGTCCCGCCGATGGCACCCGCCCCGATCACGATCACGCGCATGCGACCACCCTAGGAGCGGAATGCCAGCGCGCCGACCGGGGTTGCTGACGACATGGACGCGGGTCGTGGGGTGCTGCTCGCCGCCGTCGTGGTCGCCGTAGCGGTCGCGGCGTGGCGCGGGCTCAGCGACGGACGGTTCCGGGGAACGCATCGGCTGCGAGGCAGCCGGGCCGTGGTCTCGACAGGCTCGACCGACGGTGAGTCGGTGCTGGCCGGGACGTCGTACGACGTCGAGCGCGGCGAGCGGGCCACGCTGCTGCAGTTCTCCTCGGCTTTCTGCGCGCCGTGCCGGGCCACCCGCCGCACGCTGGCGGACGTCGCCGGCGCGGTGCCGGGCGTCCGGCACGTCGAGGTCGATGCGGAGGCGCACCTCGACCTGGTCCGGAGCCTCGGCATCCTCCGGACCCCCACCACGCTGGTGCTGGACGGCCACGGTCGCGAGGTGACCCGGGCGAGCGGGGCACCGCAGGCCGCCCAGGTGCTCGCCGCCCTCGACCGGAGCGTGTGATGTCCGACATGTGGATGAGCATCTCGGCATACGGGACTCGCGTTGGTCGCGAACGGTCGGTCGCGCCTAGAGTTCCCGGCATGTTGACGACGCTGCTGACGAAGCGCCGCGCAGTGGACCACTGCCGCGTGCGCTCCTCGCTGTGTCGAACGTCCTGACGACGGTCCGCTCACCACGTCAATCTCTACTGTTCCGGTAGACTTTTGCGGACCCACGCTTCCCCGCCCGTCCCCGTCAGGAGCCTCATGTCCACGCTCACCACCCGTGTCCCCGCCGGGGTCGGCATCGACCCGCGCGGTCCGCGGTTCGCGGCGTCGTTGACCAGCATCGTGCTGGTGCTCGTGCTGGTGACCCCGCCGCAGGTGGCGGTGGTGCTGCTGGCCTTCCAGACGGTGGTGTTCGCCATCGGCGCCTTCCGCGGTGTCCAGCACACGCCGTACGCCGTGCTGTTCCGGGCGGTGGTCCGGCCGCGGCTCTCGCCGCCGAGCGACCTCGAGGACCCCCGTCCGCCGCGCTTCGCGCAGGCCGTCGGTCTCGGTTTCGCGCTGGTCGGGCTGGTCGCCCTGCTGCTCGGGGCCACCGTCGTCGGCCTCGTCGCGGTCGGCCTGGCCCTGGTCGCCGCCCTGCTCAACGCCGTCGTCGGCTACTGCCTCGGCTGCGAGATCTACCTGCTCCTTCGCCGGGCCACCGCCCGTTGACCGCATCACCCCGACCCCGCGCCGGCACCCGGCGTACAGAAAGGTAAGAACCATGAGTCGCGACACCACACTCGTCTCCGCCCAGTGGGTGGAGGACCATCTCGACGACCCGAAGGTCGTCCTCGTCGAGGTCGACGAGGACACGGCGGCCTACGACAAGGGCCACATCAAGGGCGCCATCAAGCTGGACTGGACGACCGACCTGCAGGACCAGGTGCGCCGCGACTTCGTGGGCAAGGCCCAGTTCGAGGCGCTGCTCTCGTCGCGGGGCGTCGCCAACGACGACACCGTGGTGCTCTACGGCGGCAACAACAACTGGTTCGCCGCTTACGCCTACTGGTACTTCAAGCTCTACGGCCACGAGGACGTCAAGCTCCTCGACGGTGGTCGCAAGAAGTGGGAGCTCGACAGCCGCGAGCTCACCGACGAGCCGCCGCAGCGCGAGACCACGTCGTATTCCGCGCAGGAGCAGGACACCTCGATCCGCGCCTACCGTGACGAGGTCGTCGCCGCGATCGGCACCCAGAACCTCGTCGACGTCCGCTCGCCCGACGAGTACGCCGGACGGCTGCTCGCCCCGGCCCACCTGCCGCAGGAGCAGGCGCAGCGCGCCGGGCACATCCCGACCGCTGCCAACGTGCCCTGGAGCAAGGCCGCCAACGACGACGGCACGTTCAAGTCCGACGACGAGCTCAAGGACCTCTACACCGACGCGGGTGTCGACTGGAGCAAGGACACCATCGCCTACTGCCGGATCGGGGAGCGCTCCTCGCACACGTGGTTCGTGCTCAAGGAGCTGCTCGGGCAGGAGAACGTGAAGAACTACGACGGCTCCTGGACCGAGTACGGCTCGCTCGTCGGCGTGCCCGTCGCCCTCGGTGACGACGCCGGATCGGCGGACGCCTGATGTGCGGCGCGACGAAGGGCGGGCTCTCGCTCGACGGCGTCGACGTGAACAAGGAGGCCGTCGTCCAGGGCCAGGTGCTCAAGAACGGCGAGCCGGTGCCCAACGCCTACGTCCGGCTCCTCGACCGCACCGGTGAGTTCACCGCCGAGGTACCGACGTCGGCGACGGGCCACTTCCGGTTCTTCGCCGGCAACGGTGAGTGGACCCTGCGCACGCTGGCGCCGCAGGCCGATACCGTCGACCGCAAGGTCGACGCGGCCGTCGGCTCGGTCGCCGAGGTGACGATCAGCCTCTGACCACCAGAACGCCGAGTCGTCTCATGACGACTCGGCCTTCTTCTCATGTCTGTTGGCGCCGACTCGGCGTCAGCGGGCGGTGAGGTGGACGTCGAGCCCGACGTGGTCGATGCCGTGCTGGAAGAGGTGGTCGGCACCCAGGGTGTAGTGGACGTCGATGCCGGTGACGTGCACCCGGCCCGGCCGGCTCGGGGTGATCGTCATCAGGACGAGCTGGTGGCGGTTCGGGTAGGTCAGGTGGGTGCCGTCGGTGAGCGGGCGCTGGGCGCTGCAGATCTGGATGAGATCGGTGACCGCCCACGAGTACGACAGGTCGGTGTCGAGCTGCTGGCCGGTGTCGCAGAGCGAGTAGGCGACGGTGGCATGGGCTGTGTTCTTCGCGAGGACGGCGCTCGCCCCGTGCCAGGTCAGGCGGGTGGGGTGGCCCTTGGCCACCGGAGACAGGACGGGGAAGGCCAAGGCTGCCTGGTCCACCGGCTGCGGCGCCATGAACACGCTGTCACGGCTGTCGGGGAGCAGGTGCGGGTGGGTCCACCAGCGATAGCCCAGTGGCAGGGCGACGACCACGCACACCGCGAGCGCTGCGACGACGATCCAGGTCGTACGGCGCCGTGGGCCGGGGCCACGCCCGACCCGGCGACTCGACGGTGTCCGTCATCCAGGTCTCCCGTGGCTCGGTGGTGCGGATCAGCGTTCGAGGAGAACCGTGAACGGCCCCTCGTTCACCGAGGTCACCTGCATGTGGGCGCCGAAGACCCCACGCTCGACGTGCGCGCCGAGCCCGGTCAGGGCTGCGCAGAAGGCGTCGTACAGCGGCTCGGAGACCGGGCCCGGAGCGGCAGCCAGCCAGCTGGGGCGGCGGCCCTTGCGGGCGTCGCCGTAGAGCGTGAACTGCGACACCACGAGCACCGGCGCCCGCAGCTCGGCCGCCGACTGCTCGTCGCCGAGGATCCGCAGCCCCCACAGCTTGCCGGCCAGCCAGTCCACCTCCGCGGGGCCGTCGGCGTGGGTGATGCCGAGGTAGACCAGCAGCCCCGGGGTCTCGAGCGCGCCCACGACCGCATCGTCGACGGCGACGGACGCGGAGGAGACGCACTGGACGACGGCACGCACAGCGCCATCCTGCTCCTCTGCCACGATGTCCGTCATGACCGACCCGCTGCTCATCACGGTCGCCCCGACCGGTGCCGAGACCGCCAAGGCGGACGTCCCCCAGCTGCCCACCACGCCGGAGGAGCTCGCGCAGACGGCTCTGGCGTGTGAGCGCGCCGGCGCGGCGATGATCCACATCCACGTCCGCGACCACGACCACCAACCGACCCTCGACCTGGCCCTCCTCAAGGAGTGGGTCGCGGCGGTCCGCGAGTCCAGCGACCTGGTGGTGCAGCTCTCGACCGGCGGCAGTGTCCACGACCCCCTCGAGCAGCGGCTCAAGGTCCTGGACGCCGAGCCCGACGCGTGCAGCCTGACGATGGGGACCACGAACTTCGGCGACGACGTCTTCTCCAACCCCTGGCCGTTCGTCTGCGAGCTCTACCAGCTGTCCCAGGAGCGCGGCGTCGTCCCGGAGTTCGAGCTGTTCGACCTCGGCCAGGTGCACGCGATGCGCCGGCTCCTCGACCGGTACGGCCTGCCGGCCGGCGGCCGGGTCCACGTCGACCTGGTGATGGGCGTCCCCGGCGGCATGAACGGTACGACGGACGCGCTCGTCGCCGCGGTGCGCGACCTGCCGCCGGAGACCACGAGCTGGTCGGCCACCGGGATCGGCCGCTCGACGTTGAGCGTCATGCTGGCCAGCCTGTCGAAGGGTGGCCACCTCCGGGTCGGCATGGAGGACGTACTGACGATGAGCAGAGGGGTGCCGGTCGAGTCCAACGCCCAGCTCGTCGAGCGCGCAGTCGCCATCGGCGCGCTCGTGCAGCGGCACCCGATGACGCCGCCGGAGGCCCGGGCGCTGCTCGGTCTGGCTAGCTGAGCTCGGAGGTCGGAGCAGGTTCGACGGGCTCGACCGTGCTCGGCGACTCGGGGGCGACCGCCTCGTCCACGGAACTCGCCTTGGCCGACTTGGACTTGCCCTTGGCCTGCTTGGACTTCCGTCGTCCCTCGGCCTTGTACTCGTAGCGGTAGTAGTCCCCGCCGTAGTAACCGCCCGAGGCGCTGCGCCGCATCCGGTTGAACACGATGCCCAGGGTGCGTCCGTGCACGGTCGAGATGTTGTTGAGCGAGGCTTGGAGCTCGGAGTCGAGGGTGCCGCCGTGGGTGATCACGATGATCGCGCCGTCGGCGGATCGGGTGAGCACCGCGGCGTCGGTGACCGGCAGCAGGGGCGGCGCATCGATGATCACCATGGCATCCTTGGCCAGCTCGGAGATCAGGGTGCGCATCACGTGGGAGCCGAGCAGCTCGCTCGGGTTGGGCGGGATGGCGCCCGAGGCCAGGACCTTCAGTCCCGGCACGTCGGGATGGTCCTGCATGACCTGTGCCGCCTTGACCCGGCCGACCAGCACGTCGGTGAGTCCGGCCCCGTCGACCATCGCCAGCGAGTTGGCCACCGTCGGACGGCGCAGGTCGCCGTCGATGAGGGTGACCGGCTGTCCGCCGATGGCGATCGCCGCCGCCAGGTTGGCCGCGATGGTCGACTTGCCGTCGGACTGCTTCGGGCTGGTGACCACGATGATCCGCGGCGGGTTGTCGACGTCCATGAAGGCGAGGTTGGTGCGCAGCTTGCGGAAGGCCTCAGCCGTGCTGGCCGAGCTGCTCGCCGTGGAGCCGGTGACGGCCAGGAAGAGCTCGCGGCCGTCCGCCTGGCGCACGTGCGACGACTGGGGCACCAGGCCGATGACCGGCACCCCGAACTGCTTCTCGACGTCCTCGGCGTTGCGCAGCCGCCGGTCGAACTGCTTGCGGATCAGCGCGTAGGCGAAGCCGAGCAGCATGCCCAGCAGCAGGCCGATCAGCAGGTTCAGCTTGGTGCGAGGGAGCACCTGCGTGCCGGGCTGCGCCGAGCCGTAACACCACCATCTGCAGACCGTGGGTCACACCGATGCGGCCGTGCTCGATGAGCGAGACCTGGTCGGACAACGCCTTCGCCCAGGCCTCGGCAAGCTGCTGAGCCTGCTCGGGCGTCGCTCCCTGGGCGAGGATGTCGAGGGTGACCGTGTTCAGGGGTTGAGACACCGAGATCTTGCTGATCAGCGCCCCCGGGCTGGAGCCGTCGAACTCCGGGTTGTCGGCGATGACCGACTGCGCCGTGTTGCTGCTCGTGGCCAACGCAACGTAGGACGTGACCTTGGATTTGGCGAGAGTGTCGTAGGACGACGCATAGTTCGGGTTCGGGGGCTTGCCGGCCGACACGTACCCCGTGGCCGTGGCCTGGTAGACCGCCGGCTGTGCCTGGTTGTACACCACGGCCGCGAGCACGCCGAGCAGAATGCACACGACCACGCCCACCCAGTGGGCGAGGATCATGCGCACGTAGTCCCTGAATTCCATGAACGGCTCCTCGTCGCGGGCACCACAGGTCATACACTCCCCCGGGTGCGAGATCCCAGCGTAGGCGATCCACACCAGGTGCGTCTGAAAGCCTTGGAAGTCCCGTTCGAGATCACATGTACCGGGTCCGGGGCCGTCGATCTGGCGCGCGCGGTGTGCCAGGCCTGGGAGCGGTGTCTGTGCGATCCGGAGGACCAGGACGAGCCCCGCGAGCGGCTCAGCCTGCTCCTCGACGACGACCCTGAGGAGCTCGCCCTCCGGGGCGGCGACGCACAGCTGTTCGGGTCCGACCTGGCGACCCTCATGGACCGGCTCAGCCCGCTGGTCACCCGGCTGGCGGTCACCGAGCGGCGCGACGACCTCACCATGTTCCACGCCTGCGCCGCGGCCGACCCCGAGACCGGCGCGACGGCGGTGCTCTTCGGCCCGTCCGGCACCGGCAAGACCACGCTGGCCCGAGCCTTGTGCAGAGAGCTGGTCTACCTCTCCGACGAGACGGCCGGGGTCAACGGCGACCTCGAGGTCGTCCCCTACCCCAAGCCGTTGTCGATCATCGCGCGGCCCGGCGACGCCCTCAAGGTCCAGACGTCGCCCTCCGAGGTCGGGCTACGGCCGCCTGGCGCGGGTCCCTACCCCCTCCGCGTCCTGGTCGAGCTACGGCGCGACCCCGAGCACGACGGCGCCGTGCTCCTCGAGTCGCTGCCGACGATCGAGGCGCTGCCCGACCTCGTCGCGCAGACCTCGTTCACCCGGGGGATGGACCGGCCGCTGGCCCGCCTGGCCGCGATCGCCCACCGCCTCGGCGGCGTACGACGGGTGACATACGCCGAGTCCGCCGATCTCCTGCCCTTGGTGCGCGATCTCCTGTACGAGGCCGGCTGATGCGCGTCCGCAGGCTCGAGGTCGTCGACGAGTACGCCGAGGACGGGCAGGTCGCGCTCTACTCCGAGGGCGGCTTCGTGGTCGTGCTCTCCGACCTGGCGTCGGCAGCTTGGTGGGCGCTCGGCGACGACTGGGTCGACCTCGACACCGTCACCGCGACCCTGGTCGAGCAGTTCGGCACCCCGCCGGACGCCGGTGACGCCGGCGAGGCCACCGAGGAGGCACTGCGCGTGCTGGCCGGCCACGGCCTCGTCGAGGTGGACGGGACCTGACTGACGCCCTTTCCCAGAACCGGGTGATGAGACGTGCCGTGAGGAGGTGCCGCACGGGTCCGTGCGGACTCGGTGGAGCGTGGCAGGTGCCCTCGCTCGGCGTAGGGGAGGCCTCCGTGTCCGACGAGATCCAGTCCGAGGCCGGTCCCGACGGCGTCCGTCGCCGTTCTCTGGTACGTATCGGCGCCACCGCTGGCTGGGCGGTTCCCGTCGTCGCCATGGCGGCACCCGCCTCGGCCGCGACCTGCTCCGGCGGCACGACCTCCTTGACGGCGATCAAGGTGGGCGACCATCAGCAGTCCGGTAGCCCGAAGCTGACGGTCACCCAGGACGTCGAGATGTGCAACAACGGTGACAGCGCGACCTGCGACCTGTCAGCGACCGCGACCGCCGCAAGGCGCATCGACCAAGCTCAACGCCTTTCAGCGTGAGCGGGTAGCTCGCCCCGGGCCATTGCACGACCTACACGGTGGCCTACACGCTCCATGACGCCGAGCCCGAACCACACGACGACCATCCATTTCTTCACCAGCAACGGCGCCACCGCCTCGATCTCGGTCACCGACGGACCGCTAGACACGGCAGGATGGGCTGGGTGACCCAGCTCGCTCTGCCCGAGGCGGTGCCGCTCGCCCACGCTCTGGTGGCACGGGTCGCCCGAGACAGCGACGTACGGGTCCTGTTCATCAAGGGCCCAGCAGCCGTCGTGCAGGGCCTGAGAAGTCCCCGGATGTCGGTCGACGTCGACGCTCTGGTGGATCCAGCGCGCCTCCGCGTGTTGAGGGAGGGCCTCGCCCTGCTCGGCTGGGTCGACGAGAACCCCTACTCGACGCCGACGGCCGCGACCTACTCGCGCACCCACCGCCACCCCTCCTGGCCGTGCGAGGTAGACCTCCACACGACGTTTCCCGGGCTCTACGCGCCTGAGCAGGACGTCTTCGACCGCCTCTGGTCACGACGTGGTTCGACCGAGATCGCCGGTCGCACGCTGCCGTGCCCGGACCGTGGTGCCCACTCGCTGGTGCTGGCGCTGAACTGCCTGCGCGATCCGCATTCCCTGGCGAAGGTCGAGCAGCTCGACGACCTCGTCACCCGGGTATCCGGCTCCTTCGGCCCCACCGACCTGCGCGACCTCGGTGAGCTGGCCCGCGAGCTCGGCGCGAGCGACACCGCCGCGCCCTTCTTGGACGCCCTCGGCGCACCGAACCCTGGCCTGGGAAGCACCCCTCCGGGAGACCTGCACGCCTGGCGGCTGCGGACCCAACCAGCCTGGCGAGTGGCGACCTGGGTCGAGGGGTTCGGCCAACAGCCGCTCCGCTCGAGACCGCGCTATCTGTGGAACGCACTGTTCCTGAGCGAGGGGGAGTTTCGTCACGCCAACCCGAGTCTGGGGCGCGACCGACGATCCCTGCTCCGGGCCCGAGTCCGCCGAGTCCGACGAGGGGTGCGCGCGCTCCCTGCCGCCGTCCGCATCGTGTTGTCGAACGAGCGCCCCGCGAGCCGGGCGATGCCCGGCGCTGTCGCACGGACCACCTGGCGCTCTCGGCGGATCCCCGGTCCGCTCATCCGGGTAGCGGGGGTGGTCATCGGAAGCGTCGACCGCGTGCTCCCGAAACGGGGCATCGTGCTGCGAACCTTTCCCGACTTCGATGACCAAGGACTCGAGACAGCCGCAGCCCTGGTGGCCACTTCGTCAGAGCCCGTGACCTGGCTGGTCAAGGGCGCAGCGCCGTCCAGCGCGACCCGGGCCCGCGTGCCCGCCGGGGTTCGGCTGCAGGATGCAGGAGGGATGGGCGGGCTCTGGTGCTACCTCCGGGCGAGGGTGGTGGTGCACACACACGGCGTCTATGGCGGGCCGCCCCGAAGCGCCCGAAAGCTCTTCGTGAACCTGTGGCACGGATGGGGAACCAAGCAGCTGGTCGAGCGACCCCTGGTCGCTCGACGCCAGTCGGACCTGGTGACGGTCCCGTCGATCGCGCACGCCCAGGCGGTCGCTGCCGCGTGGGGGCTCGAGCTGGCCCATCTGCCCGTCACGGGCCTGCCCCGCAACGATGCGATGGTGCGCGCTTCAGGAAGAGCCCGACCGACTGCGCTCGAGGCTCTTATCGACCCGGCCAAACCCCTTGTGGTGTGGTTGCCGACGTACCGGAGCTCGGTTATCGGCGAGATCCGTCAGGACGGCCGCGACTTCGACAACGACTTCCAGCTCCCAGCAGTCGGAACTGCGGCGGTCGAGCAGCTTGCGAGAAACGTCGGGGTGGAGATCGTGGTCAAGACCCACCCGATGGCACGGATCCACTCGCCCGGCGACTCCGGACTGCTGCACGTATGGGACAACGCTGTGCTCGAGACCCTGGACGTCACGCTCTATGAACTACTGGGTCATGCCGACGTTTTGGTCACCGACTACTCGTCGGTGTGGGTCGACTATCTCCTACTGGACCGTCCGATCGTCTTCACGACCGCGGACCTCGAGGACTACTGCAGGACTCGGGGTGCGGTCTCCGCGGAAGAGCTCGCGGAACAGCTACCCGGCCCCATGGTGGAGGACCTTGAGGGGCTTCGTACCGCTGTGTCGTCGGCACTCAACGACGACGAGTGGGCCGAGCAGCGAAGGCGGCTTCTGCATCTGCATCACGAACACGTGGACAGTGGAAGTGCTCGTCGGGTTGCGGATGTGATCCACGGGGCACTGGCACGCAGGAGGCCATGATCGTGTGTGGGCCGCTCGTCGACGCTGATGGGGTGAAAAGCTGCTCGGGACGCCCGAACCAGGGGTAACTTCGGACGAGGGCCTTCCGAGACTGCCGCCGCGGCGAACCCTGGTAGCCTCCGCGCCCGACCATCCTGAGGGAGGTTCCTCTCCTGTGACCGTGACGCCGCACGCGAGCAACGGTAGGACCGACCCCAAAGCCCGGGTCCTGGTCGGCACCGCTGCGGTGGTGCTGATGCTGGCGACGACGAGGTGGGGCTCCTACATCGGCGAGTCGCCGCTCTTCCTCACCGACCTCCTGGTCGCCGGCGCGGTCGTACGGGCCCTCTTCACCTCGGGCCGAGGCAAGGCGGATCGACAGCCGGGCTTCGTCAGCCCACCGATGCTGTTGGTGCTCTTCTTGGTGTACGTCGGCATCCGCATGCTCTTCTCAGGGCCGTACGTCCTGACCCAGACCTGGCTGCGGGACGGCGTCCCCTACCTGTATGCCGTGTTGGGCCTGCTGTCCGCCGCCTCGGTCAGCCGCGCAACCGCCGAGAGCCGAGCCCGCACGATGACCTGGATCTGGCGAGGGCTGATCTTCCACCTGGCCTGGGTCGCGGCTGCCGGGTTGCTCGGAGGCCTCGGGGCGCTGCAGAGTCCGCACGCCTTCCTCGGTGAGGGACTGTTCAGCGTGCGGCCCGACGTCGACAGCGCGATCCTCGGCGTGACGGGCGGTCTGATGATCCGCCGGCTCCTGATCGGGCAGACCCGCGTGTGGTGCATGCTCGGCCTCGCGCTGGTCGTGGGCACGATGACGACCGAAGCGACGCGGGCCGGGTTCATCGCCCTGCTGGTGTGTGGCGTCGTGGCCTTCGCCTACTCCTACGCAGCGACGCACGACCGCATGCTGCGTCGTGCCGGGATCCTCCTCGCCGTTCCGCTCGTGATCGCCGCTGTCGTCGCAGTGATCCCAGCGACCAAGGCCGGCGCACGCCTCCTCGCCACGGTCGAGCCGGCGAGCGCGACGACGGTGGCCCAGGAGGGTGCAATCGGGACCAGCCACGCGCGCCGCCTGGTCTGGGCCGGCGTCATCGACTGGACCCTGGAGACCCAGTCCCGCACCATCGTCGGGGCCGGGATGGGTCCGGACTTCCTGACCGAGTCGCACACCGTGCAGTACCTCGAGGGCACGACGTACGAGAACGTGCGGAGCCCGCACGACTACTTCATCGGCAGCTTCGCCCGGATGGGCCTGGTCGGTCTGGGCCTCATCGTCATGCTGGTGCTCAAGACGCTCTGGCAGATGGTGGCGCACCGCCGCCGCATCGGCGAGGACGAGCTGCTCACGGGCGTCTCCCTGATCGCCGTGGGCGTTCTCGTGGTGGCCTCGTTCGGGGTCGTCCTCGAGGCTCCCTTCGGGGCGGTGCCGTTCTGGTGGTCCGTGGGCATCCTCCTGGCCCTCACGCGTGTTCCGGAGGCGGAGACCGGCGAGGTCATCGAGTCCGTCTCGCCGGCGCTGTCCCGGCCGGTCGGCCTGTCCGGTGCCCAGGCACGTTGGTCGAGATCCTGCGACGACACGGTGTGATCTGTAGATGGACGAAGGCCTCCCCGGTGTGGAGTGGAGCTGTCTAAGAACCGCTCCGACACCCAGGAGGCCTTCGTGTCCCACGCTACCCATGCCCACGCTGCTTTGACCCCACGTGCCCGTCTACGGCTCGCGCGTCTGATCGTCGATCACGGTTGGCCGCCGGCCCGTGCCGCGGAGCGCTACGACGTCTCATGGCGCACAGCGAAGAAGTGGGCCGACCGCTATCGGGCCGAGGGACCAGACGGCATGCTCGATCGGTCCTCGGCGCCGCATCGCCAGCCGAACCGGACTCCGGCGCCGCTGGTGCGCAAGATCGTGCACCTTCGCTGGAAGCAGCGCCTCGGGCCGGTCGAGATCGCCGATCGACTTGGCATGGCCTCCTCAACGGTGCACGCGGTCCTGGTCCGCTGTCGGATCAACCGGCTCAGCCACATCGACCGCGCCACCGGCGAGCCGATCCGCCGCTACGAGCACGAGGCCCCGGGCGACTTGATCCACGTCGACGTCAAGAAGCTGGGCAAGGTCCCCGACGGAGGAGGCTGGCGCTACGTCGGAAAGCAGCAGGGCGACAAGAACCGCTCCGCAACCGCCAGGCGCACCGGCGGACCCAAGAACAAGCACTATCAGCCGTTGATCGGTACCTGCTACCTGCACACCGTCATCGACGACCACTCCCGCGTCGCCTACATCGAAGCTCACGACGATGAGACCAAGGAAACCGCCACCAAGGTCCTCCAGAACGCCGTCGCCTGGTTCGCCGACCGCGGCGTCACCGTCAAGCGTGTGATCAGCGACAACGGCAGCTGCTACAAGTCGAATCTCTGGCGCCAGACCTGCGCTGATCTGGGGATCACCCCGAAGAAGACCCGGCCATACCGGCCACAGACCAACGGGAAGATCGAACGCTTCCACCGCACCCTGGCCGAGGGCTGGGCCTTCAAGAAGTTCTACAACTCCGAGTCGGCCCGACTCGCCGCAATGCCAGGATGGCTCCACGAGTACAACCACCACCGGCCCCACTCAGCAATCGGGAAGGCCGCACCCATCACAAGGTTGGACAACCTGGCTGGGCATCACAGCTAGTCGAGGACCGACCCGGTCACCTGGGCGTAGGTGTCGAGCAGGCTCTGCAGGCCCTGCTCGGGCGTGTTGTTCCGCTCGTACGACGCCCGTGCGGCTGCGCCTCGCTGGACGACGTCGTCGTCGGTGATCTCGCGGATCGCACCGGCGAGGGCGGTCGGAGTGGGGTCGGTCACCCACCCGATCGCGTCGTCGACGATCGTCCCCACGCTTCCGCCCGACACGGTCAGGACCGGACGACCCCGCGCGAACGCCTCGGCGACGGCTAGGGGATAGCCCTCGTAGACGCGCGACGGCACCACCACGAATGCCGCGTCCCCCATGGCCGCGGCCACCCGGTCCGGGGGCACCTGGCCGAGCCAGCGCACGGTGCCCGTGCCCACCGCCGCCTCCACACGGCCGCGCAGCGGTCCGTCACCGGCCACGACCAGGGTACGACCGCTGCGCGCGCCTCCGAGCTCCCAGGCGTCGAGCAGACGGTCGATCCCCTTCGGCTCGTCGAGCCGGCCGACGTAGAGGACGTCACGACCCGGCCGTCCGCCGAAGCCGGGGTCGGGCACCCAGGTGGGGCGCACCGTGATCCGCTCGCTCGGGACGCCGGTACGGAGTCAGGAGGTCGGACATGAACGGCGTGAGTGCGAGGTACCGCGCGACGTCGTCGTCCCACGTGCCGCGGTGGACGACCTGCCCGATCGCCATCGGCACCGTCTGCAGGCGGGAGCCGCGGTAGCAGCCGTGCTGTACGGCGGGCAGGCCGAGTCGGGTGCCGATGCAGTCGGTGCACGTGTGACCGTCGCGCAGGTGCAGACCGTTGACGCACCCGTGACGGTAGTTGTGCACGGTGTGCACCACCGGGACGCCGGCGCGGGCCGCCACCCGCACGACGTACGGCGAGATGAGGGGGTAGACGTTGTGCAGGTGGACCACGTCGGGCTGGGCTCTCGCGGAGCAGCCGGGCGAAGCGTCGGACGCCGGACGGGGAGTAGACCGGGCCGGGTGCGCCGCGCAGGGCGCCCAGCGGGCCGGCCAGGTCGTCGCTGTCGGTGAGCATCGGTACGACGTCGACTCCGCCGGCGCGCAGCAGGTCGATCTCGGCGGCCGACGAGCTGGTTCTCACCGCTCGGTGCCGCGGAGCGGTAGCGGTTGTGGGCGACAAGGACGCGCATGTCAGTGGCTCGGCCGTTCTCAGCCGCGGTGGCGCCACGCGGACAGCAGGAACCGCGGGTTGCCGAGAAGGTAGCGACACCACAGACGACGCGGCTCGGTCGCCAGGCGGTAGAGCCACTCGAGGCCGGTGCCGTGCAGGATCGCCGGAGCCTGCTTGACCGCACCCGCCCAGAAGTCGAACGCCGCTCCCACCGGCACGATCGGCATCGGGAGCTCGGCCGAGAGCCGGTGCGACCAGGTAGTCCTGGCGCGGCGTGCCGAGCCCGATCCACAAGACGGTGGCGCCGGATGCCGCGCACCCGCTCGACCAGGCCGGCGAGGTGCTCGTGGGTGATCTCGGTGAACGGGGGCGACTCGCGTGCCGGCCACCGAGAACTCCGGGACGTCGCGGCTCAGCCGCTCGGCCATCTCCTCGGCCACGCCTGGCTTCCCGCCGTAGAGGTAGTGGTGAACGCGGTCACCACCCAGGCGCGCGACCTGGCCGACCAGGTCGGCGCCGCGCACCGGGCCGGCCATCCCGGCTCGACGGCCGAACCACGCCACGGGCATGCCGTCGGCGAGGTTGAGGTCGGCGGCGCAGGAGCGCGGCGCGCATCTGAGGGTCGTGGTCGACGAGCGACAGCGTGTAGGCGTTGCAGAGGTGCACCTGGCAGGAGCGTCCCGCCTCGGCGTCGCCGACGATCCGCGCGGCTCCGGCGGAGGTGTCCAGCGCGGCGATCGGGACCGAGCACACGGCGTACGTGGGCAGCGGTCGGTTCGCGAAGACGGTCACGTCCACCTTGTCACACCGGTCACCGGCTGATGCTGCACTTTGGTTATGCTCGAGGGGCTCAGTCGCCTCGGGCGCTGGGGCCCGCTCTGACGACCGAAACGGAGTCACGGTGCGCCGAGCCCTGATCACCGGGCATCACCGGGCAGGACGGGTCCTACCTCGCCGAGCTGCTGCTCGGCAAGGGCTACGAGGTGCACGGCCTGATCCGCCGCGCCTCGACCTTCAACACCGAGCCGGATCGACCACCTCTACCGCGACCCGCACGACGAGGGCGCGCGGCTCTTCCTGCACTACGGCGACCTCACCGACGGCGCCCGCCTGGTCACGCTGCTGCGCGAGATCGAGCCCGACGAGGTCTACAACCTGGCCGCCCAGTCCCACGTGCGGGTCTCCTTCGACGAGCCCGAGCACACCGGCAACACCACCGGGCTGGGCACGATGCGGCTGCTCGAGGCGGTCCGGATGTCCGGCCTGCGACTGCCGCTTCTACCAGGCGTCCAGCTCGGAGATGTTCGGCGCGGCCCCGCCGCCGCAGGACGAGTCGACCCCGTTCCACCCGCGCTCGCCGTACGGCGTCGCCAAGGTCTACTCCTACTGGGTGACGCGCAACTACCGCGAGGCCTACGGACTGTTCGCGGTCAACGGCATCCTGTTCAACCACGAGTCACCCCGCCGCGGCGAGACGTTCGTGACCCGCAAGATCACCCGCGCGGTCGCCCGGATCAAGGCCGGCCTCGACGACCACGTCTACCTGGGCAACCTCGACGCCGAGCGCGACTGGGGCTACGCCCCGGAGTACGTCGAGGGCATGTGGCGGATGCTCCAGGCCGACGAGCCCGACGACTACGTCCTCGCGACCGGCGTCGTCGCTCAGCGTGCGCGAGTTCCTCGAGGAGTGCGTTCGGCCACGCCGGCCTCGACTGGCAGCAGTACGTCCGGTTCGACGAGCGCTACCTGCGCCCGTCCGAGGTCGACGCCCTGCTCGGTGACCCGGCCAAGGCCGAGCGGCGTCCTGGGCTGGCGGCCGAAGGTCGACGGCCAAGCAGCTGGCCCAGATCATGGTCGACGCCGACCTCGAGGCGCTGGCCCACGAGGGCACGCCGTGGATCGACCGGCCGCGACCTGGCCGGCTGGTCCACGGGTGACTGAGCGGACGACGCCATGAGCCCTCGACGACTTCCGGCCCGGGCCACTCGACCGCGACGCGACGGTCTACGTCGCCGGTCACCGCGGCATGGTCGGCTCGGCGGTGTGGCGCCGCCTCGAGGCGGCCGGATTCACCGACCTGCGCGGCGCCTCGTCCTCCGAGCTCGACCTGCGCGACCGCGATGCGACCTTCGACTACCTCCGACGAGATCAGCCCGCGCTACGTCGTCCTGGCCGCCGCCAAGGTCGGCGGCATCGTCGCCAACAACACCTACCCGGTCGAGTTCCTCTCCGACAACCTGCGGATCCAGACCAACGTGCTCGACGCCGCCCTCGAGCAGCGCGTCGAGCGGCTGCTGTTCCTGGGCTCCTCGTGCATCTATCCCCGGCTCGCGGCCCAGCCGATCCGCGAGGACTCGCTGCTCACCGGGCCACCTCGAGCCCACCAACGACGCCTACGCGATCGCCAAGATCGCCGGCATCCTCGGCGTCCAGGCGGTCCGCCGCGAGTACGGCCTGCCGTGGATCTCGGCGATGCCGACCAACCTCTACGGGCCGGGCGACAACTTCTCCCCGACCGGCAGCCACCTGCTGCCGGCGCTGATCCGCCGGTACGACGAGGCGGTCGCCACGGGGCGCGCCGTCGGTGACCAACTGGGGCACCGGCACGCCACGGCGCGAGCTGCTCCACGTCGACGACATGGCCGCCGCCTGCCTCCACCTGCTGGAGCACTACGACGGCCCGCAGCAGGTCAACGTCGGCACCGGCGAGGACCTCACCATCCGCGAGATCGCCGCCCTCGTGGCCGACGTCGTCGGCTACGCCGGCGAGACGCAGTGGGACACCACCAAGCCCGACGGCACTCCCCAGAAGCTGCTCGACGTCAGCGCCCTGCGCGACGCCGGCTGGACCGCCTCGATCGGTCTGCGCGACGGTCTCAGCTCGACGGTCGAGTGGTACCGCGAACGGGCGGGTCATCACCGAGAGGTCGGCTGATCCGGCGCCTATGACGAGCGGACCGATTGGCGCCGACGGCGCTCGCGGGAGCGACGAGATCCGAGGCGGCCGCCTCGCGTCCGTCGCTGCGGTGCGCGGGCTGACTCTCCTGATCAGCGGCGTACCGACGGTCTTGGCCTGGGCTGTGATGAGCAAACGGCTCGATGCCAGCGCTTTCTCGGGAGTGGCTCTGGCCTTGTCGCTGCCGACGGTCTCGAGCTTCATCCTGCCGGCCATGGGCGCTCGGATCGCCAACTCCGTCGCGGTCAGCTCTGCAGCGTTCCATGATGCCATCGTCCGTTCGGTGAGATCCTGCGTGGCCGTCGGCGTTGCCTTGATCCTCCTGTCGGTCGTGCTGGCCGGGGTGGGTTGGAGCAGGCTGCTGGGCCGTCAGCAGCCTGATCCCTTTCCGATGAACGCCACGGTGGTGTTCGTGTCCGTCGCCATTGCCCTATGGCTGGTGCTGCTCGTGGGGGAGCGGATCCTGATCGCCCTCGGCGAAGTCAGCAAGCGCATCTGGGCTAGCGCCGTGACCGGTCCCGTGGCGTTGGCGGGGACCCTTCTGCTCCTGGCCACGGGGGCACCGGACTGGGCCTACGTTCTGCCCATTCCCTGCGCGATGCTCCTCGCGGCCTTGTGCTCGCTTTGGTTGGCCGCGCGCCTCCGAGCCGTCGATGTGCCATGGATTCTCGGTCATGTCAGAGGGCGTCCCGATCCGGCGTTCGGGCGGAGTGCGCTCACCGTGTGGCTCCTGGTGGTCGAGGCATCGTTGATCGTGCCGATCTGGCTGATGCGGCCGGCGGTGAGCGTGCGCGGCTCGGATGCAAACGTTGCTGCTCTCAGCATCGCCCTGCAGTTTGCAACACCGGTCTTCTCCCTCCTGGCAGTCCTCGGCCAGGCACTCTGGCCCTTCTATGCTCAGAATCGACTGAACCTCCAGCGTGGGGACGTGCTGCGACACACCGCCGCCATGGGTGCGGTGTCTGTCGGTCTCGCCATCGCCTACGGCGTCGGGGCTCTCACTTCTCGCGAAATGGGACCTGATCGGTCACACCGCCGGGGCGGCGCTGCTCGCCGCCATGGGCGCCTACATCGTTGCCCGTGGTGCTTGGGAGCCTGCCCGCATCGTGTTCTCCACGGATCAGACCGCGCGGCCTCTGGCGATGATCTGCGTAGGCACCTGCCTGGCATCGGTCGGCCTGATGTGGGTCATCGCGGGGTACTGGAACGGCGCGGCTGCGGTCCTCGTGGTTGCGACGGCCTTCGGGGCGAATGTGTTGATCGCGACCCTCTGCCTGATGCAGCGTCTCCATGACGGGGCTCTCGTGGTGACCGAGGCCGGTGACGACATCTCTTCACCCGCCTCCTGACGCGCTCAGCTCCGCGAGCGGATGAAGATCCCGTCGCACTGCAGGGTCTCGCCGGTGGTCCCGTCGGTGAGGCCGGGTGAGAGCCTTGCCAGCCGATAGCCCCGATGCTCCAGCTGCTGCATCGTCTCCGGCATGAGCTGTTGACCCTCATAGAGCGGCTGTAGTGACAGCTCCAGCTCGATGCCGACGAAGCGGTCGAGGAGGCTCTCCGCGCCGTCGAGGACCATGGCCTCGTAGCCCTGGGTGTCGACCTTCAGATACGGCGCGTCAGCGCTGGCCACCGCCGAAGCGGCCGCGTCGTCCAGGCGGGCGACCGGCACGACCTGCACGTCCACGTACGCTGACTGTGGCGCGGTGTGGACATGCCGGTCCAGCATCGGCAGCAACGAGCTGCTGATGCTGTTGCCGGCAACGTGGATGGTCAGGCTCGCCGGCCTCCGCGCCCAGGGCTGCATCGGGTCGTGTCCCAGTTGCCGTCGGCCTCCGCCAGGCGCGACAGGGCGGCGTACTCGTCGCGCATGGGCTCGAACGACATGATCCGACCGCGGTAGCCCCAGTCACGCAGCTGGGTGCCGTACTGGCCGACGTTCGCGCCGACGTCGATGACCAGGTCGACCCCGAGCTCGACGAGGAGCAACCCGCGCAGATGGTCGGCGTGTCGCCCGCCGGGATAGCGCACCAGGTCCCATCCCCTGGCACGGACCATTCGCCGGATGCCGGCAACGCCTCCCGAGGCCTTGTGCATGCCCTGACTCTAGGCGAGGTCAGGAACCGGAGTTGATCATCCCCGCGCCGACCGTCACGCCGGTCGCCTCGTCGATCAGGATGAAGGAGCCGGTGGTGCGGTTCTTCGAGTAGGGGTCGCACAGCAGCGGCACGGTGGTGCGCAGCTGGACGCGGCCGATCTCGTTGAGACCGAGCTCCTTGGTCTCCTGGTCGCGGTGCAGGCTGTTGACGTCGAGGCGGTACTGGATCTCCTTGACCATCGCCCGGCCCATCCGGGTGGTGTGCTTGATGGCGAGCTTCTGGCGGGGACGCAGGGGCTCGTTGGTCATCCAGCAGATCATCGCGTCGATGTCCTGGCTCGGCTTCGGCGCGTTCTTGAGGCGGGCGATCATGTCGCCACGGCTGACGTCGACGTCGTCCTCGAGCCGGACGGTCACCGACATCGGCGGGAACGCCTCATCGATCTCCCTGTCGAACAGGTCGATGCCCTGGATCGTGGAGGTCATGCCGCTGGGCAGCACGACGACCTCGTCACCGGGCTTCAGGATGCCGCCGGCGACCTGACCGGCGTATCCGCGGTAGTCGTGGAAGTCGTCGGACTTCGGCCGTACGACGTACTGGACCGGGAAGCGCGTGTCGACCAGGTCGCGGTCTGAGGCCACGTGCACGTGCTCGAGGTGGTGCATCAGCGTCGGGCCGTGGTACCAGGGCGTGTTCTCGGAGCGGGTCACCACGTTGTCGCCCTTGAGCGCCGAGATCGGGATCACCTCGAGGTCGGGGATCGACAGCTTGGTGGCGAACGTCGTGAACTCGTCGTGGATGCGCTCGTAGGTCTCCTCCGACCAGTCCACCAGGTCCATCTTGTTGATCGCGAGCACCAGGTGGGGCACCCGGAGCAACGACAGCAGGACGGCATGCCGGCGGCTCTGCTCGGTGAGGCCCTGCCGGGCGTCGACGAGCACCAGACCGAGGTCGGCGGTCGAGGCGCCGGTGACCATGTTGCGCGTGTACTGAACGTGGCCCGGTGTGTCGGCGATGATGAACTTGCGGGTCGGCGTCGCGAAGTAGCGGTAGGCCACGTCGATGGTGATCCCCTGCTCGCGCTCCGACCGGAGACCGTCGGTGAGCAGGGCCAGGTCGGTGTAGTCGTAGCCGCGTGAGTGGCTGGTGGCCTCGACCGCCTCCAGCTGGTCCTCGAAGATGGACTTGGAGTCCAGCAGCAGGCGGCCGATCAGCGTGGACTTGCCGTCGTCGACCGATCCCGCCGTCGCGAACCTGAGCAGGTCCATCTGGGGGAGCCCGAGCTGCTCGGCGCCTTCGTGGGTGGTCTCGGGCATCAGAAGTAGCCTTCCTTCTTCCGGTCCTCCATGGCTGCCTCGGAGAACCGGTCGTCGCCGCGGGTCGCGCCACGCTCGGTGACCCGCGCGATGGCGACCTCGTCGATGATCTGGGGGATGGTGTCGGCGTCGGACTCGACCGCACCGGTCAGGGTCAGGTCGCCGACCGTGCGGTAGCGCACGACCTTCTCCACGACCTCCTCGCCGGGTCGGCAGGGGTTCAGCGGGTTCTCGCTCATCCACATGCCGTCACGCTGGAAGACGCGGCGCTGGTGCGCGAAGTAGATCGAGGGGAGCTCGACGCCCTCCTGGCCGAGGTAGTGCCAGACGTCCAGCTCGGTCCAGTTGGAGAGCGGGAAGATCCGCATGTGCTCCCCCCCGTGCATGCGGCCGTTGTAGAGGCTCCAGAGCTCGGGGCGCTGCATCTTCGGGTCCCACTGGCCGAAGTCGTCGCGGTGCGAGTAGACGCGCTCCTTGGCACGCGCCTTCTCCTCGTCGCGCCGACCGCCGCCGAACAGCGCGGTGAAGCCGTTCTCCTCGATGGCAGTTCAGCAGGGTGGCGGTCTGCATCCGGTTGCGGCTGGTCTTGCCGTCGTCGACGACCACGCCGTTCTTGATGGCGTCGTCGATGCTGGCCACCACGATCCGGACGCCGAGCCGGTTGACCCAGTTGTCGCGGGTCTCGAGCACCTCGGGGAAGTCGAGCCCGGTGTCGATCTGGAGCAGGGGGAAGGGGATCTTGGCCGGGTAGAAGGCCTTCTCGGCGAGGCGGAGCATCACGATCGAGTCCTTGCCGCCGGAGAACATCAGCACCGGCTTCTCGAACTCGGCGGCGACCTCACGGAAGATGTGGATCGACTCGGCCTCGAGCTGATCGAGCTGGCTCAGCTGGTAGTCGGCATGCGTCGGTGGTGCGCTCATCTGGTGTGGGGGCCTCTCCTCGGGACAGCAACGACCATCGTATCGGCGGATCCACTCATGCCTAAACTCGGAGTGTGACCAGCAGCGTGAGCCCGCCCACGGACGGTACGACGGTGTGGGAGCGGGTGGAGCACGTGGCCTACGTCGACTCCGCGGAGCATGTGGCGGTGCTCGACCTCGACCACCTGGACCTCCCGCCGTACCTCTTCGAGGGCACGGCGGCCGTGGTCTGGGCGTGCCTCGACGGCGACCGGACGGAGTCCGAGATCATCTCCGACCTCGCCGAGGCCTACGAGGTGGAGGCCGCGGTGGTCGCGGGCGACGTCCGTCAGTTCGTCGACCGCCTACAGTCGCTGGGACTGGTCGTCGCCCGCGCCTGAGCCCAGGGTGACCGGTTCGGTCTCGTGCGGTGCGACGGGGCCGTCGAGTTCGGCGACGGTCGGTGCGCCGTACATCGGCAGCCCCTGCGTACGCCGGATCAGGCCCCAGACGACGGGGAGCACCACGACCATGCCGAGGCCCACGAGGGCGATGAAGACGGGGTGGGTCTGGTCGTCGCCGGCGCCCAGCGGAGCCCAGCCGGCCTTGTCGAGCAGGGCCAGGCCCGACATCGTCAGCACGATCACGATGCCGCGGCGGATGAACGACTGCGGGACGCTCGGCGCGATCCGGCTCCCGAGGATCGAGCCCGGGGTCGAGCCGATCACGAGCGGCACCAGGATGTGCCAGTCGAGGCCGTTGAGGGCGATGTTGGAGATCGCGGCCGCGATCACCAGCGGGACCGCCTGCACGAGGTCGGTGCCGACCAGGCGCAGCGCCGAGAGGCCCGGGTAGAGGATCACCAGCGAGATCATGATCACCGAACCGGAGCCGACGCTCGTGATCCCGACCAGCAGGCCGCCGAGCGCACCGATCGCGATCGTGGGCAGCGGACGGATGCGGGGATCGGGATCGGCCACGGGGCCGCCGCCCCGGACGCGGCGGAGGTTGATCACCAGGCGCAGCGCGTAGGTGGCGGCGGCGAAGAGGAGCGCGAAGCCGATGCACTCCTTGAGCACGGTGTCGAGGTTGTCGGAGTCGCCCACCGCGCGATGGAGGAGCCACGGGCCGGCCAGGGCGAACGGCACCGAGCCGACGATCAGCCACTTGGCGAGGGTCCAGTTGGGCTGGCCCTTCCGGGCGTGGGTGATGGCCCCGCCCGACTTGTAGATGGCAGCAGCCGTGAGGTCCGCGGTCACCACCGTCGAGGCGCCGCCGACGCCGAGGAAGATCAGGGCGGGCGTCATGAGCGCGCCACCGCCCATGCCGGTCAGACCGACGATGATGCCGACGAAGAAGGCGGCGACGATGATCTGGAAGAACTCAGCAGTGAGCCAGCTACCCATGGGCGCGGTCCTTCCACGGAAGGTTGGGCAAGACCAGTAAATCTACAGATCGACCCGAGTTAGTGTCCAGTCACCGACGGGTCAGTCGGTCGACCACGACCTCGAGCATCTCCTCCATGGTGACGGCTGCTACGCGCGCCGCCTCGGGGCCACGCCGGTAGGGGTCCGCGATGTCGTGGGCGGGGGTCGCCGGCGCGCGGCGGCGCTCGAGCGCCTCGATCAGGTCGCGCCCGCGCAGCGACGGGTCCGCGCGGGCGGTCTCGACGAACTGCCCCACGGTGAGGATCTTGCGGAACGCCGTGGGCTGCAGCTCGAGGAGCTGGGTGCGGTGGGTGGCCTCGGCGGTCAGCACCAGGTCGGCCCGGTCGAGCAGCTCCGCCGTCGCGGGCCGGCTCCGGAAGGCGTCGGTCTCGGTGCCCCAGCGAGCGAACTCCGCCTCCATCGTGTCGCTGACCGCGGAGTCGTCGAACCCTCGCGTCCCGGCACTGCTGACGTCGACGCCGGAGTCGGGCCCGAGGAGCTGGCGGGCGCGGAGCTCGAGGTAGGGCGAGCGGCAGATGTTCGCCGTACAGACGAACAGCACGCGGATCGGCTCGTCCTCCTGCGTCTCCGCGTCGTCCACGTCATCCACGGCCGAGACGAAGCCGCGCTCGGCGAGGGCGGCCAGCACCTCGTCGCGGCAGTCGTCGATGGTGCGTCCCGTGGTGTCGATGCGCAGGTCTGCGTCGGCGGGCACCTCGTAGGGCGAGGAGATGCCCGTGAAGTCGGGGATCTCGCCGCGCCTCGCCTTGGCGTAGAGACCCTTGCGATCGCGACGCTCGCACTCCTCGAGCGGGGTGGCGACGTGGACCAGGAAGAACGCACCCCCCGCCGTCGTGGTCATCGCCCGTACGTCCTGACGGGTCGCGTCGAAGGGCGCGATCGGGCTGCACACGGCGACGCCGCCGTGCCGGGAGATCTCCGCTGCGACCCAGCCGATCCGGCGGATATTGGTCTCGCGGTCCTGGCGGCTGAAGGTGAGGCCGGCTGAGAGGTTCCGTCGCACGACGTCCCCGTCGAGGCTGGTCACGGTGCGCTCGCCGTGCTCGAGCAGGCTGTCGATCACCGCCTGGGCGACCGTGGACTTGCCGCTGCCGGACAGGCCGGTGAAGAACAGGACGAGCCCCTGCCGCTCGGGCCCGGGCTGGTCGGCGTCCACGATGGCCGCGATGTCGTCGGAGTACTCGCCGTCCTCGGTCTCGGGGTCGGGCAGCGCCAGCACCGGGTCCGGCCCGGCATACACGGCGACGACGTGCTCGCCGAGGGTGTGGTCGACGGCGGGGTCGTCGTGCGAGGCGAGCGGTACGGCGACCACGGCGGCGTCCGGCAGCCGACGAGCCGCTGCCAGGCTGGCCCGCAGGAGCGCGACCGGCGACAGCTCGGGGGTGCCGGGCCCGGTGAGGGCGAGCAGCACCACGGGCCGGCGCAGCTCCGCGAGCCGGGCGATCTCGCCGTCGGTCAGCGCGTCGACGACCGGCACGAAGGTGGCGCCGGCGTGCTCGGAGCGCACGGCCGCGGGCGTGAGGTGCAGGCGGCGGAACGGGCCGTGCTGAGCGTGCGTGAGCGCCTCGACCGTGCCGTCGGGGGAGACCCGCGCCAGCGGGAGGCCCTCGGGGTCGACCAGCTCGACCTCCTGGCCCGCGAGGTCGTCGGGCAGGGTCAGCGTGACCGGCGAGCCGGGCTCGTTGAAGCCGGTGACCGGGATCAGCGCCCCCATCGTCAGCAGCTCGAGGTCCGCCAGCTCCCGTGGGGTCGGACAGTGTTGGGGCGTGGGCACGCAGACATCCTGCCAGCGTGGCTACCCTGGCCCGATGCCTGCCACGAGGAGCCACGTCGTCCCGGTCGCGGAGATCGTCCGCAACGGGTTCGTGGAGGGACACCACTACGGGTCGGTGGTCGCACTCGACCGTGGCGGCACGGTCGCGTGGTCGGTCGGCGACGTCGTCGACCCGATCCTGCCCCGCTCGTGCAACAAGCCGGTGCAGGCGCTCGGCATGGTCCGGGCCGGGCTCGACCTGCCGCCGGAGCTGCTGGCGCTGGCCTGCGCCTCCCACTCCGGAGAGCCGTTCCACGTCGAGGGCGTGCGCCGGATCCTGGCGTCGGCGGGTCTCGACGAGGACGACCTCCAGACCCCACCGGACTACCCGCTCGACGACAACGCACGGGTGGCGGTGATCCGCGCAGGGGGCAGCAAGGCTCCGGTGCTGATGAACTGCTCGGGCAAGCACGCAGCGATGCTCGCCACCTGCGTCGCGAACGGCTGGCCCACCGACCACCTACCTGGAGGCCGAACCACCCGCTGCAGGTCGCGCTGGCCGCGACGTTCGCCGAGCTGACCGGTGAGCCGGTCGAGGTCACCGCGGTCGACGGGTGCGGTGCGCCGCTGTTCTCCACCTCGCTGGTGGGGCTCGGCACTGCCTTCCGTCGGCTGGCGCTCGGCGTCGACGGCTCCGGCGCGGCCTCGGCCGAGTCGGTGCGCGTCGCCACCGCCATCCGTGAGCACCCGGCGTACGTCTCGGGGACGACGCGAGACGAACGCGCCCTGCTCACCGCGATCCCCGGCGCGATCGGCAAGGCCGGGGCCGAGTCGTGCTACGCCGTCGCCCTGCCCGACGGTCGCGCCTTCGCACTCAAGACCGACGACGGTGCTCCTCGGGTCCGGCCGGTGCTGATGGCGGAGGCGCTGCGGCGATCCGGCGTCCTCGACGAGCCGGGCGTCGACGCTGACGCCGTCCGCCGGACCGGGCTGGTCGAGCTCCTCGGTGGAGGTCGTCCGGTCGGCGTCATCCGGGCGTCCTACACAGCGTGAGACCCACCATCTGCTAGCACGTCATCTCGTCGAAACCTCCTTGTTTCGTGGGCTTTTCCTGGCGGTGTGAGGGGGCTCACCACCGCTCAGCTTGCACATTGCTAGCAGGTGCTAGCAGACTGGAGCCGTGGCCAAGGGCAAGGTCGGCAAGACCGTGGAGACGCTCGGCGACTACCTGCGCGAACAGCGGGTGTCGGCGCGGCTCTCGCTGCGTCAGCTCGCCGAGCAGGCGGGTGTGTCGAACCCTTACCTGAGCCAGATCGAGCGAGGCCTGCGCCGGCCGTCAGCCGAAGTGCTGCAGCAGCTCGCGAAGGCGCTGCGGATCTCCGCTGAGCAGCTCTACGTCCGAGCCGGGATCGTCAGCCTCGACGACGGTGTCGGCGGCTCGGTCGAGCTCGCCGTGCTCAGCGACCCGGCGCTCAACGAGCGCCAGAAGCAGACCCTGCTCGATGTCTATGCGTCGTTCCTGGCGCTCAACGCCCAACCGGGCACCCAGGCCACCGTTCCAGTTACCCCGAGAAAGAGGTCATGACCATGCCCAAGAGCCGTTTCGAGCTTCCCGCTCAGCTGCCCACGACCGTCACCCGCCCCATCTACGCCGGCGTCGGTGTCACCGACCTGGCCGTCGAGTTCGTCCGTGAGTACGTCGCGGACGTGCAGAAGCGGGCCGGCGAGGTGCAGAAGACCGTGTCCGGCATCGACTACCAGCCCGCCGCCCTGGCCACCGAGGCCCAGAAGCGTGCGCAGAGCGCGACCAAGGTGGTCACCGAGCGTGTCGAGAACCTGAACAAGACCGTCGCCGACGACGCCCAGGCCCGCCGTGCGGCCGTCGAGAAGCGGGTCGCCGAGCTCCAGGCCGAGGCCATGGCCCTGCCGACCCGCCTCCAGAAGTTCCTCGACGAGCAGCTCGGCACCGCCGGTGACACCTACGGCGAGCTGGTCACCCGGGGCGAGTCCCTGGTCGACCGGATCCTGGGCCAGCAGTCCACCCAGGACGCCGAGAAGTCCGTGAAGACCACGGTCGCGAAGGCCAAGACGACCAAGACGCAGGCCGTCGAAGACCGCCACGACGGCCAAGAAGTCGGCGCAGAAGTCCGTCAAGAAGTCCGCGACCACGGCCCGCAAGAGCCCTGCCAAGAGCAGCGCGAAGGCGACCGTCACCGCCGCCAAGAAGGCCGCCGAGTCGACCGCCGCCGCGGTCGTCGAGGCCGCCGAGAAGGTCGGCGACTGAGCCACGCACCCGTCGGACCCGCGTCCGCCGAAGCAAGCCCCGGGAGCACGGCTCCCGGGGCTTGCTGCTGTGCGGAGGTCAGGCCGGCGACAGGCAGTCGTACTCCAGGAAGCCCCCGCCTCCGGGGCCGATGACCTCGGCCGCCCGGAAGACGCCTCCCAGCTGCGAGCAGTAGGCAGCGATCTGGTCACTGATGGCGGTGGAGGGGTCGGGGGTGAGGCACTGGAACTGGTCAGGGTCGATGGTGCTTGTCGAGCCCGGGAGGTCGGAGTTGCAGCTGGCGGCCATCAGCTGCGACGTGCCGTTCACGCAGAAGATCCCGCCGCCCTCGATCGTGCCGCCCTCGGTGGTGCAGGCGGCATGGACCTGCGTCGGGTCGCCGGTCACCTGGGTGCACACCTCACCGTTGAGATGCGGCACGACAGCCCCGCCCTGGGCGGCGCACGCCTCGGCGAACGTCTGCGCCGTGACGACCTCGACGTCGGTTGATCCGGTGACCTGGCCGCCGTCGGTCAGGCTGATGGTGATGGCGAAGGTGTGCTCGCCGGGCGACAGCCCGGTGAGGGACACGTCGTACGTGGCGGCCTTCTTCCCGGCCGCGCTCGGCGCGCCACAGTCGACTGCGGTGCCGTCGAGGGTGCAGGAAGCGGACCCGATCTGGTGGGTGCCGCGGTTGACCGTCCCGACGATGTCGGCCGAGGTGCCGGTGACCGTGGACGTCAGTTTGAGTGCAGGCCGGTTGTCGGCGTCGGCCGCGGGGGCGACGCCGATCAGCACGCCCAGCGTGAGACAGACGATGGTGCACGCGCCGAGCAGACGGCGCGCGCGAGGTGCGGTATCAGACATGGAGACGGACGTCCTCTCCCGTGAGAACGAGTGGCAGGGCCGAGCCCTCGGTGCTCGCCAATGTAGGCCGGGTCCGGCCCGGCGGTCGGCGCCATCGTGACAGCGGCAAGAAGTGGCCGCCCGAGCTCGGATCCGCGGTCCGGCGGTTGGCGCCGTGGCCGGGTTCGCCCGCGGGAGCGCGCCGGCCCGTGAGAAGATCTGCGGCATGGAGACCCGGGGCCTGGAGTCCGACGTGCGCCCGTGGGGCGCGTGGCAGGTGATCGACGCCGGATCGGGCTGGAAGGTCAAGCGGCTCGAGATCCACCCGGGCCGCCGGTTGAGCTACCAGACCCACGCCCGGCGCTCGGAGCACTGGGCCGTCGTGGCCGGGACGGCCACCTGTGTCCTCGACGGCGCGACCGTCGTGCTCCGCGTCGGCGAGTCCGTCGACGTCCCGGTCGGCACGGCCCACCGCATCTCCAACCTGCACGACGACGATCTCGTGGTGATCGAGGTCCAGCGGGGCGACTACCTCGGCGAGGACGACATCACCCGCATCGACGACGACTACGGCAGGCACGAGGCGCAGTAGTCGCGCAGCGCCTCGCGCGCGTCCCGGGGCCGGAAGCCCGTCGCCTCGAGTCGCGACAACGACAGCACGCTCGACCGGGGTCGCGGCGAGACCGCGCGCCCGGCGGCGTACTGCTCGCTGCTGATCTCGCGTACGTCGTGCGGGTCGCGCCCGCGGAGCACGAAGACCTCGCGGGCCACCTCGACCCACGACATCGGCGGCCCGGCGTTGCTGACGTGGTAGGTGCCCCACGGGGCGCCGTTGGTGAGCAGGTGTCGCGTGGCCCGGGCCAGCTCGTCGGCGAAGGTCAGCCGGCCCACCTGGTCACCGACCACGTCGGCGGTCGCCCCGCTGTCGGCGATCCGGGCCATGGTGCGGACGAAGTTGTCGCCGTCGCCGACCACCCAGGAGGCCCGGAGCAGGTAGTGCCGGGGCGCTGCGACCAGGGCCACCTCGCCGGCCGCCTTCGACTGGCCGTAGACGCCCAGGGGCGTCAGCGGCTCGGCCTCGTCGTGCACGTCGCGCGCACCGTCGAAGACGTAGTCGGTCGAGTAGTGCACGAGCGTGAACCCGTGCCGTGCCGCGAGTCGCGCCAGCCGGGCCGGCGCCGCTGCGTTGGCCGCCCACGCGGCCGCTCGGCCCTCGGCGGTCTCGGCCTCGTCGACGGCGGTGTAGGCCGCGGCGTTGAGCACCACGTCGTGCTCGGACCACGGCCACGCCTCGAGGGCGGCGGCGTCGGTCAGGTCCAGCGTGGCGCGACCGACGCCGATGGCGTCGGGCAGCTCCGCGAGCAGGGCGCGTCCGAGCTGGCCGTCCGCGCCGATGACCAGGGGCCGGCGGCTCGGGAAGGGTGACACCTCAGCCAGGCGCGGTGCGGTCCGGTCCCGCTCGGACATCAGCGACTCGTCGATGGGGAGCGGCCAGTCGATGTCGAGGTCGGGGTCACGCACGTCGACCGCGACGTACGTCGCGTCGGCGCGCCAGTGGGCGTTGACCAGGTAGGTGTAGGTCGTGTCGTCGCACTGCGTCTGGTAGCCGTTCGCGACGCCGCGCGGGATGAACACAGCTGTCCCTGGCTCGATCTCGGCAGCGTGGGCGGTGCCGTAGGAAGGCCCGGGCCGCAGGTCCAGCCAGGCGGCGTGGGCTCGGCCGGTCGCCAGGGTGACCAGCTTGTCCCAGGGCTCGGCGTGCATTCCCCGGATCGTGCCCCGCTGCTCGCTGAGCGCGAAGTTCGCCTGCACCGGCCCGAAGTCGGGCAGCCCGAGCGCGGTCATCTTCTCCCGCTGCCAGGTCTCGGCGAACCACCCCCGTGCATCGGTTCGGACGTCGAGATGCACCACCATCAGCCCCGGGATGGGCGTGTGCTCGACGAGCAGATCAGTCATCCAGCACCCTCATTGGCCTTTGGCGGCGTACGACGCCTCGGTGGCCGACTTGTGCGGACCCCACCAGTCGGGGTGGTCGGTGTACCAGGCGACGGTGTCGGCCAGCCCTTGCTCGAGGTCACCGAAGCGGGGCTGCCAGCCGAGCTCGAGCCGGAGCTTGCCCGACTCGATGGCGTAGCGCTGGTCGTGCCCGGCCCGGTCGGCCACCAGCTCGTAGTCGTCGTCGGGGCGCCCCATCAGCCGCAGGAGGATGCGGACGACGTCGAGGTTGGTGCGCTCGCCGTCGGCCCCGACCAGGTAGGTCTCGCCGATCCGGCCGCGGTCGACGATCGCCAGGAGGGCGTCGGCGTGGTCGTCCACGTGGATCCAGTCGCGCACCTGCCGCCCGTTGCCGTAGACCCGCGGTCGCCGGCCCTCGAGGATCTCGGTCACCTGACGTGGGATGAACTTCTCGACGTGCTGCCACGGCCCGTAGTTGTTCGAGCAGTTGGACAGCGTCGCGCGGACGCCGAAGCTGCGGACCCACGCCCGCACGAGGTGGTCGGACCCGGCCTTGGCGGCGGAGTAGGGGCTGCTCGGCCGGTAGGGCGTGTCCTCGGTGAACCGCTTCGGGTCGTCGAGCGCGAGGTCGCCGTACACCTCGTCGGTCGAGACGTGGTGGAAGCGAGCGTCGTGCCGGCGCACAGCCTCGAGCAGCACGTAGGTGCCGACGATGTTCGTGCGGATGAACGGCTCGGGATCGTCGAGCGAGTTGTCGTTGTGCGACTCGGCCGCGAGGTGGACCACCGTGTCGTGCCTGGCGACGAGCGGCTCCACCGTGGCGGCGTCGGCGATGTCGCCGACGACCAGCTCCACCCGGTCGGTCGGCAGGTCGGCCAGCGCCTCGGGGCTCGCGGCATAGGTCAGCTTGTCCAGCACGGTCACCCGTGCGTCGGTGTGCTCGACGACGTGACGGACGAAGTTGGACCCGATGAACCCGGCGCCGCCGGTGACGAGCAGATGTTCCACGGGGATGATCCTAGGAGGTGCCGGTGCGATGCCGGTGCAGGGCGCCGGGCACGCCGCTCCCTACGATGGGGCGCATGCGCGGAATCATCCTGGCGGGCGGCACCGGATCGCGCCTCCACCCGATCACCCTCGCGGTGAGCAAGCAGCTCGTGCCGGTCTACGACAAGCCGATGATCTACTACCCGCTGTCGACGCTGATGCTGGCCGGCATCCGCGAGGTGCTGGTGATCACGACGCCGCACGAGCAGGACGCCTTCCGCCGCCTCCTCGGCGACGGCTCGTCGTACGGCGTGGAGATCAGCTACGCCGTCCAGCCCTCGCCCGACGGGCTCGCCCAGGCGTTCCTGATCGGCGAGGAGCACCTCGGCCGGCGAGCCGGCGGCCCTCGTCCTCGGCGACAACATCTTCTACGGGCCGGGACTCGGCATCCACCTACGCCGGTTCGCCGACATCGACGGCGCCGCGGTCTTCGGCTACCGGGTGGCCGACCCGTCGGCGTACGGCGTGGTGACCTTCGACGCGGACGGCCGGGCGACCTCGCTGGAGGAGAAGCCGGAGCATCCGCGTAGCCGCTTCGCGGTTCCCGGCCTCTACTTCTACGGCCCCGACGTCACCGAGCGGGCGCGCACCCTGAAGCCGTCTGCGCGGGGCGAGCTCGAGATCACCGACCTCAACCGTCTCTACCTCGAGGAGGGTCGGCTCCAGGTCGAGGTGATGCCACGCGGCACCGCCTGGCTCGACACCGGCACCGTGGAGTCGCTGATCGGCGCCGGGGCGTTCGTGCAGGCGATCGAGCAGCGGCAGGGCCTCAAGGTCGGCTGCCCCGAGGAGGTCGGCTGGCGGATGGGGTTCCTCGACGACGCGGGCCTGCGAGGTCGCGCCGAGGAGCTGCTCAAGAGCGGGTACGGCGACTACCTGCTGTCGCTGCTCGAGGAGTCGGACGAGACCTGACGCGGTCAGTAGGCGCCGCGGGAGCTGAGCACCGCACCGACGGTGCGGCCCAGGATCACGACGTCCTGGATCATCGACCAGTTGTCGACGTAGTAGAGGTCGAGCCGGATCGACTCGGTCCAGGAGAGGTCGGAGCGGCCCGAGACCTGCCAGAGGCCGGTCATGCCGGGACGCACGCGCAGGCGCCGGGCCTGGGTCAGCGTGTAGCGGTCGACCTCGCTGGGCAGGGGCGGTCGCGGCCCGACCAGGCTCATGTCGCCGCGCAGCACGTTGAGCAGCTGCGGGAGCTCGTCGACCGAGAACCGGCGGATCCACTGCCCTGGCTTGGTGACCCGCGGGTCCTGGGCCAGCTTGAACAGGCCCTCCTGGTAGCCGGCGACGGTGTGGAGCTTGGACAGGTCTGGCTCGGCGTCGACCACCATGCTGCGCAGCTTCAGGCAGGTGAAGTACTCGCCGTCACGACCGACCCGGATCTGTCGGAAGAGCACCGGTCCACCGTCGTACCGCCTGATCTTCCACGCCGCGAAGGCGAGGAGCGGCGACACGAGGATCAGCAGGAGCGCGGAGCCGACGAGGTCGAAGGTGCGCTTGGCCCAGCGCAGGGCGTCCTGGTGACGGGGGCGGTCGAGGTGGAGCAGCGGCAGACCGGCCACCGGCCGGACCCGGATCCGCTCGCTCGAGACGTCGGTCACGCCAGGGGCCATGATCACCTGGACGTCGTCGGACTCGAGGTCCCAGACCAGGTTGCGCATCGCGGACGGGTCGGAGAACGCGCCACCCACGACGAAGACGACCTCGGCGTCGTGGGCCCGGATCAGGCGCGCGGCCTGGTCGACGGTGCCGAGAACCGGGACGCCCTCCTCGGTCTGGCTCTCGCCGGTCTGAGGGATCAGCGCACCGGTGACGCGGTAGCCGAGCCATGACTCACGGGCCAGGACCGACGCGACGGCGTCGACGTGGTCGGAGCTGCCGACGATGATCGTCTGCTGCCCGAGCGAGCCGTGGGCGCGGGCTCGGTGGAGCGCGCGGCGCAGGACGAAGCGCCCGGTCACCAGCAGCGGCGGACCGATCACGAACGCGAACAGGAAGAACCCTCGGGAGAGCTGGAACTTGGTCAGGTAGCAGCCGATGCCCAGCATGGCCGCCGTCAGGAGGCTGCCGGTGACGACCGCCTTGTACTCGTCGGCGCCCGCTCCGAACACCCCCCGGTCGTAGCCGCCGCGGAGCGCGATGAGGGCGAGCCAGACGACCACCAGGGGGACGGCGACGAGCACGATCGACTGGACGAGGTCGGGGCCACCCTCCCCGACGAGAGGCCCGGGGGAGAGGAGTAGTCGAAGAAGAGGAGCTGGGACCGGGCGTACCCGGCGACGAAGACGGTCAGCGTCACCAGGAACAGGTCGAGCAGGAGCGCTGTGATCGGGAGCGCCCGGAGCGCGCGACCCTGGAGGCGCGCTGCATCCGCGGCCAGCGTGTTCGTGCGTTGGGACACCAGACTCATGACGCGGACACCTGCGGCCTTCCCCCGGATGACTGGACGTGACGGCCCCCCCGACCGGTGTCCAGCATGTGCGAGGCGATTCTAACCCGGTTCGCTCGGGGGGACAGAGGCGTTCGGGAAAGACTTCACCTCACGGACCGGTGACCGCAACGACGAGCGCGCTGGAGATGGCGTCGATGGTGCTGGCCCCGGCGCCTGGCGACCGCGAACGGCCGGAGGCGCCCCGTTACCCTGACCGCATGAAGATCCTGGTCACCGGCGGCGCCGGCTACCTCGGCTCCACGACCGCCAAGGCCCTCGAGGAGGCCGGGCACGTGCCGGTGATCCTCGACTCGCTGCTGTCGGGGCCGCACGCGTTCGTCCGCGACCGGATCTTCTACGAGGGCGACATCGCCGACCGGGCCCTGGTCGCGCGCATCGTCGAGGAGCACCCCGACCTCGACGCCACCATCCACATGGCCGCCCGCATCGTCGTTCCCGAGTCGGTGGAGAAGCCCTACGAGTACTACCGGGACAACGTCGCCAAGTCGCTGGAGCTCTTCGACCAGCTCACTGCCCTGGGCAAGCCCCGGATCCTCTTCTCGTCGTCGGCGTCCCTCTACGCGACCAAGGACGACTTCGAGGTGCGCGAGGGCGACCCGCTCGACCCGCCGTCGCCGTACGCCCGGACGAAGCGGATGATCGAGCAGGTCCTCGAGGACCTCGCGGTGGCCACCGACCTGCGGGCCGTCATCCTGCGCTACTTCAACCCGATCGGCTCCGACCCCGATCTCGAGTCGGGCATCTACGTCAAGGAGCCGTCCCACGTGCTCGGCCAGCTGGTGATGGCGGCCCGGGGCCAGAAGGACTCCTTCACGATCACCGGCACCGACCAGCCGACCCGCGACGGCACCGGCATCCGCGACTACATCCACGTCTGGGACCTGGCGCAGGCCCACGTGCGGGCCGTCGAGAAGTTCGACGAGGTGCTCGCGAGGTCCGAGGCCCCGTCGGTGATCATCAACGTCGGTCGCGGTGAGGGCGTCACGGTCCGCGAGCTGATCGCAGCCTTCGAGCGCGTCTACGGCCGCGAGGTGCCGATCACCGAGGCGCCCCCGCGTCCGGGTGACGCGGTGGGTGCGTTCGCCAACGTCGACCGGTCGCACGAGCTGCTCGGCTGGCGGACCGAGCTCAGCCTCGACGAGGCGATCGCCTCGGCCCTGGCCTGGGCCGACCGTCGTCAGGACGTCCTGGGCTACGAGTGACCTCCGCCCGGTCCGCTCTGGTCGCCACCCGTGCCGGCGTGGCCGGACTGGCGACGCTCGTCGCCGTGGCGCTGTCCGGTTCACCTGCGGGCGCCACGCACGACCACCGGCTGACTGCCCCGCTCGAGGTGGTCGGCGGGCTGCCGCTCGAGGGCCGGGTGGTCGTGATCGACCCCGGACACCAGCTCGGCAACCACAACTACCTCGGCAAGATCTCGCGGCTGGTGCCGGCCGGGGGGTTCCGCAAGCCCTGCAACACCACCGGGACGGCGACCGACAGCGGCTTCCCGGAGGCCACGCTGGCCTGGCGGGTGTCGGTGGACCTGCGCGACCGGCTGACCGCGCTCGGCGCGACCGTGGTGCTGACCCGTCACTCCAACCGCGAGGACCGCTGGGGGCCCTGCGTCGACGTCCGGGGCCGTGCCGGCAACGCGATCCCGGCCGACCTGAAGATCAGCATCCACGGCGACGGCTCCTATGCTGCCGACGCCCACGGCTTCCACGTGATCGCGCCCACCGACCGTGCCCCCTGGACCCACGACATCTACCGCTCCTCACGTCGCCTGGCGATCGACGCCCGCGCCGCCCTGAAGGGAGTGGGGCTCCCCGTGGCCACCTACGTCGCCGGCGGAGACGGGCTCGACTTCCGCTCCGACCTGGCGACGCTCAACCTCTCCGACGTGCCGACCGTGATGGTCGAGCTGGGCAACATGCGCAACCCGGCGGATGCGAGTCGGATGACCTCCGTGAAGGGGCGCGCGACCTACGCGCGGGGTCTGGAGCACGCCGTACGACGCTTCCTCGGCTGAGGCATCGTCCGGCCTCGCGCCGGCGCCCCACGACGGCGTGGGTAGATTCGCGCCATGGACCTGACCCTCTCCGACGAGGAGCGCGAGATCCGTGACTGGGTGCGCACCTTCGTCACCAAGGAGCTGATGCCGCTCGAGCCGCAGGTGCTCGAGCGCGAGCGCAACGGGGAGCGGGGGTTCTCGCTCGACGAGATCACCGCACTCCAGAGCAAGGCTCGACAGTCCGGCTTCTTCGGGATCCAGACGCCCGAGGAGTACGGCGGGATGGGCCTCGGCGCGGTGATGCACGCCCTGATCGAGGCCGAGCTGGGCCGCACCTTCGTCCAGTTCAAGTTCGGCGGCGACGCCGACAACATCCTGTTCGAGGCGAACGACGAGCAGCGGGCGACCTACCTCGTGCCGACCATCGAGGGCACCCGGCACAGCTGCTTCGCGATCACCGAGCCCGGGGCGGGCTCCGACGCGCGCAACATCCGCACCGCCGCCGTACGCGACGGCGACGAGTGGGTGATCAACGGCGAGAAGACGTTCATCACCGGGGGCGACATCGCCGACTTCACGATGGTCTTCGCGGTCACCGACAAGGAGAAGGGCGCCAACGGCGGGGTCACCTGCTTCCTGGTCGACCGGGAGGCCGGCTGGACGTCCGCGCCGATCCCGACCATGGGCGAGTGGGGCCCGGCATCGCTGTCGTTCCAGGACGTGCGGGTGCCGCACTCGGCGATCCTCGGCGAGGAGGGGCGAGGGTTCGAGCTGGCGATGCGGTGGATCGGCAAGGGCCGCTACCTCCTACCGGCGCGGGCGCTGGGCGCCTGCGAGCGGCTGGTCGAGATGGCGATGGAGCAGGCCAAGAACCGCGTCACGTTCGGCGAGCCGATCGCCAACCGCCAGGCGATCCAGTGGATGATCGCCGACTCGGCGGTCGAGATCGAGGCCCTGCGCTGGCTGGTCCTGACCGCCGCGTGGCAGGTCGACCACGACATCGACAGCAGGCAGGCGCAGTCGATGGCCAAGCTCTACGGCGGTGTGCACGCCAACGAGATCGTCGACCGGGTGCTCCAGATCCACGGCGGCATGGGCTACACCCGTGAGCTGCCGATCGAGCGGTGGTACCGCGAGCTTCGCCTCCTGCGGATCTACGAGGGCACCGACGAGATCCAGCGCCGGACCATCGCCCGCAACCTGCTCTCCGGCCATGTGTCCGTGCGCGGCCACCTCGGCTGACATGCCTCCTGCTCCACTGACCCTCCGGGGTCGCACCTTCGACACCGGGCACCCGGCGGTGATGGCGATCATCAACCGCACCCGCGACTCCTTCTACGCACCCGCCCGGTTCACCGGTCTCGGCGAGGCGCTGGACCGGCTCGACCAGGCCGTCGAGGAGGGCGCCGACATCGTCGACGTCGGGGCGGTGCGGGCCGGCCAGGAGGGCGAGCAGGTCTCGGCCGAGATGGAGGTCGAGCGGCTGACCCCGTTCCTGACCGAGGCTCGGCGTCGGCACCCCGACCTGGTGCTGTCGGTCGACACCTGGCGTTCGGAGGTGGTCCGGGCGATCGAGCCACTCGACCTCGACCTCGTCAACGACACCTGGGCGGGCCACGACCCCGCCCTCGCAGCCGTCGCTGCGTCCTCGGGTCTGGGACTGGTCTGCTCGCACACCGGCGGGCTCCCACCGCGGACCGACCCGGTGGGCGTCAGCTACCCGCCGGAGCCGGACGGCGTCGTCCGCGACGTCGTACGCCGTCTGGGTCAGGCGGCGGAGGCGGCGCTGGCGGCAGGGGTGCCGCGCGAGCGGATCCTGCTCGACCCGACGCTGGACTTCGGCAAGACGACCCGGCACTCGTTGACGCTCGTACGGCACACCGCCGAGGTGGTCGGCCTCGGGTTCCCGGTGCTCCAGGCGATCTCGCGCAAGGACTTCGTGGGCGAGACCCTCGACCTCCCGACCGACGAGCGGCTGTTCGGGTCGCTGGCCGCGACCGCCGTCGCCGCCTGGCTCGGGGCGACGGTGTTCCGTACCCATGACGTCAGGGCGACCCGGCAGACGCTCGACATGGTCGCCTCGATCCGGGGCGACCGGCCACCGGCGCTCGCCGTACGCGGCGAGCCGATCCAGGAGGAGGGCGCATGAGGGTCCTGATCGGGTCTGGGGAGGACCTCCCCGAGCTGTACGCCGTCCCCAGGACGCCGTGGCTGCGGGTCAACTTCGTCGCCACCGTCGACGGCGCCGCCACCGGTGAGGACGGCCGGAGCGGCTCGATCAACAACGAGATCGACCACCGGGTCTTCGACCTGCTGCGGGCGCAGGCGGACGTGGTGCTGATCGGCGCCGGCACGGCGCGGGTCGAGGGCTACGCCGGGGTCGGGAAGCCGCTGGTGCTGGTGTCACGGTCGGGCGTGGTCCCGGAGCACCTGCGCGGTGGCACGCCGGGGGAGGTCCTGCTCGCGACGTACGCCGCGTCGCCCGGGCTCGCCGAGGCGCGGGAGATCCTCGGTGACGACGGGCGTGATCGTGGCCGGGCAGCACCGGGTCGACCTGAGCGCGGTGAAGGCCGAGCTCGTGGCCCGCGGCTGGGGCAACCAGGTCTGCGAGGGCGGCCCCCACCTGCTGCGCGACCTGCTCGACGAGGGGGTCGCCGACGAGCTCGACACGACCGTCGTACCGCGCGCGGTGGGGGGCCACCACCCGCGGATCACGAACGGCGCACCGCTCGACGTACCGCTGAGCCTGCACACCCTGGTCGAGCACGAGGGCACCCTCCTCGCCCGCTGGCTCGTCACCCGCTGAGGCCGCGTCGATAGTCCCCGACATTCTGGTCGCGAAACCGGGCCCAGAGACCACCAGAAGGTCGGGGACTATCGGGGCTGTGGAGAGGCGGAGCGAGGGAGTCCCGGGCGGACACACCATGAGCCATGCCTCCGTTCAGTCCGGGTCCGCGGCCCGCCGGTCTGCCGGCTGGCCTGGCGTGGCCGGTGCGGGTCGACCCGGAGGGCCGTGCCGGGCCGACGCGAGCGCAGGCGCGCAGCCGACGGTGGCGTCGGTGCAGCCAGGGCCTCTACCTGCCGGCTTCCGTCGAGGAGACCGTCGAGCAGCGCATCGTCGAGGCGGCGGCGCTGCTCCCGGCGTACGGCGGGGTGACCGGCTGGGCGGCTCTGCGGTGGCTCGGCGGCACCTGGTTCGGGGGTACGGCGGCTGATGGGGCTGCGCGGCCGGTTGCGCTGGGGACAGGGAACAGCACCGTGCGGGCCAGGTCCGGCATCGTGGTCAGCGAGGAGCGTGTCGGTCCCGAGCTGCTGTCCGAGGTGGCCGGGATCCGGGTGACGTCGGCCGCCTACGCGGTGCTGTGGGAGATCCGGCACGTACGCTCGGTCGCCGAGGGGGTTCGGACGGCCGACATGGCGGCCTTCTCCGACCTCGTCGGCCGCACCGAGCTGGCTCTCCTGGTGGCAGCGTGTCGGGCCTGGACCGGCATCGGACGCGGCCGGGAGGTGGTCGCTCTCATGGAGGAGAACTCCTGGTCGCCCGCCGAGACGTCGATGCGCCGCGTGTGGACCGATGATGCCGGTCTGCCGCGGCCCCGGTGCAACCAGCCCGTGTTCGACCTCCAGGGTCGGCTGATCGGCACTCCCGACCTGCTCGACCCGGCGGCCGGCGTGGCCGGGGAGTACGACAGCCGGCTGCACCTGGAGAGTGGACGACGGCGTCGCGATCTCATCCGCGAGTCGCTCTTCCGGGCAGCCGGGCTCGAACCCGTGGCGATGGTCACCGGCGAGCTCGCGGACCCGTGGCCGTTCGTCTCGCGGCTCCGGGCGGCGTACGCGAGGGCGGCGCGGATCCCGGCCAGCGAACGTCGCTGGACCATCACCCAGCCCGCCTGGTGGACCCCGACCCAGACGGTGGGGCAGCGGCGCGCCCTCGACGACGAGCAGCGCACGCGCTGGCTCCGTCACCGCCTGGCCGGATAGTCCCCGACCTTCTGGTCGGGTTTCGGGCGACCGAGGCAGCCAGAAGGTCGGGGACTATCGCGACGGCGTGGCAAGGTGGGGGGATGAGCGACCAGGCGATCGACCCGACCGTGCCGCCGTCGGGCACCGGGTGCGTGGAGTGCCTCGAGAAGAGCGGTTGGTGGTTCCACCTGCGGCGCTGTGCGCAGTGTGGACACATCGGCTGCTGCGACACCTCGCCGGCCCAGCACGCCACCGCCCACTGGCAGCAGAGCGGCCACCCGATCATGCAGAGCTTCGAGCCGGGGGAGGACTGGTTCTGGGACTTCCGCGACGACCAGGCGTACGACGGCCCGGTGCTCGCCGACCCGCAGAGCCACCCCTCCGACCAGCCGACGCCCGGGCCGGCCGGCGCCGTACCGGACGACTGGACCGAGCACCTGCACCAGTAGCCGCTAGGCGCTGCTCGCGACCGGATCCGCCTGGTCCGGCCGGGCCCTCGTAGGTGCCTCGTGGGGCAGGCTCCGGGTGAAGGCGAGGGACACCAGCGCCAGGATGGCCGCAGCCAGCAACCCGGTCTTGAGCGCCTGGAGCTGGGCCGACTCGTAGTCGTCGACCAACGCCTGGGTGGTGGCGTCGTCGAGCCCGGCCTCCTGCGCCGCCGTCCCGATCTGGTCGGAGGACACGAAGTCGATGCCCGACCCGACCGCGACGCCGACCTGCTGGGAGACCTCGCTGCTGATCCGGCTGTCGTCGGCGATGTTGGACACGAAGGCGGTGGTGAGGCCGGACAGCACGATCGCCCCGAGCAGGGCGACACCGAGGGACGAACCGAGCTGCTGGCCCGTGAACTGCAGCCCGCCCGCCTCGCCACGTCCCGAGGCGTCGACCGAGGACTGGACGACGTTGCCGAGCTGGGAGGCGAGCAGCCCCATCCCGACCCCGAGCACCGCCATCGACCAGGCGAAGCTCGAGTTGTCCAGCTCCGGCTGGATCGTGGACAGGAGCATGAGGCTGGCGATCATGGCCAGGACCAGGCCCGCCCGCACGATCGACCTGATCGGGAAGCGGGCCGACAGCCGTGACCCGGCCGCCGAGGCGAGGAACATGGCGATCGAGACGGGCAGCATCTTCAGGCCGGTCTGGAGGGCGTCGAGGCCGACCACCAGCTGCAGGTACAGCGGGATCGTGAAGAAGACCCCCATCAGGATGAGGTTCTGGCTGAACAGGCCGATCAGACCGGCTCGCAGCGAGTCGATCTTCAGCAGGGCCAGGTGCACCAGCGGGTCACGCCCGGTGGCCTCGCGGCGCGCCTGCCAGCGGGTGAACCCCCACAGCAGGACGACGCCGGCACCGATGACGAAGACCGTCAGGGAGAAGCCGAACGGCTCGACCGGCGAGTCCTCCTTGGGCCGGACCCACCCCCAGGTGCTCGACTGCAGGACCCCGAGGACGACCAGGCCCAGGCCCAGCGCCGAGAGCAGGGTGCCGATCAGGTCGAGCTTCGGCGGCGGGCCGCTCCGCACCGAGTCGGCCACCTGGGGGGTCATCACCAGGATCACGGCCACCAGGAGCACCTCGCCGGCGAAGATGATCCGCCACGAGTACTCCGTGGTCGCCCAGCCGCCCAGGATCGGGCCCACCGCGATGCCGGCGCCCGCCACGCCGCCGATCACGGCGTAGGCCACCTTGCGGGAGGCCCCCTCGAAGTTCCCCGCGATCAGCGCCACCATCGCCGGCAGGACCAGCGCGGCTCCGAGACCTTCGAGCACCGACCAGCCCAGGGTCAGGACGGCCACCGACGGAGCCACGGCTGTCAGCGCCGAGCCGAAGGCGTAGATCACCAGCCCGATCGTGAACGTCCTGCGCCGGCCGAGGATGTCGCCGATCTTGCCGCCGGTGAGCATGAACATCGCCATCACCAGGCAGTAGAGGGTGATCACCGCCTGGATCGTGGTCACCGTGGTGTCGAAGTCGGCCACCAGGGCGCTGATGGAGACGTTCATGGCCGACTGGTCGAGCACCATGACGAACTGCGCGATGGCGAGCGCCACGAGGGGCAGCCAGTTCATCTTGGGCGCCGGCCGGGACGCGTCCGCGGTGGGCTCGCTGGCTGTCACGGGTGCTCTCCTCGTCGGCGCGGCCCCGGTCGCTGTGCGGCCACCAGGTCAGGGGCGGCGGTCGTTCCGAGGTGGACCCGAGTCAACCGCGGCGCAGGCTCGAAGGGCTCACCCTCGCTGGGTGATGCCGCGTCCGGCCGCCTCGGACACGGTGGGACGGGTGTCGGTCTAGTGAAGGAGCTCCGCATGAGCGGAACAGAGGACGTGGACTCGCTGAAGGCACGGATCGCCGAGCTCGAGGCCGAGAAGGAGCGGGAACAGACCGTGGCAATGCAGACCGAAGGACGCTCACACCCCCGTGGACTGAGCGTCGTCTCCGCCGTGATGATCGTCGTGGCCCTGGTGCTCGCCCCGCTCTCGGTGGCGTCGGTATGGGCCGACCGGGTCGTGTCCGACACCGACCAGTACGTCAAGACCACCGAGCCGTTGATCCACAACCCGGCGGTGCAGTCCGCCCTCACCGACCAGGTGACGCAGGCCCTGCTCGACAACCTCAACGTCTCCGACGTGACCCAGCAGACGCTCGCAGCCGTGGCCGGCCAACCCCGGGTGCCCGCGGCTGTCGCCGCCGCGCTGCCGGGGCTCCAGGGCGTCCTGGTGTCGGGGATCGACAACTTCGTGCACGACCAGGTGGCCAAGGTCATCTCCAGCCCCCAGTTCATCCAGGTCTGGGACCAGCTCAACCGGACCGCCCACACCGAGGTGGTGCGGCTGCTCTCGGGCGACTCCACGGGAGCGCTCACCGCTCAGGGTGACACCGTCAGCCTGAGCCTCGGACCGATCATCGAGAAGGTCAAGGCGGCTCTGGTGGCGAACGGGTTCACGCTCGCGAACTCGATCCCCCCCATCGACCGGTCGTTCGTCCTCATGCAGTCCAGCTCGGTGACCCATGCCCAGACCGCCTTCTCGTTCCTCAACGGCATCGGCATCTGGCTCCCGATCATCGCCATCCTCCTGCTCGTCGGCGGCATCCTGCTGGCGCGCGACAAGCGCGCGGCACTGTTCCGCTCGGGGCTCGGGCTCGCCGCCTCGATGATCCTGCTCGGCGTCGCGCTCGCGATCGGCCGTACCTGGTACGTCAACACGACCCCGGGGAACGTGCTGACCTCGACAGCCGCCGGCAGCGTCTTCGACACCCTCGTCCGCTTCCTGCGCGAGTCGCTCCGCGCGGTCGGCGTGCTCGGTCTGGTCCTGGCCTTCACCGCGTTCGTGAGCGGCCCGTCGAACAACGCCGTACGCCTCCGCCGGGGCTTCACGCAGGGCATCGGATCGCTGGGCGGGAGCGCCGAGGCTGCCGGGTGGCAGACCGGCCGGGTCGGCACCTGGACCTACGCTCACAAGAACACCCTGCGGGTGGCCTCGGCCGTCCTCGGTGGGCTGATCCTGATGTTCTGGAGCCAGCCCACCGCCTGGGTGGTCCTCTTCGTCGCGGTGATCGTGCTGGTGCTGCTGGCCTTGATCGAGTTCCTCGGCAGACCGGCGAACGCTCAGACCTGAGGCGGGGTCTCCCGGGACCGGGGCTTCCAGTCGTAGACGACCCGCGTCCCGAGGACGAAGTCCTGGACCGACTTGTTGCCGCGACCGACCGGGACCCACACGATCCCGATCGGGAAGACGACGACGAAGGCAGCGCGGACGGCTGCGCCCGGAAGCCGGAGCGGTCGGCCGCTCCTGCGCTGGACCCGCAAGCCCATCACCAGGTAACCGTAGGTCCGGCCGGTCAGGGACCAGAAGACCGTGAGGTAGCAGAACGCGACCACGAAGGCCGCCGGTGAGGCTGAAGAACAGCCCCGGTCGGGGGAACGTGAAGCTTCGCGCCCTTGACCAGGAACAGGAGGGCGGCCCAGCCCAGGTAGCCGCAGGCGAGGACGACGCCGACCACCAGGCAGTCGAGAGCGGCGGCCACGAGCCGGGTCACGATCCCGGCCGGCTGGCCCTGGTAGGGACGTGCCTCGTGGGGGATGGGATCGACGTGTCCCCGAGGCTCAGCGGTCATGCCGGGTCACGATCCCGAGGTGCCGTTGCTGCGGCCGTGGCGCAGCAGCAACCGGTCGACCGCACGGCCGACGGCCTGGTCGGCGCCGATGCCCTGCATCCGGACGCCCTGGACGGTCTCGGAGGCCATCGACCCGGTGGACTCGCGGATGATCCCCGGGAGGTCGACGCCGTCGATGATCTCGTTGGCGACGGCGATCAGGTCCATCTGGTCGAGGACGGCGTCGACGACCTTCACCAGGTCGACTCGCTCGAGGACGATCGTGGTCAGGTCCATCCGGTCCAGGACGGCGTCGACGACCTTCACCAGGTCGACGCGTTGGAGGACGAGCGCGGTGAGGTCCATCTGTCGAGCACGGTGTCGACGTCGAGGCTGCGGGCGACCCATTGATGTCGACCTTGTCACCAGGGACGGCGATCTCGTCCTCGTCCACGTGCGTGACCGCCGGCCGGACGACCGCGTCGAGGTCCACGCGGGTCAGCACGATCTGGGTCAGGTCGAGGCTGTCGAGCACCGGCACGACGTCGACACGACGGACGACCTCGGCGATGGCCTCGGTGGCCAGGTGGTCGAGCACCTGCGCCGCCGCCACGGCGTACGACGTCACCGAGGTGACCACGGGCGTCACCGCCGACCGGACGACGCCGGGGACCGGGACCTTCGGGACCTTCGCCAGCAGGTCGACGCCAGGAAGCCTCATCACAGCGCCCCTTCCCTCGAGTCGGTCGAGCATCCGTCCCGAGTATGACCGCAGTGTGCCGGGGTGCGCGGCGTATCCTGTCTCACCCGTCCGGGGTGAAATCGGGGGGCTCTCCTCAGCGGGCGCCCTTGCGGACCCGCGCGGCCAGCTTCGCCGCGGTCGTTCTGGTCGAGCACGACCTTGCGGATCCGGACCGTCTGCGGCGTGACCTCGACGCACTCGTCCTCGCGGCAGAACTCCAGGCACTGCTCGAGCGACAGCTTGCGCGGCGGGACGAGCTTCTCGAAGTTGTCGGAGGTGGCGGACCGGATGTTGGTCTGCTGCTTCTCCTTGGTGATGTTCACGTCCATGTCGTCCGCGCGGGAGTTCTCGCCGACGATCATGCCTTCGTAGACCTCGGTGGTCGGCTCGACGAACATGATCCCGCGCTCCTGCAGGTTCGTCATCGCGTACGCCGTGGCGGCGCCCGAGCGGTCGGCCACCAGGGAGCCGGAGTTGCGCGAACGGATCTCGCCGGCCCACGGCTCGTAGCTTCTCGAACACGTGGTGGGCGATGCCGGTACCGCGGGTCTCGGTGAGGAACTCGGTGCGGAAGCCGATCAACCCGCGGGCCGGCACCAGGAACTCCATGCGCACCCAGCCGGTGCCGTGGTTGGTCATCTGCTCCATGCGGCCCTTGCGGGTCGCCATCAGCTCGGTGATCGTGCCGAGGTACTCCTCGGGTGCGTCGATGGTCAGCCGCTCGACGGGCTCGTGGACCTTGCCGTCGATCTCCCGGGTCACGACCTGGGGCTTGCCGACGGTCAGCTCGTAGCCCTCGCGGCGCATCTGCTCGACCAGGATGGCCAGGGCCAGCTCGCCGCGCCCCTGCACCTCCCAGGCGTCGGGACGTTCGGTGGGCAGGATGCGCAGCGAGACGTTGCCGACCAGCTCGCTGTCGAGGCGGTCCTTGACGAGCCGGGCAGTGACCTTGGAGCCCTTCTCGCGCCCGACGAGCGGCGAGGTGTTGGTCCCGATGGTCATCGAGATGGCCGGCTCGTCGACATGGATCAGCGGCAGGGCGACCGGGTTCTCCGGGTCGGCGAGGGTCTCGCCGATGGTGATCTCGGGGATGCCGGCGACCGCGCAGATGTCGCCCGGACCGGCCACGTCGCCCGGCTTGCGCTCGAGGCCCTCGGTGATCAGCAGCTCGGTGATCTTGACCGTCTTCACGGTGCCGTCGCGCTTGATCCAGGCGACGTTCTGGCCCTTCTTCAGATGGCCCTGGTGGACCCTCACCAGGGCCAGCCGGCCCAGGAACGGCGAGGCGTCGAGGTTGGTGACGTGGGCCTGCAGCGAGGCCCCCTCGTCGTACTCCGGCGCCGGGATGGTGTCGAGGATGGTGCGGAACAGCGGCTCGAGGTCGGGGGAGTCGGGGAGCCCGCCGTTCGCAGGCTGCTCGAGCGACGCGCGGCCGGCCTTCGCCGAGGCGTAGACGACCGGGAAGTCGAGGGCGTCCTGGCTGTGGTGCTCGTCGAGCAGGTCGAGGAACAGCTCGTAGGTCTCGTCGACGACCTCGGAGATGCGGGCGTCGGACCGGTCGACCTTGTTGACGACCAGGACCACCGGCAGGTCGGCGTTCAGCGCCTTGCGCAGCACGAAGCGCGTCTGCGGCAACGGCCCCTCGCTCGCGTCGACCAGCAGCACGATGCCGTCGACCATCGACAGGCCGCGCTCGACCTCGCCTCCGAAGTCGGCGTGGCCGGGGGTGTCGATGATGTTGATCGTCATGCCCTGCGGAGCGCTCGCGCCGGTGTAGTGGACCGCGGTGTTCTTGGCGAGGATCGTGATCCCCTTCTCCCGCTCCAGGTCGCCGGAGTCCATGACGCGGTCGGCGACGCCGGCCTCCTCCTGGTGCTTGGTGAAGGCGCCGGCCTGGTGGAGCATCGCGTCGACCAGCGTGGTCTTGCCGTGGTCGACGTGCGCGACGATCGCGACGTTCCGGAGGTCCGAACGGGTGGTGGGCATGGCAGGACGACGTCGCTTTCGCAGGCGGGGATTGGCCCCCGATCGTATCGGCGCGGCGGTCCGCCTCCCACATCGTCGGAGCGGGGACGAGCGGCGCCCTGGGGCCACCACGGGCGATGCGGTGACCCCGGGGCGCCCGGCACTCGACCGGCCCCAGGCAAACGCGTGGGTGGGCGGGACGGGGCGTCCCGGGTGCACCGCAGGGAGACGGTGTACCCGGGACGCAGCTCCGCGCCGGCGGGTCCTGTGGGGGGTTCAGGACACGCTGCGGAGCATCCCGTCACTCGCCAGGCGGACTCGGAACCGTTCCTGGCGCGCCCACAGAGGCACGATGCGACGCTCGAGGGACGCCAAGCCGGCGAACCGGGTGATCCTGGCTCCCAGGCAGTCCTCGCACGGACAACCCTGGGCACCATGGGGGGTGGTGGTGCTCATGGCTCTTGCCTCCTTGTGACAACGAAGACGGGCAAGCAGGGCGGGTGTGACGCCGTCGGGTCCGCCCCGACGTGACGCGGGTCACCACGGGATCCGTGGCCTGCCCGCGCCGTGGACGCGGCCGGGGGCCGTACCCGTGGTACGCCAGTGCGGATTCCGTCGTGGGATCGCCGTACCGCAACCGGATCCGTAGTCGCCGGCGCGCCCGATTCTTTACCGTCGAACGCCGGATCGGCGCCCGCGGACGTCGAGCGAGGGCCGCGGGCTCAGCCGGCCGAGACCAGCTCGAAGGCGCGCCACATCGCGGCATATGCGCCGCCGCGGGCGACCAGCTCGTCGTGGCTGCCTTCCTCGAGCACGCGCCCCTGGCCGAGCATCACGATCCGGTCGGCGGTGCGGGCGGTCTGGAGGCGGTGGGCGATCAGGATCGTCGTACGCCGGCCCGCCACCGCGGCCATCGCGGCCGAGACCCTCGCCTCGGTCGCCAGGTCGAGGTTGGCCGTCGCCTCGTCCAGCAGCAGCACCGCCGGGTCGACCAGCTCGGCGCGCGCCAGCGCGATCAGCTGCCGCTGTCCGGACGACAACGACGCACCGCGCTCGGAGATCTGGTGCAGGTAGCCGTCGGAGAGCGACGCGATCAGGTCGTGGGCGCCGACGGCGCGGGCCGCGGCCTCGACCTCGGCGTCACTGGCCGCCGGTCGCCCGTAGGCGATGTTGTCGCGGACTGTTCCGGTGAACAGGAACGACTCCTGCGGCACGTAGCCCAGCCGCCCGCGGAAGTCGGCCAGGGAGAGCGTGCGCAGGTCCTGCCCGTCGAGGAGCACCGCGCCCGCGTCGGGGTCGTAGAACCGGGCGATCAGCTTGAGCACCGTCGACTTGCCGGCCCCGGTCTCGCCGACGAGGGCGACCGTCTCCCGGGCCGCGACGCGCAGGTCGAGACCCCGGAGCGCCTCCGGCGGCTTGCGTCGTACGGCGGCCCCTCCGGCAGCCCCCGCCGGCACGGCGTCCTGCGGACCGCGCTCCTCGTCGGTGATGTCCGCGGCCGGATAGCCGAAGTGCACGTCGCGCAGCGTCAGCTCGCCGCGCACCACGCCGAGGCCCACCGGCGCGAGCGGCTCCGGGGTGATCGTCTGCAGCCGCATCAGCTCCGAGATCCGACCCACCGAGATCCGGGTCTGCTGCCAGGAGTCGAAGACCTGGGAGAGCTGCTGGATGGGGGAGAAGAACATCGTCAGGTAGAGCAGGAACGCGATCAGCACGCCCGTGGACAGGCGTCCCTCCTCGATCAGGTGGGCGCCGACCCCGAGCACGATCACGTCCGCGATCGCGGACAGGAACAGCACGAAGGGGAAGTAGGTGGCGATGGTGCGCTGGGCCAGGGCGCGGCCGTCGTAGTAGCGGCGGCCGAGCCGGTGGAAGCGCTCGCGGGTCAGGGACTCGTGCACGAACGCCTGCGCCTCGCGGATCCCCGACAGCGACTCCTGGAAGTCGGCGTTGACCACGGCGAGCGACTCGCGGACGACGTCGTAGAGCCGGTTGGTGACCCGTCGGAAGATCACCGTCGCGACCGCCAGGGGGATGATCACGAGCATCGTCCAGAGAGCGAGCTCGAGGTCCATCAGGAGGAGCACGACGCCGACCCCGACGAAGGTCACCAGGGAGACCAGGGCCTGGAGCAGCCCTTCCTCGATCAAGGTCTCGAACTGGTCCACGTCGGTGGTCATCCGGGTCATGATCCGGCCGGCCATCTCGCGCTCGTAGTAGTCGAGCGACAGCCGCTGCAGCTGCGCCCAGATCCGGATCCGCAGGGCGGACATGATCCGCTGGCTGGCCCCTCCCATCACGAAGGTCTCGGCGATCTGGTCCAGCAGGTCGGCGAGGGCGATGACGAGGTACGCCGCGCTGGCCAGCCAGAGCACCCGTTCGTCGCCGGCGTTGACGCCCTGGTCGACGCCGATGCTCACCAGGTAGGGGCCGGCGAGGCCGGCCACGGCGTCGAGGACGACGAGCAGCAGGCCGAGGCCGAACGACCACCGGAACTCCTTGATCACCTTGGCCATCGAGAACCCGGGGTCGGCGCGGGTCTCCCGGGCGAGGTCGGGGTGCAGCTCGTCGCGGACCGGCGGCAGCGCCTCGACCCGGGCGAGGAGCTCGGGTGTCGGAGCGAGGTTGAGCCGCCAGGAGCCACGGCCGCCGATGCCGGGCCCGAGGGACGGCGCCCCGGTGGTGCGGGCGTTCGCGCGCTCGGTCGCGCGTGCGGACCGCTTCCGCGCGGTCACCGGTGCCGCGCTCCCAGGCGGCCGGGCGTGACGTCGATCTGGGTGAGGGTCTCGATCGAGTCGCCGATGGCGGCGGCGGCCGCGTCGTCGAGGCCGGTGAGGAGCTCGCGGTAGGCGGGGTTGCGCGCCAGCAGCTCCTCGTGGGTGCCCTGGTCGGCGACCCGGCCGCGGTCGAGCAGGACCACCCGGTCGGCGAGGCTCAGGGTGGACACGCGGTGGGCGACGACGAGCGCTGTCCGGTCGGCCAGCATCTCGCGCAGCCCGACGAAGATCGCCTCCTCGGTGGTGGCGTCGACCGCGCTGGTGGCGTCGTCGAGCAGGAGGATCCGTGGGTCGGAGAGCACCGCACGGGCGAGGGCCACCCGCTGGCGCTGACCGCCCGACAGGCTCAGGCCGCGCTCGCCGACCCGGGTGTCGAAGCCGTCGGCCAGCTCGCAGATGAAGCCGTGGGCGCCGGCGATCCGGGCCGCCTGCTCGACCTCCTCGCGGGAGGCGTCGGGCCGGCCGTAGGCGATGTTGGCCGCGATGGAGTCGGAGAACAAGAAGCTCTCCTCGAAGGCCGCGCCGACCTGGCGGCGCAGCGAGGCCAGGGTCACCCGCCGTACGTCATGGCCGTCGACGAGGACCTGCCCCTCGTCGGGGTCGAGGAGCCGCTGGACCAGCCGGGTGACCGTCGACTTGCCGCTGCCGCTGCCTCCGACGAGCGCCACGCGCTCGCCTGGGTGGACGTGGAGGTCGAGGCCGTCGAGGACGACGTGCTCGTCGTCGTAGCCGAACCGGACCCCGCGCAGCTCGATCTCGCCGCGCAGCTCGGGGAGCTCGACGGCGTCGGGCTCGTCGGTGATCGCGGGCTCGATGTCGAGGAGCTGGAAGATCCGTTCGACGCCGGCCCGCGCCTGCTGCCCGACGGTGAGGACCCCCGCGAGCTGGCGCGCCGGCGCGACGAACTGGGTGACGTAGGTCGAGAACGCCAGGAAGGTGCCGAGGGTGATCTGCCCGTGCAGCGCCATCCAGCCGCCGAGGGCCAGCACCGAGACCTGCGCGAGCACCGGGATCGCCTCGAGGAGCGGCTGGTAGCGGGCCTGCAGCCGGACGGCGCGCATCCGCACGCCGTAGAGGGTCTTCACGACGCCGACCATGCGGTGGAGCTCGCGCTGCTCCTGCCCGAACGCCTTGACGACCCGCACCCCGTTGACGTCCTCGTCGACGATCTCGGCGACCTCGCCCTCGCGCTGCTGACCGTCCCAGGTCGCCGGGAAGACCTTGAGCCGCATCCGGTAGGAGACGACGAACAGCGCCGGCACGATCACCAGGCCCACCAGCGACAGGGTCGGCGAGAGCACGAACATGATGACCAGCGAGACCACCATCATCAGCAGGTTGCCGGTCATCAGCGGGAGGAAGTTGAGCAGGCCCTGCACGAGCGCGGTGTCGCTGTTGGCGCGCGCCACGACCTGACCGGTGGACAGGCCGGCGAGCGTCTGCTGGTCGAGGGTGAGCAGGTGGTCGTGCATGCGGTTGCGCAGGTCGAGCTGGACCGCGATCCCGACGAGGCCGCCGTGGTAGCGCCGGAGGTAGGCGAAGCCGAACACCAGCACCGCGATCACCACGAGCAGCGCGAGCCAGGGCCACAGCAGCGCGTCGGGCTGTCCGATCACGTCGTCGATGATCCGTCGGGCGATGAGCGGTACGGCGGCCTGGCCGAGGCTCCCCAGGACGGCCGCCACGAACGAGATCAGGACGTGGGTGCGGTGCTGCCAGACCTGACCGGAGAGGCGACGGATCCACCCAGGCGCGGGGTCGTCACCGGCTGTCATCGGGTGGGTTCGTGCCTCTCATCCGGTGGCCCGGGCGGGCCGACCCGAGTCTAGGACGGGCCCGATGAGCACCTTGGACATGTCGGAACGGCGGCGTAGACAGGGGGTATGAGTCTCGGAGCCTGCTGCACCTTCGTCCCGCCCTACCTCCTCGAGCAGATCGCTGCGTCGTCGTCCGACGCAGCCGACACCTGCCGGGCGACACTCGCCCGCGACCAAGCGCTGCGGGCCGGGCGCGAGGCGGTCCCATCGTCGCCGCCGCCGCCGCCGTCGCAGGCCGTGGCGGCCGACGCCGCCTGGGTGGTCCACACCGCCGACCATGCCGCCACCCTCCCGGGCGCCGTGGTCCGGTCGGCCGGCGACCCGGCCTCCGGCGACCAGGCGGTCGACGAGGCGGCCACCGGGATCACCGACACCCTCGGTCTGTACGCTCGACGCGTTCGCCCGCTCGTCGTACGACGGGAAGGGCGCACCTGGTCGTGATCAGCGTCCACTACGAGCAGGACTACGACAACGCGTTCTGGGACGGCACCCAGCTGGTCTTCGGTGACGGTGACGGCAAGGTGTTCGGCTCCTTCACCGAGCCGGTCGACGTGCTGGGCCACGAGTTCACCCACGCCGTCACCCAGTTCACGGCCGGTCTGACCTACCAAGGCCAGTCCGGCGCCCTCAACGAGTCGGTCTCCGACTGCTTCGGGATGTGCGTGAAGCAGCAGGTGCTCGGCCAGACCGCCGACAACGCCGACTGGCTGGTGGGCGAGGGCATCTTCCTGTCCGGCATCAACGCCCGCGCCCTGCGCGACATGGCCCACCCCGGCACCGCCTACGACGACCCCACCATCGGCCAGGACCCCCAGGTGGGCGACATGGCCCACTACGTCGACACCACCGACGACAACGGCGGGGTCCACACCAACTCCGGCATCCCCAACCGTGCCTTCTACCTCGCCGCCACCGCGATCGGCGGTGACACCTGGGAGGGCGCGGGTCAGATCTGGTACGCCGCGCTGACCGGTGGGCAGGTGACCGCCGACACCGACTTCGCCGGCTTCGCGGCCGCGACGATCGCGGCGGCCGGTGCCCACGCCGACCTGGTCCGCCAGGCCTGGTCCACCGTGGGGGTCGATCCGGCCGGGTCGTCGGTGACGCCTACTCCGGCTCCGGCGCCCGCCGGCCAGACGGTCCGGGTGCGCCGGACGGGCGGCATCGCCGGGCGCACCCTCGACGCCGCCGTCCGCCTCGACGACGGGTCGGCCCGCGCCGAGCAGGCACGCGAGCTCCTGGCCCGCGTCGACCTCGCCGCGCCGGTCCCGGAGGAGCAGGCGATCCCGGACGCGTTCAGCTACACCTTCGAGGCCGACGGCCGCTCGGTGACCGTGCCGCAGCAGTCCCTCAGCCCCGACCAGCGCGCGCTCGCCGCCCTGGTGCTGGGCTCCTGACTCGGGCGTCGCGGGAGGGGCCGTCACCGGTGGTTGAGGAGGGCGCTCTGCGCCCGTCTCGAAACCAGCCGGGGCGGTGCGTTGGCGGTGGGTGGATCCGGTCCGGGGTTTCGAGACGGCGCTGGCGCGCCTCCTCAACCGCCGGAGGAGGCCAGTCGTGCCCGCACCCGGTGCGTGGCGGTGGATCTCGGGGTTTCGAGAGGCGCTGGCGCGCTCTCGACCGCCGGAAGGGGCCGCCGCGCCGCACCCGGTGCGGCCTCGGCGGAGTGGACCGGGAGGGGTCAGTCGGTGAGGGCGCGGTCGAGGGCCGCGTTCACGTGCAGCGTGGTGCAGGGGTAGACGGGCAGGTCGGCGTCGGCCTGCTTGATCAGCAGCTCGAGCTCGGTGCAGCCGAGCAGCACCCCGCCGACGCCGGCGTCCCAGAGCTCCTCGATGACCCCGAGCACCCGCCGTCGGGTGGCGTCCTCGACCCGCCCGTGGACCAGCTCGTCGTAGATGGCGCTGTTGAGCAGACCGTGGTGCCGCGGGTCGGGCATCACCGTCTCGACTCCGTGCCGGGCGAGCCGTTCGCTGAAGAACCCGTCCGACATCGCGACCGTGGTCCCGATGAAGCCGACCTTCTGCACGCCGTTGTGCACGACCTCCTCGGCGACGACGTCGCCGAGATGCAGCAACGGGATGTCGACGGCCTCCTCGACCTGGTCGGCGACCCGGTGGAAGGTCGTCGTACACAGCAACAGGAAGTCGGCGCCGGCGCGCTCGACGCCGCGGGCGGCGTCCGCCAGCAGCTCGCCGATCTGCGGCCAGTGCTTCTCGTCCTCGAGGGCGGTGAGCTCGGCGAAGTCGACCGTGCTCAGCACCACCTTCGGTGAGGAGAGCCCGCCCAGGCGGCTCCGGACCCCGAGGTTGAGGTCGCGGTAGTAGACGGCCGTGCTCTCCCAGCTCATCCCGCCGATCAGGCCGATGGTCTGCATGGGCTGCAGTCTGCCCGTCCCGGGCGCCGGTGTGCGCAGGGTCCCAGCGATCAGACCCGGTGCACCTTGTGCTGAGCCGCCTGGGCGCGCGGCTTGATCACCAGCTCGTCGATGTTGACGTGGGCCGGGCGGGTCGCGATCCAGGCGATCGCGTCCGCCACGTCGTCGGCGACCAGCGGGTCGGGTACGCCGGCGTACACGGCGTCGGCGCGGGCCTGGTCGCCCTCGAAGCGGTTGAGCGCGAACTCCTCGGTCCGGACCATCCCGGGCGCCACCTCGCTGATCCGGATCGGCTCGCCGACCAGCTCGAGGCGCAGGGTCTCGCTGACCACCTGGGTGCCGTGCTTGGCGGCGGTGTAGCCGGCGCCGCCCTCGTAGGCGATCCGCCCGGCCGTCGAGCCGACGTTGACGACCAGCCCGTCGCCACTGGCGCGCAACGCCGGCAGCAGCGCCTGCGTGACCTGCAGCAGCCCGATCACGTTGACCTCGAACATGTGTCGCCACTCCTCGGCGTCGGCCTGCTCCACCGGCGCGAAGCCGAAGGCCCCGCCGGCGTTGTTGACCAGCACGTGCAGCGACGGCCCGACCGCCTCGGCGAGGAGCCCGACCGACTCCGGCGAGGTGACGTCGCAGGTGATCGCCCGGCCATCGATCTCCTCGGCCAGCGCCTCGAGCCGGTCTGCGCGCCGCGCCGCGCACAGCACGTCGTACCCCTCTCGGGCGAGGGCGCGCGCCGTGGCGGCTCCGATCCCGCTGCTGGCTCCGGTGACGACGGCGGTACGACGGCTCGTGGACTCGCTCATGCTCACCGATTCTGCCAACCCGGGGGTCGGGGGGCATGGCCGCGGTGGCCTCGGAGACCCGGTCCGCGACCGGCCGGGAATCTCCGACACTCTCGTGGGGTTGGATGGAGTTGGGCCCTCCGCACCCGGAGGCCCACGAGGAGGTGGCCGTGGAGCTCGACGAGGCCGACGCCGTACGACGGGTGGCCATGGTCAGCGTGCACACCTCACCGCTCGACCAGCCCGGCACCGGCGACGCCGGCGGCATGAACGTCTACGTCGTGGAGCTCGCCCGCCGTCTGGCCGCGGCCGGCATCGAGGTCGACATCTTCACCCGGGCCACCTCGTCCCGCCTCGACCCGGTCGTGCGGTCCGACGACGGCGTCACCGTCCACAACATCCATGCCGGGCCGTTCGAGGGGCTGACCAAGGGCGAGCTGCCGGGCCAGCTCTGCGTGTTCGCGCGTGAGGTGCTGCGCACCGAGGCGGCGCTCCCGCTCGGTCACTACGACGTCGTCCACTCCCACTACTGGCTCTCCGGGCAGGTGGGCGCCCTCGCTCGCGACCGCTGGGGCGTCCCGCTCGTGCACTCGATGCACACGATGGCCAAGGTCAAGAACGACGCGATGGCCGACGGGGACACCCCCGAGCCGTCCGCGCGGATCATCGGCGAGGAGCAGGTGGTCGAGGCCGCCGACATGCTGATCGCCAGCACCGACATCGAGGCCAAGCAGCTGGTCAACCTCTACGACGCCGATCCCGGCCGCGTCGAGGTCGTGCACCCGGGCGTCGACCTGACGGTCTTCCGGCCCCGCGACGCCGTCGCCGCCCGCGAGCAGGTGGGGCTGCCGCCCGACGCGCACGTCGTGCTGTTCGCCGGCCGCCTCCAGCCGCTGAAGGCGCCCGGACGTGCTGCTGCGGGCGGTCTCCCTGCTGCTCGAGCACAGCCCCGACCTCCGGTCACGGCTGGTCGTGCCGATCGTGGGCGGCCCGTCCGGCACCGGCCTGGAGCACCCCGAGCTCCTCGCCGAGCTGGCCGCCGAGCTGGGCATCGACGACGTGGTCCGGTTCGTGCCGCCGGTGCCCCCGGCCGAGCTGGCGGTCTGGGACGCCGCCGCGTCCGTGGTCGCCGTACCGTCCTACAACGAGTCGTTCGGGCTGGTCGCCGCCGAGGCGCAGGCGGCCGGCACCCCGGTCGTCGCGGCCGCCGTGGGCGGCCTGACCACCGTGGTGGCCGACGGGGTGAGCGGCCTGCTGCTCGACAGCCACGAGCCCGCCGAGTGGGCCGACGCCCTGCGTCAGGTGCTCCTCGACGACGCCCTGCGCGCCCGGCTCTCGGCCGGGGCCCGCGAACGGTCAGCGATGTTCTCCTGGGAGCAGACCGCCGAGCGCACGCTCGACATCTACGAGCGCGCACGAGCGGCACTCCGGCAGCCCGCATGACCGACCCGGCCCAGGTCCTGCGCGACTACCTCACCGAGAACGACCTCGCGTTCACCGAGGAGGACGGCCGGTTCAGCTTCGCATTGCCCGGCGAGCACAAGCTGCAGACGCCGGTCCGGATCGACCTGGGGCCGCACGCGCTCGCGGTGCACGCCTTCGTGTGCCGCAACCCCGACGAGAACCACGAGCGCGTCTACCGCTGGCTGCTGGAGCGCAACCTGCGCACGTACGCCGTGTCCTACGCCGTCGACCACCTCGGCGACATCTACCTCGACGCCCGGCTGCCGCTGGCGACGGTCACCCACGACGAGCTCGACCGGGTGCTCGGGTCGGTGCTCACCCAGGCCGACGGGTCGTTCAACACCATCCTCGAGCTGGGCTTCGCCTCCTCGATCCGCAAGGAGTGGGAGTGGCGCCACCTCCGGGGCGAGTCCACCCGCAACCTCGACGCCTTCCGTGGCTGGTTGGAGAGCGGGGCCGACCCGGACCCCAGCGACCCTTAGCGAGCGGGTCGCCGAGGCAGCAGCCCGAGAGCCGCTCGCGTGAGGAGACGGTGCCGCTCAGCTGAGCAGGAGGGCGACCAGCGCGAGCACGGCCGGGAGGGCCTGGACGACCAGGATCCGCTTGTTGACCGTGGCCGCGCCGTACAGACCGGCGACGATCACGCAGACCAGGAAGAAGACCTGGACCCCGGTCGTCCTGCGAGACCAGTCCCCAGACCAGGCCGGCGGCCAGGAAGCCGTTGTAGAGGCCCTGGTTGGCGGCGAGTGCCTTGGACTGCTCGGCGAAGGCGGCATCGGTCCCGAACACCCGCCGCCCGGTCGGGGTGGTCCACAGGAACATCTCGAGGACCAGGAAGTAGGAGGTGCAGGACGGCGACCAGGCCGACCAGCACGTCGGCGACGACGTTCACCCCGGCAGCATGTCAGGCCTGGGCCGGCTCCGGTATCACCTCGGCGGCGCGCGGCTTGCGACGCGCGACGGCGACGCCCACCAGCGTGAGCGCGCCGCCGACGAACGCCATCGCCGGTGGCACCTCGCCCAGGAAGAGCCACGCCATCACGATGGTGATCGGAGGCACCAGATAGGTCGTGACGCCGAGGCTGCTGGCGGTCATGTGCTGCAGTGCGAAGGCGTAGGTGGTGAAGGCGATCGCGGTCGGGAAGAGGCCGAGGTAGACCACCCACCAGATGTCGGAGGCGGACGCCTGCTGCGTCTCGTGGACGAGGCGACCCGAGGAACGGCAGGCACGACGACGGCGCCGATGGTGCAGGCCAGCCAGGTGACGTGGAGCGCGGAGAGCCGGGAGACGAGCGGCTTCTGCACGACCAGCGAGACCGAGTAGACCAGGGCGGCCAGGAGGCACAGCAGCACTCCGACCACGTCGTTGTGACCGCCGGGCTGGGCCACGCTGATCAGCCCGACGCCGGTGAAGGCCAGCGCCAGGCCGATGCCGAGCCAGAGCGTGAACCGCTCGCCGAGGAACACCGTGGCCAGCAGGGCGATCAGCACCGGCGAGATCTGGATCAGCATCACCGACGTGCCCGCGTCGACGTGGTGCTCGCCCTGGTTGAGGGCGACGTTGTAGACGCCGAACCACAGCACGCCGATCACGACCAGCCCGACCCAGTCGCGGCCCGACGGGCGGGGGAGGCCGCGCGACAGGGCGACCGCACCGAGCGCGAGGGCGCCGACGACGAGACGGCCCAGCGCCAGCGGACCGGCTGAGAAGTCGGAGGCCGAGGTGGCGGATCGCGACGAACGCCGAGGCCCACAGGACCAAGGTGACGCCGACCGCCGCCATCGGGAGCCAAGGCCGGTCGTGCTGGTCGTGGGGCTGGGGCACCCGCCCAGCCTAGGCAGCGGGACCGACCGGCTGCTCGCGGGTTTCGGACCGGGCTCCGGGCTCAGCCGCGGGTCGAGGCGCGGGCGACCAGCTCGGGCTGGAAGACCACGTGCTGATGGCGGTGGTCGGGGTCGGTGGCCTCGTCGAGGACCAGCTCGGCGGCGCGCGTGCCGAGCTCCTGGCGCGGCTGACGCACCGAGCTCAGGGGTACGGCGGCGGCCGCCGCGAAGTCGATGTCGTCGTAGCCGACGATGGCGATGTCGCCGGGGACGTCGCCCCCGAGCCGATGGTCTGCTGGAGCAGACCGAGCGCGAGCAGGTCGTTGGCGCAGAACGCCGCGGTCGGACGGCGCTTGCGGGGCAGCCCCGACAGGCGCTCGCCGGCCTCACGACCCTCGGCGACGGTCAGGCCCTGGGTGGACAGGTGGACCAGGGACTCGTCGGAGCGCCCGGCCTCGGCCCAGGCGCTCCGAGCGCCTTCGAGCCGGTCGCGCACCTGTCCGATCGTCGGGGGGCCGCCGACGAACGCGACGCGCTCGTGGCCGAGCTCGATGAGGTGCTCGACGGCGAGACGGCCGCCGAGGACGTCGTCGACGGCGACGGTGCAGAACGCGTCGGTGTCGCGCGTCCGGTCGACGATGACGACCGGGGTGCCGCGCCGCACGATCTCCTGCCAGGAAGTCCGACTCGGGATCGACCGGGCGTGATCAGGATGCCCTGGACCCGCTGCTGCTGGAGGTGCTCGAGATGGGCGTGCTCGCGCTCGTGGCTCCCCGCGCTGTTGCAGATGAAGAGGCTCAGCTCGTCGGCCATCGCGGCGTCCTCGATGCCCTGCGCGACATCGGTGAAGAAGGGGTTGCGGGCGTCGAGCATGACGTAGGCGAGCGCCCTGCTCGTGCCCGCCCGGAGCTGGCGGGCACCCTCGTTGCGCACGAACCCGAGGTCGAGCATCGCCCGCTCGACCCGCTCCCGGGTGGCGGGACGTACCCGCTCCGGACGGTTGAGGACGTTGGAGACCGTGCCCAGCGACACGGCGGCGGCAGCAGCGACGTCCTTGACCGACGCGCCGCGGCGGGGTCCGAGCGGTGTCGACGCCATCGCGGTCTCCTCTTTGAAACGTGCGTAGCGCACTGTAGTGCATGAGCTTTCCGAGGCCCCTTGCGCTCGCTCCCCTCGTCGCAGAACCGATACCTGGGAAGGGTTGACGGTCTGTGTGACGGCCGTTACAGTCCGTTGAAACCTTTCAATTCGAGGACGTGGAGAGTCGATGTCCGAGCGCACTGCTGGCCCCACCTTGGAGCTGCGTGACGTCGCGAAGTCGTTCGGCTCGGTCGTCGCGCTCCGCTCCGGGACGCTCGTCGTCGAGCCCGGCTCCATCCACGCGCTCGTGGGCGAGAACGGCGCCGGCAAGTCGACCCTGGTCAAGATCGTGGCCGGGGTCCACCAGCGGGACGGCGGGACCTTCCGGTTCGAGGGCGACGACGTCGACTTCGCGACCACGGCTGCCGCCAAGGACGCCGGGATCGCGGTGATCTACCAGGAGCCGACGCTGTTCCCCGACCTCTCGGTCACCGAGAACATCTTCATGGGCCGCCAGCCCCTGACCCGCGGCCACCGGGTCGACCGCTCGGCGATGTACGCCGAGGCGGAGCAGCTGTTCGCCCGGCTCGGCGTCCACCTCGACCCCCGCCGTACGGCGCTGGGCCTCTCGATCGCGGACCAGCAGATCATCGAGATCGCCAAGGCCATCTCGCTCGACGCCGCGCTGCTGATCATGGACGAGCCCACGGCCGCTCTCTCCGGCAACGAGGTGGAGCGCCTGTTCGCCGTCGCCCGGTCGCTGCGCGACGAGGGCCGGGCTCTGGTGTTCATCTCCCACCGCTTCGACGAGGTCTTCGCCCTCTGCGACACCGTCACCGTGATGCGCGACGGCGCCTACATCTCCACCGACCGGATCGAGGACACCTCGGTGTCCGAGATCGTGGCCCGGATGGTCGGCCGCGAGGTCTCCGAGCTGTTCCCCAAGACTCCCGCGGAGATCGGTGACGTCGTGCTCGACGTCCGTGACCTGACCACCGCCGGCGTCTTCCACCACGTCACCTTCCAGGTGCGGTCCGGCGAGATCGTCGGGCTGGCCGGGCTGGTCGGCGCCGGTCGTAGCGAGGTCGCCCGGGCGATCTTCGGCGTCGACCGGTACGACGCGGGGGTCGGTGACCGTGCAAGGACGCGCCGTACCTCCCCACAAGCCGCGGGCCTCGATCAAGGCCGGGATCGCCTTCGTGCCCGAGGACCGTCGCCAGCAGGGGTTGGTCACCGAGGGCTCGGTCGCGCGCAACATCACCGGCGTCATCCGGTCGGGTCTCACCCGCGTCGGCCTGCTGACCACGGGCGCCGAGAACGCCGCCGCGATCCCGTGGGCCCAGCGCCTGGAGGTCAAGACCGGCGCCCTCGACATGCACGCGACCACGATGAGCGGCGGCAACCAGCAGAAGGTCGTCATCGCCAAGTGGCTCGCCACCCGTCCGACGCTGCTGATCATCGACGAGCCCACGCGTGGCATCGACGTCGGCACCAAGGCCGAGGTCCACCGGCTCCTCTCCGAGCTCGCGGGCCAGGGGATGGCGATCCTGATGATCTCCTCCGAGCTCCCCGAGGTGCTCGGCGTGGCCGACCGCGTCCTGGTCGTCCGCGAGGGCGAGATCACCGCCGACCTCGACCGCGTCCGAGGCCACCCCCGAGACCGTGATGACCGCCGCCACCCGGCACGCCGAGACCGGGCAGGACGTCGCATGAGCACCACCGAGCTCCTGGTGGAGCCGAGCCGGGTCAGCCCCGTCCAGCGGGCGCTCCTCGGAGCGCTCCGCTCCCGCGAGGCCGCGATCGCCGGCGTCCTCCTGCTGATCATCGTGGCGACCACGATCAAGAGCCCCTCGTTCGTCTTCAGCCACGACGGCTGGCGCGACCTCCTGCTCTCCCCGTCGCTGCTGCTCCTGCTGGCGATCGGCGAGATGGTCGTCATCGTCACCCGCAACGTCGACCTGTCGGTCGGCTCGGTGCTCGGCCTCTCCGCCTATGCGACCGGGCGGCTCTTCATCGGCCACCCGGGCATCCCGATCGTGGCGGTCTTCGTGATCGGCCTGCTCTTCGGCGCCTTCCTCGGCTGCATCAACGGGCTGCTGGTCACCGCGTTCAAGGTCCCCTCACTGGTGATCACGCTCGGCACGATGTACATCTACCGCGGCGCGCTCGTGCACTGGGCCGGCAGCAAGCAGATCTACGCCTACAACCTGCCGAACTCGTTCCAGAACCTCGGGACCGCCCAGGTGCTCGGGATCCCCGTGCTGACCCTGATCGGGTTCGCCGTGCTCGCGATCGTCGGCTACTACCTCTGGACCGCCCGCGGCGGCCGCGAGCTCTACGCGATCGGCTCCGACCCCGAGGCCGCCGAGCTGTTCGGCCTCCCCGTACGCCGCCGGGTGTTCGGCGCCTTCGTGCTCTGCGGCGCCCTGGCCGGCCTGGCCGGGGTCGTCCAGGCCGCGCGCTACTCCACGGCCACCTCCGCCACCGGCCAGGGGCTCGAGCTCCAGGCCGTGGCAGCCGTCGTGATCGGCGGCGTCGCCATCTTCGGTGGCAGCGGCTCGGTGTACGGCGCGGCCATCGGCGCGTTCCTGCTGGTCACCATCAACTCCGCCCTGCCGATCCTCGGGATCCCCGAGTTCTGGCAGAACGCCGTCGTGGGAGCGCTGATCCTGATCTCGATCTCCCTCGACCGGGTCCTGGCTCAACGTCGCGCCCACCGGTTGATCGAGTCGAGGGACGAGTGATGAGCACCACGACGAGCACCACCCGAGAGCGCCACGACGTACGCCGCGTACGCACGCCCGCTCTGGCAGCGGCTCCTGCTCACCCGCTCGGCCGCGATGGTCCTGCTGCTGGTGGTGGCCTACGTCTACGCCTACAACCGGGTGGAGTTCTTCGACGGCAAGCTCACCATCTACTTCCTGCTGATGGACATGGCGCCGATCCTGCTGATGGCGCTGCCGATGACGCTGATCATCATCACCGGCGAGATCGACCTGTCCGTGGCCAGCACGCTCGGACTGAGCGCCGTGGTCAGCGGCCTGCTCGTGCACGACCACGGGTGGTCGGTGCCGGCCGCGGGTCTGGTGGCCCTGGTCGTCGGGATCCTGGCGGGCGCCCTGAACGGCTACCTGGTCGCCTACGTCGGGCTGCCGTCGCTGGCGGTCACCATCGGCACCCTCGCCCTCTACCGCGGCATCGCGGTCGGCCTGATCGGCACCAAGGCGGTCAGCGGGCTGCCCCAGTCGTGGCTCGACCTGGCGAACAAGCACATCGGCACCAGCAGCTACCCGCTGATCGTGATCCCGATCGTGGTGCTCGCGGTCGCGTTCGCGCTCCTGCTCCACTTCACGCCGTTCGGCCGCGGGGTCTACGAGATCGGTCTCAACGCCGAGACCGCCCACTTCAGCGGCGTCGACGTGCGCCGGAGCAAGCTGCTGCTCTACGTCCTCAGCGGCGTCGTGGCGGCCTTCGCCGGCATCTTCTACCTGCTCCGCTTCGACAGTGCGAACACCGACACCGGGACCGGCCTCGAGCTCCAGGTGATCGCCGCCGTGCTCCTCGGAGGCGTGTCCATCTTCGGTGGTCGGGGCGACGTGCTCGGGGTCCTCGCGGGGGTCCTCCTGATCGGCGTGCTGTCGAGCGCCCTGCGCCTGCACCAGACCGGCTCCGATGTCATCGAGATCATCATCGGCGCCCTGCTCATCCTCTCGGTGATCTCGACCCAGCTGCTGGAACAGATCCGCGCCCTGCGGGTCCGAGCCAGAAGGACCCATGGGTCCGCCCCGGCGCCGGAGGTCGGCGACGAGTCACGAAAGGTGATGTCATGAAGTGGAAGTCCCAGCGGTTCGCCGCCACCGCCGCGATGGCGCTGACGGCGAGCCTCGTGCTGGTCGGGTGCGGCAGCGGTTCGAGCAGCAGCAGCACGGCCGGCGGAGGAGCATCGAGCGGCGCGGCCGGCGGTGACCTGACCGTCACCCTGATCCCGAAGAACCTCGGCAACCCCTACTTCGACACCAGCGAGGCCGGGGTCAAGAAGGCGATCAGCGCGATCGGCGGCAGCTACACCCAGGTCGGCCCGCAGACCGCCACCCCCGACGGCCAGGTGCCGTTCATCAACACCGCCACCCAGCAGGGCACCAAGGCCATCGTCATCTCCTCCGACGACCCGTCCGCCCCCTGCGACGCCCTCAAGCAGGCCATGTCAGCCGGCATCAAGGTCGTCACCTTCGACTCCGACACCAGCCCCGACTGCCGCAACGTGTTCATCAACCAGGCCACGTCGGACGGCATCGCCAAGGTGCAGGTCGACATGATCGCCAAGGACATCGGCGACTCCGGCGAGATCGCCATCCTGTCGGCGGCGGCCAACGCCACCAACCAGAACGCCTGGATCGCCTCGATGAAGAAGGACCTGGCGGCCAACCACCCCAACATCAAGCTCGACGCGGTGGTCTACGGCAACGACGACGACCAGACGTCGTTCGACAAGACCTCGGCGCTGCTGCAGCAGTACCCGAACCTCAAGGGCATCGTCTCGCCCACCACGGTCGGCATCGCCGCGGCTGCTCGCTACCTGTCGAAGTCGTCGGCCAAGGGCAAGGTCGCGCTGACCGGGCTCGGCACGCCCAACCAGATGCGTCCCTACGTCAAGGACGGCACCGTCAAGGAGTTCGCGCTCTGGAACCCCGAGGACCTCGGCTACCTGGCGGCGTACGCCGCGGGCGCGCTCGTCGACGGCAGCATCACCGGCAAGCAGGGCGACTCGTTCGACGCCGGCACCCTCGGCAAGTACACCGTCGGCCCCGACGGCACCGTGCTGCTCGGCAAGCCCTACGTGTTCAACAAGGCGAACATCGACAAGTTCAACTTCTGACCCACCCCCGGACACCGGCCGGCGGTCATCTGCGCACCGCCGGCCGGTCACCGACCTCTCGTTCCCCCGTCCACGACCCCTCGGAGGTGAGTCATGCGCGTCTGTTTCCAGCTCCAGGTCCGGCCCGACCGGATCGACGAGTACCGCGCCCGGCACGCCGAGGTGTGGCCGGACATGCTCCGAGCGCTGGCTGAGACCGGCTGGCACAACTACTCGCTGTTCCTGCGCCCGGACGGCCTCCTGATCGGCTACGTCGAGACGCCGTCGATCACGGACGCCCAGGCCGGCATGGCTGCCACCGAGGTCAACGCCCGGTGGCAGGCCGAGATGGCCGAGTTCTTCGAGGACCTCGAGGGACAGGCACCTGACGAGGGCTTCCTGGTCCTCGACGAGATCTTCCACCTGGAGGACCAGCTGGCCACGGTCGGCGCCCCTTCGGTGGCGGAGGAAGAAGAGACACCATGACCAGCTTCGGCGAGATCTCTGACCGGCTCGCGGGCCAGACGATCGAGGTCCCGTCGTGGGCCTACGGCAACTCCGGCACCCGGTTCAAGGTGTTCGGCAGCCCGGGCACCCCGCGCACCGTGGAGGAGAAGATCGCCGATGCGGCAGCGGTGCACCGGTTCACCGGGCTCTCGCCGTCGGTGGCACTGCACATCCCCTGGGACCAGGTCGACGACTTCGCGGCCCTCCGGGAGTACGCCGAAGGGCTGGGCATCGCGCTCGGGACGATCAACAGCAACACCTTCCAGGACGACGACTTCAAGCTCGGCAGCCTGACCCACTCCGACCCCCGGATCCGGCAGAAGGCGATCGACCACAACCTCGCCTGCGTCGACGTGATGGACGCAACCGGGTCGCGGGACCTCAAGATCTGGCTCGCCGACGGCACGAACTACCCCGGGCAGGACGACCTCCGCGGCCGGCAGGACCGCCTGCTGGAGTCCCTGCGCACCATCTACGACCGGCTCGGCGCCGACCAGCGGCTCGTCCTCGAGTACAAGTTCTTCGAGCCGGCGTTCTACCACACCGACGTCCCCGACTGGGGCACGTCGTACGTGCAGTGCGCGGCCCTCGGCGACAAGGCCGTGGTCTGCCTCGACACCGGCCACCACGCGCCCGGCACCAACATCGAGTTCATCGTGATGCAGCTGCTGCGGCTCGGGAAGCTCGGCTCGTTCGACTTCAACAGCCGCTTCTACGCCGACGACGACCTGATCGTCGGGGCTGCCGACCCCTTCCAGCTCTTCCGGATCCTGGTGGAGGTGATCCGGGGCGGCGGGTACGACGGCGACGCACCGGTCGCGTTCATGCTCGACCAGTGCCACAACATCGAGAAGAAGATCCCCGGCCAGATCCGGTCGGTGCTCAACGTCCAGGAGATGACCGCACGGGCCCTGCTGGTCGACGCCGAGGCTCTTGCCGCGGCGCAGGCTGCGGGTGACGTGCTGGCTGCCAACCGGGTCTACATGGACGCGTTCTACACCGACGTCCGGCCCGACCTGGCCGCGTGGCGTGAGTCGCGCGGCCTGCCCGGTGACCCCGAGGCGGCGTACGCCGCGAGCGGCCACCAGGAGCAGCTCGAGGCCGAGCGCGTCGGTGGCAGCCAGGCCGGCTGGAACTGACCCGTTCGACCCTGCACCAGACACGCCCATCAAGAGAAGGCAGACATGAGCACCCCTTCCGAGCTCGTCGCCCGGTCCAACCGGCTCGGCGCCGACCCGAAGAACACGAACTACGCCGGAGGCAACACCTCGGCGAAGGGCGCCGAACGTGACCCGGTCACCGGTGACGACGTCGAGCTGCTCTGGGTGAAGGGCTCGGGCGGCGACCTCGGCACCCTGACCGAGGCCGGTCTAGCCGTCCTCCGTCTCGACCGGATGCGGGCCCTGGTGGACGTCTACCCGGGCCTCGACCGCGAGGACGAGATGGTCGCGGCGTTCGACTTCTGCCTGCACGGCAAGGGCGGCGCTGCCCCCTCCATCGACACCGCGATGCACGGCCTCGTCGACGCGCCCCACGTCGACCACCTCCATCCCGACTCCGGGATCGCGATCGCAACGGCCGCCGACGGCGAGGCGCTCACCCACCAGGTCTTCGGCGACAAGGTGGTGTGGGTGCCCTGGCGCCGGCCCGGCTTCCAGCTCGGCCTCGACATCGCGGCGATCAAGGAGGCGAACCCGAAGGCGATCGGCTGCGTCCTCGGTGGCCACGGGATCACGGCCTGGGGCGAGACGTCGGAGCGGTGCGAGCGGAACTCGCTGTGGATGATCCGGACCGCGGAGCGCTACCTCAAGAGGCACTCCAAGGCGAACCCGTTCGGCGCGCGGGTGAAGAAGTGGGAGCCGTTGTCGCCGGCGGGACGGCGGACCCGCGCCGCCGAGCTGGCGCCGACGCTGCGCGGTGTCGCCTCGCAGGACAGGCCGATGGTCGGTCACTTCACCGACGACAAGGTCGTGCTCGACTTCCTGGCCTCCCGCAACCACCCGCGGCTCGCCGAGCTCGGCACCAGCTGCCCGGACCACTTCCTGCGGACCAAGGTCAAGCCGATGGTCGTCGACCTGCCGGCCGGCGCGCCGCTGGCGAAGGTGCAGGCCCGGGTGGCTGAGCTCCACGAGCAGTACCGCGCGGACTACCAGGCCTACTACGACCGGCACGCCACGAAGACCTCACCGGCGATCCGGGGCGCCGACCCGCTGATCATCCTGGTACCCGGCGTCGGGATGTTCTCCTACGGCGCCAACAAGCAGACGGCCCGGGTGGCCGGTGAGTTCTACCTCAACGCGATCAACGTGATGCGCGGCGCCGAGGGCGTGTCGACGTACGCCCCGATCGACGAGGCCGAGAAGTTCCGGATCGAGTACTGGGCCCTCGAGGAGGCCAAGCTCCAGCGGATGCCGGCGCCGAAGCCGCTCGCGACCCGGATCGCCCTGGTCACCGGCGCGGCCTCCGGCATCGGCAAGGCCATCGCCCAGCGACTCGCCCAGGAAGGGGCGTGCGTCGTCATCGCCGACCTGTCCCTGGAGAAGGCGCAGGCCGCCGCGGCGCAGATCGGCGGCAGCGACGTCGCGATCGGGGTGCAGGTCGACGTCTCCGACGAGGACGCCGTGCAGTCGATGGTGGACGAGGCCTTGCTCGCGTTCGGCGGTCTCGACCTGGTCGTCAACAACGCCGGCCTGTCGCTGTCCAAGCCGCTGCTCGAGACCACGGCCGCCGACTGGGACCTCCAGCACGCCGTCATGGCCAAGGGCTCGTTCCTCGTCTCGCGGGCCGCGGCCCGGGTGCTCATCGAGCAGGGTCTGGGCGGCGACGTCGTCTACATCTCGTCGAAGAACTCGGTCTTCGCCGGCCCGAACAACATCGCCTACTCCGCGGTCAAGGCGGACCAGGCCCATCAGGTGCGGTTGCTCGCGGCCGAGCTGGGGGAGCACGGCATCAAGGTCAACGGCATCAACCCCGACGGCGTCGTACGCGGGTCGGGGATCTTCGCCGGGGGCTGGGGTGCGTCGCGGGCCGCCGTGTACGGCGTGCCGGAGGAGGAGCTCGGTGCGTTCTACGCCCAGCGCACCCTGCTCAAGCGCGAGGTCCTGCCCGAGCACTGCGCCAACGCGGTCTTCGCGCTGGTCGGTCCCGACCTCACCCACACCACGGGGCTGCACGTGCCCGTGGACGCGGGTGTCGCGGCGGCCTTCCTGCGATGAGCGCCCGATGACCGGCCGATGAGCGAGCTACGGGTCGCCGCCGTCGACCTGGGCGCGACCAGCGGCCGGGTGATGGTGGCCGAGGTGGGTCCCGACCGGCTCGACCTGCGTGAGGTGCACCGCTTCCCCAACGGCGGTGTCGCCCGGCACGACGGGCTGTTCTGGGACGTCGAGGCCCTCTGGCGCGGGATGCTCACCGGCCTCGAGGAGATCGCGCGGACCGGGCCCCTGCACGGCGTCGGCATCGACTCGTGGGCCGTCGACTACGGCCTGCTCGACGCCTCCGGCGACCTGCTCGGCGATCCCTACAGCCACCGCGACCGCCGGACCGACGGGGTGGGCGAGCGGCTGGTCGCCGAGCTCGGCGCCGCGGAGCTGTACGCCGTCAACGGGCTCCAGCAGCTCCCGTTCAACACGATCTACCAGCTGGTCGCAGCCCGGGGCACCCCCGAGCTGGCGGCGGCCGAGACACTGCTGCTGGTGCCCGACCTGCTCGGCTACCGGCTGACCGGTCAGGTCGGTGCTGAGCGCACCAACGCCTCCACCACCGGTCTGTACGACGTGCGGTCGCGGCAGTGGGCCACGGCGCTGGCCGCGCGGGTCGGCGTACCGGCCGGCCTCCTGCCGCCCCTGCGTGACCCCGGCTCGGTCCTCGGCCCGGTCCTCGCGGCAGCGTCGCCCACCCTGGCGGGGGTGCCGGTCGTCGCTGTCGGGTCGCACGACACCGCCTCGGCCGTGGTCGGCGTGCCTGCCGAGGACGACGCCTTCGCCTACATCTCCTCGGGCACCTGGTCGTTGGTCGGGCTGGAGCTCGACGCACCGGTGCTCAGCGAGGAGGCCCGGCTCGCCGACTTCACCAACGAGACCGGGGTCGACGGCACGATCCGGTTCCTGCACAACGTGATGGGTCTCTGGGTGCTGTCGGAGTGCCTGCGCGAGTGGTCGACCGACCTGCCCACGCTGCTGGCCGCCGCGGGCGAGGTCGAGCCGCTGCGCACGGTCGTCGACATCGACGACCCCCGGCTCCTGCCCCCCGGTGACATGCCCGACCGCGTCGAGACGCTGGCGCGTGAGGCCGGTGAACCGGTCCCCGGCTCGGCGGTCGCGATGACCCGCTGCATCCTCGACAGCCTCGCCCTCGCCTACCGCCGCCGCGTCCGCCAGGCTGCGGTGGTCGCCGGCCGTGAGCTCTCGGTCGTCCACGTCGTGGGCGGCGGCTCCCACAACGACCTGCTGTGCCGCCTCACTGCCGACGCGTGCAGGCTCCCCGTGCTGGCCGGCCCCGCGGAGGCGGCGGCGCTGGGCAACGTGCTGGTCCAGGCGCGCGCGCTCGGGGCCGACCTCCCTGACCTCGCCGCGATGCGCGCGCTCGTCCGCCGTACCCACGACGTACGCCGGTTCGATCCCGTCCTCGGGCTCGACTGGGACGCGGCCGAGGCCCGGCTCCTGGCCGGCGGGGCGGCATGATGAGTCGTATGCGGGTCGCGCTGATGGTCACGTGCGTGAACGACGCGATGTTCCCCGACGTGGGCCGGGCCGTGGTCGAGGTGCTGACCCGGCTCGGCGTCGACGTGGAGTTCCCGATGGCCCAGACCTGCTGCGGGCAGCCGATGGTCAACACCGGGTACCTCGACGAGGCGGTCCCCGTGGTGCGGACCTTCGTCGAGGCGTTCGCCGGGTACGACGCGGTGGTGACGCCGTCGGGATCGTGCGCGGGATCGGCGCGGCACCAGCACGGCGTCGTGGCGCGGCGCGCGGGTGACCCGGCGCTGGCCGCCGCCGTGGCCGAGCTCTCTCCGAAGGTCTACGAGCTGAGCGAGTTCCTCGTCGACGTGCTCGGGGTGACCGACGTGGGCGCGTCGTACCCGCACCGCGTGACCTACCACCCGACCTGTCACTCGCTGAGGATGCTCGGGGTGGGTGACCGCCCCCGGCGGTTGCTCGAGGAGGTGCGCGGGCTGACCCTCGTCGACCTGCCGGAGGCAGAGGAGTGCTGTGGCTTCGGCGGCACGTTCGCGGTGAAGAACTCCGACGTCTCGGTCGCGATGGGCGCCGACAAGGCCCGCCACGTCCGCGAGACCGGTGCCGAGGTGCTCGTCGCGGGTGACAGCTCCTGCCTCATGCACGTCGGCGGGGTGCTGTCCCGGCAGCAGTCCGGGGTGCGGGTGATGCACCTCGCCGAGGTGCTCGCCGCGACCGTGGAGGCGTCGTGACCGCGACCTTCGTCGGGATGCCGCCGTTCCCGGAGGCCGCGCGTGAGGCGCTCGCCGACACCCAGCTCCGGCACAACCTGGCTCGCGCGACCCACACCATCCGGGACAAGCGGGCCCGCGTCGTGGCCGAGGTACCCGACTGGGAGGAGCTGCGGCAGGCCGGTGCCGACCTGAAGGACGCCACCCTGGCCGGGCTCGCCGACCACCTCGAGCAGCTCGAGGCGTCGCTGGTCGACCGCGGGGCGGTCGTGCACTGGGCACGCGACGCGGCCGAGGCGTGCGCCGTCGTGGCCGAGGTGGCGAAGGCGCACGGCGTCGACGAGGTGGTCAAGGTCAAGTCGATGGCGACCCAGGAGATCGGGCTCAACGAGGCCCTGGCCGCCGAGGGGATCGCCGCCTGGGAGACCGACCTGGCCGAGCTGATCGTGCAGCTCGGCGACGACCTGCCCTCACACATCCTGGTACCGGCGATCCACCGCAACCGGGCCGAGATCCGGGAGATCTTCCGGAGCCGGATGGCGTCGACGGGCCGGCCAGCACCGGACGGCCTCACCGACGACCCCGGTGAGCTGGCGAACGCCGCCCGGCTGCACCTGCGTGAGAAGTTCCTGCGCGCCGAGGTGGGCGTCTCCGGCGCGAACTTCGCGGTCGCCGAGACCGGCACCCTGGTCGTGGTCGAGTCCGAGGGCAACGGCCGGATGTGCCTGACCCTGCCCGAGGTGCTGGTCACGGTGGTCGGGATCGAGAAGGTGGTCGCGACCTGGCGTGACCTCGACGTCTTCCTGCGCCTGCTGCCCCGTTCGTCGACCGGCGAGCGGATGAACCCCTACACGTCGACGTGGTCCGGGGTGACCCCTGGCGACGGACCGCAGGAGGTGCACGTCGTCCTGCTCGACGCCGGGCGCACGCGCGCGCTCGCCGACGAGGTGGGCCGGCAGGCACTGCGGTGCATCCGCTGCTCGGCCTGCCTCAACGTGTGTCCGGTCTACGAGCGCGTCGGCGGCCATGCCTACGGGTCGGTGTACCCCGGACCGATCGGCGCGATCCTCAACCCCCTTCTCCGCGGGCCCGGCTCCGACGCGCAGGTCGACTCGCTGCCCTACGCCTCCACCCTGTGTGGCGCGTGCTACGAGGTGTGCCCTGTCAAGATCGACATCCCGTCGGTGCTGGTCGACCTGCGTGCCCAGGTGGTCGACGCGCATCGCGGCGGACGGCCCAAGGCCGAGGCGGTGGCGATGCGGTCGGCCGCGTGGGCCTTCGGTGACGCGCGCCGGCTCCGGGGCGCCGAGGCGCTGTCCGGCGTGGTGGGCCGGGTCTGGGGCCGGTGGGGGCGTACGACGCTCCCGGGCGGCCGCCGCTCGCTACGCCGCCTGCCGGGCGTCGGCGCCCGGTGGACCGGCGCCCGTGACCTGCCGGCTCCTCCGCGCGAGTCGTTCCGGGCCTGGTGGCTGCGTACCCGGGGGCCCAGGCCGTGAGCGCACGCGAGGAGATCCTGGCCGCGGTCCGGGCGGCCGTGGCGACCGCCCCTCCACCTCCCACGGCCACCGTGCCGCGCCGTACGGCTGACCCGGGCGCAGACCTGGTCGGCCTGTTCTGCGAGCGCGTCGCCGACTACCGAGCCGTCGTCGAACGCTGTGGCCGCGACGACCTCGCGGCCCGCGTCGCAGCCGCCCTGCCGGAGGGTGCGCGGGTCGTCGTCCCCGAGGGCCTCGACCTCGTCGTGCCGGGCGCCGTCCCCGATGACGACCTCTCGGCGGCCGACCTCGACGCCATCGACGGGGTCGTCACCCGGGCCCGGCTCGCGATCGCCGAGACCGGCACCATCGTGCTCGACCACGGGCCCGGCCAGGGTCGCCGGGCCCTCACCCTGGTGCCCGACCTCCACGTCTGCATCGTCGGCGGCGACCAGGTCGTCGCTGACGTCCCCGACGCGTTCGCGGTGCTCGACCCAGTGCGTCCGCTGACCTGGGTGAGCGGTCCCTCGGCCACCAGCGACATCGAGCTCGACCGGGTCGAGGGCGTCCACGGCCCCCGGCGGCTCCACGTGATCGTGGTCGGCTGACGCCTCAGCTCGGGGCGGGCGGGTCGAGCCGGTCGGAGTCGAGGGCGAGCAGGGTCTGCTTGGCGTTGATCGAGTTCAGCCCGTACGGCGTGGGCTTCTCCCGGATCTCGACCAGCACCTCACGCGCCCGCGCCTCGTCCCACGACAGCGCCGCGGTCGCCGCCCAGAGCCGGACGGTCGGTCGCGGGTCGTCGAGGAGCCCCTCGACCGCCTCCCGCCCCGCTGCCGACTCGCTGACCTCGGCCTGGTCGGCACGGAGCCGGTCGACCAGGCGGGTCCACCGTCGGGTCGAGGAGACGAAGCCGTCGTCGCCCGCGAGATCGGCCATCTCGGAGAGCGTCTGGACGTAGCGCTCGATCGCGAGGGGCGTCGCCGCGTCGGTCACGAGCGCATCATGGCACGCAACGCGGTCGGCGGCACCCGCTCAGTCACCGACCGGTACGGCGTCGCGCTGGGGCTCGGCGTGGGGGCTGGAGGGCTTCACGCGGAGGATCCGCGCGACGGAGTCGGGCAGCTTCCAGTTCCAGGACCCGAACAGCGAGACCAGCGACGGCACCAGGACCGACCGGACGACGGTCGCGTCGAGGAGGATGCCGAACCCGAGGGCCGTCGCCATCACCTTGATGTCGGTGCCCGGGCCGGACGCCAGCGCGGCGAAGGCGAGGAACAGGATCAGGGCCGCACTGGTGACCAGGCGCCCGGTACGACCGATGCCCAGGACGACGGCCTCGTCGGTGGACGCGCCCGCGTCGTACTCCTCCCGGATCCGGGAGAGGATGAACACCTCGTAGTCCATCGAGAGCCCGAACAGGAACGCGAAGACCATCAGGGGGATCCAGAAGGTGACCGCGCCGGTGGCCTCGATCCCGAAGATCGCCTGCGACCCGTACCCCTGCTGCCAGAACAGCACCACGAGGCCGTAGACCGCGGTCAGCGACACCAGGTTGAGGATCACCGCCTTGAGCGGCAGCAGCAGGGAGCGGAAGGCGCGGACCAGCAGGATGTAGGTGAGCATGGCGATGATCAGCAGCACCAGCGGGAAGTTCCCGTAGACGGCGTGCAGGAAGTCGACCTGGGCGTTGCCCAGCCCGGTCACCCCGATCACGCCGTCGGTGTGGTCGCGGTGGCGGTGACGTCGCGCACGACCTGCACGCTCGTGGAGTTGACGGTCTCCTCGTCGGGGATCAGGACCACCACGGTCTGGCCGCCGACCGACGACCCGGCCCGGTCGGCACGACGGCCGCGGTGACGCCGTCGACGCGACCGAGGGTCTGCGCCACGGACTCGGCCTTGTCGGTCTCGGCGAGCACCTCGATCGGGGTGAGCGACCCGGTCGTGACCCCGCCGTCCTTGAGCACCTGCAGCGTCTCGTACGCCGGACCGCTGTGCGCCAGCGACGACGAGTCGGCGGCGCCGATCTTGATGCCGAGGAACGCGATGAAGAGCACCCCGATCACGGCCAGGGCCGAGCCGGCGGCGACCCAGCGGTGGCGCACGATCATCGCGGCCCAGGCGGTCCAGCCCTTGCTCGGCTTGTTCTCGTGCCGGATCTTCGGCCAGTCGACCTTCGGGCCGATGCTGCCCAGGATGGCGGGGGTCAGGGTCAGCGTCACCAGCACGCTGGCCAGCGGGATCAGCGCTCCGGCCATGCCGATGCTGCGCATGAACGGCACCGGGCAGCACGACCAGGGCGAGCAGGCCGATCGCCACGGTCAGGCCGCTGAAGAGCACGGCATGGCCGGCGGTCTCCATCGCCGCGACGACCGCCTCGTGGTTCTCCTTGCCGTGGTCTCGTTCCTCGCGCCATCGGGTGACGAACAGCAGCGAGTAGTCGATCGCGACTCCCAGCCCGACCAGGCTGATCAGGAAGATCACGATGAAGGAGACGTCGGTCAGGTAGGTGAGCGGGAGCAGCAGCAGGAAGGTGGTCAGGATCGAGACCGCGGCGACGACCAGCGGGAGGAACGCGAGCAGCGAGGCGAACACGAACAGCAGGACCGCCAGGGCGCCCAGCGCGCCGAGCAGCGTCTCGGTGAGCACGCCGTTGCCGCCGGAGTTGTCGCCGGTCGCGAGCGCGTCCATGCCCGTGACGCCGACGACGGCGCCCTGGGGCGCGGCCTCGTGCACGGCAGCCTGCACCTGCTTGGTCGGCAGCACGGCGTTCAGGCTCTGCGGGAACGGGTAGAAGACCATCGCGTACGCCGTACGGTCGTCCGAGGTGCGGAACGCCTGGTCGCCGGTGTTCCCCTCGTCGACCACCCGCAGGGGGACGTCGCTCTGGCTCACCGAGGCGAAGGCCTGGGCGACCTGGGCCTCGTGCCCGGTGATCGTCTGACCCGGCGGCATGGTGACGGTGACGAGCAGCGGCGTCGTGTTGCCGCCGTTGTGGAACGCGGCGACGATCTTGTTGGCTGCCGTGTCGCCCGGCTGTCCCGGCAGCGAGAAGTTGACGGTCGTCCGGCTGTTCACGGTGCCGGTGACCACGCCACCGACGACGGCGATCAGCGACCCACGCGAGCACGACCAGTCCACGATGCCGGAGCACCAGCTCAGCAAGCCGCCGCATGGTCGGTCCTTCCGCTGTCGAGAGGCCGAGGCTAGCGCGAACAGTGCGTCACGGTGCCCCGGGATGGTTGAGGCGTGGTCAGAGGTCGAGCTTGTAGCCCAGCCCTCGCACGGTGACCAGCATCGTCGGGTGGGCCGGGTCGGCCTCGAGCTTCGCGCGCAGCCGCTTGACGTGCACGTCGAGCGTCTTGGTGTCGCCGACGTAGTCGGAGCCCCACACCCGGTCGATCAGCTGGCCGCGGGTCAGCACCCGGCCGGGGTTGCGCAAGAACATCTCCAGCAGCTCGAACTCCTTGAGCGGCAGCTTCTGCGGGTCGCCGTCGACGGTCACGACGTGGCGTTCGACGTCCATCCGGACGGCGCCGGCCTCGAGCGTCAGCGGCGCCAGGTCGGGCTCGATGCCGCGACGCAGGACCGCCCGGATGCGGGCGACCAGCTCGCGTGGCGAGTAGGGCTTGGTGACGTAGTCGTCGGCGCCCAGCTCGAGCCCGACGATCTTGTCCACCTCGTCGTCCTTGGCGCTGACCATGATCACCGGCACGTTGGAGACCGCCCGGATCTGGCGGCACACCTCGGTGCCGGGCAGCCCGGGGAGCATCAGGTCGAGCAGCACGATGTCGGCGCCGTTGCTGTCGAACTCCGTCAGGGCGTCGGGTCCGGTCGCGGCCAGCGACACGTCGTACCCCTCCTTGCGGAGCATGTAGGAGAGGGCGTCGGCGTAGCTCTCCTCGTCCTCGACGACGAGCACGCGGGTCATGGGGTGCAGCCTCTCAGATCAGCGGGCAGGCCGGTGGTGCGTGTCATGCGTACTCCTCGTGCTCCTCGTGCTCGGGTCGCGAGCGGGGCAGGGACAGCGTGAACGTCGAGCCCTGGCCCTCCTGGGACCAGACCCGTACGTCGCCACCGTGGGTGGCCGCGACGTGCTTGACGATCGAGAGCCCGAGACCCGTTCCACCCGTGGAGCGGTGCCGGGCCGGGTCGATGCGGTAGAACCGCTCGAAGATCCGGTCCAGCTCGTGATGGGGGATGCCGATCCCCTGGTCGACGACGGAGATCTCGACCATGTCGTCGACCGACTTGGTGGTGACGAGCACCGTCGAGTGCTCGCCGGAGTAGGCGACCGCGTTGGCGACCAGGTTGGTGATCGCGGCGGAGACCTGCTCCTCGTTGCCGAAGACCGACAGCCCCGGCTGGCCGCCGGTGACGACCGAGATGTGCTTGTTGCCGGCGTCCATCACGGTGATGTCGACGGCGCCCTTGATCACGTTGTCGACGTCGACGACGTGGGGCGCCTCGAGCGGCTCGTCGGTCTGCAGCCGCGGAGAGCTCGATGATCTGCTGCACCAGCCGCGAGAGCCGGTCGCTCTCGGTGAGCATCCGGTGGGCGAACCGCTCGACGGCCTCCGGGTCGCCCTTGGCGTCGGCCACCGCCTCGGCCAGCAGCTTGATCGCGCCGACCGGGGTCTTCAGCTCGTGGGACACGTTCGCCACGAAGTCGCGCCGGACGGCTTCGACGCGGCGCTCGCGGGTGCGGTCCTCGACCAGGGCGAGCACCAGCCGCGAGCTCAGCGGCGCGACCCGGGCGGTGACCGTGCGGGCCGGTCCGGTCGGACGCGGCAGGGTCAGCTCGATCTCGCGGATCTGGCCGTCGCGGCGTACCTGCTGCACGAGCTCGGCGAGCTCGGAGACCGCGAGCCGGGACCCGCGGACCAGCCCCAGCGTGACCGCCGGCACGGACGCCTTGACCACCTCGTCCTCGTCGTCCACGACGACCGCGCTGCTGCGCAGGACCGAGAGCACGGTGGCGATGCCGGGGGGCAGGAGCGGGTCGTCGGCCGGCGGCTCCGGCTCCTGCTGGCGTTGGCTGACCGACCAGGCCAGGAACGCTCCTCCGGCGACGACTGCCCCGATGAGCGCGGCCAGAAAAGCCTGCGTCGTGGGGCTCACGGTCTGATCGTACGCAAGTGGTCATCCAGAGTTCGCCGTGGAGAGCGCGCCCGGGCCGAGTGTTCACGCCGCGTTCACTGATCAACCCCGTCTCGTCACCTCGGCCGCTTACCGTGGGGGCATGCGCGAAGCGTTCCACGAGCAGCTCGACTCGATCTTCGGCGACCTGGCGGAGATCTGCCAGGAGGTCGAGCTGGCGGTCCGGCACGCCACGCGAGGCCCTGCTCGAGGGCGACGCGGAGGTGGCCGAGCAGGTCATCGCCGCCGACGCCAAGATCGACCGGGCCCGCGAGCGGGTCGAGGACACCGCCTTCTCCCTGCTCTCCCTGCAGCAGCCCGTGGCCGGCGACCTCCGGGTCGTGGTCTCGGCCCTCCGGATGGTCAGCGAGCTCGAGCGGATGGGCGACCTCTCGGTGCACGTCGCCAAGATCGCCCGGCTGCGGGTGCCCGAGATCGCCGTACCGGAGCAGGCCCGGGCGACCGTGGCCCGGATGGGCGAGGTGGCCGAGGACATGGTCCGCCGGGTCGCCGCGGTGATCACCGACAGGGACGTCGAGGCCGCCATCGAGCTCGGTCGCGACGACGAGGAGATGGACCAGCTCCGACGCACGCAGCTTCGCCCAGCTCCTCGGTGACGACTGGCAGTCCGGCGTCGAGTCGGCGGTCGACATCGCCTTGCTCGGCCGCTACTACGAGCGGATCGCCGACCACGCCGTCTCGGTGGCCAACCGGGTCGTGTTCGCCGTCACCGGCGCGTACCCGGTCGCCTCAGACGCCTGAGCGACGGCGGCAGCGTCCGTCGGACGAGCCTGTCGGGGCCACCGTCACCTCTGCCCCACGAGTCGCCAGCGTCGGCGCGTGACCTGCGCTTCGAGGGGTTGCACGGCCGACAAGCGACGGGATCGCCGGTTGACCGGCGATCCCAACCCGGACGGCTCCTCAGCGACCCTGGTTGGCGACGGCGGCGGCGGCCTCGGCGGCGGCGTCGGGGTCGAGGTAGCGCCCACCGGTGACGGTGGGCCGCAGCGACTCGTCGAGCTCGTAGACCAGCGGCATGCCGGTGGGGATGTTGAGCCCGGCGATGTCGTCGTCGCTGATGTCGTCGAGGTGCTTGACGATCGCGCGCAGGCTGTTGCCGTGGGCGGCGATCAGCACGGTGCGCCCGGCCCGGAGGTCGTCGGCGATCGCGCCGTCCCAGTAGGGCAGCATCCGGGCGATGACGTCCTTGAGGCACTCGCTGCGCGGCAGCTCGGCGCCGAGGTCGGCGTAGCGGACGTCGTGGGCCTGGGAGAACTCGTCGTCGTCGTCGATGGGCGGCGGCGGTACGTCGAACGAGCGGCGCCAGAGCATGAACTGCTCCTCGCCGTACTGCTCGAGGGTCTGCTTCTTGTTCTTGCCCTGCAGGGCGCCGTAGTGGCGCTCGTTGAGCCGCCAGCTGCGGCGGACCGGGATCCAGTGCCGGTCGACGACGTCGAGGGCGGAGTTGGCGGTCGTGATCGCACGGCGCAGGAGCGAGGTGTGGACGACGTCGGGGAGGATGCCGGCGTCGCGCAGCTGCTCGCCGCCGTGGAGGGCCTCGGCCCGGCCCTTCTCGGAGAGGTCGACGTCGACCCAGCCGGTGAAGAGGTTCTCGGCGTTCCAGAGGCTCTCGCCGTGCCGGAGCAGGACCAGGGTGTAGGTCATCGAGCCGGCCGAGTGCGCTCGCGGAGGCGGACGGCGTGGCCGTGTCGAGCCCGGCGAACTCGTCGGCGGCGGCGACGACGGGGACCTCCATCTGCGCGGTCGTGCCCGTCGCCGAACGCGAGCGGTCAGGTCGAGGAAGTCGCCGATGCGCGAACGTGCCGCTGACCGCGAAGCCTCCCTCGTCGGCGAGGTTGACCAGGCCGTTGGGCTTGATCGGTCACCGGCGTGACGTCGACCTGGGCGACCTTGCCGGTGCCGGTGATCCCCGTGAGCTGCTGCTCGCTGTCGGTGTTGTTGACCAGCGTCGCCACGAAGGTGCCGCCGTTGCCGGCGGTGGAGACGACCACGGCGTTGAGGACGTCGACGTTGCCGTCGCGGTAGTCGGTGCCGACGGTGAGGTTGCTGATCCGGTCGGTCGGGTAGTTGAAACCGCAGGCGGTGAGGACGGCGATGGCCAGGAGACCCACCGTGCCGGCCGCCAGGCTCCGTCGCAGGTTCACGGGCGACACACTAGCGGGCGTCGGCAGGGAGTTCTGAGCCGAGTCCGGGTCCGCTAGCGGGAGAGTCCGGCCGTCGCGGCGACGATGCCGACCACGCCGATGACCACCGCGCAGTAGACGCACGTGAGCACCAGGAGACGCGGTGCGCCGACGACCAGGGCGAGCCGCAGCGGCAGGTGGCGACGGCCCGCGTCGTGGTCGCCGACGAGTCCCGGCAGGGCCACCAGCACGTGCACGCCGATGCCGAGCAGGGCCGCGGCCACGGTCATCGCGACCGTCGGCGGGCCCCCGTGCGCGCCGCCGCCCCACCCGCCGTACGAGAGGAAGGCCGGGTACAGCGCGAACGAGACCGCCCACGGCAGCCACGACAGCAGGCCGCGGCGCAGGACCCGGTTGCCGACCACGCCCACCAGCAGGCTGAGCAGGTAGCACAGGCCGGCCACCGGGCCGTTGGACAGCGCCAGCGGTACGACGAGCAGCACGGCGCAGGCCACGGCGAACCACAGCGTGCCCCGGTCGAGCCCGGCGACCAGCGCCTTCTCGGTGCGGTCCTCGGCCCGGTCGGTCGGTTCGTCGACCAGGTCGTTGTCCCACGCCAGCAGCGTCTGGCCGACCAGCACCGTCGCGGCGACGAGCGCCACCTCGCGGCGCCGGTCGGCCTGAGAGTCCGGCCGCGACCGCGAAGGCGGCGGCGGTGACGAGGGTCTGCCGCGGCCGCGCCGCGCGCGCCAGCAGCACCGGGGTCAGGTCGCGGACCGAGCGACGTGACGGGCGCTGCGTCGGCCGCCGGGTCGGACATGGCGGCAGTATCCGCCATGCCCTGCGACACGCACATCGCCGCGGGATCTGTCAAGACCCGAAAGGGCCTCTGACCTGCGACGACGCTTCGGAGGATGCACCAGGGGCGTGTTAAACTGGTCACCTAAGAAGGGTGGTACTGAAGAATATGTCTTTCACCGTGGGCGAAACGGTTGTGTATCCCAATCACGGAGCCGCTGTCATCGAAGACATCGAGATGCGCCAGATCAAGGGTGAGGACAAGCAGTACCTCGTCCTGCGCATCGTGGCCCAGCAGGACCTCGTGGTCCGCGTGCCGGCCTGCAACCTCGACCTCGTCGGCGTCCGCGACGTCGTCGACAAGGAAGGGCTCGACCGGGTCTTCGACATCCTGCGTGCAGCGCACGTGGAGGAGCCGACCAACTGGTCTCGCCGTTACAAGGCCAATCTCGAGAAGCTGCACAGCGGCGACGTGATGAAGGTGTCCGAGGTCGTGCGCGACCTGTGGCGCCGCGAGCGTGACCGCGGTCTGTCGGCCGGCGAGAAGCGGATGCTGGCCAAGGCGCGCCAGATCCTGGTCTCCGAGCTGGCCCTGGCCGAGAACACCAACGAGGACAAGGCCGAGGCCATCCTCGACGAGGTCCTGGCCTCCTGATCGGTTGAGAGCCGAGCAGACGAAGGCCCCGCACACTCCGGTGTGACGGGGCCTTCGTCATCTCTCCTACCATCCCCAGACATGGACCCCACCGACCCGCTCGAGCCCGGCGAGGCCTTGGGTGTCGTGGTCGAGGCCGACCGCGGGTCGCTGCCCTTCGCCCTGCTCCACGGCGAGCCCCTGGTCGGCTGCGCGGCCTGGGCGATGGGCGGCGCGGGCATCCAGCTCCTGGACGCCACGACCCCCTGGGACGAGGTTCAGGACGCCGACCTGCCGCTGGTGTGGCACGACGCCCTGTGTCCGATGACGCCGCCCGACTTCCTGGTCGCGTGCGTACGGCGGGCAGTCGCCACGCGGCGTGCCGGTCGCCGGGGTGCTCCCGGTGACCGACACCGTCAAGGAGGTCCACGCCGGGGCCGACGGCCCCGTGGTGGGTGAGACCCTCGACCGGGCCTCGCTGCGCAGGCTCGCATCTCCGCTGGTCCTGCCGGCGGAGGTCGTGGCCGGGCTCGACGACTGGCCGCCCACGGACTTCCCGGCCGCGCTCGCGCTCCTCCGCAGCCGTGGTCCGGTGGGGCTCGTCGCCGGACCGGCCACCGTGCGCCGGGTCCACGACCTGCGCGACCTCGCCCTGCTCGAGGCCCTCACCCGCCGATGAGCGCCTCCGCGAGTCGGAAGTCCTCCGGCACGGTGAGCTTCAGGTTGCCCTCGTCGGAGTGCACCGCGGCCACCGTGAGCGAGGTGTAGGCGGCCAGGGTGCCGGCGGTGTCGGTCGCCTCGAAGCCGTCGGCCTCGGCCCGGCGGTGGGCCGCGAGCAGTGCCGCGGCCCCGAACGCCTGGGGGGTCTGTACGCCCACCAGTCGCCGTCCGGAGCCCGTCGGAAGCTCTGCGGCCAGGTCGTGGTCGTCGGCGCCGACGAGGTCGGGCAGGTCGGCGACCGGGATCGCCCCGCCGACCCGTGCGGCCGCCTCGAGCACCGCCTGGTAGAGCGCGACCCCAGCGAGCGGCCGGGCCGCGTCGTGCATCACGACCACGTCGACCTCACCGGCCTCGATGGCCGGTGCGAGGTGCGCGAGCGCGGCCCATTCCGAGCGGTGCCGGGTCCTGCCGCCGGTGACCATCGAGACCTCGGGCCCAGCGTCTGTCAGGTGCTGCTCCACCGCCTCCCGGACGTCGTCCTGCTCGCCCTCGCGGACCACGAGCACGACCCGGGTCACCCCTGGCACCTGCCTCGCGGTCGACACCGACCGGGCCACCACCGGCATCCCGGCCAGCGGCAGCAGCACCTTGTTCACCTCGGCGCCGACCCGCGAGCCACTGCCGGCGGCCAGCACGACGACTGCCGCTCGCATCAGGTGGCCACGAGGACGAGGGCCGTGGCGATGGCTGCGATCCCCTCACCGCGACCGGTCAGCCCGAGCCCGTCGGTCGTGGTGGCGGACACGGACACCGGCGCGCCGACGGCCGCGGTGAGCGCCGCGGAAGCCTCCTCGCGCCGGGGACCGAGCCGCGGGCGGTTGCCGATGACCTGGACCGCGACGTTCGCGATCTCGTGACCGGCGCGCCGTACCCGCGCGGCGGTCTCGGTGAGCAGCGCTGCCCCGGAGGCGCCGGCCCACGCGGGCTCCGCCGTTCCGAAGTTGCTGCCGAGGTCGCCGAGGCCCGCGGCGGAGAGCAGCGCGTCGCACATCGCGTGGGCAGCCACGTCGCCGTCGGAGTGGCCCTCGAGACCCTGCGGCTCGTCGGGCCAGACGAGCCCCGCCAGGTGGAGGGGGACGCCGTCGGCCAGTCGATGGACGTCGACACCCACACCCGTTCGCACACCGTAAGGACTCAGCGCCACGGTGATGATCATGCCCGAGCAACAATCACCTCGTGCGGAACCGCGGAGCTTGGGCGTTGGCCGGGCTGGTCACCGGCCTGGCCGGCCTGGCGACGGCGTACGGCACCGCGGCGCTCCTCGGGCTGCGCGGCAACCCGGTCACCGACGTCGCGGAGCTGGTGATCCGGCTGACGCCCGGTCAGGTCGCCGAACAGCTGATCCAGATCGTGGGACGCAAGGACAAGCCGCTGCTGGTGACCGGCGTGCTGGTGGTCGTGCTCCTGCTGTTCGTGGCGTTCGGCCTGCTGGCCCGACGCTCCCAGGGCGCAGGCGTCACCGGGTTCGTGGTGCTCGGTGTGGTCGGGCTGGTGGCCAACCAGTCGCAGTACCAGGCCCCGCCGTCCGGGATCCTGCCGATCCTGGTCGGGGTCTTCACCTGGCTCGTGGTGCTGGCCCTGCTCACCGCGCGGCTGCGCGAGCGGCCGTTCGCCGACACCGACCCGCAGCGGCGGTTCCTGCTCGCGGCCGCCGGTGTCGGCGTCGGCAGCGCGGTCGTCGGCCTGGTCGGCTGGAAGGCGGGCGGCCACGCCCGCGCCGCCACCGCTGCGCGCGACAGTCTGCGACTGACCGGGGTCACCGACCCCGGCGCCCCGCCCGGTACGTCGGTCGGCCTCGACGGGATCGCGACCTGGCAGACGCCGGCCAGCCACTTCTACCGGATCGACACCTCCCTGGCGCCGCCCCACATCGTGCCCGCGGACTGGTCGCTGCGGATCCACGGCATGGTCGACCACCCGATGACGGTGACGTTCGCCGACCTGCTGGCCCGGCCACGGACCGAGCTCTGGCTGACCCTCAACTGTGTCTCGAACCCGGTCGGCGGGCCCCTGATCAGCAACGCCTGGTGGAGCGGCGTCCTGCTCAAGGACCTCCTGGCCGAGGCGGGTGCGCAGCAGGGTGCCGACGCCGTCAAGCAGACCTCGGACGACGGCTGGACCTGCGGGACCCCGCTCTCGGCTCTCACCGACGACCGGCAGGCGATCCTGGCGTTCGCGATGAACGGCAAGCCGCTGCCGTTCGACCACGGCTTCCCGGTGCGCACGGTGGTGCCCGGGCTCTACGGGTACGTCTCGGCCTGCAAGTGGGTCACCGACCTGGAGGTGACGAGGTTCGACGCGTTCACGGCGTACTGGACCGACCGTGGCTGGTCGGAGCAGGGGCCGGTCAAGCTGGCCTCGCGGATCGACGTCCCGCATGACGGCGCGCACGTGTCGAGCGGGTCGGTGAAGGTCGGCGGTCTGGCGTGGCAGCAGAACACCGGGATCAAGGCCGTCGAGGTGCAGCTCGACGGCGGTGCCTGGCAGCGGGCGACGCTGGCGCCGAAGAAGGTCACCGACTCCTGGGTGCAGTGGCAGTCGACCCTCGACGTCGGCTCCGGCGACCACCAGGTGCGGGTGCGTGCCGTCAACGACGACGGCGAGGTGCAGACCGCCGTCCGCGCCGACCCGCGCCCAACGGCGCCTCGGGCTGGCACACGATCTCGATCAGCGCCGGCTGATCACCAGGCGCCGCGGCTGCCGCCGGGAGCGGCTGGTCGTCGCGGTGGACGACGTAGACCGTGCCGCCGCTGCCGTCGAGCCACGCCCGCTCGAACCGGCCGCGGTCGTAGGTACGACGGACGCTGCGCTCGCTCGGAGCGGCCGGGTCGTTGGTCACCACGTCGCCGGCTGCGGTGAGTCCGCGGACGACGAGGAGGTGGCCGTCGGTGCTGCGCGTCGGCGCGCCGGGCAGGCCGCCGGCCGGGTAGGCGACGCTGGCGACCAGCGGGATGCCCGCGTCGACGAAGCGTTCGGCGTCGCGCAGGTCGTGGAGCCGGGTCACGAAGCCGTGGCCGGCGAGCGTCGCGGCCCAGGCGGTGTTGAACGGCCAGTTTCCGGTGCCGTCGTACGCCGGGTCGAAGACCTCGCGGGCGGCCCGCGGGATGTCGGTGGTCGGTGGCAGCGTGCCGGCATGGGACAGCACCATCGCCACCGACGTGGGCGAGCACCATCCGCGACCGCCGACCTCCTGCCAGGTCAGCTGGCTGCGCCGTGGCACGTCGAGCACGCGCTCCACCTTCCGCAGGGGCGCGGAGGTGTCCGTGCGCACGCGGCCGGCGGTGGCGACGGCGCCGACCCGGTCGAGGCTGACGGTCCCGTGCAGGCGGACGCGGAGACGGTAGGCATCGGGCTGCGTGGACGGACACCACACGTCGGTGGCGACCTCCGGGTCGCCGGTCGGGCTCGAGCGGTGGGTGGGTCGCGGTCCCGACGACCAGGTGCCGAGGGCGTGCCAGGCGCGACTGCCCCGTGCCTGCGCGGCCACGTCCAGCCACGTGCCGCGCGGGGTGGTGGCCGACCACGAGGGCACCAGCTCGTCGATCGCGAATCCGGGGGCGCACCACGGCGAGGTCCAGGTCGTGACCTGCGGGCCCTCGCGGCGGAGCGCGCCGTCGGCGAGTGACCACGCGTCGTACCGGATGCGTCGGGCCACGGGTCGACGATAGGGGAGCGTGGTGCCTGGCGAGCATGCTCGCTGCGGTCCGTCCGCTTCGGCTTCGCCGAATCGGACAGTCCTCGCTCGGCCTCTACGATTGCCCGGTGACTCTCCGGCTCCACGACACCGCGACGCGCGACGTGCGCGACTTCGTCCCGCTCGAGGCGGGCCGGGCGGGCATCTACGTCTGTGGGCTGACCGTGCAGAGCGAGCCGCATGTCGGTCATGTGCGGTCGGCGGTCAACTTCGACGTGCTCCGGCGCTGGCTCACGGCGTCGGGCTACGACGTCAGGTTCATCCGCAACGTCACCGACATCGACGACAAGATCCTGGCCAAGGGTGAGGCGACGGGGCGGCCGTGGTTCGAGATCGCCTACCTGATGGGGCGCGAGCTCGACCGCGCGCTCGACGCGATCAACGTGCTGCCGCCGACCTACGAGCCGGCCGCGACCGGGCACGTCCCGGAGATCCTCGAGCTGATCGGACTGCTGGTGGCCCGCGGGCACGCGTACGCCGCCGCGGACGGCTCGGGAGACGTCTACTTCGACGTGCGCTCCTGGCCGTCGTACGGCGAGCTGACCCGGCAGAAGATCGACGACATGGAGGCGGCCGAGGACGCCGACCCCCGGGGCAAGCGCGACCCGCGCGACTTCGCACTCTGGAAGGGCTGGAAGAAGGCCCTCGAGCCGGAGACCGCGGCGTGGCCGTCGCCCTATGGTCCGGGTCGTCCGGGCTGGCACATCGAGTGCTCGGCGATGGCCGCGAAGTACCTCGGGCCGGCGTTCGACATCCACGGTGGCGGCGTCGACCTGCGCTTCCCCCACCACGAGAACGAGCTGGCCCAGTCGCGCGCCGCCGGTCAGCCGTTCGCGTCGTACTGGCTGCACAACGCGTGGATCACCACCGCCGGCGAGAAGATGTCGAAGTCGCTGGGCAACTCGATGCTGGTCCCCGAGGTGCTGAAGCGGGTGCGGGGCATCGAGCTGCGCTACTACATGGTGTCGGCGCACTACCGATCCCACGTCGAGTTCTCGTTCGAGGCGCTCGACGACGCGGCGCGGTCGTTCCGGCGGATCGAGGCCTTCCTCGAACGGGCGCGGGTCGGTGCGCCGGTCGAGCCTGCCGAGGCCCCCACCGGAGCGCTGTCCCGCGGCGTTCGTCGCCGCGATGGACGACGACCTGGGCACGCCGGCCGCCATCGCGTCATCCACGACACGGTCCGCGAGGGCAACAGGCTCCTGCCGGACGGAGAGACCGGCGAGGTCCCTGGCCGAGGTGCTCGGCCAGGTGGTGCGGATGCTCGACGTGCTCGGGCTCGACCCCGCGGACCCCGCTGGGGCGAGACCGGGCGGCTCGGACGACGCGCAGCTCGAGGCCGCCGTCGACGTCCTGGTGGCCGGCCTGCTCGAGGAGCGCGCCGCAGCGAGGGCCGACCAGGACTGGGGCCGCGCCGATGCGATCCGCGACCGGATCGCTGCTGCGGGCATCGCCGTCGAGGACACTCCCGACGGCCCGACGTGGACCTTGGCCGCGCCGAACGGGGAGAGCTGATGCCGGGCAACAGCCAGCGCAAGGGCGCCATCCGGAAGACGTCGAAGAAGCCCACCGCTGGGTCCGGCGGCCGGGTCCGCCGCGGGCTCGAAGGAAGGGGCCCGACCCCCAAGGCGGGAGACCGCCCCAACCACAAGGTCTACAAGGCGAAGGCCAAGGCCGACCGTGACGCGTCGCGTCGTCCGAAGCGGCGTCCCGGCGGTGGCGACGACGAGTGGGTGGCCGGCCGCAACTCCGTGGTCGAGGCGCTGCGGGCCGGCGTGCCGGTGACCGGGCTGTACGTCGCCGAGGGCGCCGAGCGCGACGGCCGGCTGCGTGAGGCGTTCAAGATCGCCGCCGACCGTGGCATCTCTCTGCTGGAGGTGACCAAGACCGAGCTCGACCGTCGTACCGACGGGGCGGTGCACCAGGGCCTCGCGGCCCGGATCCCGCCGTACGAGTACGCCCACCCGGCCGACCTGCTCGAGGCGGCCGAGGCGGAGCACGAGGCCCCGCTGATCGTGGTCCTGGACTCGGTGACCGATCCGCGCAACCTCGGTGCCGTGGTGCGGTCCGCCGCCGGCTTCGGCGCGCACGGCGTCGTCATCCCCGGAGCGCCGCGCTGCTCGGATGACGCCTGCGGCCTGGAAGACCTCCGCCGGTGCGGCCGCGCGGATCCCGGTCGCCCAGGCCACCAACCTGGTCCGCACGCTCAAGGACTACCAGGAGGCGGGCTGCCAGGTGCTCGGCCTGGCAGCGAACGGCGACCTGACCCTGCCCGAGCTGCTGGCCGACCGCGACCTGGTCACCGGGCCGCTGGTCGTCGTGGTCGGCTCCGAGGGCGACGGCATCGGCCGCCTGGTCGGCGAGACCTGCGACCAGATGCTCTCGATCCCGATGTCCTCGGGGTTGGAGTCGCTCAACGCCGGCGTCGCCGCCTCGGTCGCCCTCTACGCGATCGTCCAGGCACGCTGACGCCGGGTCGGCGGGTGCCGCGTGGGGATCGGGTGTCACACGGTGGCATCATCGGCAGGGTGGGTACGACGGTCGAGCGACTGCTGCCGCCGGGCGACGACGGTGTCGCCGAGGCGCTGCTCGAGCTGACCCGTGAGATCGCCACCCAGGAGCTCGCGCCCCAGGTGCACGAGGCCGAGGAGCGCGGTGACTTCCCCGAGGCGGCCTACCGGCTGCTCGGCAAGTCGGGGCTGCTGAGCCTGCCCTTCGCCGAGGAGCACGGCGGCGGCGGCCCAGCCCTACGAGGTCTACCTGCAGGTCGTCGAGGAGATCGCGACCGCGTGGCCCAGCGTCGGGGTGGGTGTCAGCGTGCACGGCCTGACCGCCAACGTCGTCGCGACCAACGGCAGCGACGACCTCGTCGCCGAGTGGCTGCCGCGGATGCTCAGCGGCGACTGGCTCGGCGCCTACTGCCTCTCCGAGCCCCAGGCGGGCTCCGACGTGAGCGCCATCGCGACGCGCGCCGTGCGCGAGCCTGCGACAGGCTCAGGACAAGCGGCTCACGAGTACGTCGTCACCGGCACCAAGCAGTGGATCAGCAACGGCTCCTGCGCCGACTACTACATCCTGTTCGCCCGCACCTCCGACGACGCCAAGCGCGGGCTGTCGGCGTTCGTGGTGCCCGGCGACACGTCGGGCATGAGCTTCGGAGCTCCGGAGAAGAAGATGGGCCTCACCTGCGACGTCACCACCCAGGTGGTCTTCGACGGCGCCCGCGTCCCGGCGGCACAGCTGATCGGCGAGGAGGGCGCCGGCATGCGGGTCGCCCTCTCCGCGCTCGACGCCGGCCGCCTCGGCATCGCCGCGGTCGCCACCGGCATCGCCCAGGCGGCCCTGGCCCACGCGGTGGCCTACGCCGGGGAGCGCCGACAGTTCGGCCGGCCGATCGGCGAGCTCCAGGGGCTCCAGTTCCTGCTCGCCGACATGGCAGCCGACGTCGAGCGGGCGCGCGCGACCTACCTGCTGGCCGCGCGGCTCAAGGACGCGGGCCGTCCGTTCAGCCGCCAGGCGAGCATCGCCAAGCTGACCGCCACCGACGCCGCGATGCGGGTGACCACCGACGCGATCCAGGTGCTGGGCGGCAACGGCTACACCCGCGAGTACCCCGTCGAGCGGCTGTTCCGTGACGCCAAGGTCACCCAGATCTTCGAGGGCACCAACCAGATCCAGCGGATGGTGATCGGGCGCGACCTGCTGCGCTGAGCCGTACGCCGCTCACAGGACGCCGGCGTCCTGGTCCTCGTCCAGCGCGGGATTGACCGAGGGGACGTCGTCGGCCGTCATCAGCTCGTCGGGCTTGGTGGCCAGGACGTTCTCGAGGTAGTCGGGGGCCGCCTCGAGCAGCGGGATCTCGTGGCCGGCCTTCTCGGAGAGGTACCACCGGTGCACGAGCATCTCGTGGAAGATCTCGGCCGGCTCGAGCTTGGCCCGGGCATCCGGCGGCACCATCGCCATCGCCGGCTCGTACATCTCGGTCAGCCAGCGGTTCGCCGCGACCGCACGGTCCTCGCGGCCGAGGTCGTGGTGGGCGACGAACCAGGCGACGTCGTTGAGCAGGCGCCGCGCCTGCGCGTCCTCGACGTCGAGGCCGGTCAGCGACTGGAGCTCGCGCCGGTGGTGGCCGAGCTCGACCGCCTTGGGCTGGATCCGGATCCGGTCCCCGTCGAAGTCGGTGACGATGTCGAGCTCGGCGACGTCGAAGCCCAGGTCGTTGAGCCGCTCGATGCGCTCCTGGATCCGCCAGGTCTCGTCGGCGTCGAACTCCTGCTCGCTGGTGAGCTCGGCCCACAGGTCCTGGTAGCGCTTCGCGATCAGGGTCACGATCTCCTCGACCGGAGACCTGCTCGCTGATCCACCCGGCGGCCTGGAGGTCGAGGAGCTCGGCGTAGACGTTCTCGCAGGCGACCTCCACGTCCCACTCGCGCATCTGGCGGGAGAGCTGCGAGCGCAGCTCGCCGGTCTCGGCGTCGACGAGGTAGGCGGCGAACCCACCTGCGTTGCGCCGGAACAGCACGTTGGACAGTGACACGTCGCCCCAGTAGAAGTCGGCGAGGTGCAGGCGCACGAGCAGGACGACGAGGGCGTCGACCAGGGAGGGCAGGCTGTCGGCGGACATCCCGTGGGCGAACAGGGCCCGGTAGGGCAGGGAGAACGCGAGGTGCTCGGTCATCAGGGCGCACGGCAGCGGCTCGTCGTCGTCGGTCCTCGCGACCGGTGACGACACCGACCGGACGCACTGCGGGGAGCCCGAGCCGCTCGAGGTCACGGAGCAGGCGGTACTCCCGGAACGCCATCTCCTCCTGGGTCTCCTTGACCGCCAGGATCCGCGGCCCGAGCCGCACGATCCGCACGATGTGGCGCGACAGGCCACGCGGCAGCGGGACGACGTGGTCCTCGGACCACTCCTCGAGCGGAGTGGACCACGGAAGATCCAGGACGGCAGGGTCGGGCCGGCTGGCCACGATGTGGAGGGCCACGAAGTCAGGCTAGTGCCGGAGCGGCTCGCTCAGCGCCCCTCGAGCAGCACCGGCCCCGGTCCGCGCACGGCCACGGCGTCGTCGGGGTTGCTGAGCCGGCAGCGCCGGAGGCTGAGACAGCCGCACCCGATGCAGGAGTCGAGGGTGTCGCGCAGCCGCTCCAGCTGCCGGATCTGGGCATCCAGCCGCGGTCGCCAGCCGCGGCTGAGCCGTGCCCAGTCGGCCTTGGTGGGGGTGCGGCTGCTCGGCAGCGTGGCCAGCGCGTCGGCGACCTCGTCCAGCGACAGCCCGACACGTTGAGCGGTCCGGATGAACGCCAGCCGGCGCAGCTCCGCACGCGGGTAGCGACGCTGGTTGCCCGTCGTACGACGTGACCGGACCAGGCCGCGGGCCTCGTAGTAGCGGATCGCGCTGGTCGCGACGCCGGAGCGCTGGGAGAGCTCCCCGATCGTGAGCTCGGTCATGTCGATGAGTTTGCCTTGACTTCAAGTTCGCTTCAACTTGTGGAATGAGACCTGTGAACGACATCGACCTCCTCCTGGCCCGGATGACCGGCGACGAGAAGCACGCCCGCGCTGCGTTCTCGACCCTCGACGTGATCCAGGTGCTCTACGAGCGCGTACTCGACGTCTCGCCCGAGACCGCCGACGACCCCCGCCGCGACCGGTTCCTGCTCTCGAAGGGCCATGGTCCGATGGCCTACTACGCCGTGCTCTGCGACCGCGGCTTCTTCCCGGCCTCGTGGTTGGACGGGTGGGCGTCGTTCGACTCCCCGCTCGGGTACCACCCCGACCGCACGCTCGTGCCCGGCGTCGAGATCTCGTCCGGCTCGCTCGGCCACGGCCTTCCGCTGGCCGTCGGGACAGCACTGGGTCTGCGCGCCCAGGGCATCGGCTCCCGGGTGGTCGTCCTGGTCGGTGACGCCGAGCTGGACGAGGGCTCCAACCACGAGGCGCTCGCGCTCGCGGCGGCGCTCGGCCTCGACACCCTCACCGTGGTGGTCATCGACAACCGCACCGCGTCGTACGCCGTGCCGGGCCGCATCGCCGCCCGGTTCGAGACCGAGGGCTGGCAGGTCGAGACGGTCGACGGCCGCGACCAGACCTCCCTCGCCCAGGCCCTGACCGCCCGTGGTCATGGCGTGCCGAACGCCGTCGTCGCGACCGTCCTCGACGAGACGACGGCCGCCGGACCGGGCGAGGAGGCGGCGGCATGACCACCCTGTCCGTGAGCCGCGACCCGCGCACGCAGTTCGCCCGGACCGTCACCGACCTCCTCGACGAGGACCTGTCCACGGCTCTGGTCTGGGCCGAGATCTCGGGTCGCTTCTTCCACGACGCAGCCCGGCGCCACACCGACCGGGTGGTCAACGTCGGCATCCGCGAGCAGCTGCTGGTCAACGTCGGGGCGGGCCTGGCCCTCACCGGGCTGCGGCCGGTCGTGCACACCTTCGGCACCTTCCTGGTGGAGCGTGCCTTCGAGCAGGTCAAGCTCGGCTTCGTCCACCAGGGCGTCGGCGGCGTGCTGGTCGGTGTGGGCGGCTCGTTCGACGCGGCCGGCGCGGGCCGCACCCACCAGGCCCCGGGTGACGTCGCCCTGCTCGACACGCTGCCCGACGTGGTGATCCATGCGCCGGGGACCTCGTCCGAGACCGACGTGGTGCTGCGCCGGGCGGTCGCGGCCGAAGGGCTGCACTACGTCCGGGTCGTCGGGCAGACCAACGCCGAGACCTTCGCCGGTCCCGGCCTGCACGTCGTACGACGCGGGTCGGGCGCGACGGTGGTCGCCCTCGGACCGGTGCTCGACGAGGTGCTGTCCGCCACCGCAGGCCGCGACGCGACCGTGCTCTACGCCCACAGCGTCCGGCCGTTCGACGGTCGGACCCTGCGCAACCTGGTCAGCACGCCCGACGTCGTCCTGGTCGAGCCCTGGCTGGCCGGCACCTCGTCCCGGTGCGTCGCCGAGGCGCTCCTCGACCGGCCGCACCGGCTCCTCGCGCTGGGCACGCGGCGTACCGAGCTGCGTCACTACGGCACCCCCGCCGAGCACCAGCGTGCCCACGGCCTCGACGCCGAAGGGATCCGCCGTTCGCTCGACGCGTTCCTGGCTGCGTGAAGCCGGACCCGCATCGTTAGGCTGACCCGGCCGCTGCGCGTGAGCGGTGTCGCCGGTGTAGCTCAGACGGTAGAGCGCTTCTCTTGTAAAGAAGATGTCGCGGGTTCGATTCCTGTCACCGGCTCGGACACGGGGGAGGGCCCCTTTCGGGCCCTCACCTCTTGGGAACCACCGGACCGTGGAGCCAGGGCGAGCCTCAGCCCCCGAGTCGCTCCTGCATCGTGCGGGTGAGCGTCGCCGCGATGTCAGGGTGCTCGGTTTCCAACCGGCGGAACTCGAACGCCGTCATCGCGATCACCGTCAGGGGTGACGTGGCCGACACCGTGGCGGTACGGGGGGAGTGCTGGACGATCCCGATCTCCCCGAACCAGTCGCCCGGTCCCATGCGTCGCTTGGCCTCACCATCGACGACCGCCTCGGCCTCGCCGGACTCGATCGCGAAGAAGGCGGCCGCGAGGCCGCCTTGGTTGAAGACGGCATGCCCCGACTCGACGTGGCGGACTTCGCAGTAGCGCACGAACTCCTCGGCATCGCGTCTCGTGAGCGACGCGAACAGCGGCTGAGCGAGGATCCGGTCGGCGTCGACTCCGTGCGAGCGTCCGGGCGGATCGATGGTCATGCTGCGGATCGTATCGACCCGAGGGTCCACTGGGAACTCACGTCGACTCCGCTCCCGAAGGCCCGACCGTACGACGTCGAGGATCCGGTGGTGCTGCACCAGCGAGTGTGGGAACAGCACGTGCAGGCCGGGCGGCCCGGCGTACCGACTGCTCCCGGATGCAGATCCGGCAGGACAGGTGCCAGCGGTCAGGTGGGGTGCACCACCGACGACACCGAGGTCGCGTCGACCCGGTCGTCGTGCGCGGACACCACGGCCGCAGCAGCCGAGCCGCCGGCCAACCCGGTCAGCGCCAGCACCATGAGCGCGGCTGCGACCACCCGCCGACGGCCGACCGCGCGCTCGCGGGTGCGGAAGTCGGGGTCGTCGTACGACGCGGGTCGGCGGGACATGTGCCGAGCCTGCTCCGCGTTGCTGTGCGTCACCTGAGCACTGGTTGATCGCCAGCCGTGAGTCAGCGGACCTGCTCGGCCTCGAACTCGCAGGCCGGGTCGGCGATGGCGTCCTGGGCGGCGACGATCCGGAGCTCGCGCTCGCCCGACTCCAGGGTCTCCTTCAAGACAGCGTGCACCGACGACGCGGTCCGGGCCAGGGCGTCGACCGGCGAGCCGGTCGACCGCAGGTGAGCGGTGAAGAGGGCGGCGGTCAGGTCGCCCGAGCCGTTGGCCTTCATCGGGAGCCGCGGGGTGCGGACGGTCCACGCGCCGTCGTCGGTCACCGCCAGCATCGAGATCGTGCCGTCGGGGGCGTCCGGCGGCAGGAACGACGTGACGAGCACCGTCGACGGGCCCAGGGAACGGGCCGCGTCGACCGAGTCGAGCGTGGAGTCGAGGCTGTCCGGGGAGGTGTCGGTGAGGAAGCCCAGCTCGAACTGGTTGGGCGTGATGATGTCGGCCACCGGCACCACCTGCTCGCGGAGCACCGGAGGGATCGCCGGGTCGACGAAGCACCCGGAGGTCGCGTTGCCCATCACCGGGTCGCAGGTGTAGGTCGCGTCCGGGTTGGCCCCCTTGACCCGCGCCACGGCGTCGACCACCACGTCGCAGATATCCGGGCCGCCCAGGTAGCCGGAGAGCACGCCGTCGCACGTGGGCAGCACGCCGCGCTCCTCGATGCCGGTGACGACCGCCCGCACGTCGTCGGAGGAGAGCAGCGGGCCTCGCCACGCGCCGTACCCGGTGTGGTTGGAGAAGACCACGGTGGCCACCGGCCACACCTCGTGGCCGAGCCGCTGCAGGGGGAACGTGGCTGCTGAGTTGCCGACGTGACCGTAGGCGACCGACGACTGGATGGACAGGAAGCGCATCCGGCCATCCTGGCATCGCGCGATGTCGGCCCCCAGCCCTAGCGTGGGCGGCATGGAGCGCTTCGTGGACCAGGACCTGACCGGCGTGGAGTTCCGCGAGTGCCTGATGAGCAACACCCGCCTGATCGGGGTGGTCATGCAGGACGCCGAGATCGACGGGCTGGTGACCAACCTCGTCGTCAACGGCGTCGAGGTGTCCGGGTTCGTCGAGGCCGAGCTCGACCGCCGTCACCCGGTGCGGGTGCTGATCCGGTCCGACGACCCCGACGACCTGCGCGAGAGCCACCGACAGCTGATGGCCGCGTGGGCGGCCACCGTCGAGCGCCTCCGCGCCACGCCCGGCATCGAGCACCGCAGCGCCCACGACGAGTGGTCTGCCGTGCAGACCCTGCGCCACCTGGTGTTCGTCCACGACTCGTGGTTCCGCCGGTGCGTGCTCGGCTCGACCGCCCTGTTCACGCCCTTGGGGCTGGGGATCGAGGGGGTCCCCGACCGCGAGGAGCAGGGGCTCGACCCGACGGCCGACCCGACCCTCGACGACGTGCTCGCCGTCCGCTCGGAGCAGGCGGCCGAGCTCTCGGCCTGGCTGGCCGACGTCACCCCGGAGCACCTGGCACAGCCGGCTCCCGTGCCCGACGACGACCGCTGGCCGCCCTACGCCCGCGGCCGCAGCGTGCGGCAGTGCCTCGGCACGGTGCTCGACGAGGAGCACGAGCACCACGGCTTCTGCGTGCGCGACCTGGCGATCCTGGAGGCTTCCGGCGCTGGGTAGGGTCGACCACGTGAGCGACATGACCTACCGCCCCCTGGGGGACTCGGGCCTGATGGTGAGCGCCGTCGGCATCGGTTGCAACGCCTTCGGACGACGCGTCGACCTCGACGGGGTACGCGACATCCTCGACGCCGCGCAGGACGTCGGCGTCACGCTGCTCGACACCGCCGACGTCTACGGCGGCGACGGCGCCAGCGAGGAGATGCTCGGCGAGGCGCTGCAGGGTCGGCGCGATGCGTTCGTGGTCGCCACCAAGTTCGGTGGGGACATGCAGGGCGCCAACGGCCCCGACCGCGGTGCGCGCGGCTCCCGTGCCTACCTCCGCCGCGCGGTCGAGGCGTCCCTGCGCAGGCTGCGGGTCGACCACATCGACCTCTACCAGTACCACGTGCTCGACGGCGTGACCCCGATCGAGGAGACCCTGTCGGCCCTCACCGATCTGGTCCGCGAGGGAAAGGTCGGCTACCTCGGTGGCTCCAACGTCGACGGCTGGCACATCGCGGACGCCGACTGGACCTCGCGCACCGGGGGCTTCGAGCGGTTCGTCTCCGTGCAGAACCGCTACTCCCTCCTCGACCGCACGGCCGAGGCCGAGGTCGTGCCCGCCTGTGAGCAGTTCGGTCTCGGGGTCCTGCCCTACTTCCCGCTCGAGTACGGACTGCTGACGGGCAAGTACCGCCGGGGGGAGTCTGCCCCGGCCGGCTCGCGGGCGGCCGGCGCGCCCTCGCCCTGGTTGGAGAACGCCGACTGGGACCGGATCGAGCGCCTCGAGAAGTACGCCGAGCAGCGAGGAGTCTCGATGCTCGACGTCGCCGTCTCCGGCCTCGCCGCTCAGCCGGCGGTGGTGTCCGTGATCTCCGGCGCGACCCGCGGCGACCAGGTGCGCGCCAACGCCGCCGCCCTCCGTTGGGAGCCCGACGAGTCAGACCTGGCCGAGCTCGACCAGATCACCCGCTGAGCGTCGGTCAGCCGGATCAGCCCCAGCGGTTGATCGACGCCTGCACCTGGTCGGCCAGGGCTCTCGCGGTCGGTGCCGAGTGGGCCGTCACCGTGATGGACACGATCGAGTCGCCCACGTCGACGGTGAGGACCTCGCCGTGGAAGTGCAGACCGCCCGTGGTCCAGCCGTAGGCGACCCGGGTGCCGGGCCCGGCCGGCGACGTGAAGTGGTGGAACGGCTGCGTCTTGGCGCCGAGCGTCGCGAGCTGGAGCTTGATCTGCTCGTCGTTCAGCGACGGTGTCGTGGTGCCGACGGAGTTGATGTTGTCGAGGATGCCGTGCCGGGCGCCGCGGTCGGTGACCGCCATGGCCTGCACCGACTGCTTGAACGACGCGAGCACCTGCGCGGGCGTGGCGTCGAGACGTCGGGCGATGGTGCGCAGGACGGGGCTGCTGGGGGTGACGGCCTTGCTACCGTCGAGCGACGTCCAGCCCTTCGGCACCTGGTAGGACAGGCCGTACCTGGTCACCTTCACCACCTGCCCTGCCGTCGCGGGTGACGGCGAGCCGGACGGCGACGAGGGTGCGGCGCTGCTCGGCGCGACAGAGCTCGCGCTCGACGACGGCGGCGCGGCGGCCGTGGGGGTGCTGGACCCGCCTCCGCAGGCAGCGAGCAGGGCAGCAGGGGCCAGCAGGAGCGCGGTGCCGAGCGCACCACGGACCCGAGATGACGTCGGCATGGCCGGGAGTCTAGGAGGGGCTGCCCTCCAGCATCCCCGACATCCCCGGGCCGCCCTGGTCAGGCGACCTGGAGGGACCGCTTCGACAGGCCCATCCAGAATCCCTCGAACAGCTGCTCGCCCGGCTGCTCCGGGTCGGTGGCGGCACCGAGGGTGACGAAGAGCGGGGTGTAGTGCTCGACCGTCGGATGGGCGTAGGGCATGCCCGGAGCCTGCGCCTGGTACGACGCGAGCGCGTCGACGTCACCGCGCGCCAGCGCCTCACCGGCCCAGGCGTCGAAGTCCTGCGACCAGCCCGGAGCAGCGGCGTCGGTGCGCCAGTCGGTCAGGAACGGGAGCCCGTGGGTGAGGAAGCCGGAGCCGATGATCAGCACACCCTCGTCGCGCAGCGGACGCAGGCGCTCGCCGAGCGCGAGCAGGCGGTGCGGGTCGGAGGTGGGCAGGGACATCTGCAGGACCGGGATGTCGCCGTCGGGGTACATGATCTTCAGCGGCACCCAGGCGCCGTGGTCGAGGCCGCGGCTGGGGTGCTGGTGCACCGGCTCGGCGTCGGGCATCATCGCCGCGATCCGCTGCGCCAGCGCCGTCGCGGGCGGCGTCGCGTAGGTCATCCGGTAGAACCGCTCCTCGAAGCCGCCGAAGTCGTAGACCAGGGGAGCGCCGTCCGCGCTCAGCATCACCGGCGCGGACTCCCAATGGGCGCTGACGATCAGGATCGCCGACGGTCGCGGGAGGTCTGCGGACAGACCCGCGAGCTGGCTCGACCACAGCGCGTCGTCGAGGAGGGGCGGGGCACCGTGGCCGATGTAGAGCGCCGGCATGCGATCGTTCATGTCACCCACAATAGTTTCAGATTCAACTTTGTTCCACGGGGCTGCGTCGGTCCTGACCCCTGGGGAAAGTGTGCAGGCTGGCGCTCAGCCCGTCCACGGTGAACACCTCGACCGAGTGGGTGTCGGCGACCACGTCGACGCTCGGCGTGGGGCTCGGGAGCGTCCAGGCGCCGGCCCAGCCCGACACCACGTCGGGTACGCGGCTCACCCGCACCAGCCCCTCGTCGTACGACGCGACGACGCCGGCACCGAGCTCGACGGGTCGGTCGAGGGTCACCGTGGTGACGGGTCCGACCGGCCGCTGGGCGACGTACGGCCTGCCGTCGGCGCCGACGGCGAGCCGCAGCTCGCGGGCGCAGGAGAGCTGCCCGCGCCAGGGGTCGGTCGGCAGGACCTGGGCGTAGGTCCAGTTGTCGAGCCAGCCGATCAGGATGCGAGCCCGGTCGGGGAGACCGCCGAACGTGACACCGGCGTAGAGGTCGGGGCCGTGGTCGAGCCGCCGCAGGTCGGTCACGGGGGTGAAAACGCTGCCGTCGAAGTCACCGACCAGGTAGTGCGTCGCCGGCTCACGACTGAGCAGCAGCACCCACCGGTCGCCGAGCGGGACGAGGTCGGGGCACTCCCACGGCCGGCCCTCGCAGGGCGGCATCGCCACGTCGGAGGTGTGGGTCCACGCCCGCAGGTCCGGCGAGGTGTAGATCGCGATCGCGTCCTCGAGCGCCCGTGCCACGGTCATCACCCACTGGCCGTCGTGCCGCAGCAGGCGGGGGTCGCGGAAGTCGGTCGACCCGATGTCGAGGACGACGCCGTGCTTCTCCCATGTCAGTCCGCCGTCCGTGCTGACCGCCAGGGCCTGGCTCTGCCGCCGTCGTTGCTTCTCGTGCCGGGTGTACGCCGCGACCAGCGCACCGCGCCCGAAGCCGGCCGTGTCGTCGGTGTCGACGACGACCGAGCCGGTCCAGACCTCCTCCTCGCCATCGGCCGAGATCGACACCGGCAGCTGTCTCCAGGCGAGCAGGTCGTCGCTGACGGCGTGACCCCACGAGACGTCGCCGTGGGTCGGGCCCGGTGAGAGCTGGTACCAGGCGTGCCAGCCGTCGGCGAGGTGCACGAGGCCGGTCGGGTCGTTGAGGAAGCCCGTGTCCGGTGTCAGGTGGTGGGTCGGACGGCTCATGCCGGGAGTCTCCAGTCGACGGGTGCGGCACCCCGCTCGGCGAGCAGGCGGTCGACCCGGGAGAACGGCCGCGACCCGAAGAACCCACGCGACGCCGAGAGTGGCGACGGGTGCGCCGACTCCACCCACGGGACGGGGCCGAGGGCGGCCTTGAGCGTCTGCGCCGGGCGACCCCACAAGATGGCGACCGCAGCGCCTCCTCGCCGGGCCAGCGCGTCGATGGCGCAGTCGGTGACCTCCTCCCAGCCGCGGCCGCGGTGGGAGTTCGAGTCGTGCGGCCGGACCGTGAGCACCCGGTTGAGCAGCATGACGCCCTGGTCCGCCCAGGGCGTGAGGTCGCCGTGGGCAGCCGGCGGGATGCCGAGGTCGACGGAGAGCTCCTGGTAGATGTTGCGCAGCGAGCCCGGGAGCGGCTGCACGTCTCGCGCCACGGCGAACGAGAGCCCGATCGGGTGCCCCGGGGTGGGGTAGGGGTCCTGGCCCACGATCAGCACGCGGACGTCGGCGAGCGGTCGGCGGAACGCCTTGAACACGTCCTCGCCGGCCGGGAGGTAGTGCCGGCCGGCCGCGATCTCGGCCCGCAGGAAGCGGCCCATCGCGGTGATCCGGTCGTCCACCGGCGCGAGGGCCACCGCCCAGTCGGGCGCCATCAGCCCGCGCTCGACGAGCCCGCTCAGTGCGCCCACGGGATCACGCTAGCGAGCGTTCTCCGCCGGCGGCTCGTCCTCGTCGAACGCGCCGCGCATCCGCAGGTCCCGGCGCGGGTCGGCGACGGCGCAGCACGATGTCAGCCGGACCCGGCCGGTGAGCCCGCCGTAGACGAGCGCGACCAGGAGCACGAGCGCCGGGATGCCGAACACGTAGGCCATGGCGAGCCTCAGCGCCGGAGGGCGCGTGAGCCCGCGGAGCCGTAGCGGCGCTGGGGGTTCACCCCGATGCCTGCGGCATCGTCGTCCGTCGATGCCTCCGATGCCTCCGATGCCCCCGATGCGGCCTTGCGCGCGGGCGGCTTCTTGGCAGCGGCCTTCTTCGAGGCGGTCTTCGGGGCTGCCGCCTTCTTCCTCGGCGCCGCCTTCTTCGTCGTACGACGAGGTCGGGGCGCGGGCTCCTCGTCCGCCGTCCACTCGTCGATCCAGGCGTCGAGCAGCGGCCAGGTGGAGGTACGGGCCCGGCGCCCCGTCAGCATGCCGAGGTGACCGCCGGGCACGATCTCGAACCGCACCTCGCGTGAGCCGGTGAGCAGCGGCACCGACGCCTTGACCGAGGCGACCGGCGCGATGCCGTCGCCGGCCCCGGCGAAGACCAGCACCGGCATCGTGAGGTCGGCGACCGAGAGGGTGCGCTCCTCGAGGTCGAAGGTCCCGTCGACCAGGGCGTTGCCCTTGAGCAGGCGGTGGTAGAGCTGGCCGAAGGTCCGGCCCGGGTAGGCGATCATGTTCGCGGTGAAGCGGTCGACCGCCTCGATCTGGGCGAGGTAGTCGGCGTCGTCGAGATGGCGGGCGATCGCGATCGGCTTGGTGACCAGCTTCTGGAACGACGAGAGCTGGAAGGCCCAGCGCACCAGCGGCTGTGGTGCACCGCCCACGGTCTGGTAGAGCCGGGTGATCGCGCCGCGGCCGTCGGTGAAGTTGAGCAGGGGCCGCAGGGGTGCGACCAGCGGCACCTCGCGCACGTCGAAGGGCGAGCCGAGGGCGGTGATCGAGCCGATCGGCAGGGTCGGGTCGGAGGCGGCCGCGAGCAGTGCGAAGACCCCGCCGAGCGACCAGCCGACGACGTGCACCGGCCGTCCGCCCGCGTGGGCCGAGGCCTCGCGGATCGCGGTCGGCACGACCTCCTCGATCCAGTGCTCCATGCCGAGGTTGCGGTCACGGAACGACACCGCGCCGTACTCGACCAGGTAGGTCGGCCTCCCCTGCTCCACGAGGTGCTCGACGAGCGAGCAGCCGCGCCGCAGGTCGTAGCAGAGGGCGGGGGCGGCCAGGGGGGTCACCAGGAGCACCGGGTCGCCGTGCGAGCGGACGTGCGCGGCGGGACGGTAGTGGTAGACCTCGCGCAGGATGCCGTCGTCGATCAACGTGCGCGGCATCGGCCGGAGGTCGGCCAGACCGCCGTAGACGACGCGGTGGGCGAGGTTGCCGGCGGCGGACACGACCTGATCGGGCTTGGGGATCAGGTCCACGACAGGCAAGTTACCCGCCGCCGCGTGACCAGGCGCGCGCGGGACGGCGATCGGGGCCAGGAACGGGCGAGCCGGCGCGGAGAAGATGCCCCGACCCGCGCCGGCTCTCGTGGCGTTTCGCGCGCCACGTGAAGGCCCAACGAGCGAGCGGTGCCGGTGTTACGCCGTTCTCCGGGCTAGTCCGACGGCGTCGGCATGAGCCGCTTCCCGTGGGGTGGCCGTACCTCGTCGAGCTCGTCGAGGAAGCTGCGCGCCCACGCGGCGACGTCGGCCTGCTTGACGGTGCGGCGCATGGCGCGCATCCGGCGCTGGCGGTCGCGCGGGTCGGCTCGGTAGGCCTCGAGCAGTGCCGCCTTCATGCCGTTGAGGTCGTAGGGGTTGACCTGCCAGGCCTGGCGCAGCTCGGCCGCGGCGCCGGCGAACTCCGAGAGCACCAGGGCGCCGTCCTCGTCGTGGCGGCACGCGACGTACTCCTTGGCGACGAGGTTCATGCCGTCGCGGTAGGGCGTCACCACCATCACGTCGGCGGCCCGGTAGAGGGCGGCCATCTCCTCGCGGGGGTAGGAGGAGTGCAGGTAGTGGATGGCCGGACGGCCGATCTCGCCGAGGTCGCCGTTGATCCGGCCGACGAGGCGGTCGATCTCGTCGCGAAGGACGCGGTACTCCTCGACCTGCTCGCGCGACGGGGTGGCCACCTGGACGAAGCAGGCGTCCTCCACGTCGAGCTCGCCGTCGCGGAGAAGCTCGGCGAAGGCACGGAGCCGCGCGTAGATGCCCTTGGTGTAGTCGAGCCGGTCGATGCCGAGGAAGACCTTGGTCGGCTCGCCGAGGGCCGCGCGGATCTCGGCCGCGCGCTCGCGGACCTCCTCCGACTTCGACAGCTTCTCGAAACCCTTGTAGTCGATCGAGATCGGGAACGCCGCCGCCCGGACGGTGCGGTCGTCGGGGAGGTAGACCAGGTCGCGGTGGGTCTTGTGCCCGACGCGCTGGCGCACCAGGCGCACGAAGTTGGCAGCGCCGCCGGGCATCTGGAAGCCGACCAGGTCGGCGCCGAGCAGGCCCTCGAGGAGCTGCCGTCGCCACGGGAGCTGCTGGAAGAGCTCGGCCGGCGGGAAAGGGATGTGCAGGAAGAACCCGATGCGTAGATCGGGACGGAGCTCACGGAGCTGCTGGGGCACGAGCTGGAGCTGGTAGTCCTGCACCCAGACGGTCGCGTTGTGCGCGGCCCGCTCGGCGGCCCGCTCGGCGAAGCGCTGGTTGACCGCGACGTAGGAGTCCCACCACTCCCGGTGGAACTCCGGCTTGGCGACCAGGTCGTGGTAGAGCGGCCAGATGGTGGCGTTGCTGAAGCCCTCGTAGAACCGCTCGATCTCCCCGGCGGTCAGCGCCATCGGGTCGAGGGTCATCCCGTCGTGCTGGAACGGCTCGAGGTCGGTGTCGGTACCGCCGGGCCACCCGACCCAGACGCCCTCGTTGGCGCGCATGATCGGCTCGAGGGCGGTCACCAGCCCGCCCGGTGACACCCGCCAGGTCGCTTCCCCGTCGGGACCCGTCACCCGGTCCACCGGGAGTCGGTTGGCCACGATGACGAGGTCGGCCGGCTCTGTCAGGGACACACCTCGACCCTAGCCGCGCCGGGCATGGGGCACTTCACCCGCGCGTGTGGCGGATCTCCTCCCCCGGATACGCGACGCCGAGCATCCGCCGTACGTCGTCCATGACGCCGAGCAGCTCCAGGGTCTGGTCGCGGGGGACCAGCGGACTCTCGCGGAGCCCGTCGCGCAGGCAGTCCTGCACGTGGGCGGCCTCGTTGCCCAGGCCCGTGCCGAGCACCGGGCCGGGGCTCTCGAGCCGCCGGGGCTCACCCCCCGCGGGGGTCCAGACGACGTACGGCGGGTGGTGGAAGTCGGGGAGGTCGAGGCGCCCGGCATCGGTGGAGATCGTGGCGCTGCGGGGGCTCACGGAGGTCATCGACGTGGTGAGCGCCGAGACCGCGCCGCCCTGGTGCCGGGCCGCGATCGCGACGTCGACGTCGATCCCGGTGTCGGCCAGGACGCCGACCGCGGCCACGTCGGCGAACGGCCCGAGCATGATGCGGGCGAAGGTGAGCGGGTAGATGCCCATGTCGAGCAGCGCCCCGGCGCCGAGGGCGAGGTCCCACATCCGGGGACTGGCGTCGGGCGAGACCACGAAGCCGAGGTCGGCGCGCACCTGGTGGGGGGTGCCGAACTCGCCACTCGCCAACCGCTCGCGGATGTCGCGGACGAGCGGGTGGCAGGCCATCCACATGGCCTCCATGCAGAACAGGTCGCCGGCCGCCTCGAAGAGGGCCTCGGCATCGGCCCGGTTGAGGGTGAGCGGCTTCTCGCAGAGCACCGGCTTGCCCTGGGCGAAGGCGAGCCGGGCGTGCTCGAGGTGCATCGAGTGGGGGCTGCCGACGTAGACGACGTCGACGTCGGGGTCCGCCACCAGCGCGTCGTACGACGCGTGGGCACGGGTGCCGTCGTCGCCGACGTCGCGGGCGAAGGCCTCCGCGCTCTCCTGCGACCGCGACCCGACGGCTGCGACCGAGGCGCCGGGCACGTGGTGCAGGTTGGTGGCGAAGGCGCGTGAGATGCGTCCGGTGGCGAGGATCCCCCAGCGGGTGGTCATGGCACCATCCAACCCTGTGCCGGCCCTGCCCGATCGGCCGGCGTCCCCTCCCTGATCGGGCGACGCGCCGCAAGCGAATGACATCGCTGTGATTCCTCGCGTAGACTCCTCGCGGACAGGCAGCCGAGACACAGGGGAGACCGGATGGACGCCGCAGCCGCACACCCGAGCCGTGACACGGCCGCGGGCCTGGGCGAGCGCGACCGCGAGATCCTCGAGTTCGAGCGCCAGTGGTGGAAGTACGCCGGCGCCAAGGAGACCGCGATCCGCGAGTCGTTCGACATGTCGGCGACCCGCTACTACCAGGTGCTGAACGCCCTCATCGACCGCCCCGAGGCGCTCGAGGCCGACCCGCTGCTGGTGCGGCGCCTGCGCCGGATGCGGGCCGAGCGCCAGCGAGCGCGCTCCGCGCGGCGCCTGGGCTTCGAGGTCTGAGGTCCTGGTGCGGTCGACCGGTCGGCGCGACCAGCGAGGGGTCGTGTTCCCCTCGGCGGTGACGATCCTGTCCGTCGTCGCGGTGGCGATGGCTGCCGTGGCCTGGGTGGCGACCCGGCACCCGGCCCCCACCGAGCGTGCCGTGACGCCTGCGGCCCAGGAGTCGCCGAGCGCCACCCCCTCGACCTTCCACGCCCCGAAGGCCCGGCAGACCAAGCCGGCGAAGCCGACCGTCGACCGCAGCAAGGTCGTGGTCTCGGTCTTCAACAACTCCCACGTCAGCGGGCTGGCCTCCCAGGTCGCCGGCCGGGTCGCCCACGCGGGCTGGCAGGTCGCCGGCTCCGACAACTGGTACGGCACGATCCCGGCCTCGACGGTCTACTACCCGCCCCAGCTCGCCCGCGCCGGCCACCTGCTCGCGCTCGACCTCGGCCTTCACCGCACGCTGCACGCCGTCGCGCCGATGCGGCTCGACCGGCTGACGGTGATCCTCACCGGTCCGCTGCCCGCCCCGGCCGGCTGACCAGGCCGGTCCCGGCGCGCGCGCCGTCGCGCTGCATGGTTGGCTTGGCCCGTGCGGTTCACCTCGTCAGACGCTGAGCGGCGGTACGACGAGCTGGTCGCGGTCGCCGCACACGCCGTCGTCGGTCTGGACTTCGACGGCACCCTCGCCCCGATCGTCGACGACCCGGACGAGGCCCACATCCACCCCGACGCGCCCGAGGTGCTGCTCGATCTCGCTCAGGTCGTCCGCGCCGTGGCGGTGATCACCGGCCGCCCGGCCCGCAAGGTCCTCGCGCTCGGAGGTCTCGACGAGGTGGGTCGCGAGATCGGGGAGACCAGTCGGGAGCTGTTCGTGTTCGGCCAGTACGGCTACGAACGCTGGTCGTCGACCCAGCGTCGGGTCGTCTCGCCGCGGCCGCCGCACGGGCTCTCGGGCTTCCTGCGCGAGCTGCCGGGTCTGCTGCGCAAGGCCGACGCGGGAGACGCCTTCGTCGAGGACAAGGGCCTCGCGATCGCCGTCCACACCCGACGACTCACCGACCCGGCCGCGGCCTTCACCCGGCTCGAGCCGCCGCTGCGCGACCTGGCCGAGCGCTACGGCCTCGTGGTCGAGCCCGGACGCAACGTCGTGGAGATCCGGTCGCCGGGCATGGACAAGGGCAAGGTGGTGCGTGACCTCGCCCAGGAGGTCGAGGCCGGTGGCTTCCTCTTCGCCGGCGACGACCTCGGCGACGTCGAGGCCTTCGACGCGGTGGCCGAGCTCCGGGTGCAGGGGGTGCCCACGCTCCTGGTGTGCTCGGCCTCCCAGGAGGAGAGCGCGCTGGTCGACCTCGCGGACGTCGTCGTCCCCGGGCCCGCAGGAGTCCTCGACCTGCTGCGTCGGCTCACCGCCGACGCGCGAGCCGCCGGGTAGGACGGCGGCGGGCGTTCGAGCACGCCCAGCATGTGAGATCTGCGTACGCATCGTGAGACGCGCGCGGTTAGTGTCGGGGACAGCTCATCGAGAGGGACTGAGGGAACGGCCCGTCGACGTCCCGGCAACCACCCACGAGCCTCCCGTCGTACCCACCGGGTCCGGCGGTCGTGGAGACAGGTGCCAAATCCGTCCCGTGGCGAGAGCCGCCACGGGAAAGATGAGAAGGAGGAGTCTCCTGTGAGCGCTTCGGTCGCCGACCACCCGACCACGACGTCGTTCCTGCGTGAGGGCGCCTTCGGGCACGCTCGCGCCCTCGCCTGCCGCGAGTGCGGCCACGAGGTCGACCTCGGTCCCTTCTACGCCTGCCCGGAGTGCTTCGGGCCGCTCGAGGTCGTCTACGACTTCCCGCCCGTGACCCGGGAGCAGATCGCGGCAGGGCCGGCCAACATGTGGCGCTACCAGGCCCTGCTGCCGGTGCCGTCGGACATCACCGAGAGCCCCAACACCGAGCCCGGCTTCACCCGGCTGCTCCGGGCCGACAACCTCGGCCCGCGAGCTCGGCCTGGAGCGGCTCTGGGTCAAGGACGACTCGACCAACCCCACCAACAGCTTCAAGGACCGCGTCGTCGCCTGCGCGCTGAGCGCCGCCCGTGAGCTCGGGTCCAAGGTCTTCGCCTGTCCGAGCACGGGCAACCTCGCGAACGCGGTGGCGGCCGCGGGGGCCCGAGCGGGGATCAAGACCGTCGTGTTCATCCCGAGCAACCTCGAGCGCCCCAAGCAGGTCAACAGCGCCGTCTACACCGAGAACCTGGTCGCGGTGAACGGCACCTACGACGACGTCAACCGGCTCGCCTCGGAGATCGCCGGCGAGGAGGACGGCTGGGCCTTCGTCAACGTCAACGTCCGCCCGTTCTACGCCGAGGGTTCCAAGACCCTGGGCTACGAGATCGCCGAGCAGCTCGGCTGGCGGCTGCCCGACCAGGTGGTGATCCCGGTCGCCTCGGGGTCGCAGCTGACCAAGGTCGACAAGGCCTTCCAGGAGCTCGTCACCCTGGGGCTCGTGGAGGACAAGCCGTACCGGGTCTTCGGAGCCCAGGCGACCGGCTGCTCACCGGTGGCCACGGCGTACAAGGGCGGGACCGACGCGATCCGCCCGGTCCGGCCCGACACCATCGCCAAGAGCCTGGCCATCGGCAACCCCGCTGACGGCGTCTACGTGCTCGACATCTGCCGTCGTAGCGGTGGTGCCGTCGAGGACGTCAGCGACGACCAGGTGCGCGAGGGCATCCTGCTGCTGGCCCGTACCGAGGGGATCTTCACCGAGACCGCGGGCGGGACCACGGTCGCCTGCCTGCGCAAGCTGGTGGAGACCGGGCAGCTCGACCCGACCCTGGAGACCGTGGTCATCAACACCGGCATGGGCCTGAAGACCCTCGACGCGGTGGCCGACTCGGTCGGTCCGGCGGCCACCATCGACCCGTCGTACGCTGCCTTCACCGCCACCGGCATCGCCTGAGCCGACCCCTCCGAGAAGGAGAACCCATGAGCGTGTCCGTCCGCATCCCGACCATCCTGCGCACCTACACCGGTGGCGAGTCGGAGGTGAGTGCGGAGGGCGACACGCTGGCGGCCGTGCTCGACGACCTCGACAGCAACTACTCCGGGATCAAGGGTCGGATCATCGACGAGAAGGGCGCCCTGCGCCGCTTCGTCAACGTCTATGTCGGGAACGACGACGTCCGCTTCCTCGACGACCTCGCGACCGCGACACCCGAGGGCACCCAGATCTCGGTCATCCCGGCGGTCGCCGGCGGCTGCTAGGGCTCGACGACGTCGGAGTCCTCCGGCCGGTCGCGCGCGCGCAGCGGCATCTGCACCGACCAGGCGGACGCGTCGGGGTCGGTGAACCAGAGGATCGCCGGGACGATCCGGATGGCGCGCACTGCGCCGCTCATCAGCAGGACGGCGAGCGGGATCTCGATCAGGGCGGCCGCGAGCAGCGCCTGCCACAGGTCTCCGGGTGCGGAGGTCATGATGTCGAACCACGCGTCGCACAGCAGGACGACGCCGGTGCCGAAGCCGACCAGGAGCGCCACCAGGCGGCGTCGGTAGCTGAGCCAGAACGTCAGGGCCAGCAGGGCCAGCTCGACCACGTCGAAGCCGACCCACATCAGGTCCCAGTCGCGGACCTTGTGCACCGTGGGCAGGGAGACCGCCAGGTAGAGCACCCACGGGACGAGCAGCAGCGCCGCCGCACCGGCGACAGTGATCCGGACCGTGCGCCGGCGGCGCAGGTGGCTGGGGTCGTCGACCTCGTTCAGGGGACGCGCGAGCCGGGTGATCATGTCTCGGCGCTCGTCGGGCGACAACGCGTTGATCTGCTGGTCGGTGAGCACGGACCCATCGTGCCCGTCCGGCCCTGGTCGCGTCAGGTCACGGGCTGAGCCAGGGCAGGGCCGGAGTGGCGCCGGGCGTAGCGGAACTGCCAGAACACCGGCCCCGCCAGCAGCCGGACCAGGACCTGGGTGCGCAACCACCTCTGGTGGGTCACCGAGGTGACCGGAGCACCCGCCGACGCCGACGTCGGCTCGTCGTAGGCCGACCAGCCGTGACTCAGTGGGTCTTGCGACCTTCGCGGAGGCCGGCGACGGTCTTCTCGACCCGGGTCGCCCGCGTCTCCGGCTTCTTGGCCTCCTCGACCCAGCGCACCCACTCCTTGCGGTAGGTGTAGGACAGCCCGTCGTACGCCGTGCGGGCCGCGTCGTCCATGGCCTCCGCGAGGTCGACCGGGAGCTCCACCTCGCGCGGCGCGGCGTCGTTCTCGAGGTCGACGACGACCGTGTCGCCGGCCTGCACCCCGGCCGCCTCGCGGTGCTCGGCGGAGAGCGGCACGAGGTAGCGGCCGCCCATGCGCGCCACGGTCGTGCGGTAGGTGTAGCCGTTGACGGTGACCGTCACCGGCGGCCGCTTGCTCCCGCCGAGCGCCTCGATCACCTCGTCGGGGACGACGATTCCGGTCGCGGTCTTCCCGCCCAGCTCGACCATGCTCTCGAACCTCATGCGCGGGATCCTGCCACGGCCCTGCCCCGATAGTCCGTGACGTTTGGGTCGTTCGGTGGCCCCGAGAACAACCGAAACGTCACGGACTACCGGGGGAGAGCTCAGGAGAGGCGTCAGGAGAGGGTGGCGAGGCGGTCGGTGAGATGGGCGCGCTCGGGGTCGTTGTCGCACAGCGCGATCGCCCGGGTCAGCTCGGCGCGGGCCTCGTCGGTTCGGCCCACCTTGGCCAGCAGCTCGCCCCGGACGGCGGGCAGCCGGTGGCCCGGTACGACGAGCCCGTCCAGGGCCCGGAGACCGGCCAGCGGGCCGTCGGCCTCGGCGACGGCCACCGCCCGGTTGAGCCGGACGACGGGCGAGTCCGCGACCGCGACCAGCTCGTCGTACCGGGCGACGATCCGCGGCCAGTCGGTGGCGTCCGGGTGCGGGGCCACGGCGTGCTCGGCGGCCACCAGCGCCTGGAGGAGGTACGGCGTGCCGGGCGCGGAGGTCACGTGGGGGGTCAGCATCGCCAGCGCCTCCCTGATCTCGTCCTGGTGCCAACGCACCCGGTCCTGGTCGGGCAGCAGGACCAGCCGGCCGTCGTGCAGCCGTGCGTCGCGGCGCGAGTGCTGGAGCAGCATCAGGGCCAGCAGCCCGTCGAGCTCGACCCGGCCGGGCAGGAGGTCGCGCAGCAGCCGGGCCAGCCGGACCGCCTCGGCGGCGAGGTCGGTCCGCACCAGCTCGGGCCCGGAAGGCGGGGCGTAGCCCGCGGTGAAGGCGAGGTAGGCCACGTCGGCAGCCCGGTCGACCCGCTGCTCCAGCGCGACCCCGGTCGGGACCTCGAACCTCTCGCCGGCCAGGCTCTTGCGGCTGCGGGTCAGCCGCGCCGCCATCGTCGGCTGCGGCACGAGGAACAGCCGGGCGATGTCGGAGGTGCTCACCCCGATCACCATCCGCAGCGTCAGCGCCACGGCGTTCTCGCGGCTCAGCGCCGGATGCGCGCACAGCATCACCAGGCGCAGGCGCTCGTCACGCACCGGCTCGCCGCCGGTCGGGAGGCCGAGCATCACGCGTTGCGCCTCCTCCTGGAGCTCGGCCTCGACGGCCAGCACCGGCAGCCGCTTCGCCGCCACCGCCTCGGCCCGCAGCCGGTCGAGGATCCGGCGGCGGGCGCTGGTGAGCAGCCACGCCGGCGGGTTGGTGGGTACGCCGTCGCGCGGCCACGTTCGGGCGGCGGCCTCGAACGCGTCGGCCAGGCCGTCCTCGGCCAGGTCGAGCCGCCGGTACTGCGCCACCAGCAGCGCCGTCAGCCGCCCCCACTGGTCGCGCCAGGCCGTCTCGAGGGCGGCCCCGACGGCGTCAGGCCCAGTCGCGGGTGCCCTCATACCCGTCGATCTCGATCACCGGCCGCACCTCGACGGCGTACGACGACGGCAGCAGGGCGCACAGGCCGAGCACCGTCTCCTCCGTGTCGGCCTCGAGCAGGTAGAACCCGCCCAGCTGCTCGACCCCCTCGGCGTACGGCCCTTCGGTGACGACGGGCCGGCCGTCGCGGTGCCGGAGCGTCCGCGCGCGGCTCGAGTCGGCCAGCGCCTCGCCGGCGAGCATGGCCGCCCGCCCGGCGACCGCCTGGTGGAACGCGGTGTGGGCGTCCATCACCTGCTGCCGCTCGGCAGCGGTCGCGGCCTCCCAGTCGCCCTCGGCTGCGGCCATCAGCACGACGTACTTCATCGGATCCCGTCCTCTCCCTGGTCGAGTCTGTCACCGCCATGACGGGCGGCGGCACCTCTGATCGACAGATAGTCCCCGACGAACTGGTGGGTCGAGCCCGGGATCATCCAGCCAGAACGTCGGGGACATCGGGCAGCCGGAGACCACGGAAGGGCAGGTCACATCCCGGCGCCCTGGTAGGGCCGGACCTCCAGTCGACCTTCGGCCGAGCAGATACGACCCACGCAGCGCAGCAGGTCGTCGAGGTCGTCGGTGTCGATGACGTAGAAGCCGCTCAGCTGCTCGGCCGCCTCGGCGTACGGCCCGTCGGTCACGGTCACCTCGTCGAGCGAGCCGGTGACGATCTTCGCCCGGTCGGACGGCACCAGCTCCGCACCCTCCACGAAGGTGTGCCCCCGCTCGGCGAGCAGCTTCGCGAACTCCGCGTGGGCGGCGTAGACCTGGTCCTTCTCCTCCTGCGGCGTGGCGTCCCACGCGGTCTCGTCGGCGGGGATCAGGACGACGTACTTGGCCATGGTGGTTCCTCTCGGTCGAGAGCTCGAGTCTGTCACCGCGATGACGGGCCCGGAACGCCGAAATCGACAGCCCTCAGCCCTCGACCGGCCGGATCTCGACCGCCGGGTGTGCGCGGACGAGCACCTCGGCGGCCTCGAGCAGGGCGGCCTCGTCGTCGATGGAGACCCGGTAGAACCCCGACAGCTGCTCGGCGGACTCGGCGAAGGGGCCGTCGGTGACCAGGGCGGTGCCGTTCGGGCCACGACGTACGACGTGGGCGCGCCGGCTGCTCGTCAGCTCGGCACCGCCGACGATCCGGCCGCCGCGCTGCTCCAGCAGCCGGCCGAACTCCTCGTCGGTGTCGTAGACGGCCTGGTGGTCGGCCTCGGTGCCGGCCTCCCACGCCGCCTCGCTGTCGGCGGGGAACAGGATGATGTAGTCGGTCATGGTGCTTCCTCTCGGTCGTGGAGCGCTCGCCGAGGTGACGACCGGGGTCGGGTCGGATCGACGTTCGCGGCCGGACGCGTCACAGCCAGTCGAGGATGACCTTGCCGCACTCGCCCCGCCCGACGATCTCGAACGCCTCCTCATAGCGGTCGGCCGGGTAGCGGTGGGTGACGATGCCGCTGACGTCGAGCCCGCTCTGGAGCATCGCCGCCATCTTGTACCAGGTCTCGAAGATCCGCCGTCCGTAGATGCCCTGGATCTCGAGGCCCTTGAAGATCACGTCGTTGACGTCGAGGGTCATCGGGCCGGAGGGGATCCCGAGCACGGCGATCCGGCCACCGTGGTTCATCGAGCCGAGCAGCTGGTTGAACGCCGACTCGGCCCCGCTCATCTCGAGGCCGACGTCGAAGCCCTCGGTCATGCCCAGGTCGTCCATCACCGGGGCAAGAGCCTCGCCCCGGACGTCGACCACCCGGCTCGCGCCGTGCGCGGCGCCATGGCCAGGCGGTAGGGGTTCACGTCGGTGACCACGACGTGGCGCGCGCCGATGTGGCGGACGATCGCCGTGGACAGCACGCCGATCGGCCCGGCGCCGGTGACCAGGACGTCCTCGCCCACGACGTCGAACCGCAGCGCGGTGTGGGTGGCGTTGCCGAGCGGGTCGAGCACGGCCGCGATGTCGTCGGTGATGTGGTCGGGCACCGCGAACACGTTCTGAGCGGGGATCACCACGTGGTCGGCGAACGCACCGGGCCGGGTGACCCCGACGCTCGTGTGGTGGTGGCAGAACTCGCGTCGCCCGGCCTTGCAGTTGCGGCAGTGCCCGCAGGTGACGTGGCCCTCGCCGGCGACGCGCTGTCCGATCTCCATCCCGCGTACGCCGGGGCCCAGCGCGGCGATCGTGCCCATGAACTCGTGGCCGACCACCATCGGCACCGGGATGTTCGCCTGGGCCCAGGCGTCCCAGTGGAGGATGTGCAGGTCGGTGCCGCAGATCGACGTCTTGTGCACCCGGATCAGGACCTCGCCGTCGCCCGGGCACCGGCTCGGGCACGTCCTCCATCCACAGGCCGGGCTCGGCCTTCGCCTTCACCAGCGCCCTCATCGCAGCACCCCCATCTCGGAGCGCGACCTCGGTGAAGGCCGCGACGGCGCGGTCGATGTCGTCGTCGCTGTGCGCGGCCGACATCTGGGTGCGGATGCGGGCCTTGCCCTGCGGTACGACCGGGAAGCTGAACGCGATCACGTAGACGCCCTTCGCCAGCAGCCGCTGGGCCATCTCGCCGGCCACCTTCGCGTCGCCGAGCATCACCGGGATGATCGGGTGGCCCGCGCCGGCGAGGGTGAAGCCGGCCGCCTCCATGCCGGCGCGGAACCGGGTCGCGTTGCGCTGCAGCTGGCGCTGCAGGTCGTTGTCCGGCGGCAGCATCTCCAGCACGTGCAGCGTGGTGGCCGTGATCGCCGGCGCCAGGGAGTTGCTGAACAGGTAGGGCCGCGACCGCTGGCGCAGCCAGTCGACGATCTCCTGGCGGCCGCTGGTGTAGCCGCCGCTGGCGCCGCCCAGCGCCTTGCCGAGCGTGCCGGTGATGATGTCGACACGGCCCATCACGTCGCAGTACTCGGGCGTGCCGCGACCGCCGGCGCCGACGAAGCCGACCGCGTGGGAGTCGTCCACCATCACCATCGCGTCGTACTGCTCGGCCAGGTCGCAGATGGTGCGCAGGTCGGCGATCACGCCGTCCATGGAGAACACGCCGTCGGTGGCGATCAGGCGGTAGCGGGCACCGGAGGCGTCCCGCAGGCACTGCTCCAGCTGGGCCATGTCGTTGTTGTCGTAGCGCAGCCGCTGCGCCTTGCAGAGGCGGATGCCGTCGATGATCGAGGCGTGGTTGAGGGCGTCGGAGATCACGCAGTCCTGCTCGTCGAGGAGGGTCTCGAACAGACCGCCGTTGGCGTCGAAGCACGAGGAGTAGAGGATCGTGTCGTCCGTGCCGAGGAAGCCGCTGAGGGCGGACTCGAGGGCCGTGTGCACCGTCTGCGTGCCGCAGATGAAGCGCACCGACGCCATGCCGTAGCCGTAGCGCGTCCAGCGCGGCGTGCGCCGCGCCCACCAGCTCGGGATGGTCGGCCAGCCCGAGGTAGTTGTTGGCGCACAGGTTGAGCACCTGGCTGCCGTCGTCGAGGGTGATGTGGGCGGTCTGCGGGGACGCGATCACCCGCTCGCTCTTGAACAGCCCGTCGTCGCGGAGGCCGGCCGTGCGCTGGGCGAGGTCGGCGAGCAGTGCGGTGCGCATGGCTCCGACCCTAGGCCGATCAGCCGGCGGGCGGTCGGCCGAGGCTCCGCACCGACGGCGGGACCTCGATCCCGGCGGCCAGGTCGGGCGCCGGGAGCGGTTCGCCCCAGGCGGGCGCCAGCGGCACGACGCCGGCCCAGGCGGGTCCGGCGACGTCCTCGGGCCCGTCCTCGGGCCAGTCGTCGGAGACCCGCAGCGACCAGTCGTCGATCGGGAGGGACAAGACCAGCGTGGCGGCCAGCTCGGCGTGCGTGTGCCGCCGTACCTCGGCGACCCGGCCCGGGAGGAGCCGCTCGGTGACCAGGTCGAGGACGTGCTCCTTGTCGTCGGTGACGGGGGCGCACGAGCCGAAGACGACCGCCGAGCGGTAGTGGATGGACGACTCGAAGGCGCTGCGGGCCACGACCAGCCCGTCGTACGACGTGACCGCGAGCGCCGTGGGCACCCCGGTGGCGAGCCGGCGCATCCACCGCGACCCGGTGGAGCCGTGGCAGAGCACCCGGTCACCGTCGCGGATCACTGCGGTCGGGAGCACCACGGGGGTGCCGTCGTCGGCGACCAGGGCGAAGTGCCCGACCAGGGCGCTGTCGAGGAGGGCGTCGAGGGCGGCGCGGTCGGTGCTGGCCAGCTCGGGCAGCCGGATCCCGCGGCGCGCGTCAGCTGAGCGGCTCACGCGGGCGAACCTACCGCCGTCCCGGCGACGGTCCCTTCGCAGGCTCGGGGACGGCGGCCGGCACGTTTGCACTCGGGGGGTGCGAGTGCTAAACATGACGCTGGCACTCTCGGGTCGAGAGTGACAACACCACCGGACCGGTGAGCTGAGGTCGGGGAGGTCGGCGGGAAGGGTCCGCCGGGCAGCCCGGCCGTCCGTCGCGGGCAGCGATCCGGGCCGCCACACGTCATACCGACTCCTAGAAGGAATCGCGGAGAACATGCCGAAGCTGATTGCTTTTGACGAGGAGGCCCGCCGCGGCCTCGAGCGAGGGATGAACCAGCTCGCCGACGCGGTCAAGGTCACGCTGGGCCCCAAGGGCCGCAACGTCGTCCTCGAGAAGAAGTGGGGCGCGCCCACCATCACCAACGATGGTGTGAGCATCGCCAAGGAGATCGAGCTGGAGGACCCGTTCGAGAAGATCGGGGCCGAGCTCGTCAAGGAAGTTGCCAAGAAGACCGACGACGTCGCCGGTGACGGCACGACGACGGCCACCGTGCTCGCCCAGGCGATGGTCCGCGAGGGCCTGCGCAACGTGGCCGCCGGTGCCAACCCGATGAGCATCAAGCGCGGCATCGAGAAGGCCGTCGAGGCCGTCGTCGAGCAGCTGCACGCCGCGTCGAAGGACGTCGAGACCAAGGAGCAGATCGCCTCGGTGGCGGCCATCTCCGCCGGTGGCGACCAGAGCGTCGGCGACATCATCGCCGAGGCGATGGACAAGGTCGGCAAGGAAGGCGTCATCACCGTCGAGGAGTCGAACACGTTCGGCATCGACCTCGAGCTGACCGAGGGCATGCGGTTCGACAAGGGCTACATCTCGGCGTACTTCGCGACCGACATGGAGCGCATGGAGGCCGTGCTCGAGGACCCGTACGTCCTCATCGCCAACCAGAAGATCTCGTCGGTCAAGGACCTCCTGCCGCTGCTGGAGAAGGTCATGCAGAGCGGCAAGCCGCTCCTGATCATCGCCGAGGACACCGACGGTGAGGCTCTCTCGACGCTGGTCGTCAACAAGATCCGCGGCACCTTCAAGTCCGTCGCCGTCAAGGCTCCGGGCTTCGGTGACCGCCGCAAGGCCATGCTGCAGGACATCGCGATCCTGACCGGCGGCCAGGTCATCTCCGAGGAGGTCGGCCTCAAGCTCGAGTCGACCGGCATCGAGCTGCTCGGCCAGGCCCGCAAGGTCGTCATCACCAAGGACGAGACCACCATCGTCGAGGGTGCGGGCGACTCCGCCCAGATCGAGGGCCGGGTCAACCAGATCCGTGCCGAGATCGAGAACAGCGACTCCGACTACGACCGCGAGAAGCTGCAGGAGCGTCTGGCCAAGCTGGCCGGCGGTGTTGCGGTGATCAAGGTCGGCGCGGCCACCGAGGTCGAGCTCAAGGAGCGCAAGCACCGCATCGAGGACGCCGTGCGCGCGGCCAAGGCCTCGGTCGAGGAGGGCATCGTCGCCGGCGGCGGCGTGGCCCTGCTGCAGGCCGGCGCCCGTGCGTTCGACAAGCTCGACCTGCCCCAGGACGAGGCCACCGGCGCCAACATCGTCAAGGTCGCCGTCAGCGCCCCGGTCCGCCAGATCGCGCTCAACGCCGGCCTCGAGGGCGGCGTCGTGGCCGAGAAGGTCGCGGGGCTCCCCGAGGGTCACGGCCTCAACGCCGCGACCGGTGAGTACGGCGACATGCTCGCTGCCGGCGTGCCCGACCCGACCAAGGTCGTGCGCTCCGCCCTGCAGAACGCCGCGTCCATCGCCGCGCTGTTCCTGACGACCGAGGCGGTCGTCGCGGACAAGCCGGAGAAGGCCGCGCCGATGCCGGGTGGCGACGGCGGCATGGGCGGCATGGACTTCTGACCTGCCGCTCCCTCCACGCACCGTCACGAAGGCCCCGGGTACGCCCGGGGCCTTCGTGCGTTCGCCCCCGCGCACTCCCCGGACGGCCTACGTTGTGGTCGCTATGACGCACCGTTGGCAGGACGTCCGGGGGACCGCGGCGGTGGTCGTGGTGCTGCTGGGCCTCGCGCTGACCGGCTGCGATGCCGGGGGCTCCGCCACCGGCTCGCCGACCCACCACCGCTCCCACCACGTCGTACGACGGTCCCGGAGCGCGCGCCCGCGGCCCAGACCCGCCGCGTCCAGCCGGCCGGCTGCCTCGCCCACCCAAGGCCCGCCGCCCGGGGGCCCGGTCGACGCGTCGGTCCGCACCCTCGACCACCTCGTCGTGCGCCCCCGCCCGGTCGGTACGGAGGGCTACGACCGGGACGCCTTCGGCAGCGACTGGATCGACACCGACGGCAACGGCTGCAACCAGCGCGACGACGTGCTGCTCCGTGACTCGGTGCCGGGCAGTACGAGGGTGGCCCAGCAGGGCTCGTGCGACCACGACGTGCTCGCCGGCACCTGGCACGACCCCTACACGGGCCGGACGCTGCACTTCACCGACCTCAAGGACCTCGCCCAGGCCGAGGCGATCCAGATCGACCACGTCGTCCCCCTCGCCGAGGCCTGGGTGTCCGGGGCCCGGCACTGGGGCACGAGCAGGCGGGAGGCGTTCGCCAACGACCTCCACGAGCTCCTCGCTGTCGACGGCCCGACCAACATGAGCAAGGGGGACGGGGACCCGGCGAGCTGGCGGCCGCGCCGGGGCTACCAGTGCACCTACGCCCGCCGCTGGGTCGCGGTGAAGGCGCGGTACGGCCTCGCCGTCGACCCGTCCGAGAAGGCGGCTCTGCGACAGATGCTCGGCCTCTGCCGGTGAACCGCGTCGCTCTCGACGAGACGGCCGTGAGAGCGTGACCTGCGTGTCCTGGACCATCACCCACCCGACCCTCGACGACCTCGAGGAGATGGGGCGGGTGCACGTGCAGGTCTGGCAGGAGGCGTACGCCGGGCTCCTGCCGGAGGCCTACCTCGCCGCACTGGACCCGACCGTCGGACCTGCGCGGTGGCGCGCGCGCATCGAGCAGCCGTCGGGTGAGGTCGACTGGTGGCTCGCCCGCGACGACCTCGGCATCGTCGGGATGGCCACGGTCGGTCCCGGGCGGGATGACGACGCGCCGGTATCGCTGGAGCTCTACGCCATCAACGTGCTGCGGCGGGCGCACGGCTCCGGCCTCGCCGACGACCTGATGGCGGTCGCGGTCGGTGACCGCGCGGCGTACCTCTGGGTGCTGGACGGCAACGTCCGCGCCCGGTCGTTCTACCGGCGCTACGGGTTCGTGGACGAGGGCGGCCGCAAGCCCGAGCCCGACACCGGCGTGGTCGAGATCCGGATGTCCCGCTCCCACGTCACCCGGTGAGCCCGACCGCCCTCGCGCTGGTCCTCACCGCTGCGCTCCTCCACGCCACGTGGAACCTCGCCGCCAAGGGGGTGACCGAGGCCCGCGTGGCCTTCATCTGGCTGTACGTCGTCGTCTCGGCGCTGGTCTGGGTACCGGTCGGGGTGGTCTGGGTGGTGGCGGCCGGAGAGCGCCCGACCTGGACGTGGCTGTGGGCCGCCGCCGTCTCGTCGGCCCTCCACCTCGTCTACCAGCTCGTGCTGCAGCGTGGGTACGCCGCGGGGGAGCTCAACCTGGTCTACCCGCTCGCCCGCGGCTCGGGGCCACTGCTCACGTTCGTCTGGGCCGCGGTGGTGCTCGGGCAACGACCCGGACCGGTCGCGGCTGCCGGCGTCCTGGCGATCGTGGCCGGGATCCTCCTGATCGCTCTCGGCCCGAGCCACCACGTCCGGGCCGGCGTCGTCTGGGGGCTGCTGACCGGCGTGACGATCGCGTCGTACACGCTCTGGGACAACCGCTCCGTCACCGCGCTCACCGTGCCGCCGGTGCCCTACTTCGTGATCGGGATCGTCGTCCAGCTGCCGGTCCTGGCGGTCCTGCTGCGCCGTGAGCGGGACTCGACACCCCTGCGCGAGGTGTGGCGCACCGCGCGGGTGCCGGTGCTGGCCGTGGCGATCTGCTCGCCGCTCGCCTACGTCCTGGTGCTGCGGGCGATGCAGCTCGCTCCGGTCGCACTCGTGGCCGCCGGCCGCGAGGCGAGCATCGTGGTCGGCGCCCTCTTCGGCTGGCTGGTGCTGCGTGAGCCGCGGCCGGCTCGCCGGCTGGTCGGCGCCGGGGTGGTGCTGGTCGGGATCGCGCTGATCGCGGTCAGCTGAGCCGGTCTGAGAGGCTGGCCGTGTGGAGGGACTGCTGCTGGCCGCCGGCGCCGGGCGTCGGATGGGGCTGCCGAAGGCGTTGGTCACCGACGTCCGCGGGTCATGGCTGCAGCGCGGTGTCGCGACCCTTCTCGACGGCGGCTGCCGTCGGGTGACGGTCGTCCTCGGCGCGGAGGCCGAGCGGGCCGCGGGCCTGCTCGAGGAGCTGCCGCACCCGCCCCGCACGGTCGTCGCCGACGACTGGGCGGAGGGGATGGGGGCGTCGCTGCGTGCCGGCCTGCGGGCGCTCACCGACTCGACCGACGGGTTCGCTCTGATCTCCCTCGTCGACCTGCCCGACCTGGTGCCCGAGGTCGTCGCGCGGGTGGGCACGGCCGCGCGCTCGCCCCACGTCCTGGCCCGCGCGTCGTACGGCGGGGTGCCGGGCCACCCGGTGCTCTTCGGCCGCGACCACTGGCCCGGCGTCCTGGAGAGCGCTCGCGGCGATCGCGGCGCCCGCGACTACCTCGCCGGCCGCGACGTCGAGCTGGTCGAGTGCGGTGACCTCGCCACCGGCCAGGACGTCGACTCCCGCAATTGAAGGCCAACCCCGATAGTCCGTGACGTTTGGGTTGTTCTCCGCCTCACAGAACGACCGAAACGTCACGGACTATCGGGCGGGGGTGGCGGTCCAACCATCGGCCAACGCCGGGCGAAGTAGCCTGGAGGGCATGCCGGACTCCCGCGAGGTGACCTCCGCCGCCGAGGTGGTGGAGCTGCTCGGCCGTACCGGCTACCTGGCCGACGACGAGCTGGCCACCGTCACCTTCCTGATGCTCCGCATGCAGCGTCCGCTGCTGCTCGAGGGCGAGCCCGGCACCGGCAAGACGGCGCTCGCCGAGGCGCTGGCCGAGGCACTCGACCTGCCGCTGGTCCGGCTGCAGTGCTACGAGGGCATCGACTCCACCCAGGCGCTCTACGACTGGGACTTCCCGCGCCAGATCCTCCACCTCCGCGCCCTCGAGGCCACGGGGGGTGGCTCCGCTGATGGCACAGCCGAGGAGGCCGAGAAGAGCCTGTACGACGAGCGGTTCCTGCTCGCCCGGCCGGTGCTGGCCGCGCTGCAGCAGAGCCCGGCGCTGCTGCTCGTCGACGAGGTCGACCGGGCCGACGACGAGTTCGAGGCGTTCCTCCTCGAGGTCCTCTCGACCTGGCAGGTGAGCATCCCCGAGCTCGGCACCGTCCGGGCTGCCACCCCGCCGGTCGTCGTCCTCACCTCCAACCGCACCCGCGAGCTCCACGACGCGCTCAAGCGCCGCTGCCTCTACCACTGGATCGACCACCCCGGCCTCGACCGCGAGCTCCAGATCCTGCGCTCCCGGGCTCCGGAGGTCTCCGAGACGCTGTCTCGTGACGTGGTCCGCGTCGTCCAGCAGCTGCGCGACGCGGGCGACCTGCAGAAGCCGCCCGGTGTCGCCGAGACGATCGACTGGGCCCGCGCGCTGCACTACCTCGGCACTGCCGACCTCGATCTCGAGTCCGCCGCCACCACGCTCGGAGCCCTGGTGAAGTACCGCGAGGACGCCGACCGGGTGAAGCAGGCGCTCGACCAGCTGCTGAGGACGTGAGACCCGTGGTCTCGACAGGCTCGACCGACGGGAGCCCGGCGACCAGGGGCGGCGACGAGATCCTGCTCGCCTTCGCCCGCGCCCTCCGGGCCGGCGGCATCCCGGTCACCCAGGACCGCGCGCAGGAGTTCCTGGCCGCGACCGCGGAGCTGGGCCTGACCGACCCGCGCGCCGTCCGCAGCGCCGGGCGGGCCACGCTCTGCGCCGGGCCCGACGACCTCCAGCGGTTCGACCAGGTCTTCGAGGCCTTCTTCAACCCCCGGGACGGGCTGCCCCGCTCGCGTCCCGCGCGGCCGAGCCCGGAGACCAGCGTCACCGACCTCCCCCTCGAGGACGGCACCGAGCAGACCGAGGCCGTCGACGACGTGATCCGGGCCGCCGCCAGCAGCGCCGAGGTGCTGCGGCACCGCGACGTCGCCGGCCTGACCCCGGCCGAGAAGCATCGGCTCGCCACCCTCTTCGCGACCCTCCGTCCGCGCGCCCCCCAACGTCGTACGGCGCGCCACCAGCCCTGGCACCGTGGCCGGGTCGACGCCTCCCGCACGCTGCGCTCCAGCCTGCGCCGGCACGGCGAGCCGTCGGTGATCGAGTGGCGCCGTCGGGCCAGCCGCCCTCGGCGGGTGGTGCTGCTCGTCGACGTCAGCGGCTCCATGTCGTCCTACGCCGATGCGCTGCTGCGCCTCGCCCACCGGCTCACCCAGGGCATCGGCAACGTCGAGACGTTCACGATCGGCACCCGGCTCACGCACCTGACCCGGGCGATGCGCCTGCACGACCCCGAGCGCGCCCTGGTCGCGGCCGGGGAGACCGTCCCCGACTGGTCCGGTGGCACCCGGCTCGGCGAGACGCTGCGCTTCTTCCTCGACCGCTGGGGCCAGCGGGGAATGGCGAGGGGTGCCGTCGTCGTTGTGTTCAGCGATGGCTGGGAACGAGGCGACGCGGCACTCCTGGGCGAGCAGATGGCTCGCCTGCAACGCATCGCCTACCGCGTGGTCTGGGTCAACCCGCACCGTGGCAAGGACGGCTACGAGGCCGTCCAGCAGGGCGTCCTCGCGGCCCTTCCCTACTGTGACGACTTCGTCGCCGGGCACTCGCTCGCGACGTACGCCGAGCTGGTCGAGGTGATCGCCGATGCGTGAGGTGTCCCATGCGTGAGGTGCTCCCCGAGCTGCTCGAGTGGTGGCGTGACGGTCATCAGGTCGGCGTCGGCACGGTGGTCGCGACCTTCCGGTCCGCGCCCCGGCCTGCGGGCGCCTCGATGCTGGTCGGCCCCGACGGCACCGCCGTCGGGTCGGTCTCCGGTGGGTGCGTCGAGGGCGCGGTCTACGAGCTCGGCCAGGAGGTCGTCGCGTCGGGCACCCCGGTCCTGACCCGCTACGGCATCTCCGACGACGACGCCTTCGCGGTCGGTCTGACCTGCGGCGGCATCCTCGACGTCTACGTCGAGAAGGTCTCCCGCGAGACCTTCCCCGAGCTCGAGGACCTGGCCGCCGACCTCGAGGCCGGCCGCCCGGTCGCGGTCGCCACCGTGATCGAGCACCCCGACCCCAGCTGGCTCGGGCGGCGCGTGATCATCCACCCCGACGAGCCGGTGGTCGGGTCACTGGGCTCGCCCCGGACCGACGACGCGGTGCACGACGACGCCATGGGTCTGCTCGCCAGTGGCAGCAACGCCACGCTCACCTACGGCCCCGACGGTGAGCGTCGGGGCGAGGGGATGCGGGTGTTCGTGTGGGCGTTCGCGCCCAAGCCGCGGATGCTGGTCTTCGGCGCCATCGACTTCGCCGCCGCGGTGGCGCGCGTCGGGTCGTTCCTCGGCTACCACGTGACCGTGTGCGACGCCCGACCCGTGTTCGCGACGGCGACCCGCTTCCCCGAGGCCGACGAGGTCGTCGTGGAGTGGCCCCACCGCTACCTCGAGAAGCAGCGCGACGCCGGCGACCTCGACGCCCGGACCGTGATCGCCGTCCTCACCCACGACCCGAAGTTCGACGTGCCCCTCCTCGAGGTGGCGCTCCGGCTGCCCGAGGTCGCCTACGTCGGCGCGATGGGGTCGCGACGGACCCACGAGGACCGCGAGACCCGGCTCCGCGAGGCCGGCCTGACCGACAGCGAGCTCGAGCGGCTCTCCAGCCCGATCGGGCTCGACCTCGGCGCGCGCACCCCCGAGGAGACCGCGATCTCGATCGCCGCCGAGATCATCGCCGGCCGCTGGGGCGGCTCGGGCGGTCGCCTGGCGGCCCGCGACGGCCGCATCCACCACGAGTGACCTCCCGCCGGTCCGCTGCCCGGGCCGGACGACCCTGGGCCGAGGGCCGGGTGCGCGCTACCGTGACGAGCGTCACCTCCGACGTCAGGACCCCCATGACCACCTCCAGCGACCTCGACGGCCGCCGGCTCGACTCCCTGCGCGCCTGGAGCGCCTTCGTCGAGCACGGTGACGACGCCGAGACGCTGGTCCGACCCGAGATCCTGCGGAGCTGGCACCGGTCGCAGCCGACGGTGGCGACCGACGTCGCCGAGGCGCCGCTCACCGACGAGTCCGAGGCCCGGGCCTTCTGGGAGTCCTCGCCCCTGCAGCAGGCCGTGTCCCGCGTCGAGGCCGAGCTGCGTCGTACGGCGGAGGACGGCGACCTCGTGCTCGCGGTCACCGACCCGCAGACCCGCATCCTCTGGACGTACGGCGGGCGGGTCATGCGCCGCAAGGCCGAGACGGTGAACTTCGTCCCGGCCGCCCGGTGGGACGACGAGTCGGTCGGCACCAACGCCCTCGACCTGGCCAACCGGCTGGACCGGCCGAGCATGGTGTTCAGCGCGGAGCACTACGCCCCGATCGTGCACAACTGGGTGTGCTGGGCCGCGCCGGTCCACGACCCGGTGACCGGTGCCCAGCTCGGCGTCGTCGACCTCTCGACCACCTGGGACCGCACCCACCCGATCGGCCTGGCGACCGCCCGGGTCCTGGCCCGGCTGATCGAGACCGCGATGCCACTCTCGGCGATGCACCCGGGCCTGCCGGGCGACGACGGGGACACCGGGCTCGAGCTCCGCCTCCTCGGCAACGCCGAGACGACGCTCGACGGCCAGCGCCTCCTGCTCAACCGCCGACAGACCGAGATCCTGGCGATCCTCGCGCTCCACCCCGACGGCCTCTCGCTCGACCGCCTGCACGCCCTGGTCTACGGCGACCAGCCGGTCACCCTCTCGACCCTGAAGGCCGAGGTGTCGCACCTGCGCGCCGCGCTCGGCGGCCAGCTGGCCTCGCGGCCCTACCGGCTGACGCTGCCGGTCGCGACCGACATCGACGACGTCCTCGAGGCCCTCCGGCACGGCGACGCCGCCCGCGCGGTCGCCAGCTACGGCGGCGACCTGCTGCCCGGCACCGAGTCGCCGGCGCTGGTCGAGCTCGGCGAGTACGTCGCGGTCGCGCTCCGCGAGGCGCTGCTGGCCAACCCCGACCCGTCGGCCGTGATCCGCTACTGCGAGATCGCGCCGTACGACGTCGAGGTGCTCGAGGTCTGCCTCGCCGCGCTCGGCGACCGGCCCCACCCGGCCAAGCCGCTGCTCAAGGGCCGGCTCGCCGTCGCCGGCGGCTGAGAGCCGGCTGGCGACCTGCCGGGACCAAGGTCCCGACGCGGTGGGGCACTTGGCACCCTCCTGCCGAGCCGGTCGGTGAGCGGACCCTGGCCAGTAGCGGCCCCGCGTCGCGGAAGGAGGTCGGCTCCATGGACAGCGTGTTCTCAGCCGGCAAGTACGTCACCTGGGGCGTCGTCAGCATCAGCGCCACGAACCTCCTCATCATCGTGCTGATGGTCGTGGTGTTCGTCCTCGCGCTCGTGGTCCCGTTCCCGCACGGGCATCAGGACCCACCCGGGCCGGACCCGCGCCGACGACCCGCACGAGGACGTGCAGCCATGACGGCCGTCTCGCCGCCGTCGTCCGAGCGCACCTGGACGGCGGCACTCAAGGAGCGGATGTCGCGGACCCTGCCTGCGGACCAGGTGCTGCCGGACCGTCAGCCGGCGTACGTCGCCTCCTGGATCTACGTCTTCGGGGTCCTCACCCTGGCCGGGCTCCTCGTCGTGGTCGGCTCCGGGCATCGTGCTCTCCGTCGGCGGGTCGGCCTGGTGGCACACCTCGGGGCTCGGGCACTTCGTGAACTCCGTGCACCTGTGGAGCGTGGAGCTCTTCTTCGCCTGCATGGTGATCCATCTCTGGGGCAAGTTCTGGATGGCCGCCTGGCGCGGTCACCGGGGCCTGACCTGGGTCACCGGGCGTGGTCGCGTTCGTGACCTCGATCGGGGCGGCCTTCACCGGCTACCTCAGCCAGACCAACTTCGACTCGCAGTGGATCAGCGGCGAGGCCAAGGACGGCATCAACTCGATCGGCGTCGGCGGGTTCATGAACGTGCTGAACCCGGCGCAGATGCTGATGTGGCACATCGTGCTGCTTCCCCTGGCGGTCGGCGTGATCGCCGTGCTGCACATCCTGATGGTGCGTCGCCACGGCGTCGTCCCGCCGATCGGTGACGAGGAGGCGTCGTCGATGACCGCCGACCGTCCGGCCGAGCCGCCGCCACCGCCGCGCACCCCGCACTCGCACGACTACCCGACCCGCTCCTACGACCTGGTCAAGGAGTTCGTGATCGCCCTGGTCGTGATGACCGGGCTGTCGCTGGTGCTGGCCGGCATCTTCTCCTCGCCCGACGACCAGTCGATCACGATGTCGCGACTGGGCCACGAACGCACCGGCGGACGTGGTCGCCACGGCCGTCGGCGAGCTGGCCGGCACCACGACCAGCGCGACGTACGGCGCGCCGTACAACCACGCCTCGCAGGGCCAGTCGGTGCTCGGGCTGAAGCTCCAGAAGTGGGGCGGCGTCGGGCAACCCCGTCGACTCGGCCGACCTCGTGCTCCAGCCGCTGCGGCAGGAGACCGGCGAACTCGCTGACCACGGCCGCGCTGGCGCAGTGGGACGCGCTGACCCCGGACGCAGCAGACCGCGGCCGCGACGGCGTACGCCGACGCCCTGGCCAAGGCGCCGGACGGCAACCCGGCGAAGGTGGCCCAGGGTGACTACGGACCGCTGCCGGCGCTGGCGTTCTCCTTCCTGCGGCTGGCGAGGTCCGGCGGGCTCGAAGGCTCCCTGACCTCGTCGGGCGACTTCTACGGCGGCGACCAGACCCGCAGCATGCTCCTGCTGTCCGACGGCGCCTACCTCGAGGACACCGCGGTCGCCGACCGTCTCGGCGGCGACCAGTGGGGGATGATGAACGAGGTCGGCAACTACCCGGGTCAGCCCTGGATGTGGCTGTACACCTTCTGGTACCAGGTGAAGCCCTTCTCCACCTCCGAGAACGCCGACGCCCAGGTCTGGATGCTGATGATGGGCCTCACGCTGGTGCTGATGTGCCTGCCGTGGATCCCGGTCCTGCGCGACATCCCGCGCTGGATCCCGGTCCACCGGCTCGTCTGGCGCGAGCACTACCGCCGCCGAGCTGCCTGAGGCCGCAGGGCAGGGCGTTCCCTCGTCGCTTCGGGACGGCCCCGGCGGCGTCGGCGGAGCGGCTGGGAGGGCACTCCTGCGCCCCTGTTCGGGGCGGGGCTAGCGTGCCGAAGGTCTTCTCGGGAGGGGTTCTGTCATGGTTCGTCGACTCGCGCTCGGCACGGTCTCTGCCGTCCTGCTGGTCACCTCGGTGTCGGCCGCCACGGCCGCCCCGGCGGCCCCCGGTCACGGGGGACAGCCGCCGGGCCGGTGCTGCCTCCGGGCGCCCGGACGCTGTCGCACCTCGGTGACCACGTCTACCCGGAGACGGGCAACGGCGGCTACACCAGCCTGCACACCGACGTCCACATGGTCTACGACGCGCCGTCGCAACCAGTTCCTGCCGGGCAACCATGTCGTGCTCACCGAGCGGGCGACCCAGTGCCTGACCGACTTCAGCCTCGACTTCGAGCGCACCTCGCGTCGCTCGGCTCCGAACGGGCCGGACCTGACCGTGAAGTCGGTCGATCGTCGAACGGCGGGCCCGCGGCGTACAAGTTCGTGCAGCCGACCTACCCGGGCGACCCGAACGGGCAGGACGACCCCGACCCGCTGGCCCACCAGGCCTCGCAGGTCAACCCGGTCGGCGGCCCCGACAACAACCCGCTGCCACCGGCGTGCACGCCGGAGGTGACCGGCGCGACGTGAACGCGCAGAACGGCGAGCAGTGCCCGGCGAACAAGCTGGTGATCACGCCGTCCCAGACCCGCTCCCGGCCGGCGCCAGCTTCACGGTGTACGGTGTCCTACACCGGCCGTCCCGGCGTGCACACCGACGGCGACGGCTCGACCGAGGGCTGGTTCCGCAACGACCCCGCCCGGCGACGGCGGCTTCGTCACCACCGAGCCGGTCGGCACCGAGGACTGGATGCCGCTCAACGACCATCCCGAGCGCCAAGCCGACCTACGACTTCTACGACACGGTCAACGCCGGGCGGACGGCGATCGCGAACGGCGTGCTGCTGTCCACCGTGTCACAACGCCGCCCGACGCGCATTTCCCGGCGGGTCGACGACGTGGCACTGGCACTCGGCGCGCCCCGGTCGCCAGCTACCTGGTCGAGAACAGCGTCGGCAGCTTCGACCTGACCTCGCGCGACGCGAGCGACGGCATCCGGCTACTACGAGGCGCAGGCCAGCTCGCATCGACGCCGCGCAGAAGCAGGCCAACCTCGCGATCATGGACCAGCAGCAGGACATCACCGACTTCCAGAGCCAGTTCAACGGCCCGTTCCCGTTCACCTCGGACGGCGTGCTCGTCGGCATCCCCGACGCCGGCTTCGAGGAGGAGATGCAGACCATGATCACCTTCCGGGCGGCCGGATCGACCTGGACACCTTCAACCACGAGAACATGCACCAGTGGTGGGGCGACAACGTCACCGAGGCCAACTACAACCTGACCTTCTTCAAGGAGGGCATGGCCACGCTCGGCGAGTACCTCTTCGGCGCCCGCACCGCGGCAACCGCCGCCGGCGGCCCGGACACGCCGGCCGGCGCAGGCGGCGTTCGAGCGAGCCTGGTCGACCAGTTCGACACGCAACTACGCGAACACCGGCGAGCCTCTGGACCGCCGCGCCCTCGGACCCGACGCCCGCCACCCTGTTCTCCGGCAGCTCCACCTACACCCGTCCCGGCACCGCGTACATCGCGCTGCGCGCAGATCCTCGGCCAGCCGAACTTCGACCAGCGCGCTGCAGCGGATCCAGCGCGACTACGGCTGCTGCAGCATCACCGAGCAGCAGCTGGAGGCCGGCGTTCCCCGCGTGGATGCCGAACCGGAGCCACGGCCTGCCAGCGCCCGGCTCGGACCAGTTCTTCACCCAGTGGTTCGACACCGCCTACCCGACCGGCGGCGGCGCCGAACCGGCCGCAGCTGACCGGCCCGGGTCTGACTGGCCCCGGCTTCTACAACGCCGACGGGCGGTGCCGGACGGCGCCGGCGGACGGCGTGGGCTAGAAGAACTCGTCGAGCAGCCGGTAGAAGTCGAGCCGCCAGGGGTCGGTCGGCCGGCCGTACGCCGCGAGCAGGGTCTCCGCAGCACCCGGGCCCCAGGCGGGGTTGAGCGACGTGTCGGACGCCGACCGGGTCGCCAGCGCGAGGTCGAGGTGGCGGTCGGCGACGCCGAGCCGGCCGACGTCGATCATGCCGGTGATCTCGAGGGTCTCGGGGTCGGCCAGGAAGTTGGGCAGGCAGGCGTCGCCGTGGCAGACGACCAGGTCTGCGGCCTCCAGCTCCTCGGCCCGCGGCCGCAGGTCGACCAGGTCCTGGTGGAGGTCGGTGACGCTCGAGTCCCTCGCGCTCGACGTCGAAGTCGCCCTCGTCGACCTCTCCCTCGTCGGCGTGCACCCGGGCCAGCGGCACGGTCACCGCCAGCCACCTCTCGAACGGACAGGCGTGCGAGTCGAGTCGCGTGCAGGCGGGCGCAGGAACGACCCGAGCGACCGGGCCGCAGCCTCGGCCGAGGACGCCGGCAGGTCGCTCAGCGGCACGCCGGGCACCGCGGTCGTGGTCAGGGTCGCGGTCTCACCGTCGTCGGCCCAGTCCAGCACCCGGGGCGCCGGGCAGGTCGGTCTCGGCGAGCCACGCGAGGCGGTCGCGCTCGTCGGCCAGCTCGTCGCGCGCCGGGCCGGTGCCGGCCTTGGCGTACGCGCGGCTGTCGGGCGACCGTCGTACGACGGCGTCGGTGTGGCCCGTCGAACCAGCTCCCATCCCTGCACCTGGCCAGCGTAGGCCGCGAAACCGCAGGTGAGACCGCATCCGCTGCGGATCGCCGAGCAACCTTTCGCCAACCGCCTGACGCCTAGCGTGAGCCCCATCACAGATCCGCTGTGCGCGCTCCGCGCGCGAAAGGCAGGCGTTCGATGACCAAGATCAGCATGCGAGTCGACCAGGAGAACGTCACCGACGAGGTCGAGCCGCGGATGCTGCTGGTGCAATACCTCCGCGAGAAGCTCGGGAAGACCGGCACCGTGATCGGCTGCGACACCAGCAACTGCGGGGCCTGCACCGTCCACCTCAACGGGCGCTCGGTGAAGTCCTGCAACGTGCTGGCGGTCCAGGCCGACGGCGCGACGGTCGACACCATCGAACGACTCGCCGACGACGACGGGACGCTGCACCCGGTGCAGCAGGCCTTCCGAGAGTGTCACGGCCTCCAGTGCGGCTTCTGTACGCCGGGGATGATCATGCAGGCCGTCGACCTCCTCAACGAGAACCCCGACCCGACCGAGCACGAGGTCCGGGTCGGCCTCGAGGGCAACCTGTGCCGCTGCACGGGCTACCACAACATCGTGAAGTCGGTCCTGTACGCCGCCCAGCTGCAAGCAGGGCGCCGCGACCACCGAGGGGGCGAACGCATGACCGCCGTCGACGACCGCCCCGCGCTGAGCCCCGAGATCGGACGGGACCGCCGGCGCAAGGAGGACCAGCGCCTGATCACCGGCCGGACCCGGTGGACCGACAACATCACGCTGCCGGGCATGCTGCACCTGGCGATGGTCCGCAGCCCCTACGCGCACGCCCGGATCGTCAGCATCGACGTCGAGGCCGCCGACAGGTCCCCCAACATCTACGAGGTGTTCACCGGTAAGGACCTCGGCGAGGGCCAGGGCGTGAACGCCAACGCCTGGCCCATCACGCCCGAGCAGGTCACGCCGAACCACGTGCCGATGCCCTCCGACCGAGTCGTGTTCGCCGGTGAGATCGTCGCCGTCGTCGTGGCGCGTTCCGCCGCCGAGGCCCGCGACGCGGCCGAGCTCGTCGACGTCGAGTACGAGGTGCTCCCGGCGGTGCTCGACCTCAAGGAGGCGGCCGAGGACAAGGTGCTCGCGCACCCCGACCTCGGCACCAACAAGTCCGCCTTCTGGCAGCTCGACTCCGAGGCCCAGGGCAGCGGCGGCAACGTCGACGAGGCGATCGAGGAGGCGCGTCGCAACGGCATCGTGATCGAGCGCGAGTTCCGTCAGCAGCGCCTGATCCCGGCGTTCATGGAGCCGCGGTCCACCGTCGTCGACCCGACCGGTGAGCAGATCACGATGTGGTCGGCCACGCAGATCCCGCACATCACGCGGTTCCTGCTGGCCGCCACGACCGGCGTACCCGAGTCGAAGATCCGGGTGATCGCGCCCGACGTCGGCGGCGGGTTCGGCGGCAAGCTGCAGACCACCCCCGAGGAGTGGATCACCTGGGCCGTGGCCCGGCGCATCGGCAAGCCCTGCAAGTACACCGAGACCCGCTCGGAGTCCCTGTTGTCGGCCCACCACGGGCGCGACCAGTGGCAGAAGCTGACGCTGGCCGCCACCAAGGAGGGCCGGGTCACCGGCCTGAAGGTCGACCTGCTCGCCGACCTCGGCGCCTACGTCGGGGTCGTCGGCGGTGGGGTGCCGGTGCTCGGCGCGTGGATGTTCAACGCGATCTACAAGTTCGACGCCTACCAGTTCAACTGCACGACCCTGCTCACCAACAAGACGTGGGTCGACGCCTACCGGGGCGCGGGTCGCCCGGAGGCGACGTTCGGCATCGAGCGGATGATGGACGAGCTCGCCGTGGAGCTCGGCAAGGACCCGCTCGAGGTCCGGGAGATGAACTGGATCAAGCACGAGGAGTTCCCGTTCACCACGGTCGCCGGCATGACCTACGACTCGGGGAACTACGAGGCGGCGACCGCCAAGGCCAAGGAGATGTTCGGCTACGACGAGCTCCGGGCCGAGCAGAAGGCTCGCCGTGAGGCCGGCGACACCGTCCAGCTCGGCATCGGCATCTCGACCTTCACCGAGATGTGCGGCCTCGCGCCCAGCCGGGTGCTGGGCTCGCTGAACTACGGCGCCGGCGGCTGGGAGCACGCCACCGTCCGGATGCTCCCGACCGGCAAGGTCGAGGTCATCACCGGCGCCAGCGCCCATGGGCAGGGCCACGAGACGGCGTTCAGCCAGATCGTGGCCGACCGCCTGGGGGTGCCGTTCGAGGACGTCGAGATCCTGCACGGTGACACCCAGGTCTCCCACAAGGGTCTCGACACCTACGGCTCGCGGTCGCTCGTGGTGGGCGGCGAGGCGCTGGTCCTGGCCGCCGACAAGGTCATCGAGAAGGCCAAGCCGCTGGCGGCGCACCTGCTCGAGGCCAACGTCGAGGACCTCGACTTCAGCAACGGCCGCTACTCGGTCCGGGGCACCGACCAGGGCATCGGCATGGCCGAGGTCGCCCTCGCGACGTTTGCCGCCCACAACTACCCCGAGGGCATGGAGCCGGGCATCGACGCGGAGGCGACGTTCGACCCGGTCAACTTCTCCTTCCCGCACGGCACCCACCTGTGCGCGATGGAGATCGACACCGAGACCGGCCGGGCGACCATGCGCAAGTACGTCTGCGTCGACGACATCGGCAACATCATCAACCCCCTGATCGTCGCCGGACAGGTGCACGGCGGCCTGATGCAGGGCATCGCGCAGGCCCTCTTCGAGGAGGCGGTCTACGACGACTCCGGGACGCTGGTGAGCGGCTCCTTCGTCGACTACCTGCTGCCCACCGCGGCCGACACGATCTCCTTCGAGATCGACCACACCACGTCGCCGTCGACCTCCAACACGCTCGGCACCAAGGGCGTCGGCGAGGCCGGCACCATCGCGTCTACCCCGGCCGTGGTCAACGCGGTGCTCGACGCGATCCGGCAGTTCGGCGTGGAGGACATCCTGATGCCCTGCACGCCCGAGCGGGTCTGGAAGGCGATCCACACCTCGGTCCCGAAGGGCGGCGCCACCGAGGGCGCGGCGATGCCGCACTTCGATGCCGACGAACCGGGTCAGTCCAGCACGGAAGGAGCAGGCGCATGATTCCCGCCACGTTCGACTACCTGGCGCCGACCAGCATCGAGGAGGCCCTCAGCGCCTTGGCGTCCGCCGGCGACGACGTGAAGCTGATGGCCGGCGGCCAGAGCCTGCTGCCGGTGCTCCGGATGCGGCTCAACGCGCCCGACGTCGTCATCGACCTCGGGCGGATCGACAGCCTGCGCGGCGTCCGCGACGACGGCGACGCCATCGTCATCGGAGCGCTCACCACGCACTCCGACGTCGTGACGAACGACCTGGTCAAGGAGCACGCTCTGCTGCTGTCGAAGGCCGCAGCGGAGGTGGCGGACAACCAGATCCGGCACCGCGGCACCTTCGGTGGCTCGTGCGCCCATGCCGACCCCGCGGGCGACATGGGGCCGGCGGCGCTGGCCCTCGACGCCCAGTTCGTGATCGCCGGCTCCGGGGGCACCCGCACGGTGGTGGCGCAGGACTTCTTCGTCGACCTCTTCGAGACGGCCCTGGGCGAGGACGAGATCCTCACCGAGGTCCGGATCCCCAAGCACACCGGCTGGGGAGCCCACTACGAGAAGTTCGTGCGGGTCCAGCACCAGTGGCCGATCGTCGCGGTCGCCGCGACCGTGAAGGCCGAGGGTGGCACGATCAGCGAGGCCAAGGTCGGGCTGACCAACATGGGGTCCACCCCGCTGCGTGCCTCGGCCACGGAGGCGGCGCTGGCGGGAGCCTCGGCCACCGAGGACGGCGTCCGTGCGGCGGCCGACCAGGCCGCCGAGGGGACCAACCCGCCGAGCGACCTCAACGGTGACGCCGACTACCGCAGGCACCTCGCCACCGTGCTCACGCGTCGTGCCGTGCTCGAGGCGGCGGGCGCCTAGTGGAGCTCGAACATCGTTTCACCGTCCCCGTCGGCGTCGAGGAGGCCTGGGCCCACTTCCAGGACATCTCGTCGGTGGCGGAGTGCTTCCCGGGTGCCGTGGTCACCGACCACGAGGGCGACACGTTCCACGGCTCGGTGAAGGTCAAGCTCGGACCGATCGCCCTGGTCTACAACGGCCAGGGCACCTTCACCGAGAAGGACGAGACCGCCCACCGGTTCGTCGTGGACGCCAAGGGCAAGGACAAGCGCGGCAACGGGACGGCGGGCGCCACGGTGACGCTCGCCATGACGCCGGCCGGGACGTCGACCGACGTCGTGGTGAACACCGACCTCGCCATCACGGGCAAGCCGGCGCAGTTCGGTCGCGGCGTGATGCAGGACGTCTCGGACAAGCTGCTCGGCCAGTTCGTCGCGTGCCTCGAGCACCGCATGGCCGACGGAGACACCGGCGGCGCGGCTGCCCCTGCGGCGGCCGCGCCGGCGGCCCCGGCAGCCGTCGCCGAACCACCGGCCCCGGTCACTCCGGCCGAGCCGGCGGCCCCGGCTGCCCCGGCTGCTCCCGCTGAGGAGGCCGTCGCGGCCGAGGCGCCGGAGGCGCCCGCGCCCCCACCCGTCGTACCGGCGGCGGAGGCCCCGGGGACGAGACCCCAGGGGTCGGACGACGCGCTGAACCTCGGCTCCACCGTGCTGCCGATCCTGGTGAAGTCCTACTGGAAGCCCGTGCTCGCGGTGCTGGTGGTGATCGGGATCATCATCTGGCTCATCGTCAGGTGACCGGCTGGGTCTCGTGCTCGGCCGTGCGGACGCCGTTGGCGACGGAGGGCAGCGACCGCTCGAGACCGAGCGCCACCAGGGCGACCACGCCACAGCCGGCATCCAGCTGCCCGATGGAGAGGCTGCTGCAGCCGTGCCGGATCAGCCAGACGGTCGCAGAGCGACCTCCTCAACCAGCGGACGTGGCCGGGCCCCCCGTTTTTCGGGGCGTCCTCAGAAGACCCCGCGCGGGCGGAACTGCACCGAGATCCGTGGTCCGGCGTGGGCGACCTTCGGTACGGCGTGCTCCCAGGTGCGCTGGCACGAACCGCCCATGACCAGCAGGTCGCCGTGCCCCACCTGGAACGAGATCGACTCGCCACCCCCCCGGGGCCGCAGGGCCAGCCGCCGGGGGTCGCCGACGGACACGATGGCGACCATCGTGTCGTGGGTGCTGCCGCGGCCGAAGGTGTCGCCGTGCCACGCGACGCTGTCGCGGCCGTCGCGGTAGTAGCAGCAGCCCGCGGTCACGAAGCCCTCGCCGAGCTCGGGACGGTAGTGGTCGCTCAGCGCCTCCCTCGCCCGGCTCAGCAAGGGATGGGGGAGCTCGTCGCCCTCGGCATAGGTGTGCACCAGCCGCGGTACGTCGACGATGCGGTCGTACATCGGGCGCCGCTCCGCCCGCCACGGCACGTCGGCGACCAACCGCTCGAGCACGTCGTCGGCGCCGGCCAGCCAGTCGCGGCGTACGTCGACCCAGGCCCCTCGCGTCAGCGGGTGGCGCTCGGTCTCCTCCAGGCCCCGCAGCTCCGGAGCCGACGACTCGAAGATCGTGGTCTGGAAGTCCATCCTCCCAGGTTAGCACCGGATCGAACACCTGTTCGACCCCTCCGTGAGAGGCGGGCGCTCTGAGGATCTCCGGACGCACCTCGTCCGGAGTCCGGGCTACCGTCCGAGCATGACCGACGCGATGTCCACCGCCGAGCTCACGGTCCGGCCCCTCGGGCCCGACACCTGGCCGGCCTTCGCCGATCTCGCCGAGCGGCACAACGGGGTCTGGGGCGGCTGCTGGTGCACGTGGTTCCACACCATGAGCTCGGAGAAGGAGCGCGATGCCGAGGCCAACCGGGCGCTCAAGGAGCGGCTCGTCTGCGAGGGCAGGGCCCACGCGGCCCTGGTGCTCGACGGTGACGTGGCGGTCGGGTGGTGCCAGTACGGCACCCCGGCCGAGCTGCCGAACATCTACCACCGCAAGCAGTACGAGAGCACCAGCCCACGGGTCCCGGACTACCGGGTCACCTGCTTCTTCATCGACCGCCGCTACCGCCGGCAGGGCGTCTCGGCGGTCGCTCTGCAGGGGGTCCTCGACCTGGTCGCCGCCGAGGGTGGCGGGCTGGTCGAGGGCTACCCCCACGACATCGAGGGCAAGAAGGTCTCCGCGTCGTTCCTCTACAGCGGCACCCGCACCCTCTTCGAGCGCGCAGGATTCAGCTACGACCGGCCCAAGGGCACCAAGAACTGTGTGATGACCAAGCAGGTCGCCGGCGGCTGACGACGCCACCCGGCGGGCACGACCGTCTCATTCGGCATCGCAGCCACCGCCGGAGACCCTAGAATCCCCGCCGTGGACGAGGTCGCCCTACCTCTCGGGACGACGCTGAAGCACGTGCAGGTGCGGGAGTACGTCCGCGACCTCATCCAGGACCTCCCGGAGGGCGCCCCGGCTCCGTCCGAGCGTGGTCTCATGCAGCACTTCGGCGTGGCCCGGATGACGGTGCGCCAGGCGATCGACGCCCTGGTGGCGGAGGGTCTTCTCGAACGGGCCCCGGCCCGTGGCACCTTCGTCACCAAGAGCCCGCGGCCGGTTGCCCGGCCCATGTCCTTCGCCGAGGACGCGAGGGCGAGGGGCTGGGTCACCACCACCGAGACCCTGCAGTCGGCTCTGGGCCAGGCCGGGCCCGGGGTCGCCAAGGCCCTGGGGATCACGCCGGGTGACTCGGTCATCCACTGGCGGCGCCGGCGCCGGCTCGACGGGGTCACGTTGTGCTACCAGGACGTGTACCTCAACGAGGTGCTGCTGCCCGGCTTCCTGCAGACCGGCCTGCCCGAGAGCCTCTACTCCCTGCTCGCGGCGCGCGGGCTCCGTCCCACCATGGCCGAGGACCAGCTCACCGCCGACCTGGCGAACGCCGTCGACGTCGACCTGCTCGACATCAAGCTCAACGACCCGGTGCTACGGCACTCCCGGCGGGGCCTGGTCGGCGACGTCGTGATCGAGCTGTCCCGGTCGGTGTACGCCGGACGCCGCTTCACCTGGTGGAGCCCGCTGTCCGTCTCCCCCTGACCGG
>CAWEEN010000011.1:0-89098 GCA_963808115.1 uncultured Actinomycetota bacterium
CCAACGCCGAATGTCCTCTGCCTGCTATCCGCCGACACATGCGGCACTGAGTGCGTGCGCGAACGACCTCGACCGCAAGGTTCGGCCCGAAGGAGTCGACCGCTCATCGGCATGGGTGCGAGCGGACACCGCATGTGAGGACGTTGCTCAAGAGTGTGGCGAGGCCGTGACGGCGGTGATGCCGACCGGGATCTTCCCTCGTACGGGCCTGCTCGAGAGGAGGTTGATCGACAGCAGGTTGCGGAGCTGTGTTCCGGGCAGGACGACGGTCAGTCGCCTCAGCGTGATCGGATGAAGCCCGCCTTGGTAGGCCGTGGCGGTTCCGATCGAGAAGAAGGCGTCGTGCCGTGGGCGAAGCGCGATCCGGTGAGGTCCCGGGTCGGTCCGTTCATAGAGACCGTGGTGCACCGCGATGGCCAGAGGCACCGTCGTGGCTCGGCTACCCAGGACGCCTCGCGCTTCGATGCGGGGATAGCCGGAGAGTGCACAGGGCGTGGTGCCGGTGTTGGTGAGGGCGATGTCGGAGAACGGCTGCGAGGCGACCGACCCCGTCTGTGCAACGGAGAGGCCTACATCGTCTGCTCGGCAACGGGGCAGTGGGGTGAGGGCTCGTCGAGGGATGGCGCTCGTAGAAGCGGAGGACGAAGGAGCGGGCCCTTCGCTCGGCCCACTCGCCTCGGGGGTGTGGCTACGCGAGCATCCGGTCGTCGCTGCGGCGAGGGCAGCGAGGATGGCGACCCCGAGGGTAGACGCCGCAACACGCTCGCGCACGCTGATGAGACTCGCAGAACCGGACCTTGGTTGCGCACTCTCATCGGCGTGCATGCGCGGTTGCGTTGGAACCGTCTGGCCCGGTGGTGGCTGAGGTACTCGGATCCAGGAGTGCCCCGTCATTCGGCATCGCAGCCGAGTGAACACGTTCACAGGCGCACCGCCACCGCTCGCGACAGTGAGGCGTCAGGCGCATCCGCGTGCACATGACAGCGGCATGTGAGGCGTTGCTGAGGGCCATTGCGCCCGCTGGGTGGACACGGTTGCACCACGCGAGGCGGGTGTGGCAGGAAGTCCCCGTGACCCTGGACGAGCCAGACCCGCCCGCGCAACGCGCAGGAGGGCTGATCCCGCTGGGCGAGGCCGCCCGCGCGTGGTTCGCGATCTCCCTGCAGACCTTCGGCGGCCCGGCTGGGCAGATCGCGGTGATGCAGCGCGCCTTGGTCGACCAGAGGCGCTGGATCGGCCAGAAGCGCTTTCTGCATGCCCTGTCGTTCTGCACCCTGCTGCCGGGGCCTGAGGCTCAGCAGTTGGCGATCTACATCGGGTGGTTGCTGAACGGGGTGATCGGTGGGCTGATCGCCGGGGTCTTGTTCGTGCTGCCGGGAGTCGTGGCTCTGCTGGCGTTGTCAGCCCTCTACGTGGGGGCCGGCGACACCACGATCGTCACCGCTGTTCTCGCCGCTGTGGCACCCGCGGTGTTGGTGATCGTCGCCCAGGCGGTGGTGCGCGTCGGTGGTCGAGCGTTGGGGCATGCCGCGCTGGTGGCACTGGCGGTGGCCGCGTTCCTGGCCCTGTCGATCTTCAAGACTCCGTTCCCGGTCGTCGTCGGTGTAGCGGCGGCGGTCGGCTGGGCCCTCGGTCGCTGGGCCCCGCAGGCGATGCGTGGAGCCACACCACCGTCGGCTCGGTCCGATGGTCCGACGCCCGTGATCTCGGACGACGCGCTGCACGCCGAACGCCCCAGCCGCACACACTCGTTGAAGGTCATCGGCGTGGGCTTCATCGCCTGGGCGATCCCGGTGGGACTGGTGGTTGCCGTCGCCGGGCGCGACAGCATCTTCGCCGACATGGCGGTGTTCTTCACCGGCGCTGCACTGGTCACGTTCGGGGGTGCCTATGCGGTCTTGGCCTACGTGGCACAGCAGGCGGTGCAGGTGTACGGCTGGCTCACGCCCAGCGAGATGATCACGGGGTTGGCACTGGCCGAGACGACGCCCGGCCCGCTGATCATGGTGGTCCAGTTCGTCGCCTTCGTCGGCGCCTACCACGACCCTGGACCCCTCAACCCGTGGGTCGCCGCCGTCGTTGCGTCCCTGCTGACCACGTGGGTCACCTTCGTCCCGTGCTTCGTGTTCGTCTTCGTGGGTGCCCCCTATGTGGAGCGACTCCGTGGCAACCAGGCACTGTCGGCGGCTCTGACGGGGATCATGGCGGCCGTGGTCGGGGTCATCGCGAACCTCGCGATCTACTTCGCCATCCACACCCTGTTCCGCGAGGTCAGCACGGTCACGTGGGGTCCGGTGAACCTCCAGGTGCCGCACCTGGACAGCCTGAAACCCCTCTCGGTCGGGGCTGCCGCCTTGGCAGCGCTCCTGCTGTTCCGTGCCAGGTGGTCTGTCCTGCGGACCCTCGGCGCCTGCGCCCTGGTCGGGCTCGGGGTCGGGATCGTCGACCTGCTCGCGACCTGATCCAACGCACTCATGTCGGCATGAGCGCGCCCGGACTGCGGATGTGTGCGGTTCTCACATCGGGCTGGACTCCACTTCGGTCGCGACGCCCGTGGCGTGGCCGATGTCCAGCAGGTCGGACAGTCCGTTCGGCATCGGCTCGTCGAGCTCGGCATGCGAACCTTGGAGGGCGGCACCCAGATGAGTGTTGTCTGAGGCTCCGCGGCGTGGGGCGGGCCGGCCGACCTCCGCGTCCACTTGCGTGATGCTCATCCAAACGCCGAGACCATCGCTGAACTTCGCGGGTACGTGTGTTTCACGAACTTCTCGATGTCCTCGTCCTCAGCCGGCTGCGAGCGCCCGACACGGCGGTGCTGTGGCCGCGGCCAACGCCAGGATCGACGTTCGGATCGGTCCACGGCCGGGGTGCTCTCCCATCCTGAGGCGCGACAGAGGCAGGCACCCCTCATCGGCCAGAGCGACCACGGACAGCGGCATGTGAGGACGTTGGTGCTGGATAGTGGTGAGCGTCCACGGTGAGTGACTAGCCTCACCCCCAGGGCGGGTGGGGCCGAGGGCTGAGGGGGCTGGGTGTCGCGTCGGCAGGTACAGATGGTGCTCGGCTTGCTGTGGATTCTGGATGGAGCCCTGCAGTTGCAGCCGTTCATGTTCGGGAGAGGCTTTGCCGAACAGGTGATCGCTCCGGCCGGCGACGGTCAGCCGGGCTTCGTGGCGTCTGGCGTGCAGTGGGCCGCCGACCTGGTGGCGTCTGCGCCGGTCGCGTGGGACCTGGTGTTCGCGGTCGTCCAACTGGTCATCGGTTTGGGGCTACTCATTCCCGGCACGGTCCGGCTGGCGTTGCTGGCCTCGCTGGCATGGTCGGCCGGCGTGTGGTTCTTCGGCGAAGGGTTGGGTGGACTCGCCTCGGGGCACGCCGACCTGCTGACTGGAGCACCGGGGGCGGTGTTGTTGTACGCCGTGCTCGCCGTGGGCGTGTGGCCGTCCTCGCAGGGCGTCCACGCCACCGGGGATGAACGCCCAGCGGGCTGGTTGCCGCTGGCGTGGGCCGTGATCTGGCTCGGTGGGGCGGTCTTCCAGCTGCTTCCGGGCCAGAACCGGGCCGCGGATGTGAGCGACGCGATCAGAGGCAATGGCGATGGTGCCCCGGGATGGCTCGCCCACCTCGACCACTCGGTGGCCACGAAGTTCGCCGGGACCGGGGTGACGGCCCTGGTCGTGCTGGTGGTGGTGCAGGCGGCCATCGGTCTGGCGGCTATCCCTCCGGGTGCACCGCGGAGCGTCGCCGGCGTGGCTGGCATCGTTGTCTCGGCGCTGTACTGGGTATTCGGGCAAAGCCTGGGAGAATGGTGGACCGGGCAGGCAACCGACCCGAACACGGCCCCGCTGATGGTGCTCATGGCGCTGGCCATGATGGCCTCGCCGGCCGCCGTGGCCGGGATCCGCAAGCGACGCCGCCCAGGGCCGCAGCCGGTCGGGGCCTAGGCAGGATCGGCATCCTGCGGCGGAGGGACCACGCCTCGCCCCTTCATCAGGCAGGTGCATGCCACCGGACAGCGGTGCGGGCTCAGGCGGTCGACCCAACACCTCGGCAAGTACTCGTGAGGGTGTCTTGAGGCCGAGGATCTGTCGAGGGCGTCCGTGGAGCTTGTCGGCGATGGCGTCGAAGTCGGCGTGGGTCAGGGTCCGGAAGTCCAGGGTCTTCGGGAGGTACTGACCCACGAGCCCACGGGTGCTCTCGTTGCTCCCGCGCTGCCACGGACTCTTGGGGTCGCAAGGAGACCTCGATCCGTGCGACGGGGCGGTACGAAGTCACCGCGAGGGCTGCACCGCGGTGATCGCGCGGGAGACGTCCTCGGGGCAGGGAGTCGTCGAGTGCTGGATCCTCTCGGTGCCCGCGAGGACGGTAGAGGTCGCCTCACCGGAACCTGCGGGCATGGAAGGTCCTCCGGGGGCTATTCGGGCTTGCCTCGCTGGTAGTCGACAGCCGCGAGGTCGTCGTGGCCGTGCCCGTCGGCGATGGCCTGGTCCAGTCGCCGGCGTACGGCCAGCAGCAGCGGCGAAGGGGGTAGCGACTCCTCGGCGAGCGCGAGGTCCTTGCGGGCGAGCTCGACCGCGAAGCCGGCGGTGTAGGCACGCTTGTCCATCGCGGTCACCTTCTGGAGGGCGTATGGCATGGCCAGTGGCCCGTCCGCGAGGACCCTGGTGAAGAGCGCGTGGTCGATGCCGAGGGCGTCGCACAGCGACAGGACGTCGCTCATCGCTACCGTCGCCGAGGTCATCCAGGCGTTGACCGCGATCTTGACCGCGCTGCCCTCGACACCACTGCCGAGGTACTCCACGGCCGACCCAAGGTGTCGCAACGTCGGTTCGGCAAGCTCGAATGCCTTCCGGCTGCCCGACGTCAACCAGACCAACGTGCCGCTACGTGCAGGTCCGGTACTGCCGGACACCGGGGCATCCAGATAGGCGACAGCATGGCGGGCGGCCAGTTCCCCGAGCATCCGGGCACTGCCCGGTCCGATCGTGCTCGCCTGGACCCACACCGCTCGGGCATCGAGACCATCGATCGCCGTGCTCATGACCTCCGTAACGGCGTCGCCGTCTCGCAGCACCGTGAGAACCACCAGCGCCTGCTCGACCGCCTCCGACAGGTCGGCCACCGCCGTGACTCCGGTGGAGGCGGTGGCGATCGCACGAGCGCGATCAGGCGTCCGGTTCCACAGGTTCACCCGATGACCGGTCTCGCCCAGCCGAGCAGCCATGGCCGACCCGAGCGCACCGGCGCCGAGCACCGCGACCGTGGGCTCCTTCATGATCCGAATCCTCTGACCGAGACGTTGGTCGTGTCCAGCGAACCCGACGACGCGTCGGCATTCCGTCCCCCGTACTCCTGGTGAGAAGTCGATGCCGCAGCGGACACGGTCTTCACACACCGCCAGCCTGGCTTGTCCACCCACACCGAACGCCGCTCCGTGCCGGCTGCAATCCTCCAAACTCACGCACTTCGACACCCGCTCATCGGCATGGGACTGCTTTGGATCCGCCCCGAAAGCCGACGGTATGACGCATCCGACAGCCGCACGGCCAGATGTCTCTGCTGCAACGTCGACGCATGGATGTATCCCTGCCCACGGGCCGTCGACGTTCGATCGAGAAGATCGAGGGCCGGTCGGCGGGGCGAGTGGCGACGTGGGAGCAGCGTGTGTGGCGCGTCGACCGCCCGAGGCGATCAGGCCCGCTCGAGCCGCCGCGCGAGGTACGGGGCGGTCGCACTGCCCTCGGCCCTCGCGATGTCGGCCGGCGTGCCGGTCGCGACGACCTGACCGCCGGCATCGCCTCCGCCCGGGCCGAGGTCGATGACCCAGTCGGCAGTGGCGATCGCGTCGAGGTCGTGCTCGACGAGAACCACCGTGTTGCCGGCGTCGACGAGCCGGTGCAGCTGGCGCAGCAGGAGCGCCGTGTCGGCAGGGTGCAGTCCCGACGTCGGCTCGTCGAGGAGATACAGCGTATGGCCGCGATGGGCCCGCTGGAGCTCGGTGGCGAGCTTGATGCGCTGCGCCTCGCCGCCGCTGAGCTCGGTCGCCGGTTGGCCCAGCCGCAGGTAGCCCAAGCCCACCTCACGCAGCGTCTGAAGGCTGCGGGACGGCGGCAGGCACGTCGGCGAGGAACGGTCGCGGCGTCGTCGACGGACAGGGCGAGCACCTCCGCGATGTTCTTGTCGCGGTAGGTGACCTCGAGCGTCTCGGCGTTGTAGCGAGCGCCGTGGCAGGTCGGGCACGGCGCGTACGTGCCGGGCAGGAAGAGCAGCTCGACGGCGACGAATCCCTCGCCCTGGCAGGTCTCGCAGCGCCCCTCGGGGACGTTGAAGGAGAAGCGGCCCGGCGTCGTAGCCGCGGGCCCGGGCCTCGTCCGTGGCGGCGTACAGCTTGCGCACGGCGTCGAACATCCCCGTGTAGGTCGCGAGGTTCGACCGGGGCGTACGGCCGATCGGCCGCTGGTCGACCGACCAGCCGGTCGAAGACTCGGCCTCCGACACTCCTGACGCGCTCCAGCGTGCGTCGTCGGGTCCGGGTCGAGCGAGCACCTGGCTGACCAGGGTCGACTTGCCCGAGCCGGACACCCCGGTGACCGCGGTCAGCACGCAGAGCGGGACGTCGACGGACAGGTCGCGCAGGTTGTGGCGGGCGACTCCGCCCAACCGCAGCCAGCCCTGCGGGTGCACGCACGTCGTGCATCCAGCCGCTCGGCGCGACCGAACAGGTAGGCGCTCGTGGCCGACTCCGTGACGTCCTCGAGACCCGCGACCGGGCCGCTGTAGAGCACTCGGCCCCCGGACTCGCCCGCGCCGGGGCCGATGTCGACGACCCAGTCCGCACGCCGTACGACGTCCATGTCGTGCTCCACGACGAACAGCGAGTTGCCCGACGCCTTCAGGCGGTCCAGGACATCCAGCAGCGGCTCCGCGTCGGCGGGGTGCAGGCCGGCCGAGGGCTCGTCCAGGACGTAGACGACCCCGAACAGCCCCGAGCGCAGCTGGGTGGCGATCCGCAGGCGCTGCGCCTCGCCGGGCGACAGCGTCGTCGAGCGGCGGCCCAGGCTGAGGTAGCCCAGGCCCAGGTCGAGGAGCACCTCGATGCGGGCGACCAGATCAGCGCAGATCCGCACCGCGACCTCGTTGGCCTCCCGGTCGGGCGAGTCGCGGCGACCGGCCGCAGCAGCCGCGACCGAGCTGCGGCTGACATCGGTCAGCGCATCCTTGATCTCGGCGATGGAACGCCCGGCGAAGGTCACCGCGAGCGCCTCCGGCCGCAGTCCGCTGCCGTGGCAGTCCGGGCAGGGCGCGTCCTCCACGAACCGCAGGGCCCGTTCGCGCATCCGCTCGCTCTTGGAGTCGGCCAAGGACGTGCATGACGTGCTTGCGGGCGCTCCAGAACTTGCCGTAGTAGCCGTAGTCGACGCGATCGGGCTCGGGCTCGATGAGCACCGACGGCTGCTCGTCGGTGAACAGCAGCCAGTCACGGTCCTTCTTCTTGAGCCTGCGCCACGGCTCGTCGATGTCGATGCCGAGACCGGTGACGATGCTGCGCAGGTTGGCGCCCTGCCAGGCACCGGGCCAGGCGGCGATCGCGCCCTCGCGGATGCTCAGCGACGGGTCGGGGACGAGCAGCTCCTCGGTGACGTCGTGCACGACGCCCAGGCCGTGGCAGCGCGGGCAGGCACCGGCCGCGGTGTTGGGCGAGAACGCCTCGGCCTCGAGGTGGTCGGCTCCGGCGGGGTAGTCGCCCGCTCGCGAGTAGAGCATCCGCAGCAGGTTGGACAGCGTGGTGAGGGTGCCGACCGACGAGCGGGAGCGTGGGCGCGCCGCGACGCTGCTGCAGCGCCACCGCCGGCGGCAGCCCGGTGATTTCCTGGACGTGCGGAGCGCCGACCTGCTGCAGCAGCCGGCGGGCGTAGGGCGCGACCGACTCGAAGTAGCGACGCTGCGCCTCGGCGTACAGCGTGCCGAAGGCCAGCGACGACTTCCCCGAGCCGGAGATCCCGGTGAACGCGACCATCGCGTTCCGCGGGATGTCGACGTCGACGTCACGGAGGTTGTGCTCGCTGGCGCCGCGGACGCGCACGAACCCTTCCATCGCGCCGGTGGTCACGCTCCCTTTGTACCCAGTCCGTGCGCGATGCACGTAGCCGGCCTCGATCGAGCGACCCCATGCGACCACGAGCCGCCCGTGACAACCGACGACTATCTACACGAACGTCGACCATGACAGGCCAACGACGAAGCGAAGCGAGGGTGGGGGAGGTGTTCAGGTGGACCCGGTGAGCAGATGGGGAAGGGCTCGACTCAGCGCCATTCGCCACGCGGAGAGCTCGTGGCCGCCGGGGTGCTCCACGTGGATGAGGTCGAGGCTCATCTCGTCCGCTGCCTTCCAGAACTCTCGGTTGGAGCGAAGAAGGAGGGGGTCATCGGCCGCCCCGGCTGTCATCCACAGACGTAGCCCTGACACCGCGTAGATCTCGGCCGCGATCTGGCTCCCGGACAGCTGCACCTCGTCACCGGGCCACCACAGTGCAGCAGAGGCGGTGGCGACGCTCCTGAAGAGGCCCGGCCACCGCGACGCAACGTGCAGCGCCGCGTTGCCGCCCAGACTGTGACCCATGACGACCCGTCGTTCCGCGACCGTAGCCGCTCCGGACAGGTCGAGAAATCGTCGGAGCGTGTGGACCAACCTGTCCAGCAGCGCCGGGTCGGTCAACGACGCCACCCGAGTCGGACCTCGCACTGTCGAACCCTCCATCGACTCGACGTAGATCGTGGTGAGCGGGCCGATGATTCGGTCTTCCTGCAGCGAGCGCAGCATCTCGGGGATGCCTGCCTCGATCATCGGTCGGCCGTCGAACAGAAGAGCCAGTGACGGGCCCGCGGCATGGACCTCTGCGGGCTGCTGCACCGAGAGCACCGTCCCGTCCTCGAGAGCGTGACGTTGCATCCCGCGCTCCTTCCGCTCGAGGTTCGACGCCCTGCCTACGTTCTACAGCGCCAGAGCACAGTCCGCTTTGATCACCGTCGCCGTAATGCGGTGGAACGCATGAGGACGCTGGTCAGGCGCGGAGGTCAAGAACCTGTTGCGGGGCATGGAAGGCATCGGCGAGTGAGAAGCCGTGGATCGTGGAAGGTGGTCGCGGTCCCAACGTTCGCGGCCACCACCAGGCGTGGCCGCGGGATGGTGCGAAAGACCCGCCGGCGCCAGCACGCTTTCCTGCAACACGTCTTCGGCGACGTGCTCGATGATCGCGACGTCGCCGACCTCACTCGGATCATGGCCCGGCTCGACGTAGCGCTGCCACGCTGACGTCCCGTGCCGTTCAAGCGAACCGCCTGCGAGGTAGCGTCGCGGTCGTCGGTTGGTTGCGGCGTCCCTGCCCGTGGGATGGCGCAGAGGGTACGGATCGGAGTCGGCGTGACCGCAGCAGGCTGGGCCTTGCTGGTGGCGACGTACGTTGCCTGTGTGGTCGAGGCGGTGGAGGCCACCACCATCATCATGGCCGTGGGCTTCACCCGGAGCTGGCGGTCGACGTGGTGGGGGGTTGCGACGGCGTTGGTGGCTCTTGGCCTGGTGACCGCGATCTTCGGGTATGCCCTCACGTCCTGGTTGCCGGAGGCCGCGCTTCAGCTGGTGATCGGTGGTCTGCTGCTGGTCTTCGGGCTGCAGTGGCTGCGCAAGGCCATTCTGCGGGCCTCTCACCGCAAGTCGCTGCACGACGAGGAGAGGATCTACCGGGAACAGCAGGAGGCGGCACGACTTGCGGGCGACCGGCCTGAGGGCTTCGACATGTTCTCCTACATGGTCTCCCTCAAGGGGACGTTCCTGGAAGGCATGGAGGTCGTCTTCATCGTCATCACGTTCGGACTCAATGCCCACAACGTCCCGGTGGCGGTGTTCGGTGCCGTCGCGGCGGTGATCACGGTGACGATCTTGGCGGTCAGCCTGCGCAAGCCGCTGGCGATGATCCCCGAGAACACGATGAAGTACGGCGTAGGGCTGCTGCTGGCGTCGTTCGGCACGTTCTGGGCGGTCGAGGGGCTGGGGGTCTTCCGGAGCGGGCAGGAGAGCATCGCGTGGCCGGGCTCCGACGCCGCGATCCTCGTCCTCCTGGTGGTCTGGTACCTGGTCACTCGCGCATTCATTGCGGCACTGTCGCCGGCGAAGACACCCCAGCCCACTGCGGCCCATGCCGAGGGGGGCCTCGAGTGAAGCTCCTCAGAGAGTTCGGCACGTTCTGGTACGACCTCATCGTGGGCGACGACTGGAAGATCGCGGCGTCTGTCGTGATCGCCCTCAGCCTGTCGGCTCTGCTCCTGACCCAGACGGGGGCATCCGACCCGGCCGTCGCGATCGTTGGCGGCACCCTGCTGGTCACGGGCTTCTGTGTCAGCCTGATCCTCGATGTCCACCATAAGGACTGAGAGCCGCTGGTCATGAGGCGGTCGCTTGACACGAAGGCGGCACGTCCGTGAGCCCACGTCTCGCGCGTCGAAGGGCGGTGTTATGGCGTACCGTCACAGCGGCAGGTGAGTGCGTTTCAGGTGGATCACGACGATGGTGAAGTCGGTGTACAAGTCGGTTTGCGCGTCTCTGCTGGTCCGCTTGGCTGCGGCGGAGCCGGTTGCCGGCTCATGAGCACGCACATACGCCAGTCGGATGACCGCAGTGTCAGCTGCACCGAGAGGGCCGGCGAGAAAGCCGACTGGCCGGCCCAAGGGGAGGGGTCGTGCAGCGCGGGTCCGTCCAGGAGGTGACTCCCCGCCGGACCCGCGCCGCCAGTCCCCCGGAGGGGTCAGGGCATCGACAGGGTGCCGAGGTAGGTGCCTGCGGGGCCGGTAGGGCCGCTCACGGTGCCAGTCCCCTTGACCATGCCGGTGAGGCCGACGAGTCCGCCGGTCGCGGAGACGACGACGTCCTTGGAGTGGACGATGCCGTCGCGTCCGGTCTGGCCCTCTTCGAGCATGGTCATCGTGCCTGCGACGCCGTTGACGGTGCCGGTGAAGACGTCGGTGTACTGGTAGTTGGCCGTGCCGAACAAAGGGTTGCCACCATCGATGGGGCGTAGGACGAGTCGGCCGCTGAGCGTGGAGGTCCCGGTGAACGTCCCGGTCCACGTGACCGTCGCAGTCAAGCCGTCGAGGATGAGGTGGTCACCGGCAGTCCGTGGAGCGGGCATGGTTGCACCAGTGAACTGGTAGCTGCCGGAGGCGTTGGCGTCGGCCGCTCGGGCGGCGGAGATGGGGCCTGTGGCTGCCACCACCAGCCCTGTGACGGCGGCGGCGATCAGGTGCGTACGGTTCATGGTGGGGTCCTTCTTCCTAGGACTCGATGTGGGAACTGGTATGCCCAGAGTCCGCCCGCCCTGAGCCGCCCGGTAGACGAGAAAACCCTTGATCAGGGCACTATCTCGGCGTCTCTGGGTGTGCCGCGGTCGGTGCCGACCCAGATCGAGGTCTTCCTCCCATTGCTCCTCACCAGCCCTGAGACAACGTGAGAACGTTCCGTGGGGTGACGGTCACTGGAGGTGGCCCCATGACTACAGACGGGGCGCCTGCTGGGCCTCGGCACGACTGGTCGCCGGGCTACCCCGGGTTGGGACACACTGAGTTCGTGATGGACCTGGTGGGCCGGGAGAGTGAGCTGGCGGAACTCATCGGGGCCGTTCGTGAACCTGGCCCCGGGATCGTGACGCTGGTCGCGGAGCCCGGGATGGGAAAGACCGCGCTCCTCCGTCACATGGTGGGGCACCTCGAGGGCTCGCGTGTCCTGACCGCTCGCCCGCTGGAGAGCGAGGTGGCGCTGTCGTTCAGTGGACTTGTGGATCTGTTCGCGGACCTGCCGGTGAGCGCGTATCAAGAGCTTCCAGCGCCTCAGCGTTCGAGCCTTCGGGCCGCATTGCTGCTCGATGAGATGCACGGTGGTGCAGATCCGCGGGCCGTTGCGGCTGGGGTGCGCGCCGTGCTGGTCGGCCTCGCGGAAACGGGTCCCGTCGTCCTGGTCTTGGACGACGCCCAGTGGCTGGATCGCGCCACCAGCGGCGCTCTCGGTCAGGCCCTTGACCGGATCGGCTCTGCTGCCGTTGTCCTGGTCTGCGCGACACGACCAAACTTTGAGGCTTTGCAGTGGCTGCCGCGGATCGGCATCAGCCGGCTGACCGAAGTGCACCTGCACCCGCTGCCGGGTCCAGCCCTGGTACGCATCATCAACGACCGCTTGGGGCCAGTCATGGAGCCCGGCGCCCTTCGGGGTGTGGAGCGCGCTTCAGGAGGCAACCCGCTCCATGCCCTCGAGCTCGCCCGCCACAAGTTGGCGATCGGCGCAGGCGCCACGGTCGAGCAGCTCGTCCGGGAGCGACTCAACGTACTGCCCCGCGAGACCCGGATCGCGCTACTGGCCGCTGCGCTGTCGTCGGACCCCCATCTGGAAGTGATTGCCAAGGCCCGGTCGTGCTCGCCCGTCGACCTGGCAGCGGTGCTGGACCCGGCCCTCCAGGATGGTTTGGTGGCCGTCGGGAACAGGGTGCTCTTCTTGCACCCGCTGTACGCCGAAGCGGCCATTGCGGCCGCCGCGGCACCAGACCGCGTGGACGCACATCGTCGCCTCGCCCAGGCTGAGCCGGACCTGGAGGCACGCGCGCGGCACGCCGGACTCGCCACCCAGGGTCCTGACGAAGGGCTCGGGTCTACCCTGGCCAGAACCGCCCAAGAGACGAGGGCGAGGGGCGCCTGGGACACCGCGGTGGAACTGTTGGAACTGGCCGTCACTCGGACACCCATGGACTCCCCGACCGCCCCGACCGGGCGTTGATGCTGGGCGAATGGGCGCTCACCGGCGGCCAACCTTCACTCGCCGAGCGTTGGTTCGGTGAAGCTCGAGCCCATCACCGTGGGTCCGCCTGCTACTGGCGAGCCACGATCGGTCTGGCTCGTCTGTGCGCGCTATCCGGGCGACTAGAGGAACTGCACGCTCTCAACCAGGAGCTTATCGCGGCCGATCTGGATCCACTTCTGGCAGCCGAGGCGACGGTCCGCACGGTTCATGAGGAGCTGGTTGACCGCCGAGATGACCAGCTCCAGCAGATCATGGCGGCCAATCGTGTTCTCACCAACGCCGGTGTGCAGGTCGATCCCACGCTTCTGCTCGCCGGGCTGAGCCTAGAGATTCAGGCTCGCATGATCCTCGGCCAGCCAATCGCCGAACTCCTCGCCCGCGCCGTCGAGCTCGACGCCAGAACCCCCGCGGTTGTCGCCCTGGACGGACCGAGTCTCGAGCTTGCTCATGTGGCGATGATGTCGGACCGCTTCGAGGAAGGTCGCGCCTTGTGCCACACGATGCTTCAGCGGTGTCGCGAAGTCGGAGACGACCTCTCGCTGCCCGTTGTCTACTCGCACCTGGGTCACCTCGAACAGCGCGCCGGAAGATGGGACGTCGCTCGGGCCGCTCTCCTCGAGGGAGAACAGTGGGCGCAGGGCCAGGGCCACTTGAGCCTCTGGCAGCTTCGTGCACAGGGCGCGATGATCGATGGTCTGCGCGGCGAGCGGTCGGCAGCATTGGCCATCCTGCGAGAGGCTGCGGACCTCTTCGCGGCCGCAGAGTTTCTCACGTTCAGAGCCATCATCTGGCACCTCAGCGGGCGAATTCATGCCGGCTGCGCTGACCATGCTGAGGCATTCGAGGCCTTCCGCACCGCGATCGAATGCGCGCGGCAGGCCGATTGGAACGACCCAGCGAACCTCGAGGCTGACGTTCCCTTTGTCGAGGCTGCCGCTGCCATCGGTCTCTTCGATGAGGCGGATCAGCACCTCTCGGAGACCGAGGCCAGGGCACGCGAACTCGGCCAGGACAACGCCATCGCTGTGTGCGCCCGAGGCCGCGTCGGCCTGGCTGCGGCACGCGGGGACTTGGAAGAGGCCGCAGGACTCGTCCCCCCACTGCTCATGGCCTACAGCTCGCACCCGGGCAGCCGATGGACCGAGCCCTGGCCCTGCTCGTCGCTGGGCGGGTCTTCCGGCGAACCCGCCAGAAGAGGCGTGCCCACGAGTGCCTGACGAGCGCCCTGGCCATCTGGGAGGACATGGGCTGCACCCCGTACGCCGACCAGGCACGGGCCGAACTGCGCCGCGTCGGCTTGCGGCCCAACCGATCCGAGACACTGACCCCGACCGAGGCGGAGGTGAGCCGGTTGGCCGCCGACGGCCTACGCAACGCCGAGATCGCCGCACGCGCCCATGTAAGTCTCAAGACCGTCGAGGCCGTCTTGTCTCGCTCCTACCGAAAGCTCGGCATCCGCTCTCGCGCCCAACTCGAACGCGCCCTCGCCGCTCTGGCCGCGGAGTCCGAGGCGTGAAGCGTTTGACGCGTTGAATCCCTTCATGTTGCTGCACTGGGGAGTTCGGTCCTTGCTCGCCCGGAGTGCGTCCATCTGGAGCCGAAATGGGCTACGGCAAGACAAGCCGTGGCAGCCCCATCTCGGGCATGTCGACGGGCGGGCGCGATGGCCGGCCCTGCCGTGCCCCGGTCCTTCGCTGGGGTGAGCATTCTGAGCGCAGGGGAGTGGACCTGCCTCACCGAAGACGTGACCTGGGTGCGAGCCCCCAGTAGCACTGCAGGTCGTCGACAAGCTCGGGCTGGTTCGCCGCCGAAGGCGCTCCTTGCGGGCGGGTGCGAACCTCGGAGCCGGCTCCTTCTGGAGCGCGCCTTGAGTCGCGGAGACTCGCAGGCAGGTACCGACGCATGGAGCCTCGCGGACCGAGAACCCGGAGGTCAGCGCGCACATGTCTGCTGAGATCGCAGTTGTCGGCAACGAAGCGCGCTCACGCTCAACGCCGTCGGCCTCTTCCCGATGTCCGACCAGGTGGAGGGCGTGGCGCTGCTCGAGCGCGACTGACGACCATGGCCGCCGGCCCCTGACCGGGTCAGGTGAGGGGCGCGGGCGCGATCGTGAACGAGAAGGTCGCGACGCCCTTGCTGACCGTGACGTCCGGGACCTCGGAGCCCGACAGCACGGCCTTGCTGTCGGAGACGACCCGCGCGCTGCCCTTGCCGCCGAGGGTGACGAGGTACGTCGTGCCGGGCTCGACACCTGCGCTGCAGCTGGTTCCGTCGGGAGTGCAGACGGTGCCGAAGATCGTGATGGTGTCGCCCGGAGCGAACAGGCTCCCGCCCTGGCTCACGTCCTGCCCTGTGGTCTCGTCGATCACGGAGACGTCCGGGAAGTCGGCCAGTGGCTGGCTGAACTGGATCGTGATGACCCCGTCACTCGTGGTGGGGACGTCCGTCGCACCAGGGGTCGGTGTGATCGAGGTGATGACCAGCGGATGAGGCTTCCCCTTGGCCTCGGCAGTGGTGGCGGTGCCGAGGACTGCGAGGACGACAGCGATCGCGACCGCGATGGCGCCGGTGACGGCCAGGACGTGCTGGACTCCCCGGCGGGCACGGAATCGAACCATGACAGAACTCCCCCGTGTCGCTCCCGAGTGACCAGGCCCGTCCTGGCCCTGGGCGACCACCACACGCTACCTCCCGAGCTCCAGGGTTCAGCTCTGCATCTCCCATGCGAGCCGTAGCGCTGCCTGGACAGCCGCGGGGGAGATCCGGTCGAGGTACGCCTCGACCTTGTGGTGGGCCTCGAAGCGGGGCGGCACCCCGAAGCCGTCCGGGTAGGTGTCGAGGAGAGCCTCACGCCGGCTGAGCGGCACCCGGACCAGCAGGGTGGAGGGGTCGAGGAGACGTGCCACCAACCGGTCGTGGACATACCACGCGGGCCGCTCGACCGTGCCCTTGCGCTTCACCCCCGGCAGCGACTCCGCGAGGGTGCCGACGTCCTCCGGGGTCATCTCGGCACCCTACGACGCCGGTTCAGCCTCGCCGGGGAAGCGGACGCCGAGCTGCCGGCGTACGTCGTCGAGCACCTGCATGATCTCCAGCGTCTCGCCGAGCGGCAGCAGGTCCGACTCGGTTCTCCCGGCGGCCAGGAGCCGCGCGAACTCCGCGGCCTCGTAGGCCAGGCCGTGCTCGCGGATCGGCGACTCGTAGCGGTCGACCTCGTGGTCGTCGGGGTCGAGCAGACGCACCGTGCTCGGCTGGTAGAACCAGCCGTCGATCTCGAGCCGGGCCGCGCTGCCCGAGATCGCTGCGGCACAGGGAGTCTTCGCGAGCATCGTCGCGGAGAGCGTCCCGATGCCACCCCTGGCCCCGGTCACCGCGATCGTCTCGCCCGCGTCGACGCCGGTATCGGTGCGGGTGCCGGTCGCCTGGACGTTCGCGAAGGCGCCGAGGGCCAGGCGCGCGAACGAGACGGGGTAGATCGCCAGGTCGAGGAGCGCTCCGCCGGCCAGGGCGGGGTCGGCCAGGCGCTGGGGGCCGTCGGGGTGGAGCAGCTGGCCGTGGTCGGCCTCGACGGCGGCGACCTCACCGAGCACGCCCTCCTCGAGGCACCGCCGTACGACGTCGTAGTGCGGCAGGAAGCGGGCCCACATCGCCTCCATCGCTAGCAGACCGTGGGCGCGCGCCGTCTCGATCACCTCGGCGGCCTCGACGGCGTTGCGGGTGAACGCCTTCTCCACCAGCACCGGCTTGCCGGCCCCCAACGCCAGCAGGGCGTGGCCGTGGTGCTCGGAGTGGGGGCTGGCGACGTAGACGGCGTCCACCTCGGGGTCCTCGACCAGGGACTCGTAGCTGCCGTGGGCCCGCTCGGCTCCGTGCTCGGCCGCGAAGGCCTGGGCCCGCTCGAGCGACCGGGACCCGACGGCCACCACCCGCGACGTCGTCCGCGCGTGCAGGGCGGCCGTCCAGTCCCGAGCGATCCCACCCGGGGCCAGCACCCCCCATCGGACGGGAGGAGCGTCGGAGGGGTCGGGGATGCGTGGGGAGGGCAGGGTCGGCACGGAGCCATCTAACTCCGCCTGGGCATGATGGGTGCCTCATGACACCCACGCTGGTCTACCTCCACGGCATCGGCGCCGAGCACGACGACGCCTGGCAGGACGTGGTCGGCGCTGCCCTGGTCGAGGCGGGGTACCCGGGTCTGGCCGACGTCGACTGCCGAGCACCCAAGTACCCCAACACCTTGCGCTACCCCAGCGACGAGCGGCACGAGCTCCCGCCGCAGACCTCCCCGCAGCTGTCACGGAGCGAGCGCGACGACCTGCGGTGGCGGGTCGAGCGGGCCACGGCCGACCTCGAGCGGGCGCTGGGCGCCCACGCCGCCGGGTGGGCAGTTCCGCTCGCAGCCGAGACCGTGCCGGCGGTGATGAAGGTGATCCCGCAGGCACGGCGCTATCTGGAGGACGACGCCACGCGCGCGAACACGCTCCACCGGGTGCTGGCCGCGCTGCCGGAGTCAGGGCCGATCGTCGCTGCTCGCCCACAGCCTGGGCACGGTGATCGCCGCCGACCTGCTGACCCGGCTGCCGGCCGGTGTCGAGGTGGTCGGGGTGGTCACCGTCGGGTCGCCGGCCGGGCTGATCGGGGTGCACGAGGGCAGCGACCGGCTCGAGGTGCTGCGCGACCCGCTGCCGCAGGTCGCCTGGTGGCTCAACGTGTGGGGCGGTGCCGACCCGGTGACCGGGCTGCGCGGGATCTCCCACCGGTTCCCCTGGGTGCTCGACATCGCCCTGCCGGGGGTCCGGCACCCCATGGAGAACTACCTGGGCTCGGCCACCGTGGCGTGCGCCCTCGGCCGCGCCCTGTTCGGGAGCCTGGCGCGCGAGCTGTCGGTGAGGGAGATGCTGCCCGAGCCCGACCTCGACGACGTCGAGCTGAACGCCTATCTGCTGCTGACCTACGCCCACTTCGTCGCCGAGCACCTGCCGGCCCAGCAACAGGCACGCTTCCGGGGTGCCGCCGAGGTCGTCCGCGCCGAGCTCACCACCCGTCTCGGCCTGACCGACACCGGCGAGCCCCCCGACCCGCCCGGCTGCGCACGCTGTCGAAGTCGACGGCGCTGCTGCCGCTGCTCGGCGTGGCGACGACGAACCCGGTGGCGCCCTACGACAGCGCCATCAGTGGTGCCGCACGTCGCGACGCGCTGCACGACCTGGCCGTGTGGGTCGGGCTCTACAGCGGCTACGGGCGCACGCTGCAGCGCGCGCTCACCCAGGCGTCGCATGGCGATCTCGCCGACCTGGGCCGACCGGATGTGGCTCCGGCCGCGGCGGCCCCGTCCACCGGACCGGCTCGACGACGTCGAGCTGACCGCCGTCCGGCTGGTCGCTGCCGAGCTGGCGCGTCAGCAGCGAGGGTCTCGACTCGGATCCGCGCGTCTACGCAGCGCTGGCCGAGCGCCGAGAGCGAGATGCAGCGCGACCGGGCCCGGCTCACGCCGTACTCGGACCCCGGAGGGTCCGACGCGTCCGACTCCTCGACCGGCAGCTGCGCACCCTGGCCAGGGCCATCCGCGCGCTCGACCGGAAGGGTCTCGCGCCGACCTGACCCGGCGGGGGCTCGGGAGGGGTACGGTGACCCGGGTCGGCCGACGGGGGAGAGATCATGTTCGCGATCGGACTGTGGGAGCTGCTGTTCCTCGGTGTGCTGGCCATCGGCGTCGTCGTCGCGATCGGGGTCGCGTTCCTGGTAGGGACCCGGGTGCGTCGCTGACCCCGCGTCGTCCTCCGTCACCGACGTGCGTGACACCGCTGTCGGAGGGGTGTGCCAGGCTCGGCGCATGCCGTGCGACCTCTCCGACGCGCGCGACCTGGTCGGCCAGCTCGACCGGGCGGCGACGATCGAGCTCCAGCACTACACCAAGCTCGAGGTGGAGAGCCGCACCTTCGGCTACCTGTGGGAGCCGACGTGCACGATCGGGCTGCGCCAGACCATCGCCGAGCAGCAGGCGCTGGTGGCGGAGCGGCCCGAGGTGTTCGAGGTGCAGTTCACCGCCTACGGCTACGGCTGGGTCGTGTGCCACCTCGAGGGCGTCGAGCGCGACGAGCTCGCCGAGCTCGTCTTCGAGGCCTGGCGGCTGACCGCTCCGGCCGACCTGGTCGAGGGTCGGGGCGACAAGCTGCCCGTCTGACGGGCTCCGGTTCGCCGGGCGCCCTGGCGTCAGGTATCTTGATGTCAAGAGATCTACCCGCCTACCGACCTCACGCCGTACGGCGGCAAGATGGGCAGCAGACGCGACGATCGAGGAGATGTGACGGATGGCGAGTCAGGACAGCTTCGGGGCCAAGGGCACGCTCGAGGTCGGCGACCAGAGCTACCAGATCTACCGGCTGGCGGCGGTCACCGGGGACGACGTCGACGTGGAGTCGCTGCCGTACTCGCTGAAGGTCCTCCTGGAGAACCTCCTGCGCACCGAGGACGGCGCCGACATCACCGCCGACGACATCCGCGCGCTCGCCGGCTGGGACGCCGAGGCCGAGCCCGACAAGGAGATCCAGTTCACGCCGGCGCGCGTGATCATGCAGGACTTCACCGGTGTGCCGTGCATCGTCGACCTGGCCACCATGCGCGAGGCGATGGCCGACCTCGGCGGCGACGCCACCAAGATCAACCCGCTCGCGCCGGCCGAGCTGGTCATCGACCACTCCGTGATCGCCGACGTCTTCGGCACGCCCGCAGGCCTTCGAGCGCAACGTCGAGATCGAGTACGAGCGCAACCGCGAGCGCTACCAGTTCCTGCGCTGGGGCCAGGGCGCCTTCGCCGACTTCAAGGTCGTGCCCCCGGGCACCGGCATCGTCCACCAGGTCAACATCGAGCACCTCGCCCGCGTCGCCTTCACCCGCGAGATCGACGGCGAGCTCACGGCCTACCCCGACACCTGCGTCGGCACCGACTCCCACACCACGATGGTCAACGGCATCGGCGTGGTCGGCTGGGGCGTCGGCGGCATCGAGGCCGAGGCCGCGATGCTCGGCCAGCCGGTCAGCATGCTGATCCCGCGCGTGGTCGGCTTCAAGCTCTCCGGCGAGCTGCCCGAGGGCTCGACCGCCACCGACCTGGTGCTCACGATCACCGAGATGCTGCGCCAGCACGGCGTGGTCGGGAAGTTCGTGGAGTTCTACGGCGAGGGCGTCTCGGCGCTGCCGGTCGCCAACCGCGCGACCATCGGCAACATGAGCCCGGAGTTCGGCTCGACCATCGCGGTCTTCCCGATCGACGAGCCAGACCATCGACTACCTCCGGCTCACCGGCCGCCCCGACGAGCAGCTCGCGCTCGTCGAGGCCTACGCCAAGGAGCAGGGGCTCTGGCACGACCCCGCAGGCCGAGCCGCGCTTCAGCGAGCGGCTCGAGCTCGACCTGTCGACCGTCGTCCCGTCGCTGGCCGGCCCCAAGCGCCCGCAGGACCGCGTCGAGGTGACCAAGGCCGGAGAGTCCTTCGCGAAGGCCCTCGAGGACTACACCGACGACGCGTCGGCGACGGCCGGCCTCAGCCTCGACGGCCAGGAGGTCGAGATCGGCCACGGCGCGGTGGCGATCGCGGCGATCACCTCGTGCACCAACACCTCCAACCCCAGCGTGATGATCGCGGCGGGCCTGCTGGCCAAGAACGCCGTCGACAAGGGCCTGTCCCGCAAGCCGTGGGTCAAGACGACGCTCGCTCCCGGCTCGAAGGTGGTCAGCGACTACTACGAGCGGGCCGGCCTCACGCCGTACCTCGACAAGCTCGGCTTCAACCTCGTCGGCTACGGCTGCACGACGTGCATCGGCAACTCCGGCCCGCTCATCCCCGAGGTGAGCGCCGCGGTCAACGAGAAGGACCTCGCCGTCGTCAGCGTGCTGTCGGGCAACCGCAACTTCGAGGGCCGGATCAACCCCGACGTGAAGATGAACTACCTCGCGTCGCCGCCGCTGGTGGTCGCCTACGCGCTGGCCGGCTCGATGACCGTCGACCTGTTCGGGGACCCGCTCGGGCAGGACCAGGACGGCAACGACGTCTTCCTCAAGGACATCTGGCCGTCGCCGGCCGAGGTCGAGCGGGTGATCGGCGAGGCGATCACCTCCGAGATGTTCGACGACGGCTACGCCGACGTGTTCGCCGGCGACCAGCGCTGGCAGGAGCTGCCGACGCCCGAGGGCAACACGTTCGCCTGGGCCGAGGACTCGACGTACGTCCGCAAGGCGCCGTACTTCGACGGCATGCCGCTCGAGCCCGAGCCGGTCACCGACATCGCGGGCGCCCGCGTGCTGCTCAAGCTCGGCGACTCGGTCACCACCGACCACATCAGCCCGGCCGGCGCGATCAAGAAGGACAGCCCGGCGGGCCGGTACCTCGCCGAGCACGGCGTCGAGCAGCGCGACTTCAACTCCTACGGCTCGCGCCGCGGCAACCACGAGGTGATGATCCGCGGCACCTTCGCCAACATCCGGCTGCGCAACCAGCTGGCGCCGGGCACCGAGGGTGGCTTCACCCGCGACTTCACCGGCGGCGGCGAGGTCACCACCGTCTACGAGGCCAGTGAGAACTACCAGCGCGCAGGGCACCCCGCTCGTCGTCCTGGCGGGCAAGGAGTACGGCTCCGGCTCGTCGCGCGACTGGGCGGCCAAGGGCACCGCGCTGCTCGGCGTGAAGGCGGTGATCGCGGAGTCCTACGAGCGGATCCACCGCTCCAACCTGATCGGCATGGGCGTGCTGCCGCTGCAGTTCCCGGGCGGCAAGACGGCCGACGACATGGGCCTGACCGGCGAGGAGACGATCTCGATCTCCGGGATCACCGAGCTCAACGACGGCACCACGCCGCGCACGGTCACGGTGAAGATCGAGAAGGACGGTCGCGCCGACGAGTTCGAGGCCACCGTCCGCATCGACACCCCCGGCGAGGCGCACTACTACCGCAACGGCGGGATCATGCCCTACGTCCTGCGGAGCCTCCTCAAGGGCTGACGCCGACAGAGTTCCGGTCCGGACCCCTCCGAACCCACCCGGTACGGCGTGCGTCGGGCGAAGTTTTCCTTCCGACCCCCTCCCTGCGGGCCGCTCACGGCGTAACAGTGGGTAGCACGCAAGGAGGGGCCATGCCCACGCTGCACGACCGGTTCGCCGACCTGGCCGAGGAAGCGCCCGAGAGCCCGACGCCGGAGGGCATCTGGGCCGAGGGGCGCCGCCGGTCCCGGACCGCGTTGATCGGGACGGCGCTCGTGGTCGTCGCCACCCTCGTGCTGGCGGCCCTCGTGGGCGGCACCGCTCTCCGCCGGGGAGCGGAGTCGCAGTACGCCCTGCAGCCGGACGGCTCCCTGGTGCTCCCGACGCAGGTCCACCAGCCCAGCCGCTGGCTCGGGACAGCCACCACTCCTCCGGGCCGGCTGTCGATGGTCATCCCGGCGAAGCAGGCGGTCCGGTCGGGGCTGTGGAGCGACTACCGCTGGGGTGTGGTCGGGGTATCGGCGACCACTGGTGCCTACCGGTTCCTCGACGTCCCGGACTGCCTGAGCTTCATCGGTCTCTCCGCCGACGGTGAGCACGTCTCGTGCTTCACCGGCGTCGGGCCGCTCCATCACGGGGTCGTCAACGGCCTGATGGTCTATGACACCGTCTCCGGGCACCTCGAGCGCTGGACGGCGGGCGTCGGTCGGCTGGATCTCAACGCCGTTGGGTGGAGCGGGAACGACGCGCTCACCCTGCGGATGGGCGCGGGGTCGTACGAGTGGCGATTCGGGTACGGCGCGCCGCGGCCGCTCTCGACGCACCTGACGGAGACGGCCGGCATCGCTGGGGCGAGCACGCTGTACCGGTGGGGACGGCAGGGCTACTCCTACCTCGACCCGGCGCGCTCCGGGCAGCAGGTCAGGATCCGGATGGAGCCCGGCGCGGACCCCCGCAAGGCGTTCCCGGCCGCTCTCTCGCCCTCGGGTCGACGGTTGGCGAGGGTGATGCCGGGGAACCAGGGCCGGCTCGTGGTCGGGAAGGTCCGTCGGTCGGGGGACCCGGTGCGTCTCGCGACGGTGCCGGTCCGCCTGCACGTCGCGACGGTCGTGGGCTGGTCCGACGAGCGGCACGTGGTCGTGACCGACCAGCCGGGAGGGCCGGCCTCGTCCAACGGCGCGGGACCGGCCGCCGTGCTCGAGCGCATCGACGTACAGAGCGGGAGAGCCGAGCAGATCAGCCACCTCGCTCCCGGGCTCGGCCTCTTCTGGATCACCTTCGCCTCCTCGACGCTGGGCGCACCGGCCCGCGACCTCCCGGCACCGCCGACGCCGATGGACCCCCGCGTCGTGGCCGGTCTCGTCGTCGGTCTGCTCGCTGCCGGCGGCGTCACCCTGGTGTGGTGGAGACGTCGTGTCCGGACCTGACCAGGGAGCGGCGGGCTTCGAGGAGTACGTCGCGGCGCGCCGGCCGGCGCTGCTGCGGACGGCGTACCTGCTGACGGGCAGCCACCACGACGCCGAGGACCTCGTGCAGACCGCCCTGCTGCGCGTCGTACCACGGTGGACGCGGATCGCCGCCGACCCTGATCCCTACGTCCGGACGGTCCTGGCCCGCGAGAGCGTGACCCGCTGGCGGCGCCGGCGCTGGCGCGAGAGGTCCGTGGGCGAGGTGCCGGAGCCCGAGCCGCGCGCGGCTCAGGGTGATCGGGGTGCCCTGCGCGACGCCCTGGGCCGGCTCTCGCCACGCCAGCGGGCGGTCCTCGTGCTGCGGTACTACGACGACCTGACCGAGTCCGCGACCGCTGCCGCCCTCGGCATCTCGGTCGGCACGGTCAAGTCCCACGCCCGCGACGGCCTGGCCCGGCTCCGCGTGCTCGCACCGACGCTGCTGGCCGACCTCGACCCCGACCAGCCGCCCGCGGCGGTGGGCCCCCCGCCGCGCTGAGCGACTCGGGGCAACGCCATACGGCCGGCGCCCAGGGCGACCGGCTCGTACGACGCGTGCCAGGAGGGCTACTTGACCTCGGCCCGCATCACCCGCCAGAGCCCGAAGGCCAGCGGCAGCACCAGCCAGACGGTGCCGGTGACGGCGAGCTGGGCCCAGTCCTGGGCGGAGAAGTCGCCGTCGTACATGCGGTTCTGGTTGAACGAGAAGTCCACCCAGCCCTGCGCCTTCTCGAACCAGTGCTGGTTGGTCGGCCAGCACCGACGACAGGGTCGGGAGCACGAACCAGTAGACGAAGTAGCCCACGATCGCGGCGGCTGAGTTGCGGGTGACGACGCCGAGCATGAAGCCGACCGTCATCCCGATCAGGTCGGCGCCGATGATGTAGAGCGATCGCGCTCAGCGGCAGGTCCCACACCGTGTCGACGCCCGACCAGGGCGGTGCCGACGACGTTGCCGACGGCGCCGATCGCCAGGGCGACCAGGATCGAGGCGATGCCGACCAGCCAGGTGACGACCAGCTTGGCGCGGATCACCCGGCCGCGGTGCGGCACCAGCGTGAACGTCGTCAGCCCGGCGCGCTGGCTCCACTCGCCGGTGACGGACAGGATCGCGACGACCGGCAGCAGGATCGTCATCGGGACGCCGATGGCGGCGGCGAAGTTGCTGTAGGTGAGGCCGTCGTCCGCCGGCGAAGGCGATCACGGCGCCGGTGGCCAGCAGCCCGGCGACGGCGATGCCGACCATCAGCCAGAAGCCCGACCGGGTGTCGAACATCTTGCGCAGCTCGACGCCGATCACCGTGCGGAACGGGATGGGTGCGTGCTCGGCTCGCGGGCGGCGGCCTCTCGTGGACGGTCTCGTGGGTGCTCGATGACTGCTGGTGCTCATGCCGCTGCTCCTTCTCGTGCGTCGTTCTCGGTGAGCTCGAGGAACATCTCCTCCAGCCCGGCCCCGTCGGCGGGCCGCAGCTCGGTCAGGGGTACGCCGGCGGCGAGCGCGAGCGCGCCCGACCTCGGCGGCGTCGGCGTCGGTGCGGATCGCCGCCCAGCGACGGCTGAGGCGCCGTGACCGGCGGGCGTGAGCGCGGCCGCGAGGGCGGCGACGTCGGCGGCGCGCGGCGTAGGTGCCGGCCGAGGCGAGCAGGTCGCCCTTGGTGCCGGCGGCGACGATCCGCCCGTTGCCGATCACGACCAGGTCGTCGGCGACGACCTCGATCTCGTGCAGCAGGTGTGACGAGAGCAGCACGGTGCCGCCCTGGTCGGCGTACCCGCGCAGCAGGTCGCGCATCCACCGGATGCCCGCCGGGTCGAGGCCGTTGGCCGGCTCGTCGAGGACCAGCACCTCCGGGTCGCCGATCAGCGCCGTCGCGATGCCGAGCCGCTGCCGCATGCCGAGCGAGTAGTCGCGCACGCGGCGGCCCGACTCGTCGTCGGTCAGGCTGACCAGGTCGAGCATCTCGTCCACGCGGCCCTGGGCCGACCCGCATGGTGCGCTGGGCCAGGGTCAGGATCTCGCGGCCGGTGCGGCCGGCGTGCTGGGCGGACGCGTCGAGGAGTACGCCGATCTCGCGGCCGGGGTTGGGCAGGTCGGCGTACCGGCGGCCGAGGACGGTCGCGGTGCCGGACGAGGCGGGCGTGAGGCCCGACCAGGATGCGCATGGTGGTGGACTTCCCGGCGCCGTTGGGGCCGAGGAAGCCGGTGACCCGGCCGGGCTCGGCGCGGAAGGTGACGTGGTCGACGGCGGTGAAGCCGCCGTAGGTCTTGGTGAGTGGTCGATCGTGGATCATGACGAGGACTCTCGCGCCGACCGGGGTGCGGCCACATCGGGGACGCCGCTGATCCCGCCCCTGGTGCGGACCCCGGGAGACCCCGAGGGGCGTGCGGGTCGGCTCTCAGGGGTCGGGTGCGGCTACCGGGGGTCGCCTTCGGGCCATCCTCGACGATGGCCTTGGCGTGAACGGCTTCGCCCTACTCGGTGCGAGACCGGCTCGGCGGCCGCGAGGTCCGGCGGTCGCCCGGGGACGCGTCCCTCTGCGCGGCGAGGTAGGTGAGGGCGGCCTCCACCCGTCGCCCCTACCGTGGTCGCATGCTCGTGGCGATCAGCATCAGTCCCTCCGCCGGTGACGAGACGGGCGGGGTGAGTGCGTCCGTGGCCGAGGCGGTCCGGGTGATCCGGGAGTCCGGCCTCCCGAACCGAGACCGACGCGATGTTCACGACGATCGAGGGGGAGTGGGACGAGGTGATGGCGGTCGTGAAGCAGGCCGTGTTCGCCGTCGCCGAGACCTCCCCGCGGGTGGGCTGGTGCTCAAGGCAGACCTGCGGGCCGGCCACGACACCGGGCAGCTGACCGCCAAGGTGGAGCGGATCGAGCAGCGGCTGGCGACCGATGGGGACTGACACGCTTCCAGCGTCCACACCGGGGCCCGCGAGGTGGTGCACGACCTGACCGGGAGTGCGCACGTTCGTCTCGTCGTACGCCGGTGACACGGTCGGGGTTGCTGCACGTCTTCGTCCCGCACGCGACCGCCGGGCTGGCGATCCTCGAGACCGGCGCCGGCTCCGACGACGACCTGCTCGGCGACCCTGGCCGACCTGCTGCCGGACGACGACCGCTGGCGGCACCGGCACGGCACCCCCGGCCACGGCCGGTCGCACGTGCTGCCTGCGCTGGTCCCGCCGTACGCCACGGTGCCGGTGGTCGACGGGCGGCTGGCCCTCGGCACCTGGCAGAGCATCTGCCTGGTCGACCTCAACGTCGACAACCCCGACCGCGAGGTCCGGTTGTCGTTCCTCGCGGAGGCTGGAGGCATGACCCCGTGACGTCCACGCCTCGCGAGCAGCCCTGGTCCGACGACCGGCCGGAGCACGGCCGGATCCTGGTCCTCTCGGCCAACCCGATCTCGGCGGCGATCGACGCCATCGCCACGGCCGTCGGCCGCGAGGTCGTGGTGCTCGCGGAGGACGACGGCGGCCCCGGCCTGGCGTCGCTGGCGCCGGCCGAGCGGTGACGCGGTCGTGCTGTGCGACCACGACGCACCCGACGCACCGCAGTTCCTGCGCGACGCGCTCGCCTCGCCCGCGTCGTACGTCGCGATGATGGCGAGCCGGAGCCGCGCCGAGCGGATGACGGCGGAGCTGGCCGGCGTGGGCGTCCCGGGGCTCGACAAGCTGCACGTGCCCGGCCGGGCACAACCTCGGCGGCAAGGCGCCCGGGTGAGATCGCGCTGTCGGTCGTGGCCGAGATCGTGGCCGAGTCCTACGACCGCCCCGGCGGTCCGATGCGCGGCTGACCTTGGCCGACCTCTCCTGGCAGGTCCTGGTGGTGCTGGGCCTGGCCGCCGTGCTCGGCGCGTTCGTGCAGGCCGTCGTCGGCCTCGGCATGGGCCTGGTCGCGGCGCCGGTGGTCGGGATCGTGGCGCCGTCGCTGGTGCCGGTCCTCCCGCTCTGCCTGGCGCTGTGCATCTCCGGGCTGATGCTGGCCGGGGAGCGCGCCCACATCGACTGGCGGGCGCTGGCCTGGGCGCTTCCCGGCCGGGTCCCCGGCACGGTCGTCGGAGCGTGGCTGGTGGTCGAGTTCACCGAGGAGCAGATCGGGATCGCCCTGGCCCTGATGACCCTGGTCGCGGTGGCGGTCGCCGTCCGTGCGGCCCGGATCCCGGTCACGCCCGCGCACCCTGGTCGGCGCGGGCTTCGGCGCCGGGGTCACCGGGACGGCGACCTCCATCGGCGGCCCGGCGATCGCGCTGCTCTTCCAGCGCGAGCCGCCAGCGGTGATGCGGTCGACGCTGTCGGTGTTCTTCTTCGTCGGCGTCCTGCTCAGCCTGGCCGGGCTCGGGTTGTCCGGCTCGATCACCGCCGGACGTCGTGGCAGGTCGCGCTGCTCCTGGCGCCCGGTGTCGTGGTCGGCATGCTCGTCGGCCGCGCGGTCCGCGACCGGATCCACTCGCGACGCCTTCCGGGCCGGCGTCCTCGTCGTCTGCACGGCGTCGGCGGTCACCCTGCTGGTCCGGTCGCTGGTCTGAGGCAGAGGCCGACCCAGCAGGCGCTGGGGGTGCTCGCGCCGCGGCAGCGGCATGATCTGTGCTCCGCGACCACGAGGACCTGACCGAGGCCCAGACCGCTGCGGCGCTCGGGATCAAGGTCGGCACGGTGAAGTCGCAGGCACGCGACGCGCTCCGCCGGCTCCGCGAGGCCGTGCCGGGACTCTCCGACGCAGCTCGTTTCGCCCTGATCGCGCCTCTGCGGTTGGCTACCCTTCCCGGGTGCCGACCGCGACCCAGCAACCCCCTGCCACCAACCCCGCCGAGAAGCGGATCCTCCTGGCGGCCGCCGTCGTGCTGGTGCTCGTCTTCGCCTACCTCCTCTACCAGGTGCTGCAGACCGAAGCATCCCCACGGCGGCGACCCGAGCAACAACATCCCGGCCCTGAAGGCGGTCAAGACCTACGACTACGCCGGCAACCACCACACCACCGACCCGGTGACCTACACCGAGACCCCGCCGGCCGGCGGTCCGCACGACCCGGTCTGGGAGGACTGCGGCGTCTACACCCAGCAGATCCGCAACGAGAACGCGTGCACGCCCTCGAGCACGGCACCGTGTGGATCACCTACCGGCCCGGCACGTCGGCCGCCGACGTCCAGACCCTCGCAGACCGCGCTCGGCTCGGTGAAGGACAAGAAGACGATCCTGTCGCCCTACCCCGGCCTGCCGGCGCCGGTCGTGGTCACCGTCTGGAACGCCCAGCTCGACCTGAAGGGCGCCTCCGACCCGCGGCTGGCGCAGTTCCTCGAGCTTCTACGGCGACGGGCACACCGCCCCCGAGGCCGCGATGGCGTCGTGCGCCGGCGGGGTCAAGCAGATCTACGCCTCGCCCACGTAACGCCCTGACCGGCCGTGACGGTGCTCGACGCGGCCGCCGGCTTGCGGGCCACCTGCAGCTGCTGCTCGGTGTCGGCGAACCCGACCGACCGGTAGATCCGGATCGCGAGGTAGTCGGGGTCGGCGACCATCACCAGCGTCGTCGCGCCGAGCTCGTCGAACCCGTAGCGGCTCGACCCGGTGCACCAGGGTGCCGGCCAGTCCGCGGCCGCGGGCGTCGGGGTGGGTCTTCACCGACTGGAACCGGGCCAGCCCCGGTGAGGCGGTGAACAGGCCCATCGACGCCAGCAGCCGGTCGCCCTCGAAGGCGCCCCACCACGCGCCGTACCCCTGCTCGACGAGGCGCCGCTCGGCCGCGGTCCGGGCGGTCACGAAGGCGAGGTGGTAGTCGCCCATGTCCTCGCCGGCCCGGGACACCTCGACCTGCTGCGCCCAGTCGTCGTCGGAGACCAGCGGCCGGTACGTCGCCTCGGTGTCGGGCCGCGGCGGCTCGTGCACGGCCTCGGCGGTCATCACGCTCGACGCCTCGGCCTCCAGGCCGAGCGCGGTGAACGCCGCCAGGTCGTCGACGGTGCCGCTGGTGCCGTCGATCCCGAACGTGCGGTGCCGCGCCTCGGGGAACTCCCGCTCGAACGTCGCCAGCCACTCCTCGGCCTCGTCCGTGGTCGCCGGGGGCTCGGGCAGCAGCAGGAAGTTGCCCCACCAGAACGTCGGGTTGTCGGGGGTGCGGACCACCAGGTGGGTGCCGCGGTCGCTGATCCGTGCTCCCCGAGCGCTCGAGCAGCGCGAGGTCGGTGCGGTTGGCCAGCGACGCGATCTCCATGGCGGCAACCTACGCAGCAGTGCGACGGTAGGGCCCATGACTTTCTCGGAGGGCCTCGAGATCCGCCCGGAGCAGGGCGAGGACCGCGACGCCGTGCTGCGGGTCGATCGCCGCCGCCTTCGGCGACCACGGCGAGCAGGTGGCGGACATCTGGGCGTCGCCTCGGCCGCCACCGCCGCGCGGGCCTCGTCGCCGAGCACGGGGGAGCGGTGGTCGGCCACGTCGGGCTCAGCCAGGGCTGGGTCGACGCCCGCCGGGCTCTGGTCGAGGTGTGGGTGCTCAGCCCGCTGTCGGTCGAGCCCGGCCACCAGCGCGGCGGCATCGGCACCGCGCTGGTGGCGGCTGCGGTCGAGACGGCCCGGAGGAGCGGCGTACCGGTGCTCTTCCTCGAGGGCAGTCCCGACTACTACGGCGCCCGCGGCTTCGAGCGCGCCGACGGCCGCGGCTTCCTGCCGGCCGCGCTGGAGCGCACGCCGCGGGCGGCGTTCCAGTGCGTGGTGTTCGAGGGGCTCGAGGAGTGGATGACCGGGCAGCTGATCTACCCGGCGGTGTGGTGGGAGCACGACGCCGCCGGCCTGCGCGACCCGCGCCTGGCGGACCTCGAGGAGCGGTTCGCGTCCCGGGAGTGAGGCCGGTTGACTCGAACGTCTGTTCGACTCGATGATGAGCGCATGCTCGTCTCCCCGCCCGGCTGGCCCCGCGAGGTCCGTCCGCCCGACGCTCCCGACTGGGAGGCCACCGCGTGCAGCTGGCTGCTCGACCAGTGCCCGCCCGACTTCCGCGCCTACCCGGCGCTGCGCCGCCACCCGGTGGTGCTGGCCCGGTTCGCGGTGCTCCACATCGAGGCCAACCAGGCCGCCTGCCGCCGCGGGCTGAGCGAGGCGCGCTCCGAGCTGCGCGAGGTGGCCGACCTCGCGGTGATCGAGGCTGCGGTGATCACCTGGCAGGCCGAGGAGGCCCGGCTGCTCGGCGTACGACGTGCGGCCGGGCTGGTCGAGGAGGCGCTGCGCGGCCGGCGCTACGTCGCGCGCCTGTGAGGCGGCCTCGTCGCTCTCCGGGGAGGCGTGGTCCGTCGGTCGAGCCTGTCGAGACCACGAGCCTGCGGCCCCGCCCGACCCGGCTCACCCGCTCCGGGCGAGGCCACGCGGCGCTCGCGGGGGCGACCATGACCCCATGGCCACCCGACGCCCCGTCCCGCTCCTGCTCGTCGCAGCGCTGCTCACGCTGATGCTCGCCGTCTCCGGCTGCGGCGGGAAGGACAAGCCGGCCATCTGCACCTCGGTCACGAACCTCGAGGCGTCGGTCTCCGCGGTGACCAAGATCAAGGTCGACCAGGGTGCCCTCAGCGAGCTCAAGACCAAGCTGGGCCAGGTGCAGACCGACGCCCGACAGGTCGCGACCGATGCCAAGAGCCAGTACGCCACCCAGGTCAGCGCCGTCGACGCGGCGGTCACCTCGGTGAAGACGACCGTGGACGCCGCGATCGCGACGCCGAACGCGACCACGCTGGCTGCCGCCTTCACCTCCCTCCAGCAGCTCAAGACCGCACTGTCCGGGATGCAGTCGGCCGTCAAGAGCACCTGCTAGCGGCCGGGCCTCGACGTGCTGACCGCTCTGGGCTGGGCCCTGTTCGCGGCCATCCAGCCCCTCGGGATCGTCGCGTTCATCGCGATGCTCGGCTCCAAGGGCGGCCGGCGCAACACCCTCGGCTTCATCATCGGCTGGCTGCTGTGTGCCGGGGTCGTGGCGGTCGTGACCGTGCTCGTCGCCGGCGGTACCTCCCGCTCGGGTCACGTGTCGTCGGCGATCAGCTCTGCCGGGATCCTGCAGATCGTGCTCGGGCTGGTCGCGCTCGGATACCTCGTGGTGCGGCGTCGGGGCCGCTCCAGGACTCCCGCCGTGGTCGGCACCGGGCCGATGGGCCTCACGGAGGCTCCGGCCGAGCCGGAGAAGACGGTCGGACCTGTCGGCGCGGCGGTGATCGCCGCGATGCTCCAGGGGTGGCCGATCGTGGCTGCGGCGGTCGCAGCGGTGCTCGACGCGACCCACTCCGGCGTCGGGCAGACCCTCGGGATCCTGGTGGTGATCGTGGTCTCGGCCTCGACCTACCTCGTCGCGCACGTGCTCGCGGGTCTCCATCCCGAGCGCACCGCCGCGTGGCTGGCCGGCCTGCGCCGCCGGATCGAGACGCACCGCGACCGGGTCATCGACCTGGCCCTGCTCGGCGCGGGCGGGTGGCTGGTCGCGCACGGCGTGGTGGTCCAGCTCACCCAGTAGCGCGGGCGGCGCGCGGCCGTCGGCGCCGTGACCCGTGGCCCCGCTGCTCGTTGAGCACGGCATGTCTCGTCGTACCCTCGCGTCCCTGCTCGCCGCGACCGCCGCCTCCGCCGCCTTGACCACCTCCGCCGTGGCCACTGCTGGGCCGACCCTGGCGGCCACCAGCCCGCTGCGCTACGTCGCCCTGGGCGACTCCTACAGCGCCGCCTCCGGGGTGCTTCCGCCCGACCCCACCAGCCCGCTGTGCGCCCGGTCGACGGCGAACTACCCGCACCTCATCGCCGCCGCGACCCGTGCCACCTTCACCGACGTCACCTGCGGTGCGGCCGAGACGAAGGACTTCGCGAGCAGCCAGTACCCCGGGGTCGCCCCGCAGCTCGACGCCGTCCACCGGCGCACCCAGCTGGTCACGATGACCATCGGCGGCAACGACAACGGCACCTTCATCGACGCCATCGCCGAGTGCGGCGCTGCCGGGTTGACGACGTTGGGGCAGGGGAGTCCGTGCGCGGACCAGTACGGCGGCTCCTTCGTCCACGACATCCGGCACTCGACCTACCCGGCCCTGGTGCGGGCGCTCCGCGCGGTGCGGGCCAAGGCCCCGCACGCGCGGGTCGCGATCCTCGGGTACCCGTGGATCCTGCCGAAGACCGACGGCTGCTTCGACAAGATGCCGGTCGCGAAGGGCGACGTCCCCTACCTCCGTCACGTGGAGTGGACGCTCAACGACGCGGTACGACGTGCGGCCGGCGCGAGCGGCGCGACCTACGTCAGCCTGGCGCGCGCCTCCGAGGGGCACGACGCCTGCCAGCCGATCGGGGTGCGCTGGGTCGAGCCGGTGTTCCAGGGCACCAACCCGGTCGTCGTCCACCCCAACGCCCTGGGCGAGCGCCATCTGGCGCAGCGCGCGATGCGGGTGCTGGGCCTGCGCTGACGCCGGCGCGGCGCTCGAACGCTGCCGGTCAGCCGAGCTCGCCGGTCGTCCCGTCGATCAGCTCACGGGCGATGTCGAGGTGACCGGCGTGCCGGGCGTACTCCTGGATCAGGTGCAGCATGATCCAGTGCAGCTGCGGCGCCGAGGCGAGGTCGGCGAACCGTCCGCCGACGCGGGCCGTGTCGGTCAGCTGGTGTGACTCGACGATGGCGCGGGTCCGCGCCGCCGTCCGGTCGAGCATCGCCCGGAGGTCGTCGGGTGAGGCGTCCGGTGTGCGCCAGCCGCCGTCCTCGGCCGCGTCGTCCCACGGATCCTCGACCTCCTCGCCGAGGAAGCCCCAGACCAGCCAGCGTCGCTCGACGTTCGTCAGGTGCAGCGCCAGCCCCGCGGGCGTCCAGCGCGAGGGGACGACGGACCCGGTCGCCTGGTCCGGCGACAGGCCGTCGAGCTTGCCGGCCACGACACCCCGGAAGAAGTCGAGGTAGTCGAGCATCAGACCGCGCAGGTCGGGCGTGGAGCCCGGCTCGGGGAAGCCGGTCAGCGGGTCCGTCATCCGAGGACCCGCCGGGCCAGGTCGAGGTGGAAGCGGGTCGAGAGCAGGAGGTCATCGACGTGGACCCGCTCGTTGGCGTTGTGGTACCCGGCGTCGAGCACCTCGGTCGGGGTCGTGCGGAACGGGCTGAACCCGTAGGCGTGGGTGCCGCCGGCCGACGCGGAGGAAGTTGCTGTCGGTGAAGCCGGTGCACAGCGTGGGGAGCACCGAGGCCGGGTCACCGTCGTCGGCCAGGAACGCCGCGATCGCCGACGGGACGACGCCCTCGACCGGGGAGCTCGAGGCCTCGATGATCTCCTCGGGCCACTCCAGCTCGTAGGGCAGGTCGTCGCCGAGCAGGGCGCGGACGCGGCTCTCGACGTCGGCCGGCGTCGTCCCGGGCAGGATCCGGATGTCGACCTCGGCGGTGGCCCGGGCCGGCATCACGTTGCGCTTGTTGGAGCCCCACAGCATGGTCGGCGCCATCGTCGGCCCCATCAGCGCCAGGATCGTGTCGCCGAGCCCGTCGTACAGCGAGTCGGCCTCGGTCAGCGCGCGGACGCAGGTCGGGCTCGTCGCGGCCCAGCAGCACCCGCAGCATCGCGGTCGCCTCCGGAGCCAGGCTCGGCTCGGGCATCCCGTCGCCGAGGCGGGGGAGGAGCCGGGCCAGCAGCGGTACGGCGTTGCGCCCGAGCGTCGGCACCGACGCATGGCCGGCCTCGCCGGTCGCCACCACCTGCACGGGGTAGGTCCCCTTCTCGCCCACGGACAGGCAGAGCATCTCGCGGCCGTCGGAGAGCCGCAGCCGCTCGCCGCCACCCTCGTTGATGCTGTGGGTAGGTCGGATGTCGGGGCGCTCCTGGAGGAGCCAGCGCATCCCGACGTCCTCGAACCCGTCCTCCTCGTCGGCGACGGCGAGGAACCACAGGTCGTCGCTCGGTCGGAAGCCGGTGCGGGCCAGCTCGGCCATCGCCACCGCCCGTGCGGCCACCTCGTTCTTCATGTCGACGGCTCCGCGGCCCCAGAGGTAGCCGTCGTCGTCGAGCACCGCCTCGAACGGCGGGTGGGTCCAGTCCCGCGGGTCGCACGGGACCACGTCGGTGTGGCCCACGAACGCCAGCGACCCGGCGGTCGAGCCTGTCGAGACCACGGTTGAAGTCCCGGGGATCCGCGCCACCAGGTTGCCCCGGTGCGGCGTGCGGGCCACGACCTCGGCCTCGACCCCGTTCCGCCCGAGGTAGTCGGCGAGGTACGCAGCAGCCAGGGTCTCGTTGCCGAGCCCGGGCTCGCGGGCGTTGGTGGTGTCGAGGCGGATCAGGTCGCGGGCGACCCGGATCACCTCGTCGTGCAGCGACTCAGTCATCGACGGCTCCCAGACGGTCGAGCAGATAGGCATACACCTCGGCCTCGTAGCCGAGGTGTCCGACCCGCCCGGACGGCCCGACGTGGGCCCCCGCGCCGGTCTCGCAGCGGAACAGCAGGCGAGGCGACCACTCCGGGTCGGAGTGCCGCAGCGCCGCCACCCACTTCGCCGGCTCGCGCACCATCACCCGCGGGTCGTGCACCGCGCCGGTCACGAGGAGGTCGGGGCGGCCACCGGCCGCAGGCAGGTTGTCGTACGGCGAGTAGGCCAGCATCCAGTCGAAGTCCTTGCGCTCCCGTGGGTCGCCCCACTCCTCCCACTCGTTGATCGTGAGCGGGATCGAGGCGTCGAACATCGTCGTGACCACGTCCACGAAGGGCACCTCGGCCACCACGGCCCGCCAGCGGTCGGGCCGCTGGCTGAAGACGGCGCCCTGCAGCAGCCCGCCGGCGCTCAGCCCGCGGGTGGCGATCCGCCCGCCGTCCACGAGCCGGTCGCGGGCGAGCCCGTCGGCCACGGCCGCGAGGTCGTCGAAGGTGTGCTGCTTGTGCCGGAGGCTGCCGTCCAGCCACCACCGCCGGCCCCCCTCGCCGCCACCGCGGATCAGGGCGTGCACCCACACCACCCCCCGGTCGAGCAGGCTCGGCAGACCGGCGTCCCACTCGGGCTCGTCCACGGCCTCGTACGCGCCGTAGGCGTAGACCAGGGCCGGCGCGCTGCCGTCGAGAGGGGTGTCCCGGTGCCGGAGCAGCACCGCGGTGACGGGCGTCCCGTCGGGAGCCGGGAAGGTCCGCCGCTCGAGGGCGTAGCGCTCGGGGTCGTGACCGGGGGCCTCGGCGCGGTGCACCTCGGTGAGCGCGCCGGTGGCCAGGTCGAGCGTCGACCAGACCGGCGGCCGGAGGTAGGACTCGTCGGAGACGTTGACCGCGGTGACGTCGTAGAGCGCGTTCTCGGACAGGTCGAGGTACCCGACGTCGTACGCCGAGCGCAGGACGTGACCCTGGCCGGCCAGATCGTCGTGGCGGACGACGCGGAGCCGGTGCTCACCCTCGGTGCGGTAGGCGAGGACGACGCCGCCGGCGAAGGCGTCGGCGTGGATCAGCCGCTCCTCGGCCTGTTCCGGGCGGGCCTCGACCCAGGCGGTGTGGTCCTGGTCGGCGTCACGCGGGAGCGGCGCGGTCATCAGCCGGAACTCGACGGCGTCGTCGTCGGTGACGACCAGCAGCCGGTCGCGGTGCCCGTCCGCGCCGTCGTACGGCGCGTGCTCGACGTGGTAGGTCACGCCGTGCCGGCGTCCGCCCACGGAGCGCAGGGGCGCTTCCGGCGTCGCCGCGTCGACGACCCAGGCCTCCGCGGTCGACCGGCTCTCGGCCCAGACCACGATGACCTGCTCGCTGCGGGCCAGCCGCACGTTGAGCTCGAAGCGCTGGTCGGGCTCCTCACGGACCAGCACGTCGTCGGCCGGGTCGGCCCCGACCCGGTGCCGCCAGACCTGGAAGGGGCGGTAGGCCTCGTCGTGCACGGTGTAGAAGAACCACTGGGAGTCGGCGCTCCAGGCGCCGCCGTAGTAGCTGCGGGCGACCCGGTCGGGCAGGTCCTCGCCGGTACGCAGGTCGCGGAAGCGCAGCTCGAAGACCTCGTCGCCTGCCGTGTCGACGCTGAATGCGAGCAGGTCCTCGTCCGGGCTGACCAGGGTCAGGCCGACATCGAGGTAGCCGGTCCCGGTGTCGAGAGCAGATATGTCGAAAATCAACGATGACGATTCGGATTCAGTCGTTGACCTGCCCTCTGAATCATGATTCAGTCGCCGCCATAACTCGGCGTAGTCGCTGTTCACGGGGTGGCGGGTCCAGTAGGCATGACGCCTGCGCGGCCAGCGAGCCGACTCGTCGTCTTTCGGAAGACGGGACAACATGTCCGCCTTCAAGGCGGACGAGAGGGACTCCACATGAGCCACAGACGCGTCGTAGAAGGACCGTTCAGCGGTGAGAAGGTCCAGCACGGCGGGGTCGTCGCTGCCCAGCCAGAAGTAGGGGTCGACGCGGTGGACGCCGTGCTCGGTATGGGTGTGCGGTCGACGGTCGGCGACGGGCGGCGTCGCGGCGTCGTGCGCAGGAGCGGTGGAGGGCGTGGTCGGCACGGCGGTCACCGTACCGCCGGTGTGCTCCTCGTCGCTCTCGGGCTCGTGCTCGCCACCCTCCTGCCCGGCCTGGCTCTGGGCAGTCCGGCCCAGGGCAAGAGCAAGGTCGTCTTCAAGGTCGCGATGCTCGGCGAGGGCGTCGACTCCCTGAACCCGTTCCTCGGCTTCCAGGCCCCGTCGTACGAGATGTGGGGCCTCACCTACGACTACCTGGTCGGCTACTCGATGAAGGACATGTCCCCGGAGCCTGACCTGGCGACCAAGTGGGTCCCGTCCTCCGACGGCAAGACCTGGACCTTCACCGTGCGCTCCGGGGTGAAGTTCTCCGACGGGGTCCCGCTGACCGCGAAGGACGTCGCCTTCACCTTCAACCGGGTCCTCCGCCCGGCAGCGTCGAGGGCACGAACTGGCTGTCCTACCTCCAGGGCGTGACCTCGGTGACCGCCCCGAACGACACCACCGTGGTGATGAAGCTCAAGAAGCCGATCGCCACGCTGCCGCTGCTGCCCATCCCGATCGTGCCCGAGCACATCTGGAAGCACGTCAGCGAGAGCCAGATGAAGAGCTACCCCGCGGCGCCGACCGGTGGGAAGCCGGTCGTCGGTGAGGGTCCGTTCCGCCTCGTGCAGGGCACCGCCAACGGCACGACGTTCAAGTTCGAGGCCAATCCCGGCTACTGGGGCGGAGCACCGCACATCGACGAGGTGATCTTCCAGTTCTACAAGAACGACGACTCGGCGATCCAGGCACTCATCAAGGGCGAGGTGGACTTCGCCGAGGGCATCACCGCCCTGGAGGTCCAGCACCTCAAGGGCCAGCAGGGCATCACGGCGCACAACGGTGACTCACCGGGCTTCGACGAGATCGCCTTCAACACCGGCTCGGTCGACACCAAGGGCAAGCCGATCGGCGACCCGAACCCGGCCGTCCTCGACCCGAAGTTCCGGCACGCGCTGGGCTACGCCCTCAACCTGCCGCAGCTGATCACCAAGGTCTACCAGGGCGCGGGCCTGCCGGGGACGACGATCGTGCCGCCGACGTACTCCACGTGGCACTGGGAGCCGCCTGCCAGCGAGAAGATGACCTTCGACCTGACCAAGGCCGGCCAGCTGCTCGACGCGGCGGGCTACACGAAGGGGTCGGGCGGGCTCCGGACGCTGCCCAACGGCAAGCCGATCGGCACCCTGAGGCTGGCCGCCCGGTCGGACTCGCAGACCTCGCTGAACACGATGGACTACTTCCACCAGTGGCTCACCGACCTCGGCATCAAGTCCGAGGTGCAGACCTACAGCTCCAGCCAGCTGACCAACGTGATCTACAAGGGCAACTTCGACACGTTCCAGTGGGGCTGGTACGTCGAGCCCGACCCCGACTCGATTCTCAGCTACCTGACCTGCGCGCAGCGGCAGCACTCGTCGGACTCGTTCTACTGCAACAAGCAGTACGACTCGCTCTACAACGCCCAGCACGTGTCGACCTCGAAGGCGCAGCGCGTCCAGCAGGTCATGAAGATGCAGCAGATCCTCTACCGCGACTCGCCCTATCTGGTCACGGCGTACTCGTCGATCGGCGAGGCTGTCCGTAGCGACAAGTTCGCCTGCTTCGTGCCCCAGCCCAACCCCGGCGGGATCTGGCTCGAGCAGTACGGCGTCTACAACTACATCCATGCCAAGCCTGCGGCGGACGCCGGCAACTGCGACTCGGCCACGGCCGGCGGCAGCCTCAGCGGCGCGGTCCAGGCGACCTCGGGCGGCTCGTCGTCCTCGTCGGTCGGGACGCCGGCACTCATCGTCGGTGGTCTCGTCGTGGTCGCCGCGCTGGTCGGTGGCGGCATCGTGATGATGCGCCGTCGCGCCGCCACCGAGGACCGGGAGTGAGCACCACGGTCCACTCCCCGGCTCCGCCTCCGCGCTCCACCTCCCGACGACGGTTCGGGGGACCTGCGTGACCCATATGATCGCGGAGCCGGGACTGGTCGCCGAGGCGGACTCGGAGGGCCAGACCCGCTCGCACGGGTACGCGTCGTACGTCGGGCTCAAGGTGCTCGGCTCGGTGGGCAGCCTGCTGTTCATGCTGCTGGTGAACTTCTTCCTGTTCCGGGTGCTGCCCGGCGACCCGGCGCGCAGCCTCGGCCGGGGGAAGCTGAACACCCCGGCGCAGGTGGAGGCGTTCAACAAGACCTACGGGCTCGACCAGTCGCTGCCGCACCAGTTCTTGACGTTCCTGACCAGCACGGCGCGCGGTGACATGGGCCTCTCGCTGCAGTACCGCGTGCCGGTGTCGCAGCTGATCAGCCAGGCGCTCTGGCCGACGCTCCTCCTGGTCGGCAGCTCGACCCTCCTGGCCTCCCTGATCGGCGTCTACCTCGGCATCCGGGGCGCCTGGGACCGGGGTGGGCTCTTCGACCGGATCTCGACCGGGACGTCCCTCACCCTCTACGCGATGCCCGAGTGGTGGCTCGGCCTGCTGCTGATCGCGGCCTTCGGCGTCGGCTTCTGGATCTTTCCCGGGATCTTCCCGACCGGTGGGCTCCACTCACCCGACGTCGATCCCCACTCGGTGAAGGGCGTCCTGGACACCGCGTGGCACCTCGTGCTGCCGGTGACCACCCTGACCCTGGCCTATCTGGCCGACTACTCGCTGATCATGCGCAGCTCGCTGCTCGACGAGCTCGGGGAGGACTACCTCCAGACGGCCCGGGCCAAGGGCCTGCGCGACGTCCAGGTGCGCAACCGGCACGCGGTCCGCAACGCCCTGCTCCCGACCACCACCGTGGTGGCGCTCAACATCGGCTTCGTCGTCTCCGGCGCGATCACCGTCGAGACCGTGTTCTCGATCCCCGGGCTCGGTCTGCTCTCGACGAGCGCGATCGAGGTCCCGGACTTCCCCGTGCTCCAGGGGACCTTCCTGATCGCGAGCGCCGGCGTCATCGTGGCGAACCTGATGGCCAACCTGGTCTACGGACTCCTGGACCCCCGGGTGCGCACATGACCGTCGACGCCGGCACCTCCCAGCTGAGCACCCGCCAGCTGGCTCGTCGCCGTCGTACGGCGTCGTGGCGACGTGGGTGGGCCGAGTTCCGAGCCCACCGCAGCGGCATGCTCGGACTGGCGATCCTGCTCTTCTTCGTGGTCGTGGCACTGGCGGCGCCCCTGCTCGCGAGCTCGTCCGGTCTCGACGTGACCCTGGCCAACGGTCCGATCCTGCACCCGCCGATGAAGGGCTACCCGCTCGGTACCGACGAGAACGGCCGGTCGGTGCTCACGCTGCTGATCTGGGGAGCCCGGATCTCGCTGTTCGTCGGCCTGTGCGCGACGCTGATCTCGATGGTGATCGGGACGTTCACCGGCCTCGTGTCGGGCTACTTCACCGGCTGGGTCGGCCGGATCACGTTCCGCATCACCGAGTGGTTCCTGGTGATCCCGTTCCTGCCGCTGGCCATCGCGCTCGCCGCCGTGCTCGGCCGGGGGCTGTTCAACATCGTCATCGTGATCGGCGTGACCTCGTGGCCGGGGACGGCGCTGCTGATCCGGAGCCAGACCCTGTCGATCAAGGAACGCGCGTACGTCGAGCGGGCCGAGGCGATCGGCGCCGGACGCTGGCACCAGCTGGGCCGGCACGTCCTGCCGAACGTGATGCCGATGGTCTTCGCCAACACCACGCTCACCGTGGCGATCGCCATCCTCTCCGAGACGACGCTCAGCTTCCTCGGCCTGGGTGACCCGACCCGTACCTCGTGGGGCACGATGCTGGACGGCGCCTACCACGCGGGCGCGATCACCACCGGCTGCTGGTGGTACGTCGTCCCGCCCGGCGTCTGCGTCGTCCTGGTGGTGCTCGCCTTCACCCTGATCGGGCAGGCGTTGGAGGAGATCTTCAACCCGCGACTGAAGGGGCGCTGATGAGCACGCCCGCAGCCACGCCCTCCTCGCCGCCCGTCGGCACCTCGACCCTGCTCGAGATCCGTGACCTCCACGTCACCTATGCGACCGGAGGCGGGGCAGCTGCCGGCGGTCCGTGGCGTGGACCTCTCGGTCGAGCGCGGCCAGATCGTCGGGGTGGCCGGCGAGTCCGGGTGCGGCAAGTCGACGCTCGCCGGCACCATCCTGCGGCTGCAGGCGCCCAACGCCGACGGTCCGCGGCCAGGTGCTCTTCGACGGCCAGGACGTCCTCACCATGCGCTGGGGCGACCTGCGCGCCGTGCGTTGGTCCGGCGCCTCGATCGTGTTCCAGGGCGCGCTGCACTCGCTGAACCCCGTCTACCGGATCGGCGACCAGATCGCCGAGCCGATGCAGGTGCACCTGCCCGGTCTGGGCGAGAAGACCATGAAGAACCGGGTCGCCGAGCTGCTCGAGCAGGTCGGACTCGAGCCCAACCGGGCGCTGCAACTACCCCCACCAGCTCTCGGGTGGCCAGAAGCAGCGGGTGATGATCGCGATGGCCCTGGCCTGCGACCCCGAGCTGGTCGTCGCCGACGAGCCGACCACCGCCCTCGACGTGATGGTGCAGGCCCAGGTGCTCGAGCGTCATCTCGGCGCTGGTGCGCGACCGCGGCGTCGGGATGCTGATGATCAGCCACGACCTGTCGGTGCTGGCCGAGCTCTGCGACCGGATCACCGTGATGTACGCCGGCCGCGTGGTCGAGGAGGGCCCCGCCGACGAGATCTTCACCGCCCCGCTCCACCCCTACTCCGAGGCGCTCTCCGCCGCCTTCCCGCGGGTCGGCGACCCAGCCGCCCGGTTCGCGCCGGCGGGCCTGCCCGGCGACCCACCCGACCCGCGCAACCTGCTCGGCGGGTGCTCGTTCGCCCCTCGCTGCGCCAAGGCCGCCGACGAGTGCCTCCCCGCCGAGCCGGTCCTCACGTCGTACGGCGAGGGTCGTGCCGCCGCGTGCGTCAGGATCGGCAGATGAGCGAGACCAGGACCAGGCTGGGCAGCGCCGAGCTGTCCGCGCGGGGCGTGCAGGTCGAGTTCACGACCCGGAGCGGCAAGACCGCCCGGGCCCTCGACGGCGCCGACCTGCTGGTCCGGTCCGGCGAGGTGGTGGCCCTGGTCGGCGAGTCGGGCTCGGGCAAGACCACCCTGGCCCGCACGCTGGTCGGCCTGACGCAGCCGTCGGCCGGCGAGGTGCGTGTGGGAGGGCGGGCCGCTCGACCGCCGCGCCCGCGGGCTGAAGGCACTGCGCCGGCACGTCCAGCTCGTCCTGCAGGACCCGGCCGGTGCGCTGAACCCGCGGCAGACCGTCTACGAGTCGGTCGCCGAGGGCATGCGGATCCACAAGCTGGTCGGCCCGTCGGGCCGGACCGAGACCGAGCTGGTGGCGTCGGCCCTCGTCGTCGGCCGGCCTGCGGCCACCGGAGGCGCTGTTCCTGCGCTACCCGCACGAGCTCTCGGGCGGGCAGCGGCAGCGGGTGCTGATCGCCGGTGCGCTGGCGGTCCAGCCCCAGCTCCTGATCGCCGACGAGCCGGTCTCCAGCCTGGACGCCTCGATCCGCGGCGAGATCCTCGCGCTGCTGCTGAAGCTGCGCGAGGAGCTCGGGCTCGGGGTGCTGGTGGTCACCCACGACCTCGGTCTGGCGTGGAACATCGCCGACCGGATCGCGGTGATGTACCTCGGCCGGGTCGTCGAGTCCGGGCCCACCGAGCAGGTGCTGACCGACCCGCAGCACCCCTACACGCAGGCGCTGCTGTCCGTCGTCCCGGAGATGGAGCGGCTCGAGCCGATCGTGCTGCGCGGTGAGATCCCCGACCCGACGCGGATCCCGGCGGGCTGCCGGTTCCACCCGCGCTGCCCGGCGCTGGCCTCCGGCGAGGCGCGAGGCCGTGGCCGAGCTGTGCCGCGGGACGGCGCTGCCGATCCTGCCGTCCGACCCGGACGGGCACCGCTCCGCCTGTCACCTGGTTGCATCGCGGGTCTCGACTCCGCTCGACCACCGAGGAGAGGTGACGTCGTGACCCTGCAGGCGGCGCTGCCCCGCGAGCTCTACGTCGATCCGGCGGCCTTCGGCGCGGGAGCGGGAACGGGTGCTGCTCCGGGAGTGGACCTGCGTGGGCCGTGCCGCCGACCTCGGGCTGGACGGCCCCGAGCGGGTGGCCGTGGTCGAGGTGCTCGGCGAGTCGGTGGTGGTCACCTCCGACGCCGACGGCGCGCTGCACGCGGCGTACAACGTGTGCCGGCACCGCGGGTCCCAGCTGTTCCCGACCGAGCCGGGCGCCGGGCCGCAGCTGTGCGGCGCCCGGTCGATCCGCTGCCCCTACCACTCGTGGACCTACGCCCTCGACGGCTCGCTGCTGCGGGCTCCGCACACCGAGGAGGGCGACGTCGAGGCGTCCGAGTTCGGCCTGCACCCGGTCGGGGGTGGAGGCGTGGGGCGGCTTCGTGTTCGTGCACCTGACGCCGTCGGCGGCAGGCCCGCTCGGCGACCTGGTCGGACGCGGCCGACCGGACCCTGGCGCACTACGACCTCGGGTCGCTGGTGACCGGGCTGACCCTGACCTACGACGTCGCGGCCAACTGGAAGGTCGTCGCCGAGAACTACAACGAGTGCTACCACTGCGGACCGGTGCACCCCGAGCTCTCGCGGCTGGTGCCGTCGTTCGCGGGTGGCGGCCGAGGACTCGACTGGGACGACGGCATCCCGCACCGCGAGGGCGCGTGGACGTTCACGATGACCGGCACCACCGACGCGCGCACCGCTGCCCGGGTCTCGACGACGACGAGAAGGTGCGGCACAAGGGCGAGCTGGTCTACCCCAACCTGATGCTGTCGTGCTCGGCCGACCACGTCGCGGCGTTCACGCTCCGGCCGGTCGCCGTCGACCGGACCGTCGATCGAGTGCCGCCTGCTGTTCGCACCCGTCGAGGTCGCGCAAGCCGACGTTCGACCCCTCCGACGCCGGCGACTTCTGGGACATGGTGAACCGCCAGGACTGGGCGATCTGCGAGTCGGTGCAGCGGGGGATGTCGTCGCGCGCCTACACGCACGGGTGGTTCGCGCCGATGGAGGACGACTCCGCCGACATCCGGCGCTGGCTGCTGCCGCGACTGCAGGACGTCGGCCGAGCCTGCCGGGACCACCGGGCAGCCCGGCTGGTTCGAGAGAGGTCGCTGTGCGACCGTGTCGAAACCACTCGAAGCGGAGAGGCCGACCATGACTGACGTCGACCACGTCGTGATCGGGCTCGGCGCGCTCGGCTCGGCCGCCGCCTGGCACCTCGCCTCCCGGGGCCACTCGGTGGTGGGGCTCGAGCAGTTCGAGCTCGGCCACAGCCGCGGCGCCTCCCACGACACCTCACGGATCCTGCGGCACAGCTATCACACGCCCGGCGTACGTCCGGCTGACCGCAGGAGGCGTACGACGACTGGGCCCGGCTCGAGGCCGACTCCGGGGAGTCGCTGGTCACGGTGGTCGGCGGCCTCGACCTGTTCCCGCCCGAGCTGCGCGATCCGCGCCCGACGACTACGTCGCGTCGCTGCGCGAGGTGGGGATCGACTTCGAGGAGCTCGACGTCGACCGAGATCCCGCCGCGCTGGCCGGTCTTCGACCCCCGCCGGGCACCCTCGGGCTGTTCCAGGAGCGCGGGCGCGATCGTCCCGGCGGCGCGCGGTACCGCCGCCATGCAGCGGCTCGCCGCGCAGGCCGGCGCCACGCTTGCTCGGCTCGACCCCGGTCACCGCGGGTGACCGACCACGGCGTCGCACCTGACCGTCGAGGCCGGCGGCACGTCGTACACCTGCTCGCGGCGTGGTGGTCTGCCGCGGACGCCTGGACCAACCAGGTGCTGGCCGGGCTCGGCGTCGAGGTCCCGCTGACGGTGACGCTGGAGCAGGTCACCTACTTCGCACCGCCCGACCCCGCGCCGTACGCCGCGATGCCGCTGTGGATCTGGATGGACGAGCCGTCGTACTACGGCTTCCCCTGCTACGGCGAGCCGACCGTCAAGGCGGCCCAGGACTGCGGCGGCCCGCCGGTCGACCCCGACGACCGCACCACCGAGCCCGACCCGGAGATGCGCGACCGGCTCGCGGCCTTCATGGGGTCGCTGCTGCCGGGCTCGGGCGAGCCGGTCCGCTCGCTGCGCTGCCAGTACACGCTGACCCCCGACCGCGACTTCGTCCTCGCCCCGGTGCCCGGGCCACGAGTCGGTGGTGGTCGGGCTCGGGCTCGGCCCACGGCTTCAAGTTCGCGCCGACCTTCGGCCGGATCCTGGCCGACCTGGCCACCGACGGGGACGACGTCGTCCGACGTGTCGGCGTTCGGCTTCGACCGGCCCGGCCTCACCGACCCGGACTTCGCGCCCGAACTGGATGGTCTGAGCAGGCACCGCGCTGAGCTCACGAACGCAGCCGCGCGAGGTGGAGCGTGAGGTCGCCGTTGACGCTGACCTGCTCGGGCAGGACGGTCCGGATCTGCTCGAGCACCGGGCCCGCACCGGCTCGGCGAGCTCGAGGTAGGCCGAGATCGTGGCGAGGTGGGCGACGTACTCGTCCGCGGACATCGGGAACGGCGCTCGAAGAGGGACTGCCGGACGTCGGTGAAGGCGGTCGAGGCCTGGAGCTCGGTGCCGGGCCACTGCATCGGGCTGTCGGCGGGCGTGCCGTCCGGCGAGGCGATCGTGTCGTCGTCGAGGACCTGGGACCGGACGCCGTCGACGGCAGCCTCGACGTCAGGATCGGCCAGGTGCAGCTGGGCACCGAACGACGCGAACACCCCGGTCGGGGCGAGCAGCGCCGCGACCCGCTCGCCAACCCTCCGGCCGTTCGTCCAGAGCAGCGCGTCCCGACAAACCGTCGGGACCGGCTAGCTGAGCAGGCAGACCCTGGCCGCCCGACCGTCGCGTCACGGCCGTGCCGGGGCAGCTCGTCGAGCATCGCCGTTCGGCGGTCGGTGGCGGTGACCGCGATCCGTGGCCCGCGAAGACGCGGGTGGCCTTGCCGTCCGCGCGCCGATCTCGAGCGCGGTCCGGACCGCGCACGGCGTACGCGAGACGACGTCAAGACGGTCCTCGGGATACCCGGGCCGGAACGTCGTACACGGCCGACCGGCCGAGCGGGCGCACGCTCGGTCACGTCGCGAGGAGAGCGCCCGGACGGTCTCGGCCTTGCCCACAGGGCGTGAGGCCATCGTGACGAGGAGGTCGCTTGAGCTCACCGCCGGTGCGTGGCGGCGCAGACTCGTCGCATGGCTCTCGACCTGCGCGCAGCATGGTTCCGCGACCTCGCCGAGCTGCGCTACGCCAGCCACCCCGAAGCGGCTCCGGGCCGACCTCGACGGCCGTACCGTGCTCGACACCCGCGACGCCGTGCTGGTGTGGGAGCCGCGGCGGGTCGTGCCGTTGTACGCCGTGCCGGCCGGCCGACCTGCACCTCGAGACTCACCGAGCACGATGCCGGCCCGGTGCCGGCTTCCCCGGGCCGGTGCTCGGCGCCCCAGCATCCGGGCCACACGACCCCGGGCGCGTCGCTCCATGCTCGAGGGCCTCGGCGAGGTGGCGTTCCGCCCCGACGACCCGGCGCTGGGCGGCCGGGTGATCGTCCGCAGTGGGCGCCGTTCAGCTGGACCGAGGAGGACGGAGCCGGTCGATCGGCCACCCCCACGACCCCTTCGCGCGGATCGACGTGCTCCGCAGCGACCGCTCCGTGCGCGTCGAGGTCGGCGACGTCATGGTCGCCGAGTCGAACCGCGCGGTCGACGCTGGTCGAGACCAGCCTGCCGGTGCGCTGGTACCTGCCGCGCAGGACGTGCGGATGACCTGCTCGCGCCGTCGGAGACCCGCACGCAGTTGCGCCTACAAGGGCACCGCGTCATACCTCGAGCGCCGAAGACGCGCCCGACGTCGCGTGGTACTACCCGGCCCGCTCCACGACGCCGCCCCGGTCGACCGGCCTGCGGTACAGCTTCTGGCGTGCCGCGACCGTCTACGTCGACGGCGAGCCGGTGCCCACCGGCATGCCGGGAGGAGTGAGCCGACCGCGCGCTCCGGCAATCGGACCGTCCCGCCCGGCGGAGACCTCGGATGCGATCCTCGTCGGATGGAGACGACGAGGAAGCGACCGGCTGCGCTGGTGGCGAGCACGCCTCCTGCTGGTCACCAGCGTCACCCTGTCGTCGCCGGCCTCCGCCGCGCGGTCCGGCGGCACGGCCAAGGACACGGCTATTCGCCGGGAAGCTGATCAACCCGAAGACCGGATCAACCCGGTCAAGGGCGTCATCGATCAAGGTGTTCCGCGACACAGCGACACCCTGCTCGGCACCGACAAGACCGGCTCCGAGGGCCGGTTCCGCTCGACGGGCTCCCGCGAGCGAGAGGAGCACGACGTCCGCGCCAACGGCCGCGCCGTCAGCACGAGACCGGCTGGTTCGGCTGCGCCCGCACGATCGTGCAGCCGGGGGTCAGGCCTGCTCCCACGGTCAGGGCTGGCAGGGCATCTTCAAGATCCAGCACCTCTGACCCGGGCAGCGCTCAGCGCGGGATCGACTCCTCCAGGTGCGCGTGGCTGATCTCCTCGCTGTCGAGGACGGCGTGCGCCCAGATCGACACGTCGTACGACTCGGCGGTGACGGTCAGCGGTCATGCTTCGAGCGCACGGTCGACGTCGACGCCGGGCCACGACAGGTCGAAGACGGTGTTGGCCCTGCGCGCCCTGCGCGAAGGTGCGGGTGTCGACCGAGACCTCGCCCAGGTAGAGCTCGTGCGCGGTCCCGTCGTACGGCGTGCGGTAGCGGCTGTCGGAGCGGGTCGTCGCCGAGGTCGTGCGCGGCGAGCACGTCGTGGTGGATCGCCCAGCCGACGCCCTCGGTGGACTCCGACGAGTGCTCCGCGCCGGCGCCGAAGGTCGGGGACGGGATAGTCGACCCCGTCGAGCAGCGGCAGGGTCAGCGACGCCGTCCGCAGGGTGATCGTCCAGCGGGGCCGGCGGAGCGATCGGTGTTCGGCCAGTCGGCACCGGCGACCGAGACGCGCAGCGTGTTGCCGGGCGCCCACTGGTAGGCGCACGCGTCGAGCACGACCTCGACCTCGCACCTCGCGGCCAGGGACGAGCGGTGACGGCGAGCCGTGCACGCCGTCGCGGTAGGCGAGGTCGAGCGTGCCGCGTGACGACCAGCGCCGAGGTCCCGTCGGGGAAGACGTCGCAGAGCTTCACCGAGATCGACGCCGCCGGCTCGGTGGCCCAGAGCCGGGCGCGGAGCACCGGATGGCCGACCACCGGCGACGGCGGCGGCTCGACCTCCCAGGTCAGCGAGCGCTCGTCGTCGAGCCGCTGGTCGCCGGACAGCCCCCAGGGCAGATGGCCGGCGCAGTCGATCCACGCGGCGGTACCGACGTCGGGGGCCACCCGGAGCGTGACCGGCGCGGTGAGGTCGAGGGTCGCCTCGGTCACCGGCGGCACGGACGGCAGGGTGAGCCAGCGACCCTCGTGCAGGTCGAGGTCGATCTCGGGGCGGGTGGAGGTACGGACGAAGACGTCGCAGCGGTCCTCGTGCTCACCGCGGCCGCGCAGCCAGCGGTCGAACCATGCGGCCAGCTCGGCTGCGAAGTCGATCCGCGGGCCGGGCATCGCGGTGGTCGGGTCGGCGTGCGCCCAGGGGCCGGCGAGCAGCCGGTGCGGGGTGCCGTGGCGGGCCAGCTCGGCGACCGTGCGGAAGGAGTTGTTGCGGTAGCCGTCGGCCCAGCCCGCGACGATCATCGTCGGGCACCCGGATCCGCTCGTAGCCCGCCGTGGTACCGCCCAGCCGGACCGAGCCGTGGTCCCAGTAGGGGCCGTGGCGGTTCTCGCGGAGCCAGGTCAGCACCCACGGCTCGTGGGTCGTCCAGCCGCCGCAGCCACTCGTCGTACCAGGCCCCCTCGCCGTCCTGCGCCCAGACCGCCGGCACCGGCGGCAGCACGCACATCGGCGTCATGTAGTGGTCGTAGTCGACGAGGTCGACCAGCCGCAGCGCGCCGCCCGCGCCAGTGCACGTCGTCGGTCCAGCGGTCGTCGGTGGCGTAGATCGCGCAGATCGCCTTGAGCGCGGGCGGCTGCTCGCAGGCGATCTGGAGGGAGTTGAAGCCCGAGTACGACGTGCCCCACATGCCGATCTGGCCGTCGCACCACTCCTGTTCCGCCAGCCAGGCGAACGCGTCGGGCAGGTCGGTCTGCTCGGCCTCCTGGTACTCGTCGAGCGCGTCGCCCGGTGACGAGCCGGTGCCGCGCACGTCGATCCGGCACACGGCGTACCCGTGGTCCGTCGCACAGGCTCCGGTACACGACGGCGTACGACGAGGTGAGGTCGTCCTTGCGGTAGGGCAGCGCCTCGAGGAGGCAGGGCTGCGGCGCCCCGTCGACGCGTCGGGCAGGTAGAGCGTCGCCGCCAGCCGGACCCGTCACGGACCGGGATCCGGGCCTCCTGCTCCCTCATCGGGCCCCGCCGCTCGGCCCGCCGGACCGGTCTGTCGGGCCGCCCGACCCGTCGGTCGAGCCTGTCGGGACCCCCCCGAGCAACCGCAGCACCTCGTCGTGGTGGCGCTCCGGCTGGTGTTGCCGTCGCGCCCGACGACCGTGCGGGCGGTGAACATCGAGTTCAGCACCGCCTCCTCGGTGGCCTCGACGACCGCGGCGAAGAGCGGGTCGAGGGCCCGCCCGGTCACCAGCGGCGTGCCGTCGGGCTTGCCGTCGCGGTCGAGGCGCATCCCGGTGCCGAACGCCATGAAGATCTCGCCGCTGCCGTGGTGGGCGACCGACCCGGCCCGGGCCAGCCCGAGCCCGACCCGGCGGGCCAGCCGGGCGCACGACGCGCCGTCGACGGGCGCGTCGGTGACCACGATCCCGATGCACGAGCCGGCCGGCTTCCGCTCGTCGGTCGACGCTTGCCGAGACCACGGGGCCCAAGCGTCCGGCCGACCGGCACGCCGTCCACGACCAGCTCCTCGCGGGAGCCGAAGTTGGTCATCAGCAGCACGGCCACGGTGTGCCCACCGACCACTCGGGACGACGTACCGATCCCGCCCTTGAAGCCGAGGCAGGACATCCCCGTGCCGGACCCGACGGCACCCTCGTCGGGCGGCGTGGTGGTGCCGCGCGAGCGCATCGCCGCGTCGTACGCCGCGACCACGTCGTCGTGCTCGACCTGCATGCGGCGGGCGTCGTTGAGGAACGAGTCGTCGCACTCACCGACCACCGGGATGATGAAGTCGGTGGCGCACGCCGGGTTGACCGCCAGCTCGATCCGACAGGCCGAGTCGTAGACCCGACCGAGCTGGAGGGTCGAGGTCAGGTACACCGGGGTCTCGGCCGAGCCCCACTCGGCGGCGGTGATGAAGCCGGTGCACTCTCCGGCGCCGTTGAGCACCGCGCCGCCGGCCGGGACCGTCCGGGTGAAGGCGTCGTCGGCGAGCACGAGACAGGTCACACCGGTGCGGGCGGTGCCGCGGCCTACGGGCGGCGGCGGCTCGTCGCGGACGACGGTGGCGTGACCGAGCCCGACCCCTGCGACGTCGAGCACGGAGTTGGTCGGACCGGTCGGCAGGGACCCGATCTCGACTCCCAGGTCACGGGCGCGCGGCATGGCCTCATCCAACCAGTTGCGCCTCTGACGGTGGTGTCGAGACGCCCGCAGAGCGCGCTCCTCGACCACCGGCCGTCTACGGGTGGTCGAGGAGGCCGGCCGGGGCCGTCTCGAAACCATCGCGACCTGACATGCTCCTGCCATGTCGATCCCCGTCGTGTGGTCGCCGGAGACCCGGCGCCACGAGCCGATGCGCGAGGTGTGGGTCGGGGTGCCGACGGAGGCCACCGAGGTGCCGGAGCGGGTCGACCGCATCCTGGCCGCCCTCGCCGGTCACGAGCTCGTCGAGGCCGCGTCGTACGACGACGACGTGCTGCTGCGGGTCCACGACGTCGCGCTCGTCGAGCACCTCCGCACCGTCCACGCGGAGTGGGGCGCCGGGCCCTACGACGAGCTGGTCGGGCAGGACCGCGTGGTGCCCTACGTCTTCCCCACCTCAGCGATGGTGCAGGGCATGCCGGTGACCCGGGCCGCTGCGACGCACGGGCGGGCCGGGCAGTTCGGCTACGACACGATGACGCTGGTCGGACCCGGCACCTGGGAGGCAGCCCGGGCAGCCGTCGACTGTGCCCTGACCGCCGTCGCCCTCGTGGGCGGCACGCACGCCGGCGCGGCCTACGCGCTGTGCCGTCCGCCGGGCCACCACGTCACCCGGTCCGGCTACGGCGGCTCCTGCTACCTCAACAACGCCGCCGTCGCGGCCGAGGCGCTGCGCGCCGCGGGGCACGCCACGGTCGCGGTCGTGGACCTCGACGCCCACCACGGCAACGGCACCCAGGCGATCTTCTGGGAGCGCGGCGACGTCCGCTACGGCTCGCTGCACGTCGACCCGGCCGCCGGCTGGTTCCCCCACTACTTCGGTCACGCCACCGAGGTCGGGGCCGGCGCGGGGGAGGGCGCGACCCGCAACCTCCCCCTGCCCGAGGGCACCGGCGACGGGCCCTGGCTCGAGGCGGTGCGGTGACCTGGCGACGTTCGCCGCGGGCGTGGACGCACTGGTCGTCTCGCTCGGCGTGGACGCCGCGGCCGACGACCCGGAGAGCCCGCTCCAGGTCACCGCCGACGGGTACGCCGCCGCCGGGACGGCTGCTCGGCGCGCTCGGGCCTGCCGACGGTCGCGGTCCAGGAAGGCGGCTACCACCTCGACACCGTCGGCAGCCTGGTCGCGGCCTACCTCGACGGGCACGCCCACCCGGCAGGTGGCTAGCGTCGCCTCATGAGACCCGTCGCCGCGGTGGTCCTCGTCGACGAGCGCGGCTGGCTGCTGCTCCAGGAGCGTGACGCGGGGGCGCCGGTGAACGCCGACCGGTGGTCGCTGGTCGGCGGGGGCATCGAGGACGGCGAGTCCCCTCTCGAGGCGGCTCACCGGGAGCTGCAGGAGGAGACCGAGGTGACGGGCATCGACCTCACCTTCGTCGACAGTCTCCGTTACGACTGCGAGGAGTGCGCGGAGCCTCACCGGTGGCACGAGGTCGCGCTCTTCGTCGGCTTCACCGACCTCACCGACGCCGACGTGGTCTGCCACGAGGGCCGACAGATCGTGTTCGTCGACCCGGTCACCCTCCACACCCTCCGGCTGGGCCCGCAACCTGGCGCATGGCCTCCCGCGGGTGATCGGCCATCCGGCGTACGTCGAGCGGTTCGGGCGCCGCGAGCCGCACGGCTTCGGCTGCGTGATCCTGGTCGATGCCGAGGGCCGGGTGCTCCTGCAGGAGCGCGACGAGCACGCACCCATCGACCCCGACCGCTGGGGCCTCGCGGGCGGCCACCTCGAGCAGGGGGAGACCCCCGAGCAGGGCGCCTACCGCGAGGTCGAGGAGGAGACCGGGGTCGCGCTCGCGCCGGGCACACTCACCCTGTTCCGCACGTTCGAGGTGTTCCACCCGACCTACGGCTCGGTGGACTCCGTGCACGTCTTCGCGGGCCGCGTGGACCTCACCGACGACGACATCGAGTGCCACGAGGGCCGGCAGATCGTGTTCGTCGAGCCGGACCGGGCGCGACGCCTCGACCTCACCATGACCGGGGTGCTCGCGGTGCCCGCCTTCCTCGACTCCCCGAGAGTACGCCGCACTGGCCGGCCTCGCCGACCCTCAGGGGTAGTCGACCACCGTCACCGGCACGTCCGGGTTCGCGGCGGTCGAGGAGCCGCCGACGTCGTTGACGACGTGGCGGATCCCACCGCTGCCGTTGACCGCGTCCAGGAAGATCGTCAGCAGGTCGTGCAGGTGGACGCCGGGCGTCATCGGGACCTCGAACGCGTGGTCGGCGAAGATGTCGACACCCTGGTTGAAGAAGCTGTAGGACCCCATGCCCCAGCCCTGGAAGGTCTTGACGCCGGGTGACACCTTGAGCGCGGCGTAGCCGTCGGTCGTCGGCGTCGAGCGCCACGCCGCCTGGTCGGGCACGTCGTACGGCATCTCGTTCTGGAAGAAGATGACCGAGCCGCCCTCGCCGTTCCAGACGACCTCGTGCTTCTGGTAGTGCTCGACGAAGAGCCCGGTCGCCTCGACGTCGTCGCCGTTGACGACCACGCCGGTGTCGGCGGTGTTCTGCGTCCAGCCGACGCCGGTCCCGTGGTCGGCGCGCCAGGCCCAGATGTCGTCGAGCACGACGTGGTCGCTGTTCACGACGAGGCTGGTCGCGGCCCGGCCCTCGTGCGGCCCGCCGATCCGGAAGAAGACGTCCTGCAGGGCGGTCGGGTCGGCCGCACTCGACTTGTCGACGTGACCGGCCCCGATCCGCACCAGCACCGGCGAGCTCGTCGCTCCGGCGTCGACGGTGAGCCCGGCCAGGTCGATGCCGGGGACGTCACCTGTGGCCAGGGCGACCGCGCCGTTCTGGGCGGTGAGCGTGGCCAGACCGAGGCCGAGCACCACGGTGTCCGCGCGCTTGACGTCGATGGTGCGGCCGACGTCGTACACGCCGGGCGTGAGCAGGAGGTTCTTGCCGCGCGCCAGCTGGCTGTTGATGCGTGCTCACCGAGTCGCCGGGGTGGGCGAGGTAGAACGCCGACAGCGGCAACGAGCGGCCCGGCGTCGAGCCCGACGCCCACGTGGTCCCGGACGAGTCCGTGGCCGCCGCCGGCACGAAGACCCGCCAGTGTCCGGAGTCGTCGACGTAGAGGTAGGGCTTCTCGCGGGTGACCGGGGTCGTGGCGAGCGTCGTGTAGGGACCGCCGCAGGAAGGGTCTGCAGGCGAAGCACTCGGCGGGAGCGCCGGCGTCGCCGGAGAAGACCTGGTTCCAGACGCCGTTGGTCCAGCTGTCGATGTCGGAGTTGCGGGTGTACCACTGCTGCTGGGAGCCGTTGATCACGGCGGCGCCGGTGAACTCGGAGTCGGCGATGAAGCCACCACTCGCGAAGGACGGGGCGGTGCAGTAGTCCATCAGCGTGGTGTTGCCCTCGACGTGCACGCGCCTCATGGGTGCCGCCTGGGAGACCGCCCAGAACTCGCCGGCGTAACAGCCGGTGGAGGCGTTGTCCACGTGGATGGTGAGGTTGGACAGCGAGCGCCAGAAGTTGTTCAGGGCGATGCCGTCCTGGTTGTAGACGTCGACCGACCCGTCGATCACGACGTCACCGGGGTTGCGGCCGAGGCCCGCGACCTCGGTGTAGTAGCCGACCTGGAAGTTGAGGGGCTGGGCGGCGGACCCGTAGGTGCCGGGCTTGAACAGCAGCGCGTAGCGCTCGGTCCCGAACTGGTTGCTCACCTGCTGCGCGGCGACGGCGTCGACGGTCGCCTGGATGTCGCTGGTCGACATCGAGGGATCGAAGACGTAGGTGTGCGGACCCAGATCAGGGTCCCCTGGCGCGGGGCCGGCGGGCGCGAGAGCGACCCGAGCGGTGGTACCGGCCAGCGCCGGTGCCGAGGCGCCCAGGGCTCCGGTCACGAGGGCGATGGCGGCGAGGAGCACGATGACTGCCCGGGTACGGCGCACGCGCAGACGCCCGAGACGTGTGACGACGGTCATAGCGTGACCTTCCATCCCGCACGGCCGCCGCACAAGCCCGGGATTCGTCCCGAAGCCGGACGAACCGGCCGCCCGGGCAGCCGTGCGGCGTCCCGCCCTCGTCGTAGGAGGGAGGACGAGGAGCGCGGATGCGAGAGGGGACCCCCACCGCAGGACCCCCAGATCGTGGTGGTGGGGGCAAGCTGGGCATCTCGTGGGTGAGCGTCGCGAACGGGTCGCCCCAGGCCGGGCCGACGATCGACTACGACGGCCGTGCCTTCCACGACAACGAGTCCGCCGGCCAGGCGACCAGGTCGGCTACGAGGTGTCTCCAGGTCGGTGGCTGGTGCTGCAGGAGGCGCCGGCGCTGCACTGGACAGGCACCAGATGGTCGAGTCCCTCGACGGGGTCGTGGTGACACCCGATGCCGTCGCCATCGGCTGACGCCCCCGCCTCGCCGACACGGTTCGCGGGGAGGCCCGTCTAGACTCGGTGGACATCCGACCGGCCGGACGAGAGGGCCCTGCATGGGACTGCTGGAGCAGGTGACCTCACCTGCCGACCTCCGCTCCCTCGACGACGCCCAGCTCGAGACGCTGGCGGCCGAGATCCGTGACGAGCTGGTCCGCACCTGCGCTCCCCGCGGCGGTCACCTCGGGCCCAACCTCGGCGTGGTCGAGCTGACCCTCGCCATCCACCGGGTCTTCGAGTCGCCGCGCGACCGGGTCGTCTTCGACACCGGCCACCAGGCCTACGTCCACAAGATGCTGACCGGCCGCGCCACCCGGTTCGACACCCTGCGCACCGAGGGCGGCCTGTCCGGCTACCCGAGCCAGGCCGAGTCCGACCACGACATCGTGGAGAACTCCCACGCCTCGACGTCCCTGTCCTACGCCGACGGCCTGGCCAAGGCCTACGCCCTGCGCGGCGAGGACCGCCACGTCGTCGCGCTGATCGGGGACGGCGCCCTCACCGGCGGCATGGCCTGGGAGGCGCTCAACAACATCGCGATCGGCAAGGACCGCAAGCTGGTCATGGTCGTCAACGACAACGGCCGCTCCTACCAGCCGACCGTCGGCGGTCTGGCCACCCACCTGGCCACCCTGCGCACCAACCCGCGCTACGAGGAGATGCTCGACCTCGTCAAGAAGCGGCTGAAGAAGGTCAAGGGCGTCGGTCCGCCCGTCTACGACGCGCTGCACGCGATGAAGAAGGGCATGAAGGACGCCCTCGCACCGCAGGGGATGTTCGAGGACCTCGGCCTGAAGTACGTCGGTCCGATCGACGGCCACGACCGGGTCGCGGTCGAGCAGGCGCTCTCCCAGGCCAAGCGGTTCGGCGGCCCGGTGATCGTCCACGTGATGACGCACAAGGGCTTCGGCTACCACCCGGCCGAGCGCAACGAGACCGACCAGTTCCACCAGATCGGTGCCTTCGACGTCGAGACCGGCGAGGCGCGTGCCGGCCGGCCGGATCTGGACCGACTTCTTCTCCGAGGAGATGGTCGCCCTCGGTGCCGAGCGGCAGGACATCGTCGGCATCACCGCGGCGATGCTCTACCCGGTCGGGCTCGACCGGTTCGCGGCCGCCTACCCCGACCGGGTCTTCGACGTCGGCATCGCCGAGCAGCACGCCGTCACCAGCGCGGCCGGGCTGGCGATGGCGGGGCATGCACCCGGTGGTCGCGATCTACGCGACGTTCCTCAACCGGGCCTTCGACCAGGTCCTGATGGACGTCGCGCTGCACCGGTGCGGCGTCACGTTCGTGCTCGACCGGGCCGGCGTGACCGGCACCGACGGTGCCAGCCACAACGGCATGTGGGACCTCTCGATCCTCCAGGTGGTGCCGGGGCTGCGGATCGCCACGCCGCGGGACGGCGCTCGGGTCCGAGAGCTGCTGCGCGAGGCCGTCGACGTCGCCGACGCCCCGACCGTGGTCCGGCTCCCCAAGGGCGCGCCGCCGGCCGACCTCGAGGCCGTCGACCGCGCCGGCACCTGCGACGTGCTGGTCCGCCGCGGCGCCAAGGACGTCCTCGTCGTCGCCGTGGGGTCCATGGCCGTCGGTCGGTGTGGAGGTCGCCGACCGTCTCGCCGCCCAGGGCATCGGCGTGACCGTCGTCGACCCGCGCTGGGTCAAGCCGCTCGACCCTGCGCTGGTCGGCCTGGCCCGCGACCATCGGCTGGTGGTCAGCATCGAGGACAACGGCCGCGTCGGCGGGGTCGGCAGTGCGCTGCTCTGCCTGCTGTCCGACGAAGGCGTCACCACGCCGTTCTCGCTGCACGGCATCCCCCAGGAGTTCCTCCAGCACGCCGAGCGGCAGGCCATCCTCGACCGGGTCGGCCTCAACGCCCAGACCATCGCCCGCGGGATCGTCGAGAGACTCGCGGCCGAGGGCCACGAGCAGCTGACGGCGGAGCCGGCGACCCGCGACTAGCTCCGACCCACCGAGCCGGAGCGGGCCACGGAATAGGCTGGCGTCGCTGGACGCTGATCCTGCTCCCGACCCGAGAGGCTCCCGTGCCCGATCCCGACCGCCTGGTCCACATCGTCGACGACGTGCCCGAGCTCGACGGCGCCGCCGAGCCGGTGATGGTGCTCGCCCTCGACGGGTTCCTCGACGCGGGCAGCACGACGGCGATCGCGGCCCGGCACCTGGTCGAGCAGTCCGGGGGCGGCCGAGTGGTGGCGACCTTCGAGGTCGACGAGTTCCACGACTACCGCGCCCGTCGTCCGGCGATGTCCTTCGTGCGCGACCACTACGAGCAGTACGACGCGCCCCGGCTCCTGGTCCGGCTCCTCGAGGACGAGGGCGACACGCCGTACCTGATCCTGCACGGCCCCGAGCCCGACAACCGGTGGGAGGCCTTCGCCGGTGCCGTCCGGACCGTGGTCGAGCAGCTCCACGTCGGCCGGGTGATCGGTCTGGGCGCGGTACCGATGGCGGTGCCCCACACCCGTCCGATCGCGGTCACCCAGCACGCGAACAACCCCGAGCTGCTCACCGGTGACAGCCCCTGGCGTGGCGAGCTGCGCATCCCGTCCAGCGCCCAGGCCCTGCTCGAGCTGCGGCTGGGGGAGTGGGGGCACGACGCGATGGGCTTCGTCGCCCACATCCCCCACTACCTCGCCCAGCTGGACTACCCCCAGGCCGCGGTGACCCTGCTGGAGCAGGTCGAGCGCGCCGGACGGCTGACCATCGACCTCTCCGAGCTGCGCGAGGCGTCCCGCGAGCGCGACCAGGAGGTCTCCGACTACCTGGCCGCCAACACCGAGGTCCACGAGGTCGTACAGGCGCTCGAGCAGCAGTACGACGCGTTCCAGCGCGCCGAGCACGAGGGCAGCAGCCTGCTCGCCGACGACGAGCCGATCCCCACCGGGGAGGAGATCGGGAGGCAGTTCGAGCAGTTCCTGGCCGGACTCGACGGCCCCGAGGGCGACAGCTGATGCCGTCGTCCGCCGCGGAGCTCGTCGAGCTCCTGGACCTCGAGACCCTCGACACCGATCTCTTCCGTGGCAACAGCCCCGACACCGACCGACAGCGGGTGTTCGGCGGACAGGTCGCCGCCCAGGCGCTGATCGCGGCCATCCGTACCGTCGACGAGGGTCTCGAGGTGCACTCGCTGCACGCCTACTTCCTGCGGCCCGGCGACACCACGATCCCGATCATCTACGACTCCGAGCGGATCCGCGACGGACGCTCCTTCGAGACCCGGCGGGTGGTGGCCCGCCAGCACGGCCGCGCGATCTTCTTCCTGACGGCGAACTTCCAGCGCCCCGAGGAGGGCTTCGAGCACCAGGACGCGATGCCCGACGTGCCGAGCCCCGACGAGGGGCTGACCTTCACCCAGCTCGCACAGCTGCGCACCGGCGACCAGGGGGCCGGCGCCGAGTGGGCCAAGGAGTGGGCCGCCCTCGACACCCGGTTCCTCGGCAACTCCGCCCACCCGGGCCGGACCGGCCTGGACGAGGACACCGACCGGCCGGCGCGTGCCCAGTTCTGGATCCGGGTCAACGGCGATCTCGGCGACGACCCCGATCTCCACACGGCCGCGTTCACCTACGCCAGCGACCTGACCCTGCTCGGCGCGGCCCTGGTGCCCCACGACGTCGAGATCGGCTCCCCCCGCCTGATGCCGGCCTCCCTCGACCACACGATCTGGTTCCACCGGCCGTTCCGTGCCGACGAGTGGTGGCTCTACGACCAGTGGTCGCCGTCGGCGTCCGGCGCGCGCGGGCTCTCGCTGGCCCGGGTGTTCACCGAGGACGGTCGGCTGGTCGCCACGGTCGCCCAGGAGGGCCTGATCCGTCAGCGCAGCCACTGACCCCCCGTCGTACCTGCGCACCGTCATTCCGACGGAGCCCGCCATGGCTCCGTCCGGACGACGTCCGGAGGATCGTCGCGGTCAGGACGGCGAGGAGGTCCGGCCCACGAGGTGCGGGGCACCTGACGTCGGCGAGGTGAGCGCGAAGCCGATGCCGTTGCTCGGCCCGTCGGACCTCACCTGCTGCCCGAAGGCCACGCTGCCGGGCAGCAGGATCGGCTTCCTGAACGACGCCTCGACGGTGACGGAGTCGGGCAGCCGGTTCTCCAGGGCGGCCAGGCAGCGGGCCAGGCTCCACATGCCGTGCGCGATCTGACGAGGGAAGCCGAAGGCCTTCGCGGTGAGCGGGTAGAGGTGGATCGGGTTGTGGTCGCCGGACACCGCGGCGTAGCGCCGGCCCAGATCACCGGGCAGCTGCCAGGTGATCCGGCCGGGGACCACCGTGGTCGTCGGTCTCGACCGGCTCGACCACGGAGCGCCCGCGCCGTAGGTACGTCGACGCGCTCTCCCAGACCGTCTCCCCGTCGACCGTGGCGGTCGCGAGGAAGTCGACGGCCGTGCCCCTCGGGTGGGGGACCAGCGGGCCCGGGTGCACCTCCACCTGCAGGGTCTCTCCGACCATGACCGGGCGGTGGGACGTGATCTGGTTGGCGACATGGATCGTCCCGATCGCCGGGAACGGGAAGAGCGGCGACGACAGCACCGCCAGATGCAGGGGGAAGGCCAGCACGTGGGGGAAGGTCAGGGGCACGGTGTCCTTGACCGGGAAGCCGCACACCGCGGCGTACGACCGCGCATGCTCGCGCGTGATGGTCACGCTGCGGACCTCGCGGAGCGACGACAGGTCGCCCCCGGTCTTGCGGACCCCTGGGAGCCGGTTGACCACCGGGACCGACGGCAGCGCGGCCCGGAGCAGCGTGCCCGCCACGTCAGGCACCCAGCATCATCTGGCCGCAGACCCGGACGACGTTGCCGTTGACGGCCGTGGACGCCGGGTCGGCGAACCAGGCGATCGTCTCGGCGACGTCGACCGGACGGCCACCCTGGCTGAGCGCGTTGAGCCGCCGGCCGACCTCGCGGGTCGCGAGCGGCACGGCGGCGGTCATCTTCGTCTCGATGAATCCAGGCGCCACCGCGTTGACGGTGATGCCGTCGGGAAGCCCGTCCTCGAGCGAGTCGACCAGGCCGATCACCCCGGCCTTCGAGGTGGCGTAGTTGGTCTGCCCGACGTTCCCCGCGATGCCGGCGATCGAGGCGACGCCGATGATGCGCCCGTTGGGATGGACGAGCCGCTGCTCGAGGAGCTCGTCGGTGATCCGCCCGGGCGCCACCAGGTTGACCCCGAGGACGGCCTCCCAGCGAGCGTCGTCCATGTTGGCGAGCCTCCGGTCGCGGGTGATGCCGGCGTTGTGCACGACGACGTCGACACCGCCGTGCTCCTGCCGGAGGTGCTGGGCGATCCGCTTCGGGGCGTCGTGGGCGGTGATGTCGAGGGTCAGGTAGTCACCGTCGAGCTCCTTGGTCAGCCGGATCAGCTCGTCGGCGGCCTGCGGGACGTCGATGCCCACGACGGTGGCGCCGTCGCGGGCCAGCACCCTCGCGATCTGCTCGCCGATGCCGCGGGCGGCCCCGGTGACCACGGCGACCTTCCCGGCCAGTGGCCGGTCGCGGGTCGGGACGACCGCGGGCTCCCGGACATGCGTGCCGACCCGCACGACCTGGCCCGAGACGTACGCCGACTTCGGCGACAGCAGGAACCCCAGGGTCGAGCCGACCGCTCCCTCGGCGCCGGCGGCGACGTAGAGCAGCTGGGAGGTACCGCCGCGGCCGACCTCTTTGCCGAGGCTGCGGGTGAATCCCTCCAGGGCGCGCTGGGCGATCCGCTCCTCGCCGGCCACCAGCTCCGGGGGCGTGCCGATCACGACCAGCCGGGCACAGGTCTCGAGGCTGCGCATCAGGGGGCCGAAGAAGTCGCGCAGGGCGACCAGGTCCGCCGGCCTGGTGATCCCGGACGCGTCGAAGACGAGCGCCCGGTAGCGGCTGCCCGGCTCGGTGACGGCGGTGGTCTCGATGCCGAGCGGGTCCAGGACGGCGGGCAGGTGGTCGACGAGGCGGCCGGCGCCGCCGAGCGCGACCGTGCCCTGGACCAGCGGTGACCCCGCGACGTACCGGTCGAGGGGCACGGGGTCGGGCAGACCGAGGTGCTTGACCAGCAGCCGGCCCAGCGAGGTGGACACGAGGTCCTGGTAGCGGTCGCTCATGGCGTCCTTTCGACGGTCGAGCCCTGTCGACACCGATGTAACAGCACGTGTAACACGGAGTCCACATTTCGTGACGTGGCGCTCATTCGGTGGGCGGATCAGGTCCGTCCGGCCAGGATAGGAACATGGACAGCATGCCTCCCGCCCGGCAGAGGGTCGCCGTGCTCGGCGGCAACCGCCTCCCGTTCGCCCGCTCCAACGGCGCGTACGCCGACGCCTCCAACCAGGAGATGCTGACCGCGGCGCTCGACGGGCTGGTCACGCGCCTCGGTCTCGAGGGCGAGCGCGTGGGCGAGGTGGTCGCCGGGGCCGTGCTCAAGCACGCCCGCGACTTCAACCTGGTCCGCGAGTGCGTGCTCGGCTCCCGGCTGGCGGCCGAGACCCCGGCCGCCGATCTCCAGCAGGCGTGCGGCACCGGGCTGCAGGCCGCCGCGGTCGTCGCCGACAAGATCGCGCTCGGGATCATCGACTCCGGCATCGCCGGCGGCACCGACACCACCTCCGACGCGCCGGTCGCGATCAGCGACAAGCTCCGCAGGAAGCTGATGAAGGTCAACGCCGCCCGCGACACCGTCGGCCGGCTCACCGCGCTCGCGCAGATCCGGCCCGGCGACATCGGGCTCTCGATCCCGCAGAACGGCGAGCCCCGGACGCAGCTGTCGATGGGCCAGCACGCCGCGCTGACCGCCCTCGAGTGGCGGATCGGACGGGAGGAGCAGGACGAGCTGGCCGCGCTCTCCCACCAGCACCTCGCCGCGGCGTACGACGCCGGGTGGCTGGCCGACCAAGTGACACCGTTCCGCGGGCTGGAGCGCGACTCGAACCTGCGCCCCGACACCTCCGGGAGAAGCTCGCCCGGCTCAAGCCCGTCTTCGGCAAGGGCGAGGGTGCGACCATGACGGCCGGCAACTCCACGCCCCTGACCGACGGCGCCTCGGTGGTGCTGCTGGCTCCGAGGACCTGGGCCGCCGACCACGGCCTCGAACCCCTGGCCTACCTGGTCGACCACGAGACCGCGGCCGTCGACTTCGTCCACGGCAACGAGGGGCTGCTGATGGCGCCCGCCTACGCCGTTCCGCGGCTGCTCGCGCGCCACAGCCTCACCCTTCAGGACTTCGACTTCTACGAGATCCACGAGGCGTTCGCCTCGCAGGTGCTGGCCACCCTGAAGGCCTGGGACGACCCGGTGTTCTGCCAGGAGCGGCTCGGCCTCGCCGGGGTCCTCGGCGAGATCGACCGGTCGAAGCTGAACGTGCACGGCTCCTCGTTGGCGGCCGGCCACCCCTTCGCCGCCACCGGCGGCCGGATCCTCAACGTCGCCGCGAAGCTCCTCGCCGAGCGGGGTTCGGGCCGCGCCCTGATCTCCATCTGTGCCGCCGGCGGCCAGGGTGTGGTCGCGATCCTCGAGCGCTGAGGCCGCCGCCGAACCCCGACCGCCGAGATCGCGGACCCGGTGGTCGAGCGGAGCCGAGACCACGTCTCGAAACCACCCCCCGGGACCCTTCAGCCCTGGGCCATCCCCAGCGCCGACGTGAGCAGCAGGGCCTTCACCTGCTCGCTGCCGATCCGGCTGACCTGGGGCACGCCGGGGGAGGGCTCGTCGATGACCAGCCCGACCCGCGCCAGCTGGAGACCGCCGAGCCCCGTCGCATAGAGGGTGTTGGCCAGCAGGACGGGATCGTCGACCTGGAAGTCCCCGGATGCTGCGCCGGCCTCCAGCGGCCGGCGCAGCACGGCCAGGCACGTCGCGATCGCACGACCCAGGCGGAGCATCGCACTCTCGGAGATCTCGTCGAAGAGCTCGGTCCCGGTCCGCCGCATGAGGCTGTGGGCGCAGTCGACGAACGCCGGGTGGGCCACGCCGTAGTCGACGAAGGCCGAGACCAGCGCGGCCAGCTGGGTGCGGGGGGTGCGGTGAGCCGCGACCGCCACGGTGAGCGACGCACGGAGCTCGTCGAGGTAACCCACCAGGGCCAGCGCGAACAGCTCCTCCTTGCCGGTGAAGTGCCGGTACACGATGGCGCGGTTGATGCCGACCGCACGTGCGATGTCCTCGATCTGCGCCTCGGCCACGCCGCGCTCGTCGAAGAGCCGGCGGGTGGCGGCGAGGATCGCGGTCTCACGCTCGCGGCGTCGTACGGCGGTCGAGGCGCGACGCGGTGGCCGCTCCGGCCCCTCCTGCTGGCTGGCCATGGCGGCATCGTACGGCGTGCGCAACTGTGAGTTGCACAACTGTGACGACGCGCCGGGGCGGGCCTACGTGCCCTCGAGTGTGCCCGGCGTCGAGACTGGGGGCATGAAGGTCCTCTGGTACGGCGTGGTCGCGGTCCTGGTGGTCGCCCTCGGGGTGACGAGCATCGGGTGGTACCTCAGCGCCCACCCCGGAGGTGTCCGCTTCGAGTCCTGCCACTGGGAGGGCTCCGACCTCGTGCTCGGCTACACCTACGGCTCGGGTGACACCGTCAGCACGATGGTCCACCCCGCCGGCGACCACGTGGTCGCCCAGCTGCAGGTCCACGAGGGCGGCGGCGCGACCACGATGCAGGCGCTCACCGGGCAGGCGACCTACCCGATCTCGGGCGGCCCGCTACCGGTGAAGTACCCCAACGGCGCCGAGCTCAACTGCCCGACCCAGTGAGCCGGACCGAGTGGTTCAGACGAACCGCTCGAGGACGTCGAGCGACTCGGTCGGCACCGTCACCGCGACGCCCCGGCCGATCGCCTTGAGCGTCCACTCGTCGCCGGACCGGACCATCGAGGCCATCAGGAAACCGGTGCGCGGCACGCCCTCGGTGAGGGTGAACCGGGCCAGCTCCTCGTCGTCCTCGTCGACGAGCCGGCAGTAGGCGCTGTCGACCCACTCGAGGGTCTGGCCCTGGTAGCTGCTGACCACGAACAGCATCGTGTCGACGGAGTGCCACACCCGGCCGAGGTCGACGGTGATCACCTCGTCGTCCCCGTCGCCGCGGCCGGTGAGGTTGTCGCCGAGGTGGACCACCGCGCCGTCACGGGTCTCGAGGTGGTTGAAGAAGGCGAGGTCGAACAGCTTCCCGCCGGAGAACTGCACGGCGGAGGCGTCGAGGTCGACGTCCTTCACGCCGGTGCTGAGGAACCCGGCACCCGCCTTCTTGTCCCAGCCCAGGCCCATCTTCAGCTTGCCCAGCGGACTGCCGTCGGCACGGGTGAGGGCCAGCTCCTGGCCCCGCGTCAGCTCGATCACGCCTTGAAACCTACCGGGCAGCGATCGCCCGCACGGTCTCGAGGGTGTCGGCCTCGTCGGCCGACTTGTCGTCGCGGTAGCGGACGACCCGGGCGAACCGGAGCGCCAGCCCGCCGGGGTAGCGGGTGGAGCGCTGGAGGCCGTCGAAGGCGACCTCGACGACCTGCTCGGGGCGCAGGGGGACGACGTAGCCGTCGCGGATCGTCTCGGGCGAGACCGCCAGATCGGTGAACCGCTCGGTCTGCCACGCCAGCATCTCGTCGGTCATCCCCTTGAACGTCTTGCCGAGCATCGTGAACGTGCCGTCGGGGTTCGCGGGCGCCGAGGTGGATGTTGGACAGCCAGCCCTCGCGCCGACCGCTGCCCCACTCGACGGCCAGGACCACCAGGTCGAGGGTGTGCACCGGCTTGACCTTGACCCAGCCGGCGCCGCGGCGGCCGGCGGCGTAGCCGATCGAGAGGCTCTTGACCACGACGCCCTCGTGACCGCGAGCCAGCGCGTCGTGGGCGAAGTCGTCGGCGGCGACGGGGTCGTCGGTGACCACGCGTGGCACGCGGTGGGCCTCGGGCACCAGGGCGTCGAGGCGCGCCAGCCGCTCGGCGGCCGGGACGTCGAGCAGGTCGACGCCGTCGACGTGGAGCACGTCGAAGAAGTAGGGCGTCACCGCGACGCCCGTCCCCGATGGCGGTGCGGGACGCGGTCTCCTGGAACGGACGCGGCCGACCGTCTCCGTCGAGCGCGATCGCCTCGCCGTCGAGGATCACCCGCTGGGTCGGCAGCGCCCGGACGATCTCGACGACCTCGGGCAGCCGCTCGGTGATGTCGTCGAGACTTCGGGTCGCGATCACGACGCGCGTCGCCGTCGCGATGGACCTGGATCCGGATGCCGTCGAGCTTCACGTCGACCGCCACCGGCTCGCCACCGCCCGCCTTGGCCATCGCCGCGGCCACGTCGGGTGCGGTCGACGCCAGCATCGGCAGCACCGGCCGGCCCACCTCGAGCCCGACCTCGGCGAGGGCGTCGGCACCGCCGGTCATCGCCGCGACCACGATCGGCACTGTGCCGCCCGCGAGCATGGCGGCGCGGCGTACGACGGTGAGCTCGACGCCCGAGGCCACCGCGAGTCGCCTCCTGGACCAGCGCGTCGAGGGCGCCCTGCCGGACGTTGCCCGTGAGCACCCCGCGCAGCCAGCGCTGCTCGTCGGCGGTGGCCCGGCCGAACAGGTCGCGGACCCCGGCGGTGCGGGTCTCCTGGGACCCCGGCCCGGACATCGCTGCCAGTCGGGCCAGGGTCTGGTCCACCGCCAGCGGCGTCAGGGTGGGCTCGGTGGCCGGCTCGGGGAGCCCGCTCAGCCCGCGCCACCCGACTCCGGTGCGACGCTGGAGGACCGTGCCGCCGAGGTAGGCCGTGACGACGGGAAGCTCGGAGACGTCGGCCTGTGCCAGCCGCTCTGCGATCGCGGCGATCTTCGCTGTGCGCGAGCGGGTGGCGGCCACGGTGCCCGAGGTGTCGACGACGTCGCGCAGGAGCATGTCGTCATCCTGCCCGAGTGCGCCGACGGACCGGTCAGATGCGGGTGCGGACCTCGTAGAGCTCGGGGAAGAAGGTCAGGTCGAGGGCCCGACGCAGGAAGTCGACGCCCGACGAGCCACCGGTGCCGGTCTTGTGCCCGATCGTGCGCTGCACGACCTGGAGGTGGCGGAAGCGCCACAGCTGGAAGTTGTCCTCGAGGTCGACCAGCTCCTCGCAGGTCTCGTAGACGCCCCAGTGCTGCTCGGGGCTCGCGTAGACCGCGGCGAAGGTGTCGACCAGCGCCGGGGAGGGCGTGTAGGGCTGCGACCAGTCGCGCTCGAGGCAGCCGTCCGGGACGGCGTACCCGAGGCGGGACAGGTAGCGCAGGAACTCGTCGTACAGGGACGGCTCGCCGAGCAGCGTGGTCAGGGTGTCGCGCGCCTCCGGGTCGTGGCCGAAGACCTTGATCATCTCGGCGCTCTTGTTGCCGAGGAGGAACTCGACCTCGCGGTACTGCGCCGACTGGAAGCCCGAGGAGGTGGCCAGGAAGGGCCGGATCTGGGCGTACTCCGACGGCGTCAGGGTCGCCAGCACCGACCACTGGTCGGCCAGCGTGTGCTGGATGTGCTTGATCCGCGCCATCCGCTTCAGGGCCGGCGCGAGCTCGTCGGCGGCCAGCAGCGCGCGGGCGGAGCGGAGCTCGTGCACCATCAGCTTGAGCCACAGCTCGCTGGTCTGGTGCTGGATGATGAAGAGCAGCTCGTCGTGCTGCGGGGGGTCGCTCTGCGGGCGCTGCGCCGAGAGGAGCACGTCGAGCCGGAGGTAGTCGCCGTAGGACATCTGGCTGCCGAAGTCGAGCTCGATGCCGGCTTCCAGGGGGCGTTCGCGAGAGCCGTCGTTCACGTGCCGACCCTAGTGCGGAGCGGCCACGCTAGGGTCCGACGCGTGCCGAAGGACCCCGAGGAAGCACTTTCCCTGCGCCGGCCGGGCCACTGGCGTCAGCGACACGTCGACCGCGCGGGATGGTTCACCACCGGCGTCACCTGGGACCTTCCGGACGGGATGTCGGCACGGTGGGCCTCCCGGCGGGCCCGGCGGCGGGGGATGGTCGAGCTCCGCGACGCCTCCGGTGCCGTGACCGGCACCGCCCTCGCCGAGCCCGGTACGGCGCGTCGCCTGACCCGCATCAACCTCGTCGCGGCCGGGTCGTTCTTCCTCGGCGGCTCGCTGTTCGCGATCGGGGCCCTGATGGCGCAGGTGGGCAGCCAGGCGGCCCGGGAGATCGACACCGTCTACCTGGTCGGCGGCTTCTTCTTCAGCCTCGGCGGGTACGCCTCGGTGCTGCAGGCCGGCAACGCGCCGACCGACATCGACCAGGACGGGTCGCTCACGTCGAGCCGGTGGCGCTGGTGGGACCTCCGGCCCCACAACCTCGGCTGGCTGAGCGCGGCGGTCCTGTTCGTCGGGACGCTGCTCTTCGCCGTCAGCCTGGTCGCGGCGTTCGGCGAGGACCTCACGGTCCGGCAGGCCAACACCTGGATCTGGATCCCCGACATGCTCGGCTGCGTCTGCTTCCTCCTGTCGGGTCACCTGGCCCTGCTCGAGATCTGCCACGGCCGGATCGGCGTCCGCGCGCACGAGATCGGGTGGTGGATCGTGTTCGTCAACCAGGTCGGCTCGGTGCTGTTCTTCCTGGCCGGACTCGCGGCGTACACCCGGCCCGCCACGTCGACCGCACTCGATCTCGACCTCGCGAACTGGGGGACCTTCCTCGGCGCGGTCTGCTTCGCGATCGGCGGCGTGGTGCAGATGTTCGACCGGCCCGCCACGGCGTGACCAGCGACGAAGCCACCCCGGTGATAACCCACTCCGGGTGATGCCGCGGCCCGGCCACGGTGTTTGCATCGAAGGCATGACTTCGGAGATGCGCGGCCCCGCGACAGCCCGCCCAGGCCCTCTTCGGCAACCGCTTCCTGACCGAGGCTGCGCCCTCGACGCACTTCCCCGACGGCGGCATGACCCGCGCTCGACGCGATGCGGCTGGTGGGGGAGGACCTGGCGATGGAGGGGGACCCGCAGCGCAACCTGGCCACCTTCGTGACGACGTGGATGGAGCCCGAGGCGCAGCGGATCATCGCCGAGAACCTCCACCGCAACTTCATCGACCACGCGGAGTACCCGATCTCCGCCGAGATCGAGCAGCGGTGCGTGCGGATGCTCGCCGACCTCTTCCACGCGCCGGGCGAGACGACCGGGTGCCGGACCCAGGGGTCGTCCGAGGCGATCATGCTCGGGGCCCTGTCGCTGAAGTGGAAGTGGAGGGAGCGCCGCGCAGGCGGCGGCCTGCCGGTCGACCAGCCCAACCTGGTCTTCGGTGGCGACGTCCACGTGGTGTGGGAGAAGTTCTGCCGCTACTTCGACGTCGAGCCGCGGATCATCCCGCTGGCCGAGGGCAAGTACACGATCGGGCCCGACGACGTCGCGCCCCACCTCGACGAGAACACGATCGGCGTCGTCGGCGTCCTCGGCACGACGTTCACCGGCCACATGGACGACATCGTCGGCATCAACCAGCTCCTGCTCGACCTGAAGGCGGAGCAGGGCCTCGACATCCCGATGCACGTCGACGGCGCCAGCGGCGGCTTCGTGTGGCCGTTCCTCTACCCGCACTCGATATGGGACTTCCAGCTCGAGCAGGTCCGGTCGATCAACGTCTCGGGCCACAAGTACGGCCTGGTCTACCCCGGCATCGGCTGGCTGGTGTTCCGCGAGAAGTCCGACCTGGCCGAGGACCTCGTCTTCTACGAGAACTACCTGGGCAAGACCGACGCGACGTTCACCCTCAACTTCTCCACCGGTGCCTCGATGGTGCTCGCGCAGTACTACAACTTCGTCCGGCTCGGCCGCGAGGGCTACACCTACGTGATGCAGCAGATGCAGCAGAACGCCCGGGCGCTCGCGGACGGTCTGCGCGCCAACGGCCGGTTCGAGGTGATCGGCGACGAGCTCGAGCAGCTGCCGCTGGTGGCCTTCCGGCTCAAGGAGCACGACGGCGGGTACGACGAGTCCGACGTCGCCTGGCAGCTGTCGGCCGAGCGGGGCTGGATGGTGCCGGCGTACACGCTGCCGCCGAACGCCGAGGGCGTGAAGATCATGCGCGCCCTGGTCAAGGAGACGATGAGCCGCGAGCAGGTCGACCGGCTCCTCCAGGACATCGAGGACGCCTGCACCACCCTGGACGAGAAGGGTGGCACGACCGAGGCCGAGCGGGCGAAGGTCAAGCAGGGCTCCGGCTACTGACTCTCCGGGAGGGTTGCTGCGACCGTCTCGAAACCCCTGTCCCCACGGCCACGTAGCGTGGTGGCCGGTGACGGAGCCGGTACGACGGGTGTGGCGACCCGGGCGACCGGTCTCGATGGCTCGGGCTGCTCGGCCCCCACCGCCGCGGTCGCGGGCGACCCGACCTACCGCACGGTGCGGGCACGACGTATGGCGAGGCAGCCGCACGCCCACCGGCCCGGTCACGCTGCGGGTCTCGCCCGCACCAGCGACGGCGAGGTGACCGCCGAGGCCTGGGGGCCGGGCGCCGCCTGGGCGCTCGACGGCCTCCCCGCCCTGCTCGGCGGCGACGACGACCCGGCGGGCTTCCGGCGCCGACCTCCACCCCCTGGTCGCCGAGGCCTGGCGACGCCGCCCCCACGTGCGGTTCGGCGCCACCCACCGGCTCTGGGAGGCACTCGTTCCGGCCGTGATCGAGCAGAAGGTGACGGGCAGGAGGCGTTCGCCGGCTTCCGCCGCCTGGTCCACCGCTACGGCGAGCGCGCACCGGGGCCGGGCGGTGAGCTCCGGCTCTGGGTCCAGCCCGCCCCGAGACGGTCCGCCGGATCCCGTCGTGGGAGTGGCTGCGGATGCACGTCGACCCGGCGCGCTCCCGCACCCTGGTCCGCGCCGCGACGGTGGCCGACTCCCTCGAGCGGCTGACCCGCGACGAGGCCGACGCCCGGCTGCGCACGCTTCCCGGCATCGGCGAGTGGACGTCCGCCGAGGTCAGGTCGCGCGCCTTCGGCGACGCCGACGCGGTCAGCTTCGGCGACTACCACATCGCCAAGGACATCGGCTGGGCCGTGACCGGCACGCCGTACGACGACGAGCAGCTGCCGGGCGTTCCTCGAGCCGTGGCGGCCCCACCGCAACCGCGTCGTGGCGCTGGTCCACGGTCTGGCCGGCGGCCGGCCGCGGCCGGGCCGCGGATGGCACCGCGCACGCACCTGCCCGCGCGCTAGCGTGTCTGCCTCGGTCCCCTCCTCACGAGAGGCGTCGCCGATGACGCAGCGAACCGACCACCGATCGTCTCGACGAGACCCTGGCCCGCGCCCTCGCCGCGTCTCGGGCCCCGGGCGTGCAGGCGGCCCTGGTCCGCAGGGGCGAGGTGATCTGGGCCGGGTCCGCGGGCCTCGCCGGGATGGAGGCGGGGGTGCCGGTCAGCGACTCGACCAGGTTCTGCCTGGCCAGCCTGGGGAAGACCATGGTCGCCGCCCTGGCACTGCGCCTCGTGGCCGACGGACGCCTCGACCTGGACACCCCGGTGTCCAGGGTCCTCGGCGACGACCTCCCCGGCGCGACCGTCGTGACACCCCGGCTGCTGCTGACCCACACGTCCGGCTACCCCGACCTCTACGAGTCGCCCGAGCTGGTGCGGCTGTTCCCTCCGGAGGAGGGCCGAGGCGGCGAGGACCTACGACCCCGACCGCACCTTCACGTTCGCGCTCCTCGCGCAGGGGCTCCGGGAGCCGGTCGAGCCGGGCCGGCACTGGTCCTACTCCAACACCGGCTACATCGTCCTCACCGAGGTGCTCTCCCGGGTCGCTCGGTGGCACCGACGGTCTCCGGGCCGCCTGGTCGTCGTTCGTCGGTGCCGACCTGGGCGACGACGTGCTCACGATGGACCGCTCGGCCGTCCCGCTCGACCGCCTCGCCCATGGGTACGACGAGCAGGCCGACGGTGCGTTCGTGCACCCGTACGCCGCGTACCCGGCCTCCGGCGTCCCGACGGACCTCTTCGGGCCGCCGTTCGGCGACGGGCTGTTCGCCGGCACTGCCGTGGGGGTCGCCCGGTTCCTCGACGCCCTGTTCGTGGGCGGGACGCTGCTCGACCCGGCCACGGTCGACCTGATGGCCACGCCCACGCCCCAGGCCGCATCCGGCCCGGACCCGGAGCAGAGGACCTACGGCATGGGGACCTTCGCGACCTCGGGCCCCGGCGGCGACTGGCAGGGGCATCGCGGGCGCTACGGAGGGTTCTCGACCATGGGTGCCTCGCAGCGGGAGCGCGGCCTCACGCTCGTGGTGCTCTGCAACGGTCTCACCGTCGATATCCCCGCGGCCCAGATCTGGAAGGCGCTGGCCGGCGCGTCGACGTAGCCGGCGCTACAGCAGCGGACGCAGGGGGTTCAGCACGAACTCGGTGAACCGGCGGTAGATGTCGCGCGCCTCCCACTCCGAGCTCGGTGAGCTCGAGGGAGTGGGACTCGTCGACGGTGAAGATCCGCTCCAGCGAGGCGGCCAGGCCCTCGTCGATGATCTCGACGTTGATCTCGTAGTTGCCGGTCAGGCTGAGCCGGTCGATGTTCGCGGTGCCGACGGTCGACCAGGTGCCGTCGATGGTGGCGGTCTTGGCGTGCACCATCGCGTCGCGGTAGCGCAGCAGGCGCACCCCGGCGTTGAGCAGCTGCGAGAAGTAGCCGCGCGAGATCCAGTCGGCGACCACGTGGTTGGACTTCGCCGGGATCAGCAGCCGGACGTCGACCCCGCGCCGGGCCGCGGCGGTGAGGGCGTCGACGAAGTCCTGGTCGGGCAGGAAGTACGCGGTGGTGATCCAGATGTTGCGGCTGGCACGGGTGATCGCCTCGAGGTACATCGACCGGATCGGGAACATCCACAGCCGCGGCACGTTGCGGTGGAACCTGATCGTCGGCTCCCAGGTCGAGGCGGTCTCGATCAGGAGCGGCCGCTCGCTGGAGCGGAGCCGACGGCGGCGGTTGAGGTTCCAGAAGTCGGCGAACGCGCGCTTGAGGTCCCAGACGCCGGGGCCGGTGATCCGGACGTGGGTGTCGCGCCACTCCGTGGCGAAGGTCGACCCGATGTTGTACCCGCCGACGAACCCGACACTGTCGTCGACGACGAGGATCTTGCGGTGGTCGCGGCCGTAGCGACGCAGGTCGAACGGGCGCCACCCCGCGGCGTACACCGGGTAGCGCAGCACCTTGATCCCGGGCGGGAACCGCTTGAAGCGCGGGGAGACGACCAGGTTGGCGAAGCTGTCGAGGATCACGTAGACCTCGACCCCGCGGGCCGCTGCGCGCTCGAGCGCCGACTTGAACCGCTGGCCGACCACGTCGCCCTTCCAGATGTAGGTCTCGAGGAGCACCTGCCGCTCGGCTCCGTCGATCGCGGCCAGCATCGCGTCGTAGAGGTCGTTGCCGAACGTGTACGTCGTCACCTCGCCGTCGCCGACGGCACGGTCGACGGTGGGTCGGTCGGGAAGGCCACCGTGCGGCGCTTGCCGCGGCGGCGGTAGGAGTCGACCAGGGTCATCCCGATCGCCAGGGCGAACGGCGCCACCACCACCGCCACCGCGGCACGGCGCAGCAAGCCGATCCAGCGGTCCACGGACGCGGTGCGGGTCACGGCGCCAAACTACCCAGCCGCCGGCTTCCGGCCCGAGGCCGCCGCGGTCGACACGGCCGCCGCGACGCTTGCGCGCGCGGGCGTCCTGACCGCCAGAGTGTGCTCGCGACGATCTGGTCGCCGGAGGGGGGCCGGATGGCACAGCGATCGAGCACGCGCGTGTCGCCCTCCATCGTGCTGCTGGTCGCCAGCTTCGGCGCCTTCCTCGCCTTCCTCGACGCGACCATCGTCAACGTCGCCTTCCCCTCGATCCGGGCGTCCTTCCCCGGCTCCACCGTCGGCGAGCTGTCGTGGGTGCTCAACGCCTACAACATCGTCTTCGCCGCGTTCCTGGTCGTCTGCGGTCGGCTCACCGACCTGATCGGACGACGTCGCGCGTACACCGCCGGGATCGCCCTCTTCACGCTCGCGTCGTGCTGGTGCGCCGCCGCCGGCAACCTCGAGGTGCTCGTCGCCGGCCGCGTCGTCCAGGCCCTGGGCTCCGCGATGCTGGTGCCGGCCTCGCTGGCGATCGTGGTCGAGGCGTTCCCCGGACCGCGGCGGTCGCACGCGATCGGCCTCTGGGGAGCGACGGCGGCGATCGCGGCCGGGCTCGGCCCGCCGCTCGGAGGGGCGCTCGTGCAGCTCGGTGGCTGGCGCTGGGCGTTCCTGGTCAACCTGCCCTTCGGGCTGCTCGCGCTGGTGGCCAGCCGCCGCATGCTCGTCGAGAGCCGCTCGCCCGGGCGCCGTACCCTCCCCGATCTGGTGGGCGCGCTGCTGCTGGCCGGCGCGCTCGGGCTGGTCAACCTCGGCATCATCAAGGCCGCGGACTGGGGCTGGAGCGACCCGAAGGTCCTCGGCTCGTTCGCCGGCGCGGTGGCGCTCGGCGCGCTGTTCGTGCGGAGCTCCCGGCGCCACCGGGCACCGGTGGTCGACCCCGCGCTGGTGCGCATCCCGTCGTTCGGCATCGCCGGCGCCGCCACGATCTTCGCCGGGCTCGGCTTCTACGCCTACCTCCTCAACAACATCCTCTGGCTGCAGTACGTCTGGCAGCTACGGCGTGCTGCGGTGCCGGTCTGGCCCTCGTCCCCGGTGCGATCGTCGCGGCCATCGTCGCGGCCCGGCTGGGGCCGCTCGCCGAGCGGGTCGGCTACCGCGTGCTGGTGGTGCCCGGCGCGCTGGTCTGGGCGTCCGCCTACCTCTGGTACCACCAGATGGTCGGCCTCACGCCGGACTTCTGGGGGCAGTGGCTCCCGGGCCAGATCCTGTCCGGCGTCGGCGTCGGGGCGACCCTGCCCCTGCTCGGGAGCGCCGCGCTCGCCGCGGTGCCCGGCGGCCGCTACGCCACGGCCTCCGCCCTGTGTCTCAGCGCCCGCCAGCTCGGCGGCGTGCTCGGCATCTCCCTGCTCGTCCTCGTGGTCGGCAACCCCACGGGCGCGACCATCGCCGACCATCTCAAGAAGGGCTGGGTGCTCTCGATCGCGGCCTTCCTGGTCGTGGCGGCGGTCGCAGCGTGCCACTGGGACGGATCCGGTCGCAGCCCGACGACGAGGCGGTCGGGCACGGGGAGCCGCTGTTGCTGCGCCCGGTCCCGAGACCTGGAGCGACACCGCGATCGTCCACGGTCCGCACGAGCTGGGGCTGGACGCCGTCCCGCTGCTGGCGGCGCTGCCCGACGAGGCCCGCGCGGCCCTGGCGGCCGCCAGCCGGACCGTCGACGCTCGCCGCCGGGTCGTGGCTGTTCCGCGAGGGCGACCCGGCCGGTTCGGCCTACGTCGTGCAGAGCGGTCGTGTGGAGGTGGTGATCGGCGGCGAGATCATCCGGGCGCTCGCCCCCGGGGCCGTGCTGGGCGAGCTCGCGCTGCTCAGCGGCGAGCCGCGGTCGGCCGGCGCGCGGGCGCGCCGCGACGCGACGCTCCTGGAGCTCCCGCGTGCCGCGTTCGAGGGGCTGCTCGACACCGACGTCGCGGGCCACCCGCACCGTGCTGACCCAGGTGGCCGGTCAGCTGCGCACCGCGGGGTCGGCCCCGCCCGTGGCGCGCGGCCGCCCAGCCGACGCGTCGTCGCCGTCGTGGGGCTCCACCCGGGCAGCGGCGCTGCCGGACGTCGGTGGCGCCCTCCTCACCCGGCTCGCCGTGCACCGGTCGACGGTCGACCCCGGCCGGGTCGACGCGGCCGGCGCTCGCGCGGGTCGAGCGGGACCACGAGCGGGTCGTCCTGGTCGCCGAGGGCGGGCAGGACGCCGGCCTGGCGCGACTTCTGCCTGCGGCAGGCCGACGCGGTGGTCCTGGTCGCGCGCTCCGACGCACCGGTCCCGGTCCTCGACCTGGAGCTCGCTCTCGGCCGCGCCCCGACGTCGTACTCCTCGGCCCGCGCCCGGGGCGGCCACGCGGGAGGCGTGGGTCGCGGCCACCGACGCCTGGCAGCTCGTCCTGGCCGACGGTGACCTCCACACCGACCTCCGCGCCCTCGGCTGACCGGCTCGCAGGGCGCAGCCTCGGGCTGGTCCTCGCCGGCGGCGGCGCCCGCGCGTTCGCCCACATCGGGGTGCTCCAGGAGCTCGAGGAGTCCGGCTACCACGTGGACCGGGTGGCGGGCAGCAGCATCGGCGCGGTGGTCGCCGGCCTGCACGCCCTGGGCCAGGACGGAGCCGCTGTCGAGGCGATCTGCTACGCCGAGTTCGTACGCCGCCGCCCCTTCTCCGACTGGACCTTCCCGCGGCACTCGATGGCCCGGGGAGCCCGGCACCGGGCGAGCGCCGAGCGCACCTACGGCGCGGACACCGTGTTCGAGGGGCTGCCGCGCCAGCTGCACATCGCCACCACCGACCTCGTCAGCCGGACCCGGGTCGTCCACCGCCGCGGCAACGTCGCCGCGGCCGTCACGGCGTCGTCCAGGCTCCCGGTGCTGTTCCCGCCGGTCCCCACCGACGAGGGCCGGCTGCTCCTCGACGGCGGGGTCCTCGACAACATGCCGGCCGACCTGCTCTTCGAGCGCGACGAGGGTCCGGTGGTCGCGGTGAACATCTCGATGGGCGGGTCGTCGAGGTGCCGAGGTCGGGCGCGCGCACCGGCAAGCCGCGGATCCCGCCGCTCGGCGACACCCTGCTCCGGACGATGATGATCGGCGCGGGCGGGGCCGTGGACGCTCGCCCACCGGCGCGGTGCCCTGGTCGTGACCCCCGACCGCGATGGGCGTCGGGCTGCTGGAGTTCCACCAGTTCGACCGGATGCTGCAGGCAGGCCGCGAAGCGGCCCGGGCGCTCCTCGCCGACGGCTTCCTCGACGAGCGGATGACCGCCTCCGAGCTGCCGTCGCTCCCCGAGCCGGACCCGGTCGACCCCCGAGACCCGGCCTCCGAGGGGCTGGTCAGCCCGGCGTAGCGACACGGTCAGCGCCGGCCGGAGCTGCCCTGCTGGAGCCTGGAGAGCTCGGCGTCCGGGAACAGCGCCACCGGCCAGCAGGAGATCGCCCGTGAGCGCTGTTGGCGCAGCACCACCCAGTCGCCGGACCGGCGCACCCGGTCGAGACCGCTGAAGCGGACCTTGGTCTCCACGGACGGCCCACGAAGCGTCACGAAGTCATCTCCGAACTCGGACTCCAAGGCGAGACCGGAGGGCAGCTGACTCGCCGTACGCCGCCGCACCCCGACGTAGGTCGCTGCGTAGATCGCGACGAGGAAGACAGCGGCGTAGCCGACGCCGACGAAGATCGAGCGCGGCCACGCCGAGACAGTGCTCGCGCCGGTGATGCCCAGCAGGATCGCGACGGCGGTCACCCAGATGCGGGGGAACCGCACACTGCTGAGGTAGAGGGCCCGGGCACAGGTGCGGGCGTCGTCCGGCCCGGCAACCCAGCGGTACGTCGTCCGAGAGGGCTCCATGGAACGGTATTCAACATGGCCGCGTCCTCGGGCGCAGTCGACCGGTCGATCCCGTCCCCGAGCGTTGTCGGCGGTCGCCCGTAGGCTGGGGCCATGCGACCTGTGACCGACCTGGAGCGCCGGGTGGCGCCGTTCGAGGTGGTCTCCGACTACCAGCCGAGCGGTGACCAGCCGGCCGCGATCGAGGAGATCGTGCGTCGGATCAAGGGCGGCGTGCAGGACGTCGTGCTGCTCGGCGCCACCGGCACCGGCAAGACCGCGACCGTGGCGTGGGTGGCCGAGCAGGTGCAGCGGCCGATCCTGGTGATGCAGCCGAACAAGACCCTCGCCGCCCAGTTCGCCAACGAGCTGCGCGAGCTGTTCCCGAACAACGCGATCGAGTACTTCGTCTCCTACTACGACTACTACCAGCCCGAGGCCTACGTCCCCCAGACCGACACCTACATCGAGAAGGACTCCTCGATCAACGAGGAGGTCGAGCGGCTGCGTCACTCCGCGACCAACTCCCTGCTCACCCGGCGTGACGTGATCGTGGTGTCGACCGTGTCGTGCATCTACGGCCTCGGCACCCCGCAGGAGTACGTCGACCGGATGCTCAAGCTCAAGGTCGGCGACGAGCGCGACCGCGACTCGATCCTGCGCCGCCTGGTCGAGATCCAGTACACGCGCAACGACATGACCTTCACCCGCGGCACGTTCCGGGTCCGCGGCGACACCCTCGAGATCTTCCCGGTCTACGAGGAGCACGCCGTGCGGGTGGAGTTCTTCGGCGACGAGGTCGAGCGGCTGATGACGCTCCACCCGGTGACCGGCGAGGTGATCAGCGAGGACGACGAGCTCTACGTCTTCCCGGCCACCCACTACGTCGCCGGCCCCGAGCGCATGGAGCGGGCGATCAACGGCATCGAGGCCGAGCTCGAGGAGCGGCTGGCGACGTTCGAGCGCCAGGGCAAGCTGCTCGAGGCCCAGCGGCTGCGGATGCGCACGACGTACGACGTCGAGATGATGCGCCAGGTCGGGTCCTGTGCCGGCATCGAGAACTACTCGATGCACATCGACGGCCGCGGCCACGGCACCCCGCCCAACTGCCTGCTCGACTACTTCCCCGAGGACTTCCTGCTGGTCGTCGACGAGTCCCACGTCGCGGTGCCGCAGATCGGCGGGATGTACGAGGGCGACATGTCGCGCAAGCGCAACCTGGTCGACCACGGCTTCCGGCTGCCCAGCGCCATGGACAACCGGCCGCTGCGCTGGGAGGAGTTCCTGGAGCGGATCGGCCAGACCATCTACCTCTCGGCGACGCCGGGCAACTACGAGCTCGACAAGGTGCAGGGCGACGTCGTCGAGCAGATCATCCGGCCGACCGGGCTGGTCGACCCCGAGGTCGTGGTGAAGCCGACCAAGGGCCAGATCGACGACCTGATCCACGAGATCCGGCTGCGCACCGAGCAGAACGAGCGGGTCCTGGTCACGACGCTGACCAAGAAGATGTCCGAGGACCTCACCGACTACCTCCTCGACGCCGGCGTCCGCACCCGCTACCTCCACTCCGAGGTCGACACCCTCAAGCGCATCGAGCTGCTGCGCGACCTGCGCCTCGGCGACTACGACGTGCTGGTCGGCATCAACCTCCTCCGCGAGGGCCTCGACCTGCCCGAGGTGTCGCTGGTGTCGATCCTCGACGCCGACAAGGAGGGCTTCCTGCGCTCCGACAAGTCGCTGATCCAGACCATCGGCCGCGCCGCCCGCAACGTGTCGGGCCAGGTGCACATGTACGCCGACAAGATCACGCCGTCGATGGAGTCGGCGATCGACGAGACCAACCGCCGCCGGGCGAAGCAGGTCGCCTACAACACCGAGCGCGGCGTCGACCCGCAGCCGCTGCGGAAGAAGATCGCCGACATCACCGAGATGCTCGCCCGCGAGGACGAGAACACCCAGGAGCTGCTCGCCACCTGGGCCGGCACCGAGGCCAAGGGCCGCGCCGGCGGGGTGAAGGCACGCCAGCCCGTCCCGGCGCTCGGACAGCTCAACGCCGGCCAGCACGCCGCGGACCTCGCCGGGCTGCCCAGCTCCGAGCTGGCGGCCCTGATCCAGGAGCTGACCGACCAGATGAAGGCCGCGGCCGCCGAGCTGCAGTTCGAGCTCGCGGCCCGGCTCCGCGACGAGATCAGCGACCTCAAGAAGGAGCTCCGCCAGATGATGGAAGCGACCAAGTGAGAGGGGACGGCCGAGCGAGCTACGAGCCCGCCGGTCGAGCCTGACGAGGCCACGCCGGCCGGGTCGCTTCGGGCCTTGGTTTCGAGACGGCGCTGGCGCGCCTCCTCAACCAGCGGCCCCGCCTGACCGCCGAGCTCCGCGACGGCGCGCTCGACCTGGGCGACGGTCTCGCGGCGTACGCCGTCGCGACCGTGCAGGACCCGGTCGACCGTGGCGCGGCTCAGCCCGGACTGCGCCGCGATGTCGGCGACCCGGTGGCGTCCGCTCGACCGGTCGCCCGGCCCCTGGTAGACGTGGGGCATGGATCTCGAGCGTCTGCGATCCCATTGCGCCGGCAAGCCCGGCGCGTGGCCGGACAACCCGTGGGAGCACGACTTCCCGGTGTTCAAGGTGGGCCCGGGGGAGCGCGGCAAGATCTTCGCCTTCCTCGGCGGCAGCGGCGTCGGGGTCAAGGCCGCCCGGAGCCGCGAGGTCGCCGACGAGTGGCTGCAGCGCTACCCGGGCCGGGCCACCGTGATGGCCTACATCGGCCGGTCGGGCTGGAACGACCTGGCGTTCGAGGGGATCCCCGACGACGAGCTGCTCGAGGCGGTCGACGAGTCCTACCGGCTCGTGGTCGAGGGGCTGCCGCAGAAGCTGCGACCCGAGGGCTGGGACGGCTGAGCGCTCAGGACTCCTCGCGGTGGTGCTCCTCGCGCTCCTCGAGTGCCCGCGCCTGGCGGCGCTCGAGCTTCTGCGCTTGCTGCTCGACGATCGAGCGGCGGCTGGTGGCGACCTGGAGCAGGTGCAGCGCGGTCGGGATCGTGACGAAGATCGGCCAGATGAAGTAGTCGTGGCCGGTGAGGTACCAGATCGTCCAGCAGATGAGGTTGGGGATCAGGAACTCGAAGAGCGTCTCCCGGAGCTTGTCCCGGTAGTGGGTCTCGGCGCTGCGCTGGATGTCCGGCGTCGCGACCGCGGAGAACCTCGCGGGCGCGGCGTCCGCGGTGAGGTCGCGGATCGGCGGCAGCAGCTCCGCGTAGGTCTTGGCGGCGTCGACGGCGCCGGTGCGGTCGTCCAGCTCGTCCCGGTCGAGGCGTCCCTCGGCGTAGGCCTCGGCCAGCACGTCGTGGACGACGGCGCGGTCGCGGTCGGAGGCGCGCATGCCGGAGTACGCCGGGTCGCGCGGGTCGTGCTCGAACCGGCGCCACGGGCTGTCGTTGGTCCCCGAGGTCACGGGCTCATCGTAGGGTCGTCGGCCGCGTCGCGGCCCGCATCGGTCGCGAGCACCTCGGACCAGGCAGCCTCGGTGAGCCGGGCGATCCCCGCTTCGCGCTCGGTGGGTGTCCCGGGCGCGGTCACCAGGACGGCGAGGCCGACCGGCGGTAGTCCGGGTGCCCGGACCAGCGCCACGTCGTGGTTCACCCCGTCGACCCAGCCGGTCTTGTTCGCGACGAGGAGGCCCGCTGGCAGTCCGGCCGGGATGCCGTCGCGGTAGTGCTGGGCAGCAGCGTCTCCTCGCAGGCCGCCGTCGCCGCCGGACCGGCCAGCTGCCCGTTCGCCAGCGCGACGAGCAGGAGGGCGAGGTCGTCGGCGGTGACGAGGTTGTCGAGCCCCACCTCGCGCGCCGCGTAGTCCTCGATCCCGCGCACGATCGTCGTCCGGGGAGAGCAGCCGGCCGCAGCCAGCACGGTGGCGACCTCGTCCGTGCCGACCTCGTCGAGCACCAGGTTGGTGGCCAGGTTCCCCGACACCGTGATCATCCGGTGCGTGAGGACGCCGAGGGCCACCTCCGTGTCCATCGCCGCCCAGGTGTCGGGGTCGGAGTCCTCGCCCGGGTCCATCACGAACCGGTGCCCCGGGTGGCGCGAGGCGAAGTCGTCGTGCACCCGCACCGGCCGGCCCAGGTCGAGCAGCCCCCGCTCGGACAGCCGGTGGGCGGCGACCAGGATCGGCAGCTTCATGATGCTGGCGGAGTAGTGCTGTGCGTCCGGGTCGACGGACACGCGGGCGCCGGTCTCGCCCGCGACCCGGGCCACGACGGAGACCACGCCGTCCCCGCGTCGTACCTCCGCGACCGCGGCGTCGAGGCGGCTCACGCGGAGTCCTCAGCGCGTCGGCCCCGTACCGTGAGCCCGACCATCCGGGCGACCACGAACGCGATGTAGAAGACCCCGGTGACCTGCTCGACCATCGACAGCGAACGCGCGTGCTCGAGCACCGGCTGCACGTCCGAGAGCCCCGTGCTGGTCAGCGTGGTGAAGGAGAGGAAGAGCAGCTCGAACCACGACGGCTCGCCGACCCCACCCACCCCGGTGAACGAGCCTGGCCAGACCACCTGGGCGCCGGCATAGACGTACGCGAAGCCCCAGGCCACGACCGTGAACGCCGCCGCGGTGGCGAAGATCTCGTCGGAGGTGACCCGGTCGTCGGCGAAGACGTACCGGACCATCGCGTAGGAGATGTAGAAGTAGAACGGCGAGTGGAACAGCGCCGAGACGAGCACGACCGGGTCGCTGCCGGGGTCCACCGCCTCGAGCACGGCGAGCACCGTCGCCGGGAGGCCGAGCAGCAGCGCCACCCAGGTCAGGGCCGGGGTGCTGCGCACCGCCCAGAGCGCCGCCAGCACGGTGACGACCCCGACGACCCCGATCACCACCCGTCCGACGGTGGTGCCGGCGAGGAACGGGTAGGCGAGGATCGAGACCAGCTGCGCGCCGAGCAGCGCGGCAGAGGGGTTCTGCCTCAACCGCTGCAGAGCCTGGTCGGCAGAGGACGGTGCGAAGGCCATCGGGGCATCGTAGGCAACAGCCCGGCTACGATGCGCTCGTCGGTGGCTCGAGCCTGGGAGGGATCGTGGAGGTCTCGGCGTGACTGCCGGCGTCCGCTGGGCGACAGCGCTGGTCGTCGCCCTCCTGCTGGTCGCCCTGCTGGGGGGCGCCCTCGTCGTGCGGACCCACCGCGACCGGGCCGACGCCCAGGCTCGCCAGCAGAGGTACGGCGCCGTGCTGGCCGCGGCCGACCACGAGGTCAGCGCGTTCGTGAACCTGCGCTACGACCGAGCGCGCAAGAGCGTCGCCGCCGTCGCCGCCGGGGCGACCGGCGACTTCCGCACCACTACGACGCCTCGTCCGGCCGGGTCGTGCGGGTGCTGCGAGCCCATCGCTCGAGGATGTCCGGCCAGGTCGTGTGGTCGGCCGTCGCGGCCGTGTCGCCCGACCGGGCGACCGTGATCGCGGCGACCACGGGCACGGTCGCCAACGACAGCACCCACGGGCAGCCGGAGCCGCGCCGCTTCCGGCTCCGGGTCAGCCTGGTCCGGGAGGGCGGCCAGTGGCGCACCTCCGACATCCGCTTCGTGGGGGCGTCGTGAGCCGGCGTACGACGGGCCTCCTCGGCGCCGCGGCCCTCGCGCTCGCGGCCGTCCTCGCCGCCGAGGCGTGGTACCTGTGGGGGGTCTCCGCCCCGACCCCGACGGCGGCCCGGCCGGTGGTCACCGGCGACATCGACGCGGGTGCCGCCGTGGCCACCGCGGCGCAGGACACCGCCCGGATCTTCACCACCTCGTGGCAGCACTACGACGGGCACGTCGCCGCGGTGACGCCGTTGATGACCGGGGCGATGGCGGCCCGCTACCGTCGGACCGCCGGACCGGTGCGCAGCCAGGTGCTCGCGGACCACACCTCGACGACCACCAAGGTGGCGGACTCCGGCGTCGTCCGCGCCACGCCGGACGAGGTGCTGGCGCTGGTGTTCCTCGACCAGCGGGTGAAGAGTGCGGGCAGCCCGGCGACGTACACCGCCCGCCGGGCTCTGGTGACGATGGTGCGGGGCGACCGGGGCTGGCTGGTCGACAACGTGCAGACCGACTGAGCAGCCGAGCAAGGGAGACGACCGACGTGGCACAGCTGGAGACGGACCTGGTGATCATCGGGGCCGGCCCGACCGGGCTCTTCGCCGCCTACTACGCGGGGTTCCGCGGATTCCGGGTCGCGGTCGTCGACTCCCTCCCCGAGCTCGGCGGCCAGATCACCGCGATGTACCCGGAGAAGCTCATCCTCGACGTCGCGGGCTTCCCCCGGGTCAAGGGTCGCGAGCTCGTGGAGGGTCTGGTCGAGCAGGCCAACACCGCCGAACCGGACTACCTCCTCGACCGGACCGCCACCACGCTCGACTGCACCGACGACGCGGTCACGGTCACCCTCGACGACGGCACCTCGGTCGTCGCGAAGGCGCTGATCATCACCGCCGGCATCGGCAAGTTCAGCCCCCGTCCGCTGCCGGCGGGCGACGGCTGGCTGGGTCGGGGCATGGAGTTCTTCGTGCCCAGCTTCGCGCCGTACGCCGGCAAGGACGTCGTCATCGTGGGCGGCGGCGACTCCGCGTTCGACTGGGCGATCAACCTGGAGCCGATCGCCGGTTCGGTGACGCTGGTCCACCGTCGCGACGCCTTCCGCGCCCACGAGCGCACCGTCCAGCAGGTCCGCGACAGCAGCGTCGAGATCGTCACGAAGGCCCAGGTCACCGGCCTGTTCGGCGACCCGACGGTGGCCGAGGTGGAGATCGCCGTCGACGGAGAGGAGCCGGTGCGGCGTCCGGCCCAGGCCGTGGTCGCTGCCCTGGGCTTCATCGCCGACCTCGGACCGCTGCAGCACTGGGGGATCGAGGTGGTCAAGCGTCACGTCGTGGTCGACTCCTCGATGCGCACCAACCTGCCGCGGGTCTTCGCCGCCGGCGACGTGACCGAGTACTCCGGCAAGGTCCGGCTGATCGCGGTCGGCTTCGGCGAGGCCGCCACCGCCGTGAACAACGCCGCAGTCGTCATCGACCCGAGCGCCCACGTCTTCCCCGGCCACTCCAGCGAGGCCAGCTGAGCGGCCGGCTGGTTTCGAGACGGCCCTGGTGGGCCTCCTCAACCACCGGCACGGTCGAGAGGGTGCCGGGCTCTCAACCACCGCCGTAGTCGAGGAGGGCGTGCCGGGTTGTCACCGCTGGTTGAGGAGGGCGCTCTGCGCCCGTCTCGAAACCCAGGTGCCCGGTACCCCGTCGCAAGGCCCCGGTTAGGGTCGGACGTACCGGTTGGTGGCGCCCGCGACCCGCCGTCGGCCCGAGGAGAAGGCGGAACACGTGCGCGTCGCCCTGCTGTCCTACCGCAGCAAGCCGCACTGCGGTGGCCAGGGCGTCTACGTCCGCCACCTGAGCCGCGAGCTGGTCCGGCTGGGGCACCAGGTCGAGGTCTTCTCCGGCCAGCCCTACCCGGAGCTCGACGAGGGAGTCCGCCTGACGAAGGTGCCGAGCCTGGACCTCTATCGCGAGCCCGACCCGTTCCGCACCCCACGACCCTCCGAGATCCGCGACCTCGTCGACGTGCAGGAGGTCGCGATCATGTGGACGGCGGGCTTCCCGGAGCCGCGGACGTTCAGCAAGCGGGTCCTGCGCGTCCTGCGCGAGCGCGCGGCCGACTTCGACGTCGTCCACGACAACCAGACCCTCGGGTACGGCGCTGCTCGACGTCGAGGGCCAGACCGGGCTGCCGCTGGTCGGCGACCGTCCACCACCCGATCAGCTCGACCGGCGGATCGACCTCGCGGCGGCGCCGACCCGGCGCAAGCGGCTGACGCTGCGCCGCTGGTACGGCTTCGTCCGGATGCAGGCCCGGGTGGCCCGCGGGCTGCGGGTGGTGCTGGTCCCCTCGGAGTCCTCCCGCCGCGACGTGGTCCGCGAGTTCGGGGTCGCCCGGAGCGGGTCCGGGTCGTGCTGCTCGGCGTCGACGACACGTTCGTCCCGCCCACCGAGCCCCGGGTGCCGGGCCGGATCCTCGCGATGGCGAGCGCGGACGCGCCGATGAAGGGCATCGCGACCCTGCTCGAGGCGTTCGCCAAGCTCCGCACCGAGCGCTCCGACCTCGAGCTGCTGCTGGTCGACCAAGCCCGACGCCGGCGGCCGCACCGAGCGGCTGCTCGACGAGCTCGCGCTCCGCGACCACGTGCGGTTCGTGCACGGCATCTGCGACGACCGAGCTGGTCCGGCTGATGGGGTCCGCCGAGGTGGCCTGCGTGCCCGTCCCTCTACGAGGGCTTCTCGCTGCCGACGGCCGAGCTGATGGCGACCGCGACGCCGCTGGTGGTCTCGCGGGCCGGCGCGATCCCGGAGGTGGTCGGCCCCGACGGGCTGTGCGCCGACCTGGTCACCCCCGGAGACGTCGGCGAGCTGGCCGCCGCGCTCGGCGCGCTGCTCGACGACCCCGAGCGCCGGCTCGCGGTACGGCGCGGCCGGGCGCCGGCGGGTCGACGAGCTGTTCAGCTGGCGGGCGGCCGCCGCACGGCGACCGCCGAGGTCTACGCCGACGGCGATCGCCGACCACGGGTCGACTCGGCTCGCCACTCGGCCCCGGGCAGGAGGCCCGTGCTGACCGTTGACTTCGACCGCCTCGGTCTGCGGCCGGGCGACCGGGTGCTCGACCTCGGCTGCGGCGCCGGCCGGCACGCGTTCGAGATGTACCGCCGTGGCGCCGACGTCGTCGCCTTCGACCAGGACGTCGACGAGCTCGCGCGGGTGCGCGACATGTTCGCCGCGATGCGCCGCGACGGGCGAGGTGCCGGCGGGTGCCGAGGCCGACGTGAAGGAGGGCGACGCGCTCGCGCTGCCGTTCGCCGACGGCGAGTTCGACCGGATCGTCGCCGCCGAGATCCTCGAGCACATGCCCGCCGACCTCCAGGCGCTCGCCGAGCTGGTGCGGGTGCTCCGGCCCGGCGGCACGGTCGCGCTGACCGTGCCGCGCTGGTTGCCCGAGGCGGTCTGCTGGCGGCTGTCCCGCGACTACCACGACACCCCCGGCGGCCACATCCGCATCTACACCGACGCCGAGCTGGTCACCAAGGCCGCAGAACGCGGGCCTGGTCTACGACGGCCGCGCACTACGCCCACGCCCTGCACACGCCGTACTGGTGGATCAAGTGCGCGGTCGGTGTCCACGACGACGACCACCCGCTCGCCAAGGCCTACCACCGGCTCCTGGTCTGGGACATCATGAAGCGCGCCGCGCGCCACCCGCTGGGCCGAGCAGGCGCTCAACCCGGTGATCGGCAAGAGCCTGGTGGTCTACCTGCACAAGCCCCGACCACGCCGAGCGCGACGATGCCGGCCTGACCTGCTCACCCCCGGCGAGGTCGCCCGGTCCGGCGCAGCGATCGCGGCGGTCCAGGAGCCCGACGGCGCCGTGCCCTGGACGGTCGGCGGCCACGCCGACGTGTGGAACCACGTCGAGTCGGCGATGGCGCTGCTCGTCGGCCGGGCAGGACGACGCGGCCGCGCGCGCCTGGGAGTGGGTCGCGCCGCACCCAGCGGTACGACGGCTCCTGGCCGCTGAAGACCGTCGCCGGGGTCGTCGACGACGCCAGCGGCGAGACCAACATGGCCGCCTACGTCGCCGTCGGCGTCTGGCACCACTGGCTGGTACGCCGCGACGACGGCGTTCGTCCGCGCCGCTGTGGCCGACGGTCCGCGCGAGCCCTCGACTTCGTCGTGCCGGCTGCAGCTGCCGTTCGGTGGGATCGCCTGGTCGCAGGAGTGGGACGGCCGACGGGCCGGCGAGGGTCAACGAGCGAGGCGCTGCTGGCCGGGTCGTCGAGCATCCACCACGCGCTGCGGGCGGGGCTGACGCTCGCCGAGCTGCTCGACGACCCGCAGCCCGAGTGGGAGCTCGCGGCCGGCCGGCTGGGGCACGCGCTGCGCGAGCACCGCGACCGGTTCCTGGACAAGTCGACGTTCTCGATGGACTGGTACTACCCCGTGCTCGGCGGTGCGGTCCGCGGGGCAGGCCGGGCGCGACCTGATCGCCGAGCGCTGGGACGACTTCGTGGTGCCCGGGCTCGGCGTCCGCTGCGTCGACACCGACCCGTGGGTGACCGGCGCGGAGACCTGCGAGCTGGTGCTCGCGCTCGACGCTCTGGGTGACCGGGCCCGCGCCCGGTCGCTGTTCGCGCGACATCCAGCACCTGCGCCAGCCGGACGGCTCCTACTGGACCGGCTACGTCTACCCCGACGAGGTCTACTGGCCGGCGGAGCACACGACGTACACGGCGGCGGCGGTGCTGCTCGCCGACGACGCGCTGTCCCGGCCGGACGCCCGGCAGCCGACCTGGTCCGCGGGGAGGGGCTGGTGGCCGATCCCGAGCCGTTCGGCCTCGAGTGCGGCTGCAGCCTCAGCCGACGCGCTCGCCGGCGCACGCCTGACACCCGCCGCAGCACGCGCAGCGAGCCGACCGCCTCGACGTCGGCGAAGCGCCGGACGCCAGCGCCCGCCGGTAGATCTCGTACGGCGGCCGGCCGCCGTCGGCCGGGTCGGGGAAGACGTCGTGGATGGCCAGCAGCCCGCCGGGCATCACCCATGCGCGCCCAGCCGGGTAGTCGGCGTGCGCCGGCTCGTCGCCGTGCCCGCCGTCGATGAAGAGCAGCGAGAGCGGGGTGCGCCAGTGCGCGGCGACGGTCGCGGACGTCGCCGACGACCGCGACGACGACGTCCTCGAGCCCGGCCTCCTCGATGGTCCGGCGGAAGAACGGCAGCGTGTCCATGCGACCGGTCGCCGGGTCGACCAGCGACGGGTCGTGGTGCTCCCAGCCGGCCTGGTTCTCCTCCGAGCCGCGGTGGTGGTCGACGGTGAAGACGACGCCGCCGACGTCGCGCGCCGCCGCGCCGAGGTAGATCGCGGACTTGCCGCAGTAGGTGCCGACCTCGAGCACCGGGCCGTGGGGGAGCCGCTCGACGGGCGAGCCGGTGCAGGGCCAGCCCCTCGTCGTCGCGGCATGAACCCGCGCGCCGCCCGGGCCACGGCGAGCAGGTCCGTCGGCTCGCTCGAGTCACCGTGCACCCCGTCGCCACGGCCGTCGTCAACGCGCCGTCCCCGCCCGCCGCGTCATCGGCGGGCGCGGTGCCACTCGAGGTAGCGCTCGACGGCCCGCACGACGTGCTCGGAGCGGATCGACGGGAAGACGTCGAAGGCGTGCTGGGTGCCGGGGAACTCGGCGTACGCGACGCTGTGCTTGGAGGTGTCGCGCAGCGCGGCGACGAACAGCCGGGCCTGCTCGACGTCGACCAGGGAGTCGCGCGGCGCCGTGGAGCACGAAGAAGTCGGGCGCGTCCGGCGGTGATCCGCAGGATCGGCGAGCCGTGCTCGAAGACCTCCGGGTCGTCCTCCCAGGTCCGCTGGACGATCTTCGGGGCGAGGAAGCGGTCGCGCATCAGCACGGCGTTCGTCAGCCCGGTCGCGCCGGCGAAGTCGTAGACGCCGTAGAACGGCACGGCCGCCTGGACCTGGGTGTCGGCGCCCTCGAAGCCGGGCTGGTACGCCGGGTCGTTGGGCGTGAGGGCGGCCAGCGCCGTCAGGTGGCCGCCGGCGGAGCCGCCGGTGATCACGACGTACGACGGGTCGCCGCCGTACTCCTCGATGTGCTCCTTGACCCACGCGATGGCCCGCTTCACGTCGATGATCTGGGCCGGGAACGCGTCGCGCGGAGCCGAGCCGGTAGTTGATCGCGACGCACACCCAGCCGCGCGCGGCCATCCGCTGCATCAGCGGGATGCCCTGGTCGTCCTTGGAGCCGAGCGTCCAGCCGCCGCCGTGGACCTGGATCAGCACCGGGGCCCCGACCACCTCGCGGTCGGCCGGGCGGTAGACGTCGAGCAGCCCGCGCTTGCCGGCGTCGGTGTAGCGGACGTTCTTGTCGACGCGCACGTGGGGTCACGGCGGTTGAACGGGTTGAGGAGCTTGCGCCACGGCGTCGCGAGGTCGACCGTGGTGGGCCGCGGGCCGGGGCGGTCGGCGTACTCCTCGCCGAGGCTGTCGACCAGCGACTGCTCGGCGAGCACCTGCACCTGGCGGCTCTGGCGTACGACCTGGGTGAGCCCGGCCGCGCTGGCGGCAGCCAGCAGCAGGCCGAGGCGGCTGCGCTTGCCCCGGCCGACGTGGACGGCCGTGTCGGCCGCGGTCAGCGCGAGCAGCTGCGGGGCGAGCTCGCTGGTCGGCCAGCCGAGCACGAACGACCAGAGCCCGGCGCGCAGGTTGGTCGGGGGCGGGGGCCGCAGGGCGTTCGCGGTGAGCGCGGCGGTGACCAGCGGCGTCGTAGGTAGGACACGAGGCGAGGTTACTGATCGGTCATGTGCGCGGGGCAGGGCCTTCCTCCCCGGGATCCGGCGCCTGTCGCCACGCTTGAAGCAGGTGGCGTGGCTGGTCGCGACGGCTGGCAGGGTGGCGCCATGGCCTCCCGCGCATCCAACTTCTGCATCGACGCCGCCGACCCCTACGCCCAGACGATGTGGTGGGGCGCAGGTGCTCGAGGACTTCACCGTCGACGACTCCTGGGAGATGAAGCCCGACGACGAGGAGTGCGGGCTGGTCGGTCCCGACGACCGCTACCTGCTGTTCCTGAAGGTGCCGGAGCCGAAGACGGTGAAGAACCGGATGCACGTGTGCCTCCGGCCGACCGACCGCGACCGGGACGAGGAGATCGAGCGGATCCTCGGGCTCGGCGCCACGCTCGTCGAACGACCTCCGCCGGGCGACACGGGGCTGGTGCGTGCTGGCCGATCCGGAGGGCAACGAGTTCTGCGTCCTGACCCGCTACCAGCCCTCCGCCGACGCCGATGCAGGAGCCTGAGCGCTCGCGACCCGGCGGGCGACGGCTTTCTGCCGTTACCAAACTGACATGACACGCCGATGACGTTTTGATGAAAGCCTCTAGCACAAACAGGTTTCGGGGCTATATGTTCGCGCCCGGAACATAAACCGGTATGACGGCGTACCCGTCGTACCGCCGGA
>CAWEEN010000012.1:0-63184 GCA_963808115.1 uncultured Actinomycetota bacterium
TCGAGGTGCACGTCGAGCTCAACACCGACACCAAGATGTTCTGCGGCTGCCCGACGGAGTTCGGGGCCGAGCCCAACACCCAGACCTGCCCGACCTGTCTGGGCCTGCCCGGCTCGATGCCGGTGGTCAACGCCGAGGCCGTCGAGTCGGCGATGCGCATCGGGCTGGCCCTCAACTGCGAGATCGCGGAGTGGTGCCGGTTCGCGCGGAAGAACTACTTCTACCCGGACATGCCGAAGAACTTCCAGACCTCGCAGTACGACGAGCCGATCGCGTTCGAGGGCTACATGGACGTGGACGTCGACGGCGAGACCTACCGCGTCGACATCGAGCGCGCCCACATGGAGGAGGACACCGGCAAGTCGCTGCACGTCGGTGGCAGCACCGGCCGGATCCACGGCGCCGACTACTCGCTGGTCGACTACAACCGGGCCGGGATCCCCCTCATCGAGATCGTCACCAAGCCGGTGCTCGGCACCGGGGCCAAGGCGCCCGAGGTCGCTCGGGCCTACGTCGCGCAGCTGCGCGACCTGCTCCTGGGCCTCGGCGTGAGCGACGTACGCATGGAGCAGGGGTCGCTGCGTTGCGACGTCAACCTCTCGCTCGCCCCGAAGGGCTCGGGCGCCCTCGGCACCCGTACCGAGACCAAGAACGTCAACTCCCTGCGCTCGGTCGAGCGGGCCGCACGCTACGAGATGCAGCGTCACGCGGCGGTGCTCGCCGACGGCCGGACGATCCTGCAGGAGACCCGGCACTGGCACGAGGACACCGGCATCACCACCAGCGGCCGGGAGAAGTCCGACGCCGAGGACTACCGCTACTTCCCCGAGCCCGACCTGGTGCCGGTGGCGCCGAGCCGCGAGTGGGTCGCGGAGCTGAAGGCGACGCTGCCCGAGCCGCCGCACGAGAAGCGGGCGCGGCTGCAGGAGGCGTGGGGCTTCTCCGACCTGGAGATGCGCGACACCGTGGGCGCCGGCGCGCTGGCGCTGGTCGAGGAGACGATCGCCGCGGGCGCCACGCCGCCTGCCGCCCGCAAGTGGTGGCTCGGCGAGCTCGCCCGTCGCGCCAACGAGACCGAGACCGACCTGGCCGCGCTGGGGGTCACTCCTGCGCAGGTCGCCCGGGTGCAGGCACTCGTCGACGAGGGCACCCTCAACGACAAGCTGGCGCGCCAGGTCCTCGACGGGCTGCTCGACGGGCGAGGGCAGCCCCGACGAGATCGTCGCATCCCGCGGGCTCGGCGATCGTCTCCGACGACGGCGCGCCTCGGCGCGGCCGTCGACCATGCCATCGCCGACAACCCCGACGTCGCGGAGAAGATCCGCGAGGGCAAGGTCGCAGCAGCCGGGGCGCTGATCGGCGCGGTCATGAAGGAGATGCGCGGCCAGGCCGACGCCAACCGCGTGCGCGAGCTGATCCTCGAGAAGCTCGGCTGACACCAGGTCATCTGACCCGAAAGGACCATGCACGCCGTCACCTGATCAGGGCAGGCTGCTCCCGGCACACACGTCACACGACCGCTGGGAAGACGGCATGACCACGACCACCACGGAGAAGCCCGACGTCAACGAGATGCGGGTGATCCACCGCGTCTTCCGCCGGGAGCTCACGGCCCTTCCCGGCCTCGTACGGCGGACCCCGGCCGGCGACCTCGAGCGGGCGGAGGTGGTGGGTCGGCACGCGCAGTTCATCCTCGAGGGCCTGCACATCCACCACACCGGGGAGGACGAGAACCTCTGGCCACTGCTGCTCGAGCGGGCGCAGCCGTCGACCGAGCTGGTCCAGACGATGCAGGCCCAGCACGAGCGGGTCCACGAGAACGTCGACCGGTGCCAGGACCTGCTCGGCCGGTGGCGGCCCACCGCGGACCAGTCGGTCGGTGAGCAGCTGGCCTCGGCCGTCGAGGCACTCAACGCGGCGTTGTTCGAGCACCTCGACCAGGAGGAGCGCGAGATCCTGCCGCTGGCCGAGCAGTACGTCTCGGTCGCCGAGTGGGCGCGGCTCGGTGAGCACGGCCGGGACTCGATGACCCGCGACCAGCTGCCGATCATGTTCGGGGCGATCCTCGAGGAGGCCGACCCCCACGAGAGGACGCAGATGCTGGCACTGGTCCCGTTCCCGGTCCGGCTGATCCTGCGCACCGTGGGCGCCCGGCAGTACCGCACCTACATCTCCCGCGTCCGGGCCGGCTGACCGGGCAGCGGAGCCGGGCGTGCCGGGATCCCCGGCTCACCGGGGATCCCGTTGCCTCTCGGCCGTTGCTACGCCTGGGAAGTGCCGGGAGTAGGTCGTCGCTGAGGCTCGTGGGGCACCGGTGGCGCCGCAACCCGCCAACGTCTGCCGTCCTACGACGGCGCGTCGCGGGGTCAACCGACCTGTTCGGCGAGGGCGACGATGATGCCGGCGGGGCCGCGGAGGTAGCAGAGCCGGAACAGGTCCTCGTAGCGGGCGATCTCGCCGAGGAGCTCGGCCCCGATGGGTGCGCAGGCGGGCGACCGTGTCGTCGATGTCGTCGACGGCGAACATGACGCGGTGCAGGCCCAGCGTGTTGGGGGTGGGCTCGCCGGGTCGGGAGCCGACGCCACGGGGGAGAGGTACGTGGTCAGCTCGAGCTTGCTGTGGCCGTCCGGGGTGCGCATCATCGCGATCTCGCTGCGCACGCCGTCGAGGCCGACGGTCTGGTCCGCGAAGCTCCCCTCGATCAGCCCCCCGCCTTCCTGTTCCATCCCGAGCTCGGTGAAGAACGCGACGGCGGCGGCGAGGTCGTCGACGACGATGGCGACGTTGTCCATGCGCTGGAGGGTCATGCCCCAGACCCTAGGCACGTCGCACGGTGCCGGCCCGTCGAGAAAGGTCAGGTCGCGGTGTCGGATCGGGGCGGACGCGTTCGTGGCACGGGTGAGCACACGCCCACGAGGGGCGTTCCGCGACCCAGGAGAATGGTTCCCATGCAGTATCTGGTTTCCGTGATCGACGACCGGCCCGAGTCCGCTACCTCGGACGAGATGGCCGACATCGACGTCTTCAACGACCAGCTCCAGGCGGACGGCCACTGGGTCTTCGCGGCCGGTCTCGGGTGCGCCGGCCACGGCCACGGTCGTCGACGGCCGGACGGCGCCGAGGCGACTGGTCACCGACGGCCCGTTCGTCGAGACCAAGGAGTGGGTCTCCGGCTTCTGGATCATCGAGGCCCCCGACCTCGACGTGGCGCTGACGCTGGCCGCCGCCGGCTCCAGGGCCTGCAACCGCCGGGTGGAGGTGCGGCCGTTCCTGTGAGCCGGAGTCGACGTCGGTGAGGCCATCACCCGTGCCCATCGCGAGGAGTGGGCCCGGGTGGTCGCCACCCTGGCCAGGCAGTTCGGCGACCTCGACGTCGCCGAGGACGCCGCCGCCGAGGCCTTCGCGACCGCCGTCGAGCGGTGGGCCGCCGACGGCGTCCCGCCCAACCCGGGCGGGTGGCTCACCACCACCGCCCGCCGCAAGGCCCTCGACCGGATCAGGCGCGAGAACAAGCGCGACGACAAGCACAAGCAGGCGCAGATGATGTACGACGATCTCCCGCCCGACCCCGTGGGCGCGGTCCAGGACGAGCGGCTGCGGCTGATCTTCACCTGCTGCCACCCGGCGCTCGCCCCGGAGGCCCGGGTCGCGCTGACGCTGCGGATGGTCGGCGGGCTGACCGTGCCGGAGATCGCCCACGCCTTCCTGGTGCAGGAGAGCACGATGGGCCAGCGGATCACGCGCGCGAAGGCGAAGATCAAGACGGCGCGCATCCCCTACCGGGTGCCGTCCGCCGACGACCTGCCGCGCCGGGTCTCCGGCGTGCTCGCCGTCCTGTTCCTGGTCTTCAACGAGGGCTACCTGTCGAGCGGACCCGACGCCGACCCGGTGCGTGCCGACCTGACCGCCGAGGCCATCCGCCTCACCCGGCTGCTCCGCGAGCTGATGCCGGAGGACGGCGAGGTGGCCGGGCTGCTGGCGCTGATGCTGCTGACCGAGGCCCGTCGCGACGCCCGCGTCTCGGCGACGGCGAGCTGGTCACGCTCGACGAGCAGGACCGGAGGCGTGGGACGCCGCGCTGGTCGCCGAGGGCCATCGGCTGGTGCGCCAGCGCCTGGCCACGGGCCGAGGCGCCGGGTCGCTACCAGATCCTGGCCGCGATCAACGCCGTGCACACCTCGGCACCGCACGGCAGCGAGACCGACTGGTCGCAGGTCGTGGCCCTCTACGACCAGCTCGTGCGGCTCGACCCGTCACCGATCGTCGCCCTCAACCGGGCGGTCGCGGTCGCCGAGCTCGACGGCCCGGACGTCGCGTGGCGATCGTCGACCCGCTCCAGACGAGCTGGCCGGCTACCACTCCTACTTCGTGGTGCGAGCCGACCTGCTGCGGCGGCTGGGCCGGCGCGACGAGTCGCGCGCGGCGTACGACCGGGCCATCGAGCTGGCCGGCAACTCCGCCGAGACGTCCTACCTCACCCGTCGCCGCGACGAGCTGTGAGGCTCCGGCCGGCACCCGAGCACCCGAGCACCCGACCACCGAACACCCGAGATACCCGCTAGCGCTCCGGGCGCCACTCCTCGACGCCGACCTCACGCCCGAGGGCGGCCAGGACCGAGCGGACCGCCCAGGCGCGCGACCGACCGGGACCACCCAGCAGCACCTCGAGGCTGTAGCCGTCCATGAGCCGGCACGTACGGTAGGCCAGGTCAGCCGGGTCGGCGCAGGTGAGAACCTCCTCGTCGACGCCCGGCTGACCAGGACGCCCGCCAGGGACTGCGCCCAGGCGTCGATCACGGTCGCGAAGTGCTGGAGCGTCTCCCGGTCGGTCGGCGGGCGGGCGATGAGCTGGGCCCACAGCTTCCAGCGCACGTCGTTCGGTCCGGAGGGCAGGTAGATGCGGACCAGCCTCTCGATCGCCTCGGCCGGCCCGGACGGCCCGCGCTGATCCGCCGGGCCAGCTCCTCGGTCAGGTCGGCCTCGCTGAGGAGGAGGGTGTCGATGAGGATCCGGTCGCGGCTGCCGAAGTAGTACATGACGTGCCCGTGCTGATCCCGGCCCGGTCGGCGACGTCCTGCACCCGCACCCGGTCGGGCCCGACCTCCGCGATGGCGGTGAGCGCGGCCTTGAGCACCTTGGCCCGCGTCGCGGCACCGGGTCGGGTCGGTCGTGGCCTTCTGGTCATGAGCTCGCCCCGTCGTCTCCGGAGAAATATTGAGTGCCACTCTAGAGCAGTACTCTAAAATGGGCTACCGTGGCGCAGTCTTCGACACGACGGGGAGGGCCCGTGACCACCACCGACCAGAGCCAGCCGAGCCATGGGGTCGTACGCCGTGGAGCAGCACGGCGTCGACACGATCCCGGACGCCGAGCGGACCTCGGGGCCGCGCGACCTCGTCGCCATCCTGTGGGGTGGCAACCTCGCCTTCTCCGTGGTGGTCTTCGGCTGGCTGGCGATCCTCTACGGCCTGAGCTGGTGGGGGGCCGTCTCGGCGATCCTCGTCGGCACCTTCGTGGGCAGCGTCGCGGTGACTCCGCTCGCACTCCTGGGCTACCGGTCGGGAAGCAACAACTCGGTCAGCAGCGGGGCCTACTTCGGCGTCCGGGGCCGGCTCGTCGCCTCCGCCATCGGCCTGCTGCTGTGCCTGGGCTACATCGCCCTGACCGTCTGGACCGGCGGTGAGGCCGTCGTCACCGCCATCGCCCGCGTGATGAGCACCCAGGCATCCGACACCGGGTACGCGATCGGCTTCCTCGCGATCACGCTCGTGGTCGTGGTGGTCGCCATCTACGGCTTCGACTGGCTGGTCCTGCTCAACAAGTGGATCGTGCCCGTCGTCGGCGGGACGATGATCCTGACGGTGGTCGCGTTCGCCGGCAGCTTCGACGCGTCGTACGCCGGGACGCCGGACCAGTACGCTCTCGGCTCCTTCTGGCCGACCTGGCTGCTGGCCGCGCTCACCGCCGGCGTGGCCGGGCCGATCTCCTACGTGACGCTGACCGGTGACTGGACCCGCTACATCTCCCCGCACCGCCACAGCCGCCGGTCGCTGCTCGATGGGTACCTGGCTCGGGATGTTCGTCGGGCTGGCCGTGCCGACCCTGTTCGGCGCCTTCATCTCGGTCGTGGCGTTCGATCCCGACAGCGTGGTGGCCGGGCCTGGTCACGGGCAGCCCGGGCTGGCTGCTGGTCCCGGTCGTCGCGACGGGCATCATCGGCAGCCTGGGTCAGGGCGGCCTCAACCTCTACAGCATGGGTCTCGACCTGGACGCGATCCTGCCCCGGCTCAGCCGCACCCAGGCCACCGTCATCGTCGGGCTGATCGCCACCGGGCTGGTCTTCCTCGGCAAGTTCGTCTGGAGCGCCGAGGAGGCGGTGACGACCTACGTGCTGGTGCTGACCTCGCTGGCCACCCCCTGGGCGGTGATCACGATGATCGGCTTCTGGCAGACCCGCGGCCGCTTCGACGAGCCGTCGCTGCAGGTGTTCAACCGACGCGAGCGCGGCGGCGCCTACTGGTTCACCCACGGCTGGAACATCGACGCGGTGGTGGCGTGGGCGGTCGGCAGCGCCGTCGGCGTCATGTCCAACTCGACCACCTCGTTCGAAGGGCCCGTGGCCCACTGGCTCGGCGGACTCGACGCGAGCGTGGTGACTTCGGCGGTCACAGGTGGTCTGCTGTACGTCGTGCTGGTCGCGGTGCGCCCGCACGCGCACGCTCCCGCCGTACCGCGGTCGTCCAGCCCGCGGAGGCAGGCGTCCCAGATGGAGGTCCTCATGACCCGGTACGGCGGCCAGTACGGCCCCGACATCACCTTCCTCGGCGTCGACCCGTGCGACCTCGAGGACACCGCCACCTTCGACGACGCCGACGTCGTGATCGTGGGCGCGCCGTTCGACGGCGGCACCTCCTACCGGTCCGGAGCCCGGTTCGGCCCGCAGGCGATCCGGATGACCGACTACCTGCCGCACGACGGGTCGCGGCCCTCCCTCGCCCTGCGCGTGGACGGCCTGGCCGACCTCAAGGTGGTCGACGGCGGTGACGTCGAGATGTACAGCGGCGACGCGGCCCGGTCGTGCGCCGACCTCGAGGCGGTCATCGAGCGGGTCACCTCGACCGGCGCGATCCCGCTCGTGCTCGGCGGCGACCACACCATCACCTGGCCCAACGCCACCGGACTGGCCCGCGCGCTGGGCTGGGGCCGGATCAGCATCATCCACTTCGACGCCCACGCCGACACCGGCGACATCACGTTCGGGTCGCTGATCGGGCACGGCCACCCGATGCGCCAGCTCATCGAGTCCGGGGCCGTCCGCGGCGACCGGTTCCTCCAGGTCGGGCTGCGCGGCTACTGGCCGGAGCCCGAGACGCTCGACTGGATGGCGGGCCAGGGGATGCGCTCCTACGAGATGACCGAGATCGTGCACCGGGGGCTCGACGACTGCCTCACCGAGGCGTTCGAGATCGCCACCGACGACTGCGACGGCGTCTTCCTGTCCGTCGACATCGACGTCTGCGACCCCGGCCACGCACCGGGCACGGGACCCCCGAGTCGGGCGGGCTGTCCGCGCGCCAGCTGCTGGACGCCGTCCGCCGGATCGCCGTCCAGCTGCCCGTCGTGGGCATGGACATCGTCGAGGTGGCCCCGCCCTACGACCACGCCGACATCACCGCCGCGCTCGCCAACCGGGTCGTGCTCGAGGCCCTCTCCGGGATCGCCCGGCGGCGGTACGACGCGGCGCACGGCACCACCTGGGACCCGGGCCAGCCGTTGCTGGCCAACCGCGTCCCGCCCGCGCCGTGACCTGACCGCTTCGCGAGATCCCACCTCTTCTCGACGTGACCTTCGGCCGGGGCAGGGACGAGCCGGGCGCGGGCGAGATGCGGATCTCCGGCTCCGCCCTGGCCCGGGCGCTGGCCCGCACCGGCCACGACGTGGGCGCGATCGTGCCGCCCGCGGGCGGCCGACCCCCGGCTGGGGTGCGGGCCTCGACCGCGCGCGGCGACAGGCGGGCCGGAGCCCTCCTGCTCGTGGTCAGGGGCGAGGCGTGGCGACCGCTCCGTTCACGACCAGTCCTTCGATCAGGTCTGCCGCCCCGGCCGCGCCGGGGAGGGCTCGGATCTCGGCTCCCAGACGTGCCGCGGCGGCCCGGTGGGGTCCGTCGCCGAGCAGCGAGGCGACCACCGGCCGGAGCTGGTCGGCGGTGGCCTTCTTCCGTACCACGCGCCCGGCGCCGGCCGCCTCGACGGACCGGGCGACCAGGGGCTGGTCGAGCATCGGGTGCATCGGCATCAGCACCATCGGGAGGTCATGGGCCAGAGCCTGCATCGTCGTGCCGTGCCCGCCGTGGCCGATCATCAGCGAGGCCCGCGGCATGAGCTCCGACGTGCGGCACGAAGCGATGGACCTCGGCGTTGGCGGGCGCCACCACCTCGCCGGGGTCGATCACCGGGCCCGTGGTGGCGACCACATGGACGTCGAGGTCGGCGCAGGCATCGAGGATCGCCTGCAGGCACTCGGCCATCCGTGAGAAGCGGTAGGTGCTGAGGCTGACCAGGACCATCGGTTCGGCGTCGGGGTGACGGTCCGGCTCGGGCGCGACGGGCAGACCGGCCCTACGTAGGTCAGGCCGCTGCGACCACCGGCCGGGTCGAGGGACGGCACCGAGGTGACCAGCCGGAGCTGAGCCGCCTGGAGCGCCCGGGTCGGGTGCAGTCGCTTGAGGCGCATCCCCAGACCCATCGGCCCCTTCATCCAGCCACCGGTGAGGTAGGCGTCGTACAGGTGCTCGAGGACGACGTACCGACGGCCGGCACGGGTGAGCTCGTCCATGACGCCGAACAGCAGGCAGTCGACCACGACGACGTCGGCGTCCCGGTCGGCGAGCGCCTCGACCGCGTCTCGGCCGAGCCCACGGTCGCCGAACATCGCGACCAGGGCGAGTGGCGAGTTGCGATCGAGCGCCGAGAACGCGCGGGCATGCCGGGACGGTGCCACCTCGAAGACCGCAGCCTCGAGGGCCGGCCGCTGGCCGGGATGGCCGACGAAGCGGACCGCGTGCCCGCGCGCGATCAGCCCGGCGCGATGCCGAGGGCCGGCGGCACGTTGCCGCCGCCGTCCCAGGTGACGAAGAGGATCTCGGCCATGGCTGGCTCCTTGCGTGGTGTCGGAGGTTCAGGTGGGTAGGTGGGCGGGGAGGAGCGGTCCACGAGGCGACGCATCCGGCGTTCGGTGCGGTCACGGCCGAGGCGACGGTCGCGTCGCAGGAGCTTCCACGTGTAGACGTCGGTCGCCACGACCAGCAGGTCGGTGAGCTCCTCGCGGTCGTCGGCGACGTCGAGGTAGGGAGCGAAGACCTCCTCGACCCAGGCACGGTGCATCGCCTTGCCCTGCTGGGTGATCCGGCGCCATCAGCTCCTGGTGGGTCTCCTGGGCGAGCATCAGCAGGGCCTGGTCGCCGCGGCGCTCGTAGTGGTCGACGATCACGCGGACCGCGGCGGGCACGTCGCCGACCGGCGTACGGCGTTCGTCGGCGACGGCCTGCTGGGCGCGCTCGAAGGACGCCTCCTCCAGCCCGGCCCTGGTGCCGAAGTGGCGCAGCACCGTCTGGACACTGACGGAGGCACGTGCCGCGATGTCGTCGAGGCCGATGTCGGTGACCGGGCGCTCGCCGTGCAGGGTGACGCAGGCGTCGATGATCCGGGCCCGGGTCTCCTGGACGGCGCGAGCCCGCGCGGTCATGGTGTAGGGGCGGGTCGAATTCATGTCAGCGACAGTTGACACCAAAAGTGATATTGGTGTCAATGACCATTGACCCGAAAAGTTGGCTGACGCAACCGTGACGGCTTCCCACCCCGGCCAGCGGGTGCCAGGATCGAGCACGCACCGCCGGGTCACGGCCCAGCGCGGGGGTAGTCACCCAGGGGAGCTGACGATGACGATCGTACGGAGCGAAGACCGCCCAGCCGTCCCGCGGGGGCCCGGGTTGCCGAGCTTGCAGCGTCTGGTCGACCGCGCCAGCGGTTCGCAGGCCGTCACCGTGCTCGTCAACCGGTTCACCCCTGGTGACGCCGTCCCCGAGCACACGCATCAGGTCGAGGAGGTGCTCGTGGTGACCGAGGGCGAGTGTGTGGTGGAGGTGGACGGACGACAGCACACGGTGCGGGCAGGCGATGCCGTGATCGTCACGCCCGGAGCGGCCCATGCGATCCGGCAGCGTTCCGACGCGGCCTGCACGGTCGTCGCCGTGCTCGGGTCACCCGACGCCGCCCTCGGGAGCGAGTAGCGCGGTCCTCGGCCGGGCTCAGTCGAGCTCGAGCTCGGGGAGCGGCTCGTCGTCGATGTCGCGGAGGGCCGCGTGCGCGGCGTGCGCACCCTCCTCGTCGCCGTGGGTGAGCGTGACGTAGGCGACCAGGGCCGCGAACAGGGCCAGGCCGAGAGCGGTGACCACACCGGTCGTCCACCCGAGACCACCGTGCGCCCGGGAGACGGCCAGGCCGTCCGCCACGCTGGCGCCCAGCGGCCTGGTCAGGGAGTACGCCGCCCAGAAGCACACCACAGAGCTGGCGCCCAGCTGCCAGGCCACGATCGGGACCGCCATCAGCGCGGTGAACAGGACCACCGACCACCAGTAGCCCAGGTGCAGGTTGGTGGCGGTCGTGTCGCCGAGCGCGGTGCCGAGGCCGAAGGTGAGCAGGACGGTGCCCCAGTAGAACCGCTCCCGTCGGCTGGTCACGATCGAGTGGACCGAGAGCGTTCCTTCGGAGCGGTGCCACCAGGTGAGCAGGGCGCCCAGCAGCAGCAGGTAGACGAAGGCGTCGACGTAGTACGGCGAGCCCAGCGCGACGTGCGGACCGTCGGCGATCATGGTGCCGAAGACCGCGACCATGAGCACGGTGACCCAGTAGCGCACCGGGTGGTACGTCGTGGCACGGGTCTGCCACCACAGGGCTGCGAAGAAGCCGCCGACGCCGACGACCCCCGCCACCGCGAGGTTCCAGGTGCCGAGGAAGTCGGAGGCGGTCTCGCCGATCCCCGTGGTGAGCAGCTTGATCACCCAGAAGACCAGGAAGACCTCGGGCACCTTCGGCGCCAGGAACGAGCGGTTCGGGGCAGTCACGACCTCCACGCTAGGAAGCCGAACCTGACCGGAACCTGACAGTGCCCACGAGCGGCGCGTCGGCCAGGTGTCGTGACCCGTCATCGCGGGTTCGATGACGATGCCATGGGCGGCGGAACCAGGCGGCGGCTCGGCGCAACACCAGGATCTGTGCGTCGACCAACGGGGCCGTACGCAGCCCACTGTGGTGCGGCTTGCTCGAACGATCGACCAACCCGGCCACACCCTCGGCCCGGTCCCTGGCCAGCCACGTGAGGCAGTGGCCCGCGTGACGCCCGTCTCCGCTGCGACCTGCCCAGCGGGGCGACCAGCCAGCACTCGCTGCACCAGCAGATGACCTGACCACGGAGTCAGCGCGGTTTCGAACAAGCCTCACCGTGGGACACGAAGACCTCCGGGATGTGTGAGGACGGCTGTCCCCGCCCGTGCCCGGAGGCCTTCCCCACGTCCAGACGTCAACAACGTCCAGGGGCACTACCTAGGCCCGACGTGCCGCGCGCTTCGCTTCGGCGGCCTCGCGCTGCTCGACGAACCGCGTGGCCTGCATGTCGAGCTCTGCGAGCGCGCCGGCCAGCTCCTGGCGGGCTCGCTCACCCTCCTCGTCGAGGCCCTTCGAGCTCGAAGAGCCGCCACTGCCGGATCAGCGGCATGACGATGTCGTCGTGGTGGATGCGGAGGTCGTAGATGCCGGCCCTGGCCATCTGCACCGCCTTCCGGGCGAAGCCCGGGATCACCGCGCCGGGCATCTGGAAGCCCACGACCTCGTCGGTGATCGCCCGCATGGTCGGGCCGGGTGCGATCTGGAGCGCCGCCTCCACGATGTTGCGGTAGAAGATCATGTGCAGGTTCTCGTCCTTGGCGACGCGGGTGAGCAGCCGCTCGGCGACCGGGTCCTCGGTGATCTTGCCGGTGTTGCGGTGCGAGACCCGCGTCGCGAGCTCCTGGAACGACACGTAGGCACACGACGTGCAGCAGGGGCTTCTCGCCGGAGTCGTAGCCGGTCTCCATCGTCAGCATCCGTGCGCGTTCGAGCTCGTCGGGGTCGACGCCCCGGGTGACCAGCAGGTAGTCGCGGATGCAGAACGCGTGCCGGCCCTCCTCGGCCGTCCAGCGGTTCACCCACTCGCCCCAGGCGCTCTCCCGGCCGAAGGCCCGCTCGACCTCGCGGTGGTAGCTGGGCAGGTTGTCCTCGGTGAGGAGGTTCACCTCCAGCGCAGTCCGGGCGATCGGGGAGAGCGTCGACTGCTCCACCGACCAGGGCTCCCCGTCGAGCAGCGCGAAGTTGCGGCCGGCGCTCCACGGGACGTACTCGTGGGGCATCCACTCCTGGGCCACCCCCAGGTGCCGGTTGAGGTTGTCCTCGACGGTCGGTGCGAGCTCCTTGAGGAGCGTGGGCGTGTCCATGTCTCGGGCATAGCACCCCGAGGGCGCCCAGGGATAGACCCGGCCACGATCTCGTCCAGTGCCCTACGCTCCCGAGCGTGGGTGGATCGGGAATGGACCCAGCCCGGGTGGCCGCGCTCAAGGAGCGCGAGGACGCCGCGTTCGTGAGCATGCGTCCGCGCAGCCAGGCGCTGTGGGCTCCGGGTCAGGAGGTGATGCCGAACGGCGTCCCGATGAGCTGGCTGCGCACGTCCTACGACCATCCGCCGCTGTTCGTCGAGTCGGCCTCCGGATCGCGGCTGCGTGACGTCGACGGCCACGAGTACGCCGACTTCAACATCGCCGACATGTCGATGTTCACCGGCTACGGCCCAGGACCCGTGGTGCGAGGCGGTGAGCCGCCAGGTGAGCCTCGGCTCGCAGTACCTGCTGCCGACGGAGGACTCGATCTGGGTGGCCGGGAGAGCTGGCGCGACGGTACGGCCTGCCCCTGTGGCAGTTCACGCTGGCGGCGACGAGCGCCAACACCGAGGTGATCCGGATCGCCCGGGCCGTCGACCGGCCGGGAGAAGGTCCTGTTCTTCGACGGCAAGTACCACGGGCACTTCGACGACGTGCTGGTCGAGCTCGAGGAAGGCCGGCTGGTGCCCGAGGAGGCCGGGCCTCCCGCGCGACGTCACGCGCGGACCCTCGTCGTCCCGTTCAACGATCTCGACGCTGTGGAGCGTGCCCTGGCCTCGCGCGAGGTGGCGGTCGTGATCACCGAGCCCGCGCTCACCAACAACGTCGGGCTCCTGATGCCTGACGACGGCTTCCACGCCGGCCTGCGCGAGCTGACCCGGGCCACCGGCACGCTGCTCGCCTACGACGAGACGCACACCCAGGTGGTCGGACCCGGTGGGCTGACCCGGCGCTGGGGGCTCGCGTCCGACTTCGTGACGATCGGCAAGTCGATCGCGGCGGGCATCCCGCTGGGTGCCTACGGGATGACCGAGCGAGGTGGCGGCGGTGCTGCAGCGCCCCGGTGGGCGCGACGACGCCAAGCCCCAGGTCGCGGTCGGCGGCACCCTGTTCGGCAACCCGGTCTCCATGGCCGCCGCGCGCGCGACGATGGGTGAGGTGCTGACCGACGATGCCTATGCCCACAGCCAACGGCTCGGCACCCGGCTGGCGGACGGCCTGCCGGCGCTCGTGGCCCGGCGGGGCTGGAGTGGACGACGCACCGGTTCTGGCCGCGCAGCGGGCTGTCGTTCAGCCGGGCCATGCCGCGCACGGCCGACAGAGGCGCTGGACGACCTCGACGTGCCACTCCGTCGGCTGATGCGCGTCTACCTCGCGAACCGCGGGCGTCTGGGACGCGATCGTCGGCGCCGGGCCGACCTGCTCGGTCGCCGCGACCGATGAGGACGTCGACGCCTATCTCGCCGCGTTCACCGACCTCCTGGGCGAGCTGGCCTGAGCGAACAGTCCGCAGGTCACGGTGTAGAGCGCGCCACTCCGGGCAGACTGGCGTTGACAGAGGGGGACACGGATGCCTGAGCTCGTCGTCGACTTCATCACCTCACTCGACGGGTACGCCGCGGCCGAGGGCTGGCCCGGCTGGTGGGGCCTGGAGGGCCCGGAGTACCTGTCCTGGCTGGGTGAGAGCCCCGAGAGCGACTACCTGCTCCTGCTGGGAGCAAAGACCTACCGGCTCATGCACGGCTTCACGCAGGAAGGTGAGCCGGGGACCGATGTGCTGGGAGGCCTGGACAAGGTCGTCTTCTCCACGACGTTGACCGAGCCGCTCGAGTGGCAGAGCTCCACCCTGGTGGCCGGGGACCCCGTCGAGGCGGTGCGGGAGCTGAAGCAGAACGGTGAGAGGTCCCTGCGCACCCTCGGCAGCCTGACCCTGTGCCGGTCCCTGCTGCGGGCCGGGCTCGTGGACCGGTTCCGGGTGGTGATGTTCCCGGTCATCACCGGTGTCACGGGTCGCGAACGGATCTACGACGACTACCCCGACGTGGCTCTCGAGATGACCGAGAGCCGCACCTTCGACGGTCGGCTCCAGCTGGTCGAGTACGTACCGAGGGTGCTCGACGGCCCGCCCGGGACCACCTGAGCGAGCCCCTCCGAGGTCCTCAGGACTCCGGGACCGCACCCCCCTCGACTCGTCGGTGGCCCGGGACGCAGTTGTCCACCGAGCACGCGGAGGGGATAGCCTGCCGGTGATCACATCCAGTCACGCCCGAGGTGGGGGAAGCCGGTTCGAAGCCGGCGCTGACCCGCAACCGTGGGCCGTTCCCGAACACCGGGGACGGCAAGCCGGAACACCTGCCCCGACGCGTCCTGAACACACGCTGTCGAGGAACGCAGCGGGTGGGCACCCGGCCGCCGGTCGTCTTCCCTCCCGTTGTCGCAGCGGGAAGGAAACCATGTCCCACCATCTCCGCCGGGTCGCCGCAGCCCTGGTCACCGCCGGTCTGGCGCTCATGCTCGTCGGGAGCCCGTCGTACGCGACGGCTCCCAGGTCGTCGGCCGCCGGCAAGGCCGGCACCTGGCTGGCCGGCCAGCTCCGGCACGGCCTGATCCACAACGGTCAGTTCGACGTCGACGACTACGGCCTGACCGCCGACACGGCGCTCGCGCTACGCGCTGTCGGCCACCACCCGCAGGCGCTCACCGACATCCGGAAGGCCCTGTCCCGCCATGTCGACGCGTACACGACGTTCAAGACCGACCGGTACGCCGGCCCCACGGCCAAGCTCCTCGTCGTCGCCGAGGAGAACGGCGCGGCGATCCACGACTTCGGCGGCGTCGACCTCGTCGCACGGCTCGAGAACCGGGTCATCGCCGGCGGTCCGAGCGCCGGGCGGATCCAGGACAAGTCGGCCTTCGGTGACTTCGCCAACACCATCGGCCAGGTCTTCGCGGTCCGCGGTCTGCTCGGTGCGAACAGCGCGGCGGCGACGTCGACGCTCGACTTCCTGCTGCAGCAGCAGTGTGCGCAGGGGTACTTCCGCCTCGACTTCACCGCTGACAAGCAGGCCGTCGACCAGGGCTGCACCGCGCAGGACGCCCCTGACACCGACGTGACGGCGCTCGCGGTCGTCGAGCTGTGGTCGATCCGCGACACGTCGCCCCAGCTGCGGGCGGCCCTGGCCTCGGCCGTCGCCTGGCTGCGCACCCAGCAGCACGCCAACGGCGCCTTCGGAGGCGGCCCGACGACGTCCGCCGCCAACAGCAACAGCACCGGTCTCGCCGGCTGGGCGCTCGGGCTCGCCGGTCGCTGCTCGGTGGCCGGCCAGGCTGCCACCTGGGTCCGCAGCCAGCAGGTGCAGGGCTCGCTGGCGCGGCACCCCGCTGGCCGGCCAGGTCGGGGCGATCGCCTACGACCACGCCGCGCTGAGGTACGCAAGGCCCACGGCATCACCGGCCCGAACCGTGACCAGTGGCGCCGCGCGACCGCACAGGCCGCGCCGGCGTTGCAGTACCTGCACGGCTGCTGAGCCGGCCGGTGCTCCGGTACGCCGTCCGCCTCGCCGCTGCCACCTTCCTGGTGGCGGCGGGGCTCGGCGTACCCGCGGCTGCCGAGGCGGCCACGTGCAGCACCGGGCACGGCGTCACCGTCGTGGTCGACTTCCACCAGCTCGGCGGCGGCGTGCAGGCTGCCTGCGACAGCGGTGGGGCGGGACGGTCGGGTGCCCAGCAGATGGCAGACGTCGGCCACGACCTGACCTACGTGCAGCGGCAGCCCGGCTTCGTGTGCCGGGTCGACGGCGCTCCGGCCGGCGACCCGTGCGTGAACACGCCTCCCGACAACGCCTACTGGTCGCTGTGGTGGTCGGACGGCACGTCCGGCACCTGGTCCTACTCCGCACAGGGGATCGGCGCCCTGCAGGTCCCCGACGGCGGCTACGTCGCGCTGTCCTGGCAGGGCGGTGACGCCAAGGCGGCGCCGCGGGTGGCGCCGAGGACGCATCCGACCGCGTCGCCCACCCCTACCCGGAAGCCGAGCCGCCACCCGACGTCGCCGGCGGCCACCAGGACCACCGGCCCGGCCTCGGGCCCCTCCAGCACCGCGACCTCGACCGCTGCCGCCGCACCCTCGGCCACACCGCTCCACCCGTCCACCCACAAGCCGTCCACCCACCAGCCGTCCAGCACGGCACCGGCGGCTCCCAGGTCGACCCGGTCACCCGACACCACGCAGGCTGCGAGCGCGCCGGCGCAGGTCGTGGACGGGTCCGGCGGCTCCGGCTCGAGCGGCCTGCCCGGCTGGGTGGCGCCGGTGCTGGTCGTCGGCCTGCTCGGCGCGGCCGCTACCGTCGCCGTCGTACGGCGGAAGCGCTCCGGCGGCGCCTGATGCGCCTCCGCCTGGACCGCCTCTCGACGGGCCGCCTGCCCCGGGACCTGCATCCCGTCGCGTGGTGGGTCTGGTCGCTGGGGCTGGCCGCGTGCGCGTCGTTCACCACCAACCCCTGGATCCTGCTGCTCCTCATCGGCGTCGCCTGCCTCACCGTCGCGGCTCGCCGGGGCGACCAGCCGTGGGCCGACGCGTTCCGCATCTACCTCTGGCTCGGCGTGATGATCGTGGTGGTCCGGGTGCTGTTCCGGGTGCTGCTCGGCGGCGGCGACGCGGGGCGGGTGCGTGCTGCACCTGCCCGTGATCCCCTGCCGCACTGGGCTCTCGGCATCCGGCTGCTCGGCGACGTCACCTCCCAGTCGGTGCTGGCCGGGCTCTACGACGGCCTCCGGCTGGCCGCCATCGTGATCTGCGTCGGGTGCCGGCAACGCCCTGGCCAACCCGAAGCGGCTGCTGCGCTCGGTGCCACCCGCGCTCTACGAGATCGGCAGCGCGCTGGTGGTCGCGATCACCGTCCTGCCGCAGCTGGCCGAGAGCCTGCGTCGGGTGCGGCTGGCGCAGAGCCTGCGCGGCGGTGACGAGGGCAGGGTGCGCGGGCTGCGGCGGCTCGTCGTACCGGTGCTCGAGGACGCCCTGGAGCGGTCGCTCGCGCTGGCGGCCGGGATGGACACGCGGGGCTACGGCCGGTCCGCGGGTGCGACGCCCCGCGAACGCCGTACGACGGGGGGCCTGATGCTGGCCGGGCTGTGCGCGGTCTGCGTCGGGGTCTACGCCGCGCTCGACCGGACCACTCCGGCGTGGCTGGGTCGGCCGATGGTCGTGCTGGGCGTCGTCCTGTCGTTCGTCGCGGTCCGCCAGGCGGGTCGCCGGGTCACCCGCACCCGCTACCGGCCCGCGCCGTGGCAGCTGGCCCGAGACGGTCGTGGCCGCCTCCGGCGTGGTGGTCGGGGCCGCGGGCTGGTGGATGGCCCAGCACCAGCTGGCGATCGCCTACCCGTCGCTCGCCGTCGCGCCCACGGTCAGCCTGGTGGCACTCCTCGTGGCCGGGATCGGCCTCGGCGGCGCCCTGGTCGCCCCGCACGCCGCTCGCACGCCGGGGGTGTCGACGTGATCGAGCTCCGCCACATCACGCTTCGCCTACGACGACCGCGCTGGTGCTGCGCGACGTCGACCTGAGCGTCGACGAGGGCGAGCTGGTCGTGGTCGTCCGGGCGCACCGGCGTCGGCAAGTCGACGCTGCTCGGGGTGCTGACCGGACTGGTGCCGCGGTTCACCGGCGGCACCCTGGCCGGCGACGTCGTCATCGACGGCGAGTCGGTGGTCCACCGGCCGCCGCGTGAGCGCGCTCACCTGGTCGGGTACGTCGGGCAGGACCCGGCGGCCGGGCTTCGTCACCGACACCGTCGAGGAGGAGCTGGCCTACGGCATGGAGCAGCTCGGGCTGCCCGAGGCCACCATGCGCCGGCGCGTCGAGGAGACCCTCGACCTGCTCGGCATCGCCGGGCTGCGCGCGCCGCGACCTGCGGACCCTCTCCGGCGGGCGAGCAGCAGCGGGTCGCGATCGGCTCGGTGCTCACCATGCACCCGCGGGTGCTGGTGCTCGACGAGCCGACCTCGGCGCTCGACCCGACCGCGGCCGAGGAGGTGCTGGCCACCCTGACCCGGCTGGTGCACGACCTCGGGGTCACGGTGCTGATGGCCGAGCACCGGCTGGAGCGGGTGGTGCCGTTCGCCGACCGGCTGGTGCTGCTCGACCGGCGACGGGGAGGTCCGGCACCGGGGCCCCGGCCGACGTGCTCGCCGCCTCGCCCGTCGCGCCGCCGATCGTGGAGCTCGGCCGCGCCGCTCGGCTGGTCGCCGCTGCCGCTGTCGGTCCGCGACGCCCGGCGCCTGGCTCGCGACCTCGACCTGCGGCGCGCCGCCGCCGCCCGACCGTCCCGTCGTACGGCGAGCCGGTCGCGGTCGGGCGAGAGCCTCACCGTGCTACGTGGGCGGCAGGTCGCGCTGCGCGAGGTCGTCGGTGACGCTGCCGCGCGGCAGCGTCACCGCCCTGATGGGCCGCAACGGGTCGGGCAAGTCGACGCTGCTGTGGGCCTGCAGGGCACCCGCGACCGGCGGGGCGGGACGCGTCCGCGTGACCGGGGTCGACCCGGCCACCGAGCCCGCCGCCCGGCGCGCGGGCGCTGGTCGGGCTGGTGCCGCAGACCGCGGCCGACCTGCTCTACCTGGAGACCGTCGCCGAGGAGTGCGCGGCCGCCGACGGCGGACTCGGGGGACGGGCCCGCGGTCGCTGCTCGACCGGCTGGTGCCGGGCATCCCCGACGGCGCCCATCCGCGCGACCTGTCCGAGGGCCAGCGGCTCGCCCTGGTGCTCGTCGGTGGTGCTGGTCGGCAGCCCGCCGCTGCTGCTCCTCGACGAGCCGACCCGCGGGCTCGACTACCCGGCCAAGGCCGGCCTGGCCGAGGTGCTGCGCGCGCTCGCCGCCGACGGTCACGCGGTGCTGGTGGCCACGCACGACGTCGAGTTCGCCGCCGTGGCCGCCGATGCGCGTGGTCGTGCTGGCCGAGGGCGAGGTCGTCTCCGACCGGTCCGACCGCGGCAGGTGCTCGCCGAGTCGCCGGCGTTCGCGCCGCAGGTGACCAAGATCCTGGGGCCGGGCTGGCTGCACGTCGACCGAGGTGCGCGGTGACGACTGCCGTGAGCCGCGCGCGTGACCGCGCTCCCGCGCGGTCCGACGCTCCGTGCGTGATCGCGGTCGCGTCGGTCGCCGGCCTGATGATGTTCGTCTGGCCGCTGCTCGTCCGCGCAGCCGACCGGGCGAGACCGTCGGGCCGCCGTTCGTCTTCCTGCTCCTGCTGCCCGTGGTGATCGTGGTGGTGCTGACCGAGGTCACCGAGGGCGGCGTCGACCCACGGGTGCTCGCCATGCTGGGGGTGCTCTCCGCGATCAACGCCGTGCTGCGGGCATCTCGCCCGGCACGGCCGGCATCGAGCTGGTCTTCTTCCTGCTGATCCTGGCCGGGCGGGTGTTCGGTGCCGGCTTCGGCTTCGTGCTCGGGTGCACCTCGCTGTTCACCTCGGCCCTGCTGACCGGCGGGGTCGGGCCGTGGCTGCCCTTCCAGATGCTCTGCTCGGGCGTGGGTCGGGCATGGGTGCGGGCTGCTGCCGCGGCGGGTCACCGGGACGCGCCGAGATCGCGATGCTCGCCGGGTACGGCGTGCTCGCGGCCTACGCCTACGGCCTGCTGCTGAACCTCTCCTCGTGGCCGTTCGTGCTCGGGATCGGGGTGCCCGGTCACGCCGGGCTCGCGTTCGTGCCCGGCGACCCGATGGCCGACAACCTGCACCGCTTCCTGGTCTACTCGCTGCTCACCTCGACCGGCACGTTGGACACCGGGCGGGCGATCACCAACGCCGTGGCCATCGTGCTCCTCGGGCCGGCGGTGCTGGCCAGCCTGCGTCGGACGGCGCGGCGAGTGGTCGTCACGGGAGCGGTGACCGGCCCGGCCACCCCCGATGCCCTGGAAAAGCCGTTGCCGGCACCGCCCGTCCCGCCTAGCGTCGAGCCGACCGACGACCCGTCGACCCGGAAGGAGGCTGCGATGTCCCCGACACCCACCGGCCTCCGGAGCGAGGCCGGTTCCCCACCCTGAGGAACCCATGTCTGCACTGCAGTTCGTCCATCCCGCATCCGTCGACGAGGCCGTCTCCTGGCTGGCCGCGAGCCCGCTGCCCGTGGACTCGCCCACCCAGCGCCGGATCCGCGGCCTGACCCATCTCCACGACAGCTTCGGCTCCGGACGGCGACGACCGGCCTGGGTCTGGGCGGTGCGCGCGGGCGATGACGGCCTGCCGCTCGGGGTCGTCGCGGCGTTCGGCTCGTCGGCCCCGGACGACCGCGTCCTCGTCCTCGACCACTTCGGGCTGCCGGAGGATCCCGCCGTGGCCGCTGACCTGGTCGCGATCGCCAGCGCCGAGGCGGTCGCCGGTGGCGCCGACGAGGTCGGGATCTTCGCGCCGACCGACCTCGCGTTCGACGACCCGCCCCTGGCCCGCCTGGCCGACCCCCTGCGCGCCGCCGGCTGGCGGCTGCTCGTCGAGCGACGTCACTACGAGTTCGAGGCGAGCCCCGGGCTGGGGCGCGACGTACCGACCGAGCTGTTCCTCGACCAGCCGATCGGCGCGGACGACCCCCGGCTGGCTGCCTGCCACCGCGAGATCATGCGCGACACGCTCGACGCGCACGACGCAGCGCTGGTGGAGAGGATCGGCTTCGAGGCCGCCTGCCGCGAGAGCCTGGCCTACCTGCTCGACGCCGACCCGGTCGAGTGCCTCCGGCTGGCGACCGACGCGAGTGGCTCACTGGTCGGGCTGGTCTCCGGGCGGCTGCTGCCGACGGGGCGGGCGTTCGTGCTGTTCGTCGGTGTGGCGCGCGACCACCGTGGTCGGGGCTACGGGCGTGAGCTGCTGGCCTGGCAGACCCGCGACCTGGTCGCGTCGGGCGCCACGGTCCTGGTCGCGGACACCGACAACACCAACCTGCCGATGGCGAAGGCGTTCGCCGACGTGGGGTGGCCGCAGACCGAGACCAGGATCGATCTCGTGCACTGAGGGCCGCTTCCTCGTTGCGCGGACGTCGGGCAGTCTCAGTCGGGTGCCGGCGCGAGGCGCCGCTCGGAGCGGGTGGCCCCGACGCTGGCCACGATCACACACGCGATCGCCGCCCACTGCTCGAGGGTGAGGAACTCGTGGACGACCAGCATCCCGGCCAGGGCCGCGGCCGCCGGCTCCAGGCTCATCAGGATGCTGAACACCGACGGCCGGATGGTGCGCAGCGCCGTGATCTCGCAGGAGTAGGGGATCACCGAGCTCAGCACGCCCACCAGCGCGCCGAAGAGCAGCACCCGTGGGTCGTCGAGGCCGTGCCCGGAGAACGCGACCAGGAACGGCAGCAGCCCCAGCGTCGCGACGACACTGGCGACGGTGAGACCGTCGAGCCCGGGCCACCGGCGCCCGGTCGACGCGCTGAGCAGGATGTACGCCGCCCAGGCCGTCGCCGCGAGCAGCGCGAAACCGACGCCTGCCCAGGTCAGGCCACCGCCCCCGAGGCCCAGCAGGGCGACTCCCAGCGCCGCGAGGAGCGCCCACACCAGATCACGCGGACGCCGGCTCCCGGTCACGGCGAGCGTCAGCGGACCGAGGAACTCGATCGTCACCGCGATCCCGAGCGGGATCCGGGCGAACGACTCGTAGATCGCCCAGTTCATCGTCCCCAGGGCGACTCCGAACGCGACCGCCACCTGCCAGTCGTACGTCGTACGCCCGCTCAGCCGGGGGCGGGTCAGCGCCAGGAGGATGACCGCGCTGGTGGCCAGCCGCAGCCAGACCAGGGTGGTGGGAGCCGCGTCGTCGAACAGGTTCTTGGCGATCCCTGCCCCGAGCTGTACCGACCCGATGCCGATGATCACCAACCAGACCGGCGGCACCCTCGACAGCACCCCCGCAACCTACCCACGCCCGGTCGGCACGGAGGAGCAGGGGCACCACGCCGACTCGGCGTCAGCGGACGACGTCGTACCAGAGCGTGGTGGCCTTCGGGCCCTGGGAGACCAGGCGGGGGACCAGGTCGACGGGGTGACCGCCGGGCCAGTCGAAGAGCCGGGTGCCGTCGCCGAGCAGCAGCGGGACGACCATCACCAGCACCTCGTCGAGCAGCCCGGCCTCGAGGCAGCCGCGGGCCACCTCGGCGCCGAGGACGTTCACGTAGCGGTCTCCGGCAGCCGCCTGCGCCGCGGCGACCCCGGACTCGAGGTCGGTGACGAACCTGAGCATCGGGTCGTCCGGGGGCTCGGCCGGCGGCCGGTGCGTGAGCACGAACACCGGCCCGTCGTAGGTGCCGCTGAACGCGCCCTCCTGCTCGGTGCCGCGGTGGGGGTCGTCGCCGTCATGCGTACGGCGCCCGACCAGGAGGGCGCCGACCTGCTCGACGATCCCGTCGGCGACGGGGTCCGGCCCGAAGAAGGGGAGCAGCCACTGCATGTCGCCGCCCGGGCCGGCCATGAAGCCGTCCAGTGACATCGTGCAGGAGTAGAGCGTCCGGCTCATCCGGATCCTTCCGCGAGGCGGTCGAGCGCGGTCCTGGTGTGCCGGGTCTCGGCCGCGAAGTAGTCGAGCCCCCAGTCGGCCACCACCGACGGGTAGTGGAAGGCCTCGCCCGGCGAGTCCGCACCCCGCAACGACTCGCGTACGGCGTGCAGGTCGGTGAGCGCGGCGGCGAGCTGGTCGACGTACTCCTCGAGCATGGCGCGGATCCGGGCCGGGTCCCCGGCGTGCCCGACCAGCAGCCGCAGCAGCACCGGGTGCTTGAGCACCGGGAAGCCGACCGGCTCCTCGCCCATCCAGTCGCGGAGCGCGGCCTCGCCGGCCGTCGTGATCCGGTACGTCGTGGTGCGGCGCGCCAGGCCGTGCGAGGTGGTCGACGCGACCAGTCCGAGCTCGGCCAGCCGGGCGAGCTCGCTGTAGATCTGGCTCATCGCCGGGGCGACCCAGTAGAACCGGAGGGTGTTGTCGGCCCGCTGCTTCAGCTCGTAGCCGGTCAGCTCGTCACCGAAGGTGAGCAGCCCCAGCAGGGCGTACGCGGTGACCGGCAGCGGAGCCGGCGGTGAGGGCTCTTGACTCATGACGACGCCAGACTAGTGTTCCTAATCGGAATAGCGAGGGAGAGGACGCGCTCATGAGCGAGACCCTGGTCATGGTCGGCACCCGCAAGGGCCTGTGGATCGGCCGCTCCGACGAGGCGCGGCGCGACTGGTCCTGGACGGGTCCGCACTTCGCGATGGAGGAGGTCTACTCCTGCCTCGTCGACACCCGCGGCGACCGACCGCGGCTGCTGGCCGGCGCTACCTCCAGCTGGCTGGGCCCCCAGGTGTGGCGCTCCGACGACCTCGGCGAGACCTGGCAGGAGACGCCCAACGGCGCCGTCCGCTTCCCCGAGGACACCGGCGAGGCGGTCGCCCGCGTGTGGCAGCTGACGCCCGGAGCCGACGACGGCGTCGTGTACGCCGGCACCGAGCCCGGCGCGATCTTCCGCTCCGACGACCGCGGCGAGACCTTCCAGCTCGAGCGCGGCCTCTGGGACAACCCCCAGCGCAAGGAGTGGAACGCCGGCTTCGGCGGCCAGGCCTTCCACACGATCCTGCCTCACCCGAAGGCGCCCGAGCAGGTGCTGGCGGCCATCTCCACGGGCGGCGTCTACCGCACCGACGACGGCGGCGACTCGTGGTACCCGTCCAACACCGGCGTCAAGGCGGAGTTCATGCCGGGGGAGCGGACCTTCCCCGAGTTCGGCCAGTGCGTCCACAAGGTCACCCGGCACCCGGCCCAGCCCGACCTGCTCTACCTGCAGAACCACGGCGGCGTCTACCGCTCCGAGGACGGCGGAGACTCCTGGCAGGACATCGCGCCGGGGCTGCCGAGCGAGTTCGGCTTCCCGATCGTGGTGCACCCGCACGACCCCGACACCGTCTACACGTTCCCGATCATCGATGCCGGCGCCCGCTGGCCGGTGGACGGTCACGCTCGGGTCTGGCGGTCGACCGACCGCGGCACCCACTGGGAGCCGCTCGGCGACGGCTCGCTGCCGGACCAGTACTACGTCGCGGTGATGCGCGACGCGATGTGCGTCGACACCCACGACCGGCACGGCCTCTACTTCGGCGGACGCAACGGCACCGTGTGGGCCTCGCCCGACGCCGGGCAGACCTGGCAGGAGATCCACCAGGACCTCCCCGACGTGTGCGTGGTGCGGGCCGCGGTGATCTGACGCCGTCCCGCCGGTCAGCGGGTCGGACGGGCCGAGGGGCCGGCGCCGGTCCTAGCCTCGTGCCATGAGTGATGCCGTGTCCGGGCCGGGAGCCGTGCAGCGGGAGCGTGACCTCGAGCGCTTCTTGACGTTCGTCGACGCCATCGTCGCGATCGCGATCACGTTGCTCGTCCTCCCGCTCGTCGACATCGCCGGGCAGGTGAGCTCGGGGGAGTCGGTGTCGCACCTCCTGCACACCAACGCAGCCCAGATCGGCGCCTTCTTCCTCAGCTTCGCGGTGATCTCGAACCTCTGGCTGGCCCAGCACCAACTTCTGCGTCACGTCGTGGCCGCCGACGCGGGGATGACCCGGCTGCTGCTGCTCTGGACGCTCACGATCGTGGTCCTTCCGTTCCCGACCGCCCTGATCACCGGTCACGACGTGAGCGACCAGGCCGCGACCAAGATCCTCTACGTCGGCACGATGGCGGCCAGTGCGTTGATCCTGACGCTGGTCACCTTCGCCGTACGACGCGACCGCGACCTGCGCGACTGCGAGCAGGCTCCCGACTACCGACCGTCGCTGGTGGCTACCGTGGCCTTCTTCCTCGCCCTGGCGCTGATGCTGCTGTTCCCGGCCCTGAGCTACTGGCCGCTCCTGCTGCTCTTCGTCCGGCGGTTCCCGTTGCCGGGTCGACCCGGCTGACGGTCGTCCGACGCGCGCTCAGCGCAGCGAGCGCTCCTCGGCCGGAGCCCGGACGCTGACCGCGACCGGCGCGCCGTACGCCGTGTCGTCGTCGATGTCGGACCGGCTGTGGTCGCGCATCAGGGCGACCGCGATCAGGGTCACCACCGCGCAGCCGAAGATGGCCGCGGCGATCGAGTACCCCGACCCGGTGTGGGCGAGGAGGTACGTCGCGACCAGGGGCGCGGGCCCGCCGGCGATGACCGAGGCGAGCTGGTAGCCCAGCCCGGCGCCGGCGTAGCGCACGGAGGTCGGGAACGACTCCGCGATCAGTGAGGCCTGCGGGCCGTACTGCATGCCGTGCGGGATCAGCGCGAAGAAGACGCCGAGGAACGCCAGCGTCGCGATCCCGCTGCCCATCGCGGCGAACAGCACGAAGGCGTACACCCCCGTGATCGCCGCCCCGGTCATGTAGACCCGCTTGCGGCCCAGGGAGTCGGACAGATGGCCGAACAGCGGCACCGCGATCACCTCCAGCGCCGCGGCGGACAGGATCGCGGCCAGGGCGAAGGTGGTGGAGTAGCCCTGCTCCTCGGTCAGGTAGACCAGCGTGAACGACGTGATCACGTAGAACGGCGCCTGCTCCGAGAGCCGGGCGAAGGCGCTGAGCAGGATCGGCCGCCAGTGGACCCGGATCGCGTCCCACGTGGGCAGCCGGCTGATGGTCCGCTGCTGGACGCGGCGGGCGAACATCGGGGTCTCCAGGATCCGCATCCGGATCCAGAGACCGATCGCGACCATCACCAGGCTGAAGACGAACGGGATCCGCCATCCCCATGACGTGAACTGCGCGTCGGTCAGCCGCCAGCTCAGCAGGTAGAGGAAGCCGGTGCCGAGGATCAGGCCGAACGCCACCCCGAGCTGCGGGAAGCTCGCCATCAGGCCGCGCCGCTTCTGGTCGCCCCATTCCATCGACAGCAGCACCGAGCCGCTCCACTCACCGCCGACGGCGAGCCCCTGCAGCAGACGCAGCAGCACGAGCAGGATCGGTGCGGCGACGCCGATCCGGGCGGTCCCGGGCAGGAAGCCGACCAGGGCGGTCGAGATGCCCATCAGCAACAGGGTGGAGATCAGGGTCGCCTTGCGCCCGATCCGGTCGCCCCAGTGCCCGAAGATGGCCGCGCCGACCGGCCGCGCTGCGAACCCCACGGCGTACGTGGCGAACGACTCGAGGCGCCCGGCGTACGCCGTCGACTCGGGGAAGAACAGCGCCGGGAAGATGAGGGCGGCGGCGGTGTTGTAGAGGAAGAAGTCGTACCACTCGATGGTGGTGCCGACCGTGCTCGCCAGCGCTGCCTTGCGCACCTGGCGCCGGTGCTGGGTGGTGCCGGCCGCGTCGGACGCCGAGATCGGCTGGTGGTCGAGGCTCATCAGAGGTCCCTTCTCCTGCGGCCCGAACCGCAGGGATGTCACCTCCCGGGGTGGGTCCCGAGAGGCCCCGTCCCCGGTGACGTACCCGTCATTGCCACGATCACACCTCCCGGGTCGCGCGAGCCGTGGGCCCGCTGAGACCGGCCGGGCAAGGCCGTACGCCGCCAGTAGGCTCCGGAGCATGACCAGCCCGGACCTGAAGCCCCGCTCCCGCGACGTCACGGACGGCCTCGAGAAGGCCGCGGCGCGGGGGATGCTGCGCGCCGTCGGCATGGGTGACGACGACTTCGCCAAGCCCCAGATCGGCGTCGCGTCCAGCTGGAACGAGATCACCCCCTGCAACCTCTCGCTCGACCGGCTCGCCAAGGCGGTCAAGAACGGCGTGCACGCGGCGGGCGGCTACCCGCTGGAGTTCGGCACCATCTCGGTCTCCGACGGCATCGCGATGGGTCACGAGGGGATGCACTTCTCCCTCGTCTCCCGCGAGGTGATCGCCGACTCGGTGGAGACCGTGATGATGGCCGAGCGGCTGGACGGCTCGGTCCTGCTGGCCGGCTGCGACAAGAGCCTGCCCGGGATGATGATGGCGGCGGCGCGGCTCGACCTCGCGTCGGTGTTCCTCTACGCGGGCTCGATCATGCCGGGTCAGGTCGACGGCCACGACGTCACGATCATCGACGCTTTCGAGGCGGTCGGGGCCTGTCTCGCCGGGAAGATCAGCCGCGAGGAGGTCGACCGGATCGAGCGGGCGATCTGTCCGGGCGAGGGAGCCTGCGGAGGCATGTACACCGCCAACACCATGGCGGCCGTGGCCGAGGCGATCGGGATGAGCCTGCCGGGCTCGGCCGCGCCGCCTGCGGTCGACCGGCGTCGCGACGGGTTCGCCCACCGCTCCGGTGAGGCCGTGGTCAACCTGCTCCGCGAGGGCATCACCGCCCGCCAGATCATGACGATGGAGGCGTTCGAGAACGCGATCACGGTGGTGATGGCGCTCGGCGGCTCCACCAACGCCGTGCTCCACCTGCTGGCGATGGCCCGCGAGGCCGACGTCGACCTGACCATCGACGACTTCAACCGGATCGGCGACCAGGTGCCCCACCTCGGCGACCTCAAGCCGTTCGGCCGCTACGTGATGAACGACGTCGACAAGGTCGGCGGCATCCCGGTCGTGATGAAGGCACTGCTGGACGCCGGGCTCATGCACGGCGACGTGCTCACGGTCACCGGCAAGACGATGGCGGAGAACCTCGAGGCGCTCGCACCTCCGGGTCTCGACGACGACGTCCTGCGCTCGCTCGACCGGCCGATCCACAAGACCGGCGGGCTCACCATCCTCAAGGGGTCGCTCGCCCCCGAGGGCGCGGTCGTGAAGACCGCGGGGTTCGACGACTCGACGTTCGTCGGGACGGCGCGGGTCTTCGACGGCGAGCGAGCCGCGATGGACGCGCTCGAGGAAGGCGTGATCCAGGCCGGCGACGTGGTGGTGATCCGCTACGAGGGTCCCAAGGGTGGCCCGGGCATGCGCGAGATGCTGGCGATCACCGGCGCGATCAAAGGCGCCGGACTGGGCAAGGACGTGCTGCTGATCACCGACGGGCGCTTCTCCGGCGGTACGACGGGGCTGTGCGTCGGCCACATCGCCCCGGAGGCGGTGGACGGTGGCCCGATCGCGTTCGTCCGCGACGGCGACCAGATCACCCTCGACGTCGCGAACCGGACTGCTCGAGGTCGAGCAGGGCGACGACTGGGAGTCGCGCAAGGACGGCTGGGAGCCGCTGCCGCCGAAGTACACCCGCGGCGTGCTCGCCAAGTACCGCGCCATGGTGCAGTCGGCCGCCCACGGCGCGATCTGCGGCTAGGCCGCCTGCCGCACGGCGCGATCCCAGGCTCGGCCGCCTGCGCGTCCTGCGACGTGGTCGCGGGATCGCCTGACGTGCCCGGTGCAGTGGGGTTGAGTCACCCGCGCGCTACAGAGTGGGGACCACGTGGTCCCCACGTGGTGCCCAGCGTGGTCCCCACTCTGTAGTCGCACTCCGGACCGGTCAGCGGTCGGTCGAGGGCGTCCCCCGTCGCGCTCCGCGTCGAGATGGCACACGGCGTCATCGCACGCTCGGGTCGGGAGCGATCTCGCCGTCAGAACCGCGCCTCGCGAGGGACCGTCTGCAGGACGACGAGGGCATCGATCAGGGCCGGGCGGCAGCACGCCGCTCGGTGACGGTCGGGTCAGTCATAGTCGGCCCAGACCCGCTGCTCGATGCCGTCGACGGTCAGCTCCCCGCCGTGAGGCAGGACCCACTGCGGGCGGGTGTGGCCGAAGGGCACGCCGACCACGACCACGGCCTCGGGGTGGTAGCGGCGGACGGTCTCGATGGCGACGTCCCGCTGGGCCGCGCGCAGGCCGGCGCGGGTCTCGGCGCTCGGCCGGACGTCGTGGCTCGACGTGGGCGGACGAGACACGACGACGGCGTCGACCGCCGCGACGAGGCCGCGCTCGCCCAGCGAGCGCAGGATGTAGCCGAACTCCGACGCCGGGATCAGGTCCTCCGACGCCTCGAGCAGCAGGACGCCGCCCTCCAGAACGCCCGGGTCGGCGGGGAAACGGCCTGCGGTGAGGACCCACTGGAGCACCTCGATGCACCCGCCCCAGGTCGGCCCGGTCACCGACCGCGCCGGCCCGGCCCAGGTCCACGGCTCGGTCGGCTCGCGGTCGCCGAACGACGTCAGCGCGGCGGGGTCGTCCCAGTGCAGCCCGACGTCCTCGGACTCGCCGGGCTCGGTGATCTCCAGCCGACCGCCGTCGAGCAGGGCAGCGCGGAGCGAGCGCAGGTGGACGTCGTCGACCGCCGGGCCCGGACCGATCTGCACCTGCGTCGACCCGCCGTGGAACGAGGCGACCCGAGCTCCCAGAGCCAGCTCAGCAGGTTGGCGTTGTCGCTGTACCCCAGGAACGGCTTGGGGTCGCGTCGCACCAGGTCCGCGTCCAGGTGGGGGATGACCGTGATCTGGTCGTCGCCGCCGATGGTCGCCGAGCACGGCCCGGATCGAGGGGTCGCCGAACGCTGCGTTGAGGTCGGCCGCCCGGTCGGCCGCCGTGGCGTCGAGCCGGCGCGTCGTCGGGTACTCGACCGGGACCAGGCCGGTGAGCTCGGTCAGCCGGCGCATGGCCTGCTCGTGGACTCCGGGCGCGACCGCCGGAGCGGCGAAGGACGGCGAGACGACGGCGACCCGGTCGCCGGCCACGGCCTTGGGCGGGTGCACGAGCGAGTGGGCCACCCGCTCAGTCAACCCCAGCGACACCGGCGGACGACAGCGGTTTCCGCCCGCATCACACCATGGACGCCAACCCGGCCCGGGCGTGGTGCTCGGCCCGCTCCAGGGCGGCGGCTCGGTCCTCGAAGGTCATGCCAGCATGGTCTTCGTGACCGGCCCGCGCGTCGACAACCACCGGCGTCCTCGGACCGTCACAGTGTCGTGATGAGCTCGGCCCGGTCCTACCTCCGACCGCCCGTCGTCCTGACGGTCACGGCGATCGTCGTGCTGCTCCTGCTCGCCGGCACGGTCGGCAGGATCGGCGACAGCGGGACCGGCGCCGCCGCCGGGGTCCCGCCCACGCCGACCTTCGTCTTCTCCTCGAGCCCCACCGAGCCGTCGCTGCCGGCCGCCCCGCAGTCGGCGTACGTCGTGCAGCCGAGCGCGGCGTTCGACCTCAAGTCGGCGCTGCCGGGCGGAGGTCTCCGGGTCTTCGGGCACCACCGGTTCCTGGTCGCCTACTACGGCACGGCCCAGACCGGTGCGATGGGAGTGCTCGGCGCCAGCGACCCGGACACGATGCAACGACGGCTGGAGCGGGCCGCGCGGCCGTTCCGCCGGCCCGGGGAGCAGATCCAGCCGGTCTACGAGCTGATCGTCACCATCGCCGACCGGACGCCCGGGCCGGACCACGACTACAGCCACGACATCCCGCGCGCGCTGGTCGAGAGGTACCTCCGCGCCGCCCACCGCCACGGGGCACTGCTGCTGCTCGACCTGCAGACCGGGCGGGCGCCGTTCCCCGAGGTGGCGAAGCGCTGGGCGTGGGCGCTGAAGGACCCGTGGGTCGGGCTCGCCCTCGACCCGGAGTGGCGGATGGGGCCGCACCAGGTGCCCGCTCATGTGATCGGCTCGGTGCGGGCGCGCGAGGTGAACCAGACCTCGCGGTGGCTCTCACGGCTCGTGCGTGACCACGGGCTCCCGCAGAAGCTGTTCGTGCTCCACCAGTTCCGGCTGTCGATGCTGCCAGACGTGCAGGACATCGTTCCCGGCCCGGGCTGGCGATGGTCCAGCACGCCGACGGCTTCGGCACCCGCGGCCAGAAGCTCGCGACGTACCACGCGATCACCCGACCCCAGCAGTTCCGGCAGGGCTTCAAGCTCTTCTACCACTGGGACATCCATCGGTTCACGCCCCGCGAGGTCCGACAGCTCCGGCCCACGGTGAGCTTCGTCAGCTTCCAGTGAGCGCTGCGGCCGGGGGCGCCGCGCGCAGCCTGCGGTCGCCGGCGTGCTCGCCGGCCAGCAGGGCGAACCAGAGCACGAAGATGCCGACGCAGACCACGCCCACGTGCGCCGAGCCGTGCAGCCGGTGGTCGAGGAAGGGGTAGGGGTACCACCCGGTCAGGGCGCCCTGGGCGAGGATCACCATGAGCCAGGCCAGGGGCCAGGTGCTGGCCAGGAGACCAGCCCGCCAGGTCATCCGCGGGCGCGGCCCGAACAGCAGCCATCCGACCACCGCCAGCAGCGGCACCGCGAGATGGAGGAGCTTGTCGGCAACCAGGTCGGCGCCGTGCAGGTGCAGCAGGGGCCGCAGGAGGAACCAGTGCACCAGCCCGGTCACCGCGATCCCGGTGACCGCGGCGGTCCGGACCACCCGCCAGGCGCGCCCGTCGTACGCCGGGACGCGCGCGAGCGGGAGGGTGCAGACCAGGACCAGGATGTTGCTCTGCACCGTGAAGTAGGCCAGGAAGCGCAGCAACCGCAGCCCCATCGACGGGGGATGCGTCTCCTCGAGCACCCGTCCGCCCTCGACCACCAGGATCAGCTGGAGCGACAACGCCACGGTCGCCACCGCGGCGGTGACGAGGTGCCAGGCCCGGGCGGCTCTCACCCCGGCAGGCTAGTGCGGCCGGGTGCCCCGTCGGGGCCGGTGCGCCAGACTTCCGCCCATGAGCCATCCGCTGGACGACGCCGACCCCCTCGCTGCCTTCCGTGACCGCTTCGTCGGCGTCGGGTCACCGCTGGTCTACTTCGACGGCAACTCCCTCGGGCGCCCGCTCCGACGTACCGTCGAGCGCCTCACCGAGTTCGTCGAGCAGGAGTGGGGCGGCGGCTGATCCGCGGCTGGGACGAGCAGTGGATGGAGCTCCCGCTCGCGCTCGGCGACCGCCTCGGGCGGGTCTGCCTGGGGGCGGCGCCCGGCCAGACGGCGTTCGGGGACTCGACCACCGTGCTGCTCTACAAGCTGATGCGGGCCGCGATCGCGGCGCGACCGGGGCGTACCGAGCTGGTGATCGACCGTGACAACTTCCCGACCGACCGCTACCTCGCGACCGGCGTCGCCGAGGAGTGCGGGCTCACCGTGCGCTGGGTCGAGGTCGACCCGGCCGCCGGCATCACCCCCGAGCAGGTCGCCGAGGTGGTGGGGGAACAGACTGCGCTGGTCTCGCTGAGCCACGTCTCCTACCGCTCCGCCTGGATCGCGGACGTCCCGAGATCACCCGGATCGTCCACGACGCCGGTGCGCTGGTGCTGCTGGGACCTGTGCCACTCGGCGGGCTCCGTGCCGGCGCAGCTCGACGCGTGGGAGGTCGACCTGGCGGCCGGCTGCAGCTACAAGTACCTCAACGGCGGCCCCGGGTCGCCCGCCTTCTGCTACGTCGCGGAGCGGCACCTGGACACGTTCACCCAGCCCATCCACGGCTGGATGGGCACCACCGACCCGATGCTGATGGGGCCGGACTACCTCCCGGTGCAGGGCATCCGTCGCTTCCTGTCCGGCACGCCCGCCATCGTCGGCATGGTCGCGGTCCAGGACATGGTCGACCTCATCGACGAGGCGGGCATGGGCGCGGTCCGGGCCAAGTCCGAGGCGCTGACGGCCTACGCCGTCCACCTCACCGACGAGCACCTCGCGCCGTACGGCGTCGAGGTGGCCTCGCCCCGCGACCCTGGTCGACGCGGGGGACACGTGACGGTCCGCCACCCACGGATGCGTGAGGTGGTCGACACGCTGTGGCGTGACGACGTGATCCCCGACTACCGCGACCCCGGGGGCCTGCGGATCGGGCTGTCCCCGCTCTCCACGTCGTACGACGAGCTGGAGCGGGGGATGGCGAAGGTACGCGAGGTCGTGGCAGCCCTGTGAGGACGCCATGACCTGATGAACCGTGCTGGGATCCGTGGCGTTGACCGTCCGGGCGAGCAGGACTTCCGGCCCCGTCGTGGCTGGTCGAGACCCGCCGGGGGCCGGTTCGGGGTGGCGTGACCCGTTCCGGCGATCCCGGGCAGGGGTGGAGGGTGGAGCCATGACCGACACCAGACCCTGACCTTCGCCGAGGTCGACGGCGGCCGGCCTCGACGACTGGCGCCAGCTGTTCGAGGCCCTGCGCACGCCGCTTCCTCACCGGCGGCTTCGCCACCGGCCTCGAGCTGGTCGGCCGCATCGGCGCCCTGGCCGAGGAGGCCGAACCACCATCCCGATGTCGACCTGCGCTACCCCCACGTGAACGTCACGCTGTTCAGCCACGACGTCTTCGGAGTCACCCAGCGCGACGTCGCCCTGGCCAGGGCGATCAGCGCGGCGGCGGCCGAGCTCGGCGTCGCGGCCGACCCGACCGTCGGCGCCGTCGTCGAGCTGGCGCTCGACACCTGGGACCTCGAGGAGATCAAGCCCTTCTGGCGGGCCGTGCTCGGCCTGGCGGACAGTCCCGAGTCCGACCAGGGCGGTCTACGACCCGTCCGGCTCGCTGCCGACGCTGTGGTTCCAGCGCACCGACGCCGCACGATGAGCCGCGGCAGCGCTTCCACCTCGACATCCGGGTGCCGCCCGAGGTGGCCGGGGCACGGGTGGCGGCAGCGCTGGCGGCGGGCGGCACCCTGGTCAGCGACGACACGGCGCCGCGGTTCGTGGTGCTGGCTGACGCCCAGGGCAACAAGGCGTGCGTCACCACCGGCGCTCGGCCGCGACTGAGCCGCGCGGCCCGTCCCGAGGGGCGGGACCGCGTACCACGATCTGGGACGGCTGGCACACTGGCTTGACGGCGTCGGGAGCCACCGGAGACCGTAGGCGCATGCGCACGACTCTTCTGGTACGCCCCGGACGCGTGGACTGAGCCCAGACCTCTCTCCTCGCGTCGCCCCTCGCCGTCCTCGGCCGAGGGGTTTTTGTTTCCCCGGACCACCCGGCGTGACCCCACGCCAGCAGACGAAGGACCACGGTGATGACCCAGCAGTCGGGCGCGACGACGACCGGCGCCCAGAGCTTGATCAGGTCGCTCGAGGCCGCCGGCACCGAGCACATCTTCGGGATCCCCGGCGGCGCGATCCTCCCGGCGTACGACCCGCTGATGGACTCCTCGATCCGGCACATCCTGGTCCGCCACGAGCAGGGGGCCGGCCACGCCGCCCAGGGGTACGCCGCGGCGACCGGTCGGGTGGGCGTGTGCATGGCGACCTCGGGCCCGGGCGCGACCAACCTGGTGACGCCGCTCGCCGACGCCCACATGGACTCGGTGCCGATCGTCGCGATCACCGGTCAGGTCGGCGCTGCCTCGATCGGCACCGACGCCTTCCAGGAGGCCGACATCCGCGGCATCACGATGCCGATCACCAAGCACAACTTCCTGGTCACCGACCCGGCCGAGATCCCGCGCACGATCGCCGAGGCCTTCCACATCGCCTCGACCGGCCGGCCGGGCCCGGTGCTGGTCGACATCGCCAAGTCGGCCCTGCAGGCGACCACGACGTTCGCCTGGCCGACCGAGATCAACCTCCCCGGCTACCGCCCGGTGACCCGACCGCACGCCAAGCAGATCAAGGAGGCCGTCCGGCTGCTCCTCGACGCCAAGCGCCCCGTGCTCTACGTCGGCGGCGGCACCATCCGGGCCGGCGCCTCGCGCGAGCTCCTCGAGCTGGCCGCGCTGACCGGAATCCCGGTGGTCACCACCTTGATGGCGCGGGGCGCGTTCCCCGACAGCCACCCCCAGCACCTCGGGATGCCGGGCATGCACGGCACCGTGGCCGCGGTCGCCGGTCTCCAGCGCAGCGACCTGATCGTCTCGCTCGGAGCCCGCTTCGACGACCGGGTGACCGGCAACCTCGACTCGTTCGCGCCGGGCGCCCTGGTCATCCACGCCGACATCGACCCCGCCGAGATCGGCAAGAACCGCGAGGCCGACGTGCCGATCGTCGGCGACTGCCGCGAGGTGATCGCCGACCTGACCACCCTGCTCCGGACCGAGGCGGCCGCCGGCCGGACCGGCGACTACGAGCAGTGGGTCGACTACCTGGCCGGGCTCAAGAAGCGCTACCCGGTGGCCTACGACACGCCCGCCGACGGCAGCCTCGCCCCGCAGTACGTCCTCGAGCGGCTCAGCGCGATCGCCGGACCGGAGACCATCTACTGCGCCGGCGTCGGCCAGCACCAGATGTGGGCCGCGCACTTCATCGACTTCGAGCACCCCGGCACCTGGATCAACTCCGGCGGCCTCGGCACCATGGGCTTCTCGGTGCCGGCCGCGATGGGCGCGAAGGTGGGCCGTCCGGAGAGCACCGTGTGGTCCATCGACGGCGACGGGTGCTTCCAGATGACCAACCAGGAGCTGGCCACCTGTGCGATCAACGACATCCCGATCAAGGTCGCGATCATCAACAACGAGTCGCTCGGCATGGTCCGGCAGTGGCAGACGCTGTTCTACAACGAGCGCTACTCCAACACCGACCTCGACTCCAAGCGGATCCCCGACTTCGTCAAGCTCGCCGACGCCTACGGCTGCGAGGGGCTGGCCTGTGAGTCACCCGAGGACGTGGACTCCACCATCGAGAAGGCGATGAAGATCGACGACCGGCCGGTGGTCGTGGACTTCCGCGTGCACCGCGACGCGATGGTCTGGCCGATGGTCGCGGCCGGCACCAGCAACGACGAGATCAAGTACGCGCGCGACCTCGCGCCCCAGTTCGACGAGGACGAGCTCTAGCCATGAACAACCACACCTTGTCGGTCCTGGTCGAGAACAAGCCCGGCGTGCTGGCCCGGATCGCCGGCCTGTTCAGCCGGCGCGGCTTCAACATCGAGTCGCTGGCCGTGGGCCCGACCGAGCACCCCGAGGTCTCGCGGATGACGATCGTGGTCAACGTCGAGGACTCCCCGCTGGAGCAGGTCACCAAGCAGCTCAACAAGCTGGTCGAGGTGATCAAGATCGTCGAGCTCGACGGCCCGCTCTCGGTCAACCGCGAGCTGATGCTGGTCAAGGTGCGCGCCGACGCCGCCACCCGCGGGCAGGTGATCGACGCCGTCCAGCTGTTCCGGGCCAAGGTCGTCGACGTCGCACCCGACGCGGTCACCATCGAGGTGACCGGCAACGCCGACAAGCTCGGTGACTTCCGGCGCATCCTCGAGCCCTTCGGCATCCGCGAGCTGGTCCAGTCCGGCATGGTCGCCATCGGCCGCGGCTCGCGCTCGATCAGCGAGCGCAGCCCGCGACCGGTCGCCGTTCCGACCGCCGCCGGCGGCTGACCTCCACTCACTCCACCGTCCCACCCAGAGAAACCCCACGAAGGAGAGCCCACCGTGGCCCAGATGTTCTACGACGACGACGCCGACCTGTCCGTGATCCAGGGCAAGAACGTCGCGGTCCTCGGCTACGGCAGCCAGGGCCACGCCCACGCCCTGTCGCTGCGCGACTCCGGCGTCGACGTGCGCGTCGGCCTGCCCGAGGGCTCGAAGTCCCGCGCCAAGGCCGAGGCCGAGGGTCTGCGGGTGCTCACCCCGGCCGAGGCGGTCGAGGAGTCCGACGTGATCGTGATCCTCGCGCCCGACCACGTGCAGCGGACGCTCTACACCGAGTCCGTCGAGCCCAACCTCACGCCCGGCGACACCCTGGTCTTCGGCCACGGCTTCAACATCCGGTTCGGCTACATCACCCCGCCCGAGGGCGTCGACGTGATCATGGTCGCGCCGAAGGGCCCCGGTCACCTGGTCCGCCGTCGAGTACGTCGACGGTCGCGGCGTGCCGGTGCTCGTCGCCGTCGAGGAGGACGCGACCGGCAAGGCCTGGGACACCGCGCTGTCCTACGCCAAGGCCATCGGTGGTCTCCGCGCCGGCGGCATCCGGACGACGTTCACCGAGGAGACCGAGACCGACCTGTTCGGCGAGCAGGCCGTGCTCTGCGGCGGCGCCTCCCAGCTGGTGATGTACGGCTTCGAGGTGCTCACCGAGGCCGGCTACCAGCCGGAGGTCGCCTACTTCGAGTGCCTGCACGAGCTGAAGCTGATCGTCGACCTGATGTACGAGGGCGGCATCGCCAAGCAGCGCTGGTCGGTCTCCGACACCGCGGAGTACGGCGACTACGTCTCCGGCCCGCGCGTCATCGACGCGCGCGTCAAGGAGAACATGGGGGCGGTGCTCGCCGACATCCAGAACGGCACGTTCGCCCAGCGCTTCATCGACGACCAGGACGCCGGTGGCCCGGAGTTCAAGGCGCTGCGCGCCAAGGGCGAGCAGCACCCCATCGAGCAGACCGGCCGCGAGCTGCGCAAGCTGATGGCCTGGGTGAAGTCGCACGACAGCGACTACGTCGAGGGCACCGCGACCCGCTGACGGTGAGATCCGGAGGTGGCCGCGGCCACCTCCGGATCCCCGCGGGGGCGGCTACAGGGCGCTCACGGCCAGGACCAGCCGAGGAGAACGACTGCCCACCGGACCAACAGCAGCGTGACCAGCACGACCACGAGGCCGATCGTCCAGGAGACCACCTCGCGGGTAGGTCGGTCGGCACGGATCCGGTGCCACCTAGCCATGGGTCACGGGCCCGCGGTCGAACGGGTTGAGCGCGCGGACCAGAGCCTTGACGGTCTTGACGCCGCCGCTGCCCTCACCGACCATGCAGCCGGCCAGCGCGCCGAGCGCGATCCCGGGGGGCCCTTCGAACGTCGACCCTGCTCGGGCGGTCGTGATCACTCCGCCTTCGAAGAGGATGCGTGCCGAGAGGTCCTTGACGGCGACCACCCCGCCGCCCGCCAGGCCGCCGGTGGCGCACGGGTCGACGAACCGGCGCACGAGCTCGCGCTGCCTGAGGTCGATGGCGCGGGCGAACCAGTTCCACGGGGCGGCGCAGACCGCCGTGCCCTGGAGGCACAGGTCGGCCCGGGCCGACGCCGCGCTGCGTCCGACGGTGGCCGAGGCCCGTAGGCGTCGCCCCGGCTGGTGGGGCGACCACAGTCTGCCCTCGATCGTGCGACCCCAGCAGTGTCGCCGGTCGCAGCGCTGGGCGGAGACCCGGAGGCCGTAGAAGCGCTTGGCCCGCCAGTGGCCGTGGATGCGCACCTGGCGGCGGTAGCGGTAGAAGCCCACGATCCACGTCTCCAGGTGCGTGTGGTGATTGGTGACGTGAGCGCCGACGAGGTGGTGCCGCGCCTGCGGCACGTCGTCGGCCGGACGCGCCTGGGCTCGGGCGGGCGACAGCGACGAGGAGAGCCATGGCCAGGAGGCCGGCGACGAGAGCACGCACACGGACGGGTGCGTGACGTGGGGTGCATGGGGGGTCCTTTCCCGAGATCGAGCGCCTCTGCTCGCATCTTCCCATACCAAGATGGCCATGTATAGATGATGCCGTGAGCCTGTGGATCATCGATGAGCCGTCGCCACGAGCTCGGCGAGGACGACGCGGATGCGTGAGGCGGACTCGAGCGTCACCACCAGGCGCACGTCGTGACCCTCCTCGCTGACCAGCTCCACCCAGGTCAGGTCGGAGTCGGTGCGGCGCAGGAGCCGGGCGAGCACCGAGCACGGCGCTGCCAGGCCGTCGGGATCGAGGGCGGGACGGCCGGTGAGCACGCCGACGCGCCAGGCTGCGCTCTGGTGGTGCTGGTCGTCGGGATGCAGCCGGGCCTCGTGGTCGCGGCGGCACCAGGTCGGGCACGCCGGGACCGGCTCGGACTCGTCGTGGTCGCACATGCTGTCCCCATCGGTCGAACCCCCTCGCGCGACGCTAGACGGGCCGTCCGACAGCCGGGGGTCCCTGTTCGACGGTTGTCCACAGGCTGCCGGGAGTCGACGACCCATCTCGGGAATGCCATACCCGTATGACCACGCGCGGGCTCGGCCGCCAGCAGAATCGGACCATGCGCGTGCAACGTCGTCAGGGACCGCCGACCTGGGAGGAGTTCGGGAGGGAGATCGGGGTGCGGCTCCAGAAGGCCCGCGAACGGCGCGGCCTGAGCCAGGAGCGGACCGCCCACCTCGCCGGCATCGCGTCGTACACCTACCAGAAGTTCGAGAAGGGCGAGTCGCGTCCGGGTACGCCGCTCAACCCACGCCTCTCGACGCTCCTCGCCCTGTGCCGGGTCCTCGAGGTCCGGCTGGAGGACCTGGTGCCCGGTGACGTGCCGTTGCCGGACGAGCGGTGACTCCGTGACCTACACCCACGGCCACGCCGAGAGCGTGCTCCGCTCCCACCGGGCCCGGACGGCGGCGAACAGCGCGGCGTACCTCCTGCCGCACCTGCGGCCGACCGACCGGCTGCTCGACGTCGGCGCCGGACCCGGCACCATCACCGCCGATCTGGCCGACCTGGTCGCCGAGGTGGTCGCGGTCGAGATCGACGACGCGGCGGCGGCGGTGACGCGTGCCGGGCTGGCCGAGCGAGGGATCACCGCCGAGGTGCTGGTGCGGCGACGTGCACGCGCTGGAGCTGCCCGCCGCGTCGTTCGACGTCGTGCACGCGCACCAGGTGCTGCAGCACGTCGCAGACCCGGTCGCCGCACTGCGGGAGATGGCGCGCGTGACCCGGCCCGGGGGAGTGGTCGCGGTGCGCGACAGCGACTACGCGGCGTTCGCGTGGTACCCACGGCTCCCGGGCCTCGACCGCTGGCTCGCGCTCTACGAGGATGCGGCCCGCGCCAACGGCGGCGAGCCCGACGCCGGCCGGCGCCTGCTCGCCTGGGCGCACGCCGCCGGGCCTGACCGAGATCGAGGCGAGCGCCAGCACCTGGTGCTTCGCGACGCCCGAGACCCGGTCCTGGTGGGGCGGGATGTGGGCTGACCGGATCACCGGTTCGGCACTCGGACGGCAGCTGCGTCCGGGAGGGCCGCGCCACCCCGGCCGAGCTGGCCGAGATCGCCGACGCCTGGCTGCGGTGGGCCGCCGATCCCGACGGCTGGATCTCGGTCCCGCACGGCGAGCTCGTCGTCCGGGTCACCGATGTGCCGACCTAGACCCGATCGACCTGCCACCATCACGGGGTGACCGCGGACCGAGCGCCCTCAGGCCGTCGCGACCTGGGCGTCGACTGTCTCCGCGGCGTCGCCCTGGTCTCGATGTACGTCGCGCACACGGCGCCGACCAGCCGGCTCGACCCGGTCCTCAACCTCACCGAGTACCTCACCTACCCGCTCTTCGCCGCGCTCGTCGGGATGGGGGCGGTGCTCTCGACGAGCCGGGTGTTCGGCGGCGCCGCGGTGCGCGGCGGGGTCCTGGTCGTGCTCGGCCTGCTGCTCGACCGGCTCGACGCCCAGGTCGTCATCGTGCTCGTGTACCTCGGCCTGCTGACCTGGGTCTCCTACCCGCTGGCGCGCTGTCGCACGGGCGTGATCGCCGTGGTCGGCGCCGTGGCGCTGGTGGCGACCACGCCGGTGCGACACGGTCTTCTCGACACGCGGACCAGCCTGTACGTCCACGGCCACGTCACCGCCGCACATCTGCTCGACTACGTGGCCACCGGGGACGAGTACCAGCTCCTGTCGATGATCGGGTTCGCCGCCGCGGGGATGGTCCTGCTGCGCCTGGTCCGGTCGGGAACGCTGGCCGGCAGGTCGCGCCAGCTCGTGGTGGGAAGCGCGGTCCTCCTCCTCGCGGGGGTCTACGCCCTGCTGGTCCGGCACGTGGTCGGTCACCTCGAGCCGTACGAGGCGAGCTGGACCGAGCACCTGTTCTGCCTGCTCCTGGTGGTCGCCACCGCGCTGCTGGTGCTGGGTCTCGCACCCGGTCTCGGGGTGCTCTCGACGACGTCGGCGGCGATGGGACGCATGACGTTGACGCTCTACGTGCTCCAGATCTGCTACCTCTCGGTGTGGGCCGACCAGCACCCCGGGAGCACGGACAACCGCTGGGCCAACACGGCCGTGCTGATCCTGGGGTCGGTCGCGGTCGCCCTGGTCTGGCCACGGGTGGTCCGAGCAGGGAGGTTCCGTCGTGGCCCCCTCGAGGGCGCCACCCAGCTCCTCGTGGACGCCCACCTCGGACGAGCGGGTGCCCGGCCGGTCGTGGTCTAGGCCCGGTCCTCGAGGCGCGCCAGCCGGGAGCGTGCCAGGACGCCCGGCGGCGGGACGACGGCGTTCTGCTGACCGGGACCACGGTGTCGACGACCGGACGAAGATAGGTTAGGCAAACCTAACTCGCCTTGCTACGGTGTCGTCCATGCTCGGCAACTACCTGATCGGCCTCCGCGAGGGCCTCGAGGCCTCCCTGGTGGTGACGCATCCTGGTGGCCTACCTGGTCACGTCCGACCGCCGCCACCTGCTCCCGCGGGTCTGGGCGGGCGTCGCCCTGGCCATCGCCGTCAGCCTCGCGTTCGGGGCGCTGCTCACCTACGGTCCGCGCGGCCTGACCTTCCAGGCGCAGGAGGCGATCGGCGGATCACTGTCGATCCTGGCCGTCGTCTTCGTGACCTGGATGATCTTCTGGATGGCCCGCGCCGCGCGCGGCCTCGGGGGCGAGCTGCGCGGGCGCATCGACATCGCCGCCGAGGGCGGCCGCTGGTCGCTCGCCGTCGTCGCCGCTCTCGCCGTCGGTCGCGAGGGCCTCGAGACGGCGCTGTTCCTCTGGGCGGCCACCCAGACCGCCACGAGCGGCACGCTCTCCACGGTCCCGGCCTGGCAGCCGATCACCGGCGCGGTGCTCGGCCTGGCCACAGCCGTCGCGCTCGGCTACCTCCTCTACCGCGGCGCCGTCCGGATCAACCTCACCCGGTTCTTCACCTGGACCGGCGGCTTCCTGATCGTCATCGCGGCCGGCGTCCTCGGGTACGGCGTCCACGACCTCCAGGAGGCCGGCGTCCTGCCCGGACTCAACCACCTCGCGTGGGACGTCTCGGGCACCGTCGACGAGGGCAGCTGGTACGGCGCCGTGCTCAAGGGCGTCTTCAACTTCTCCGCGCAGACCACCTGGCTCCAGCTGGTCGTCTGGACCCTCTACCTCGTGGTGACCATGACCTTCTTCGTCCGCGGCGTCCGGCGCCGCGCACGTCCGCAGGTGGCTCCGGCCGCCGACGCGTCCCCCGACCGCCAGCCGGCCTGACGACCACCCCGGAAGAGACCCATGCGCTTCGCCCTGCCCGTCGCCGTCCTCGCGACCATGCCGGTGCTCGTCGCCTGCACCCAGAACGCGACCGCCGAGAACGCTGCCTCCTCGGGCTCGGTCACGGTGACCTCGACCGACTCGAGCTGCGACCTCTCGACGGACACGGCACCCGCCGGCCCGGTCACCTTCCAGGTGACCAACAGCGGCTCGAAGGTGACCGAGTTCTACCTGTACTCCGCCGACGGCCAGCGGATCGTGGGCGAGGTCGAGAACATCGGGCCCGGCCTCCAGGGCAAGCTGATCGTCACCGCCGAGCAGGGCAGCTACCTCACGTCGTGCCGCCCGGGCATGGCCGGGCAGGGGATCCGAGCCTCCTTCACCGTGACCAGGCCGGCCGACGGTGCCGCCGCCCCCTCCCGCGACCAGGTCCTGATCAGCAAGGCCCAGAACGACTACCGGACCTGGGTCCAGAGGCAGGCCGACCTGCTGGTCGCGCGTACGACGCGGCTTCGTGGCGGCGTACGAGAAGGGGGACGACGCCCGCGCCCGCGCGCTCTACCCCGCGGCCCGCACGCCGTGGGAGGCGATCGAGACCGTTGCGGAGTCCTTCGGCGACCTCGACCCCCAGACCGATGCGCGTGACGCCGACCTCAGCCCGGGCCAGAAGTGGACCGGGTGGCACCGGATCGAGAAGGACCTGTGGCCCGAGCGTGCGACGGGCTACCCGCAGCTCACCCCGGCACAGCGGAAGGTGTACGGGGCCGACCTGCTCGCCCACGTCACCGAGGTCCGCGAACCGGATCCGCGGCCTCACCTTCACCACCGACCAGATCGCCAACGGCTCGTCGGGGCTGATGGAGGAGGTCGCGACCAGCAAGGTGACCGGCGAGGAGGAGTACTGGTCGCACACCGACCTGTGGGACTTCGCTGCCAACGTGAAGGGCGCCCACGTCGCGTTCGAGGACGTGAAGCCGATCCTCGAGAGTCGCGACCCGGCCCTGGCGAGGACGCTCACCGCACGGTTCGCCGAGATCGACCGGCTGCTCGCCCAGCACCGGGACGGTGACGGTTACGTGCTCTACACCGACCTCTCGCGGGCCCAGGTCAAGCGCCTCGCGGACGCGGTGAACGCCCTCGTCCGAGCCGCTGTCCCACCTGACCGCGGCGGTCCTTCCGTGACCGAAGGCCGTTCCGGGGTCTCGCGGCGCGGGCTGATCGGCGGAGGGGCAGCGGTCGCCGGGCTCGGTACGGCGTTCGCGGCCGGCGCGTGGGTCGGCCACGACTCCGCCGACGCGGCGGACGCGGCCGGCAGCACGACGTACCCCTTCCGCGGGATGCACCAGGCCGGCATCGTCACCCCGGCCCAGGACCGGCTGCACTTCGCGGCGTTCGACGTCACCACCGGCTCGCGGGCGGCGCTGGTGCGCCTGCTGAAGCAGTGGACGACCGCCGCCGAGCGGATGACCCAGGGCCTGCCGGCCGGCCCGATCGGCCCCACCGAGGGCGCACCGCTGGCTCCGCCCGACGACACCGGGGAGGCCATCGGCCTGTCGTCGGGCGGTCTGACCATCACCTTCGGCTTCGGGCCGAGCCTGTTCCGCGACGCGCACGGACGCGACCGGTTCGGGCTTGCCGACCGGCAGCCGGAGGCGCTGCGCGACCTGCCGCACTTCGCCGGCGACCAGCTCGACCCGGCCCGGTCGCGGGGCGACCTGTGCATCCAGGCCTGCTCGGAGGACCCGCAGGTCGCGGTGCACGCGATCCGCAACCTGGCGCGGATCGGCTTCGGCACCGTGGCGGTGCGGTGGTCGCAGCTCGGGTTCGGGCGCACGTCGACGACCTCGACGTCGCAGTCGACGCCGCGCAACCTGTTCGGCTTCAAGGACGGCACCGCCAACGTCAAGGCCGAGGAGGGTGCCGAGCTCGCCGAGCACGTCTGGGTGGGCGCCGGCGACGACCAGGCCTGGCTCGCGGACGGCTCCTACCTGGTCGCGCGGCGGATCAACATGCACATCGAGACCTGGGACCGGCAGGGCCTCCAGCCCCAGGAGGACGTCGTCGGCCGGACGAAGGGCACCGGGGCGCCCCTCTCCGGCGGCACCGAGCTCACCGCCCCGGACCTGTCGGCGAAGGGCTCGAACGGGCCGCTGATCCCGGTGGACTCCCACGTCTCCGTCGTCAGCCCCGACCGCAACCACGGCGCCCGGATGCTGCGACGCGGCTACAACTTCGTCGACGGCTCCAACCCGCTCGGTGGCCTCGACGCCGGGCTGTTCTTCATCGCGTTCGTGCGCGACCCGCGCACCCACTTCATCCCGCTGCAGAGCCGGATGGCGGCCCACGACGCGATGATGGAGTACCTCCAGTTCACGTCGTCCGCGATCTTCGCCGTACCACCCGGCACCGCCGCCGGCGAGTACGTCGGCCAGCCCCTCTTCCGCTGACTCGGCGGAACACCTCAGGCAGGTCGGCGGTTGGGAGAGACGTGAAGGTGGAGATCTGGTCGGACGTCGTGTGCCCGTGGTGCTACGTCGGGAAGCGGCGCTTCGAGCGTGCGGTGGCCGCGTTCCCGCACCCGGTGCAGGTGACCTACCGCTCCTTCGAGCTCGACCCGAGCGCGCCGGTCGGTGGCGGCCACAAGACCGTCGACTGGCTCGCCGCGCGGTACGGCGGTCCCGAGCGCGTGGCCGCTCATGCAGGCCCAGGTCCGCGACCTCGGGCTCGCCGAAGGACTCGACCTCAGGCTCGACCAGACGTTCTACGTCAACACCGTCGACGCCCACCGGCTCCTCCACCTCGCGCTCGCGACGGGCGGCACCGAGCTGCAAGGTCGGCTCAACGACGCGCTCCTCGACGCCAACTTCACACAAGCCCTCGATCTCTCCGACCATGCCACGCTGCGCCGGGTCGCGGTCGCGGCCGGTCTTGACGGTGCCGACGTGGACGACGTGCTGGCCGGCGACCGCTACCGCGATGCCGTGCACGCCGACATCGACCAGGCGAGGGCGTACGGCGCGACCGGGGTGCCCGTTCTTCGTCCTCGAGGACGCGTACGCCGTGTCCGGCGCCCAGTCGACCGAGGTCTTCGCCGAGGTGCTCGAGCAGGTCTGGGGCGCCCGGTCGGCCTCGTCAGTGCCTGCCTCCGACGTCGGGTCGACGTAGAGGCTGAGACGTCGGGGGAACGGCGGAAGGGGTCGGGTAGAGTCGAGCGCGCACAGCGTCGTGCGGGAGCCTGGTCGTCAGGCTCCGCCCCCTCCACTCTCTGCCCGTGAGGACACCGCTGCTGTGACCACCCAGCCCGACCGGCCCGTCGTACTCATCGCCGAGGAGCTCAGCCCCGCCACCGTCGAGGCGCTCGGCCCCGACTTCGAGATCCGCCACTGCAACGGCGCCGACCGCGCCGAGCTGCTCGCCGCGATCGCCGACGTCGACGCGATCCTGGTCCGCTCCGCGACCAAGGTCGACGCCGAGGCGCTGGCGCGGCGCCACGAAGCTCCAGGTCGTCGCGCGTGCCGGTGTCGGCCTCGACAACGTCGACGTCAAGGCCGCCACCCAGTCCGGCGTCATGGTCGTCAACGCGCCGACCTCCAACATCGTCAGCGCCGCCGAGCTCGCCATCGGCCTGCTCCTCGCCGCGGCCCGCCAGATCAGCCCCGCCCACGCCTCGCTGCGCAACGGCGAGTGGAAGCGGTCGAAGTTCACCGGCATCGAGCTCGTACGAGAAGACCGTCGGCATCGTCGGTCTCGGCCGCATCGGGGTCCTCGTCGCCCAGCGGCTCGCGGCGTTCGGGATGAACGTCATCGCCTACGACCCCTACGTCCAGGCCGGCCGCGCCGCCCAGATGGGCGTGCGCCTGGTCGACCTCGACACCCTGCTCGCCGAGTCCGACTTCATCAGCGTCCACCTGCCGAAGACCCCCGAGACCGTCGGGCCTGATCGGCACCGACGAGCTGGCCAAGGCCAAGCCCGTCGCTGGTGCTCGTCAACGCCGCCCGTGGCGGCATCGTCGACGAGGGCGCCCTCTACGCCGCGCTCAAGGAGGGCCGCATCGCCGCCGCCGGCGTCGACGTCTACGCCAAGGAGCCGTGCACCGACAGCCCGCTCTTCGAGCTCGACAACGTCGTCGCCACGCCCCACCTCGGCGCCTCCACCGACGAGGCCCAGGAGAAGGCCGGCATCGCCGTCGCCAGGTCCGTCCGGCTCGCGCTCTCAGCGGCGAGCTCGTGCCCGACGCCGTCAACGTCCAGGGCGGCGTGATCGCCGAGGACGTCCGCCCCGGCATCCCGCTCACCGAGAAGCTCGGCCGCATCTTCACCGCCCTGGCCGGCGAGGTCGCCCAGCAGATCGACGTCGAGGTCCGCGGCGAGATCACCGAGTACGACGTGAAGGTGCTCGAGCTGGCCGCCCTCAAGGGCGTCTTCACCGACGTCGTCGAGGAGCCGGTCACCTACGTCAACGCACCGCTGCTGGCCGCCGAGCGCGGCACCGCGGTCCGCCTGGTCGCCGAGAGCGAGAGCCCCGACCACCGCAACCTGATCACGATCCGCGGCACCCTCGCCGACGGCTCGCAGGTCTCGGTCAGCGGCACCCTGGTCGGCATCGCCCAGCGCGAGCGGCTGGTCGCGGTCAACGACTTCCTGGTCGACCTCGAGCCCACCGACCACCTGGCGTTCTTCACCTACGCGCGACCGCCCGGGCATGGTCGGCACGGTCGGCCGGATCCTCGGCGACAGCGCGGTCAACATCGCCGGCATGCAGGTCTCCCGCGACAGCAAGGGCGGCCAGGCGCTGGTCGCGCTGTCGGTCGACTCGGCCATCCCGGCCGAGGCGCTCGACCGAGATCGAGCTGGCGATCGAGGCTGCCTCGCTGCGCGCCATCGACCTGGTCTGAGCGTCAGGAGGCGCCTCGCCGCGAGCCGGCTCAGGCGACCATCACCCGGGACGGCCGGTCGGGGCGGCCGTCGGCTCGGGCTGCGTGACGGCGGCCCAGGCCTCGGCGAGCCGGTCGACCGCCTCGCGCAGCTCGCTCTCGGGCCGCGTGTAGGGGATCCGGACGAACGAGTCGAGACCGCCGTCGACGGCGAAGACCGGGCCGGGGGAGACGACGACGCCGCGCGCCTCGGCCTCGGCGGCGAGCGCCACGGCGCCGGCCCGCGTCGCGCCGGCAGCTCGCACCACAGCGACAGCCCGCCGCCGGGCAGCCGGAACCGCCAGTCCGGCAGCCGCTCGCGCAGCGCGGCGGCCAGCGCGTCGCGCTGGGCGCGGAGCCGGTCGCGGTGTCGGCGCCAGTGCGTCTCGGCGCTCGGCCAGCAGCCGGGCCGCGACGAGCTGCTCGAGGACCGGGGACCCGAGGTCGAGCGCGACCCGCGCGCCGATCAGCCGGTCGACGAGCCGGCGCGGGCAGCGCATCCAGCCCACCCGCAGCCCGCCCCAGAGGCTCTTGCTCGCGCTGCCGAGCGTGATCGCGTCCGGGGCGTACGACGCGAACGGCCGCGGCATCGTCTGGCCCGTCGAGCGCGAGCGGCTGAGTGGGACTCGTCCACGACGGCGACGGTGCCCGTGCGCCGCAGCAGCGCGGCGTACTCCTCGCGCTGGGCGTCGCCCATCAGGTTGCCGGTCGGGTTCTGGAAGTCGGGGATCAGGTAGGCCAGGCGCCGGCCGGGCCTGCCGCAGCGATCCGGCCGACCGCGTCGAGGTCCCAGCCGTCGACGTCCATCGGCACGCGCGACCAGCCGGGCGCCCGCCCGCCGGAGCGCGGCGTGCGCGTTGGGGTAGCCGGGCGACTCGACGAGCACCCGGTCGCGTGGGCCGACCAGGGCCTGCGCCACGATCATCAGCGCCGACAGGGCGCCCGGCACGACCATGATCTGGGCGGGGTCGGTGGGCAGCCCGCGGGCGTCGTACGACGCGGCGACGGCCTCCTGCAGCGCCGGGCAGGCCGGTAGGGAAGTAGCCGTGGCCGCCGAGGTAGCGCGGCAGGTCAGCGACCGCCTCGGCGTACGCCGTCGCGATGCCCGGGCGGCGCGGACCGGCCGCGCAGCTGAGGTCGATGACGTCGTCGTCGCCGTCGGCCGGGGGGTGAGCGTGCGGTCGAGCATCTGCCGGCGACCGCCCGGCAGCCGGGTGAAGGTGCCCGAGCCCGTGGCGTGCGACCGCGAACCCGGTCTCGACCAGTGCGGCGTACGCGCGGGTGACCGTGGTGCGGGAGACGCCGAGGGCGACGCTGAGGTCGCGCTCGCTCGGCAGCCGCAGGTCGAGTGCCGACCCGGCCGTCGCCGATCAGCAGGCGGAGCGCGTCGGCCAGCCCGGCGTACGCCGGCGCGCCGGTCGAAGTCGCCGACCAGGCGTGGCCAGCCGGGTGCTGCGATGGATCCCGCCATGCAGTCCACTCTTCCACGATTGGCTATTTATGACCAGGCCAATCGAGGGCACGCTGGAGCCGTGTCCACGACCACCGCCGCCGACGCCGCGTCGTGCTGACGCGACCTCGGTCCGCTCGCCCAGCTGCGCGCGGGCCGGCTCGGGCGCCGCCTGGTCCAGCTCTACGCCGGGCTGCTGCTCTACGGCTTCTCGATCGCGCTGATGGTGCGCTCCGGCCTCGGCCTCGCGCCGTGGGACGTGCTCCACTCCGGCCTCACCCGCTGGTTCCCGATCGACATCGGCCAGGCGCTGGTGCTGGTCAGCTTCGTGGTGATGCTCGCCTGGATCCCGCTGCGGGAGATGCCCGGCATCGGCACCGATCTCCAACGCGATCGTGATCGGCGTCTCCGCCGACGCGTTCCTGGCCGTCGCTCGCCGCGCTCCGCACGCGCTCGGGGTCCGCGGCGTGCTGCTGGTGGCCGGCATCGCTCCTGCAACGGCGTGGCCACCGCGGCGTACATCGGCGCCCAGCTCGGCCGCGGGCCGCGCGACGGCCTGATGACCGGCCTGGCCCGGCGTACCGGCCACTCGCTGCGCCTGGTCCGCACCGTCATGGAGCTCACCGTGGTCGTGATCGGGCTGCTGCTCGGCGGCGTCGCCGGCCTCGGCACGATCCTGTACGCCGTGGCGATCGGGCCGCTCAGCCAGGCCCTGCTGCCGCCGCGCTCCTGGTGCCCCTCGACGACGGGCCCGACGTTTCAGACTGACCGTTCCGGGTTACGACATCTGACGGGGTGCCGGTTCGGGCCGGTCGGGGACGCCCTCGGCGAGAAGGGTCAGCCATGTCGACGGAGCACGCAGGACGCCGCAGCCGGGAAGAAGCGCGACTACGCGCTCCAGCGACACATCGGCCTGGTCGGCCTGATCTGGGCCTCGGTGGGCTCGATCATCGGCTCCGGGTGGCTGTTCGGCGCCCAGGAGGCGCTGGCCGTGGCCGGGCCCGTCGGTGATGATCTCGCTGGGTGATCGGCGGCGTGATGATCCTGGTGCTGGCGCTGGTCCACGCCGAGCTCGGCGGCGATGTACCCGGTCTCCGGCGGCACGGCCCGCTTCCCGCACTACGCCTTCGGCGGCGTCGCCGGCGCGTCGTTCGGCTGGTTCTCCTGGCTCCAGGCGGCCACGGTCGCGCCGATCGAGGTGCTGGCGATGATGACCTACCTCGGCACTACAGCTGGGCGCAGCGGCTGGATCGACCCGACGACGAACGTGCTGACCACGACCGGCATCATCGTCGTCGATCATCCTGATGGCGGTCTTCACCGCGGTGAACTACCTCGGCGTCCGACAGCTGGCCGACCGCCAACAGCGCGATCACCTGGTGGAAGATCGCGATCCCGCTGCTGACCATCCTGGTGCTGGCCCTCACCAACTTCGACACCAGCAACTTCCACGCGGCCAACGGGTTCGCCCCAGACGGGCGTCAAGGGCATCTTCAGCGCCCTGGCGACGAGCGGCATCATCTTCAGCTACCTCGGCTTCGAGCAGGCCGACCAGCTCGCCGGTGAGGCGGCCAACCCGAAGCGCGACATCCCGTGCGCGATCATCGGCTCGGTCGTGATCGGCACGGTCATCTACATCGCTCCTGCAGGTCGCCTTCCTGTTCGCACTGCCCCGACAGCGCGATCGGCGACACCTGGTCGCCAGACCGGCAACGGCCTCTACACCAGCTTCCACGGCCCCTTCGCCGGACCTCGCGACCCTGCTCAGCCTCGGCTGGCTCGCGACGGTGATCAAGGTCGACGCCGTGGTCTGCCCGGCCGGCACCGGCCTGATCTACACCACCGGCGCTCGCGGCTTGGCCTACGGCCTGTCGCGCAACGGCTACGTCCCGTCGGTCTTCGAGTGGACCAGCGCGCGCGGCGTCCCGTGGGTCGGCCTGATCGCCGCCTTCGTCACCGGCTGCATCTGCTTCCTGCCGTTCCCGTCCTGGCAGTCGCTGGTCGGGCTGATCACGAGCGCCTCGGTGCTGATGTACGCCGGCGCGCCGCTGTCGCTCGGCGCGTTCCGGCGTCGGCTGCCGGACGCCGAACCGTCCCTACCGTCTGCCGGTCGCCGCGATGCTGGCGCCGGTGGCCTTCGTGATCGCCAACCTGATCATCATGTGGGCCGGCTGGGAGACCGATCTGGAAGCTCGGCGTCTCGATCCTGATCGGCTACGCGATCCTGATCGGCAACCGGGTGCTGCACCTCAACCCGCACAAGCCGACGCTCGACTGGACGGCGGCGTCGTGGCTGCTGCGCCTACCTGGTCGGCATGGGGCTGATCGTCTACTTCAGCGACTTCGGGCCGAAGGGCGACGACGCCGCTGATCCCGCTTCGGCTGGGACGCTGGCTCGTGGTCGCGGCCTGTGAGCCCGGTCATCTACTGCGTGGGCGATGGCGGTCGCCCTGCCCAAGGAGGAGATCGAGGAGATGATCGACGAGGTCGTGCATCCCCGAGGAGGAGGGATGGAGGCGCCCGCCACTGACGTGCCGACGCGGCGCCGGGCCGGCGTCAGCGCTTGGTGGCGATCACGCGCGGACGTGTCGGGGGCGACCAGCACCTCGACCGCGGTGAACCGCTCGTCGCTGAGCCACTCCTCGCGCAGCGTGTCGACGCGGCCGTCGAAGATCGGCGGCCACGACTGGCAGGGCGTGAAGTCGTCGAGGACGACGATGCCGCCGTCGTCCATCAGCTCGGCGACCTTGTCGGGCATCGACGCCGACGGCTTGCCGGAGTCGAGGAAGAGCAGGGAGAAGGGGCCACGGTCGAGCAGCGTCGACCAGTCGGCGGCGAGCACCTCGACCTGGTCGTCGTCGGCGAAGATCTCCGCGGCGGCCTCGGCGAGCTGCGGGTCGAGCTCGGCGGTGAGGATCCGGGTCTCCGCGCCGCGCACGCCGGACCGGAGCCACGCCGTACCGACGCCGCAGCCGGTGCCGAACTCCGCCATCGTCCCGTCGCGGGTCGCGGCCAGGGCGGCCAGCAGGCGGCCGGTCTCGTTGCGGCAGAACGACACGTACCCGGCCCGACGCGAGACGTCGAAGGCGCGGGTGACGATGCCGGGGAGCTCGGGGGTGCGCTCACTGCGGATTCCTCACACGGGGAGTCTTCCATCCCGGGATCGTCGTCTCAGATCGTGAACGACGGGCGGAATCGGCGTGCAGCGGCGCCGGTCGGCGCCGTACCCTGATCTCATCATGCGGAGCGTGTTCGTACTTATCGGCCGCCGCGGCGGGTTCTGAAGACAGGACCGACTCGCCGCGGTGTTCGGCGTTGCGCCTCCGGTCCTGTCGATCCCAGCAGTACGACGAGCCGCTCCGCGGCGGATCCGCACAGGCCTCCTCTCGCGCGATCCGCATCTCGAGCTCCTGACTCCAGCGTCGTGCAGACCCACGACCCGGGTGCGCCGGCTCCGCCACGTGGCGGCTCGTCAGCCAGCCATCCATCGACGAAGGAACACGATCCGTGTACGACATGTACCCCGACTGGGGTCCGGCCAGGCACCAGCCCGAGAACCCCCGCAGCCAGGAGGCCATCCAGGCCTCGCTCGACCTGCGGGACAACGGCGGCCAGCGCCCCGACGACAACTAGCCTGCCGCCGCATGACCTCCGAGACCGCCGCGACGCCCGCGACCGACCCGACCGCCCCGATCCGGGTGGCCGTGATCGGCGGCGACGGCATCGGTCCCGAGGTGACCGCCGAGGCGCTCAAGGTCCTCGAGGCCGCCGCCGCCGGTGAAGATCGAGCAGACCCGCTACGACCTGGGAGCCGAGCGCTACCTCGCCACCGGCGAGGTGCTGCCCGACTCCGTCCTCGACGAGATCCGCGGGCACGACGCGATCCTGCTCGGCGCGGTCGGGGGCAAGCCGGGCGACCCCCGGCTCCCCGCGGGCATCCTCGAGCGCGGGCTGCTGCTCCGGCTGCGCTTCGAGCTCGACCACTACGTCAACCTGCGGCCGTCGCGGACCTACCCCGGGTGTCCCCACGCCGCTGGCCGACCCCGGCGACGTCGACTTCGTCGTGGTCCGCGAGGGCACCGAGGGTCCCTACACCGGCAACGGCGGTCGGCTGCGCGCCGGCACGCCGGCCGAGGTCGCCACCGAGGTCAGCCTGAACACGGCGTACGGCGTCGAGCGCGTCGTGCGCGACGCCTTCGCCCGCGCGGCCCGGCGGCCCCGCCGGAAGCTGACGCTGGTCCACAAGACCAACGTGCTGGTGCACGCCGGCTCGCTGTGGTCGCGGATCGTCGACGCGGTCGCGACGGAGTTCCCCGACGTGACCGTCGACTACCTCCACGTCGACGCGGCGACGATCTTCCTGGCCACCGACCCGGCGCGCTTCGACGTGATCGTCACCGACAACCTCTTCGGCGACATCATCACCGACCTCGCCGGCGCCGTCACCGGCGGCATCGGCCTCGCGGCGTCGCGGCAACATCAACCCCGACCGCACCACGCCCTCGATGTTCGAGCCGGTGCACGGCTCGGCGCCCGACATCGCCGGGCAGCAGGATCGCCGACCCGACCGCCGCGATCCTCTCCGCCGGCGCTGCTGCTCGACCACCTCGGCCACGCCGCCGCGGCCGCGGCCGTCGACGCGGCCGTCACCGCCGACCTGACCGCCCGAGTACCCGGGGCCACCCGGCGTACCGCGGAGATCGGCGACGCGATCGCCGCCCGGGTGGCCGAGCGAGGCCCCTCCGCCGGTCGCCGGCTGACGGGCGATCCGCCGCGTAGCGGAGGCGTTGCCCGCGACGACAGTCGACAGCAGTCCGCCGCCGGCGGGATTCCAGTGACCCCGAGACTTCCAGGAAGGTGGACTAACGTGCCTCCCATGGAGATCAGCACCACCCTCACGACCGAGCCCGGTGGCCGACGACCGCCTGGCCGAGATCCTCGGCAACCCCGGCTTCGGCACCCACTTCACCGACCACATGTTCACCGTGGAGTGGACGCCGGCCGAGGGCTGGCACGCGGCCCGGGTCACGCCGTACGGCCCGCTGACCCTCGACCCCGCCACGGCCGTCCTGCACTACGCGCAGGAGATCTTCGAGGGGATGAAGGCCTACCGGCACGACGACGGCTCGGTCTGGGCCTTCCGTCCCGAGGCGAACGCCGAGCGGATGGTGCGCTCCAGCCACCGGCTCGCGCTCCCGGTGCTCGAGCCCGACGACTTCGTCCAGGCCGTCGAGGCGCTGGTGACCGGTCGACCAGCGCTGGGTGCCCGAGGGCGCGGGGGAGAAGAGCCTCTACCTGCGGCCGTTCATGTTCGCCACCGAGGCGTTCCTCGGCGTGCGGCCCTCCCAGCACGTCACCTTCATGGTGATCGCCAGCCCGGCCGGCGCCTACTTCAGCAAGGGCCCGCTCCCGATCACGCTCTGGCTGTCCACGGAGTACACCCGCGCCGGCCGCGGCGGCATGGGCGCCGCCAAGACCGGCGGCAACTACGCCGTCGTCCCTGGTCGCGCAGCAGGAGGCCACCGCGCAGCGGCTGCGACCAGGTGGTCTTCCTCGACGGCCAGGAGCTGAAGTACGTCGAGGAGCTCGGCGGGATGAACATGTACTTCGTCTACGCCGACGGCCGCATCGTCACCCCCGAGACTCGGCACGATCCTCGAGGGCATCACCCGCGGCAGCATCATCGAGCTGGCCGAGAAGATGGGCCACCAGGTCGAGGAGCGCCGGATCTCCATCGACGAGTGGCGCGACGGCGTCACCAGCGGCGAGATCACCGAGGTCTTCGCCTGCGGTACGGCGGCGGTCGTCACCCCGGTCGGCTCGCTGCGGTGGGACGGCGGCGCGATCCCCGACGGTCGCCGACGGCCGGTGAGGTCACGCTGAAGATCCGGCAGGAGCTCGTCGACATCCAGTACGGCCGCGCCGACGACACGTTCGGCTGGATGCACCGCATCTGCTGACCGCCGGGCCGCCCGCCGGGCCGCCCGCCGGGCCGCCGCCGTGCTGACCGCCGTGGCGGTCCGAGCGGGGATGGGCAGCCGGCACCCACCCACCGACCTCGAGTACGCCGGGCCCGCGCTACCCGGCACCACGCCCACCCGCCGGTAGCGTGGGGCCCGTGTCCGTCCAGCCATCGTCTGCGCGCACCGTGGGTGACTACACGCTCCTCACCAAGCTCGGCGAGGGCGGCATGGGCGTCGTCCACCTCGCTCGCAAGGGCGACGGGCCCCGGGTGGCGCTCAAGGTGCTGCGTCCCCACATCGTCGGCGACGACGAGGCCCGCGCCGGCTGGCCCGCGAGGTCTCCTCGCTGGAGCGGATCCGGAGCCGCTGGATCGCCGAGATCGTGGACGCCGACCCGTGGGGGCGGTGCCGTTCGTCGCGACCCGCTACGTGCCCGGCTCTCAGCCTGCACGAGCACGTGCCGCAGGAGGGCCCGATCCAGGCCGGCGACCTGCGCTGGTTCGCCCGCTGCCTGGCCGAGGGGCTGGGCGCGGTCCACGCCGCCGGCGTCCTGCACCGCGACGTGAAGCCGTCCAACATCCTGATGGAGGGTCGCGCCCCGATCCTCATCGACTTCGGCCTGGCCCGCGTCGCCGACGACCCGAAGCTCACCCACACCGGCTGGCTGCTCGGCACGCCCGGGGTACCTGGCGCCCGAGATCCTGTACGGCGACGACGCGACCACCGCCTCCGACGTGCACTCCTGGGCGGCCACGGTCGCCTACGCCGGCACCGGCAACCCGCCGTTCGGCCGCGGCCCGTCGATGGCGATCATGGACCGGGTCCGGCGCGGCGAGCACGACCTGACCGGGATGCCCGACGACCTGCGCGGCGTCGTGGCCGCCGCCCTCGAGCCCGAACCGGCACGGCGTCCGACGCTGCCCGAGCTCCTCGGCTGGCTCGGTGCCGACCCGCGAGGCCGCGCCGGCCGCCCGCCCCGGCGCCGGTCGACGACCCGTTCACGATCCCCCTGGCGCTTGCCGCCCAGGAGAGTGCCGCTGCGCCGACCCGCGTCGGTCCGCCCGACTCGACGAGCTCACCGAGCCCGTCGAGCCTGCCGGGGCCGCCGAGCCCGTCGATCGTCGCGCCGGCGACGCCGAGCGGCCCACCGCCCGCGTCCACGCGTCCGTTCCCGGTCGACGATCCCGACGCCCTCCCGCTCGACGTCGAACCGGTCCCGCCGGGTGAACGACGTGCGCTGGCGCTACGCCGCGGCCTCCTGATCGCCGCCGCTCGGCCTGGTCTCCGGCGCTGCCGTGGCCGCCTGGCCGTTCTGGGCGCTCGCGCTCCTCCTGGTCACCGCGTGGCTCCTGCGCACCGTGCACGCTGACCCTCAACGCCGCCGGCGACCGCCGTCGCCTCCGCGGCGCGCGGTGGTACGACGTCCTGCTGGCGCCGCTGTCCGCGCCCTGGCACCTCGTGGCCGCGCTGCCCGGGGCGATCCTCCTCGGCCTCTGGGCGCTCGGGCTCGGGCTCGCGGCGCTGCTGCTCTGCTACGCCCTCGGCGATCAGCACCGTCACCACGCTGTTCGTCACCGGGCTCTGCGTCTCGGTCTGCCTGTGGCTCGGCCCGGGGGCCGACCACGTCCGCTGGCCGGTGCGGGTCGTGGCCCAGGCCGTCGCCCGTCGCACCGGGCGCTGGGCGGTGGTCCTGGTCGTCCTGGTGGCGACCGCGGGCTTCTTGGGCCACCAGGCGACCCTGAGCGTGGGCTGGTCGCCGTTCTCCCGGCCGCCGCTGGTCGGCCGCTGACGCGTGCCCTGGCGCCACCGACGCCGGATCGTGAGATCTGCCGACCCGGCTCGGCGCGGTCTGGCAGCATGGATGCCGTGAGCAGCAGCACCGTCATCATCATCTAGCGCGTCGGGACCACCCCGGCGCGCAGACCTCTCGTCCCAACGGGGGGTCTTTTTTGTTGGCCGCTCACCGGCGACGAGCACCCGACCCCGAGCACAGAACGGCACACCCGATGGACCTGCAGGGCGCGTTCCACGTCTACGACACCACCCTGCGCGACGGCGCGCAGCAGGAGGGGCTCAACCTCTCCGTGGCCGACAAGCTGACCATCGCCCGCCAGCTCGACGAGCTGGGGGTCGGGTTCATCGAGGGCGGGTGGCCGGGCGCCAACCCCAAGGACACCGAGTTCTTCGCCCGGGCCCGCGACGAGCTCGACCTGCGGCACGCGCGGCTGACGGCGTTCGGGGCGACCCGGCGGGCCGGCGTACCGGCGGCCGACGACCCCCTGGTCGCGGCCCTGCGCGACAGCGGCGCGTCGGTGGTGACCCTGGTGGCCAAGTCCCACCCGCGCCACGTCGAGCTCGCCCTGCGCACCACCCTGGCGGAGAACCTGGCGATGGTCCACGACACGGTCGCCCACCTCGTCGCCGGAGGGTCAGCAGGTCTTCCTCGACGCCGAGCACTTCTTCGACGGCTACCGCGCCGACCGCGACCTACGCCCTCGAGGTGCTGCGGACGGCGTACGACGCCGGCGCCGACGTGGCCGCGCTGTGCGACACCAACGGCGGCATGCTGCCCGGCTGGGTCGGCGAGGTCGTGCACGACGTCGTGTCGACCACGTCCGGACGGGTCGGCATCCACTGCCACAACGACACCGGCTGCGCGGTCGCGAACACCCTCGCCGCCGTCGAGGCCGGCGCGACCCACGTGCAGGGCACCATCAACGGCTACGGCGAGCGCACCGGCAACGCCGACCTGATCGCGGTCGTCGCCAACCTCGAGCTCAAGCTCGACCGAGCAGGTGCTCCCGCCCGGGCTGCTGGCCGAGGCCACCCGGATCGCCCACGCGGTCGCCGAGGTGACCAACGTGCCGCCCGCGTCGCGCCAGCCCTACGTCGGCGGCTCGGCGTTCGCCCACAAGGCCGGGCTGCACGCCAGCGCGATCAAGGTCGACCCCGACCTCTACCAGCACATGGACCCGCTGGCGGTCGGCAACGACATGCGGCTGCTGGTCAGCGACATGGCCGGCCGGGCCTCGATCGAGCTCAAGGGTCGCGAGCTCGGCTACGACCTGTCCGGTGACCGCGACCTGGTCGACCGGGTCACCGCGCGGGTCAAGGAGATGGAGGCCCGCGGGCTACACGTTCGAGGCCGCCGACGCGTCCTTCGAGCTGCTGCTGGCCGAGGAGGTCGACGGCCGGCGCCCGTCGTACCTCGACGGTCGAGTCGTGGCGGGTGATCACGGAGACGCTCACGCACGCACGGCCCGGCGAGGAGGCCGTCTCGGAGGCCACGGTCAAGCTGGTCGCCGACGGCGTCCGCTACGTCGAGACCGGCGAGGGCAACGGCCCGGTCAACGCGCTCGACCAGGCGCTGCGCCAGGCGCTGGTGCGGGCGTTCCCCGAGGTCGGGAAGTTCCAGCTGATCGACTACAAGGTGCGGATCCTCGACCAGGGGCACGGCACGGACGCGATCACGCGGGTGCTGATCGAGACCTCCGACGGCGAGGCGTCGTGGGTGACCGTGGGCGTCGGTGCCAACGTGATCGAGGCATCGTGGGAGGCGCTGCTCGACGGGCTCACGTTCGGCCTGCGGCGGCACGCGGCTGACCGGTCGGCCCACCGGCTAGCGTCGGGCGGGTGAGCGACCTCCACGACCTGACCGCGGTCGAGCAGGGCGACGCCGTACGACGGGGGGAGGTGTCGCCGCGAGAGCTCGCCGCGCACTACCTCGCGCGGGCCGACGAGGTCGGTGCGTTCGTGACCCGAACCCCGGAGCTCGCGTTGGAGAGGGCCGCCGCGCTGCGGCCGCGTGCCGCCGCCGCCGGCCCGCTGTACGGCGTCCCGACCGCGATCAAGGACCTCAACCTGACCGCCGGCGTCCGGACCACGTTCGGTTCCGCCGCCTACGTCGACCACGTGCCGGAGGTCTCCGACGCCGTGACGCTGGCGATCGAGGCGGCCGGACTGGTCAGCCTCGGCAAGACCAACACCCCGGAGTTCGGCTCGCCCTGCTACACCGAGCCCGACGTCGCCCCGCCCGCGGTGACGCCTTGGGACCGTACCCGGATGGCCGGTGGCTCGTCGGGTGGGGCGGCCGCTGCGGTGGCGGCCGGGCTGGTACCGGTCGCTCAGGGCTCCGACGGCGGTGGCTCGATCCGCATCCCGGCGTCGTGCTGCGGTCTGGTCGGGCTGAAGCCCACCCGCGGCCGGGTCAGCGGGTTCCCGATGTACGGCGAGGTCACCGGCCTGGCCACCGCCGGCACCCTGGCCCGGATCGGTCCGCGACGCAGCCGCGCTGCTCGACGTGCTCGCCGGGCCACGCGTCGGCGACCCCTCGTGGGCTCCACCGCCGTCCGCGTCGTTCCTCTCCGCCTGCGACCGGGAGCCGGGCCGGCTGCGCGTAGCCCGGTTCGCCGAGCCGGTGATCGCCGAGGCCACGGTGGACCCCGAGTGCCTCCGTGCCTACGACGACGCGTCGGCGTTGCTGGGGTCTCTCGGCCACGAGGTCGAGGACATCCCCGTGCCGATGTCGCGCGACGCGGTGCCGACCTTCGAGACCTGCTGGGCCGTGCTGACGGCGCTGTCGCCGGCGCCACCCGGGCGCGAGTCGTCGCTCCGGCCGCTGACCCGGTGGCTGTCGGCCCGTGGCCGCGCGTTCAGCGGACCCGAGTTCGGGCTCGCCCTGGGGGAGATGCGGCGGTTCGCCGCCGACTGCCTCGCCGCCCTCGCGCCGTACGACGTGGTGCTGACGCCGACCCTGGCCGCACCGCCGCTCCCGGTCGGCGCCCTGAGGAACGACGACGACCCGGCGGCGGACTTCGAGGCGCAGAAGGCGTTCACCCCGTGGACGTCGTGCTGGAACGTCACCGGCATGCCGGCGGTGTCGCTGCCGCTGCACTGGACACCGGACGGCCTGCCGGTCGGCGTGATGCTGGCGGGGCGCCCGGCGGCCGAGGAGGTCCTGCTCTCGCTGGCCGCCCAGGTGGAGGCGGCCGCCCCGTGGAGCCACCGCCGTCCACCGGGCTGGTGAGACTTTCCGGTAGTCCGTGACGAATGGGTTGGAAAGGGGCACCCACACCAACCACTTCGTCACGGACTACCGGAAATCCTCAGACGTCGAAGGTGCCGCCGGAGCGCCAGTAGACGTTGTCCTCCCGGGTCATGAACCCGTTCTCGACGAGGTAGCGCCGCAGGGCGGCGAAGTCGGGGTGGAAGCGCTGGAGGATCTCGTTCACCTCCGCCTCGGGATAGGTCCGGCCCGGCTCGAACTCCTGGGCGAGACGGTCCAGGACGACGAGCAGCTTGCTCTGCTTGGACGGGATCGTGCGCAGCCGACCGTCGTCGGACAGGAAGTTCTGGAGCACCCGCTGGTCCATGAGCCAAGCCTAAGCCGAGAGCAGTGCCTCGCAGGCGGAGATCAGGCGTTGCCGCAGCGGCTGCGCCCGGTCGGCGAAGGCACGCTGCCGGGCGGCGTACTCCTGCTTGCCCGTCGGGAGTCTCGATCCGGATCGGCTCGAAGCCCAGGTCGGCCAGGTCGTACGGCGCCGCCTGCATGTCGACCGTCCGGACCTCCCAGGCCAGCTCGAAGCAGTCGGCGACGAGGTCGGACCCGACCAGCGGCCAGAGCCGGAACGCGTGCTTGTAGAGGTCCATCGTCGCGTGCAGGCAGCCCGGCTGCTCGTACGCCGGGCGGTCGTCGACGGCCGGGCGCAGCGAGTTCAGCGGTGAGGCCGCGGGCGTGAAGAAGCGGTAGGCGTCGAAGTGCGAGCAGGTGATGCGGTGCGACTCGACCACCTCGTCGGTCGCGGCTCGACCGAGGCGGAGCGGGCACGGCGTGCCGGGTCTCGTCGTCGCGGTAGACCATCGCCCACTCGTGCAGCCCGAAGCACCCGAACGTCGGCGTGCGGCCGGCCGTCGCCTCCAGGAGCCGCAGGGTCGCCGCGACCAGCGGCCGGCGCCGGTCGAGCAGGTCGTCCGAACCGGAGTCGGGCCAGCCGGGCTGCCAGTCGAGCAGCTTGGCCGGCGAGAAGGAGTAGTAGGTGAAGAGGAAGTCGTGGACCGGGTGCTTCACCCCGGTACGGCGCCGCTCGAGGTGCGGCTCTACGTACGGCGCGAGCCGCGCGCGGTGGGCTTCGCGACGCCCCTCCTCACTGCTCGGGGACAGCCCGCTGGTGGGGGATGGACCGCTGGTGAGGGACAGACCGCTGGTGGGGGATGGACCGCTGGTCGGGGTTGGACCGCCGGAGGGGGATGGTCCGCTGGTTGAGGAGGGCGCTCTGCGCCCGTCTCGAAACCACGCGGTCACGTACTCGCTCACGCCCTCAGTCTGCGAGGTCGACCACCGCTCCGTGCAACTCCGCGAGCATCACCGCGGCCTGGAGGTCGATCTGCGTCCGGTCGAGCTCGGCCGACGCCAGGTCGACACCGTCGAGCGACGCCCGCCGCAGGTCGGTGCGGGTCAGGTCGGCCTTGCGGAACGTCACACCCTCGAGGCGGGCCTCCCGCAGGCACGCGTCGGTGAGGTCGGTCATGGACAGGTCGGACTCGCGGAGGTCGACGCGACGCAGGTCGAGGCCGGAGAGGTTGTGGCCGCGCAGGGTCACCGAACCCCAGGCCCCACCCAGCACGGTCAGCGGCCGCATCGTGCACTCGCTGAACACGCTGCCGGTGAGCTTGCAGCCGTCGAGGGTCGCGGTGAAGAAGTTGCAGCGGCGGAAGTCGCACCCGATGAACGCCGTCGCGTGGTGCACCGAGCCGTTGAAGCGGCAGTTGTGGAACGTGCAGTCGTCGAACGTCGTCCCGTCGGTCGTGACCTCGGTCATGTCGACGTCGGTGAAGACACACCCGCGGAAGGTGACGGCGCCGATGGCGTCGCCGTACCAGTCCGCGTCGCGGATCTGCTCGCCGTGGGCCCCGGACTCCAGCAGGTTCGCCATGGCCGACACCTTAGTTCCGGCCGAGGTGCCGAACGGACGGATCGGGCCAGCTCGACCGTGCGGATGCCGGTTCCTCACGGCTGCTCGGTAGGGTCGTCGGGTGCGTATCGCGAGGTTCACCACGGGCGAGGACCCGATGTACGGCGTCGTCTCCGGAGACCTCGACGCGTTCGGCCAGCCGGCCGACGACAGCGTCGTGGTCGAGCTCGCCGGCGACCCGCTCTATGCCGGTCTCCAGCCCACGCAGAAGGAGCACCGGCTCAGCGACGTACGCCTGCTCGCCCCGGTGATCCCGCGCAGCAAGGTCGTCGCGATCGGCAAGAACTACGCCGCCCACGCCGCCGAGATGGGTGGGCGAGGCTCCGGCCGAGCCCCTGATGTTCCTCAAGCCCAACACGTCGGTGATCGGGCCCGACGACCAGATCTTCTACCCCTCACAGTCCGAGCGCGTCGACTACGAGGGGGAGCTCGCGGTGGTCATCGGGCGGATCTGCCGCGACGTGCCGCGCGACCAGGCCACGGACGTCATCTACGGCTACACGATCGCCAACGACGTCACCGCCCGCGACCTGCAGAGCAAGGACGGGCAGTGGACCCGGGCCAAGGGCTTCGACTCCTTCTGCCCGCTCGGTCCGTGGATCGAGAACGACCTCGACCCCCAGCACTTCGCCGACGGGCGTGCCGGTGCAGACCCACCTGAACGGCGACCTCGTGCAGGACGGGTCGACCCGCGATCTGATCTTCGACATCCCCACCCTGATCGCCCACATCACCAGCGTGATGACGCTCCTGCCGGGCGACGTGATCCTCACCGGTACCCCCGAGGGCGTCGGCCCGATGCAGCCCGGTGACGAGGTCGAGGTGTCCATCGGCGGTCTCGGCGCCCTGACCAACACGGTGGTGAAGCGATGACGGAGCGCGACCCGAGCGTCCGGGTCCGGTTCTGCCCGTCCCCGACCGGCTCGCCCCACGTCGGTCTGGCCCGGACGGCCTTGTTCAACTGGGCGTTCGCGCGCCACCACGGCGGCACGTTCGTCTTCCGGATCGAGGACACCGACGCGGCCCGCGACAGCGAGGAGTCCTACGAGGGGCTCCTCGACGTGATGGGCTGGCTCGGCTTCGACTGGGACGAGGGACCCGTCGTCGGCGGCCCGCACGCGCCGTACCGGCAGAGCGAGCGGGGTGACCTCTACCGCGACGCCCTCGCCAGGCTGCGCGAGTCGCGGTACACCTACGACTGCTACTGCACCACCGACGAGGTCGAGGCACGCCGCAAGGAGTCGGGCTCCAAGGTTCAGGGCTACGACGGCTTCTGCCGTGAGCTCAGCGACGAGCAGGTCGCGGCGTTCCGTGCCGACGGTCGCAGCCCGGTCGTGCGCTTCCGGATGCCCGAGGGCTCGCTCACCTGGGACGACCTGGTGCGCGGCGAGATCACCTTCGAGACCCGTTCGTCCCCGACTTCGCGATCTGCCGTGCCAACGGCGACCCGCTCTACACGCTGGTCAACCCGGTCGACGACGCCCTCATGGAGATCACCCACGTGCTGCGCGGCGAGGACCTCCTGTCGAGCACGCCGCGCCAGCTCGCGCTGTACGCCGCGCTGGTCGAGCT